>JBBMRB010000011.1:0-142838 GCA_038900335.1 Gammaproteobacteria bacterium AS21 | reverse complement strand
ACAGCTTCGTAGCAAAAAGGCCGTAGCTGCGCTTGCGCACTCCCTCAAGGTTTACCACGCCAAGCTTTAGCTTGTATCACCCACATGAGAATTCGCCAAGCTTGCTCTTTTTAAATACATAAAGAAATCCGCAAGTACTTTGTACGGGGTTTTTTTATGTCTAATGCTTTTTAGCGATGACCCAACATCTCCTTCCTTGAGAATGGATGAAACCTATATTAAGGTCAAAGGCCGCTGGTGTTATTACTATCGAGCGATTGATAAGTATAGTGCTACGTTAGATTTCATACTTTCTACACATCGTGACGAAGTAACCGCCACAAAGTTCTTCAAGTAATCCATTGAGAATAATGGGATGCCTGAAAAGTTGTCATTGATAAAAATGGTGCTAACTATGCGGGTTTAATGAACATCAATACTCTGTTATTTTTCTTTGGTGCCACGTACTTTATCGATATATTACGAGTGAAATATTTGAATAATATTATTGAATAAGAGCATCGATTCATCAGAAAGTAACAAAACCGATGATGATCTTTAAAGCCTTTCATTATGCCAGTGCGACATTAGCTGGTGTTTAATTAGTTCACATGATTAGAAAAAACAGTTCAAAAATTCTGATCTACCGGATTATCAGTAATTCTTGGAACTAGTCACATAATCACACCTAGAGTTTAGTACTCTTGGCTGAATTTGAAACTTTGCGACACAACCATTCATTAAACTATAACAATGGCAAGGTTATTGAAGTGAGTTTTTTAATGTTATTTAGGGCTGCGCCAACCAGCTGTTTTATATTAGTTAGTTGGCACTATGGTGCTTTAAATGTTTACCATTTAATTTCACCTGTATTTACTTTAGCGCTAATAGCTAAGCCATCATCAACGGGCAAGTTAGGGAAAGTGTTTTTGAGTCTTTCAATTAATTGAGTAGAGTTTGGTTTTGTGGTTAATATTGACTCATATGTTAATAGGTAATTTTTGGTAAATTTTACGGCTTTATCGCCTGCTGGAATATCCCCTAAATAATGTCCAGGAATTACTTTTAGCGGATTTAGATCAATTAGACGATCCAGAGCTGCTAGCCATTCTTGTCGTGCTGAGTCACTTTGACTATCGGCTGTCCATAAATGAATACCATTACTAACCAATACTCCACCTAGCGCTGTCTTTATTGAAGGTAGCCACAAATAAGCTTGATGGGTATTGATCTCATGGATCTTAATTTTTTTGCCTTCAAGTGTTAATTCTGTGCTATCTGAAATCTCGGGTATTATAACTTTGCTTGGAGCATTAGATCCTAAAATCGGTCCCCAGTATGCAAGCTTGTTCTCTTTCGTTTGCTCTATATGTTTTACGACAGCGCTACTTGCTATTACTTTAGCCTCTGGGAAAGCTTCAACAATAGGTTGTAGACCAAAGTAGAAATCTGGATCGGCGCCACTAATGTAAATCGTAGTAAGTTTTTTACCACTGTCGTTAATCATTGTAACTAACGCGTCAGCATCGATAATTGAAAACTGAGCATCGACTAAAATAGCTTCTTTCTCGCCCGTAATTAGCGATGATGTCACAGGGAAGATAGCTTTTTCAGCAGGGTTGTAGCTTGTCACTTGCAATTGTTCAGCATTTGCAAATGGAGCTATTAGCAGCATTGCACTAATGGTTAGTGAGTGTCTAATCGCTTTAATCATTTGATTTTCTCCAAGGTATATATCTATTAATTTGATTGAGTATTAGTTTTATGTTTCATTTAATGAACATATATAGCAATATATAGACATAACTGTTTCAAAATACGAGCTAATAGATGGATAAAATAACAGCAATGCGAGTGTTCTCGCAAGTCGCGATCAGTGGTAGTTTCAGCGCGAGTGCTGATGTGCTAGCCATGTCACGTGCAATGGTTACTCGTTATATTAGTGTGTTAGAAGATTGGCTGCAGACGCGTTTATTACACCGAACCACACGTAAAGTCACCTTAACGGATGCTGGTGAAAGGTTCTTGTTTCGTTGTCAGCAAATATTGGCATTGACTGATGATGTAGTAGATGAAATGACAGCAAAAAACCATGAATTAAATGGATTGCTGCGTATAACTTGCGGAAGTTCTTTTGGCCATGCTCAAATGGCCAGTGCCATTAATGATTTCCTAGTACAACACACTAAACTAAAAATTGAAATGAACTTGAGTGATACGAATATTAACCTAGTTGATGCGAGAGTCGATTTAGCGATTCGTATTAGTAATAATCCTGATCCTATGCTAATAGCAAGGCCCTTAGCGAATTGTGCTTCAGTGTTAGTAGCATCGCCTGAGTACATTAAAGAACAAGGCTTGCCTACACAGCCTGATTCATTAGTTCATCATCGCTGTATTAGTCATACGCTTGCAGGCAAATATTTGTGGCAATTTAGCCAAGCGGGTGAAAGTGTTAAGGTAAAGGTGGACTGTTATTTTTCAACGAATGATGCGACGGCTCTATTACATGCATGTTTAGCCAATGGAGGAATTAGTATTTTACCTACTTATTTAGCGAATGATTATATTAGATCTGGTAGGTTAGTCGCTGTATTACCGCAATGGTCGATACCTGACTTAACAATAAATGCACTTTATCCATCCAGACAACATTTACCCGTCGCGCTACGCGCCTTCCTAGATTTTTTAGTACAGCGCTTTAAGCATCCATTGTGGTGATGTAATGTAGATCATTGTGAATGTAATCTATTTTAGTAAGTTATTACTAGAATATAGAATCTATCCATCGGTATTATTTTTATGAGGTGTTTTTATCTATCACTTACTTTATGTAGCTGCTGTCTTATTGGTGCTGCTTAGTTTATTACATTCATATCTTGGAGAAAAATATATTCTTGTTAGGCTGTTTCGTCTTGATCACTTACCAAAAATATTTGGTAGTGATGACTTCACTAAACGCACATTACGTTTTGCTTGGCATTTAACGACGATAGCATGGTTGGGAATTGCTGCCCTTATGGTCTATATTGCACAACCTAATATTAATAGAGTAGTGTTAGGTAACATTATAGGACTGATATTCTTCCTTCATTTTCTAGTAGCTTTCATTGGCTCAAAAGCTAAACATTTATCCTGGATCATTTTTATCTTGATTACGCTGTTAGTGACTTGTGCAACAAATTTATAACCAATGGTATTTAACTTGTCTAAAATGTAACCATATTCTATATAATAGCCATTTTTAGCAAACAATAACTTTTAAGAGGCAAGAATATGACAGTGGATGTTTTTAAAAGAACGAGTACAGCGGAGCCAATTATCAGCGCGATGGCTTATAATTTAGTGATAGGTTTAACCTTATGCTGGGGGTTTGCGGTTAACTGGTGGATGGTCACTAATATTGAGCCGCAAATGATTGCTGGCATAAACCCTTGGTTATTTTTTATAGGCTATTTTGCCTCGTGCTTTTTTGGTATGTATCTTTTTAATAATTCTAAAAAGCCGTTAGTTAGCTTTATTGGTTATAACTTTGTGGTAGTGCCCTTTGGTTTAATTGTTAATATTATTGTCAGTAGTTATGACAGTACAATAGTGGCGCAGGCTATTAGAATAACGGGTTTAGTAACCATAGCTATGATGTGTTTAGGGACTATATTTCCAAGTTTCTTTAAGAAAATATCGGGTGCACTGGGCATTGCTTTAGTGTTAGTGATAGTGGTCGAACTAGTTGAAGTGTTTGTTTTTGGTATACACCACGGTATTCTTGATTGGATAGTGGTATTAATCTTTTGTGGTTATATAGGTTATGATTGGGGCAGGGCAAACCAAATACCTAAGACCTTAGACAATGCAATTGATAGCGCTGCTGCGCTGTATATGGATATCATTAATTTGTTTTTAAGAATTGTCAGAATCTTAGGTCGCAGATAGCACGTTCGCTATTGATATACCAAGACATAAAGGCAGCTTACTTACTAGTAAACTGCCTTTAATCGTTTATATTTGAGCGTCGATAATAGCTCGAATTTGCGCAAGGGATGTTTCTTTTATTAACTTACCATCATGAAACACCACTTCCAATAACCCCTCAGCTTCTTGCTCTTTTGAGACATCGTCAAATAATGTTAGCTGGCCATCGATACGTTCTATTTTTAATAAACCTTTCGCAGATTTCTTTTTTGAATCTGTTTTTGGGTCTTTAAAGATAGCAACACGCTCGCCGTTTTTAACAACACTGGTAGCTTTTACTACCGAGCCGTGAGTATCGCGTGTCACATATTGATAACTGTACGAGCCAATTCCTAACACAACTTTAGAGGCAAAACCTTTATCCATTAGACGCTGCAATATTTGTTTTTGGCGCTCAAGAGTGATGGCATCACCATAAATTGCACCGATGTGCTCATCTAATAATTTATAGCCTTTATTAGTCACCGTTCCGCCAAAAATATCCCATAAGCATTGAATTAATCCCTTTACTTCACAAGCCATTAATTGGGTCTTTGGCTGCTCGGTTATGAAATATTGATTATTGTAAAAATAGGCTTCAAAGTTGTTCTCTTGTGCCTGTCGTTGCGCATCATTTTGATTAGAGAAGTCTTGTTTACTATCTGCAATAGTATACCCCGTTAGTATTTTAACTGGGTCGCCAGAATCAGGACGTATGATCAAAGCGCCGTCACGATTGATAATGTCATTTTTAAGTTCAGGTAAATATTTCGTGACTAATGTCCAAAAATCCCAGGTATCAGATACTACGCTTAAAATTCCTTTAGGTGATTGCTCTTTCATCAAGTAGCGGAAAAACTCTATTTCACCTTCTAGTATCCATGAACAGGTGACCGAGTGCTCTGTCGCATCAACCGAGCATCCCACTAATTCTTTATCGACATCGGCATTGTAATATTGCTCGGCGAATAGCACGGCTGGTATAGTATCTGTTCCGACAAAACCTGACGCTAGGTGACCAAAACCACTCATGGCAGCTGCTTGTTTACCAAACATTCCTCTAAAACTAAAATCGTGGCCTTGAAATGGCACAAAGCTAGCATCTAAACCTGTTTTATTGGCGTACGATTTAAATTCTTTTAAGTATGCAACCGCTGTAGTAGTACTGGTTTGAATAGGCCAGCTCTCAGCGCTTAATACTGTTTCAATCATATTTGTTAACCATTGAAAACCGGGTTTAGTGTTGACGATGGTCATTGGCGGCACTTGGTAAGGTACCATTGTGCCCTCAGGTAAAGCTTTTATAGTTAAAGGCAAATAGCCTAACTCATGTAGTTTTTCTAAATAACTAACATCAACGCTGTAGCCTAGCATCGCACTTAAAATACGCTTGTGATTGGCAACTGCCGTTTTTTTGTCGGCATCGAAAAAGCTACGCCATTCATCGATTAGATAGCTTTTTATAAAATACTGTAAACCGACGAAAGCCACTGTTTTATTATCTGCGATATTACTTAATCGGCCGCTTCTTGAGGTGAAGTTGGCATAAACTTCACTTACTTGTGGGTGATATGCACGACTGTGGAATTCTTTATAAACATCTTTTTGCATAGTAGGTGCGATAATAGTCATGATTGTCCCCTTAAATTTCGATGATGTTTAGAGTGGTATTGATAATGTTTTTTTCTTTTTCTGCTGCTAGTAGTTGCTCGTACTGTATTGCTGACTTAAAAGAGTTTGTAGTGTAAATCGTATCGATCAGGCCATTGAAAACAGCAAAACCTTTAGAAAAAATACCGTGTGTGACGAATAAGCTTACAGATTTAGCGCCGCTTGTTTGCAGTTGTAATGCGAGTTCTATAAAGGTTCTACCACCATCACAGATATCATCAGTTATTAAAATGTCTTTGCCTGCAACCTCTCCAAGAATTTTGCTACTTATAATTCTGCCTGTTGCTAAATCTCGATTCTTTAGTGCCTGTATTAATTCGACACTGCCATTAAAATACTCTGCTATTTTTTCACTCTTTTTACTGGCACCAGCATCTGGCGATAATAGTGTTAATTCACCATTGGTCAATTTTTGTATGAGCTGAGGGCACTGCTGCAAAAAATAGACTTGATCTATATTAACAACCTTGTTTACTAAGGCGGGGGTAACCTCGCTGTGTGCATCCCATACGGTAACCTTGGTGCAGTTTAGGTTGTTAATCAGCTGTGCCATTACTGCAGCACCAAAGGCTTCACCTGCAACGCAAACGCGATCTTGTCTAGCATATGGAAAGTAGGGAATAATCAGTTCTATCTTGGTATCGTCATAGCCTAAGCGGCGAATCGCATCAATAGCAAGTATGATTTTAATGATATCGCTAGAACTAGTAAGACGATGAAATATCTCTATTTTTTCACAGTTGTTAAAAGCAGCTACCGATAACTTAACTTGTTCTTCACCACCTGAAAAGGTAAAGCTTTCAATAGCAACGGGCGTTTTTAAGCCCTGTGAGTCAATACTAAAAATATTCATATGTTATTCCCTAATTTGTGATCGTTTTACTGTGGTGTTTTATATAGTGTCTTAATGACACAAATATAGTAGCAAGCAGTTGTGTGATCTGTAAAGTTTTATTTGTGTCATTAAGACATTATTTCTTGGTTTAATTGTCAATTTCAGTTAATTTATAGGTTGTAGGCTTTGATTGTTAATTAATTGTTGTGCCTATGCTTGTCAGTGTCATAAATTAGCAATTTGTCTGCTATATCAGTCTATGATGATAAAATATATATTGGTTTACAGCTTTAATAGTGTCATTGCTAATGATAAAAAGGAGATTGAGTTTTGCAAGTATCACAATCAAACGGCTCATTTAAACAACCATTATTTAGTGTGGATGCGGTGCTTTTTAGCATTGTTGATAGTAAATTAAGTGTGTTATTAGTCGATAGGGCCATTGCGCCTTATAAAGGTTGTTGGGCTTTGCCAGGTGGTTATGTCGATGTTGATATTGACACTTGTACTGATAGTACTGCTCGTAGAAAGTTAAAAGAAAAAACAGGTGTTGAACCTCCATATCTAGAGCAGTTACAAAGCTTTTCAGGCGCTGATCGTGACCCAAGAGGTTATAGCGTTACTTTGGCGTATTATGCATTGGTAGGCTATCAACTTGTCAGCTCAAATGTTCATACGGTTGATGATGCTAAATGGTGGGATATAGCGAGTTTAGCGGACCTTAATTTAGCATTTGATCATCAGCTTATTATTGAAAGCGCATTACATAGAGTGCAGCAAAAATCGTTATATAGTATGTTACCTGTTTACTGTTTAGCTAAGCAGTTTACGATAGCGCAATTAAAACTGGCGATAGAGATAATTATAGGTAAAAGTATTCAGCGTAAAAGTTTGATTCGAAGAATAGAGGCCAGTGATATGTTTGAATTAATGGATCAAAAAATAGCATCAGGCGGGCGTTTAGCGCAAGTTTATCAGCTCAAGGAAAATGTCGATTTAATTAGTTTTGAGCGTAACTTTAGCCGTTAGCGTATGAGTGACTATTTAGATAGATAATTGATAGCATCACTTAAACCGGCAACAGTAAGTGGATACATTTTGCCATCAAATTGCTGTTTTATAGCTTGTGTGGTTTGCGTATATTGCCAGTGTGACTCTATTACAGGGTTAAGCCATATTGCTTTTTGCCAAGTATCTTGGATGCGCTGTAACCATAGATCGCCAGGCTCTTCATTCATGTGTTCAACACTGCCAAACTGGCTGAACAACTCATAGGGTGACATAGCGGCATCACCAATGAAAATAACGCGATAATCACTACCATAGCGATTGATAACATCTTGAGTTGAAATGGTTTCGCTAAGTCTTCTGTTATTGTCTTTCCATAGTTTTTCATATATACAGTTGTGAAAATAAAAATACTCGAGATGTTTGAACTCACTGCGGGCAGCAGAGAATAACTGTTCACATAAATGAATATAAGAGTCCATTGAGCCACCGATATCTAAAAATAACAGTACTTTAGTGGCATTGTGGCGCTGTGGGATCATCTTGATATCGAGCAGGCCTGCATTTTGTGCAGTACTGTGAATTGTATCGGATAAATCCAACTCATCTGCTGAGCCTGTACGGGCAAATTGGCGCAGTTTACGTAACGCAACTTTCATGTTGCGGGTACCTAGCTCGACGTTATCATCTAAATTTTTAAACTGACGTTTTTCCCAAACCTTTACAGCACTACGTTGGCTGCTGGTGCCGCCAATACGTATACCTTCAGGGTTAAAACCTTGGCAGCCAAAGGGGGAGGTACCAGCGGTGCCTATCCATTTATTGCCGCCGGCGTGACGTTTTTTTTGCTCTTCTAATCGCTGCTTAAAAGTATCTAGCAGCTTATCGAGCCCACCTAATGCGGCTATTTTTTCTTTTTCCTGCGCACTTAAACTTTTGATAAACTGAGCACGTAACCAATCTTCAGGGATGTCAGCGTCGCTAAATAAAGTAAAATTATCTACCCCTTTAAAGTAGTGAGAAAATGCTTGATCATAGCGATCAAAATATTTTTCATCTTTAATTAAGCAGATTCTGGCAAGTGAATAAAAATCATCGATATTAGCAAAAACAATATTCTGCTCAAGTGCTTTTAGTAATACTAACAGCTCGGTAATAGTGACCGGAATAGCGGCTTTGCGTAAGCTAGTAAAAAAGTCTATCAACATGGATTGTTAACTGCGACGACGAGACATAAATGCTAAGCGTTCTAGCATGTGTACATCCTGCTCGTTTTTCAATAAAGCACCATGTAGTAGTGGAACAGCATTTGTTGAATCAGAGTTTTGAAGCGCTTGTAAGTCAATATTATCGGCCATCAATAGTTTCAACCAATCGATTAACTCAGATGTTGATGGTTTTTTCTTCAAGCCATTGATTTCACGTACTTGAAAGAATATATCTAATGCCTCTTTTACTAAAGTTTGCTGTAATTGAGGGTAGTGAACATCGACAATCTGTTGCATTGTTTCGCGATCAGGGAATTGAATATAGTGAAAGAAGCAGCGGCGCAAAAAAGCATCGGGTAACTCTTTTTCGTTGTTTGATGTAATGATAATAATCGGGCGATGTTTAGCTTGTACGCGCTCTCCCGTTTCATAAACACTGAACTCCATTTGATCAAGCTCAACCAGTAGGTCATTGGGAAACTCAATGTCGGCTTTATCTATTTCATCTATTAATAAAACAACTTGCTCATCGGCATTAAAAGCCTGCCAGAGCATGCCCTTTTTAATGTAATTATTGATATCGTGAACGCGCTCGTCACCGAGCTGTGAGTCACGTAACCTTGAGACGGCATCGTACTCATATAACCCCTGCTGCGCTTTAGTAGTCGATTTGATATGCCAGCGTAACAGTGGCTTTTTAAGAGCGCTAGCAACTTCATCAGCTAGCATTGTTTTACCAGTGCCAGGCTCTCCTTTAATAAGTAAAGGGCGTTGTAAAGTAATAGCTGCATTAACTGCGATTTGTAGATCATGCGTGGCGACGTAATTTTCACTACCATTAAACACAATGACGCTCTCCAAATAAAGCGCCCAGTAAGCTTAAGAAAAACGGCGCAAAGTCATATAAAAGAGCGCTATGTTAGCAATAAACGATAGCGCTGTCCCGCTTATTTTCGTTAGCTAATTTAGCTTAAAAATTATTTTAAATGTTTTGTTACTAGTGTCTTAATGCAGTTGCGACCATCGTGTTTTGCTTGATAAAGCAATTGATCTGCCTGATGCACTAGCGCGTCGTTCATGTGTTGAATATCACCTATGTTTTTATCCGATTGTACTAGGCCAAAACTCATCGTTACGCAGTTTAAAGGGTTTATTGCCGCTGTATCAGTTAGCGCAACTAAAGAGCTCTCTGTGATATTGATTGAACTTTGAAGGTTGACTCTAATTTTGTCTAGGACAGTTAACGCGTTATCAAGTGTTGTATCGGGAAATAAAATAATAAATTCTTCACCACCCCATCGGCACACTATATCTGTTTGTCTGGTATTGTCTTGCAAAAAATCAGAAATTTGTTTTAAAGTCTGATCGCCAATATTGTGCCCATAAACATCATTGATACGTTTGAAAAAATCCACATCACATAAAGCGATGCAAAACACACTATTGTTGCGTTTGGCTAGTTTTGTGTATTCTTGCAGATGATTATTAAAGTAGCGCCGATTATATAAACCCGTTAAATCATCAATGTTTGCCAGATAGATAAGCTTATCTTGCTGTTTCTCATTTAAGCGTCTGACATTATAGGTACCTATTATGATAGAGCCTGCAGCAGTGCATAAATTTATCATGCAAATAGTGGTAAGGGTCGATTCAGATAACTCAGTATAGGTAAAACCGGCATAAAACGTTTTCAGAAAAGCATATACAAAAGTACAAAACAGCGCACTGATGACCGCGTTTCTAGGTGAGGCTACAGGGTTAATGATTGCCAGGACAATGACTGGCCATATGTAAAACTGGAACCCTGAATTGAGACCTAAATAAGAGACAGCAAGGATTGCGTGGATAATGATTTCAAAATAACCCAGGTAAATAGCGCGAGAATGGTTGCCGTAATAGTTTTCTCTTATTGCCATTACCCATATTAAAGCACTCATAATATTAACCAGTGACATGGGCAGTATATCTATTAAATAGAATAGATAAATAAATGAAAAGTGAATAATTAAACCGCAAAGCCCAGCGGTATGAATCGCTATATATTTCAGATAGTTTTGCTGTTTAATATATTTTGATTTTTGAAAAAATGATAATTTTTCTGAGATGGACAAACTCATATGTTCCCTTTGAAAATAATACTTCCATGATAATATCGATAAATAGTAATACTTTTAGCAAAAAAAAATCTATTTAATATATGCTTTAAGATATTAAAAAAGACCAATAATAGCAGATTTATCCGTTAAATCGTCGTTCAATGTCTATCAAAACTCTATATTTACTAGCGTATATAAAAAAATAGAACACTTTATAATAGCAATGTGTGTAAGCTAAAGAATTGATTTAACAGGTTGTTACTTTTAAACATCTAGAATGGGCATATAGGCGGATAAAGCTTAGCATATACTATTTATGGCAATAAAAAGTAAACACATTTCTCAGCCTTGCTGAGATCAAAAAACAGGCATGTGCGAATGGAATTATCAATCTTTGCCAAAGCGCTATTATCTTGGTGTATCTATCGTCTAATCCCTAGTACAATATTAGGCCATTCGTATTGTTCTTTTTATTCATTGATAGTGATCACACCATGTCTGAAATATTTTCTACCCGATTAAATAAATACATTAGCCAAAGTGGCTTATGCTCTAGAAGAGATGCCGATCGTTTTATCGAGCAAGGCGCTGTATTTATTAACGGTAAGCTTGCAGATGTTGGTGATCGAGTCATGCCTGGCAGTACGGTTGCGGTCAATGGCCAAAAAATTGAGCCGATGGCACAAGAGCTATTAGTTTTTATCGCTGTCAATAAACCCGTTGGTGTGGTTAGTACAACAGAGGGGGCTGAGCGCGATAATATTGTCGATTTTGTCGGTCACAGTTCTCGTATTTTCCCAATAGGGCGTTTAGATAAAGATTCCCAAGGGCTCATTTTTCTAACCAATAATGGCGACATGGTTAATAAGATTTTGCGCGCTGGCAATGACCATGAAAAAGAGTATTTAGTCACGGTTAATAAACCGGTGACAGATCAGTTTATTACTCAGATGAGTCAAGGTGTGCCTATTTTGGGGGTCATGACAAAAAAATGTAAAGTGCAAAAAGAGTCACAATACGTTTTTAAAATAACATTGGTACAAGGGCTTAACCGCCAAATTAGACGTATGTGTGAGCACTTTAATTATGAAGTTAAGAAGTTAGAGCGCACGCGTATTATGAATATCAGTTTAAAGGGCTTAGGTGTAGGGGACTGGCGTGATTTAACAGAGCAGGAGATGTCGACTATTTTTGCTTTGACACAAGCATCATCTTCAGAATCTGCTAAAGGACAAAACACTCACTCACGCGTCAGTAAATCTACTGTAAAATCACGTTCTTTATCCGCCGCTATCCAAAAAACAGTGGATACCAACGTACCTAAAAAAGTCGTGAAAAATAAAAAACGTCAGCTATTAGATTCTATCAAAACCAAAGGCAGTGCGGGTGCACATAAATCAAAAAGTAAATTTGCAACTCCTGCTAAAGGCAAACCTAAAAGCACAGGTAATAGCACTGTAAAAACCAGAAAGAAACCAGCGTTAACTAAAAAACAAAGAAGTAAATAATAGTTTAGGTGTTTAATCTGTGTTTTTCTCGTCTTTTAAGCCTGCTGGCTGATATAAATTTAATGCTAAATCTTGCTCGAAGCTGGCTGAATCTATCGTTACTGCCGGCTCATTTTCAACTGGGCGAATCGTCAAGCTAACAGCGCGTAATAAATGGTTACGTGCTCCTAGCGCACAATAATCTGCATCATTTAAACCGTGTTCAAGCTTTAATCGCTTTAAGAAAAAATGACCATCATGGCTGTAGATTTTATCACCGACTATGGGTAGGTCTAAACCGGCCAGTTGGGCGCGAATTTGATGTTTTCTGCCAGTCAATAGCTGGCACTCAATCAGTGAGTACTCACCTTGGCTTTTAATGAGAGAGAATAGCGTTTTGCAGTCTTTAGGCTTTCTATAATGTTCAATAGGCTCTTTGGGATCAACGACATACATCTTACAGCGAATATCGCTATCGATACGCTCAGCCAGTTGGTTTTCACACATTAATTGCTGCCACTGAGGCTGACCTTTGACGATCGCGTGATAAACCTTTTTCTCTATTAGTTGTTTTAATTTAGGCTTCCATGTTGAATCGCTTTGTTGATTTTTTGCAATCAAGATAACGCCTGATGTCTCTATATCTAGGCGGTGTAATAGTTGAGCTTGGCTATGCGCGCTTTGGCGGCGAACCAAACTAATTAAGGTGTTGTATAAGTTTCTTGTCGTTCTACTAACAGCTAGAGGAGCCGGTTTAAATGCGGCAATAATATCATCATTTTGCCAGAGTATTTGCCACTGTGTATTGACCTCTTGCTCGTAATGGCCTGTAAGTTCAATCGACAATAGCTTTGCACTGCCAAGCATATCAGTAGCCTTGGCTGGGTTAGTATCTAAGTGCAATTGCTGTTCGTTTAGCCACTGTTCTATTTCTATTAGTGTCTGCTTAGGTTGGTATCGATGTAGATAGCTAATAATGCTTAGATTATTTCCATGTGGCTGCACAGGTAATAAATTGTACTCTAAATGGAAGGGTTTATTAGGTAGAGCTGGTGGCAAGCTTTGTATTGATTCTTTTTGAGCCATAGCGTTATTTAATCTGTTTTGCGGCGCAAATGGCCAGTGATAGTGAGTAAGGTATTGTAATAGTTAGATAGATTAAGAGATAGCGTTATTGAAGTGTAAGCTAGCTAAGTGTGTTATTAAAACAATGTTTAAAAATAAAAAGAAGAGCACGTTTAAATGCTTTAGCTGTACTGAAAACCTTGTTATTATCTATTCATTTTTAGTCATGTTGAGTTCATTACATTCATGTTGAAATACTTATCAGTTATTTCTCTCGCTCTATCGGTCACAGCGCTTAACGCCGCTGATGATCCCTGGACTGTCAATTTTCATTTGGAAAATGATCTGTTTGCCAATACCGATCTAAATTATACCAATGGTATACGCGCTTCTTGGATCTCGCCTGATCTCACAGATTATGTGTCGGCGAATGAGCAAACATACCCATGGTTATCATCGATCAATGATTTACTAGAGCCTTTGCATCCCAACATTAGTTCTAGTGAAAAGGTGCATCGCAATATCGTTTTCAGTGTCGGTCAGTTAATTTTTACCCCCGAGGATAGAGAGAGAACAACAGTAGATGAAGATGATAGGCCTTATGCTGGCTGGTTATATGGCGGCATTGGTTATCAGGCGCGAACTAACGATAAATTACACAGTTTTGAATTTAACTTAGGTATGGTTGGGCCTGCATCACTGGCACAAGAATCACAAAACCTTGTTCATGATATCCGTGGTATTGAAAGATTTGAAGGCTGGGATAATCAATTAAATAATGAGCTTGGTATTCAAATGGTGTTTGAGCGAAAGCGTCGTTTTAAACCATTTTCGGGATATATCGCAAACAACGTTAGTACTGACATTATCACCCATTGGGGCGGCAGTTTAGGCAATGTTGCCACTTACGTTAATGGTGGTGCTCAGCTACGTGTTGGTTGGAATCTACCAAATGATTTTGGTGTCTCAACCTTGCGCCCAGGTGGGGATGGTAACAATCCTGGCTTAGGTGACCCAATGAGTAGAGAGTTTCAAATTCATGCTTTTATTGCCGGTGATACCCGTTACGTAGGGCGCAATATATTTCTTGATGGTAATACATTTTCCAATAGCCATAGTGTTGATAAAAAACGACTAGTGGCAGATATTATTGTCGGCGTTAGTACTAGTTATCAGCGTTGGAATGTTGGCTATTCACAAGTGTATCGCACTAAAGAGTTTAAAACTCAAGAGCGAGCGCAAGAGTACGGCTCGCTATTTGTCAGTTATAGCTATTAATGGCTATCTATTGAGTTAATGTCGTTGTTTTGTGTTGGCTTATCCCTAAACGTTTGGCTAAGCGACTAAAGTTAGCCCTATCCAAATTTAGTGCACGCGCAGCTTGAGACCAGTTACCTGCGTGTTGCTCTATCGCTTTTAATAGCAGCTGTTGTTGGAATTGATCTGTCGCCTCGCGCAACCCCAGTGCTGCTAAGTTACTAGAGGAGTCAGTTAGATTTTGCAAAGTATCTACTTTGCAAGTCACTGGCCTATCTACATTATTGTTAGTGAATTTAGCCTCATTAGATTGAGCTAACTCAGTACAATCCTCAAAATTAATGACTACCATGGTGTTCGTTGCCGACCTAGATTTCGCTTTTAATGCGCTTCTGCTAATCATGTGCTCTAATTCTCTGACATTACCAGGCCAGTGATAATCTTCAAAAGCGGTGAGTAGCGAGGAGGATATTTTCAATTGTGCTAATCCCAGTTTTCGCCTTAGCTGCTCTGTGAAAAAACCGCACAGTAATGGAATATCACCTTCGCGCTCACGCAGGCTGGGAATGTTAATAGGGAAGACTGTCAGACGATGGTATAAATCAGCTCTAAAATTGCCTTTTGCTACCTCATCTGCCAAGTTGCGGTTGGTGGCCGCTATGACTCTTACATTGACTTGCTCAATATTATCTTGACCGACGGGCTGTACTTCATTGCTTTGTAGTACGCGCAATAGTTTACTTTGCGCTGTTAGAGGTAGCTCGCCTATTTCATCTAAAAATAATGTGCCATTATCTGCAAGCACAAACTTGCCCGCCCGTTTTTGCTGAGCACCTGTAAAGGCACCTTTAACGTGACCGAACAATTCACTTTCAATTAAATTTTCTGCAAGAGCCGCGCAGTTAACATAAACCAAAGGCGCTTTGGATCTCTTGGAGTGCTGGTGCAACTTACGTGCGACTAGCTCTTTGCCTACACCCGTTTCACCCTGTATTAAAATAGTAAAATCGGAGGGTGCAGCGATATCAATATATTGCTCCATTTGCGTGATACTTTTGCTGTGGCCAATGATTTCTGCGCTATCGCGATGCAGTGCTGCTTGGCTTAATCTTGAAACCATTTGCTGAGAATTTTTTGCATGCGTTTCAAGGCGCTCTATCATCAAAGCAGTATTAAGCGTCGCTGCTGCTAAGGCACAGACAATATCTAAAGTGTGTTTAGGTATGTGATCAAAAACGTTTGCTGCTAAGCTATCAAGTGTTAGTACTCCTAATAATTTGTTTTCAAAATACAATGGCAGTCCCATGCAAGAGTGGACCGGTAAATCACCTTCTCTATCAATTAATAAACCATCATAAGGATCAGCTAGAGAGCAATCGCTGGGGAATCGTATTGCATGCTGCGCATCACATATTTGGGCAAACCTAGGGTGTTGTGATAGTAAAAACCGGCGCCCTAAAGTGTCTCTACTTAAACCTTGAATGGCAATAGGTTTTAAATGATCCGTTTTTAATAACAGCAGGGCGACGGCTTCACATGCAATGGTTTTTCTGACAGTATCTAGAAGTCGATCATAACGTGTTTTCGTCGTTAAACTGGCGGTTAAGTCGGTCGCTAGTTCTAGTAGTGCCGTTGCGGTGATCTCATTCATGTTAGTTACCAAACTGCTTCTTATATTGATCAATGATAATAACAAATTATAGTCAATATGACTATTTTGTTGTTGTCTAAATGACTAGATAAAAAATCGCTGATATTCAGAATAAAAATAACATAATGTTTTTAAAGGTTTTTTTATAGTTGGCATTTGCTTTGCAATATACAGTGAATATTCACTTATTAAACGCTTGAACTTGCACACATTCGTTAACGGCGCCGGTAAGATCGCTGTGCTAGATAAAACGATGAGAGCGCTATTTTTTGTCATCCACTTTAGGAATTTACATGTTAACTAATCAACATATCCATATTATTAAATCGACAATCCCTTTATTAGAAGCAGGAGGGGCGGCTTTAACTGCACATTTTTATCAACGTATGTTTAGGGCTAACCCTGAGCTGATGCATATTTTTAATATGACTAACCAGCATAGTGGACGCCAACAGGCAGCGCTGTTTGAAGCAATAGCTGCATACGCCAAAAATATAGAGAATCTAGAAGTATTGCAAAGTGCAGTAGAGAGAATCGCCCACAAACACACGAGCTTAGCGATTAAAGCTGAACATTATGCGATCGTTGGTCATCATTTAATTGAAACCTTGCGCGAGTTATTACCACAACAGTTTAGTAGTGACGTTGAAGAAGCATGGACATCAGCATACACTTTTCTAGCCAATATATTTATTAACCGTGAGCAGCAGTTATATCAACAGTCCAGTACTGCTAAAGGCGGTTGGAGCGGCACTCGATCATTTATTGTTAAAGATAAAATTGTTGAATCAGCTTTAGTTACTAGCTTTGTTTTAGCACCTGAAGATGGCGCAGCGGTTATTAGCTATAGTGAGGGTCAGTATATTGGCATTGAAGTACAACCCGATGGCAGTGATTATCGTGAGATAAGACAGTACTCTTTATCAAATGCGAGCAATAATAAGGATTATCGAATATCGGTTAAACGTGAGGAGGCTGTACGTCCAGGTAAAGTATCAAATTATTTACATGATAATATCGTGATTAATGATGTAGTACAGCTACATGCACCAGCAGGCGATTTCTTTTTTGTTGATAACCAGCGTGACGTTGCGCTTATTTCTGCAGGAGTCGGTATTACCCCAATGCAGGCGATGTTGGAGCGATTAAATATTGACAAATATGCAAAAAATGTCAGTTATATCCACGCTTGTGCAGAGCGAGCAGAGCATTCCTTTATCGAGCGTACGCAAGAATTGTGCGAAAACAATGGCTGGCAACAACACAGTTGGTATGAGCGAGGAGAGGTTGCACTACAAAATGGTCACAGCGGCTACATCGATTTTGCTGAATTAACACTTGATTTTACCCATACCGATTTTTATCTGTGTGGGCCGGTTGCCTTTATGAGCTTTATCAAAAAACAATTGCTGTCGTTAGGTGCTAGCAGTGAACATATTTATTATGAAGTGTTTGGACCACACGAAGGGCTATAAACTTTAATATTAAGTTATACGCAATGTATCCCCTCTATAAAGCGGATGTTATGCATTATAGAGGGTGTATAGGGGACAGAGTTTATTAGTTAAGGTGTTTAATTAGTATCATCAGTTGCTAAAATATTAAGATTTCAATCGATAACCGGTTTTGAAAATCCAGTAAATACCGCCCAGACACAGTGCTAAGAATGTCAATGTCATTGCAATACACAACACAATATTGACATCGGCGACATCATAGAATGACCATCTAAAACCGCTAATTAAATAGACCACAGGGTTAAATAAAGTAATGCTTTGCCAAGGTTCTGGCAGCATAGTGATTGAATAGAAAGCACCGCCTAAAAAGGTAAGCGGGGTGACAATCATTAGCGGGATAATCTGCAGTTTTTGAAAGTCATCAGCCCAAATACCAATCATAAAACCGAATAAGCTAAAGGTGACGGATGTGAGTATTAAAAAGATTAACATCCAAAAGGGGTGGGCAATACTATAATCGACAAAAATGCGTGCTGTTAATAAAGTGATTAACCCTAATATGATAGATTTAGAGGCCGCTGCGCCAACATAGCCTAGTGCTATCTCAAAGGGGGATACCGGAGCTGAGAGCACTTCGTAAATGGTCCCTGAAAACTTGGGAAAAAATATGCCAAAAGAAGCATTTGAAATACTTTGGCTAAGTAGTGATAACATCACTAAACCCGGGATAATAAAAGCGCCATAGCTAATATTATCTATCTCGCCCATGCGTGAGCCAATGGCTGAGCCAAACACGACAAAGTAAAGGGAAGTCGATAATACAGGCGATGCAATGCTCTGCATTAAAGTGTGCCATGCTCTGGCCATTTCAAAAAAATAAATTGCTTTTACACCATACCAATTCATATGATAGAGCCTCTATATTAGGTTTATGTCGCTGGTTTATCTGCGCTATGTACTAAATTTACAAAGATGTCTTCAAGTGAACTTTGTGATGAATGAAAGTCTTTTACTTGTAGCTTAGCGAGATTTAAATCTGCTAATAACGCGGCGATACCATTATCATCTTGTTGCATATCGTATCGGTATTTCACATCATAGCCATCACTACTAAGCTCTAGCGAATACTGCTCTAGTGATGTCGGTATATTAGCAATAGCGCTCTGTAGTTGAATAACTAAGGTTTTTTGGCCAAGTTTGCTCATCAACTCACATTTTTCTTCAACTAATATAATGCTCCCTTTATTGATGACACCAATACGATCAGCCATTTCTTCCGCTTCTTCAATGTAGTGTGTGGTCAGTACAATAGTAACGCCTTGCTCTCGCAAATCTCTTACCATTTCCCACATATCCCTTCTTAGCTCTACATCGACACCAGCTGTCGGCTCATCCAAGAATAAAATAAGAGGCTGGTGCGATAGCGCTTTAGCAATCATCACTCGCCGCTTCATACCGCCAGAGAGCTCTCTTATTTTTGCATCTTTCTTTTCCCATAAAGACAGTTGCTTTAATATTTTTTCTAAATAAGCATCGTTAGCAGCTTTACCAAATAATCCGCGACTAAAGCGCACAGTTGCCCACACTGTCTCAAAGGCATCAGTGGTGAGTTCTTGAGGTACTAGTCCAATTTTACTACGCGCCTGGCGATAATCTTTTTCGATATCAAAACCATCGGCACTAATAGAGCCAGCAGAGGCGTTGACAATACCGCAAATGATACTGATTAGAGTTGTTTTTCCGGCGCCATTGGGGCCCAGCAAAGCAAAAATTTCACCGCGATTAATATCTAAATTGATGCATTTTAATGCTTCAAAACCAGAGCGATATGTCTTGTTAATATCGCGAATATTTATAATTGAGGACACAGGTCACCTGCCAGAAAATCAGCATCAGTCGATAAGCCAATATATAAATGAGTGATTAAATACGCTTATTCAATAATATATTGCTATCAAATAAGCACTCTACTTAGAGACATCAGAGGGTAATACTATACGCGAGTATTGTGAATAGCTGTCATTTCATTGGCAATAGAGCTTAATGAAATCCCCTCGATTAATTGGTTCGCACCTTTTAAACAAATAACAATTTGCGCTGAAGGTAATTCAGGTAAATTCGCTACTGCTTGATTGGTATATAAATCACTAGGGGCTGCGTGAGCAGACATCACACTAACAGCACAGTTTCTTCTTGCTAGCTCTATCAATAATCCACAATTACTTGAGTCACAAATTAAATCATAGCTAATATTCGCTTTTTCTAAGCTGTCGATAACCTGGCTGTGAAACTTACAATCAGGTTCTAACAATGCCAGTGGTAAAGGCCTTTGCTGTAGCAGTTTGGGATCATTACACACCCAAACTCCTTGCTCTTGTAGCAATAGCACGCCTTCATTGCTGCCCTCTGCTCTGGTGATTATGGTCATATCTAGCTCGCCAGCATCTAAATATTGCCTCAAGAGATTAGAGTTCGCGCAAATAGAGGTAATGTGAACATCGACTAGTTTAGTGCGCATAACCTCAATGAGATCGACCAATAATGTATGGGAGAAATCATCGGGGCAACCAATACGTATATTTTTTGATTGCGAGCGATTGAGAATATTTTCCATCGCCTCATCATGTAGTTTAAGTAGGTTGCGAGCGTAAGGAATTAGCGCTCTACCATCTAAACTTAGTTTTAATGTACGACACTGGCGATGAAAAAGTTGACGCTCTAGCTGTGCCTCTAAGCGTTTAATTTGCATGCTTATTGCAGATTGACTGCGATAAATTTGTGCTGCCGCCCTAGTGAAACTGCCATTATCAACCACCGCTATAAATGTTCTGAGAAGTTCTATGTCCACTTCGCTACCTAAAATAAGAAACCTTGTCTGTTAATTGTGTTCACATTCATCATGTGGGCGAGCTTTAATATAGCAGCACAGTAGAGTATTAGTTAGTCGTAGGCTTTAATTTAAGCATTAATAGTATTGATGTGTGTTATCAATATTATTGGCTGGTGGCTCAGATAATAGCTGTTTATGCTTGGTGAACATTATATGAAAGGAAGAAAACATGCAGTTAGTCATAGGTAATAAAAATTACTCCTCTTGGTCGTTGAGAGTGTGGATTTTAATGAAACATTTTGGGCTTGAATTTGAAGAGCGAATGATTTGGTTATACTCACAGCAAATGGAGCAAGAGCTCGCGGCACTTGATGCAGGGCACAAGGTGCCTGTACTGATTGATAAAGGCGAAACTATTTGGGACTCACTAGCGATTTGTGAATATCTTAACGAGCAGTATTTAGCTAACAAAGCGATGCCAGAAAATACTTTGCAAAGAGCAAAAATGCGCTCGATTTGTGCGCAAATGCACGCCGGTTTTTTTGCGCTGCGCGCTGAGTTACCGATGAATTGTCGCCGGCCAGTCGCTAGTATTGAATTCTCTAGTGAGGCGCAGAGCGAAGTAACGCAAATGATTGAATTGTTAGATGGGATTTTATCATCGCGTACAAATGATGTATTGCAAGAGGGGGATTATCTGTTTGGTCGCTTCACGATAGCGGATGCCACTTTCTTACCTATTATGTCTAGATTGCACGTTTACGCAATTGAGTTGCCGACAGCGCTGGCACAGTATCAACAATTGATGTTGCAGCATCGTGCATATATTGAGTGGTTAGAGCAAGCACGCAGTGAAACAGCGATAGTCCCACAATCAGAAGTGTGACACTTTTGATTATCTACTGAGCATCTAATTTTTTTAGGTGCTTTAATCTCTATATTTATCAATTGCATCGCTAACAGCGACAACAAAAGAAGTATAGTAATAGAAGCCATATCACTGTCACGGTTTAGCACTGGGTAAATTGCGATGATAATGCTGATATAATCATCGTTAGCTTGATAGTTTGTTAAAACAATAAAATAGTACTTGCTGCTAAAAATTTACCTATCTATAGTTAACTCTCAATGCAACAAGCTGTATGCAGGTGATTTATTACTTAATAATGCTAATGATTAAGTGATAGTTTATCGGGCGTAACGCAGCTTAAATTTTGGAACGACATGCAACCTCTTTCAGTTGTTATTATAACGTTTAATGAAGCGCGCAATATAGAACGTGCAATCCTCTCTGTTGTTGATGTTAGTGATGACATTGTCGTCGTTGATAGTTTTTCGACGGATGAAACTAAAGCGATTTGTGAAAAGTACAAGGTCAATTTTGTTGAAAATGAATGGGCGGGGTACAGTCAGCAAAAGAACTTTGCTAATTCATTAGCTAAGCATGATTATATTTTATCATTAGATGCAGATGAAGCGCTCGATGAAATACTTAAACAAGAAGTGTTAACACTACAGCAAACCGGTTTTAATGCTGTTTATGTGCTCAATAGGTTAGTTAATTATTGCGGGCAATGGATAAAGCACTCTACTTGGTATCCCGATAAAAAAATGCGTATTTTTCCCAGACAAAGCTCAACTTGGGAAGGGGCATTAGTGCATGAGCAACTGGCGGTTGATCAATCATTAGATGTGATTGAACTAGCTGGTCACTTACATCATTATACTTATTATAATTATACGGAGCATCGCTCTCGCGCTGATAAATACTCAGAACTAACCGCATTAAAAATGTATCAATCAGGCAAAAAAGCGTCTATTTTTAAGCCTTATTTAAGTGCCTTTGTGCGCTTTATTAGTATGTTTGTCATACATCTGGGTTTTTTAGATGGCTATAAGGGCTTTAAGATCGCTCAAATATCGGCGCTATCAAATATCTATAAATATAAAACTTTAAGAAAATTGAACTTTGAAAATAAAAACATTTAAAAAAATTGTCATTAGTAGAACAGACAGTATTGGTGATGTCGCACTCACTTTACCGTTAGCGGGTATTTTAAGAGAAAAATATCCCGATGCTCACATTGTTTTTTTGGGTAATACTTATACCAAACCAGTGATTGAATGCGTTGATAGTATCGATGAGGTTTGGTGCTGGGCTGATATACAAGCGATGGGGCAACAGCAGCAGGTATTTTGGTTAAAAGAGCAAAATGTTGATGTTTTTATTCACGTCTTTCCGCGCAAAGAGCTAGCGAAGCTTGCTAAAAAAGCAGGTATAGCGCATCGAATAGGTACTTTACATCGCTTGTTCCACTTGTTTAATTGTAATCATCGCACCAATTTTTCTCGTAAAAAATCTGATTTACATGAAGCGCAATTAAATACCAAATTATTAAAGCCGTTGGGTTTATTGCATGATTTTAGTTTGTCTGAACTAGCTCAATATGCACAATTGAGAACAGTCAATACGCTAGATGATGAATTAAAAAGTTTGATTAATAGCAAGAAAAAGCAAGTGATCCTGCATCCTAAATCTAAAGGCAGCGCTATAGAGTGGGGGGTGGATAAATTTATAGCACTAGCGGCAAGCTTACCTGCTGATAAATACCAAGTGTTTTTTAGCGGTACGCAAGAGGAGTCTGCTTTTTTTAGTAGCAAATTACCGGATGCTGAAAACATCATCGATTTGTCAGGGAAAATGACACTAGAGCAATTGATTGCCTTTATCGGTCGCTGTCATATCTTAGTTGCCGCCAGTACGGGGCCGCTTCATATTGCAGGCTTATCTAATATTAAAACGATAGGGTTGTTTAGCGAGCAGCGGCCATTACATCCAGGGCGATGGATGCCTTTAGGTAAGCGAGTGACAATTATAACGCAAGAGCCTGCAGCACAAAGCTCATCATTACTAAATATATCAGTAGAGCGGGTTAAGAGTGAGATTTTAGCCTTATAAAGAGGCTTCCTTACAAGAAAGCCGGTAGAGCAGCGCCTATAGTAATTGATCAATACTTCTAGCTAACTCAAAATCTTTTTCTGTTAAGGTATTACCTTCATCATGGGTGGTGATATTAATAACACAGCAACTGAAACTGACCTGCATGTCTGGGTGGTGCATGATTTTATTGGCCTGCCAAGCCACGGCGTTAACAAACGACATTGTTTTTAGAAAACCTTTAAATTCAAACGCTTTTCGTAAAATACCATCGTCAATTTCCCAGCCTTCATTTAATGTAGCAAATTCTTGGTCTATATTTAACATGTTTAAATCCTTAATAAGTAAGTAGTATCAACAGCAATATTATCTGTTTAAGCTGATTTGTTTTGGTATTTAGCAGGTAAATCACCTAATGTGTTCGCTTGTTCTAATAGTGATTGGATGTCTTGATCTAATATGGTGAATAAATCAGAAAAATCATTAATGACATAATACATCGGTTGCATGATATCGATACGATACGGTGTTCTTAATACCGCTAGTGTATCAAAGGGTTGTGTCTCAACTTTATCGCTTAAACAACTTTGTGTTTCGCCGATTGATGACAAAATACCACCGCCATAAGCTTTTAGTCCTCGCTGTGTATTGATTAAACCAAACTCGATAGTAAACCAAAATAAACGAAATAGTTTTGTTCTATCCTTTGGTGCTATTGCTAACGCTAAGGTCCCAAATTTTTCCATGAAATCGGCATAGTTCTGGTTGGTCAGTAATGGTGTGTGACCATAAATCTCATGAAAAATATCCGGCTCTTGCAAGTAATCAATTTCTTCAGGGGTTCTTATAAATGTCGCAGCCGGAAATTTTTTATTTGCCAGTAAACTGAAAAACTCTTTTGGTTGGATAATGGCGGGTACAGGCTCAATTCCCCAGCCGGTGTAATTTGCTAACGCTGCATTAATATCAGGTATTTGCGGGATGCATTGGTTGGAAAAATCCAAGATCTCAATACCGTCTAAAAACTGCTGGCAGGCACGGCCTTTAATAATCTCTCTTTGTCTATCGACTAACACTGACCATGTGTCATTTTCCTGCTGTGACCAATTTACATAACCTTGTGGATCAACAGGGTTTGAAATATATTTATGATTTTTAATATTAGAGTTATTCATCATGATATGCACCGTTAGTGTAATAGAAGCTGTTGATTATTTCTTTGCCTCATCGATACCTTAAGTTTAGCGATAATTATTGTATTGTATGCAGCTTAATAACAGCAAAATTGCTTGTTTTTATGCGTATATATTAAATAAGTGGTGGATTTATGCGTGTAATAACACGGTTTTTTCATGCTATGGTGCTTGTTGAAGCTCGCTTAATGCATTGAATACTAAGGGCTATCATCAATCAGCTTTAATTAAATGAGTGCTAGCTATTTAATCTATTAGATTTAAACATAAGCAAGTGTTGCTCGCCGCTTTTATCGATAGAAACTTGGAAAGTCGGGTCATCGCTGCTATTGTGCTGCACGAATAACATTGTGAAAGAATTGGCGCTATTAGTCAGGCTATATTCACACTATAAAAAATAAGTAGATAGCTTATTTAAACGAGGTAAGTATGTTTTTAGATATAAAAGAATTAAGCCCTGTAGAGTGTTATCAAGCATTGGTTGCCGCTGTGGTGCCTCGCCCTATTGCTTGGGTCAGCACTCGCAGTGAGGCTGGTGTTTCAAACCTTGCGCCTTTTTCTTTCTTTACAGTGGCAAGTTGTCAGCCGCCGGTATTATGTGTCACCCATGTTTTACCGCGCACATTAAAATTGAAAGACACCTTGGTTAATTTACACGAAACGGGTGAGTGTGTAGTCAATGTGGTTGATCAGCAAGTCGTTGAACAAATGAGTGCAACAAGTGCAACCTTCGCTGCAGATGTCGATGAGTTTGAACAAATAGGTGTTGAGCGAGCGACAAGTACTATGGTTGCTGTTGATGGCGTTGCATTATCGCCAGTAAGGTTTGAATGCAAACTGCGTGAAGTGATCACTATCTCTGAGCAAGCAATGGGCGGCAGTATGATTCTACTTGATATCGTTGCTATTCATGTCAATGATCGATGCGTAGCTGACTCAGCTATTGATACCACTTTAGTTAATGCAATCGGCAAACTAAGCGGAAGTTTATACTCATCATCAGACACCGTTTTTGATATTAATAGACCGAGCTAAACATTGACCTAAACTGTTAACATTCAGTTATTAGAATGCTTAATATTACGATAATAGCGGTTTAGCCTTTTTAAGTAGCTATGAAAAAGTTTAGAGCGCGCTATATGTGCACGCGCCTCATAATCTTTCATTGAGCAATGTGATGATTGTGCTATCAGTGGTGAATCATTAAGTGAGTCTGATTTAATTGTTTGCATGGGGCGCCTCTCGCTAGTCGTAATAACATATCTTATTTAGCAAGATTTTAAGAGGTTATATGTAAAGTGACAAACGAGTTATGTTACCCTTTCAGTTAAAAAAAATTTAACTGAATATCTTGGTTTCTTATTTCAGGAGTTGTTATGACTATTTCTCGTTTACCGCCGTTAAACTCGTTAAAAGCTTTTGATGCTGTGGTTAGGCACATGAGTTTCGCATTAGCAGCCCAAGAATTATTTGTTACGCCCGCGGCTCTAAGCTATCAAATTAAGCAACTAGAAGATTTTTTAGACGTTAAATTGTTTAATCGATTGAATCGTTCAATTGAGTTGACTGCACACGGACAGCTGATCTACCCTGGCGTTCAGCAAGCCTTTGAGCAGCTAACTCAGACAATGCAGTTATTACAAAAAAAGCGCAGTGGCGATGTACTCGTTATTTCAGCAGGCCCTTCATTTACCGCAAAGTGGCTGACACCTAGGTTGTATCGCTTTTTAGCTAAACACCCTGAAATAGATGCGCGTATCTCCTCTTCGATGAAGGTTAGCAACTTGAAAGTTGATGATGTGGATATAGCAATCAGGTTTGGCGCTGGCGATTATCCCGACTACGACAGTGTTAAGTTATTTGATGATTATATGGCGCCTATGTGTAGCCCCGCTTTTTTAAAAACATTGCAGCCTTTAACAGTTGAAGGTTTGTTGGCGCACACTTTAATTCATGATGACACCCATATAGGTGAGAATTTCAGTGTCGCTAATTGGCAAGATTGGTTTGCACATATGGGGGTAAGTCGCTTTGTGCCTGCAAAACAAGGTTTACATTTTAATGCGAGTGATAACGCGATAAGCGCAGCAGTCTCAGGTGCAGGTATTGTGCTTGGTCGACAAGTGGCAGCACAAGCTGATTTAGATGCTAAACGCTTAGTTATGCCTTTTGAGCATAAATTGAAACTAGACTTCTCTTATTACACCTTATGTTTGCCCAGTAGGGCACAAGAGACACATATAAAAGCGTTTATTGACTGGTTAGCACAAGAGGTTAACGGCGATATCGATGATAGTGCACCCATCCCTGTTTTTTAATGAAGCAATGAGTTAACGATATGTCTTTAATTTTCTTTATTCCAGGCACGGCTTGTAATGAGCAAACGTGGAGCAAATTGTGGCCGCTACTGGATCAAAATAATCAGCTTGTTCATTTAAAACTCGCTAAAAGTGGCTCGTTAGTTGATGTGGTTGCAATGCTGGTGGCGAATATTAAAGAAATAAGTAATGGCAGAGAGTTTTCGCTGATCGGTTTCTCCTTAGGAGGATATTTAGCGAGTGCAATTAGTTTACATTTTAATCAGCAGTTAACTAGATTGATGGTGATTGCTAATGTCCCTAAAACATTACCTTTAAAGGAGTTAGCAGCGCGAAAATCGATAATCGCCAGCATTGAGAAAAGCGGCTATCAAGGATTGAAAAAAAATCGGCTACGTCATTTTTTAGATAGCTCACAGCACGATAACGAGCCACTGTTTGCTATCATAATGGCAATGGATAGCTGCTTCACTAAAGAGGATGTAATACATCACTTAGGCCCTTTATCAGTCAGAGAAGACTTAACATTAGCATTAGTTAATAAAAAACTACCGATATGGTTTTGTTTTGGCGACAATGATGCACTCGTGAATGAGCAACAGCTGTTGACAATGCAGCTAGGCTGTAGACATATATCGCTACATGAAATCGCTAGTTGCGGGCATTTTTTGCCTTTAGAGCAGCCACTGCAATTAGCGCAACTTATCAAAGATTGGTTACAAAGATGACAGACAAAAATACCGTAATAATAGGCTTAATAGACCCTAAGAGCCCGAGTAATGTTGGCGCTGTGATGAGAGCGGCGGGGTGCTACGATGCGAGTCAAGTTGTTTATACTGGCCAGCGCTATGACAAGGCAGTAAAGTTTAATACTGACACCAAAAAAGTAGTGTCCAGAATTGGTTTACATCACAGTGAAGATTTAACACAATTTAAAACAGCGCAATGCAAATTAATCTGTGTCGATTTAATTGAAGGCGCCGTAGCCTTACCTGAGTTTGAACACCCTGCGCATGCTATTTATGTCTTTGGCTCTGAAGATAGTAGTATTAATCAAGCGTTGGTTGATAGCGCAGATGCGGTAGTTTATGTGCCTACCATAGGCTGTATGAATTTAGCGGCCAGTGTTAATGTGGTGTTGTACGATCGCTTGGCAAAAAAAGCTGAGATAACGGCGAGTGATGATTTAATCCGCAGTAGCCGCGATGCTAATAATAAAGTAAAAGTAAGATAGTAGTGTCTTTATAAGCTAAGGTAATAACGTTATTTTCGACGCTGTTTGGGATGTTCTTTCTTACGGTCAAATAATTTGGCACTTAACGAGCGAGTTTTGTCAGCACTAGGTTTAATTCTGTGTAGCGTTTGCTGAGTTGATTGCTGCATAGGTTGTTGTATAGATTGTTGCGCAGATGATTGGCTAGCTTGCCCAACAGGCTGTTGTTCAGTCTCTTGAGCCACTTCTTGTTGCGGCGCAGCTGTCTGCTCTGATTCAAGTGGTGCAGGTGTCTGTTCACCGGCTTGATTTGAAGTCGGTTGAGGCGGCTCGATAACTGGTTGTTGTTTAGTGTCGCGTGCCTCTGTTTGAGTAGCTGCTGGTTTAGCTAATAGTTCTTGCTGTGCCTGTTCTGTTAGTGCTGTTTGTTCTTTCAGCGCTTTTTCTAATGTTTGTCTTTCTGCACTTTCTTCGCGCAGTGCTTTATTAGCATTATGTAATTCAATGTTGAGCTCATCAACTTTACTTTCAGCGCGCTCAAGTGATCTCTTTAATTGCTTTTCAGATTCCTTTGCTAAAAATAATTGCTCTTTAATTGTTTCAGCTAAACCTTGAGTCTTGGCGGATTCAAGCTTTGCATCAAAAGCGGTTTGCTCCAGCTGTTGGTTATCAACTTCTAACGCTTGGACAGATTTTTCCAAGTTGTCTTTTGCTGCAGTTGTTGTCTGTAAAGCGGATTCATTTTTAGCTAAATTTTCAACAGAGTGTTTGTACTCTACTTTGAGAGATTCCAAGTCTTGATTTAATGTACTGATTGTTTGTTGCATCTGCTCGTTAGTTTTCTGAGCATTAGAGTAAGCCGCTTTTGTTTCATCATAAGCGGCTTGTAAGCTTGATAATTTCTCACGAACTTTGTTTTCAGCAGTCCCTGCAGCATCGCTCCATATTTGGCTGGCCATTTGGCCTAATGCCTGCTGCATTGCTGACATTGACGACTCTATATTAGCCGGCATGTTTTTATCTATAATATCTTGGTTAGCTAGCTCTTGTGCCTTATTACCTGATGCTGAGTGTTGGGCTCTATCATTATCATTACTAGTTGGAGCTAGCTGCTGTTCAATTATCTGCTCAATACGTGAGAAGTCACCACCGCCAAGACGTGATTGTACAGCCCAAGATGTAACGTTTTCGCCATCAGCTTGTAATGCTTCAATAATGTGTATGATGCTCTGATCATCGATCGTTTGCGATTCACTCAAGCGTATATTGATCCTGACTCTGACTTATGTCGTTAAAAAGTGTAATTAAAGAAATCATGAAAAACAAATAACATAAAGCCAACATTTTACACGATAGTGCATAGAAACAAAGAAGATAAAGAGCAATATTGCTAGAGATAAAGCTCTTTGGCTATATTTATGACGAGGCGCTGTTATATCTGGCGTGATTTATGTGATATTTGCAGAGCAGCGCTGTGAATTTTGACAATATTATATTTACTAAATAGCTTTAAAAATCATTAAAACTCAATGGTTTGCTAAAATGATTAAGCAGGCTATATTATTGGTAATGATTGCTGTGGTAGTATCTTGCTCATCAGTTTTGAGTGTGATTAGATATTAATAATAAAAATATACTCTGATAAATTAGCTGATTATTATCAACAGCCAAATATAGCGGCTGAGTTTTTCAGCTGTATAACGATGGCGCTATCAAGCCTATCATTTTCTCTTCAGCACACATCTTATGCTGAAGTATTTTTCTTCATACATTCTGGTTTTGCAACATGTCGACAAATGATTCTGAATTCAAGCAAGGTATTTGCTATGCGCTAACAGCGTATGTACTTTGGTCAATCGCACCGTTATATTTTAAATTAATAGAGCAGGTAGCCCCAGGTGAGATTTTAATGCATCGCATTATTTGGTCTTTTGTTTTATTGCTGATTTTAATTTTTGCAACCGGACAGGTTAAAGAAGTTATTGGTTATTTAAAGAGACCAAAGTTATTGCTACTGTTTGCTATTACAGCTTGTTTGGTTGCCGCTAATTGGCTGGTATTCATTTGGGCGGTACATAACGATAAATTATTAGAGGCTAGCTTGGGTTATTTTATTAATCCAATGGTCAATGTGGCGTTAGGTGTCGTGTTCTTACGTGAGAGAATTCCCAGGCTACAATTATTTGCTGTCGCGGTGGCTACCTTTGGCGTGTTATTTCAATTAGTCGTGTTTGGTTATATTCCATTAGTGTCGTTAGCACTGGCGATCACTTTTGCTATTTATGGTTTACTGAAAAAGAAAATAAAAGTGAAAGCCGTCACTGGTTTATTCATTGAAACTACGATTTTGCTACCTGCTGCTCTTTATTACTGGTGGTTCATAGAAAGTGATACATCATCATTTGCCAATAACCCCATGTCTTTAAATATCACTTTAATATGTGCCGGTATAGTAACTACTTTACCGTTGCTTGCATTTTCAGCAGGGGCTACCAGAATTCCATATTATATGATTGGTTTGTTGCAGTACATCGGTCCCAGCGCGATGTTTGTCTTAGCTATCGTCGTATTTGATGAAGTCTTAGATCAAACAAAGCTAATTACATTCGCGTTCATTTGGCTGGCGTTGTTTATTTTTGTCTATGATATTTTAGTGAAATTACGTAAAAGCAAAGTGAGTCTATAATGACTGTAAAATAAACGTTTGCAGTTGTTGTTACATTATCAAAATATGTCATGATTTGGTATTTAGCACAACAGCGTTTAAACTATTAAGCTTAGTTTAGCAAAAGAGAGTGAGCAATTTTGTCGAGTGTTCAGGGTAATTACAACAGCTTATTACTCAATACACTACTCATTGAATATCACTATAACAGTGAGGGTCGAGCGCCTAGAAATACAATACAGGCGCTTTTACTGTGCGAGCAGCATGTCGATGTGCTCGATACCATCATCTAAATAAATGTCTGAAATTTTACAAAAACCAAGTGATTGATAAAAAGCCAATAAGTAATTTTGTGCCGCTATTTTGATTGGTTGCTGCGGGTAGAGCTGTTTTAATTCCTCTAGACCTTTATTGATGAGTATCTTCGCCAATCCTTGATTTCTGCTGTCTTCACTCACTAATACTCGCCCAAGCGATGCTTCAGTGTAGGCAATTCCAGGTGGTACAATGCGTAAATAGGCATGGATAGTCGCAGTTTTATCATCATTAGTAGTGCTTAAAAATAAATGAAAACAGTGTAAATCTAGCTGATCAATATCGGCATACAAGCAGGTTTGTTCAATAATAAACACAGTTTGACGAGCTTGAAGAATAGCATAAAGCTCATTGCTATTAAGCTGTGCAAAGCTCTTACAGTGCCATGTAGCCATGGTTAGTTACCTTTATAAGTGAATAGTATTTAAAGTGACGCTGTTAGTTTTAAGCCATTGTTGAGCTGTTTTGTAGTTTGGCTCACAATCGGCAACTAATTGCCAAAAGGCAGCAGAATGATTCAAGTGCTTTAAGTGACATAGTTCATGAATAATCACGTAATCTACAACGAATGGCGGTGTCATCATCAGTAAGTAATTGAGATTAATAACGCCTTTACTATTACAGCTTCCCCATCTCGCCTTATATTTTTTGACTTGGACATTTGATGGGTATAACGCAAAGGTGTTGCTCAATTGTTCAAGACGCTTGGGTAAATACACAAGGGCTTGTTGTTTATACCAGTTGAGTAGTTGCTGTTTGCTGTATTTGGCTAAATTCTCAGCACAGACCCTATTAGGCACCGTTATGTTCCAGCTCAGTTCACTCTCATCAATCACTAAATAATTACCGCGAAGTATGGTCAGTGTTTTGAGTTGACCATTGATAAAAACTTGATTGCTCTGTGCTATCTCTTGTTTTTGTTCAAGTGTCTTGGCTTGTTCGATGAGCTGCTTATTTACCCATGATTGCTTATGCGCCAAAAAATCGAGGATATCTTGCTGTGCAAGCCTAGCTGGTGCTAAGACACGAACACGAGCGTTCCTAATTTGAATACATAGCGTTTTGCGCTTACTGCGGATAATACTGTAATCAAAATCTAGCAAAGGCTGTTTGTGTGCCGTTTGGCGAAGGTTATTAAGAATATTCGCTAGCAAATTAAGCCTTTACATATGAGTGAGTGATTAATCGTTAAAGCTGTGTATGCAAGCTTGTCGATAACAAGCGAGCATGCTTTTTGGTACTTAAAAAGTGGTGTTTACCAGTGACCGGTGTTTTGCATTGAGCTCCAAGGCTCAGCAGGTGCTAAATATTCACCTTTTTGCAGTAGCTCAATAGAGATGTTATCAGGTGAGCGTACAAATGCCATGTGGCCATCTCTTGGAGGGCGGTTAATAGTGACCCCCGCATCTTGTAATTTTTGACAGGTTGCATAAATATCATCGACTTCAAATGCAAGGTGTCCAAAATTTCGGCCTTCATCGTAATCTTCTGTATCCCAATTGTATGTGAGCTCTATCAATGGGCTGTCTTGTTTTGTAGTACTTTGTTCGGTGACATCCGCTGGTGCACTAAGGTATACCAGTGAGAATTTATGTTTTTCGTAATCTGTTTTTTTAACAAGTACTAAACCTAGAATGTCACAGTAAAATTTCATAGAGTCTTCTAAGTTTTTGACTCTGACCATAGTGTGTAAAAAACGCATGCTCTATCCTCATTTAAAACGATTAGGCGATCCTTTTGTTATAGATTTGAAATTAAAGGGATCGATAAAATGGCTGTGTGGCGTACCATAACACGCAGATTTACTTTTGTTGAGTCGTTTTTAATAACCACAGTAGAATTTAGTGTGGTTAGTATTTTTTAAAATTAGCGTTTAGCTATGGGTTAGTTAAGGCCTACTGCTACTGAAATAAATTTGTCTATAGGAAGCGCTGGTTTGCAGGCCAGTGTTATCAGTGTCGCTCATGAGGGCTATCGCTTTGATGGTTTTGTGTTTTTTGCCAAAATACTTTTCAAAGTCCTGTTGGATATTGCGACTATGTTGCTGCCATGTTCCCTGCTTTTGTGCACCGCTATCGATGGCAATCATTACCACTTTGTCAGTGTAAGGGTTAGGCCAGTGTGTCTTTGTGCGCTGGTGGTTAGACCAAGTGTAAGCCAGTGTCTGTGTTTGCCAAGGGAATGGTCCTGTCGCTGCTAAGACATAGATTCGCGCGGGGAAGTCGTCTGTCTTCTTAGTGGTTTCATCGCTAATATTAAGGACGTTACTTATTTTCCATGACCAATGTAGTATGGGTGTGTTAACAATGTTAATTTCTTTTTCTAAATACAGTGCCGAAGCTGTTTTATTAGAAAATATATCCACTTGATGATCCGCACCCTCGCGGCTAAAACTAATAGTGTTTTTACCCACAAAATCTTGTTGTGCCCATTGATTAAAAGGTGCTAGCGGTGCTGCAAATGCAGGTAGGGCGATAAAACATAAAAGACTCGACAAAGGGGTGGATAATCGTTTTTTCATAAGTACTCATACTAGTGTTTGCTAAGAGGCCGCACAGTTTTAGTTATCAGTTATAGAGCGCGCCCGATAAATTGAGATAGGTTAAATATAAGCGCAAATCTAACTCGACTTGATGATACTCAGGTTGCATATAAGTGCATAGTTTGTAAAAAGATTTGTTGTGATCACGCTCTTTCAAATGCGCTAACTCATGGACGACAATCATCGTTAAAAAGTCCTGTGGGGCTTTGCGAAAAACTGAGGCGATTCTTATCTCTCGCTTTGCTTTTAATTTGTTGCCTTGCTTGCGCGATATTTGAGTATGTAAGCCAAGAGCATTATGGATAACGTCGATTTTATCATCGTATTGTACTTTGCTCAGCACTGCCGATTTTTTAAGATAGCTATTCTTAATATCTAAAGTAAAAGAATATAACTGTTTTTCAGTACCTAAATCATGACATTTTGGATATTTTTTTAATAAGTATTGACCGAGTTTGTCCTGCTCAATTAATAACGTGATTTGTTCTTTGATTGAATCGGGATAGCTGTTTAAGTAATAAAAAATATCTTTTTTCATGTAAATGTGATGCTCAGATAGCGGCGTTTAGAGCTATAAAAGTAAGCGTAGTTTAAGGTGCTTGTCCAGTAAAATATCGAGTTCAAATCAGTTGTTAAAAAAACTGTCAAGCAATGCTCTTTTTACGAAATATATCTGGTGTTTACTTTCATATTAATTAGAATGCTCACCCTCTTAATTTTTGTAATTGTAGTGAATAAGAATTAAGAGCATTAAGAAAGCCGTTCACCGTACTTACAAGTTATTAGTGCAAGCTAAAACTTTTATAGAGGTAAGGTGGTGATGAAGTTAGTTTTTAGATATTAAGAGATACGTTTTGATTGTTTTTACCATAAAGAATTCCCGTAATAATACCGTTTATATCGGTACCACAAAAAAAAGCATAGATGAATGTTGGACAATGTACCAATTAGCTAAAGATGCAGCAATAGATGCTCCTCTATATAATGATATGCGTCAATATGGCGTGGCTTGTTTTAGTATAGAAGAATATGATTTTGCCGAATCTAGAGAGGAATTGGTTGAGCTTTATGAAGAGGCTATGCAGGAGTTTAATGGTATAAGTTTAAAAGGGATGAAGACTGCACTACCAAGAACAGCTGTCTATACTCTTAAAGAAGACACGGAATCTGCGACACCTATTATTAAACGCGATGCATCAGAGAGTAATTCACAAACGATCGCCTCTGCCAATAATCGTTTAATAAGCAAAGCGAGTAAAGGGACACGTTTAGGAGCGAAAGCAGCACCTGAAGAACCTGTTGTTAAGCTCAAACTGGCGACAGGGCGCACCGGTTCTGCAATCAAAGAAAAACGCATTAAAGAAGCAATTGAGCAAGAGAAAGCGGCGCGAGATGCTTTGAAACGCAAGCAAATCGCAGAGCAAGCAGATGAAATGAAAGCGATTTTATCAGCGCTCGATTCACGAGGATCGACACTGGGCAAAAGATATTAAAATATCATAATATTGTCATGCAATAATTTGATTTTTTACACTAGCTTAGTTTTACAAATAGGTGATGGGTTTGGCGCAAGCAGATAGAGATAAATGGAATAATCGCTATTTAAATAGTAGTAAAGGCATGCCAGCCCCACCTGTTTCATTACTCGCCCACCAGCATCACCTAACCACTGGCAGTTTGTTAGATATAGCAAGTGGCGAAGGCGCGGTATCATTACATGTCGCTGCTCTAGCGAATATGCATGTGACGGCCGTTGATGTCTCACAAGTGGCTTTAGATACGCTGACAAATTTAGCGCTGCAATCTGGCGTTACTATTAATACCCAATGCTTAGATTTAGATGATATATCACAAGTCGCTAACTTGGGGCAGTTTGATAATATTAGCATTTTTAGATATAAGCCCAGTGTTTTGTTATTTCAGCAGATGGTAGATTTACTATTGCCTAATGGACGCATTATTTTCAGTACTTTTAATCTTAAGCATAGCCAAACAGCTTCTTTCCCTGAGCGTTTGTCGCTAACAGAGCAAGAGTTTATCAATGTAGATTCAAGGTTATCATTAATAAGTTATCACCAATCAACTTCCCCGCCATATACTGATACCTATATTTTTCAAAAAATATAATCCATAGCATTTTTCATACGCGATAGCTGACAGTCCTGTTGATACATTATAACGAGCTGTTTGTTTACTTTATGGTTAACTAGCTTTGTTTGTTTTACGCGAATATTACTTAAATTTTTCTCAATAGTCATAATATCTGCTATAACACATACCGTCTTACTAAAAGTTGAGCGCAAGGCTTAATTTGTTGTTAATTTTATTCCTGTTATACATATGCTATCGAGGTTACTTTGGAACTGTTTGGATTCTCAATCGAAATGATTGCCTTCTTATTTGTTATCGCTATTTTAGCGGGTTTAATAGATACCTTAGCAGGTGGAGGGGGCTTGATCGTGTTGCCTGCATTAATTATCACAGGTATGAGCCCGCTTGCAGCGCTAGCTACTAACAAGCTGCAAGGGACTATGGGGACAGCGACAGCGACACTGATTATGTTTAAAAACAAAAAAGTGAGTTGGCAGCAGGTTAAGTATTCTATGTTAGCTGCGTTTGTAGGCTCAGTTGTCGGTACTGTTATCGTGCAATTTATGAACCCCGATGTGTTGTCGTTTGTGATCCCTATGGTGCTGTTGGCGATAGGTATTTATTTTCTGCTATCGCCAAGTTCAGTCGCAGCTAAAGAACAGAGACTAACACTAACCAAATACCAGCGGCGAGTGGTGCCATTTATCGGGGCTTATGATGGTATGTTTGGGCCAGGAACCGGCTCGTTCTTCGCATTGGCGGGAGTCTCGTTTCGAGGACTGGATTTGATTTTAGCAACCGCAGAGGCAAAGCCGCTTAACTTTGCTACTAATATAGCGTCGTTGATTGTGTTTGTGATGGCAGGGCATGTAGTCTGGTTTATAGGTGCTTTGATGATGGTCGGGCAGGTAATAGGTGCATGGCTTGGCGCGCGTTGTTTGTTTATTATCAAGGCTCAATATATACGTGCGATCGTGGTTTTTATGTGCTTTAGCATGCTGATTAAATATGCGCATGTACAAGGCTGGTTTGCATTGATCAGCTAATAGCACTGCTGTTATGAAGGGGATTAATCGTTAGAGAGTTAACTATTGAGACAGTTTGTCGATGACTAAATTGTCTCAATAGTTGCTGGCATGCGCTGTATGTGTGCTATTGAATTTAAGATTAGAAAATACCTGCTACTAACCTAGGCCATTGATCAGACCATTGTTGTGTCGGCTTGCGTTTATACTCGCTGCGAACGTATTGTCTAATACGGCCCTCTACACAGGCGAGCATTAAGTTCGCGCAGACACTGGCAGTTGCTTGTGTTTTAAGGCCTTCTTTTAGTTCGGCTTCCCTTAAAATCTGTTTGATTTGTGTTTCTAGGCGTTCAAAAAACTGATTGACACTGTTGTGCAGGCGTGAAGATTCACCTTGAAGGGCATCTCCTGTTAAAATGCGGGCAAGGCCTGGGTTGCGCTCGACAAATGTCAGCACTAATATCAGTATTTGCTCGCACTGCTTAACACCGCCAGTATTAGCGCTAATAATCAGTTTTGTCCTTGAAAACACGGTTTCTTCAATGAAGTTAATCAGGCCTTCAAACATCTTCGCTTTACTGGGAAAATGGCGATATAGGGCCGCTTCTGAAACGCCGACGCTTTTTGCTAGGGCCGCTGTGGTAATACGTGAACCAGGTTCCCTCTCCAGCATTAACACCAGACATTGCAGTATTTGATCACGCCTTGAAATCTTAGCTTTTTCAGTCATTTTAGCCCTTTACACCCATCAATTAAGAGTTGCTAATCGTTGGTTGGTTTTCTGAATTGGTAATCAGTGTGCCAACACCTTCATCGGTAAATATTTCTAAAAGACATGAATGTTCAACACGGCCATCAATAATATGTACGCTATTAACACCGCCGTCAACAGCGCTTAATGCACAGCCTATTTTCGGCAGCATGCCACCGTGTATCGTGCCATCTGCAATAAGAACATCAACTTCTTGGGTTGTTAAGCCGGTAAGAATTTCACCTTCAGCGTTCATCAGACCTGCGATGTTAGTTAAAAGTATTAGCTTTTCAGCTTTGAGTACCTCTGCTACTTTGCCGGCGACTAAGTCGGCATTAATATTGTATGCAACCCCTTGATCATCTACGCCGATAGGTGCTATTACCGGAATATAGTCAGAATTTGTTAGCATGTTCAATAAGTCTGTATTGACTTCCTGTACTTCGCCAACGTGGCCTATATCGATAATTTCAGAGGCCGACATTTCAGGTGTCTTGTGCTTAACTTTAAGCTTGGTTGCCTTTAATAAGTTACCATCTTTGCCAGTTAAGCCGATGGCGTTACCGCCATTGAGGTTAATTAAACCGACAATTTCTTTGTTGACCATGCCGCCGAGTACCATTTCTACCACGTTCATGGTTTTAGAGTCGGTGACACGCATGCCGTTAATAAAATGTGATTCAATGTTTAATTGTGCAAGCAAGCTACCAATTTGAGGGCCGCCGCCATGCACAACAATAGGGTTTAAGCCTATGAGTTTCATCATCACGATATCACGGGCAAAGCTCTGCTTTAGCTTGTCGTCGGTCATCGCGTTGCCGCCGTATTTAATGACGATCGTTTTACCGGCAAATTGCTGGATATAAGGGACGGCGGTGCTGAGTACTTCAGCGGTATTCATCGCTTGCTTACGTGTTAGTGGCATAGCAATCATATTTCCTCTATTGCTGCATCTCAAATATGAGATTTTTAAAAGCGTTAATTGTTATAGTAATAATATTTAGTGACAAATATTGAGAGATAGATCAATAGCGTGTAATTGTGTTTGGAACTGATTGCGAATACGCTCAAGTGCTGCTTTGCTACTCGCTTCAAATCTCAAAACCAATACCGGCGTGGTATTTGATGCACGCACCAAGCCCCAGCCATCACTGTAATCAACGCGAACACCATCAATCGTATTCTTATCGCCGCCTTGATATTGTGCCGCTTGCATTTTTTCTATTATTTCAAACTTGTTTTCATCACTAACCTGAATGTTAATTTCAGGTGTGCTCATCTCATTGGGGAATTGAGCAAAAATCTCATCTAGATCTAGCTCGCTTGCAGAGAGTATCTCAAGTAAGCGCGCAGCGGCATATAAACCGTCATCAAAGCCGTACCAGCGCTCTTTAAAGAATACGTGGCCACTCATCTCACCGGCTAGCAATGCGCCTGTTTCACGCATCTTACGCTTGATTAGAGAGTGGCCTGTTTTCCACATGGTGCCAGTGCCGCCAGCTTCGCTAATCACTTGGTGTAATAAGCGTGAGCATTTAACATCATAAATAATTTCAGCCCCTGGGTTTCTCGATAACACATCTTGAGCAAACAGCATCATTAGGCGATCAGCATAAACCATGTTGCCCTTAGGCGTGACAATACCAACACGATCGCCATCACCATCAAATGCTAAGCCAACATCGGCGTTTAAGCGCTTCACTTCGCTGATGCATTTTGTCAGGTTCTCGATTTTACCAGGGTCTGGGTGGTGATTTGGGAAGTTGCCATCAACCTCACAGTACAAAGGAGTCACTTCACAGCCTAGTGCTTTAATCACGCCTGGGTTCATCTCCCCTGGGATACCGTTACCGCAGTCAACGACTGTTTTTAAAGGTCGGCTCAGTTTAATATCTTTAACCATGCTATGGATGTAGGCACCGCGTACATCATTAGCACTGACATCACCTTCGCCTTCACTGTAATCTTGACTGAGCATAATCGTTTTTAATTGCTGTATTTCATCTAATGCTAAGGTGTTGCCCGATAGCATCATTTTAAAGCCATTATAATCTTTAGGGTTGTGACTGCCGGTAATCATAATGCCGGTTAAGTCGGCACTGTGATGTGCTGCATAATATAGAACAGGGGTAGCAACGAAGCCAATATCGCTGACATCAACGCCACCATCTAATAACCCCTCTATTAATAGATTTTTAAGGTGGGGGCTAGAAATTCGACCATCAGCGGCAACACACACACTCTTTACATTGTCTTTTTTGGCTTGGGTGGCAAAGGCGCGGCCCAAATGATACACCGTGGCATCGGTGAGAGCATCGCCAACAATACCGCGAATATCGTAGGCGCGAAAAATATTATGATCCAAGTCTTGTAAAGTATATGACATTCCATTATCTCAATTAGTAGTGCTATTTTAAGTAGGTTATTATTGTTAAAGCGTGATTAAGCACGACCAGATGAGCCGAAACCGCCTTCACCTCTGTCTGATGAATCAAACTCATCAACGATATCAAACGATGCTTGTACGACAGGTACTAATACCAGCTGAGCCATGCGCTCACCTGGCTCCATCGTAAAAGTAGTATCGCCTCTATTCCAGACAGATACAAATAACTGGCCTTGATAATCAGAGTCAATTAAACCGACAAGATTGCCCAGTACGATGCCGTGTTTGTGGCCAAGGCCTGAGCGTGGAAGAATCATCGCGCACAGCGCTGGGTCGGCGATATGAATAGCCATGCCCGTTGGAATCAGGTGAGTTTCACCTGGCTTGATGACTAGTTTGTCATCAAGACATGCTCTTAAATCTAGCCCAGCTGAACCTGGCGTTGCATAGCTAGGTAATGGGTATTGATCGCCAATGCGAGGGTCTAAAATTTTAACTTGTAATTTATTCATGTTGATCCAATCTTTAAATAAGTAAGCAATAATTCACTATCATTGTTTAATCTAAGTTTAGTAAATTAGCGATATGTTCAATTAATTGCGTAGCAAGTACTGACTTGCGAGCTTGGCCTAAGCTTAATGTTTGTTGCGCGCTGATCAGTGTCAATGCATTGTCATCTGAATTAAAGCCAATGTTTTGGTCTGCAACGTTATTAGCAGCGATTAAATCTAGGTTTTTACGGGTCAGCTTATGCTTGGCATACTCAAGTACATTTTGGGTTTCAGCAGCAAAACCGACAGTAAAAGGTTTGTCTGGACGATTTGCTACACTGGCAATGATATCCGGGTTTTTAACAAGCTTGAGAGTCATAGTGTCACTAGCTCCCTTTTTCATTTTATTATTTTGTACGGTCTCAGGTCTGAAATCTGCAACGGCAGCGCAGCCGATAAAAATATCGCACTCGCTGATATCGGCTAATACCTCATCGAGCATTTGCTGCGCGCTCTCGACCATAATACGCTCTACGCCTTGCGGGCAGTTAATGCTAACAGGCCCGCTAATTAGCTTTACTTTAGCGCCGGCTTCCACTGCCGCCTGAGCAAGTGCATAGCCCATTTTTCCAGAGCTGTGATTAGATAAAAAGCGCACTGGATCAATTGCTTCGCGAGTAGGGCCCGCCGTAATATGTACAGTTTTTCCAGATAGTGAGCGCGATTGAAATTGCTCTGCGCTACTTAGGGCAATCTCACTTGGCTCTATCATTCTGCCTAAGCCTATATCACCACACGCTTGCTCGCCTGCAGCAGGGCCCCAAAAAGTAATCTTTCTAGGGATGCTTTCAAGCTCTTTAATATTTTTTTGGGTTAAAGCAGATGACCACATCGCCTGATTCATAGCCGGTGCGATACACACAGGGGCGATACTGGCCAGGCATAAAGTGGTGAGTAAATCGTTAGCCATACCGCTATTTAAACGCGCGATAAAATCAGCGCTAGCAGGTGCAATGACAATAATATCTGCCCAGCGTGCCAGTTCAATATGGCCCATACCTGCTTCAGCTTCTGGATCTAGTAGTGTGGTGTGGACGATATTACCCGATAGCGCTTGCAAGGTGAGCGGGGTAATAAACTGTTGTGCAGCGTTTGTCATGACGACGCGCACATCGGCACCGCTTTTTTTATAAAGGCGTACTAGCTCGGCACATTTATAAGCGGCAATTCCGCCTGTTATACCAAGGATGATACGTTTGTTGGTTAGTCGTTGCATACCCAAAAGACCTTGTCACACCTAAGATTATGTTGAAATATATAATAGCGGGCTACGATAACATTAAGGACGTACTTTTCGAAGAGTAAGCTAATATTTTTTTGTATTTAATCGCGCATTAGTCGTTTTGACGTGTGCCTTTATAGTGATTGTAATATGCTAGAGGCAGTTTTCTAGGTGTTTAGCAAGGAGGGTAGAATGTCTATTTCTGATTGGCCGACAAATCAGCGCCCTAGAGAGAAACTGCTTATCAATGGAGCTCAGGCATTATCTGATGCCGAGTTGTTGGCGATTTTTTTAAGGACAGGCGTTAAAGGAATTAATGCGGTCGAACTAGCTAGTCAGTTATTAATTAGCTTTGGAGGGCTGCGACAAATATTTGAAGCAGAGCAGCAGCAATTTTGCCAGGGAAAAGGTTTAGGTGCTGCGAAATTTTGCCAGTTACAAGCCGTGATAGAAATGAACAGACGCTATCTAGGGCACGTTATCGCAAGCGGTGATGTGATGAGTAATTCAGATAAGGTGGAGCAGTATCTCATTGCGCAATTAAGACACCATAAAAGAGAATTGTTCGCCTGCCTGTTTCTTGATAATAAGTATAGTGTGCTAGGTTTTGATATTTTATTTAAAGGCACCGTTAATGCCGCTTCTGTGTACCCTAGAGAGGTAGTGAAAAAAGCGCTTTCTTATAATGCTGCAGCGGTTATCTTCTCGCATAATCACCCATCGGGAGTGGCGGAGCCCTCAATGGCTGATCGTCAAATTACCGATAAGCTCAAACAGGCTTTGGCACTAGTTGATATTGATGTGTTAGATCATATTATTATAGGTAATGGCAAGCCTGTCTCTTTTGCCAGTAGAGGTTTGTTGTAACAAACTCTTGGGCAGCAGTACAATGTGACTGAGGGTTTTTCGGCCCAAACTGCAACTTAATAATAAATACCATTTAGACTAGCTATTAATATGTTTTAGCTGTAATATCTCGCGCTTCTATTCGAGCTGGTTCGGGATTTCTGTCTATTAGTTACGGACGCTCCACCTGCGATAGTATTTTTTCACTGTCAATAAGTATCAGAATAGATGTAACTTGTTCCTAAATTGGAGTTTTATAATGGCTAAAGTTTGTGTTGTTACGGGTAAGCGCCCAGTAACAGGAAACAATGTTTCCCACTCTCAACGTAAAACGCGTCGTCGTTTTTTACCAAACCTACACTGGCACCGTTTCTGGGTAGAAACAGAAAACCGCTTTGTTCGTTTACGTGTTTCTTCTAAAGGCATGCGTATCATCGACAAAAAAGGTATCGATGCAGTTCTTACAGATATTCGCGCTCGTGGCGAAAAGGTTTAAAGGAGATAAAAAATGGCTGCTAAAGGTAATCGTGAAAAGATTCGTCTAGTATCATCAGCTGGTACTGGTCATTTCTACACAACAGACAAAAACAAACGTACTATGCCAGAAAAAATGGAGATCAAGAAATTTGATCCTGTAGTACGTCAGCACGTTATGTATAAAGAAGCTAAAATTAAGTAATTTTAATTTAGCTAAAAAAGCCTCAGTTTATACTGGGGCTTTTTTTTGTCTTGCGTTTATTAAAGCTTTTCTGTTATTGCTGTGTACAGCTAGTTATCTAGCGGCTTCTTGTTATTAATAGGATTATTTCGTATTTACATTGCTTAGTGAGCCAGTTTGCATAGCTTAAAGTGGCGCTAATAAGTATATTGTTTTAGCTTCTTTAGATAATCAGAAAGAAGGCTATCATTAATACACTAATGATGTGTATATCACTAACTAGAGTTAGGGTTAACTATGAATTTTTTAGGTCATTGTCTTATTGGTTTATCTAGTATTATTAGTGCAAATGTTGTTGCAGCACAAGTGAGTGTGAATGTGCTGAGCAATACAGAACAGCCTTTAGCTGATATCGTGGTATATTTGCTGCCTTTAGAGCAACAAGTGTTGGTACAAAACAAGACACCATTGATTATCTCGCAACAAGGTCAAGCGTTCGCGCCCTATATTAGTGTCGGTCAAAAAGGGGCGGATATAGAGTTTAGAAACGATGATCCAATCACTCATCATATCTACTCTATCACTAAGGGAAACAAGTTTAATCTTATCGTTAAATCCAACGAGCATGTCATGCATAAATTAGCAGCTGATGGTGAGGATGAGAGTGCAATCATCATGGGTTGTAACGTGCATGATTGGATGGGAGGTGTCTATCTATCTGTTAACACGCCTTACTATGCGAAAACAGATAAGGCTGGTGTGGCATCATTTAATGTCGATGTTTTAGGTAAGTATGCTGTAACGGCCTGGCACCCGCAAATACAAGATGCAAATAATCGTCTAGTAACACAATTAGATGTTGCTGATGATAATGCCAGTGTTAGCTTGAAGTTAACCAAGAAAATGGCGGAGATACCAAGTCAAAGCAATGAAGGCGGTTTTGATTATCTTTCATCTAATTAAACCTTATTAAGGCTACATTTTTGAAAAGCTTAAAAAGTAAAATTTTTGTCTTTTTTGTGCTCCTGCTATTACTTGTGCAGGCTATTGCGCTGTGGTCGGTATACTCGGGGCAGCAGAGTAAAGAGCGCTTGCAAATACAAAATAGATTGCAAAATGCGAACACTATTTTCAGTGAGTTATTTGATAGCAGGCATTATTATTTGACGGCGTTTGCCACCACCGCCGCGAAAGATTTCGGCATTAAACAGGTGTTCAATGAAGACCCTCGCAGTTTAGATGTGGCATTAAATAATCACCGTAAACGCATTGATGCCGATATGGTGATGGCGATATCAGGTGAGGGAATTGTTAAGTCTCAAATTATAGTCCAGCGTATTGCCTCAAGTGCAAAAGCGAAGATAGGGGACGAGCTGGATCAGGCTTTTAAATATCCGAATTGGCTGTCGGTCAATGAATCATTGTCGCACTTATACCCTTTTAAAAATGCGTTATATCAGCTGAGTTTATCACCGATTAAAGTGGGCTCTAATACTATTGGTTGGGTCGGCTTTGGTTTTGAAATCGACTCAAGGTTAGCGCACAAATACAAAAACATTACCGGTTTAGAAACAAGTTTTATGGTTAAACACGGTGATGTTTGGAAGATGATCGCATCGTCTGCCCAAAATGAGCAGTTAAAGCTGGTGGAACCTATTATAAAGGGGGACGGGCCTCCTGGTTATATCGTGCAGCGAAAAATTATATCTGAATCTGAAGTTGTTGAATTAGGTGTCGGCATGTTTGCTTTGCGTGCAGATTTAGTTGAAGTATTACAGGGGCAGTGGTGGCAGATTATTATGCTAGTCATTGCCACGTTAGTGTTATCGCTCGCTGGTGCCTATGCAATAGCGGCCTCCATTACCAAACCTGTGAAAGTATTGGTTGAGCAAGCTAAGAAAATAGCGAGCGGCGATTATCATCAGCAGATAGACATCCAAGATCAAAGTGAGTTAGGCCAGCTAGCCAACGAGTTTAACGAAATGCAAAAAGCAGTACTTCATCGAGAGCAGGCGATGGAGCACTTAGCTAATCACGATAAAATGACAGGCTTACCAAATCGTAATATGTTGGTCACTGAGTTATCTAAGTTGAGTGATTGTCATAAACGCTATGCAATATTTCATTTGAATTTATCTCGTTTAACTGAGATAAATGACACGTTAGGCCATAGTGTTGGCGATAGTTTGATCCAAGATGCCGCTGTTAAGTTAAGTGTTATTAGCGGTATATCACAAGTGTTTCATCTAGGTGCAGATGAGTTTATATTATTAAGTGATCAATATGAAGAAGGCCAATTACCCGCTTTGATTGCAAATATTGATAAGCAATTAGAGGCGCCTTTTGAGCATCAGTGTTTATCGCTACAACTACAGTTCAGAGTGGGTATTGCCTGCTTCCCTCAGCATTCACAGGATTATTTGATTCTGTTGCAGATGGCGGATACAGCGCTGCATTTTACCCGCAGAAAAAATCAACAAATACAAATTTATAACCCTGACCTTGAAGTGAATACGGTTGAGCGTTTGAGTTTGATGTCTGACTTTAAAATAGCGATTTCGCATAATCAATTAGAAGTTTTCTATCAGCCTAAAATGCAGCTCAGTACAGAGTTTATTACACACATGGAAGCGCTTGTTAGGTGGCGTCATCCATCTTTAGGACTAGTGCCACCAGATGATTTTATCCCTATTGCAGAGCAGACAGGTCAAATAACACAGTTGACACGCTGGGTCTTTAGCCAGGTGGTCACACAGTATAAAATGTGGCTAAAGCAAGGTTATGATTTTAATTTGGCGGTTAACATATCGGCGTATGATGTTCGTGACCCTGATTTCTATCATAACTTTTGTGACACTATTGATAGTGAGAACGTACCTGCGCATCGTTTTACATTGGAGGTGACGGAGAGCGCGGTTGTCGATGATCCAGAGGCGGCAATAGCTGTATTAAAACGCTTCAAAGAAAAAGGCTTTAAGTTGTCGATAGATGATTATGGCACCGGTTATTCATCACTTGCTCAATTGAAGCAATTGCCGGTTCATGAGCTGAAAATTGATAAATCCTTTGTTCAGAGACTTAAAGAGGATCCAGATGATCAAATTATCGTGCTCTCGACCATTGAACTTGCCCACAATATGGGGTTAACTATTGTAGCGGAGGGCATTGAAGATGAGTTCGCTCTTGATTGGTTAAAGCAAAGAGGTTGCGAAAAAGCACAGGGCTACTTTATTAGCCGTCCACAACCCATTGCTGAGCTTAATGAATGGCTTAAAAAGCAAAAAACTGAAGGGGTCTAGTGTTCACTGATGAAATTTAACAGCAAGTTAATAATGTTAAGTTTAATGCTTCCCGGGGCGCCATTATTTGCTGTAGAAGTCACTAGTCACGGTGTTGCTGATTTACGTATTATTAGTAACGATGCTAAGCAAAGTTATAGCCTGGGCGGCTATGGCAAATTTGCAAGTGCAGGCGATGATCTAAGCTTATCGCAATTAGGCTTACAGCTAACGGCTAAATGGGATTCTGGTATTAGTTTAAATGGTGTGCTTAATGCTTACAGTGAGAGCGGTGAGAGCAGAGCGGGCGTAACAGAGCTCTATCTTGGCTATAAAAGCTTACCTAATGATGTGGGTTATCGTTGGGAGAATCGCACAGGTTACTTTTACCCACATATTTCACTAGAGAATCGTCGTCACGCCTGGGGTAATGTTGATACCTTGAACTCATCGACTGTGAATACATGGGTAGGTGAAGAAATTCGTTTGTTGGGTACTGAATTTAAAGCCACTCGTTTAGGCAAGTTTAATAATGCAGATTATGACATCTCGTTAACAGGCTCAGTTTTCGCAGGAAATGACCCAGCGGGCGCTTTACTTGCATGGCATGGTTGGACTGCAAGTAATCGACAGACATTTTTAGGGCAAAGTAGAGCGTTCCCAGATTTGCCGGCCATGGCAGATGGCCAAGTTTTAGCAGGGCAGGCACAAAAGTCGAGCCCATTTAGAGAGATAGATAATAGGCTAGGTTATCAATTGCAGCTAGATTGGTTAAAGCATAACAAGGGCAAGGCGATTATTGGTCTATATCATAATAGGGCGAAGCCATTTGTCGTAGATGATGGCGATTATGGTTGGGATACAAAGTTTTTATATGCAGGTATTAGCTGGCGTTTGGCTCAGGGCCTAACGCTCACATCGCAAGCGCTTGCTGGTAGTACCTTGATGCAGCAGCACGACAAGATAGATGTCGTTAACAATACTTATCATAGTGCATTTGTTAAATTATCGAAAAAGTATAAAAAGAGTACATATACTGTACGTATAGAAGATTTTTCAGTATCAGATAACGATAGCCAGATCGGTGATAATAATGAAGAGGATGGTAATGCCCTCACACTTAATTATAGTTATCAGCTCTCAAAAGATTGGCTGTTATCTACTGAATATAATTGGATAAAGAGCGATAGATTTTCCAGGAAGTATGATGATCAAGCGCAAACACTGATTGAGCGACAGCTACAGTTTGCGGCTAAATATTTCTTTTAAATTAAACGCTGTCGATTTGCCTGTGTAGCCAGTTATTTAACAGTGCTAACAGGGCGCGCCGATAACCTTTAGTGTCAATCGGCGCGTCTCAGATATTTAACAAAACCTATCTTTATTTACGATACCACTTGCCTGAATTATTCATTAAGTAGCTGCCTGAAGACGCTTTCTTATATAGGCGCTGTGATACCCGTTTAGCAATAATTTCTACACTGACACCCGCCTTGGCGGCTTTTTGGATATACGCTGCCTTGCGTTGGCTGTTGATCGAGTTGATTAGTGCTTGCACTTCGCTATTAGCATTAGTTGATACACTGGCTAAATAGCCTTGGCCATTCTCTCCAACGAGGCCTTGATCTTTAGCTTGATCTAAAGAAAGAGCAAAACTGATATTGCTCAAAGACAATAATAACAGGGCGCTGGCTAATACTGAGATGATTTTTTTCATTTTATTTAACTCCTAGAAAAGATCACTTTGATTATCGAACAAGTCGTCAATTTCTTTGTCTACTTTGACCAAAATTTCATGTTCAATTTTCACATTTAAATTGATAGTAATAGCTTCTTTTGGTGCTTCTATTGCTATTTTAGGTGAACAGGCAGCCAGAAAAAATGTACAGGCTAATAAAATAATAGCGCTTTGCTGGTGGGTGATTTTAATTTTATCCATTTGATGCTCCTTGCGCTATTTTCTCGGGCCATGCAGTGGCGCACAGAAGAATGATAGGGCGTTAAATAGATGCTAGCGGTTATCTATTAGCAGGTCAATAATCAGTGTTGATATTTGCCAGACAAGGGCGCAGTAGCTTGTTCGATTATTCAGTTGTTTTGTTAAGTTTTTGCGATATTTTATCATTAAGTGAATTAGTAAAGTTTAATGTTTTTAATAGCTGTAAGACATTTTCTTCAATATTAATTGAAAAATCAATAGGTTGCCCTTGTTGCCAGCTTGGGTTTTGCCCAGCTAAGTTGTTTTTTAACACTAAGCTGCCATCGGGTGAATAATCTATAATAATATTGAGTTTGCTGTAGTGAAAGTCCTCTAGTACATCTAGTGCGATTTTAAGCCCAGCATTAGTTTGCGCAAAGGCTTTCACGGAATCGTTAGCTTGGTAGCGAATATAGCCTTTTTTGCCTGCCTTTATTTGGCCGTTATTAATCCACAGTTGCTTATTTTCAAAGCGAAAGGGTAGCTTGCCATTTAGCGTACCAGTGCCAACTAAAGTAGGCTGTTGCTCTAAAGCAAGAACATTGTTAAGCGGTAGATCTTGCACATAAAGAGTGGCTTGCCCTTTCGGTTGATAGAGTGATGTCGTTAAAGTATCTAGGCTAACATCAGCATCTAGTATCTTTGCTTTTAATTGCTTAATAGATAATTGTGCTGAATTTGCAAGGAGGTTGCTGATGCTTAGCTGCGCTGAAATATCGGTAGCGACAATCGCTTTGCCAATGCTTTTTACTTGTAAAGAGGCCTGCTCTTGCAGCTGGCTGTTGTTAAATTGAAGATTGCCGGTATAACTTATATTTTCAAACGGCTGTAAGGCGATAGTCCCTGTAAAATCATTAAGCTGATGGTGCACGCTCGCCTCTATCTTATTGTGTCGTGCAGTCAATTTTCCGTTTAGCTTAAACTCGCCCTTAGCGATAAACACATCACGTGCTGTTTCTTTCTTTAATAGGCTCCTAATACTCTGTTTGATTTGGTGTTGATGTTTTGCTAAATCAACCGGTTCTAACTGCCATTTTGCATAGTTAGTAGTAAAGTAGTCGTAGCTGTTGATGTCAAAGGATAGTGAAATAGGCAAGGTGGTATTAATCACTCTGGCATAAGCTTGATAATCCTTATTATTGAGCTGATGATCAGCATAAATATTGAATTGGCTTAAACCTGGAAATTCAGTCGAGCTTAATTTTTGCAACTTACTGCTGGCTTTTAATATGAATGGATAAAGCGACAATGACTTAATAGAGAGCGTTAGCTGTTGATAATTAATAGCTTGCGCGGCTGCTTTTTTATCGCTTTGGTAATCAATTGCAGAGCCTGTTAACACTAAAGAAAATGGTGGTATCTCAGCGCTCGCTAAACTTTTAGTCAGATCGTTATCAATTAATTTGAAGCGAGCTTGAATAGGCGAGCTTAAACTGAGGTTAATATGATCCGTTTTAAAGCCCGCGTTTATTTGCTGCAATCTAGCCTGTGTTTTTTCGGAAACGTTAACAGTTAATTGCTGCTCGGCGAAGCGTACTTGTAATGCACTGCTGATGTGCATTGATTTAAATGGTAATTGCTCGCTGGTTATAGTGGCGCTTATCGTATCACTCGTTATAGTTGCGCGCTGCTTGGCTATATCTATATCTGAGAAGTTAAAGACAAGAGGTTTGTGTGTTATTACGCCTTGTGCTGTTTGCCATTGATCACTGCTAAGGGCTAGGGAGAAATCGCTCACCTTTAAAGTGCTATCAAGGAGAGAGTAAGCAATATTTAATGGGTGATTAGTGGCAGATACGACTAATTTCTTCGCTGTAATATCAGCGCTTGATAAATCGCGAGCATCAATCGTGTAGTCGCTTATCACCACTGCTAGCTTATTGTCTTGTAAGCTGGCAGAGCCTTTAATATTCGCCATTAATTTGCTTACAGCTATCTGCGTTTTTGATGGTGTTGGCTGTGCAATAAAAGTGGCATTGTCGATGGCGTAATGAATATTTGGTAAGTGTTTAGTGCTATCGTATTGGTCAATTTCAACGGCGATAGGTGTGTGCTTTAAAACACCATAGTCTGACTGCCAGCTGTTAGCGCCAAGTTTAAAGCTGAAAGCTTTAGTGCTTAAATGCTTGGTTGTACTATTAAACATTAGCTTAAATGGATGGTTTAAAATAATAGTTAATTTTTCATTCGTTATGCCTTGAACACTAAGTTTCGCTAAATCAACACGTGTACTAGGCGCTAAGCTGAGTGTTAATACTTGATCTTGCCAATTGATCTTGCCATCAGAGTTTAAGGTCAGTGTTTGGGCGTCAAACTGAGGCTCACTATTACTTAATGTTGTAACCAAGCCGGCGCTATCATGCATAACAAGGTTGCTGCTAAAAACTGAGTTCGCCGCTAAATTGTTAGCTGCGAATGTGTTGTTAATGGCTATTTTATGGCGAAATGATAGCTGTCCTGTGGTCGATGAAAGCTGCTCTAAATAGTTGTTGATATCTTTGTTATCAATGTGCTCCAACCAGTAAGAGCTGACTTTAGGCTTATTTATATCAATGTTTTGCAGGATGCTTAATATTAGAGTGTTGTTTTCTTTAACAATATTGCCGCTTATTTTTTGCGCTAATGTACTTTGCGCAGGCGTGTTAGGCTCAATATCACTGTTGTTAAGTAACGCAGTGTCGACATTAAAGCTATTGTCGCTATTGATGGTGAGAGATAACTCGGCCTTTATTTGTTGGTTTTCATAATAGTGTAGAGTCGATCTTATTTTTTGATTGCTGTACGACACATTACCTTTGATTTGTAAAAGCTGGGAGTCAGCAGCTGGGTAGTTTATCGTTATCTTTTTTATATTAACATTGTTAACGGGCAGCAGATTAAAGAGGTCATTAGGTGTAAATAGCTTTAAATCACTGCTGTTTTTAGTGTGCTCTAACGATGCATCAAAGGGCTTATAATTAACATCTAATGTGGCTACATTAATACTGTTGATGCTTTGTGAAAATAGTAAATCATATAGATGATAAGATACGCTAACATCCTGCAAGCTAGCAGCTATCATTAAGGGTGGCTGTGAGGCACTTAGTGTCATTGATTTAAATTTGATGGTGTTAAAGTTTGGGCGTGTGCTTTGTATTGTCGAGCTAAAACCTAAGTTGCTTAATTGTTGGCGAATAATATGATTAATAAGATAGGGCGACAATAAATAAATAAGAGTAACGGCTAAGACAATAATCATGAAGATACAGAGTCTTTTATGGAGGCTGAAGGTTGATTTAATATGGTTTATTGTCATTTGTTAATGATAGTGGCATACGCGCTTGGATGAAAGCAGAAAAAGGAAGTGAATTAAGGATTGTACAGGGGCTTTGTTAATAGAATAAATTGCAAATGTTGTTAGAATACCGCTTTGGTTATTGCTGCACAGTGCATTAGTAACTTTGTTAGATCATCTTTCGTTGTCAGTGTCCGCCTTTCGCTAAAATAGTGAGTAAGCTTTACTTGGCAGCATACATAATAGAGGTTTTTGTGGATCCAATTATATTGTTTTTAGCATCGGGTTTTGTTTCGATGTCGACTGCGCTAAGTGCCAATGTCTTGAATAAAATACCGACGCAGAAGCGTGAAGGCTTCTTTGCGACACACAATGGTGCGTTGTTTGTGGTAATGATGGGTAACATAGCGGCAGCTACTTTAGTGTTCGCGATGGCTTACGGTTTTAGAAACTTACATTGGGCTCTGCCGTTATCTTGTATGTTCTTCAGCTTTCCTCTTGTCCATATGTTGGTGATACAAAAATTCCTAGGTGGCCGCAAGGGGCTGCTAACGATGATGATTCCTACCTTAGTTGCGCCTTTCTTACTTTACATCTACTGGTAGTAAAAAATGCAACCTTTAAGCCAGTTTGGTTCAGCCAGCATGATGTTAATTTCGCTATCAGTTTTAGCTGTTATTGTTTTAATATGTTTTTGGTCGTTATATCAAAACTCAAAAAAGCGACAGTTTTTAAATTACCAATTACAACTAGCGCAAGATAAAGAACAGGCATTGCAGCGTGAGCTGGCTGTAGCGAATCAGCAAAAGTTGGTGCAGTTTGAGCGACTGGCAACAATAGAAGCGCAACTACATGAAGAGCAGATATTAACTGCGCAACAAGAGACACAAATCACCCATCTTAAAGAGTTAGAGCATGATAAATTAGCATTGCAAAGAGAGTCTGATGAGTATCAAGAACTGTTAGTTAATGCTAACCAGCATATTACCGAATTAGAAGTGCGGTTCTCTAGTGAGCGTAAAATGAGTGAAGAAAAGTCTCTGCTCTTCTCACAGGCGCGCGATCAGCTCAAACAAGATTTTCAATATCTTGCCAATAAGATATTTGAGGATAGAGCACAGAGCTTTGATAAAGACAGCCGGGCATCATTAAATCATCTGCTTGTTCCGTTGCGTGAACAGATTGTTGATTTCAAAAGAAAAGTAGAAGATGTTTACGATAAAGAAACAAGAGACAGACAAGCGCTATATCAGCAGATAGATCATTTAAAGCAACTGAACCAGCAAATGAGCCAAGATGCATTAAACCTTACCAAAGCCTTGAAAGGTGATTCTAAGGTGCAAGGTAATTGGGGTGAGGTGATTCTAGAGCGAATTTTGGAAGAGTCAGGGCTGAGAAAAGGTTTTGAATTTGAAACGCAGGTTTCTTTGACAGCGCAAAATAAACGCTATCAGCCAGATGTTATCATTCGTTTGCCTCAAGAAAAAGACATGATAATTGATTCCAAAGTGTCACTAACAGGTTATGAGCGCTATCAAAGTGAAAGTGAGCAGGCGAATAAAGAAAAGTACTTAATTGAACATGTGCAGTCACTGCGCAACCATATTCGCGGTTTAAGCAATAAATCGTACGAGCAGCTAGAATCGATAAATACCTTAGATTTTGTGATGTTATTCGTCCCAATTGAAGGGGCTTTCCTGCTAGCTCTTGAGCATGATAAAGGCCTCTTTAGATACGCAATGCAACGCAATATTGTCTTGGTCAGTCCATCAACATTATTAATTACCTTAAGAACAGTAAAAAACATTTGGCGTTTTGATCAACAAAATCAAAATGCACAAGTCATTGCTAATCGTGGCGCTGAGTTATACGACAAGTTTGTCGGTTTTGTTGAATCGATGGATGATCTAGGTAAACACTTAGTGAGAGCTCAAACAGCGTACGATAATTCCTATAAGCGCCTCTCGACAGGCAAAGGTAATCTAGTTAGCCAGGCAGATGCTTTAACAAAACTAGGTGTTAACGGCAAAAAGAAGCTGGCTAATGACATTCTGCAAGTAGGAGCACAACAAGATAGCTAGTTTTTAGCTATCAGCGTGCCTGTCTTGATATATGTTGGCTATTACTGCATGGCTAGCTTGGCGCTGGCAAATAAATTTTTTGTGCTGATGCCTACTCTATAAATTCAACTTTCGCTAGCAAATGCTCAAGGCTGAAACGCTAGCGTGTGTGCCCAACCGTTTTACAATCCACTGCATAAATACTCTTGTCGCAGGGTTTTTTTGCTGTTTTAGCTGAATTTAAACTAATTGTCTATATGTAGTGCTTTATTGGTTTTGCGGGTCTATATGTGGTTTTTATTAAAATAAATGTGGAGTTTTAGTGATTGTTTTTATATCAAGATTAGCTGTTGATTATTGCTGATATAGTCAACATTGATTCTTGATATATTGTTTTAAATCAATATTGAATTTTGATTTTATATTATAAATCAATATCCGTTTTTGATTTTGAATATAAAAAAATTAAAATGTTTTATTTATTAAAGATAATATCAAAAAGAGTCGTTTTAATAAAAAAAAATTACAGAGTCCTTAGTTCATCGGGCTTTGAATAAAATAGTAAAAAAAATAATATTATAAATAGCTGGATTAGTTTGGTGATTTTTTATACATTATATATTAATATTAATTTCAACTTTTACTGATTTAAATTATTTTGTAACGTATAATTCCATAAATATATAAATGATAGTTCTGAATTTAATACCACACGGTTTTTTAAATGGATATTGAGCACAATATGATCGTAGCTTTAGACATCGGCACTTCAAAAGTGGTTTGTCTTGTTGGAGAAATTTCAGCAGATGGCCAAATTGAAGTAATAGGTGTGGGGTCGCATCCTTCAAAAGGGCTAAAAAAAGGTGTTGTCGTCAATATCGAGTCGACTGTGAGCTCAATTCAGCGAGCAGTGGAAGAAGCGGAGTTAATGGCGGGCTGTAAAATACACTCCGTTACCGTAGGTATAGCAGGAAGCCATATTAGTAGTCAGAATTCACATGGCATTGTTGCTGTACGTGAAGGTGAAGTAACAGATTTTGATTTAGAGCGAGTGATTGATGCAGCCAGTGCTGTTGCTATCCCTGCAGATCGTCGAATTATACATATTCTTCCTCAAGAGTACTTAATTGACCATCAAGAGGGGATTAAAGAGCCTCTTGGTATGTCTGGTGTGCGCTTAGAGGCAAAAGTACATTTAGTGACTGGCGCTGCTAACGCTATTCAGAATATTGAAAAGTGCGTCAGACGCTGTGGCTTAGAAGTTGATGTTGTTGTGCTTGAGCAGCTTGCATCATCTTATGCCGTATTGACAGCAGATGAAAAAGACCTTGGTGTTTGCATGGTTGATATTGGCGGTGGAACCACTGATATTGCTATTTTTACCCAGGGCTCGATTCGTCACACCGGCGTTATCCCTGTTGCCGGTGATCAAGTCACTAACGATATAGCGATGGCGTTGCGTACTCCAAGTTTGCATGCAGATCAGCTAAAAGTTAAATACGCTTGTTGCCTTGCGCAATTAGCCAGTGCTGATGAGACGATTAAAGTCCCAAGTGTTGGTGATAGACCGCCAAGAGATTTAAACAGACAAGCACTTGCTGAAGTGGTTGAGCCAAGGTATGACGAGCTCTTCACTTTAGTGCAAGATGAGTTAAGACGTAGCGGTTACGATAATCTAGTCGCTGCTGGTATTGTCCTAACAGGCGGTACCTCAAAAATGGAAGGTGCGGTTGAATTGGCAGAAGAAATTTTCCACATGCCAGTAAGATTAGCACTACCTAAAGGCGTTAATGGAATGGGTGATATATTACAAAACCCAATCTTTTCAACCAGCATAGGTTTGCTTCATTATGCTCGTGAAAACCAGCCGCAAGGTAGTAGTGCATCGCCATCTAGGCCTACAGTGGAAGTGAACAAGCCTATATCTCCTGACGCCATTAAGCCATCGTCTACTACTAAAGCGATCAGGAAAGGAAATCAGCCAAGTATGGTTAACCGTTTTAAAACATGGCTGACAGGGAATTTTTAACGAGAGCGAATGATTCATTCACTCTAACAAGTAATTACAGAGCTTTGCACTCACTCGTTAGTGTAATAACAAGTCAAAGCTCATAAAAAAATAAGACAATAGCTGATGGCTAATATCACAATGCACAATTTATATTTAGGATTGAGTGTGTTGTTATCATTTAGCTATGCGAGAATGTAAACGGGCATCGCCTAAAGGAGAGAGATCATGTTCGAACTGGCAGATAATCTACCAGATAACGCCGTAATTAAAGTATTGGGTGTAGGTGGTGGCGGCGGTAATGCTGTTCAGCATATGTTGACAACCGATATTGAAGGTGTCGAGTTTATCTGTGCAAACACAGATGCACAGGCTCTTCACGGCATGACTACTGGTTCAGTTATACAAATAGGCGGTGAGTTAACAAAAGGACTAGGTGCTGGGGCAAACCCTGACATCGGTCGCCAGGCGGCTATAGAGGATCGTGCAGCGATTGCTGAAATGATCGCAGGCGCTGATATGATTTTTATCACAGCAGGTATGGGTGGTGGTACCGGTACTGGTGCGGCTCCTATTGTTGCTGAAGTTGCTAAAGAGATGAATATCTTAACAGTTGCTGTTGTCACTAAGCCTTTCCCTTTTGAAGGACGTAAGAGATTACGTATCGCAGAAGAGGGAATAAACCAGTTAAAAGAGCATGTTGATTCATTAATTATCATTCCCAATGAAAAGTTAATGCAAGTAATGGGTAAAAATTGCTCATTGATCAATGCCTTTAACGCAGCGAACGATGTGTTATCTAACGCTGTTCGCGGTATCGCAGATTTAATTACGCGCCCTGGTATGATCAACGTCGATTTCGCCGATGTGCGCGCTGTCATGGCTTCTATGGGCATGGCAATGATGGGATCTGGTAGTGCTAGAGGTGAAGATCGTGCCGTGATTGCTACCGAAGCTGCTATTAAGAGTCCATTGTTAGAAGATGTCGATCTTAAAGGTGCTAGCGGTATTTTAGTTAACATCACAGCAGGTTTGGATTTAAGTTTGGGTGAGTTTACTGAAGTCGGCCAAATTGTTGAAGAGTACGCATCTGAAAACGCAACCGTTGTTGTCGGTACAGTAATTGATCCGGACATGGAAGATGAGCTTCGCGTCACTGTTGTCGCAACAGGCTTAGTTGCACAAGAAAAACATTCAGTTGAGCTAGAGACTCAGCAGGTGAAAGTGGCAGCTAGCGGTGGCGGTTCAAACATGAGAGCGTCAATGGCGGGTAGTTACTCTCAGCATCAAATGGATCTTCCTGTGAAGTCTAGTTCGATGAATAAAGGCAGAGATCACAACGGACGCACGCATTTACAAGAGCACGTTGAAGTGACGCCTGAGCCAGCTCAGCCAATGAAAAAAACGGGAACAAATGATCTAGATTTCTTAGATATCCCCGCTTTTTTACGTCGCCAAGCTGATTAGTTTTAAAGATATAAAAAAGCCGCTGCTAATGAGCGGCTTTTTTTTGCCTATTTTTTGTCCTTTGTATTTAGCTTGCTAGCTGTAAGTCTATCAGTCAGCTCTATTTAGTGCGGGTCAGCAAACCAAAAAAAAGCCACTAAGAAGTGGCTTTTTTATCGTGATTAGTTTGCCCTAGCTTTTAGCTATGGCTGAACTTAGCAGCGGTATAGATAGCAAATGCTTTTTCCCAAACAGGTCCAATCTTGCCATCAGCAACGTTTTTGCCATCGATCTTGACGATCGGTGCGATCTCTTTAGATGAGCTACTGATCCAAACTTCATCAGCATTGTTAACTTCATCCATAGTGACCGTGCGCTCTTCAATTTTAATAGAGCCATCTGCAATAATACTGTCAATGATAATGCGACGGGTAATACCTGGCAGTATTTGGTTGTCTTGGATAGGGGTGATGATGACACCATCTTTGACGATAAAGGCATTGACAGAGCTTCCTTCTGTCAGCTCGTTTTTGTCATTAAACAATAGGCACTCGTTGTTACCAGTGGAGTGGCCTTGTTGGTAATGCATAACATTGCCTAATAAAGCGGTTGATTTGATGTGACAGCGCTTCCAGCGTAAATCTTGTGTGGAGGTTACGGTGTAAGACATCGCCTTCGTGCGATCGACAGGCTCAGGCTCTTTAATAGCAAAGGTGAAGCAGAAAATAGTGGGAGCAATATTTTCAGGATAAGCATGGTTACGGATAGAATCAGTACCGCGAGATACATGAACGTAAACACCTAGGTTGCTATTAGCACCATCATTTTTGGCGATTAAATCATCTAGCAGTGTTTTCCACTGTTCAATTGTTTTATCACACTTAATTTCAATCTCAGCTAAACCGTTGATCATTCTCTGGATGTGCGGCACTAGACCGACAGATCGAGAGTTGTAATAGGGAATAACTTCATAAATGCCGTCGCCGAATAAAAAGCCGCGGTCTAGTGGTGAAATTCTAGCTTGTGCTAAAGGTAGGTATTCGCCGTTTAAGTAAGCAGTACTCATTGTTTGCCTCTCTATTGTTTCGTGATAGTCGTAGGACAAACAAGAGCGTTTCTACGACTAGTGCAGTAAGTTATACATGTTCAATCAAAAGTGTTATATTTGCAATAGGTTGTATTACAAAAAAATAAAAACTCGTTTTTTCTAATCTGGCAGATAATTCTATTGTTTATTTGCCTGTTTGTATAATATTTTTCTGGTCCAATTCGAAATTATCTTTAGAACCATTATAGCATCATAGAATGGCTTTGATATTAGCTGTAGGAAGTTTCTTAAAAATGCGCATTCGCAACTTATCAACATTTATAAAAGTCGCACGTTTAGGTAGTTTTAGGGCGGCCTCTGCCCAATTACATGTTAGCCAACCTGCTATCTCTGCACGTATTAATATTTTGGAAGATGAGTTAGGTGTTAGCTTATTTCGGCGCGGTAAAAATGGCACGCAGTTAACTGAAAAAGGCAAAAAGATGCTGGTTTACGCCGAGAAACTGATTGCCATTACCCAAGAAATGAAAATAGACGCAGGCTATAAGCAACAGCAAAAAGGCAGTTTTAAAGTAGGTATTGCCGATACCTTGGCGCATTTGTGGTTATCACCGCTATTAAAACAGTGGCAGCTGCAACATCCACAGATTTCATTTGAGCTAACCAGCGATGTAACACCGGTGTTAATTCAACAACTTGAAAACCACCAAATAGACTTGGCACTGATGGTGGCAGAGCATCCTAATAATAATGAGTTAGTATCACAGCCATTGTGCTGTTATAAACAAATTTGGGTAGCCAGCGCTAATATGACAGATATGCCCAAATGGTTAGCTATTAGTGATATGGCAAAATATCCAGTGTTGAGTTTCCCGCGAGACACCGCGCCTTGGCATTATTTACAGCAGTTATTTAAAACTGAAGAAACCGATACTGTTATCCATACGGCCAGCTCAGTAGCGAGCTTAATTATGCTGGTCGAACAAGGATTAGGTATTGCCCTGGTGCCACAGATTTTAGTTCGCAGCCAATTAGATAAAGGCACGCTGCGTGAATTTGCCAGTGAAATAGAGCCATTGACATTAGATTTTTGCTGTAGTTGGCGTCAAGATGAACAGAGTTTATTACCTGCTATTTTAGCGGATTCTGCCTATCAAATAATGCAACATAGCGATTAATATCAACAGTTCAGAGAGGTTGTTAAATACATTATAATTTTTGATAATGAGTAAAAATTGAATTTAACGCCCTTTTTGTTAATGGCAAAAGGGCGCTTGTTTAGTTACTTAGCAAAAGCCATTGAGTGCACGCAGCTCTTTAAGGACTGATTCACCTTCACTGATTGGTAAGCCATCTTCAGTTAGCTCATTGATTCTAGTGACGCCATCGACACTGCCTAAGCTAGATAAATAGCCTAAAATTTCTTTTAAGTTCACGGCGGCCAGTAAATCCTTTTTATGCCAGTGGCTTAAAATTGCTAAAATACCGTAAGCGCCCCAATTCGACACATCGGCAATGAGTAACTCATCAACCTTGGTGGTTGAGCTGACAATGTTAAGGTCCTTTAAGGCCTCGGTGATGTTGCCCATACCAATCTCATTACCGCCATCGCCTATACCAATGGTTGGGCATTTTGCGTTATTGATAAAGGTATCAAAACACGCGGTGCGCTCGCTAATGCTCTCGCCACGCATATTGTAGTAACCGCCGTCGGCAGCTTGGCCTGGTCGCTCGATAGAGAGTACGGCGTCAGGGTTGAAATGATACAGCGCTTTAAACGCTTCTAATGTGCGCTCTTGGTGTTCGCCAACACGGATTTCATGAACTCTAAAATCTTTCATCAATGCTTGTGATACGGGTGGGCCGCAGACAATCACTGGGGTCGCACCTAGTGTTTCTAATGCATTGTATAAAGCAATAGCACCGACAGGGCCATCAGTTTCAAATGTGTCGATAACAGGGAAGCCGGTACCAATAAGTACGTGGCCTTTACATTTATTCAAAATTCTAGCGGCACGCAAATAATAACCAGTTTGCAATGCGCTTTGCACTGTTTTCATACCGCGCAAATTACGGCTAACTAAAATGTCTTCAATCTTTTTGCTCAAAGCTTCATCAGTCATTGGGCTGTTAGTGATATCAGTTGTCATATACTTTACCTTTGAGTCTTAACTAATGCTGATAAGCTCAATGTTATTAAAGCGCTGTTTCGCTAAGTGGTTAATGTTGTGTGCTTGCTCTAGTGATATTTCTTCAAAATTGACCGTGTTATGAGGCATCAACTGAGACAGTTTTGCAGTATCAAGGGCAATAACAGAGCCTATTTTTGGATAGCCTCCAATCGTCTGGCGATCATTCATCAAAATAATAGGCTGGCCATCAGCGGGTACTTGAATAGCCCCATGGCAAATACCTTCCGATAAAATACCATTGAGTGTCGAGGTTACTTTTTGCCCTTGTAAGCGAAAGCCCATACGGTCAACTTGATCACTGAGTTTGTACTCGCTAGAGAAAAACAAACGCTGTTGTACACTAGAGAAAGATTCCTGCTGGTAGCCTAAAATCACTCGAAGCGTTTGGTGCTTAGGGTATTGCGGGATATCAGCACTGGTCAATGCTAGTAGTTGGCCTTGTGTGCTCTGGATACAATTAAGAGTATCACCTTTTTGTAGCTTAGCGCCATTTAAGCCGCCAATGCTTTCACGCACTACGGTTGATGTACTGGTAAAAGAAGGGGTTACATCAAAGCCGTTACTAACAGCCAGATAAGCTCGTGCACCAGCAGCAGCAAAGCCGATATCGAGTTTATCACCGGGTTTTATTTTATGAGTGCGCCATAACTCTTGTTGCTCACCATTAATTTTAAATGGCATTTGTGCACCGCACAGTGCGATATAAGTATGGGTTTTTGCTTCAATGACTAAACCGCCGATACTGACTTCTAATGTCGTGCTATTGCTATGGTTTTGGCACAGCTTATTAGCCATATTAAAAGCAAAGGTATCTAGTGGGCCGCCATTGGTTAAGCCAATACGGTGTTGGCCAAAGCGACCAGCATCTTGGATAAGTGTTAATAAGCCTGGCTGTATAACATTAAAACCGCTCATAGCTGACCTCCTAAGGCGATAAATTCAGAGCGATCAATGGCATCGAATTTAATTCTATCACCTACTTGTACCGGCATCGATGGGTTGGCATGTTGATCAAACATAGGGGTAGGGCACAAGCCTATTAAATTCCAGCCACCAGGTGATACAGCAGGGTAGACAGCTGTTTGCCTATCGGCAATCGCGACAGCGCCTTTAGGTACTTTTAACCTAGGTGTGGTTAAGCGAGGGGCTGCTATTCTTGGGTCAACTTCACCTAAATAAGCAAAACCTGGGGCGAAGCCGATAGCATAGACACGGTACTCAGTAGAGGTGTGTATATCGATCACTTGCTCTGGTGTTAGATTAGCATTTTCAGCAAGTTGTGCTAAATCAGGGCCTGTCTCTAAGCTATAGTAAGCCGGTAGAGTCACTATTTTTCCCTGTGCTTGTTGTTGGCTATCTTGGTTTGCCAGCGCCTGTTTAATGCATTTTTTAACGAAATAATGATCGGTAGTAAAGGCATTATAGATAATTAATAGAGAGGCATAAGAGGGCACCATATCAATTAAATGCTCAGCTAATGAAGTCTCTAGCAAGTGCATGGTTTGCTGTATTTTAGCGGAAGTGTCGGCACTAGCGACTTCTGAAAAATAAACAATTAAGGCGTTTTCGCCAGCTATATCTACGCGCATTTACTGATTACCTGAGATAAGTTGGCGAATATCTTCAATGGCTTTAACACCTGCCATATTATCACCGTGTACGCATAAGGTATTGGCGTGCAACTGAATAGTTTTGCCAGAAGCACTCGTCACCGTACCTGAATCACACAGTTGTTTAACTTGTGCGAGCATCTTCTCACGTGAGTGGACAGCACCTTCTTTAGAGCGAGCCATTAAACGGCCGTCATCTTCATAACCGCGATCGGCAAAAGCTTCAAACCAAATCTCTAAGCCATATTTCTCAGCTTCTGCTTTGTGCAGCTGAGCATCAGGTGTGCCTTGTAACATCAAGACCACAGGGCGATGGTATGCGGCAACAGCTTTCATAATACTTTCACGGACATGGTCTTTAGACATCATATCGTTGTAAAGAGCACCGTGTGGCTTAACATATTGCATTGTTAGCCCTTGAATAGCGGCCATACCATCTAAGGCCGCCATTTGGTATTGCACCATGCTTTGTATTTCAGCATCGCTGGCATTAATTGAGCGACGTCCAAAACCGACCAAATCAGGGTAGCCAGGGTGTGCGCCAACACAAACATTATTAGCTTTAGCTAATGCTAACGTTTTTTGCATTACTAACGGGTCACCCGCATGAAAACCGCAGGCAATATTAGCTTGGTCAACAAAGGGCATCACCATATCGTCCATGCCAACTGTCCATGAACCAAAACTTTCACCAAGATCACAATTAAGTTGTAACTGAGTCATACTTATCTCCAAATTAAAGAATAGCGAGTGAGCTATTGCGAAGGTCTGTCACTAACATGTGGCCAGGGCTGTGAGTAATACAAAAAGGAGGTTTAGCGTTTTCAATTGCCACTTGTGGTGTCACACCACACGCCCAAAACACCGGTACCTCGCCATCTTTAATCGTCACCGCATCACCAAAATCAGGAGCATTAATATCAGTAATACCTATTTGTTCAGGAGAGCCAAAGTGTAAAGGTGCACCGTGAACTGATGGAAAGCGCGTACAAATTTGAATGGCACGTATTGCATCTTTAGGTTTCATTGGGCGCATACTAACGACAGTAGTACCTGAAAAACGCCCAGCGGGCTTGCAGGCAATGTTGGTACGATACATAGGCACGTTGACTTTTTCTGTCATGTTGCGCACCTCAAGACCATCTGCAATCAGCGATTCTTCAAACGAGAAAGAGCAGCCAAGTAAGAAAGTCACCAAATCATCGCGCCATACATCTTTAACGTTAGCGACTTCTTTACTCAATACGCCGTTTTCGTAAATTCTGTAGCGCGGTAAATCCGTTCTTATATCAACATCTTTACCTAAATCAGGTAGCAGGAAATCACCAGGGTTAGTCGACATACCAACAATAGGGCAAGGCTTTGGGTTTAGCTGGCAAAACTGTAAAAACTCATTTGCCCAATCTTTTGGTAAAATAGCGAGGTTACCTTGCACAAAACCTTGAGAATAACCTGATGTATTAGTGGTATGTGTTTCAGCGCGAATTAACTGACGTAGATCAAATGGTGAAATATGGGCGTCCATAGGTTCTCCTGTGTACCAATGTAGCTATTGGCATTGTGTTATATATTGACACTTAGATAGGTAAAGGTGGTGCATTTATAATATTTAACGATCTTCCTATTTTCACTAATTTTGGCCGTAAGTCTAATTAAAAATAATTTCTACAGCTGATAAGTTATATTTATCACATCTTTGGCTAAAGTGGCTGAATTTTGATCGCTTATCAATACGATAACTAAGGGATACCCCCAAAACAATAATATGCCTTGGCTAATTGCTATTAAGTTTTATATTCACTTGCCGTTTAACTAAAATCTGGTAGCATACCCAGCTCTTAACAAGGTCTGTACATAGAGCAGACTTGAATAAAAATCTATAAAACGGTGAGGTGTCCGAGTGGCCGAAGGAGCACGCCTGGAAAGTGTGTATAGGGCAACCTATCGAGGGTTCGAATCCCTCCCTCACCGCCATTTCTATCTTAAGTCTTTGTTGTCTTTTTCGATAATTTCTTAAAAACTCTTCATAAACAATATTTCTTGAAAAGCTAAATAGACAGCCAATGGCTCACTATTTTTAGAAAGGAATTATTGGATTTAAGTTTTTCTACAGCTTTAGCTAATGTCATAAGTTCTTCTTGAGTTAATAATGATTTTTTTGAGCATTGAAGCCACACTGGAAGGGTTTTAACTGTATAACCTGTAAAATTGATATCTTCTTTTAGTCCTTGTTTGTCTACTTCATAAATTAGAGTGCTTTTAATACCAACAAAAGCATCAATCCTGCCTCTTTTTATCATAGCAGGTCCTTGTTTTTGAGCCGGTACTATTTGTTTTTTAACTGTTGGGTTGTTGTATAGTGTAGGGAAAAAGGTTTCCCCGCCATTGGGAAAGCCTACAGTTTTGATTTTTTCATTATTTAAGAAATCATCATAACTATCAATAGAAATGCCTTTGCGGCTAATCACAGTAGCATCTAAATCAAAGAGGTAGCTGACAAAATGGTAATATTTACTTTCGGAATCATTTTTAGTAAATATGGCACAATCAATACTGCCTTCTCTTAGTTGTTTAATTATTCTGGAGTAAGGGGCGTAAGAGGGCTCGCCTGTATATCCGATTTCGTTAATTATTGCTTGTGATTGATCCCAAAAAATCCCTGTTATTTTGTTATCTTTTTTTATTCCCCATGGTTCGAAACCGATAATGCCGAATAAGATGTGAGGAGCAAAAGTTGAACCTGAGGAGGGAGTATGAGTGCTTTCGGCTCTTTCAATTAAACCTTTTGCCTTTACTTGTTTAAGTGCTAAATTAAATTTTTCAATGAAAGGTAACATATTTAGTGATTTAGCTACACCTAGGTAATTAGGGTCCTTCTTGAAAGGCACGGGATATAAATAGAATTCATTTCTGCGTGCACTTAACTGCGGATCACTATTGATTATATTTAAAATGCCTTCTATACCTGGTCCAGTAACAAGAGCTACATCAATCCGATTTCTAAGTAATTTTTTTAACCGATGAACAGGATTGCTATCTTCTTCTATGATGAAGTTACGATTTTTTCCTTTCTCAAATATATCACCAAATTTACTGCCTCTTTGAACCCCAACACGCTTATTATCTAGATCAGCAATATTTTCATATGCAAATATGTTTTTTTTTGTGCCAAGTAATAATAATTCGTCATAGTAGATAACATCTGAATAATCGAATATTTGTAAACGTTCTTTAGTTTTAGAAAGGCCAATAATTAATTCCATGCCAGTTGAAGCATTGCTAACGGCTCTTTTCCAAGGCAGTAATTTTAGCTCTAACTTCAAACCACTTTCTTTGGCTATTGTGGCTAAAATATCTGGCAGTAGTCCTTTTATTACACCATTTTCTGCGTAGATTTTAGGTGGGTTATACTCATTTCCAAAAATAACTATCTCTTTTGCTTGACCGTTTTTTACAGTTAGCATTAGAAAAAAGAGCAAAATAGCATAGGCTTTTCTCATGATTAAATTCCTTTATATCAGAGTCTGTCATTAGCTTGTTCGAAGTTAAGCTTTACCAGTATCCTAGCACATATTCGTTTAACCTTTAGAGTAGGTAAGTTTCTCATAGCGGCTTTTGGCAGTCTGGATGTTGATAAATAATGATCGTTTACTTATAAAATTCTATACAAACTCACATTGTTGTGGGGTAGGTTCTACGCTGGAATAAACTTTACTACTGATAAACAAGATTACATTTAAATAAACATCAACAAACCTGAAGTACTGTTTAAACTCACCAAATTATACATATTATAAGAGTGCATAGCTTTGCTGAAAGTATATAAAAAATTCTATTAAGCCAGTACCAGTTATCCGAATAGAAACTTTAACTTAACACTAATACCAAATCTAACGGCGCACACTATATGCACCGTAACATTCGTAACTTTATTTATTCGGGTATAACCAGAACCACCAAATAATGGCGGCCATTAAAACTAGGCCTGAGGCGTTAACGAGTATGTTGATCATGATGCATCCTTATGGTTGTCAAGGTTAGTTGATTGCAGACGACTAGCTTGGAAAAAACGTAAGCGGTTGGCATTGCTTACCACGGTTAATGATGACAGAGACATAGCGACACCTGCAATCACTGGGCTGAGTAACATACCGGTGATCGGGAATAAGATACCGGCTGCAATAGGAATACCAAGTGAGTTATAGGCGAAGGCGCCCCATAGATTTTGCTTGATGTTTTTTAAGGTTGAGCGGCTGAGTTCAATGGCATCTGCAATGCCATGTAGTGAGCCACGAATTAAGGTGATATCAGCACTTTCAATGGCGATATCAGTGCCTGAGCCGATGGCAAAACCGACGTTGGCTTGTGAGAGTGCCGGTGCATCATTGATGCCATCGCCAACCATGCCAACGATCTCACCTTGCGCCTGTAACCTTTTTATATGTTCAAGCTTATCCTCAGGTAACAGCTGTGCTTGAAACTGATCAATACCAGTTGCTTTAGCAATCGCAGCGGCAGTGGCTTTGTTGTCCCCAGTTAGCATTAATACCATGATACCGTCTTGTTGTAAGCGGCTAATAGCGGCTAAAGCATCCGGTTTTAGTGGGTCTGAAATACCAAACAATGCGCTTAATTTACCCGCTATCGCGATGTACACTACGGTTTGTGCTTGGTTTTCCCAATTATCAACTAGTGTTGTGGCTGCTTGTATCTCTATCTGTTGTTGCTGCATTAGGCGAGCGTTGCCTATCAACACTGTTTTGTCATCGATACGTGCTTGTAGCCCTAAGCCTGTGAGTGATTGAAAATCAGCTAAGTTTTGCTCAACCGTTTTAATTGTGCTGGCTTTAGTGATGTTAGAGGCGCTGTAAGTCACTAATGCTTCGCCTAACGGGTGTTCAGAACGGCTTTCCAGAATGTGAACAAAAGCGAGTGTTTGTTGCTCATCATCTGCTGAAAAGCTTTTGAAGTTAGTGACCTCGGGCTGGCCTGCGGTTAGGGTGCCGGTTTTATCAACGACAATTTGGCTAATACTGCTCGCTTTTTGTAGCGCTTCACCGTTGCGGATTAATATGCCGTATTCAGCCGCCTTACCTACCGCTATCATGGTAGATATAGGCGTTGCTAAGCCAAGTGCGCAAGGGCAGGCAATAATTAATACGGTAGTTGCTGTTACTAACATGTAAACAATTTTTGGCTCAGGGCCAAGGTTAAACCAGATCAAAGCAGTGGCGACAGCGATCAGCATAACCGATGGCACAAAAATAGAGGATATTTGGTCCGCCAATTGGCTGATCGGTGGTTTACTGTTTTGTGCTTTGCGTACCATATCAATAATTTGTGCTAACACTGTTGATTTGCCGATACGAGTGGCTTTGAATGTTAGCGTACCATTTTTGTTTAAAGTGCCTGCTGATAACTCATCACCCACCACTTTTTTAACAGGCATGGGCTCGCCAGTGAGCATTGACTCATCCAAGGTGCTTCGCCCTTGTGTCACCTGGCCATCGACCGGTATTTTCTCACCTGGGCGCACTTGTATTAAATCATCTTGCTGCACTTGATCGATAGGCAATAAACTAAACTCGCCATCTCGGTAGACGCGGGCCGTTTTGGCCTGTAAATCAAGTAAACGTTTAATCGCTTGGCTTGTTCGTCCTCGTGCTTTTAGCTCCAGTGCTTGGCCTAAGTTAATCAAACCAATGATCATCGCGGATGCTTCAAAGTACAGGCCTCTCGCAGCATCAGGAAGAGTGTCGGGCATTATGACAACAACCATTGAATAGAGCCAAGCAGCGCCAGTGCCAATACTAATTAGGGTATCCATATTGGCGTTGTGGTGGGTAAAAGCTTTGTAGGCGCCGATATAAAAATGCCGACCAGCACTCATTAATACTGCCAGTGTTAATAGCCCAATAAAGCCCCACAACATACGCTCTGCATTTGAAGATACGCTCATATCATGTACTAGGCCGATAATCATTAAGGGCACGCCTAAGCCTAGGCCAATGACTGTATTAATGATTTTGCTTTTATACTCAGCGGCTTCATTCGCTTCTTTTTGCTGATCTGCTTGGCTTGGGTCAACTATTTCACTGGCGCCATAACCTGCATCCACCACGGCTGCGATCAGTGTCTGCGCTGGTATCGTGCTTGATATTAAAGCACTGCGACTACCAAAATTGACATCGACACTTGTAACACCATCGACTTTTTTTAATGCACTTTCAATACTATTAACACAGCTAGCGCAGGTCATGCCCACTAGGGATAAGTATACCTGTTCAGAGTTTGCTGCTAATGCTTTAGTCATTTGTGGCTGTGATTTTTCGATGACAGCTTCGTAGCTTTCATCGTTGTCATGATCGTTGTTATCATCATCGCCAGCGTTATTAGCAGCTGTTTGCTTTGTATTATTAGCACCAGTAAGCTCTGGTGAAATGGGCTCAATGCTATAGTTGAGCGCACTAATAATATCGCTGAGTTTGGCTGCATCTAAAACACTGCTAATCGCCAGTGTTTTACCAGCAAAATCAGCCTCTGCTGTGGCTTTTGGGTCTTGAGCGATCAGTGCTGTTCGTATTTTATTTAAGCAGTTATTACAATGAACACCCTGGGTTTTAAAGTGTTGTTCAGCTATTGCGTATAAGCTGGCTTGGTAACCCAGTGTTTGTAATTGTGTAATGATCTGGCTGCTTGTTAATACTGAGCTGATGTGCGCGCGCGCTTGCTCTATATCAATGTTGAGTTCTAGTTGTGGATCAAGCGCTTGCAGTGCTGTATTAATTTTTTTAACGCAGCCCTGGCAGCTCACACCTTCAATGGTTAGCTCAATGTGTTCAAGGGATTGTGTTAGTTCACTCATCACGGCTGTCCTGTTGGTTGTTCCAGTATTCAATTAATGGGCAAATAGAGTTGTCTTCCGCGACGCCATCGGGCATTTTTTCCCAACTTGTCATCGCTTGTTCCATGCGTTGTAACTGTTGTTGCAGCTCGGCTATTTGCTCTCGTACTTTAGGTAGATGCTGGCTCATAAGATCACGCACCATAGGGCAGGGCGATAAGCCTTTGTGCTCATGGTGAACTATGGTGGCAATTTGTTGCAGGCTAAAACCGAGCAGTCTCGCTTTTTGAATAAAGCGCAGCTGCTTCACATCTTCTATTTTGTATAATTGGTAGCGGTTGTTTGGGTCGCGCTCAGGCTTTAGCAAACCGATGCGGGTATAGTGGCGTACCGTATCTGCTGTTACATCGGCGAGTTGAGCAAGTTCACTTACTTTCATCGACTTTATTATCCTTATTGACAGAATTTAACATTAGCACAGTGTAAAACCTATGTGTAACACACAGGTCAAGTAAATGTTTAAAATAGCTGAGTCTTTAGATAATTAGTGATCTAGATAGCTGCTAGCTTGAGTGATTGTAGGCGCGGATAGTGGCTTTTGATAAAAAAGTCAGAACTAAGAAACCAGAACTGATAAACCAGAACTGAGAAAAATCAGCAGTGAATAATACAGTTATAAATACCTGCTTTGAATATATCGTATTAAAGAGTGTCGTTTAAAGGTAGAACAAGCTTAAAAGAGGGAGCTAAAAGATATTAGTAAATACAGCTAATAGCACCCTCGCAATATCATCTTATATGCTAGTAAATAACTCTTCTTGCGCAAGTCTAGATTTAGGCAAACTGGCGTTAAAGTCAGTGTCTGCTCTATAACCTAATGACACTAACGCAACGGCGCTTAAGCCTTTTGCAGTTAAGCCAAACTCTTCGTTTAGTACCGCAATATCAATACCTTCCATTGGTACGGCATCAATACCAAGTACGCCAGCGCCAAGTAATACACTGCCCATATTAAGGTACACTTGCTTCTCGTTCCAGTGCTGTACATCTTGTAAATCATTGCGATGTATATTGACAAAGGCCGTGCGCCCACCGTGCATGTTCGCTCGGTGTTCAGGTGCTGCAAAGCGGCCATCGTTATCTTCTGCTGTGAGTAGTTGATCAAGGTAGTCATCTTCAATGCTCGTTTTTACGCAAAAAAGAATAACGTGTGAGGCATTGAGTACTTTTGTTTCATTAAAATTCAACCAACCTTGTACGCCTTTTGCGAAACGCTGCTTGCCTTCATCGGTATTGCTCACAATAAAGTGCCACGGTTGAGCATTGACACTAGATGCACTTAAACGCATCAGGTTTTTAATGTCTTGAAATGTATCATCGGGAATTTTTTTATCTTTGATAAACTCTTTAGTCGAATAGCGAAAATTAGCGACATCAGTTAAGTTCATTATAACTACCTTAATTAATTTAATAGTGAGAGTGTTTTTGTGATGCGCGCTATAGTACTCTTACTGTCTAGTTAAACAAGTACGCACAAAAATGTATTATAGGTACAAAATGGATACTGTAAAAAATAAAAAATTTGCGCCCTATGCTCTTGAAGGCTGTCCTGTTGAAGCCTCGTTAGAGCTGTTCAGTGGTAAAGGTAAGGGGATGATCTTGTATCATTTATTAGATGGTACCTTACGTTTTAATGAGCTTAAACGCAGGGTCGGTAAAATGACGCAGCGAATGCTGACCAAACAACTGCGAGAGCTTGAGTCCTATGGCCTAGTACACCGTGAAGTGTATGCACAAGTACCGCCAAAGGTAGAGTACAGTTTAACGCAGACAGGGCGCACCTTAGAGCCAATTATATTGGCACTTAAACATTGGGGAGAGGAGCATGCGCTGCCATTAATTATGCAAAGCATGAGCGCTGAACAGTGCGCAACTCACTCAGCAGAATTAGCCAACAAAGCTTAAAGGTGCTTGTGTTACAGCGGTTTGTCATTCCAATTTAGCCAGAGATTAACATTATGAAAGCGATCAAAATCTTAAAATTATTCACCATCTTGAAACCATTAAATGTAACCACGCGTATAATTGCTAACAGTATTAAAAAAACGGGCATTAGCATAGCGCTTAGCGCAGGGGTGTTGTGTTTATCGCCGTTAGTATCGGCTGAGGAAATAGGCAGTGTCGACACCTCGTTTAAATTGATAGGTGCCAACCATAAAATAGTGATAGAAGCGTTTGATGATCCAAAAGTCAGCGGCGTTGCCTGTCATTTATCGCGTGCTAAAAAAGGTGGTATATCTGGCAGCATTGGTTTAGCTGAAGATACATCAGATGCCTCAATCGCTTGCCGACAAGTTGGGCCGATCAAGATAAAAGATGATTTAGAAGATGGCGAGCACGTGTTTAAAGAGCGCACCTCAATATTATTTAAAACTATGCAAGTGGTGCGTTTTTTAGATAAGAGCCGCAATGTCCTTATCTATTTAGTGTATTCAGATAAATTGGTTGATGGCTCGCCTAAAAACAGTTTGTCTACTGTGCCTATTAGGCCTTGGTAATAGTGGTTTTTTAACTGCAAATAGTGGTGTTTAATTAAGCGTAGGAGCTTAGATGCAAAGTATAAAAGCGATAAAAGGTTTGTTTTTCTCAGAGCAATTAGTCAGTGAGCAAAGTGCTCGTTGGGTTATTGATTGTTATCGCTGGGCGCTAACGCACTTTGACAGCCAAGAGTTTTATACCCGCACGCAGCTAGTGCAGCCGACTAATCAGTTTTTCCCAGGTGAGGTGGCCAGCATAGAAGAGAAGGCGGATAACATTTTTCAACACAGCTTGAAATATGCAGGCTTATCGCACTGGCCTTTACGATTAATGCATCCTCACCACGCCAGTGATATTGAGCCGCCAAAGCTAGCACTTAATCATATAGAGCGTAACTCTGCAGCGCCGCTAGCGGTGATAACTAATGATCAGACGATAGTTTTAAGTTATAACAAGCAGCAAACGCTTAAGCCTGAAGACTTATCATCTCATTTTGCTCATTTGTTTGCGCAGCATATGTTGTTGCAATCGCGACAAGCGCCACCAGGTGGTATGGATTATGCTGTCGAGGCATCTGAAGTGCTCGCTGTATTTATGGGCTTTGGAGTGATGATGGCTAACTCTGCATACACCTTTAGAGGTGGCTGTGGCAGTTGTTATAATGCGGCGGCAAATAGGCAAGCGGCGCTGACTGAGAATGAGGTTTTATTTGCACTCGCTGTATTTTGTCGTATTAAACAGATTGATATAAAAGCGGCGAGTAAGGGCTTGAAAAAACATCTTAAAGCACCTTTTAATGTTGCTGCTCGCCAAGTGAATCGTTTGTTTAAAACTGACGATAACTTATTAGCTATCGCCAGCGCTTAATCGCTCGTTTTAAAAGTTAGCTGTTATCAATAATGCTGCCATTGTCAGTGATCGTTACTGATTTATGCAGTAAATTATATCTTGCAAGGTACTGGCTGATGCTCGTAAAGGTTGCCGTTTTGACGGCAGAATCATGATCTTTAGTAGTAACACCGCTAACAAAAGCGCTGCCTAATAGTAACTTCATTTTACTGGTATGTACTGGCTGTGGTGAAAAGTAAGCTTTGTTGTTAGCGTACAATCTTGCTAAATCAGATGTTTGGTATATTGCTGCATTTAATACCAGCAACGTATGCTCTGTACAATTTTGGTATTGGTTATTCATCGGGTTCGCAATGACCGAGTACTTGGGATTATGCACTTTTTTATTCACACCATTACTAATAGCTTCTATTAAGCGCTGCTGTACGGCAGGTGCTGGGATGGCGATACCCGCTTTTAGCTGTTGTGCGCCCCAGAAAAAGTTAAGCGGATAATCACTCACTAAATCACTGCGCTCAGGATTATTACTACGCTGATAAAGATTGTGGATAACATAACCTTTTGAGGTGCTGCCATCTTTTAGTGCTATTTGTGAATAAACCGCGATAGCTGTATGGGTATAGTTGATGCCTCTTGGTAGTTCATCAGGGTTTTTACCAACGCGGCCAATAATAAAAGCGCGAGCGCCTTGCCCTGCGGCGTACTGCTCAACCTGTTTGGCAAAACTGGCTATCTTATCTGCAGAAAATTTAGCATTGGTGCCGTTTTGGCTGCCTGCGAACAAGCTAGGACTTATACAAACCATTAAAATCAATAGTATCTTCTTCATTGTCTGTTCCTTGTTGTTATTTTATAAACTGATTATTGATATTATTGCATTGCTTGCTCAGGTGATTGATCATGCACAATAACTGTATCGGTGATTTCTAGTGGTGCGAAGGCATCTGCTGAGTCAATAATTGCTGAGCCTGCAACACCACTGACAACACCTACTGAGCCTATCACTACTAATGGTATGGCAACGGCGCTGGCCGCACTTTGTGCAGAGCCGACAGCAACTTGGCTGGTGCCGAGTGCGCTATGTGCACTACCTTGTGTTGAGTTGTTAACAGAGCCGGCTGCAAAAGAAGCTGAAGCTGCAAAGGTTAAAGCTAAAATTGAGATGATGGTAAATAGTGGCTTTTTCATAATGTTTTCCTGCTTTATTGTTTGATGTTGAAATCAAGTATTAGTTATCTATGCTGAAAAAGAAATAAAGACAGATTTTGTTGCATAATACGCCGCCTAAAGTATATTAATATAATGCTTTTTGGGTTTGCTTTTATTTAACACCTAGCAAACATCTCACACTAATCTTAAATGGTTTTACTATGAGTCAAGTTGATCAACTTACGCAGGCAATAAAAGGATTACTTAAGCAGCAGCGCATAACCTATCAATCATTAGCGCTATCGCTAGATATGAGTGAGGCTAATGTAAAAAGAATGTTTGCCAAGCAAGCGATGAGTTTGCAGCGCTTAGAGCAAATATGTGAAGTGCTTAAATTAACAATGGCTGAGCTTTTTCAAGCGATAGAGCGCAAAAAAGAGCGCGTGACCACCCTAACAAAAGAGCAGGAACAAGAGTTAGTTAGGGATATTAAATTGCTGCTGGTGGCTGTATGTGTGCGCGATGCATGGAGCATGGATGAAATCATCGAATATTACCAAATAACAGAGCACGAGTGTTTTCAGCTAATGGCGCGCTTAGACAAATTAAAAATGATTGAGCTATTGCCAGGTAATCAGTATCGCTTGCTTATAGCGCAAGATTTTAAATGGATACCAAATGGGCCACTAGAAACTTATATTACCCATTACGTCATCAAAGATTTTATGGCTGCAGGCTTTAAAGAGGCAGAGAGCTTTAGGTTTTATATGCCAGGCACTTACTCAGTGACATCCGTTGATATTCTACGCAGACGCCTAGATGATTTAACCCGAGAAGCCGCTGATTTAAATAACCAAGATGCTAAACTGCCGGTAAGTCAGCGCAAACGTATTGGTTTGATGGTCGCCATGAGACCTTGGGAACTAGAGCAGTTTCAAAAGCTGCGCAGATGATCATTAAAATCACTGTGCTATTATAGGTATGACAATATAAGTATGACAAGGCGCCTTAGTCTATTCACTAGACACAGGCGCGTTTAGCTTGTTTATTTAAACTCAACAACACCTGCAGACATCATAAAGCTGCCATCTTTAAAAAGATGCGGTGATCTTTCAGGGTTGTACTTAGAGACACCATTAACAGATGGGTTTGATAAGCTAAAGAGCTTTGTTTCTTTACCGGTGCGCTGCTTCATCTGTGCTTTAAACTCATCGGGGTTTGAGTATGTTTCGACATTTTTGATGGTTACTTGCCCTGATTGTTGAAAATCAATCAATGCAAAAGCGACCCAATACGATTTAGGATCATCGTGATTTAAGTGCGAAGTCACACTTTGCTGTTTACCATCAGTAACTTCCACTCGCGCTTTATAAGAGTGGAAACTACCAATACCGTTACTGACTGCACTGTAGGCACATATCAGTGCATATTTGATATTATCAGGTTGAGAAATTTCTAACACTTCTTCACCAGCGACCTGGCTATCACCTAATAATTTGATGAACGGTGGTGCGCTTAATGAGCCCAGTTTTTTGTAATATACTTTTTCTTCAACATCGTGTTTATCAACATAAAAGCAATATAAGTCTAAATCAGCTTTAGTGTTCCACTGCAATTTAGCTGTCAATTTATTACCTTTCGCCAGTGAAATAGTCGCCTTTTCACCTGCTTTTGATAAGTCGACTTTTTTAATGCTAACAGCTCTACTTGAGCTACTGTTATCAACATTAACAGGGGCGTTATTGGTAGCGGGCTTATTAGCAGCAGGTTTAGCCGTTGGCTTAGCGATAGAGGTGACAGGAGCAATAACTGCAGCAGGCTCTGGTTTAGGTTCATCATCAATATCAACGCCATAGCCAATAGCAATAGGTGCAAGGCCTCCAGCATAGCCTTGGCCAATGGCTTTAAACTTCCACTGCCCCTTGTGACGATACACTTGTGCTAAAATAAGAGATGTCTCACTCATATTAGCAAGGTTTGGACTGAACTCTAACAAGTTATCAATACTTACTGTTAAAGAAGAGGCGAGCTTGAAAGCAGTGGGGGTGGTAATAACAAATGCTATTGTATGGATGTTGGCATCAATAGCCGATAAGTTAATAGTAAACGACTGCTTTTGAGCGTTAGTTGATGACAGAATAACCGACTTATCTACTGAACTTGGCTGGTTGTAAAAAATAAAGTCATCATCGTTGCGCGTTTTATTATCGCTGTTCAGCAAAAATGCAGACACATCAACCGCGTTAGCATGACTACCAGGCAGCTGGCACTCAATATTTACTTCAATAGTGGTAGCGTTAATAACTAAATTTTGACCGTTGGTGATTGCTTGCATTTATCATCCTTAATGTTGGTTTAAGCTTTTATCATTAGATGTAGATAATACTTAGATATTAATAATAACGGAAGTTTCTTGGGGGCAGGTGTTTCAATTGTTTACTGCATGAAATATATCAAGATGCATTCCAAATGCAATAGTAATAATTATTTTGACAAGAGCTATAACTGAACAAACAAGATTTATTCTTATAGTTTATCAGTCAAAAATATGACTAAACTATGTTTTCATAAATATACAATGGAGTAACGCTATGAAGTTAATATATTGTCTGTTTCCTGTCTCTATTTTTTTTCTAATAGGATGTGCTCAAAGTATACAAACTGATAGAGCTTATCAAGAACTAGGACGCTCAGAGCATTTTAAACTCGTTGAAAATGGCTATATTATCGGTTTGGAAAAAAAATCGATTAAAACAAATAAGGTGCTATTGCCTGGCTTACCTATTGCTAAAGGTTATAGTAAACGTTTCCAGCAACTAAATGAAAATGTGGATAACGCAAAAAAATTAAATTCTGAATATAGATCTAAAACGGAAGGTCAGCAGAAAGTCATGCTAGCAACCCAAATGACGAGTAATTTTCCACATATAGAGTTTCTATACAATGCATATGGTAATCGACTCAGCGGCGAGTTTAATTATGAGAAGTCTTTTGCTGAATTAGATTTACTATTTAATGATTTGACAGAGCGTTTGAATAATACAAATGCTTATAGTCATATTATAATTATGTCTATGGGGTGGAATAATGATCAATTAGAGAGTGTTTACCGATATAATAAAATTTTAAAAAATATTAAAGAAGCTTCAAAACCGGCAAATAATGCTGAGTTTAAACCGTTAGTAATAGCTTTAACATGGCCTTCGGTTTGGTACAGTCTCTCTGATTCATGGTTGAAAAGAAAGCTTGGCCATTTACTTAGTTATCCTAACAAGTCTGATGATGCAGATGAAATTGGCTATACTTGGGCAAATTGGATAATTAATAAAAAATTACCTGAAAGTATAGAAATAGCTAAAGCAAAAGGCTTAATAAAAGAAAATACTCCAAAAGTCGTGGTGATAGGACATAGCTTTGGAGCTCGAGTTTTGAGCAGAGCATTGTTTTCATCTGAACATTTAAAGTTTGGTGCTAAAGAGGGCGTTGTCGATGTGTTTATTGGGTTGCAAGGTGCCTTTAGTATAAAAAGGTTTTTACCTGGTGAAGGCTTAGAAGGTAGCCCGTATAGTAACTTTAAAAAATTAGATACCAAGATAATTTTAACATCTTCTCTAAAGGATAGTTCTAACTCATCCGCTGCATTTTTAACGAGGGCGCACAATGTAGGGGGAAAGTATGGTTTAAAGGCTGCTGTTAAATACAAGGATATATTTGACAATAAAGTATGGAATAAAAACATAGGAAAAGTACCGCTCCCTATAGATAAAGTTTTGATGTTAGACGCTAGTTCTATAGTGGTTGGTGATGAGGAAGGTGGAAAAAAATACTCTCCCCACAATGATATTTTAGATCAAGATATGGGCGAACTTATCTGGAATTTCATCAATTAGATCTCTGGTTAGGTATATGATTTTTGTTATTATAAGCCTTGAAACCTAGCAAGGCTTTATATACATTATTGTATGTTTTCTGAAAAAATATAGTCATTGAATGCTGTTTAATAAGCACCAATAAGCTTATTCCCTACCTAAGAGAAAAATTTAGCTTGGCCGCGCCCTGAATCTTTTGCTTTAAACATGGCTGAATCTGCACATTTTATTAGCTCTTGTGCGCTATTTGCATCTTTGGGGTAGGTGGCAATACCGATGCTTGCCCCTGCCTTCATTTCATTGCCTTCAATAATTAAACGCGCATGCACGGTGTCGATCAAACGCTGGGCTAAACCAAGCAGTGCATCACTGTCATGGTAGTCCTTAACAATTACGGTAAACTCATCACCACCAATACGGTACAAAGTATCGCTGGCCCTAAGTTCTTGTTTAAAGCGCTTAGCTAATTCTATGAGTAGCGCATCACCAATATCGTGGCCAAAGGTATCATTGGTCCACTTGAACTTATCTAAATCAATGAATAATAAACCTAGTACGCTACTATCTTGTCGCGCTTTGTTAATGCTTTTTTCTAGATCGATCATAAATGATCGTCGATTAGGGATGGCTGTTAGCGCATCAAAATAAGCTAGGTGATGGAGTTTTTCTTGCGCTGCTTTTTTCTCTTCAATATCATTTAAAACACCGACAAATGTAATCGTTTTGTCACTGCTTTCAACTTTATTGATGGTTAGCCAGCCTGCAAATTTTTTGTTGTTTTTACGTTGGCCTACCACTTCACCTGACCAGCTATCAGTTTCTATTAAATCATTAAAAACACTGGCTGTAATTTGCTGGTGGCTGTTGTCTTTAGAATAAATATTAGGGACAGTACCGATAATCTCTGATTCATTAAATTGAGTAATGCGTGAGTAACTAGGGTTGATATCAATAATTTTCCCTGATTTATTGGTCACAAATACCGCTTCATCAAGTGAATCAAGTGCCCGTTGTGCTATCTGCAGTGATTGCATGGGCGACACTAATGCCACTTTTAATAGTATATACAGCGCCCAGACAAACAAAAAGCTGACTACGGCGACTTGGCCGATATCAACTAATAGCGCTTTTTTGAGGCTATTAGCAAACTCTTTATCACTATAAAAGACTTCAACATTACCTATCGTCATGGCGCCTGATTTAACAGGGTAGCGAATAGTGTTTTTTTGAGTGCTCCACAAGGCTTCATCTATGTTGTTATCAAATGAGCGAATACTGCCATTGTCTTTAATTCGGCCCATATAGAGGTGACCAAAATTACCAAACACGATAATGCCATTAACAAAATCTGATTGGATTTCAGCGTCTAATAAATCTTTTGCAAACTCGTCTGCGTATTTGCGCTCATAAGATTTTTGATAGATATTCCAAATAGTTGAGCGCACAGAGTTGGCCACACGAGAAGCGACAGCGGTGCTGCGCTCTTGCAAGGCATTTTCCATTAACTGGGTAGAAAAATGATATCTCACCATAATAAAGCCGCTCATCACTAATAGCGTGACTAAGCTTACAATAAGTAATAATCTAACTGTTAAACGATTAAACATAATTATTCGTAATCACCAAACCATTTATAGTATTCATTATATGTTTTTTTAAAGGCATCTTTTTCTTTAATAATTTGTGCTGAAATAGGATCTTTTTTAGCATATTCTTTAAGTACGCGCTGGGATACCTCCCGCCAAGTATTGATATCTTCATCTGTCCATTTAGTAATTTCAATACCACTTTTTTGCAGCTTTTTAAGTGATTCAAAATCTTTAACCTTGGAGCGCATAGTGGTCATCAAGGTGTAAGATTTAATAGCGGATTCTAATATTGCCTGTAAATCTTGAGGTAGAGCATCGTGTGCTGCTTGATTAATAAGAAAATCTGATAACACCGAAGGTTGCCAAATAGCTGGTACAATGGCGTGTTTGCTACTCTCTTGTAAACCTAAATCCCATGCGCCAGTGGATGTTGTCCATTCAACGGCATCAATATCGCCACTGTCTAGCGCTGGCTTAATTTCATTAGCCATTAAAGGGATAGTATAAGCACCAGAGGCGGCGGCTAACACTTCTCTTGGTAAACCTGGGCCAATACGTACCCGTTTACCTTTTAAATCCGCAAGGCCTGTTATTGGCTCTTTCGACAATAAGCCAAATTCCATACCAGGCCACCAAGCTGGTCGCCAAATAATACCGTGTTTTTTAGACATAGAGTTAGCAAGCTCTATACCTGGTCCACTGAAAAAGAACATCATAGACGCATCGATATTCATAAAATCAAAAGGACCGGCATTCATCAATGCCCAGGCAGGGTGTTTACCAGACCACCAATTAGGCCAACCATTACCCATTTCAATACGCCCTTGCTGCACGGCGCTATATATATCAGGCCCAGAGGTTAAACCACCACTGGCATGGGGTTTTATAATAAGTCGACCCGCACTCATCGTTTTGACGTTTTCAGCAAAAACTAACAGTTCTTCAAAGTCGATACTCTCTTTTACTGCATGAGATTGCAGACGCCATTCGTACACATCAGGAGTCGTATGTAAGCAGCCGGTAAGTAACACACAGCTTACTAACAGCCAGTTTAGCGGGCGATAAAAAGTATTCTTAATGATTTTTTTCATACAATTAAGTACCTTAAATATTCGATAACTTTGGCTGTTGAAAAATTACGACTAGCCAGTAATACAATTATTTTAAAAAATTAATAAACTATTGTTGCCAGCTTAATTAATATAATGAGTATAGACAACTATATGAAATTGATTGAGGTTTTAGTTAAATTGCTAATGTGCAGTCATTGTTATTATGAGTGTAAACATACTACTTTTTGTTATTAAGCACTATTAGAATCAGATGAATTTTTTAATAAACTTTTCACCTGTGGATAATATAGGTGAGGACGTTATTAGAATTTGGAGTAATTATGGTTTGTTTAGTTGATAGGCTTACTCTGGTTGATATATGTTTTTACGCGAGAATCCCTAATCACCATCATCTCATATTATTAATTAATCAGCATGAGGTTGATGCGGTAATCGATCTAGCAGTTATTGAACGATAGTGAAAATTGTATATAGGTCCAGACGTTATTCAGTGTTGTCGTTGTCTTATTCCATAATATATGCACTGTTGTAGTGCCTTATCCGTTTTTGGCTTTCATATGTGCTAACTAAAAAAAATTCTGTTACAACTAATTAATAAATATAGGAAAAATATATAGTGTTTGTTTTGAGTGGTGGGATAATTCATCTTTTTAAATTTAAACAAGTAAGGGATAATATGATTTATAAGGTTTTTTTGATTTTTGTAAGTTTGGCTTTGTTTACACAAGTTAGCGCAAAGACATTAACGAGTGGAGCGGATGAGATAAAAAATGGTCTGGCTCCTTCTGCGCTAACAGTAAAAGATGATTTGGTGTATTCAATAGCAGACAATAAAGTGTTTAGTGGCAAAGTAATTATTAAAGCAGCGCTAAAGCCATCTTATCTTACAGTTAAAAATGGTGTGATTAGTGAGTTTTTTGTTTTTAATGGAGACGACTTCACTAAAATGTACTATCAACAGCAAATGAAGCATTATTCAAAAGGACGAAATAATAATAAACATTTAGAGATAAAGTATCTTAATGGAGGACTAAATAAAATTAATATGACAAATCCAACCTCTACTGTAAATGCATTATTTGACGAAAATAGCAACGTCATTGAGTATGAAGCAGTATACGATGAGAAGGATTTTATTATTAGGTTTAAAAATCACACGATGCTTTACCTTAAAAAAAGTACCAACACTGAAATGAAGCGTATTGAGCAACAAGATCAAGAATATAGAAAGGACTATATGAAACTCAATAACATATTTACGAAAATAGACTCTGCACTTCCTTCGTATAAAAGTTTATTGAAAAAACTCAGTGTACCGGCTAAAAAGCCTGTAGCCAAAAAGAAGAAAATCACACTAGAAGAATGCCAAACAATGTTAGGAGATGAAGAGTTTAGCCGCTTAAAAGCTAAATTTTCTTTCGATGCTGCACTTCTAGGTTTTTGTAATGCGAAAGCTAATGATGCAAGCCTTAATATTAAATAACTTCACAGAGAAGTTTAGTCTTACCAGCTAGACATTCATTTTAGAGGGGCAGGCGTAAGTGGTTTCTGATTAGTTGAAGTGGGCTGTTTTTAATGCTCAATTTATACAAACGAAATTAAGAATAATTTGCGCCTGTTGTGGTATTAAAGTGTTAAAGGCTTTGGGTCAGCGGCAATTGATAATGACTTGCCGGCTATTTTGATGCGTTTAGAGTTTGGCTCTTAATTTTGGTGTCTTTGTCTGTTTCATATAATACAGTTCTATTTCTGCCTGTACTTTTGGCTTTATATAGAGCGATGTCTGCTTGATTAAAAATATCATCGAAAGTACAGGCCAGTTTTCTATTGTAACTAACTCCTATGCTAACAGTGATGGGCTTGCCATTAATTAATAAAATATTAGATATTTCTTCATGAAGACGCTCAGTTAACATCATTGTTTGATCAATAGCGGTATCTGGAAAAACTAATAAAAACTCCTCACCTCCATAACGGGAAATCAAATCGGTTTTTCTACTGAAGTTAATTAAACATTGCCCTAGAGCCTTTAACACCCTGTCACCTTCAGCGTGGCCATAGTTGTCATTAACTTTTTTGAAATGGTCAATATCTATCATCACAAAGCAAACCATAAATGCTGATCTGGCGGCTTGCTCAAGTAGAGTAGTTGAACGATTTAATACCTCTCTTCTATTTAATAGCCCCGTTAATTCATCGACTGAAGCTAGCTTTTTTAAAGCATCTGCTTGGGATTCAAGTTGTGCTCGCGTATTGATGAGCTCCTCATAGAGTTTATCTCTTTTAGTCGCGTTAAAGAGGCTCCAGTAAGAGATGCCTAAATCATCAACCCTAACATTCACGACTGTTGGGATTCGAATACCTTTAGAGTTTAATATTGTCAATTGTAGCTCTTCGCACTTTTTGTCATGTATCAGCATCGGTGCTAGGTAGCTTTGATAAAATATTTTAGAAGAGCGAGTTAATATCTTATCGATCCGTTCACCAATGAGAGAATCGAATGACCAACCTAGTTCACGCTCTATATAAGAATTAGAGTAAACGATAACACCACCTTTATCGATAACAAGGCCACCGCAAGGGAAGTTATCAATAGAAAAATAATCAGTCATTATCACCTCTAATTATTACTGGGTAAATTCGGTGATATATGTCGCTATATCTTCAGGGGCGGTCATATGTAGGCAGTGACCTTCTGCATTAACTATTTGTAGCTCTGAGTTAACTATTTGATTACACATGTATTCGCCAACTTCGATTGCCGCTAGTGCATCATTATTACTTTGTAAAATCAAACAGGGATGTTTTAAATTTTTTAATATATGTCTGTAATCAGAAAAGAAAGTCGCTTTAGCAAAGTTCTTTGCTATAACGGGGTCTGTAGAGCAAAAACTAGTGGATAATTCAGTTATTAGTTCTGTTGAGTTATTGCTACCCATTACTAGAGGAGCTAAGTAGTCTGCCCAGCCGATGTAATTTTTATCCATTATGTTTAACAACTCTTCCAGATCTTCTCTATCAAAACCGCCAGAATAATCGGGAGGGACGTTTAAGAAACAAGGTGAAGGGCAAACCATGATAAGTTTGCAGAAAGATTCAGGTGATTGTATGGAAGCTAATGCACCGATAATACTACTGACTGAATGACCGACAAAAATAGCATCTTGCAAATCAAGTGCTTGACAGATATCAACAACGTCTTGGGCGTAACCTTCAAGAATACTATAATGTTGTTTGTCGTAATGTGATACATCGGACTTGCCAGAACCTACATAATCGAATAACACCACTTTGTATTCACTAGTGAGTAAAGGCGTCATAAATCGCCACATGTTTTGATCACAGCCAAAACCATGAGCAAGCATAAGGGTTTTTTTACCTTCTCCAATAACAGTTACATTATTTCTTTTTAATATTTCCTGCTTAGAAAACATATCGTCAATCCCCCGATATTGGCACAATCCCATTAAATAAATATTTAATATATAGGTAAAAATCATGATTAACATCACAAATAATATCTAATGACATATTAGATGCGATGTAAAAAACTCTCTTTATGAGATTTTTTAATCTTTAGCCAGTAACTTTGTTACTTATAGAGGGGTTGATGTGCATGAATTAACGCGCTTAGGTGTATCAAATTCTAAAATTGTCAGTAAAGTTTTCTTGTTTAAGATGAGCGTGATTTATTAATGGTGCTAGGCCTTAAAGTAGAAACTAACTGACTCATTGAATCGGTTTTGCTATTAACTTGGCTGCTCGTCTTTTCTCGCACTCACTAACATAGGGCCATAAGTTGCGATGAAAATGATAAAGGCTAGTATCCATAATGTCGCACTTGCATCAATGAACATAGAGCTTTTGTCAGGCAATGCCCATGGTCCAAATACACGGACAATAGAGGCTAATGTAATACTAATATAAGCAACCGTTATTGCTTTTGGGGGTATTAAAGGTCGGCCTGTATGCCCTAATGATACACGAGACATCATAGCCAAAATTAAACCGCCCATACCGCCTATGGTTAATAAATGCCAAAGATGATGATTGGGTATAGAAGGGGTTAAGTAAGCGAGGCCTAATAATATGAGGCCTAAACTAATGAACGCTATTGAAGTATGCATTGACCAAAGCAAGGGTACCTTTAAGGTTGTCCATGGTTTCCATCTAAGCCAGCGAAGTGTTTGAAAGATACCCGCAACAATTAAAAGCACACCAAAAATAGTTGATGAAAATCCAACAAGAGGCTCAAGCAGCAAGCTAAACATTAGTAGCGCTAAAGTGCCATTTGAAGCTATATCTAACCACGCGATAGGTGCTACTTTCACGGTGTTAGTGCCATTAGCAGTAAACATAGGTGTAACACGCCCTGTTAATACCGACATTAAAAAAGTCATTAACATAACACCAGCATAGCCAGAGTAAATCATATTAAAAGTTGAGCTATAAATAGCCAGGTGCATTTCTAAGTTAGCCAGAGTAAATAACGCTAATAATGGCACAAAGAATAAATTTCGATATTGTTTTATCGCTAGAATTGGCCTAGCTAAGACAAAAGCAATGCTGGGGATAAAGCTTAAATCAATAATGCTAGCAAATATATTACCTACTAGCTCAGGTGCTAATAAAAGAACTCGACCTGCTAGCCATAAAATAAATAAAAATAGTAAAGGTTTACCTTTAACGCCAGCTACCCCCGTCCAATTTTGTATTGCTGTCAGTAGAAAACCTGCAACAATGGCACAGCCAAAACCAAATATCATTTCATGAATATGCCACCAATAAGCACCGCCCAATGGCGCAATGGCAAGCGCACCACGATACATTAATAGCCAAAGCAAAATGGCGATAACGCCAAATATAGCCCCAGATAGGAAAAAAGGTCTAAAACCTAATTGCAGCAACGGTGTTATTTTTTGTTCTTTTTTTAAATTGGTCGTTTGCATAATGGTTACGCCTATTGGCTACCTATAAAAGGGACGCTATTATTGTAACCAATTTTTGTTTTAAATAATTAACATAGATCAAGCAAACATCAGTATTAATGTAATGCTAGGCGTCATCTTCTGTTAAGAGACGCAAATGTTTTTTGTTATGAGCTAGCTATACTAGTAATCATTGTATAGGCAAGACTGAATCATTGAATAATGCAGATAAAGATACTGTTAATAGCTAACGCAAAGTACTCGGCTTAATATACTCGGCTTAATATAAGAGTATCGGTGGCGCCTATGATGGATTGGATCAGTGTGTTTTAAAATCCTTTGCTATCAATTGCTTATAGTATAAGGTTAATAAAAGCGCCTTATAAGTGCCTTTTTCAGTTCGTTTATTCAAAATTTCCTCATTATTTTCACATCCTGATTGTTCAAATTACCAAGACTTTCAATGGTCGAAAGTTGTCTACTCGCGGCCAAAATCTGTCATTTCCTAAGTATTAATTACATCTTTAAAACGTTTTTCCTCATTCGATATGTTTATAGTATTTAGCCTTATTAGTGTATTGATACTACCATTATTAAATGCTGATTATAAATACAGTGTTATTTGGGGTTTAAACTAATATCGTGCGCGTTTACACATTGAACTATAATTATTGTGCGCATTTACACTTGTAAAATTATAGAAATTGCCGCAATATCAATGATATAAACATGAACAAAAATGAATAACGAGAAACCCGTTATTTTTACAAATGCGCATGCGCGTTTAGCCAGGGAGGGTTTTAATAAAATGAATATTATTTCAAACAGATTAATAAGTTATCTGTCTTTTCTAGAAATCCCTTCCTTGTGTAAACGCGCATGCGCAGTATTAACCTGTTATATTTTAAATCACACTCCAAGGAATAATCTCTAATGAGTAATGGAATAGTCGTAACATCACAAAGCCAAGTGGTTACTGGAGTAGATCAATTTTCGACAGGATTATCTACCTATTTAATTGAGTTGGGCTTACCGAATAATAATGTATTGGTCCCTTTACCAGAAAGATCTCGTGTTATAAATAATCTACCTGAAGTTATTAATCTTGTCGATGCAAACCAAAGAAGTACCTCCATATATTTGTCAAAGTTTATTGCGGCATGTGGGGCAGGACTTTTTGATGCGGCCTTAAATTTCATTTGGGATGAAACTGTCGTTAGTCTTAGAAAAAAAGTGATTCAATTCGATCTTGAGTATTTTTATGACAGTGTCGTGACTGATGAAAATAGAAGAAAGAAACTAAACGGTGAAGAGGATTTAGTCAAACTTGATGAATGGGAACTAGTTAGAGGTTGTCATTTGACAGGTATATTATCGGATATTGGCTTTAAGCATTTAGATTATATCCGTGATATGAGAAATTGGGCGAGCGCGGCTCACCCAAATCAAAATGATTTGACTGGTTTTCAATTAATATCTTGGTTAGAAACATGTATTAAAGAAGTTATTGGCAAAGAGCCCGAAGGCCCTGTAATTGAAATAAAAAGATTTCTAGGGTGCATTCGAAATAACAATTTAACACCAACTGATGCACTGCCAATTAATGCAGGAATTGAGCACCTTCCTTCTGATTTGGGTACATCATTACTTCGCACGTTGTTTGGGATGTATACGGGCAATAATGCAAGCGTACAATTAAAAAACAATATAAAACTAGTATGTTCTACAGCATGGAATATAAGTCCAGACGAAGTTAAATATGAATGTGGTTTTAAATATGCAACATTTGCGTCAAATGCTGAATTAGATAGAAGAGATACTGCTAGAGAATTTTTAACTTTAGTCCATGGGCTCCCATTTTTACCAAGCGACACTTTGGCTGTCGAGTTATCAGAAAAAATCAACAACCTTTATACTGCTCATACTGGTTTCAATAATTTTCACAATGAACCCTCTCATGCTCGTGTACTGGACTCTTACGTTTCTTCTACCGGCGCTATTCCAGATTCGGTTCGAAAAAATTATGTAAAAACCGTAGTGATGGCAAAGATTGGAAACGGCCATGGCATATCAAGTATGTCAACTTCATACTATGATAGTATGCTCCAAAAATTTGGAGAATCAGAAATTAAAGAGTTTGTATCTTTACTTGAAGATCGTGAATTTTCCTCACGTATAACTTTATCCTCATGTGGTACTGGCTATAAAACGTTAGCAAATTATTTTCTTTCGAGAACTACTAATCAAATTTCACAACAAGCAATACAAACAATATCTCAAGCTACTGCACAGTTGCTACCAAACCTAGGAAAAGACACTAGGTACAAGCAATTAATTAATAGCTATGCATAATAAAATATAACAAGTCATTTAAACGGAAAAATAACAGTTGGCCATCGCTTCGCGATTTTAGCCAACCATTATTTTCCGCTTAATGAGGCGTTGAGGCTGTAGAATTTATAGCTTTGTGTAAAACAGGTAAAAAGTAAGCTCCTGTAACGCAATATAAGCGACGAACTCGAAGTGGGTAATGCATTTTACCTTCTTTTTTTTTACGTGTTTTTGTTGTTTTTTATAAATTCTACAGCCTCGTTAGGTTTCCACGGGTACCGAGTCATAAACCATAGAAGGGCTTAAAATTGTTTAATTTGATTGTCTCATACGATCCCGAAAGTTGGGATAATAGTCCACACGAACTTGATAGAAGCCGTGTTGCAATTGAATACACTGCTGATGAGATTAGCGAGAGATACAAATTTCTTGATGGTAAAGCAATTGAAGAGCTAAAAAGTTTCCCCACACTTTTTGTTACGGAAAACGAATCTGTAGAATCTAAAATTGGTTACGTAACAAATATTCGTCTTCGTCAGAATTCTGTCGTATTCGATTTTGAATTTGATCCAGCCCTTCCAAGTTTACCAAATGGCTCTATCGAGGCATTAAGAGTTGACATTGATCTTGGCAGCTGGGAGCTGTCAAGAACTCACTGGGCAATTAAAGATGAACCCATTTTTGAAATTTTGTTGAAGAAAGGATATATCACTCAACAGCAATTAAATGCTTCTAAATGGGGTGTAAGCCAAGAGCCAAGTTCTGAGCCTCCGCTTATCCCAACTCCTCCCGGTGTTTTTAATACTTCTCAAGTATTTATAGTTCATGGCCATGATGATATCGCCAAATTAGAAATGTCAGCTTTCATTTCTAGTCTAGGATTACAGCCGATTATCCTTCATCAGCAAGCAAGCTCTGGGCGAACCATTATTGAAAAAATCGAATATTATTCTAACGTTGGCTTTGGGGTGGTGTTATATACTCCATGTGATGTAGGTTCCAAGGCTGGGGAGTTAACGGGAAACTATCGTGCTCGTCAAAATGTCGTTTTTGAGCACGGATTTTTAATTGGTAAACTGAGTCGAGCAAGAGTTACCGCTGTGGTAAAAGGAAGTGTTGAAACACCAAATGATATTAGCGGTGTGGTTTACACCTCAATGGACAATGACGGTCAATGGAAGCAACAGTTATTAGTGGAACTGAGAGATGCAGGTTATCAAGTATAAACCTAACAAAAAGCTGCACGCGGACACATACTGCTACGCTCGTTTTTGTGTATGTCGCTGCGCTCCAATTTCACACAAAAACGCTCTCCGCAGTATGTTCCGGTGAGCTTGGCGTTATGTGCCTAATCGCATCACTAGGAGAGTATTTTGGCAATATTTGGAGTTGGCTCTAAATGGAACGAAAAAGAGCTGAAAGCTGATTTTTTCAATGAAGAGAAGTTTATTCTTGGCTGGAATGAAGAGAGTGCCAAGGATCTATATTCGTTTGTCGCTTCCTTAAAGGTTGGGGACATCCTTTATATAAAAGCTAATGCTCCAGGCTCTAGGAGCATCCGAGTAAAAGGTGTTGGTATAGTTACTAAAAGCTTAATCGATTGTATTACCGATGGCGATTATGGAACATTATCAATGTCAGAATGGGAAAGCCTCTTCGTAAAAGTTGCTTGGATCCACAAAACAGAATTTTTTATAACTATCCCAAATGAAGAAGGGCGTTTGACTAATATTCGAGCAGCAACAATATATGAGGAATATTTGCCAATTGTGCAGCAACAAGTGGTTGATAAAATTATCGGCACATAACAAGGGTTTTCAAGTCGGAAAAATTACAGTTGGCTTTTTGTTCGTGCCTCACTTATTTTAGCCAACTGAAATTTGCCGCTTAAAACAGCGTTAGTTTTCACATCTAATATTAAAGGAGTAAGTTAAATTGGCTAAAATGGCGAAGTATAAAGAAACACTACTGAATGAGTTTGAAGCAAGAGACGATGATTGGTCATTTGGTGATTTCGACCGTAGAATTTCGGAATTAAAAAAAGATGCAAATTACCAAGATTCAAAGATGGCGATAATAGAAGCTCATAAGGTTGGTGGTTGGCCAAACACAATTAAAAGATACCTTTTAACTAATTATCGTTCATTTGGAAATGTTAACATCGAATTACATACTGTTTTTAATAGTATGTGTGACTCTTTAACGGATGAAGAGAAAGCACATTGGGGTATTAATATATAAACCAAACTAACAAGTGACTAAGGTGATTGTAAACTATTAAATGGACGTGTTGTGTCAAAAGTAGATAATTTTGAATACGTCTGTGATGGATTAGTGTGTTTTAAAACCTATTGCTATCAGTTGCTCAAACGCACAAAAGCAGCTGGCTTTTGCTCGTTCCTCGCTAATTTTAGCCTGCTATTTTATTACCGTTTTATAAGCTGGTAACCTCAGCATCATCATTTAATATCTATAAAAGGAATTACCTTAATGAAAAAACCTCTATCAATTTTAGTTACTTGCACATTTCTATTATCATTTAATGTGTATGCCAATGAGAACTATACTGTTTCTTTGCAACTCCTTGATTCAGCTAAAAAGGAAATTTATAGAGGATTCATATTAATGTTAGATGTAGGATATGACAGTCAAATAAATAGAAAGTCTTATGCAATAACTGAGTGCTTAGAAACGAAACAAAAGAAAACTAGATCTTTTAAAGGGAAAGAATTTATAGCTGGGTTTAGCTATTCAGTAAATACTCAAAAAGGGCTTGTCGAGTTTACTGAGTATGGAATCGACGACTCAAAATACAGTGATTATAATAAAAGCGAATGCTTTAAAGGTGAAGTAAAACAGATTAAACATACCAATACGCTAAAAGTAGTTGCTGGAAATAAGAACTTCCAAGAGTTTAAGTTACCGAGTGGTAATTTTATTAACGTTGCAATCTACAAGTAAAAGCTGCTTATAGAAATTGTTTGGAGCGGGAATTAAACTTCATAATGATTTTGGGCTTATTGGTAACCATTTTATTAACCTAGATGAAAAGTTAATTACAGACTTTGTTCTTGGTGATGGACTGTTTGTAAGCCAAGTAGGAGAAAGCTAAAAAAATTCGAAAATATATATTTTCGAATTAACTGGCTATTTTGATTATTTATCAAATTTTTCAAAAGCGTGTATTGTTTATATTAGTGCATAAAAAGTAAATTTAGTAGGAAAAAAATAATTCATTTTTTTGTATTTGTATTTTAATTTAACGAATTCGCAGAAAATAAAGGGATGTTAGGAATGAGTGCAAACCAACCCAAAAATGCAGCATTGACAACCGCTTTAGCGTTTCATTATCAAGCTCTAATCGGCTTGGATAAGTGTTTTTCTCTTGGAGAAGGTCAATCTATTTGGTTCGAAAAAGACGGTGATGTAAGCTTGGTTTCAGCAGAGTTGTCGGAGTCAACCCAAACTGAAGTGAAAGATTATTCTGCTGCCCTCACAGATCATCACGAAAACCTATGGAAAACGCTAAAAAATTGGTTGGCCCCAGAGTTTAACCATGCTGAATACGGTGCTTTGGTACTTCATACTACACAAGCATTTGGTGTGACTACACGGCTAAAAGATTGGAACTCGTATAATGCTATTAAACGCGTTCAAACATTAAAGGATATATTCTCCGAAAGAACGGAGAAGCAACTGAATCAGGTAATACTTACAGATATTGTCAAACTGCAAAAAAAAGTAATGGCAACTGATGAGCTACTGCTTAAGAGTGTACTTAGTAAAGTTACTTTGTTTACGCAAGCTGATGACGGACAAGAACTCCAAAAAAGCATACTATCTAGGCCAGTAGGGATTCCAAAAAACAATCTTAAAAGTTACTTACATGGACTTATTGGCTTTGTGTATGCGCAAGCAAATCAGCAGTCATGGATAATCAAGAATCAAGAATTTTTAGCTAAGTGCGAAGAGTTAACCTCACTTCTTTGTAAGAAGGAATTCACCTTCCCAGTTTTTTCTGGTTATGAAGCCTCTGAGCTAGAAGTAGAATTACACCATGACAAACCATTTGTGCAAAAAATTACCGAGATTGAACATCACGATATGATCCCTGACGCGGTAGGTAATTGGATTGAGTTACATAACTCTCTCTTTGAGCAGCTAGATGAGTATCCGCTCTATAAAGATAAAACAAATACTTATCAAAAAAAGTTGGTAAAAAAATACAAACTTGCTTATTCGAGTGCTCAATTAAAAGCAACAGATTCGATTAAGGATTCCAAATTGCTTTACAACGATATTATAGGTGAACAGCCACTCAATATGGGTAATGATATTCCGCCTCTAGAATACAGAAACGGCTTAATACACGATGCCATGGATGATGATGAACGTGACTTAAAATGGAGGGTTGACACATGAGTAGCATTGTCGATGCCCTATATGAGTTAAAATACAGCCCGTTCGAGTATGGGGCATATTTAGCATCATTTTACTCAAAAATGGACGAAGTAGAAAATAATATTTTATTGGCACCTTTGGTTATTCCTCTTTGCAGTCATCATTTTTTTGGTGAAAAAATTTCAAGAGCAAAATTTGGAAAGAAACAACAAAGTTCAATATGGTCCGTTTTCAAGGATCGAACCCTGCTCTATGACCTACAAGAGCGAATAGATGGGTTTCAAACATTAACAGAACAGAGCATTCAATATTGTTTGGTTAATGACTGTTTATCTATAGACGAAAAAAGTTTAGTCCTTAGCTCTAATGATAAATTGGGCGCGGTATTAATGAATCAGAAAAGTGCAGAGAAATTAGGGCTGTTATTCAATGGCCATTCAGTGGTCGAAATTTATGCATTTTTAGGGGTGAAACCACAATGAAAACATTAATTCATGAAATTGGTGTCATTGATAAGAAGGGTAGCAAGCATCCTGTTAATTTTAAAAAAGGGTTAAATGTTGTCACTGGTAAGTCGTCGACAGGTAAGAGCGCTTTAATTGAAATATTTGATTATTGCTTTGGTAGCAGTGAAAATACTATTCCGAAAGGGATTATTACTGCTAGTGCCGCTATTTATTATGTCGCGCTTTCGGCTAAGGAACAAAATATGGTGATTGCGCGCGATCCTGACATAGCCAGTAAAGCTTTTCTTCGACGTATTGAGTCATTTAATTCTAGCGATATTGACCGTGATTATTTTAATAGAAGCTATTTCCTTCCGTTAGTTGATTTTAAGAAGTATCTAAGAGGCTTCTTCTTAGATATAGATGATGTGGATGAATCTTTGGCTGCTAGAGGCAATCGTCGGTTTAATGCCAAAGCGGCTACTCCTTCAATACGAAGTTTTTCATCGTTTATTCTTCAACATCAGAATCTTGTTGCCAATAAACATGCGCTATTTTACCGGTTTGATGAAAAGGAAAAACGTGATCAGGCGGTTGATCATACAAAGATATTTTTAGGCTTAGTTGATCAGAAATATTTTCACTTGTCACAAGAGAAAGAGCGGTTAAGTTCAGAGGTTCGAGGCCTAGAGCGTAAGAAAGAGACGAATAAAAGAGCATCTGAAAACTATAAGCAAAGCGTGGGCCCTATTTTAAGCCAACTGTATGCCTTGATGGGTTTTAAAGAGGAACCCTTATCTTTGGAAAAAATACTACGTCACCCACAGGAAGCTAAAGACCATCTTGACATTCATATCGTACCAGAAAAAATTAATCATAATTCAGATGCAATAACCAAACGTTACAATCAACTCAAACAGCAGCGCACGCAAAAAACTGCTGATCTTAGAAAATTGCAGAGACAAGCAGCTTCAATTAACAAACATATCCAGGAAGAAGAGCGATTTGTTGATAACGTAAAGCAATTCAGCTCGCCAAAGCATGTCCACATTTCAACGTCAGTTTGCCCGTTTTGCCATACGGAAAAAGAAACTTTGCGAGAAAGTGCAGAAAAATTGCAGCAAGCTATCAAGAAAGTATCGGATAACCTTGCGCAAGCGCGCCCAATGAAAGCAAAATTTGAATCGTCACTAGTTGATGTGAAGCGAAATATCGAAGTTTTTGATAAGGAGCTTACCGAGTTAAACCAGCAAATCATAGAAATTGAAAATACAGAAAAACAGTTGGAGGAACAAAAGAGTTTGTATGAAAGTGTATTGATGCAGAAGGCAAAATTATTTGTGCTGCTCGATACTCTCAATATGGCTGATGATGCCGAGCTTGAAAAGAAAATTACATTATTAAACAAGGAACTTAAGCTTATTAATAAAGGGCTTAATCAATACGATGTAAAAAAAGGATTAGAAAAGGCCTCTAGAAAAGTAAATGAATATATGGCGAAGATTGGCAGTGATTTTGAATTTGAAGCCAGTTATAAGCCTATTAACCTTCATTTTTCATTTGAGACATTTGATCTTTATCACTTAACACCAGAAAATGAAAAGTTCTACTTAAGATCAATGGGTAGTGGGGCTAACTGGTTATATTGTCATGTGACATTATTTCTAGCATTGCACAAATATTTTGCTGAGCTGGGTGATAAATGTGCCATACCTTCAATACTGTTTCTTGATCAGCCAACTCAAGTGTATTTCCCAAATTTTAATAGGGACAACGCTGAAAATTTCGAAGAGCAAAAAAATAGAGAAGCGGAACAGCGTAAGACATTAAATGTTGAACAAGATCTTGATGAAGATATTAAGGCTGTTGAAAACCTATTTAGCCAACTCTCTATTTATTGCAACGAACTTGAGCATAAGAATGGTTTTAGTCCACAAATCATCGTGACTGATCATGCGGATAATTTGACGTTGTCGAATGATGTACAGTTTGAATCTTTGGTTAATGATAACAGATGGCGAATGCGCGGCTTAATCCATCCTATAGAAGAGTAAATATACATTAACAACTAACTATGATGTTGAGCGAGGAAATAGATGGGTTAGGACATTCAATAATAAGCCTAAGAGTTCTTAGCCTTATTATTGAATTTTTCCCATTCTAAAACCGCTTCTTTTTTACAATCATCAATATGTTTAGCTAAAGATGAAGCACTAACAAGCCTAATACTTTTCTGCGAGCCTCCTCGGTAAGTGGGAATAGGTAACTTGTTCAACGAAGCTCTTTCGTGTGCCATTTTACTGCTCAAGCCCAAGTATTTCTCGCATACCAATTTTAATGGGATTTCAGCGGTTTCAAATTCTGCCAGTAAGCCAAAGAAGGTAGAGTTCATATTACTAGCGCTCTTGCTGGTTGTTGTCTGCGATACGTGAGTCGAGCATTTGCATTTCATTACCTATGATTTCTGTTCTATATTGGTCTTTACCTTGTTGATCTGACCATTTATTGGTGCGTAATGATCCGTCTACGTAAATTTTACTACCTTTGCGTAGATATTCACCGGCTATCTCACCTAGGCGATTGAAGAATACAATTCTGTGCCATTCAGTACGCTCTTGCAATTGGCCAGTTTGTTTATCTTGCCAGCTTTCACTTGTTGCTAATGTGATTGTTGTTACAGCATTATCATTGGGTAAGTAGCGTATATCAGGGCTACCGCCTAAGTTACCAATGAGTGTTACTTTATTTACGCCTCTAGTCATTGCTTTTTCCTAGTCTCAATTAGTTCAGTTTTTAGCTTTGACGGCTTTGCCTTGAAAACCGAAAGTAAACGGCTATTTTTTTTATTCAGGCTTTAGCTCAATAACTATCTTTATATCATTCCCTTCTCTATCTTCTGAGTTGAGCATCGCCATTTTTTCACCTTCTGCAACACCGCAGTAACCATAATTAGAGTTAAGCTGTTTAGTTGCGTAATCTATAATGTCTTGTAATATTTCGTTCTTCATAAGTCGCCTAGTTAAGTTTGTGATATGTTAAATGTTGAGTTATCAGCTGTTTTTATTAGTTCGTTCTCTCTGCTGTTTCTTTGACGTATTCAAAGAAGCGTATAGCTGTATCAGGGCCATGCTTTAAAAGTCCGTGGGCTATATGAGCATCAATTGATGGCGAAGAATAAGTAAGGTGCTTTGGCCAATTATCATTAAAGCTATCAATGACAGTGTCACCCGATAGAGAGATGAATGTTTTTGCTGAAGTGGCTAGGTAACATAGAGAATTGTCTGTCCAAACCTCTCCAGCTTTAGGTGTGATGTACACGGCTCTGTACTCTGAATTAACCAAAAAATCAGGAGAGTCGGCAGTTGGTACCCACATGCTACCTTCGTGTTCTTCGACATCGGCACCGTTTAGCCAGTGTTCGATTGTTTTTTGGTGGGCTACTAATTTTTCTAGTGAAATAATAGTTTCACGTTGAGTGCCTTTTACGGTGATTTCCATGTGAGTGCCTTTGCTTATTGTTTTCATCGTTTTAATAGAACAGGGGTAATGCCGTACCGCTGTAATTTCTTATGTAATTCTATGCTTTGGAATAAATATTATCAATGCTGTTATTAAAAAACAATAGCTTTGTTAATAAAAATATAAAAGGCATAAAAAAAGAGCTGAAAAGCTCTTTGAATTTTCTGATTAAATAGGTGCTAGTAGGAGGCTTTAGCAGCAATAAGCTTTGGAATGGTAATTTTTAAACGTTGAATATGTATTACTATTTAGGTTTTTTTGCAGTGCGTATTGCTGATATCCAGAATACAAAACCAATAATTCGTAAGTCTAGCTGTGCTTCTTCTGCTGTTAGGTCTTCATCTGGATATTCTTCAGTCAGCTCACTGCGTATTCTAATACCACCTTTAGGTAATCGATATAAGTACTTTATTTTAAGCATGCCTCCATGGTCTATAGCATAGATTTCACCATCAATAATTTGGGTGACGCCTTTATCTATTCCGATACTAGCACCGTCAGGGACGACTTTACCCATGCTATCACCGTTTGCAAAACAGCAAGCAGCATTGTGTAGCTCAACATTAGCATTGCGTAGTGAAGATTTAGAAAATCGTAGCTTAGGGCCATGATTTTCAATGACTTCTGTCATTCCTATACCAGCACTTAAAGCTACTTCACGAAATAAAGGGACTTCTACTTCATCGTTAGCTAAAGGTGTTTGGCTATCCCAGGTTGAGATGGAAAACAATTCGCTTTTTGGTTGAGGTGTACTTTCATTTATAGAATTCAAAGATGCCCATTTGAAATCAGGGTCAATATCAGTGACAGGTACCTCAAGCAATTCTGCCCATTTTAATTTTGTTTCAATACCCAAGACGGCAGTTTTATTAAGGTAATGACTTACTCCTGCTTGAGTCATATTTAAAGCATAGCCCGCTTTTTCTTGAGTTAAGCCAAGAGATTTTTTTTTGGCATTCCAAATCTTTTTAAGATTATCTGCCCAGGTACTTTCTAGTTCGTTTAATTTTCTTCTCATAAATCTATTATATTAGTGTTGTTAATATATATCTAACAGTGATACTGTTTACAATAAATAACAGTGATGTTAATATTATTTTGGAGGAATAATAATATGACCGAAGAACAACGAAAAATTAAATGCGCAATAAAAATATTTGGTACTCAATCAAACTTTGCAAAAGCGGTTGGAGTATCTCAAGGCATGGTTAGCTTTTGGTTACGTGGGACACATTTAGTTACTTGGCAACAAGCTATTAAAGTTGAAGAAGTAACTGAAAAGAAAGTAACACGTCATCAGTTACGTCCTGACATTTTTGGTCATGCTGAATGATGATGCTACTGAATTATTTATACAGTTTAAACGCTGTGAAAGAGGATTAAGAGCATGCACAAAAGAACAATACCGGAGAACGGTCAATTACAAAGCCCTGAAATGGCTTGTTATCACGCAGTGCATCAAGCGAAAGGTGGTTTGCAAACAATTGCTAGTTTGATGGGTATGTTACCAGGGACTTTACAAAAGAAGCTAAGCCCAACAGTTGATACACATAAATTATCGTTAGCCGAAGCGATGCACATTCTACGTTTTACCGAAAGTACTGCAGTTTTAGATTCTATTGGGGCTGAAGCAGGAGTGGTTTGGTTTAAGCCGGATGATGTACCAGAGTTTTGTGGCGATTTAGATTTATTAAGTTCACATAGTGAACTATTTAGTGCCGCTAGTAAGTTTATTGGCGGTGTGACGAATGCTTTAGCTGATGGTGTTATTAATAAAAACGAACAAGCGTTAGTAAAACGTTTGAAGTTGGACCTGCAAAAAGCAATTAAGCAAGTAGATGCAGTGTCTGCTCAATTTGAAGAACAATAGAGTTAGACAGGGGAATTATTATGTCAAATGAACAGCAACGCATTATTAAAACGCAACAACGCACTATCCAACAATTACAACAGAAGCTACAGGATTGTCGAAGTGAAGAAGTGGGTAATCTAGTGAGTGTTATTTCTGATATTAGACAAACTAGCGGTATTGGTTTTGAAGCAGAATTAACTCAGTTACCTGCATTGATAGGCAGTATGCGTAATCAAATTGATGGTTATGAGTATGGTTGTGATTGTGCGTAGAAGTTGGCATCGGTATGGCATTACCGATGCCGGAACTGGATTGGCATATCCAGTGCAATAAGCAAATTAAGTATATCGCCCTTATTTGGGGTAAGCAAGAGGGATGGTGTTATGTCTGATTTTAAAGCGTGCACAGAAGATGATGTAAGAGAGGCCTTGGATTTTATTCATGGTGATGACCGCGAAACATGGATATTAATTGGCTGTGCGATTAAAAATGAGTTTGGTAACAATGGATTTGATTTATGGGATAGCTGGAGTGCTTTACAGGCAGGCTATAACAAAAAACAAATTATAGTTGATTGGAAAGCCATTAAAGCGTTTGGCAAAGGTGGCAGTGTCACTATTGCTACGTTGTTTAAATTGGCAATTGATGGTGGTTATGAGCAAAGACCCATCAGTGAAGAAGAGCAAAAAAGTAATCAAATTAAGGCTGCTGAACGTGCTAAGCAACGAGCAGTTGATGAAGAAAAACAACGTGCACATGATGAAAAATTTAGAGCGGCCGCAGCTGCTGCAGCAGTAAAAATTCATAGAAGTTTGAGTTCTTCTGGAGATAGTCCTTATTTATTTAAAAAACAGGTTAAAGCTTATGGCTTGGGTTTTGTTCAACAGGGAATAATCCTTTTTTATGATGAATTGTTAGCGGATGTATCGCTGATTTTTGGTCAGGAAAACATCAGTGATTTTTTCAAGATTAAAGACCGCCCAGAGCATCAGTCATTTTTGTATATCAAACCTGGTGTCGTAGCTGTGCCAATGATAAATGAGACTGGGACTTTACAAAACTTACAGTTTATTTTTGAAAATGGCGGTAAGAAGTTTATTAAAGGGGGTGTTAAATCTGGCTGTTGGACGAGATTAGGTTTATACGAAAATGCCCATGATGATGTGGTTATTGCTGAAGGTTATTCAACAGCAGCAAGCGTACATGAAGCAACCGGGTTAACAGTTTATATGGCGTTTGATGCAGGTAATTTATGGAATGTAGCACAGGTTGTACGTAAAGAGTTTGCTAATGCAAATATTATCTTTACGGCAGATGATGATAGAGAAACTGAAGCTGCTGGCAAAGGTAATCCAGGTCGTGATAAAGCGAATACAGCTGCTAAAAGTGTAGGTGGTTTAGTCGTGTGTCCTGATTTTATGTTGGGTAATAATGATGAGGCCGCTGCATGAATCATACCAAAAGTCTATCAGACTTCAATGATTTACATGTACTTAAGGGATTAACAGAAGTACGTCGTCAAGTGTTAGCGGCGATCGAAAGCGCTAATAATCCAGTTAACAATGAATATGATGATTCTCATTATATGCAAGAAAGCGCTATCTCCCCGCACCCCTCAGTAAGTCAGGAGCCCGTTGCAAAGTTTGATATTAATGTACTATTAAAACGCTTTGTATTGGCAATGCCTGATGCAAAGGTATGGGATAGCTATAAAAAAGTATTTTTAAAGCAAAGCGCCTTTAAGGCTATGGTGACGAAATCACTATTCGATACTTGGATTAATCATATTGATCGTAGAACAGTAGAGCAAGATTCTGTTGCACAAGAAGCCGAACAAGAAAAAACGCAGAATGTTTGGGGGCCAGTAGGTAGCGCTTTAGATCGCTATGTTTACTTATATCCATCAACCGATGTCTGGGATAAGAAAAAAAGAAAAGTAATTCCAGCAAATGCTTTAAAGCTAGCAATTGCGGATTGTTATGATGATTGGGTTAAGCATCCTAATCGTTCTGAGATTGATATAGAAAATTTAGTATTTGATCCAACTCTATCTGTTAACCCTGCAACACATATTAACTTATTTAGCGGGTTACCAATTGAGCCTGTCAATAATGAACAAAACTGTTATGCCATTCGTCAGCTGCTTTTGTTTTTATGTAATAACAATGCAGACGTATATCTATGGTTAATCCATTGGTTAGCTTACCCGCTGCAAAATGTTGGTGGGAAAATGGCGACCGCGGTGATGATGCATTCAGAAGTTCAGGGGTCAGGTAAGTCATTATTTTTTGATGGCATCATGCGGAAAATCTATGGCTCGGAATATAGTGCAACTTTGGGTCAGCATCAATTAGAGTCACCTTATACTGATTGGCGATCCAAAATGTTGTATGGCGTTTTTGAGGAGATTTTTAGTAGGGATCAAAAATACAGTCATACAGGAACAGTCAAACAGATGATTACTGGCGAAACCCAGCGAATTGAAAAGAAGTTCGTCTCAGGTTGGGAAGAAGCTAATCACATGAATGCTGTTTTCCTATCGAATGAGATACAGCCTTTTCCTGTTGAACCGTTTGATCGCCGCATGTTGGTTATTTGGCCAGAAGGTAAACTTCCAGAAGAATTGAAAGATAGAGTCATTACTGAAATGAACAGTGGAGGAGCTGCTGCTTTTTATGATCACTTACTCAATATGGATTTATTAGGTTTTGGGCCACATACAGAGCCGCCAATGACAGAAGCCAAAGAGCGTTTAATCGATTTTGGTCGCTCTGGATGGGATAGTTTTTACCAAGAATGGAGAAAAGGGTATTTGAGTGTGCCGTTTATTCCATGCTTGATCGTTGATTTATATGAGGCCTATAAAGCGTGGTGTCACTCAGGACATGAACGACAAATTAGTTTAAAGAAATTTAGTGATTTTATGTCGGTACCTAGTCGTGGCAAACGTAAACGGGATGTGTGTTATGAGATAGGAGTGTCTAAAAAGAAAGGTACATTCTTACTGGTATCTGAAAAACCGGAGACTCTAACGCAAAGCGCTTGGTTGGGTGGTTGTGTAAATACTTTTAAAAAGGCATTAGAGAAAGTTGCAAACTAATACCGGACGTGCCGGAGGACTAAAATCTTATCCGGTATTGTAAGCTTATGATTTTAAGGGTGTTACCGGATGACCGGAGATACCGGAGGTTTTTTGGCCTCACGCGCGTAAGTTTGTCTATAAATAAAGGAGAGTTGTATAAAAGTTTTCCCGTGAAGCTGTTTAATGTCCGGTACGTCCGGTCATCCGGTAACGTTATATAAATTAATAACTTACAGTACCGGAGGTGAATAGTAGTAATCCGGCTATCCGGTTTAAAAGAAAGACGATTAAAATTAAATAATTAAAGCAATAGGCGATTAAAATGGCAGAGTTAAAATTAATTCCTTCAATGGATGCAAAGCTTATTAGATGGGCAGAGTTTGTGAGTCAAAGTGCAGGGCAGAGCACAGGGGCTAATATTATCGCAAAGGCAATGGCATCAGGTGGAATGATTGTTAGAGCTACAAACCCTGATATTGGAAGCTTACCTGATGATGTATATGATTTAGGTAAATTAATTGAAGGGTTAGAAAAGAATTTAAGGGTAGTAGTGCATGAGCATTATCTGAATGTACCTAGTATGTTGGAGCAGCGTTTAAAGGCCTGTGGGTGCTCTAATGGGACTTATTATAGACGCTTGTCGAAAGCTCATTATGCGTTATTGTATTTATCGAAAAGGCCTAGCAGAAAGAGAACAAAATTATCAACGGTGTAAAAAAGTCTTGACGCCGTTGGAATGAAACGGCACAATTCAGCTATTACGTCAAAGATGCGTAAAGAGAACCTCGAAGCTTAACGGCCACGAGGTTTTTTTTGGTCTAAAGAAAATACTGATAGTTTGAGCCTCGCTAATTAGTGGGGCTTTTTTATGCCTAAAATTTGAGGATTAGATTTTGAGACAGATAAATATGGCTGGACTTGATCTAGTCAAAAAATATGAAGGTTATAGGGCAACAGCTTATGTTTGCCCTGCGGGTAAGCTGACTATAGGTTATGGGCATGTGATCTTAGATCATGAGTCATATTATAAAACAGCGAATATCAGTGAGAGCGAAGCACATGCCTTGTTGCTCACAGATATGGCGGATGCTGAAAGAGCAGTTGAAAAGCTCATAAAGGTAGAGCTGAGTGATAACCAATTTGCGGCATTATGTTCATTCACATTCAATTTAGGTAGTGGCAATCTTAAAGCAAGTACGCTTCGAAAACTGCTAAATAAAGGGCATTATCAATCAGTTCCTGAGCAGTTAAATCGCTGGGTATATACAGGCAAAATTAAATTATCCGGATTGGTTAAACGTCGAGCTGAAGAAGGTTTATTATTTTTAAAAGAAGACGGACTTTTGGGTCGTTGTAGTTGCCATAGGAGATTAGATCATGCCTGAAAAAGACCCAATGACTTACTCGTTAATAACTTATCTATGGGTCTTTGCTGTATCTGCTTTTGGTGGGTTCGTTAGTTACATTCGAAAGGTAAGGGCTGGGCAGGCCGAGAAGTTTTCTATTATGGAAGTGATCGGTGAAATAGCAATATCAGCATTTACAGGCTTAGTCACATTTTGGTTATGTGAAGCTGCAAGTATTGATCAACCTCTTACTGCTGCAATGGTAGGTATTTCCGGTCATATGGGTAGCAGAGCTATCGCTTTATTTGAAGATTATCTTAAACGCCGTTTAGGTGCCCGTTAAACAATTATTTTCTAGAGGTATGTTATGAAGAAGATACGCTTAGTTGCCGTAGGCTTATTGCTGTCTGCTGTATTAGTTGGCTGTAACAGTGTCGATAAGGCTAAAGAAGTTATAGAACATGTTCAAACATTGAAAGACAAGGGTTGTGATGCTTTATCAGAGCCTGCAAAGGCAGTACTTGTCGCTGTGATTAAATCACAGTTCGAGTCTTACCCTCCAAATGGAATATGTAATCCGGTTTGGGTTCAAGATGTATTGCTTGAGAAATTAAATTTACAAGGTGAGTTCAATGTTCAAAACAAACCTGTCGCATTGGGATATAAAGCCAATTTCAGGGACCGACATGTGGATCAACCAAGTAGAGTTGGTCTTTTACTCGGAGTTATTACAACAAGAAATAACCGTCCCTTTAGATTACAAAACAGACTTAGCGTCAATACCCAAGATGGCAAGATGGTTTATTCATCCATCGTCGCATCAAATCAGGGCGGCAGCGGTTATACATGACCGTATATATACACATCTCTATATATACTTTACAAAAGAACAAGCTGACATGATTTTGTTTGAAGCGATGGGTTGTGTAACTAATCCAGCACCAGTATGGAAACGAAAAGTTGTTTACTATGCTGTACGTATGGGTGGCAAAGGTAATTGGTAATCACTGTTAAATCCATCGTTTATAAAACAAATGGGTCCTTTTGAAGGTTTCTTTCCTATACGGGTATAAGACTCGCGGGCTTTTTGCAGATAGATGACTTTTTGGTTTATCTTCCTTCCTTTTCAACAAGTTATGTTTTTTATTCTAAAAAGTTAAATGAGATTTATAAACGCATGAAATTAAATTCTGATAGCGAAGGAATGTTAGTTAATAAAAAAGACTTGGCAAAATTCTTTGGTATTAGTGAACGAACATTTAGTGAATATCAAAAAGATCCTTCATTTCCATTTATTGAAAACGGCACACGCGGTGAAGGTAATTGTTACGACACTGCGCAAGTGTTTCGATTTCTGTTAATGCGTACTGAAGAAAAACTGAAGAATAGACGCACTGATTTAGCCGAGGCTAAAACCGAACAAGCGCAAGCAGATGCCGCGCTGAAAAGGCTACAAGTTAACGAAAAACTTGGCGAAGTTATTAAAAAAGATGAAGCGTTCGATCTGTTGTCAGATTGGGCGCGTTATGCAACACAACAAATTAAAGAAAGCTTTGATCGTATGATATTAGATTTCCAAAGTGAATATAAAATCGAAGTGAGCAAAGAGGATAGAGAAAAATATGTTACCACTACAAACGAGCGAGTTAGAGGCTATGCACTCAAACTTGTTGGTCGTAGCGGTGAAAACGAGTGACATATTTAAGAAACCGAAGAAATTAACTACTAAAGAGTTTTTAGAAACTGAATACAGGTTGCCTGATTTTGGTAATTATGATTTCTATTATACGCCCTATTTTATAGGTGTAGCTAATGCGCTAGATGATGATTTAATCGATGAAATAGATTTAATGAAAGCGGCACAAATCGGCTGGACATTCTTTTTACTTGGTTACATCTTTAAGCGGATTAGTGAAGCAAGTGTTGATAGTTGCCCTATTTTGGCATTGTTTGCCAAAACAGGTGACGGTAAAAACTTTCATGATGAAAAGCTAGTACCGGCAGTTGAAGCTACACAGCTTATTAATGAATGCATGGATGTATCTACTAGTCGTAAATCTGGTAATCGGTGGGATAACAAATCATTCCCTGGTGGTTTTCTTAAATTGGTCGGTTCTAATTCACCAGGTAACGTTAAATCCACATCAAAAGTTGGTGTGGGCATTGTTGAAGAACCAGATGACACTCAAGATAACGTTGCAGGCCAAGGTGATGCCATTGGTTTATTAGAAGAGCGACTAAAACGTTATATCGATTCAAAGCTAATCGTTGGAGGTACGCCTGCCGTTAAAGGGTTATCTAAAACGGAAGCAAGGTTAAAGAAAACAGATCAACGTATCTTGCCGATCAGATGCCATGAATGTGGTAATAAACATCCCTTAAATTGGGCCAATGTGATTTGGGATACCGATGTGCGTGAAGATGCACATCCTATATATGGTCTAGATGATCCTCACAGTGCAATTTATGTCTGTCCGCATTGTGGTGTTGAATGGGATGATAATCAGCGCCAAAACAACATCCGTAATACCTGTTTTGATGCTTACAACCAAGGTGATAAATTAGCCGGTTGGACAGCTACAGCAGAGTTTTTTGGTCGTGCAGGTTTCATGGGGCTAAGTGAACTCTATGTCTGTATGCCTGGTACTTCATTAGCAGATGTCGTTGTTGAATACTTAGGCGCGAAAGTCGCTTCAGAACAAGGCAACCAGAGTGAAATGATTAAATTTATTAATCAAAAGCTCGGTGAAGCTTATGAATACAAAGATAACAACGCCACAGCAGATGAACTGAGAGAAAAAGTAGAAGATTACCCTGAATTAATCGTTCCTCGTAAAGCGCTTTATTTAACTATGGGGATTGATATCCAGCGTGATCGGGTTGCCGTTTGTATTTATGCATGGGGGCCAAGCAATGAAAGCTGGATAATATTCTGGGGTGAAATGTGGGCTGCAAGAGACATAAATGATATCAATGATCCTGTATGGGCCGAACTCGATAAATTACTCTTTGGCCGTTACCTGCATGATAGTGGCGCCACTCTAAGTATTAAAGCTGCTAGTTTAGATACTTCAGATGGTGTTACCCAAGGCGCAACTTACCATTATGTCAGGTCCCGTCGTGGTAGAGGTGTAAACCTCATGGCAATTAAAGGGGCTAATACAGCTGATGCGCCTGAGGTCACAGTGCCACGTAAGCATGATTTAAATGCGATACAAACTAAGGCCGATAAATACGGCTTGAAGATTTGGAAAGTGGGCACACAAATCATAAAAGACGGTATAGCGAGTGCATTAAATCTTACAGGGTCTGGTCCCGGACGATTACATATTTACAGTGATATCCGGAAAGACTTCTTTGATCAAATGACCGGTGAAATAAAAGCACCGACAAAAGCATCGAGTTATAAATTAAGTTGGCAAAAAAAGTCAGGCCAAGCTGTTGAAGCACTCGATTGCACTGTTTATGCAAGACATGCCGCATTAGTAGAAAAATTACATATTAAGTCACTTGAGTGGTGGCGTGATAAAGAGTTGTCACTGCTACAAACGGATATGTTAAGTACTCAAGATGATCAGATACATATCGTTAGTCGCATCGATGAACGACCTGAAATAGAAGAAGAGCATACAGAATCAGAAACGGTTCAAGACAATACAACCCTTTCACCATTAACGATTGACACATCAAGAAAGGCAACTTCTAAAGTCGATGAAATGTCCTCAATGGCAAATTTAGGTCGGATGATGGGATAAGTAAATAAGGAAAATAATGACACAACTTGAAGAAGCACAACAAGCTCTGCATGCGTTGATGACAGGGCGTCGAGTTGTGAAAATACAAAAAGATGGTCGTAGTGTTGAATACACTGCAACGAGTAAGCAAGATCTTGAACACTACATCAACCAGTTAGAAAGCCAAGCAAACATTGGTAAACGTAGACGTCCAGCAGGAGTGTATTAATGAGTGATCCAATCGTAACGATTCTAGGGCCTAACGGGTTACCTGCACGTGAAAGTATGAACTATCAAGGCGCAGGGGCAGGTTTTGGCGGAGTAATGCGCGATTGGATACCTTCATTACAATCAGCTGATGCAGCGTTATTACCACAGCTAGAGCTCGGTAATGCCAGAGCAGAAGATGTGGTGCGTAATAATGCGTTTGCTGCAAATGGTGTGCAAATGCACATTGATAATATTGTCGGTCATTTATTTCGCTTAAGTTATAAACCTATGTGGAAGCGCTTAGGGATTAGCGAAGCAGATGCACGAGCATTTGCTACTGATGTCGAACAGGCGTGGTTAGAAATAGCAGAAGATCCAATCGGTTGTCATTTAGATGCGGAACGTAAACGCACTTTCACCATGATGATTCGTGAAGGAGTGGGTACACATACTCGCTTTGGTGAAATTACAGCTGCTGCAGAATGGATTAACCGTAGTGACAGCCCGATTAAAACGGCTATCAAACTGGTAAGCCCTAAACGGTTATCAAACCCTAACAAACGAAATGATTCAACTAAATGCAGTGGAGGTATAGAGCATGATCGTCATGGCGCCCCATTAGCTTATTGGCTAAGAGAAGGGCAAGCGGCTTCACATGGTTACGGCACAGGTTTAGGCCAACAATGGAAACGTATTAGCAAAGCGAGCAAGTTTGGTCGGCTTAAATTTATGCATATCTTTGAGCCAACAGAGCATGGCCAGAGCCGTGGTAGCAACCCATTTTTAGCAGTGATGGAGCAAATGCATATGCTGCCAAAGCTACAAAGCACAAAGTTACAAAACGCCATTGTGAATGCCATGTATGCGGCAGTGATTGAATCTGAGTTAGATACAGGTGCGGCGATGGAGTTATTAGGTGCTGATAGCGCGATAAACCCACAAGAGAAATTCTTACAGAATCAATTGGCCTATCACAGCGGTGCTAATGTCAAAATGAATGGTGTAAAAATACCGCATTTAGTACCGGGTGAGCATTTAAACTTACAAACATCAGGTAATGTTGATAACGGCTTTACTGAATTAGAAGGTTCAATACTTCGTTGGATGTCTGCAGGTTTAAATGTGCCTTACGAAGCCTTTGCTAAAGATTATCGAAATAGTAGTTACAGCAGTGCCCGTGCCTCAATGTTAGAAGGTTGGCGTTACTACATGGGGCGTCGCAAAATAATCGCCAGTAAGTTTGCCAGCATGATCTTTAGTTTATTCTTTGAAGAGCTATTACACAGTAAGCAAATTACCTTACCAAAATCAGCAAGTCGCGGTTTTTATGAAGCCAAAGGTGCTTGGCTAAATGCGAGTTGGATAGGTGCAGGTCGAATGGCGATTGATGGACTCAAAGAAGTTAAAGAATCGCTGATGCGTATTGAAGGTGGCTTGAGTACTTACGAGAAAGAACTCGCATTGTTAGGTGAAGATTATCAAGAGACTTTTGCGCAACAAGTAAGAGAAATGGAAGAGAGAAAAGCGGCAGGTTTGCCAATGGCTAGTTGGGTAGATAAAGAAGACAGCACAAAAACACAGACTAATAATTAGAAAGTCTAAAATTCTTGATTTTATTTTTTTCGTCTAAATTTTAATATTTACAGAGAAACTTATGAAAAATTACGCTCATATTGCAAGTCGTGTGTTGAATACACCGCTGCTATTAGAGCCGGGATATGCACGCACATTTTTCAGTGCGCTTTCTCCTCGCTTAAATATCACTACATTGTTAGATGCTGAAGGTGAGCAGCTAATAGGCGAAAAGATACGCATGCCTGCTGCCAGTTTTGGCACTAGTAGAGAAAGGGATAGACCTTATCAAATTATTGATGGCGTTGCGGTTGTGCCTATTACAGGGAGCTTGACCCACAAGCTTGGCAGGTTAAAGCCATACAGCGGCATGACAGGCTACGATGGTATTATTGCACAAACACATATGGCATTAAATGATCCAGAAGTGTTGGGCATATTGCATGATTACGATACACCTGGTGGTGAAGTCGCGGGTTGTTTTGATACCGCGCGTCAATTACGGATGATGGTTGATAAATCAGATAAACCGATGTGGTCATTAGCGTATGACATGCACTGCAGTGCCGGTATGGCATTGGCGAGTTCTGCTAGTCATCGCATGATTACCCAAACAGCAGTAGCGGGTTCTGTTGGTGTGGTGATGGCGCATGCAGATCAATCTAAGATGATGGAAGAGCAAGGGATTCAAGTGACGTTGATTCACTCAGGTAGCCATAAAGTCAGCGGTAATCCCTACCAACAATTATCTGAACAAGCGCAAACAGAGTTTCAAGCAAGTACAGATCAATTACGTCGTGAGTTTGCCCAGCTAGTGGCAGACCATACCGGATTAAGCCTTGATGCAGTATTAGCAACCGAGGCGCAAGTTTATCGTGGTCAGCAGGCCATAGATATTGGTTTTGCTGATAGCTTAGTGAATGGTCATGAAGCAATCGCAGAGTTTTCACACTATTTGTCCACTAAGGGCAAAACAATTTCACTGGGAGTAACCATGTCAAAAACAGACACCGATCCTGAAAACGTTGTCGATTTGCCTGCGCAAGTGGCACAAGCTGATGCGCGCAGTAACGAGCGCACACGTATTCAGGCAATTACCGGTCATCAAGAAGCAGAAGGCCGTAGCGCATTAGCTCAACACTTGGCTTTTAAAACGGATATGTCTGCTGATGAAGCAGGCAAATTGTTAGCTGCTTCACCGCAAACCATTTCAGCCAGCCTTGAAGTAGGTAGTGCGTTAGATAATTTAATGGCACAAGAAGAGCAGCCGAATATAGGAGCAGATATTGCGCAGGATGAAAGTCAACCAGATCAAGTGGCTGCAGGTGTTAGCGCTTATCGTCAACTGAAGGGAATAAAAAATGTCGTCTGAAACATTTAATCATGAACAATGGGAAACAGGCAGTGAACCTCAAACGACTACTGAAGGTGTGGTTGCTGTTAATCAAATCTTGGCTAAATATACACCGCTTGGCGTGAAGCTTAGTACAGGCGAGTTTCATAAATGGGACCCAGCAGCAGAAGACGGTACCCAAGTAGCAGTGAGAATTACCCCCTTTAATATTGATACGACGGGTGCTGTCAAAACACAGCAGTTAATTAAAGCCGGTACCTTTAATCCTGAATTGATTAGTTGGCATGAAGGTGTAACAGATGCGCAAAAGCTTGCTGCCTTTGTTGGTTCGCCAATTAGTTTACAAGCCTTGCGTTAAACGCAGTTAACTTTTAATCAAAAAGCCGTTATTCAGCAGTGAATAGACGGCTTTTTTTGGAGCACAGTTTATGTCTACCCCCTTAGATACCAGTACATTATTGGGATTACGCCAAGAGTTACCCAAATTCACACCGTTTTTCTTAACGATGTTTTTCCCTGATGTGATCGAATTCCCAACAGAGAAAATTGAATTTGATCGTATTAAGAAAAACAAAAAATTAGCACCATTCGTTGCACCAATGGTGGCAGGTAAAGCAAACAAAGCACAAGGTGGTTTAACAACCAGCCTGACCCCTGCTTATGTAAAACCGATGGATATTGTTAATCCTGGGCGCTTATTACGTCGAATGCCGGGTGAGCCTTTAAATGGGCAGTTATCACCAGCTCAACGCCGTTTAGCCACAATTGTTGACTTGTTAGATGAACAAGATCAGCAGATAACTCGCCGTGAAGAATGGATGGCTGTACAAGCAGTCTTACATGGCAAAGTAATTGTTGAAGGTGATGATTACGAAACACAAGAAGTCGACTTCAATCGTGATGCCAAAAACAATATCGCGCTCACTTTAGATGATCGATGGAGCCAGCAAGATGCAGAATATGATCCGGCTGACGATCTTGAAGATTGGGCTGAAAAGTCGAGTGCAGTTGTCAGTGATTTGATTTTCTCTAAAAAGGCATGGCGTTTGTTCCGTAAATTTAAAGCCGTGAAAATAGAGCGTGATGCAGACCAAAAAGGCAGCACGACGGAATTACAAATGGGACCGCAAGTTGCCAAAGATGTGCAGTATAAAGGTACTTACGGTGAGTACCGTTGTTATGTGTACGCAGGTAAATATGACGATGTAAAAGGCGAAGAACAATCCTTTATGCCAGGTACCACTTTGTTAATGGCGCCAGAAGGTTATGACGGTGTTCGTTGTTACGGAGCGATTCAAGATGCAAAAGCCAATGCAGAGGGAATATCGGCAACTAGCCGCCATCCTAAAAACTGGTTTACCGATAACCCATCGGTTGAAAATATGATGACTCAATCAGCGCCGTTAATGGTGACAATGTCACCAAATGATTTTGTGGTTATTGAGTTAGATTAATTCGTTGATGTGAAACATCGCTTACGTGTCAATAAAAGTGGCAGGCTATAGGAAATTATAGGCGTGCCACTTTTTAAAAGGAAAACGGTTATGCATATTGTAAAACATACCTTGCAAGCTCGTGATAAAGAATCTAAAGAAATCATTTACTACTTAGCATCAAATACGCCTCAAAAATTACCAGCCGATCTTGCAAAAGAAGCGGTAGCGCGTGGTTATGCGATGAAAGCTGTTGATATAAAGGCAGTAGCGGCTAAAAGCAAAGATAGTGATAAAGATGAATAATAGCGTGTTTGATGCGCACATGCGGGATGCAGATCAGGCGTTAATTGATACCTTTGGAATCCCCCTTGAATTGATTGTATTTCCTGATGCAACAGCCCAAACCATTTATGTTGATATCGAAAAAGATTTATCGATACAAACACTGGGTGATCGTAATCGAGTGGCGAGTACACAGCGATCCGCCTCAATCATTTTGGCTACTGTCTATCAAGATCAAGTGCCTGATGATTTAAGAGCCGCGCGATTAGTGATGCAAGGTAAACGCTACATCTTTACTGAACCAAGAGTCAGCGGTGATCTAGTCGAGTTTATATTATTAGCCGAAGTCGATGATGCTAAGAGCGGTGATAGAACTTCTCAGTTTCTATAATTAAAAACATAGGTGTTTTATTGCGATGGATCAAAATAACACATCTAAAGACGGCCTTGGTCTGTTTATTGATTTAGATGATATAACCAAAGAATTAACAGAACACATTCAAGGGTTAGATTCGAAAGTGAATAAAGCGGTTAAGCGCGCTTTGAAGAAAGTAGGTACGTGGTTACGTACTCATTCAATGAGGGAAATTGGTAAAGAGCTGCAGATTAATCTATCGGCACTTCGTAAACGTTATCGCTTAAGTACCACAAACAAGAATCACAATAACGAACTGAAACTATGGGTAGGATTATTATCAATCGCCGCTCATGATGCAGGCAAAGCTTTGAAAAATAAAGCAGGTACAAAAGTCCGAGGTCATCAGTTTGATTCAGCGTTTAAGGCCAAGATTTATAATAATGAAGAACGTGTATTCATCCGATCAGCTGCTAATAAAAAACAGCAACATACCACTGTTGGTTCAAAAGGAAAGAAAAAGCGATCACGTCATAAACAGGATTTACCCGCTTCTATTAGTAGTCGTTTTCCCGTTGAAGTTGTCGGTATTGATGTTCAAGAAATAGGTCTGGATGTATTGGAACGTTACGAAAAGCGAATTAATAAACGCTACGGTGAGTTACTAACGCAGGAGTTACACTTTGCCCTTAATGTCGAGAACTAAAACCATTCATCAACCCAGTGAGCTATATGATGCCATTGTTGAATACTTTAGCAATGCACTTTCTCAAGGTGATTCGCCCGATGTTGAGGTGTGTGGTTATCAGGATTTTATCCCCGCAAAAGCGACTAACCGACAAGTACTGTTAGAAATAGGCGAAGGTGAAAATGCTGATATGCAGAACGATGGGCGAATAGCCCAACAATTTGATTTAACGCTATATGCAGTGATTTGCAAAGCGCAAAAAGATGCAGGCTTACAGGCAATGAATTTAGCCAGTGCGTTAGCAAAACGTATTCATTTAAATACATGGGGTTGGTCTAGTAAAGCGGTAAATCACCCGATAAAAGTGCAGTTTAGAGAATCGTTTTTAATCCGATCGGGCGATCAACACGCAGGGTTTGAAGCATGGGAAATAGGTTGGCAGCAAAGCATCATGTTAGGTGATCCTGAAGTCGCAAAGGATATGTTATTTCCTGACCTTGATCCAACCACAACGATACAAGCAATCTACCTATCAACAGATGCGAATAGCAATAATAGCGAGGATTTTGTTGATACCACCAATACAGCAGAGCCTTAAATATGTTCAAAGATGTAATCAATTATATCAACAATCGTTTGTTTGCTTACGATGAGAAAATTACAGAACTGTTAGCCAAGGTTGATGATTTAGAACGTAGAACTCGCAATGTCATACAAGCAGGCAGAGTGACTGATATTCATCCAGATGGTCAGCGCATTCGAGTGGCTTTTGGTGATAACAAAACCCCTTACATTCATTGGTTTTCCTCGTCTGCTGGTGCGGTACGTGAGTATCGTTGTCCGTCAGTGGGTGAACAATGTGTGTTACTTAATTATGGCGGCGGTGAAACATCAACCCAAAGCTGGGCATTAACGGGTATGCCATCGGGTCAATTTCCAGCTGCTGAAAGCAATAAAGATATTCATGTGATTGATTGGGGCGGTGGTATGAAAATTAGCATTGATACCGTTGCAGGTTCAATTAAATGGACAATTCCACAAGAGTTGATCATTGATACTCCAAAAATCACCAGTACAGCAGAGTTAACTACTGATGGCGATCAAATCGCGAGTGGTGTTAGTACTGTTTTACATATTCACAAAGGCGTTAAAGCGGGCGGTGATACTTCAGGAGCACCTGTTAAATGATTGGGATTTCAAGAACAACAGGACAAATGCTAACAGGCTGGGCGTACTTTGTAGAGCTCGCCTCAGATGCACTGACAACTCCATTAGGTAGCCGAGAAAAGCAACGATTATACGGTAGTAAATTACCTTCATTACTCTCGAAGCTAAATTCAAATGATACGTTAATGTTCGCACAAATTTACGCGACACAAACTTTTTACGAACCAAATAATTTATTAGATCAATTATTTACTGTTGAGCAGATAGTGGCTAGTCGCACTGATTCCGGTATATCAGTCAGTATCACAGGTGAATATCAAGGCCAACGAACGAACTTTGAGGTACCCATCAATGCTGCTTGATCGTAATCAGTTACCCGAACCCGAAGCTATTAGTCGAGTAGCTTATCAAACGCTATTAACCAATTTTAAAGAAGATTTTATCGCTAATGTAAAGGCTGAAAGCCCAACACTGGCCGAGCAATTGACAGAAACATTAGAGCAGCCGGGTGAGCTTATCACCAAAATGTTTGAGACGTTTAGTCAGTACTTATTAAATGAAATAGAGCGACGTAATCAACAAGCACTGCAGTTGTTACCGGGTTGGGCGAATGGCTCTAATTTAGATAATTTAGTGGTACACCAAGGGATTGAGCGACAAATATTGACCGCTGCAGATGATGATGCATTCCCAGCGGTAGCGGCTGTTGAAGAATCGGACGAAGCATTATTTTTACGTTATTTATTACAACCGCATAGCCCTGCAGCAGGCAGCCGAATGCAATACAAAGCCACATTATTAACGTTGGACGAGTCACCCATTATTACTGTTGATAAGCCGAGCGAAAATCAAGTGCGGCTTACATACACGCTAAGCTCTACAGGCTATGCCGCTCAGATTAAAGATGCCAATGGCTTACGGACATCTGCAGGTGAAGTCATGGCAACAGTACTGGCATGGGCTAATAATGGTCTAGCAGATGAGCCATTACTAGAAGCGGTTCGTGATCACTTTAAACGTGATGACGTATCACCGGGGACTGATGTTATTACCGTGCAATCCGCTGATATTATCGAGTATCAACAAAAAGTGATTGTACAAGTTAACAATGGACCAGACCCAACAATCACAGAAGAGAGTGTACAGCTTGCCTTGCAAGCATATGCGGATGAACGACACCTTTTAGGTGCTGAAGTCAGACCTGATTACATCAGTCATTTGCTTTATCAACAAGGGGCAAAAAGGGCAGAAGTACTGCTACCACTAGATAATATCACTTGTAATGACTTTCAAGCACCATGGTGTAAAAGTATTGAGGTTGAGGTACAGCGAATATGAGTACTTCATCAATTCTGCCTGATAATCGTACCTTACTAGAAACGGCATTAGAAAAGACCATCAGCCAAAGCTTATTGAACATAGATGCTGTTTATCCTGAATTATGGGATTCATTTAACACCCCATTGCATTTATTACCGTATTTAGCACAAGCCAAAGGTGTACCTGATTGGGGTAATGATACTGAACAATCCAAACGGCAAACCGTTGATGATATATGGATTGTTCAACGCAAAGCAGGGACAAGATCTGCGGTAAAACAAGCGGTAGATGCACTAGGGTTTGATGCATCAGTTAAGCGAGGCGATGAGCCATATCATTTAAAAGTAGATTTGTGGCGTGAAGATGTGGCCACACTTGAACCCGATATTTTAGCTCGAGCAAAGCGGCGTATAGATTACGTTAAATCAGAGCGCGATGTGATTGACTTAACCTTAAATGCAACATCGCAGCTAGATCTTTATGTTGCTCTATCATCAGGTGCCGCAGTCATTACCACAAGCTTCGCCAATATCGATGATCAAACTGATTTAGCTATAAATACTGCTGTTGGAGCTAATGCGTATCAAATCCAATCAGTCGCGGCTTGCTACTTTGATGATAGAACAGATTTAGCAAGCTGCGTCGCAATCAACTCAAATTATTATTTAATTCAATCAGTCACGGAGTGCTATTAATGCAACGGACAGTACAACAGGAATACGCCACATTCTTAACCCCTGCAGGGCAGTCTATTATGGGTGCTGTGTTACGTGGTGAAACAACCTTAGCTTTTGATAAATGCCAAGTCGGTAGCGGTTTATGGGATGTCAGTGTTAATGAATCAGAAGCTGAAACAACTTACACAGTCGATGTGCCAGAGCAATTATTAAGCCCTATTGCTGACGGGCTATTTGATATAGATACACTCACTGAAAATAGTACAGGTGTAACGCAAGCAACCGTGAATGTGCCAGCAGATTTTGGCCCTGCTACGATTAATGAAGCGGCTTGGTTATTAGATGATGGGACTGTTTACGCCATTACGCGCTATGCCGCATTACCTGTAATACCCCCTCAATCAGGCACATCAAGTGAAGTCTCTTTAAGAGCATTTCTAAATGTGGGTGATGTTGAGTCAGTTACCTTGGTTGTTGATTCAGCAATTAATGCATCTAGGGAATATGTAGATGAAAGTTTGAAAGCGTTTGAAGCTAAACTGCCGAAAGATGCTTCTGCGGAGCTAAAAGGAATTGTCCAACTAAGTAATCAAATTGATAGTGATAATGAATTTAAGGCAGCTACGCCAAAGGCGGTAAAAGCGGTTTATGATTTATTACCATTAAATAAGCCGAAAGTTTTAGATAGTTTGCCTATTTTCCCAGAAATAATAAACAACGATAAAAAGTTGTTAATATCATTATCTGTAGGGAAATTAACTATTGCTGAGAATCAAGTTATTCGCTTTCGCGGCTGGAGAGATATTAATACAGATAATTTAAGTAACTTATCTTTTACTCTGGATTTAGCTAAGACATATCATTTACGTTTTGATATTGATAATGAACTATCTCTTAACGATATTGAAAGTTCTGATTATAACCCAGATTCTTTAAGCGAATCGGATCGTTCTTTTGATACTACATATGACAATGTGCTTTTAGCTAAAATCAGTAATGGCGTAGTCACGACATTAATAAATCAATCTGAGCCTTTTTCTTTAACTTACGATGGTTTACCTAATTCGGCTGATGCAACTCCTACTGGCAATGATTACGTTGGGTCATTTGAATTACCATTGAACTGGTCTCGTTCTCCGATATCTGACAGCGTAGAAATAAAAGGGCATCTAGCTGCTAATGGAACTCATTCGTGGAATGATTTAATGGTAATGACCGTGTTAGCGATGAGAGAAGATGCTATTCAAAGCTCCATTGTATTTGATAAAACATACACGTTAAATCGTTATGAATGCAGATTACCTGTCGCACATGCGAACGGAGCAAGAGACGGAAGTGTACAACCAACTCCAAGATTACAAATGTTTGAAAAAATAGTGAGGGTATATGGATATTAAAGTAGTAGTGAGGGAGGATCTTGTCGTAGGACGCATAAAAGGCGGTTTCGGATTAGAATTACCGAGCAATTTGAATCATTTGTCTAATCAAGAATTACGATTAGTCGATGGTAAACTAGTCGATGTTTCAAAAAATACAGATTGGTATGTAGATGAACAAGGCTTGAAACATGTTTCTCAGAAAAATAATGATTGGCAATATATAAACTGTTTATTTGATGATTTTCTAATAGAAAAAAATAACCAGTGGAGCGTGTTGTCTGAACAAGATTTATTTGTCTTTGACAAGGCTGAAGCAATCTCATCAGTAGAACAATTCGCCACTCAAACTCGCGAACTGATAGCAGGAAAAGCAGATCAATACAAAGTGGGTGGCTGGCAAAGCAAGCGTGATCGAGCTATGCGCATTAAACAGAACAATGCTGAAGATGATGATATCACCATTGTGCAACGTGAAGCAGATAAACGTGGTAAAGGTGAAACGGTTGATCAATTGGTTGAATTGCAGCTAACCAGAGCACGCAATCTTGCACTTGGCACATCAGATATTGATGGTGCGGAATCGGCTGCAAAAACTCGTATAAGAGCAACTAATGATAAAACAGAACTTGCAGAGTTGATGCTTATTTTAAAGCAAGAAGCCGAGCAGTATATTGCTGATTTAGAGAAAGAACTGGCTCAGAACTAGAAACCGAATTCATTTAACATTTAATTAATTACCCTCTCATAACCTCGCACCTGCGGGGTTTTTTTGTTCCAAAAACAACGGAGTTATTTATGAAAACCTCTTATCAGGTGGTGAAAGCTTTTCGTGTGGGCACTGCCCAACGATGGGTTTATCCCGATGAAAAAGTCGAGCTATTAGCTTGTGAAGCTCAATTTCCATTAAGTCGTGGATGGCTTAAATCTGCTGCAGAAGAGTCAACAACGACAGTTGTTACAGATGTCACTGCAACAAAAAATAACACAAAGAAGTAGAGGACAGTTAAATGCCAGTAAATGACGCATTTGAACACAATGGTATATCTATTATTACCAGTGAACCACTACCGCCGCTTGGCCCACCGGGTGAAGATGTAGTGGTATTGATTGGAACCGCACCTGATAAAGATGAATCGGTGCAATACGGTGTACCCACAAGATTAGCCAACCAAGCAGATTGGGCGCTAATTGATAGTACCGGTGATGAATTGGGAAGCATAATTCACGCTATCGAAAAAACACATCAGAAAACCGCCGTGGTGATTTATGCCATCGTTGTGCCTGAAGGTGCTGACTTTGCAGAGACAATGGCCAATATTATTGGTGGTATTGATCCTGTGACTAAACAAAAACACGGTATTGCTGCAGCACCTGAGTGCGCAGAGAGACCGACCATTATCGCAGCACCTGGTTTCAGTCACGAAAAGTCAGTGATTGATGTATTGGCAACCATGGGGCTTAGATTACGTGCGCGTGTTGTCGCTGATGGTTTAGCGACGACAGCAGATGATATGTTGGATTTGCTTGATACCTTAGGGGGTGTGGGTAGTAATCACGATCGTGTTTTTATTGTAGATCCTGCCGTCAGTATTTATAGCCGAAAAGCACAAGGCGATATTGTTGTACCAGGTTCTGTGGTCGCCATTGGCTGTGTTGCTGCGGTCAAACAATGGGAATCACCGGGTAATCAATCAGTGGCTATCAATGGCACATCAAGAACCATTGATTACAACATTCTTGATAAAACGACCGAAGCGGATTTACTACAACGTAATGGTGCTGCAGTGATTTGTCATACCAGTTTAGGCGGTTGGTCGTTAGTGGGCAACCGCACCGTCACAGGTAAGTTCCTCAGCTATGTTGGGCTTGAAGATGTGCTGTGTCGTAAGTTAGAAGCGTCGAGCCAGTTAGTGATGTCAAAGAACATGACTAAGGACTTTTGGGATCAGGTGATACGCCGTTTAAATGGATTCTTAAATGATTTAATCGCGGCAGAGATTATACCGGGTGGCAATATCTACTTACACCCAACGTTAAACACGGCGTCTCGTTACCAAAATGGTAGCTGGTACATTGTGTTTGATTATGGCCGCTATGCGCCAAACGAGCATATGATTTATCACATCAACGCAACTGAACAATATGTTGAAGAGTTCTTAGAAGAGGCATTAAAAGATGGCTGATACGCGCGTATACCGATTAGTTAGAGCCATTATCAATGGCTATCCCGTGTTAAGTGGTTTGGATGAATACAATCCACCTGACATTGAAAAAGAAATGGAAGAAGCCAAAGGTGGGCGCTTTGTGGCTGGAGAGGTGTTTGTCGGTGTTAAAAAAGGCAGTGCTTCACTTAAACTAATGGATGTTAACTCTGGAATATTAGCATCAATGGGAGTGAGTCGATCTCAATCTTGTGAAATTACCGTATTAGGTTCTGTCATCGATGAAGATGGTGTTGAGCTACCTTTACGCTGGGAGCATTCAGGTGAAGTAACTAGCATTAAATCTGATGGAGTTAAGCCGGGTAAATCATCCCACACCTTAGAGTTTAGTGTTAAGTCTTATAAGCATGTTGACGGTGTGTTTGTCGCTTATGATATTGATGAGCGTACTCAAAAATGTATTGTCGGTGGCGTAGATCTACTTGAGGCCTCGCGTTTAAATGTAGGCCTTTTTTAAGACTCTTTCTTAAATTGTTATTCTAAAATCGTTATTACTCAATCCTCTCTATTAAAATCAGCTGGTATATACCGGCTGTTTTTTATCTAAATAATGGAAATAAACATGTCTAAAAAAATGGCTGCATCAGTGTATCAACCTGCGTTACATATTTTATTAAAACCAATCAATAATGCTCAAGGTGAGCAAATAACCTCTGTTAGCTTACGTATGATAAATGCGAGCGAACATCGAAAGGTTGTTGAAGATCATACCGATGATTCAGATCTGCTTTATCGTCAATTAATTAAAGTAGGTAGTGGTTTAACAGATGATGAACTTAAGCAAATCATTATGCCTGATTACAATACTTTGCTGGATCTCGTTGAAGAGCATTATGGACAAAACTCTCGCTACTGGTTTTCAAAAGCGGGTGTTGAAATAGCCGATTCAGTTGAAGAGCTGACGCTACTACATCCTTTATCTGCATTAAAAGTGATTAAATTAACATTCCCAACCTTAGCAGTGATTGATGTCATGAACTCGTATGATACCACTGAACAAGACATGTTCATTAAAATGAGTTGTACAGGTTTGGGTGTTAAAGAGCTAGATGCATTATCAGTGTCAGACTCTAAAATGCTGGATGCTAAGGTGACTGATTTTTTGTCACAAACCGCGAGTTTTTTCTCCAAAAAAATGACAGAGAAAAACTAGTAGATACTATCATCTTGAACACATCGATTAGTGAACAGGCTGTACGTGATTGGCCTGTACCCATTGCTATGCGTCGCTATGCTTTGTTAAACCAACAACGCTTAAAAGCACGTTAACCTACTTAATACGTTAGATACATCATTAGGATTACTTCATGTCGGCTAATTATAAATTAACACTGCAGGGTGAAAACCGCGTATCAAAAGTATTAAGAGGTGCGGCGGCTGATTCTGGTCAGTTAACAGCGGCGCTGGCTAAACAGCAAAAGGTTGTCAGGGATCTTAATAATACCACTAAGAAGCTAGGTAACTACGCTGAAACACGCAAACAAATGCAGGCGACGCGTGTTGAATATGGGCAGTCAAAGAAAGTACTAGAAGGTTATGCTTTAGAGGCTAAAAGTGCGGCCAGTGATCTTAAGCGTTTACGCCTTGAACAAAAAGACACCGCAGCAGCGATTAATAAGCTTAATACGGTCATTAAAAAAACAGGTAAGCCGAATAAAGACCAAGCTCAGCAGATGAAAATGCTGGTTAAGCGCCAAAGCGCTTACAATGATGAGATTAAAGAAACCGAAGCGAGAACAAAAAAGCTTAAAACGCGAACAGATGCAGCCAGCAAGGCGGGTGTTAATTTAGAGCGAACTTATAGAAGGCAAGAAGACAGACTAGAGCGTTTAGGTGGAGAATTAGTAGAGGCCGGAGTTGATACGCGTCGGTTAGCGTCAGAACAAGAGCGTTTAGGGCGTCAAACTCTGTCTGCTAATAACGCATTGGCTGCTCAGAAAACGCGTTTATCAAATTTGAATCATGCTAGAAACAGGAAAAATCTAGCAGATAATCGAATGAATGATGCACAGGGGCGCATTGCTGGGACTCTTGCGATGGCAGCAGGTGTTGTTATGCCGGTTAAGCGTGCCGTGACTATGGAATCTGCTATCGCTGATGTTGATAAAGTCGCCGATTTTAAAGGTGACGAAAAGGCCAAATTTCAAAGTGATATTCAAAAACTGGCTGTCGAAGTGAATATTCCGCCTGAGCAATTAACTTTAATTGCAGCATCGGGGGCTCAATCCGGTAATGTTAAGAAATCTGACTTAATTGACTTTACGCGTTCAACGTCAAAAATGGCGGTGGCATTTGATATGTCTGCAGGTTCAGCTGGCGAGGCCATGATTGCTTGGCGTGACAGTATGAACTTGAATAAAGATCAGGCACTCGCCTTAATGGATGCGGTGAATTTTGTTGGCAACAACACTGGTGGTAAAGCGTCTGAAATATCGGGAGTCTTGAAGCGACAAGGCTCACTTGCTAAAAAATCGGGATTAGCACCTGAAGAAATTGCAGGATTAGCGGGCGCAATATTATCCGGTAAGCAAGGCGAAGAAATATCAGCGACTGCATTAAAGAACCTATTAAGTGCTTTAACCATGGGGAATAAAGCATCAAAAAGTAAAAAAGAAGGATTAAAAGCACTCGGCTTTAACTCTAAAGACCTTCCTAGTGCGATGCAAACTGATGCGAAAGGTACGTTACTAGAACTGTTCAAACGTTTAAGAAGCACAGAAGAGTCTAAGCAGATCGGCTTAATGAAGCAGATTATGGGTGAAGAATCTGTGGGTGCATTGGCGCCATTGCTTGAGAATGCTCAATTATTAGATAAAGCGTTTGGCCTCGTTAGTAACCCTGCTAATTACAAAGGATCAGCTGAGCAAGAATATAAGAAAATGATTAATACCAGTGAGCATAAACTGGGTGCGGCTTGGCGAGCGATTGATCGATTGGGACTTGTTTTAGGCTCCACCTTATTACCGGCAACAAATAAAGTAGCAGAGGGGGTTGAGTGGGCTGCTAATGGGTTGGCCAATTTAGCTGAAAAAAGCGGGGCAGCGACAACCGTTTTTACTGGTGGTGTTGCATTGCTGACTACGTTTATGGCGGGTAAGTTAGCTAAAGATTTAATTAAGGGTAAATTTGGACAATTAAGGGCTGGGTCTGCTCTGAAAGTGGCCAAAGCAGAAGGAAAACTGGCCACCAATTCTGGCCTAGCAACCATCGCAATCAATCGATTAAATACCGCATTGAATAGGACTGCTAGAAGCAGAAACGGTGTCAGTTATGGTGGTGATTTTGATGTGGATAGAGACAGAAAATCTAACACTAAAAACAGCCGAAAGAACAAATTAAAATCTCGGGGTAAATTATCTAAAATTTTGGATGTCGGGTTATCTGTTTTACCTATGGGGGTAATGGACGGAGATGTTATTAAAAAAAGCGCGCCGATTACTAAAAAAGGCGTTCCGGGAAAGGCTGCTGAAAAAAGTGTAGCGACCAGTAAACCCAAAGTAAAAGATATAAAAAATTCAAGATTAAGTTCAGCTGATGAAGCTATTGAAACAGTGGCAGATGCAACAACAAAGCTGAACAGTTCTGCTACAACCACCGTCAGTAATACAATAGAGACAGCTTCCGATGCTGCCACTAGAGTCGGTCATGGTGTTGTTAAAGTCATTAGGCCTGTGGCGCTTGCATTAGATGTAGTGCAACTAGGTTCTGCTATTAAATCAGGTGATGTAAAAGAAATCGCTGAAACTTCAGGTGAAATAGCCGGTGGTACAGCAGGCGCATGGGGTGGTGCAGCGGCAGGTGCTGCAGTGGGCACTGCCATTGTACCTGTGATAGGTACGGTCATTGGTGGAATTATCGGTGGTATCTTAGGTGGTTGGGGTGGTAGTGAAGCTGGAGAGTGGGCAGGTGGTAAAGTTGCAGATGGTTTGCTGGGTGATGAGAAAACAGGGAGTGCATTCAAAAGTTTAGAAGCTGAAATAAAGCAAAAGCAAATAAACAAATTATCGCAATCTAATAAAATAGATTTGCATTCAGTTATTAATATTCAGCTATCACCTGAAGAAAATGCGAAGAATATTAATAGCATCGTAGAGAAAGCATTAAAAGAATCAATCAATGAAAATTTAGTGCCCGCATTGAATAACTCATTACAAGATAGCATCGATGACGACATGCTACTTGCGCCGTAAATTCATTTCAACTTAAAGGAAATAACATGGCAGTTGAAGTTAATATTTTAAGAAAGATGCTAAGCATTGGTGATTACATTTTTAGTGTGTATCTCGATACTGATTATCACCAGTTAGTGCGTACAGCTGAATCAGGTTATAGCCATATTAATAGAGCCGGACAATCCCCAGCAACACAGCGAACAGGTAAACCTTTGCAAAAAATTAGTATTACAGGTCAAGTACTGGGAATTACTGGTGGTTTTGCTTTAGATCGTTTACGGACATTAATTGATGCAGGCCCACAATTAGTGATGAAAGGTAATGGCGTTAATTTAGGTCAATGGACAGTGGTTATGGTGAGCGAAACATCAGAGCGATTAATTGATGATGGTACCGCACTTAAAACAATGTTCAAGATAGAGCTAAAGGAGTATCAACCATGATCGTACGAACGAAACATGGTGATACGGTCGATAGCTTGTTGTGGAAACATTTACAGCGTAATGATGAAGATGTAACCAATGCCTTTTGGTTATTGAATCCCCATGCGGCTGAATTAGGACCTATTTTTAATATCGGTGTCAATCTTGAGCTGCCTACGCTAACAACACAACCAACATCAGAGCAGGTGAGTCCATGGGATTAGTACAAATACTTACGCCTGCTTGTGAAATAACAGGTGGAGAAAAAACAGCAAAAACCATTCAAGATAATTTAATTAGTTGTACTGTTGTTGACGCCTCAGGGGTGAAATCTGACAGTATCACTATTACATTAAATGCGGACGGTTTAGATCGTTGGCCAGAAACAGGCCAAGAAATAGGTTGTAAGATGGGATACTTAGAAAATGAAAAGCTAGGTGATTTAGGCAAGTTTAAACTTAATCGTATCAGTGAATCACTTTACCCTAACATCATGACGCTAAGCGGTACTGCAGCATCTTTTCAAGAAAAAGACACAACAGGCTTAAAACAATCAAGATGGCAGACATGGGAAGCCACAACAATCGGTAATGTGGTGCGTACTATTGCAAAGCGTCACGGTTATAGCCCACGTGTAAACCCTGTATTAGGAGAACTATTTGTTTTACATCTAGATCAAACAGGTGAAACCGACTTAAAGTTTTTGACCCGATTAGCGAGTTATTATGATGCCGTGTGTAAGCCAGTTGGCAAATTATTAGTATTTACCGAGAAAGGGCAAATAAAATCTATTTCAGGCATAAAGCTAACACCTGTTGTGATCACTCACCCAGTGGATAACAACCCGAATAATCCAGCCTATGTGAAAGGTAATATTAGCAGTACTGATAAAAGTAAACATGCTGGATTTAAGGCCAGTTGGTATGACGCTCAAAGTGCCTCACAACAAACAGTGAGTAATGGCACAGGTCCACAGCAAAAGCTGGGTAAAGTTTACGATAGTCAACAAGCTGCAGAATATGCGATTGCAGCAAGAGCCAGTATGATGAATAGGCAAGGCGAAAAATTAACATTAGATTGCCCAGGTAATGAATTACTTGCTGCAGAAGCATTGCTAACATTGGAACACTTCCCCATAGGACGTATTGGTGGGCAATGGTCAATAGACCAGGTGCGTCACCAATATGATGGGAAGTATCGTTGTGGGGTTGAGGCGACTAGGCCTAAGTGAATGATTGCTAAAAACACATACTAACATCCTAAAAAAATCAGAGACTTCTTTTCGTGAAAATATGTCAATTTATGATAAATATTCACATATTAAAAAAGTGATTTTAAATGTGTTACACTTTGTGTTTTTAAAGGAAATCTGCAATGAAGTGCTGGGCTAGCAATGTTTCAGAGTGTAACGGAAGACAATCAAAAGAGCACTATATATCGCAAGGATTGTTTAGCTGCAAAATGATCTATGTTGAAAATGCGCCATTTCTTGATTGGGTAGATAATGAAATCTCTTTAAAATCCTTGTCGAAGAAATGCTTATGTGAAAAGCACAACTCTGAGCTGTCGAACTACGATCAATCTGCTGTTTATTTTGGTAATGCTCTTAAATTTTGTCGTGATTTATTTTTTCAGCAACAAAAAAACAACATAAGTGAGGCCAGGGTACATCAAAAAAACATTAATAGAGAATTTTTTGCCAGATGGTTTCTAAAGACTTATATTGGAATGTCTGATTTCTTTTTGTATGAGCCTGAAATAAGTAAAAATAAATTAGCTAACTTAGTGTACAGGTCCTCAAGCATCTTAAAGTATGTAGACCTTGAGCTCGCTATGGAAGAGAATGAGCGCTTTTCAGTGTCAGAAAAGGTGCGTGTTGCTCCTTTGGAAAAATTAGAAAAAACGGTTGGGATGTCGGTTGAGTTTTATGGGATTAGAGTGCAGGGAATTTTTTGTGAAGAACCGTTAGATAATCTTAAAAAAATGGAAATACAGTTTGTTGGAAACCCAAATAAAGAATCGGTGATCATTAGTTTTGTTTAGATGGGAAAATATTTCAGTCCTTGATTTACTTTCTATATTTAATCAATATCTTCAGGCTTAAGATGTGTATAGCGCTTTAATGTCGACCAATCTTCATGGAGCGTGAAAAGGGGTACCTGTTCTATAGAATAGTTCTGCTCAAACAACCTGCTAGTACCTTCATGTCTCAGATCATGAAGTCTTAAATCGTGAATATTAAGAATTCTGCACGCATTAGAAAAGTAGCTTGATATCGTCTTCGGATTGTATGGGAAAATACAGTCGTCGTGTTGATGTTGGCGCTGTACTATTTTCCATGCTGATTTAGTGTATTTAAATCTTTTGTGATTGCCTTTCTTTTTGGTTGGATGTTTTGCATCACGAACCATTCCTGTTAAGCGTTCGTTATTGTTATCATCCCAACGTATTCTGCATGTTTCAGCATCTCTGCGAGTGCTATAAATTTGAAACCACATAATATCCAACATAGGTATTGTGGAATTAGAATTATATTGTTTTCTCCAAAAGTAACGAGAGAGTTTCCATAGTTCTGCCTTAGTTGGCCGTCTGTCACGTTGCTTGGATTTACTAATCATTTTGTTTTGTCTTAATATCACTTTAGCATCTTCATAAACAGCTAAGTCTAAGGGTATTGAATCGCTTGCCCTTATCGTTTTTAAGACGACTAATAACCAGATGTAGTCATTATTTATAGTAGACGGCCCCGCGCCCATTTTTTTTCTATAATGCGCATGTTCAATTAACTCTTTGGTAGTAATGGAAAGAGCCGGTAATTCGGAAAGTGGATATGTTTTTAGCTTTTTTAAATCAAAGGACTTTGTACGTCCAAAGCCCTCTGCAGGTGCGAAGCTATTTAGGTATCGATCAATACATTCAGATATTGTTATATGTTTGAAGCGGAGTTTTTCCAGTTCATTAGAATTTTTCAATAAAACTTCTCTTTCTCTAGCCCATTCCTCTGCTAAACGTTTTCTCTCGAAGGTTTTAGATTCTCGGTGTATAATCGTGCCAGATTTTTTAATTCGTATATCGGCTTTGTAGTGGGATTTGCCTGATTTGGTTGCTACTTTTGTTATAGTTGCCATATACTCTTTTCCATAGTGTTTTATCGGTGCGCTTTTTCGAAAATAAGCGCACCCAAAGCGCACCAATATACAAAAAATACAGTATAATAGCCAGAAAACAACGGTAAAATAAAAGTTGAATAGCATAGATAAAATGGGCTCTAAGCCAGAAACCACACGTAATACGCTAGATAGAACGATATCCGTTGCGCCCATGATGGATTGGACAGATAGACATTGTCGCCATTTTCATCGCATTATTAGTAAAGATACTGTGTTATACACCGAGATGGTGACTACCGGCGCTTTAATACATGGCGATACAGATAAGCACTTAGCGTTTAACGATTCAGAGCACCCAGTGGTGTTACAACTTGGTGGCAGTAATGTTCAAGAGCTAGCGCAGTGCGCCAAAATGGCTGAAGATTACGGTTATGATGAGGTGAACCTGAATGTTGGTTGCCCTAGTGATAGGGTACAAAACAATATGATTGGCGCCTGTTTAATGGCGCATCCGCAGCTGGTGTCCGATGGCATTAAAGCGATGCAAGATGCGGTCAGTATCCCGGTGACGGTTAAACATCGTTTAGGTATTGATGAGCTAGATTCTGATCCACTGCTGCATGAGTTTGTCGCTACAGTAGCTCAATCAAGCTGTACGACTTTTATTGTGCATGCGCGCAAAGCGATTTTGGCAGGGTTAAGCCCAAAGCAGAACCGCGATGTTCCGCCACTGCAGTATGACAGAGTGTATCGGTTGAAGCAGGCTTTCCCGGAGCTTGAGATTATTCTCAATGGTGGGGTGAAAAGCTTAGATGAAGTAGAGCAACATTTACAACATATTGATGGTGTTATGATTGGCCGCGAAGCTTATCATAACCCGTATGCGGTTCTCGCTGAGGTTGATCAAAGGTTTTATAGTCAACAAAGTGAGGCTCTGTCCAGAGGTGAGGTGATGATGGCTATGTTACCTTACATTGTAGAGCAGATGTCGCAGGGCGTTCCTCTAAATTATATGACAAGACACATGTTAGGTTTATTTCATGGCTTGCGCGGAGGGAAGCAATTTAGACGAGTGATTAGTGAGCAGGCGTATAAGAAGGGTGCAGGTATAGACGTCTTGAATCAAGCATTTGCGAAAGTTGAAGCATATTTATAAATAAGGGTATAAAAGCGTATGGCAAGTCAATTAGAACAGTTAAAAGCAATGACCACAGTAGTGGCAGATACCGGTGATATCGCAGCAATTAAGCAGTTTACACCAGTAGATGCAACGACTAACCCATCACTTCTATTAAAGGCGAGTACTTTACCTGCCTATGCACCATTGCTTGAAACAGCGAAGGTTTGGGCGAGAACTCAAGGTGGCAGCGATGCGCAAATACTTGCGAATATGACGCAAAAACTTGCGGTGCTTATCGGCTTAGAAATTTTGAAGACAGTACCTGGTCGTATCTCTACTGAGGTAGATGCAAGGTTGTCTTATGATGTCAAAGGTACGTTAGATAGCGCTCATCAAATTATTGATCTGTATAACCAAGCGGGTATCAGCAACGATAGAATCTTAATTAAAACAGCGTCTACTTGGGAGGGGATTCAAGCGGCTAAGCAGTTAGAAAAAGAAGGCATTAATTGTAACCTAACACTGTTGTTTGGTTTTGGCCAAGCCGCTGCCTGTGCTGATGCGGGTGTTTATCTGATATCACCTTTTGTTGGTCGTATTTTGGACTGGTACAAAGCGAGCTTTCCAGAGCAAGATTTTAGTGGCGCGAATGATCCTGGCGTGCAGTCAGTAACTAATATTTACAATTTTTATAAAGCCAATAGCTATGACACGATTGTGATGGGTGCAAGCTTTCGCAATATAGGTGAGATCCAGGCACTAGCAGGTTGTGATCGCCTAACAATTAGCCCACAGCTAATGCAAGAGCTTGACCAGTTAGATACGCCGTTAATACAGCAATTAAATGCCAGTGATGCTGTATCTGATAAAGGTAAAGTGAGTATCGATGAGTCAACATTCTTAGAACAGCTAACAGCAGATGCTATGGCTGATGAGAAACTAAAAACTGGTATTGAAGGTTTTGTTGCCGATCAAATTAAATTAGAGCAATTATTAGCTAAGCTTTAATTTTAAAACTAAATACAAGCTTCGCTAGTCAGTTTTGCTTTTGGTAACACTGGCTAGCTAGCCCTCGACTTGTATTTAGCCTGCTTTTTGTTAATAGCAGCTATCGCTGTTTTCTATTATTACTATTATTACTATTATTAGTGTTTGTCGAATATCTGCTTATCTGCTTATCTGCTTATGCGTGAGATCGTTAGTTTTTTGGTAATTGCTGCGTTAGTGGCACTGTGCAGACAATGATTATATCGCCAGTAAAATGTAAAATATAATAGGTGATGACTAGAGTACATTGATAACTATAGAGTACATTGATAACTATAGAGTACATTGATAACTATAGAGTACATTGATAACTAAGTGCACAGTGATGACGATGCAGGAAAGGTATTGTTAATAAATATGAGTAGCTAGTTAAATTTACAGAGAGGTAAAGAAATAGGGGTGTTGGAGGTTTTTTTGACAAAATAAAAGAGCTCGTACAATATCCTTATATGAGCTCTTATTTTCGATGTCCTTACCGATACTACAGCTTCCCTTGTAGTATTGAGTTCCCTTCTTGGGATTTAATAGGGTCCTTCCTAACTCTCTATGTGCGTATAATGCACTAATCATTTGTAATTAAATATAAGACAAAATCTTAATTTAAAACAAATTAAAGGGTTTTTGTGTTATCCATTCCAAACCCTTTTATTCGATATCCATATCGATACTACTTATCCATAAATAGTAAATAGAGATTCTATCCCTTAGAATTGAACAATATTCCGTTTGACTCTATATGGCATCATTAAAAGCTACTAATAATGCTTACTGCTCGTCCATGTAAAGTCTTAGTGGCTTCCTGCCGCTACTATCCAATCCGTGAATAATATATGAGTTATCTATCCTAGATATTGATGAGACCCTTCTCAACTCTCCATAAGTGCATTGTGCAAGAAAGCAGTGTTAAAAAATATAGGACTTATTTTTAAAATGAACTCAATATGAACATTTTTTGATAAATGTTCATAAATAGTTTAAAAATAATTCTCATTCGTTTCGAAAAGAGTTTTAACAGTCTCAACATAAAAAGGTGAGTAACAAAAAGGTGAGTAACAAAAAGATAAAAGTAAGCGGGTACTTAGCTAGGCAATTAAGCCTTATTTTACAGTGGTGCTATCAATATTAATAACACTAAATAACCTTGCTTGAGGTAGATGTCGCAAGGTTATTTTGAGTGTGGCTTTTAATCTGCCAATGTCGAGCTGTTTCCTAACGATTGATTATTATGTATTGCTTGTTCGATGAGTTGCTACGATGGTTATTTTTTTTGTGCTTAGAGTACTGTTTCTTACTTTGATAAACGACGACCGACTTTGTCGGCTCATGATGTACCTTGTGTTTTTTAATAGGTGAGGGCGTGACCACATAACGGCCGTGTTGTTTTTTGTAAAACACATTATCGGCAACCCAATAGCTAATGCCTGCGATTAATACGAGCGCTGCAGCCTCTGGCAGTTTGCTAGTGTGATTAGCTTTGGCGTTATAACTATGGTTTGAGCCGGCATATGTATAGGCAGAATTTAGCAATATAATTGCTGAGAGTATGTAAACTATTTTCTTTTTCATATCATAATTACCTATGTCAATAAATGGTATGTAACTGGGTATCGCAGTTAAAAAATATACAGCTACAACGTTGTGATAAGCCTTAACATAATCTGTCATTTAAAATGAGTATTATTATGGTGCTGCGTGTCATGCTGCTTGCGTGAGTTTTGCTATGACGCTTAAGCCTCATCACAAGCGCTATCTTAAAGGATGTAAGTGTGATGTTGTGTTAACACAGAGTAAAGAAATGTAAAGTATGAAATAAGGTGTGGGGGCAGGGCTATTCTAACTATTGATTGGTGAGCCTAATAAGCTTGCTGTCCGGTTTCATTGAATCAAAGCCGTTAGATTTTATATAAAGAAAGCTATCAAAAGAGCAAAACTGCTGAAAGATCAGCACGCGAGGATTTAACGATGCGATACTTGCTTGAAAATAGAGAGTTTAATGATAAGAGGCTTAAAATTAGAGCTGAAAAATAACGTGTTTAATAGTAGGCATGCTTAAGAAAGCATGCCGTGTACTTAATAAATTTAGACCTTGATCGGTAGCCCAACGCCTTCTTTGACTTCTTCCATCACGATATAGCTTTTAGAGTTTTTAACCCCCGGCAAGGTAAGTAGCATCTCACCTAGCAGGGCGCGATATTCAGACATATCTTTAATGCGTGCTTTTAGTAAGTAATCAGAATCCCCTGATACTAAATGACATTCTTGTATATAAGGTAATAGTTTAACCGCTTCTTTAAATGTCTCAAAAGCATCTGGTGATTGATAAGACAGTGCTATTTCAACAAAAACCAGCATATCAAAGCCTAGTGCGCTAGGGCTTAAACGCGCGTAATAGCCTTCTATAAACTGCTCTTTTTCTAAACGTCTAACGCGCTCTATGCAGGGGGTGGTCGATAGGCCGACGTTATCTGCCAGCTCTGTATAAGAAATCCTGCCATCGTTTTGTAAAATTCGTAAGATGTTTCTATCTATGCGGTCAAGTTTTCTCATATGCCCTACTTTACAATTTAGCTAGTGGAACTATACATTTTTAGTGCATAACTATTTATGATACAAAGGATAATAAAAAACGGCGATTGAAACAACACTAAAGCCTGTTAATAATGTTAATACTATTAAAAATAGATAATCAAAGTGTAAATGGTATTATAAAGTGTCGATAATAGTCTATTTGCTGGTTAAATATTTGGTTTTAATGGTTTGCTTGGCTACTATTTAGTTCTTGGAGTTTTTAAAGGTGAAATCACAGAGCTATTAGGAGTCATTAAGTCATCAACATTTTTTGAAAACGGTTGAAATAGTTGAGCTAGCAGCGTATTTTGCAGCTTGTTGTTAAAACTGATCGTTAATATTATGAGCTTCCCGTATTTTTCGTTATAGCGGGTTAATAAACATTTGGCAGTAATAAATATTAAAAGTTGCCAAAAATACAAATTAAAGGGGAAATACAATGGCAAATCGTAGCGTAATATCAACACAAAAAGCACCTGCTGCAATTGGTACATATTCACAAGCTGTAAAAGTAGGTAGCACTGTTTATATTTCAGGGCAAATCCCATTAGACCCTGTCACTATGGAAGTAGTTGAAGGTGGTTTTGAAGAGCAAGCAGTACGTGTGTTTGAAAACTTAAAAGCGATTACTGAAGCGGCTGGTGGTGATATGAATGATATCGCTAAACTAACTATATTAATGGCTGATTTAGGCAACTTCGCTAAAGTGAACGAAGTAATGGCACGCTACTTTGAGCAACCCTACCCAGCTAGAGCTGCTTATGAAGTTAAAGCTTTGCCAAAAGCGGTTGATCTTGAAATTGAAGCGATTATGGTTGTTGGTTAATCGCTAAAAAATAGCATTAATAAAGCGTTTTAAGAATGACGCTGCTCATTAATATAAAATGTTAGTGGGCAGTGTATGAGAAGGCGTTTAAATAGATATTTAAATATGATGACGAGCATTTGCAGTGCGGTCATCATCTGATTTTGGTTGTAAAAATAAAACGGTGTGTTGTAAATCATGGCTAGAGCAGCAAAAGCAATTATAGATTTGTCGGCAATTGAGCATAATTTTAACTTAGCTAAAAGTATTGCAAAAGAGGCTAAAGCGATAGCCATTGTAAAAGCAGATGCTTACGGCCACGGTGCAGTTGCCGTCGCTACAAGGTTAGAAGGTAATGCCGATGCTTTTGGTGTCGCCTGTATTGAAGAGGCGTTGGAGTTAAGAGCTGGTGGTATCACTGCTCCTATCTTATTGCTTGAAGGTTTTTTTAGTGCTGATGAATTACCTATTATTGCCCAAAATAATTTTTGGACAGCGATACATAGTCGTTTCCAGTTAGCCATTATTGAACAAGCGCAGTTAAGCACGCCGATTAATGTATGGCCTAAGTTTGATTCTGGTATGCATCGTTTAGGGATGAACCCTGAAGATATGCTAAGCGTTGTGGCGCAACTACAAGCTATCGATAATGTGGCCAATGTTGTGTTGATGACTCATATGGCGCGCGCCGATGAGTTAGATAATGAAATGACTGATCAGCAAATCGCCTTTTTTGATGATACCCTTAGTGCGACGGGTTTAGAGAGCTCACTGGCTAACTCTGCGGCGATCCTATCTAAAGCAAACAGCCATAGACAGTGGGTTCGCTCTGGCATCATGATGTATGGCTCATCGCCTTTTCCTGCATCACACCCTTTAGCTGATCAGCTAAAACCGGCGATGCGCTTTGTCACTGAAGTGATCGCGATTAAGGATGTCGAGATAAATAAATGTGTGGGTTATGCTAGTAGTTATCAATGTGAGCGTACGACACGCATCGCCACTGTCGCTATTGGTTACGCCGATGGTTATGATCGTCATATTGGCAATGGCTCGCCAGTGGTTGTGGCAGGGCAAATGGCGAAAATAGCAGGGCGAGTGTCAATGGATATGGTAACCATTGATGTCACAGGTCTTGAGAATGTTGAGATAGGCTCGCAAGTGGAGCTGTGGGGCGAGCAGCTTAGTGTCAATGATGTGGCAGCAGCAGCATCTACTATCTCCTATACCTTATTTACAGGTGTAACTAAACGTGTGCCTAGAGTCTATGTAAACTGATGTTAATAAGAGCGCCAGCTTAGATGATTATTTTAGGAATAGACCCAGGTTCGCGTATTACTGGTTATGGCGTGATCAATGCTATAGGCAGTAAGCATGAGTATATTGCCAGTGGTTGTATACGTATGAAAGAAGGTAATTTGGCCGAGCGCCTAAATCAGATTTTTGATGGCGTTACCCAAATAATCGAAATGTATTCACCGCAAGAGTTTGCTATTGAGCAGGTATTTATGGCTAAAAATGCGGATTCAGCATTAAAGCTAGGTCAAGCGCGGGGCGCGGCAATTGTTGCCGCTACTCAACAATCATTAGAAGTATCTGAATACGCTGCACGTAAAGTAAAACAGGCGGTGGTAGGTAAAGGATCGGCTGATAAGTCACAGGTTCAGCATATGATTATGCGTATTTTAAAACTGCCAGGTTTACCGCAAGAAGATGCCGCCGATGCTTTAGCCATTGCCGTGTGTCATGCTAATACCCAATCCGGCTTAATTAAAATGGCTGGTGTATCTAGTCGCAGCCAACGACGCTGGCGTTAGGCTTAATAAAAGATCAATGGTCAATCGCTGTTAGTGCTTGGCCCAATCATCCTGGCTAATACTGACCCCTTTAATTTGTGCGAAGACTGTATCGCCAATAGCGAGTTGTAAGTCATCTAAAGCCCACACGGTGATCTCTGCCCACAGGGTGTTGATCGCCTCAGCTATTGTTTTATCTTTTGTGTCCTCTTTGTTAGTGCCTGTATCCGTTAGCGCTAATTTAACTTTTACTATCTGCTCTTCAATTTGAATGTCGCTGACACGTGATTGTAAAATATTACGTATGCTCGTTTGTGATGGCTCGCTAGCGCTGGTGGTTATTGATACATCTTTCGCATAAATACGAATCCTTACTGCTGTGTTCAGCGGCTGTTTTATCTCTTTTACCCATAATAATTTTGTGGCGTTGATCGCTAAAGCACTCAGTGGATACTGGCCGTGCTGTTTTATTAACTGGGTGTTGATGATCGCACAGTGATTTCCATTATTTAGCCAAGGCATCATTTTTGGATGGTTCCATACTTGTTCAACACTGCCTTGTAATATGCATTGTCCTCGTTCTATAAGCAGCATTTCATCGGCGAGGAACAACACTTCATCTAATGAGTGAGTGACATATAAAATGGGTAAAGATAATACGCTGTTAAGGTTTTCAAGGTAGGGCAGTAGCTCTCGTTTTAATGGTAGATCCAATGCGGCTAATGGCTCATCCATTAATAGCAGTTTTGGTCGGCATAATAGGGCACGGCCAATAGCGACTCTTTGCATCTCACCACCAGATAAAGCATCAGGGTAGGCTGTGAGTAATGTCGATAAATTTAATAGCTCAATAATTCTCTGATAAAAGCTACCTTGTGCATCATCTTTGCTGTGGTAGCCGTAACGTAGGTTTTGCTGCACGTTTAAATGTGGAAATAACCGTGATTGCTGGAACACATAACCAATGTTGCGCTGGTGAGTCACAGTATTGATGTTTTTGTCGGCATCGTAAAAGACTTGATCGTTAATACTAATGTGGCCGCTATCAGGTGTATCTATTCCCGCTATCATATTGATCAGTGATGTCTTGCCACTGCCAGAGCGGCCAAAAATAACGCAGATACCACTATTTGATATTTCTAAATCAACCTCTAAGTTAAATTGGCTTAGGCGCTTGGCTAGTTTTATTTTCATTATTTCGCCCTATCTTTTAGCTTATCTCGTTTGAGGCTGATGTTATTAGTGCGATGTAGCTTGTTCTCTAAGCGGTGCGATGCGATTAAGGCAAGCAGCGCAATGCAAATAGCAATAATACATAGCCTTAAGGCTTGTTGCTCAGCGCCGGGTGTTTGAATAAAACTGTACATAGCCAAGGGGATTGTGCGAGTGATTTCAGGGATGTTAGAGACAAAGGTAATGGTAGCGCCAAACTCCCCTAAGCTTCTGGCGAAACCCAAAGTAATCGCACTGAGGATGCCTGGTAATATAAGCGGCAATGTAATAGTAAAAAACACTTTAAGTTTATTGGCACCTAAAGTGCTGGCTGCCTGTTCAAGCTTCATATCAACGCTATCAAAACTGAGTTTAATCGCTTTAACCATTAAAGGAAAAGCCACAATAGCGCTCGCGAGCGCGGCCCCTTGCCAACTAAAGCTAATATCAATATTTAAAAATCGCAATCCCTGAGCGAGCCAGCCATCACCAGTAAAAGAGATTAATAGTAAATAACCAATCACCACGGGTGGCAGTACCAGCGGTAGATGAATAATAGCATCGACTAGTGCCTTGCCTGTGAAATTTAGACGTGACAGCGCCCATGCTGCAAGTACTGCAAAGGGCAAGCTAGCGGCGATAGCGCTGAAAGCGACTTTAAGGCTTAGGGTGATGGCGAGAACTTCAAAATCAGTTAGCATGTTTTTTTATAGTAAACCCAAATTGTTGAAAGATATTGAGCGCGCGCTGGGATTGTAAAAAATGATAAAAAGCCACAGAGCTAGCATTGTTTTTGGTTGCTCGCTTAACCAGAGACAGCGGGTAGGTAATAGTATCGTGGCTGTTTTGGGCTAAAGTGCTGATGATTTTAACTTGTTTTGAAGCCAGTGCGCTGGTTTTATAAACAATGCCGATTGGTGCTGCACCGCGTTCAATAAATGCGAGGGTAGTACGGGCATTACTGGCAAAAGCGGCACGGCTTTGTACTTGTTGCCATTGTCCTAAATTGACCAATGCTTGTTTGCTATAAATCCCTAGCGGTACATGATCAGGATCGCCGATTGCTATTTTTAGATGCTGGGCCAGTTCTGTAATGTCAGCATTAGTATTCAATGTCTCTGGATTTTGTAATGAGGCCGCGATAACTAACGAGTTAGATAATAGTTCAAGCGTACTATTTACTACGAGTTTATTATTAGTATTTAGGTAGCTTGCCCATTGGCTGCTGGCACTAAAAAATAGATCGGCGGGTGCGCCTCTTAGTATTTGCCTAGCAAGCACAGAAGATGAGGCATAAACTGCAATGATTTTATCGTCTGACTCTTCTTTGTAGGCATCAATTATTTGATCAATAGGCGCTGTTAAAGATGCAGCGGCATAAATGTTGACCGATTGCGCATAGCTCATCGCTGGTGTTAATAGAGCAAAAACGGCGATTAGTCGCAAAATAACAAGCATGGTGTATTTTTTTGTATAGTTTGACAAAGTTAAACCCTGAGCAAGAGTTGAAGGTGATTGCTTAACGCCTAAGTTTTGCTAGCACCACAGTTGCTAATTATATCAGCAACATAAAGAACTAGCGAACAGACAAAAGTTGGTTTAATAGCGCAAAAAGTAGCGTGAAAATAGGTAGCTAAATAAGAATGTTTACCAATGTCGTTTAGATACTCTATTAATTGTTGGGAATTAGCTGTCATTTCTGAGATAATACGTCATTGTTTAAACATCCACGATTTTATTACTCAGCGTTGCCATGATTATGTCATTACATAATGTCTTATCTAGATTTAGCTAAAAGCATGGCTGTATTCAAATTAAAACTAATTGCGTAACTCCCATGATCAGAACAGCAGATTACTTATTTGCGAAAAAGCCTTATTGGGCCGAGTGTTTCGGCACAGCCAATTTTCTACCAACAACTCGCCAAGAGATGGATATACTCGGTTGGGATAGCTGTGATGTTATCATAGTATCCGGCGATGCCTATGTTGACCATCCAAGTTTTGGTATGGCCGTTATGGGCCGTATGCTTGAAGCGCAGGGCTTTAGGGTTGGCATAATTGCTCAGCCTGATTGGCAGAGCACTGACGATTTCAACACACTTGGCAAACCTAATCTGTTCTTCGGTATTACTGCAGGTAACATGGATTCGATGATCAACCGTTACACGGCTGATTTAAAGGTGCGCCACGATGATGCATACACTGTTGATGGTGCTGAAGGTAAGCGTCCTGATCGTGCAGTTATTGTGTATTCGCAGCGCTGTCGTGAGCTCTATAATGATGTGCCTGTCGTTATCGGTGGTATTGAGGCGAGCCTTCGTCGTATTGCGCAGTATGATTATTGGAGCAATAAAGTACGCCGCTCTGTACTGATAGATTCAGGCGCGGATATCTTACTTTACGGTAACGCTGAAAGAGCGATGATAGAAGTGACTCACGCTTTAGCTGATGGCGTGGATATTAAAGATTTAACAGATATACGTGGTACCGTCATTTTACGTGAGAGCCTACCATCAGGTTATATTGAGGTTGACTCGTCGCGTATCGATTGGTCGAGTAACGTTGAAAGCTTACCTAACCCGTATGAATATATTGAAGAAAAAGAAAAATGTGCCTCTTCTAAAAAAGCAGAGAACCAAGAAGTTGTCGCAGTGCCTATTCGCATTATCCCTGAGCCTTTAAAGGGTAAACAGCGCTTAGATAAAGATACCACTTATATACGCCTGCCTTCATTTGAAAAAGTATCAAAAGACTCGGCGCTTTATGCGCATGCCTCTAGAGTACTGCATTTAGAGTCAAACCCGCACAATGCCAAGGTATTAGTGCAAAAGCATGGCGTAAGAGAAATCTGGGCTAACCCGCCGCCGATTCCACTATCAACCAAAGAGATGGATGCGGTATTTGGCTTGCCGTATCAGCGTATTCCTCACCCATCTTATGGTAACCGCAAAATACCAGCATACGACATGATTCGCTTCTCAGTGAATATTATGCGTGGCTGTTTTGGCGGTTGTACTTTCTGCTCTATTACTGAGCATGAAGGGCGAGTGATTCAAAGTCGCTCTAGAGAATCTGTATTAAAAGAAATTGAAGACATCCGCGATAAGGTGCCTGGCTTTACAGGTATGATTTCAGACTTAGGGGGCCCTACCTCTAACATGTATCACCTTAATTGTGTCAGTGATGAAATTCAGTCTTCGTGCCGTAAGCTCTCTTGTGTTTATCCTGTTATTTGCCACAACTTAAAGACAGATCACAGTGAGACAACACAGTTATACAGAGAGGCGCGTAAAATTCCGGGTGTGCATAAGATAGCAATAGCCTCAGGTTTGCGTTATGACTTAGCCGTAGAAGACCCTGAATACGTTAAAGAATTAGTGACTCATCACGTTGGCGGTTATTTAAAAATAGCGCCGGAGCACAGTGAAGAAAAAACACTGAACAAAATGATGAAGCCTGGCATGGGCACTTACGATACCTTCAAGCGCATGTTTGAGAAATATTCTAAAGAGGCTGGTAAAAAACAGTATCTTATTCCTTATTTCATTGCCGCACACCCAGGTTGTGAAGATGAAGACATGCTTAACTTGTCCTTGTGGTTAAAAAAGAACAAGTTCAGAGTCGACCAAGTACAAACTTTTTACCCATCGCCAATGTCATTGGCAACGGCGATGTATCACTCAGGGCGTAATCCGCTGAAGAAAGTGACATATAAAAGTGAAAAAATGTACATCCCAAGTGAATACGAGCAAAGACGTACGCAAAAAGCGTTGTTGCGCTATCACGATACCGATAACTGGGATAGGTTGCGCGGTGTGTTAACTGATATGGGCCGTACCGATTTAATTGGTAGTGCTGATTGGCAGTTAGTGCCGGCGCCTGAAAAGAAAAGCGGTTATCAATATCAGCAGAAATCTAAGTTGTTACACAGTGATGGCCAGCCTATAAAATCTGTTGCTGAAAAAGTACAGCAAGCAGCTGCTAAACCTAAAGCTGATGTTGCCAAAAAGCCTGGTGTTAAGGTAGTAGCACGTGCTGCTGCAACAGCGCGTAAGAAAAGCAGCGCTAAAAAGGTGAGTACTCGTAAAAAATCGATCAAACGCAGCTGATATCAGTTAGCTAATAGACCGATTAATTAGGCCGGCTAATTAAGTCGGTTAATAAATAAACTAATTCAAATAAGTGCAATCATCAACTATTGCGCTTGTTTGAATTAGATCATTTTTGTTTTTCATGTATGCCTGGTATTACCAACTAGCTTTATCTGTTACTGACTCTCGTTTTTATATTTATTTCTCTTCAGTTTTCTTTTATCTGACTATCCGAATCTGCGTTTTATCTTGCTAGCTGAAGCGGTGTTTTATCTTGCTTGTTGTAGTTATTGGTAATTATTTTCTAAAGTGTGTTAGCCGCATGCTAAAAAACGGTTAATACTTTACTGTAATTAACCGTATTTTATTGATACTTATAAAGATTAAGCTGTTTTTAATGCAGCTTGAGGCTGAGCATGAGCAGGTATTGTCGATGAGCTTCTTAGCTCTGCTAAATAGGTCGATATACGACTAATCGCCTCGATTAACTGGTCTTCCCTAGGCAGTGTTACTATTCTAAAATGCTGATTGTCTTTAATGTTAAAGCCAGAGCCTTGTACTATCAATACATGGTGTTTGAGTAGTAGGTTCAGTGCGAATGTTTCATCATCTGCAATAGGGTAAATTTTAGGGTCTAGTTTAGGGAACAGATACAGTGCTCCCTTTGGTTTTGAGCAGCTGACACCAGGTATTGCAGTGAGCAGTTGATAAGCGGTTTGCAGTTGTTGGTAGAGCCTTCCTGAGGGGGCTATTAGCTCTTTAATGCTTTGGTAGCCACCTAAGGCTGTCTGTATCGCATGTTGCGCAGGTACGTTGGCACATAGCCTCATATTAGACAACATATCTAAACCTTCGATGTAATCCAAAGCGTTTTGTTTGGGGCCGCTAACAATCACCCAGCCCGCTCTGAAACCCGCCACTCTATAAGATTTTGAAAGACCATTAAACGTGAGGCAAAGCACATCTTCACATAATGAGGCCAGGGGGATGTGAATGGCGTCGTCATAGAGAATTTTGTCGTAAATTTCATCGGCAAAAAGGCATAAATCAAACTCACGTGCCAGCGCGATAATATCTAGTAGTAACTCTTTTGAATACACTGAGCCTGTTGGGTTGTTTGGATTGATAACAACAATCCCCTTAGTGTGCTCAGTAATTGATGCGCGCATGTGTTCGATATTTGGCTGCCAATTGTCATCTTCATCACATTGGTAGTGTACCGCTGTGCCGCCTGCTAGGCTGACAGCTGCTGTCCATAGCGGGTAGTCAGGTGCGGGGATAAGCATTTCATCTCTATGATCGAGTAGGCCCTGCATGGTCATTACAATTAATTCAGAAACACCATTGCCAATATAAATATCTTCGGTTGTAACATGGCGGATATTAAGTCTTTGGCACTCATGAACGATTGCCTTGCGTGCTGAAAAAAGACCTTTAGCTTCACAATAGCCCTGTGCTGTCGGTAAATTATGAATAACATCTTGAATAATTTCTTCAGGGGCTTCAAAACCAAATGGCGCTGGGTTGCCAATATTGAGTTTGATGATACTGGCGCCTTCATCTTCAAGTCTCTTGGCTTCTTGCATCACGGGTCCGCGAATGTCGTAGCATACTTGTTTGAGTTTATTTGATTTTTTAATAGAAGCCATGATTGATCCGTTGCTTGGTAAACGTCATCTATTGCTAAAAATATAGATGTATCGTTATTGCGTTAATTTAAAGTCGGCATAGTACTTACTTTAAAAAGTAAATAAAACAGGTTAAATGGTTGTCTTAATTAAAAATACAGGATAATTACCTGTAATATTGGTTAAAACAGGATTTATTATTGATAGGAATGTGTTTTAAGCGCTTAAGTTATGTTAATTGTGCTAAAACTAGTCGTTAGTCTGTTTTTGATTATCGAGTTAAATAGCTAACGAAAACAATCACAAAAAATCGTTGAGCTATCAGTGCTTGTCAGTCGGCGTATAAAATGGCTGAGATTTTTATTGGGCTGTCGTTAGCTTTTTTAGCTGGCTTTAAGATTTATACTTAAGAATTTTAGTGCTTATGTTAGGCTGTGCCGTTTAATAACTAAGGTATTGTTGGCTATCATATGTACAGTATTGTTAGTTAAAGTGAAATTATTATTCAATGAGTGTAAGCAGAGTTACGCTTGCATAACTAGAAAGAGAGAGTATGAAAAGTTATCAATGGATTTATGATCATGTAATGGAGCGAGTAGAAAAGGACAAGGTGCTCGCGCGTTTTGATCAGGTGCGCAGTGTTGATGAAATTACTCAATTAGATGACAGCTATCTATTATCAAATATGTCTCGCAGGGTTTTTCGTGCCGGTATTAAACACTCTGTTGTCGATGCTAAATGGCCTGAGTTTGAAAAAGCTTTTTTTGGTTTTATGCCACAAAAAGTGGCATTGATGAGTGATGATCAGTTAGAAAAACTGATGCAAAATGATAAAATTATCCGCCATTGGGGCAAAATAAAATCAACTCGCTTAAATGCATTTATGGTGACAGAGTACATCGAAAAGTATGGCTCGTTTGCTAGCTTTATTGCACAGTGGCCTGTTGATGATATTGTCGGTTTATGGATCGAGCTAAAGAAGCAGGGGTCGCATTTAGGTGGTAATTCAGCGGCATATTTTCTACGCTTAATTGCTAAAGATACCTTCGTATTAACTGATGATGTTGTCGCAGCATTAATAGCACAAGGCATTGTAGATAGACGCCCGACCTCACAGCGTGATCTGAGGCTAGTGCAGCAAACTTTTAATCAGTGGCATGAGCAATCTGGAGAACCTCTTAGTCATATCAGCCGCCTACTTGCTCATACCATAGGTTGGGAAGCAGATATCTACAAATAAGCGGCGCGTAACTTTTTAGCTGACAGGCGTTAGTGAATCTATAAACTCACTGAGGCTGTTTGCTATTTTGCGAATGGGTTTTTTCCCAGGGTGTTCATACCAAACCTGGGCTGTCTTATTATTGATGCAAAGCATGCCGTCATCGGGTGAGGTGAGTGCGAAGAAAAATGAGATATCCATTTTTTGTTTTTGCTGGGCGATGGCATGGCCTATTAAATTGGCTCTTAATCGCTCCATATCAGCCTGATTCCATACCTGTAACAGTGTTAGCTGGCCATCGCTAGTTGCGGCTGACAAATGATCACTCCAAAAGGTGCTGTAAAAGCTAATAATATCTGGGTGTATCTCAATGTTTAATGCTGTTGCAAGGCGCTCAAACATATCTTGTGTGTCTTGCTTAACAGGTTGCCAAGCGATCGCTGTGCCGCTTTCTGGCTGCGCTTCATTTGATGTTGGTAATTGGTAACACGGCGATGGCCAATCTGGATCATATTCAATAGTTAAGGCGTCACTATTTTGATCATTAGTGTGTGCCTGTAGCCAGCGCTCAATAAATTTAGTTAGTGCAAATTGCACACTGTTTGATTGCTCGTCATTGCTAGGTGAGAGTTGCACAGGTGTTAAGTTAGCCATGATTATTGATTCTATTAGTTACGGTTAAAAGGCTCTTGATGATTGCATGGCAATGATTGAGAGTATCGTTAGTTTGTTTGCAAACTTTGCAAGTGTAGATAAAAGCATAACTTAAACACCTGCGCTGGACAACACTGCTGATCTAAGTAGATGGTATGGCTTTAGGGTGATGGTATTAATAGAGTATTTAACACTATCGGCTAGGTATGTTGCGATAGTCAGTAATAAACTGAGATTGGTTGCAGTAAAGATTTTATTGATGTGTTGGGTTTTAGTAGTAATAGCTCTATAATCGTGCAAATATTAGTCATTCGTGTTTGTTTATTGCGCAAAATGATTTTTTTTACAAAAAAAACAAATAATCCATTGACTTAAATTTAGAATTAACTAGAATTCGCACCTCAAGTTTGGGGACACGAAAATATCTTCAAGCCTGAGTAAGTTTACCATGTGGAGTGGTAGTTCAGTTGGTTAGAATACCTGCCTGTCACGCAGGGGGTCGCGGGTTCGAGTCCCGTCCATTCCGCCACTGTTACTGTTTAATACAGTAACCTAGTGAAGTTAAACGAATATTACATCAAATTGCTCGATGTGATTTATAAGTTTTAGAGCACCATATATTGGGAGTGTAGCTCAGCTGGGAGAGCGTCGCCCTTACAAGGCGAATGTCGGGAGTT
>JBBMRB010000010.1:0-149212 GCA_038900335.1 Gammaproteobacteria bacterium AS21 | reverse complement strand
CTGAGTTAGTCAATCTTTATTTCGTTTATTTTTAATTTGTTTTTGAAGCGATTAAAGTAAAACAATAAACACGACAACAACACATTAGAAATCAAAACATGAAACTAAAAACCAACCCGACCAATCATTTTCTTTATTACTAATCTTTCAAAAACAAGAAGTTAAATAACTTATCATTCTTTCAAGACTCTTTACAAGCTAAAGAAAAAACCGATCATCTCGCTGTGTTTCTAAGGTAACTTTCTGGGTCACCCTGTAGCAAGGAGGCGAATTATATAGAGATTTTGCAGCGCGTCAACGCTTTATTTGATTTAATTAAAATAAGGCTAAAACTGACTGTTTTTCATACTATTATACAGGATACGTCTATCTATACTGTTAAGCATCTTCCGTTTGCGCAGACTCATCTGACTTAACAACAAATTTTGACATAATGATCCCAAGCTCAAACAACAACCACATAGGTAGTGCCAATAAACTTTGCGATACAATATCAGGCGGAGTCAACAACATTCCAACCACAAAACAACCAACGACTATATAAGGGCGCTTTGATTTTAATGATTCAGCCGTTGCTATACCGCTCCAGATAAGCAGCATTGTTGCTATTGGTATTTCAAATACCACACCAAACGCAAAAAACAACTTCAACACAAAATCTAAATAGCTACTGATGTCCGTCATAATAGCTACGCCTTCAGGCCCTATGCTAGTAAAGAAGCCAAACAATAAAGGGAACACTACATAATAGGCAAAAGCGATCCCTGCATAAAACAACACTATACTTGAAACCAGAAGCGGTATTGCCAAACGTTTTTCGTGACGATAAAGCCCAGGTGAAATAAAACTCCAGCATTGATGCAGTATAAATGGCATTGCCAAAAACAGCGATAATACTATTGTCAATTTGAACGGCGCAAAGAAGGGAGATGTTACATCTGTTGCTATCATGGTTGCGCCATCAGGCAACAACGCTGTCAACGGCTCAGATACAATCGTATACAGGTCATTGGCAAAATAAAACAAACATAAAAATATGGCAAATATAGTAATCAGCGCTCTAATCAAACGCTGTCTTAACTCAACAAGGTGAGATGTTAAAGATTGTTCTGGCTCTTGCTCTTCTTGCGAAGAGCCTAGTTGCTCACTCATTAGGAGGACTTCTTATCTAGCGAGACTATTTGCTCTTCAAGCGGAACAGCCTCATCTTTCAGTTGAGTTGTTTCAGGCTGTTTTACAGCTGTTTTTTCAGCCGCAGAATCAACGAAGGGCGCTTTCATTTCAGCAAGCTCACCTTCTAACTGCTCTTTAGCAACCGCTGTTGTTCTTTTGAGCTCATCCAGCCTAAGCTCTTCTGAAATCTCTGATTGGATACCACTAATTGTGCGCTTCGCCTTACCTATCCACATACCCAGCGTTTTTATAGCCATCGGTAATTTTTCAGGACCTAGGACAACCAGCGCAACAACCGCGACTATTAATATCTCAGCAAAGCCTATATCTAGCATTGCCTATGACTTATTTTCAACGTTTTTTTCGGTTTTATCTGTCACTTCTACTTTTGCAGCAGTTTCAACAAACTCAGCATCTTTCTTCTCTTCAATGCTTTTACTGTTCTTATCTTCATCCGATAGTACGCCATCACTCATTGCTTTTTTAAAGCCCTTTACAGCACTACCTAGATCACCACCGATATTACGAAGTTTCTTTGTTCCGAAAAGCAAAATAACAATACCTAATACGATAGCTAATTGCCAAAGACTTACACCACCAAAACCCATATTGCTCTCCTACTCTCATTCTATTTATAATTTTATGGAAAATAACAATTCAAAATTAACTACTTTAACACTCTAGACGCTTTCTCGTCCAAACCTGATAAATCAAAACGTCTTGCTAACTCTTTCAATACTGCTTCAGGGCGTTCACCTACATGAGATAACATCACTAATGTATGAAACCACAAATCAGCTGTTTCATAAACCAAATCATCATTATTTTGATTTATTTGCGCATCCTTCGCTGCTATAACAACTTCAAAGGCTTCTTCGCCTACTTTTTCCAAAATTTTATTCAGACCTTTCTCATGCAAACTTGCTACATAAGAAGTTGTACTAGAAGCAGATTTACGCTCTTCTAGTATATCTGCTAACTCTATCAATACATTATTCATTTTTGCCTACTTATTATAAATTGAAGAAGGTTCTTTAATAACAGGTGAATTACTCTGCCATTGCCCATCCTTCAAATCAAAATAGAAACAGCTTTCTCTACCTGTATGGCAAGCAATACCACCAACTTGATCAATTTTTAACAAAATGACATCTTTATCACAATCGACACTTAATTCGACAACATTTTGCTGATGACCTGACTCTTCGCCTTTTCGCCACAACTTTGCACGTGACCTAGACCAATATACTGCATTTTTTTGTTTAACCGTTAGTGCTAAGGACTCTCGGTTCATCCATGCAAACATTAACACTTTACCAGTGATATGATCTTGAGCGATTGCAGGGATCAGTCCTTTCTCATCCCACTTAAGCTCATCTAGCCATGTATTATTCATTGTATTCTCTTCTTTTATTGGGGCTTTTTAAATCTTTTCAATGTTTTAGATAGCCAAAACTTGGTTATATCTTTTATCTTATTAGCACAACAAAAGCAATCATTGCCAGCAACCAGCCCTGCCACTCTATCTGCTGCAATAGCTCTCTAGCAGGCTCGTAGCCAACATAAGCAGACAACAACAATAAAACTCCTATCATCATTCGCTTCTTAGTTTGTTTCTTTGCTGCTAGTTGCTGACGCTTTTGCTCATTGAGCATTCTCTGTTCAAGCAAAATGTGCTGCTGTTTACTTTGTTGAAGCACATCAAAAGCAAGCTGGGGAAGCTGAGGTAGTTTCTCAATCCAATCCGGCGCTTGTTGCATAATCGTTTTTGCGACAGCTTTAGGTCCTACTCGCTCTTTCATCCAAGACTCTAGATAAGGCTTACCTGTTTCCCATAAATCTAAATCTGGGTAGAGCTGGCGGCCTAAACCTTCTATATTCAATAATGTCTTTTGCAATAAGACTAACTGTGGCTGTACTTCCATATGAAAGCGGCGTGCCGTTTGGAACAATCCTAATAATACCTGGCCAAAAGATATATCTTTGAGAGGCTTTTCGAATATTGGCTCACAAACACTGCGAATAGCCGTTTCAAAAGCGGTTACATTGGTCTGTGCCGGCACCCAGCCTGAATCTATATGAAGCTGGGCAACTTGCCGATAATCGCGGGTAAAGAACGCTAACAAGTTACGAGCAAGATAACTTTGATCTTCTGTTGTTAACGAGCCAATAATGCCAAAATCAACGGCGATATATTGTGGGTCTGCAGGCGAGTCTAGCGAGACAAAAATATTACCTGGATGCATATCTGCATGAAAAAAACTATCGCGGAACACTTGTGTGAAAAAGATCTCGACACCACGCTCTGCCAGCAATTTCATGTCAACATTATGAGCATTTAGCTGTTCTATATCAGCAACTGGCGCGCCAGAAATACGCTCCATCACCAGCACGTTCTTTCTTGTGTAATCCCAATATATTTCTGGGATATAAAGCACGCTAGAACCTTCAAAATTCCTTCTGAGTTGGGAGGCATTAGCCGCCTCTTTTCTTAAATCCAGCTCGTCTTCTAAACTAAGTGCGTACTCTTCTACAACCTCGATCAAATGAAGGCGCTTGCCTTCAGACCAAAGCGCCTCGATGCTATGAGCTAATAAGAACAACAACGCAATATCTTTTTTGATGACTTTTTCGATCCCGGGGCGAATCACTTTTATGACCGCTTTTTCACCGGTGAAAAATTCGGCAGTATGAACTTGTGCTACGGAAGCAGACGCCAAGGGCTGGACATCAAATGCAGCAAATAACTCACCTACCGATTTGCCTAGTGCTTTTTCAATAATTGCTGTTGAAGTTTCACCTGAAAAGGCAGGTACTCGGTCTTGTAAATACTTTAGTTCATCAGCAACATCTAATGGCAGCAAATCTCTTCTGGTTGACAAGACTTGCCCAAATTTAACGAACACAGGCCCAAGGTTTTCAAGCGCGAGCCTTAAACGGACACCTCTAGGCTCTTTAGCAGCAATAAAATAGCGCCAAGGCATAATATAGAGAAATATTTTGACATACCAAGGCAGAGCGAGGCTTTCCAGAAATGTGTCTAAACGGTAACTAATGAATATATAGCCAATCTTTAAGCCTCTAAAAAAACGTTGCACTTTAAGCTACCTTACAAATAAGATTAATTATAATCCGTGCTGTACCTGCTATATAACTAACATCTAACGAGTGACAACACATAAAGCGGCAGTTTAGTCTATTTAAAGGTCTGCTTCTATACTTTATAACTGCTAGTGAAATGATTAATCTCCACCACTAATTTTTATCGCATTACGCCCAGCGTGCTTTGCTGTATATAAAGCAGCATCGGCACGAGAGAAAAGCATTTCAGCAGAATCTCCCACTTGTGCCTCACTAATACCAAATGACATTGAAATAGAGATAGGCTCCCCTCTATAGTTAAATGGACTTTTACAGATAATACGTCTTATCTTATCCATCACTTGCGCCGCTTCTTCTGCGCCTGTTGAAGGTATTATTATTGCAAATTCCTCGCCACCATAACGCGTTACAAAATCAGAGGCACGTGTCCCCTTGCTGAGGATTTTAGCCACCAAGCTAAGTACTTTATCACCCGCTAAGTGCCCATAATTATCATTTACATCTTTAAAGTGATCAAGATCGCATACCACAAGACTTAGCGGTGTCTTATAGCGCTGAAAAGTTGCTAATTGATGACTAATGATTTCGTTATAGGCCATGCGATTAGGCAGGGCGGTCAACGCATCTTGACGTGCTTGTTTTCTCTCTTCCTCTATGTATTCTTGAACATGTTCAGCTTCATCTTCCATCGTACTGACACGCTGTTTTAAAGCATCGTAGTTTTTCTGCAGATTGCTTTCTCGTGTTTTTTCTTGTTCTTGTAAAACGTCCATCGCACAGACAATATCATTGAGCTGCTCTGACAGCTGAGACTGTAGTGACGCTATATCCTGCGCACTACTAACAGAGGCTCTAATATTATCAACCCCTTCGCGCACCTTAGTATCCGCAGCATCGCGAAACACGGCACTTTCACCATCAATATTTTGTGTCTTTGAAATAAAATCTTGAACTTCGCTTAACTGCTTATTGATACTTTGTAGATAGTTCGAAAAGTCATCGCCTTTAAGGGCTAAAGCTGACTCGATTAACTCTGAAATTTTATAAATAACCACCGGCAACTTATCAATTTCTATGCCTGTTTCAAGTTGAGTTAATAATGCTTGATGATTATCGCTAGCGCCTTTAGAAGGAGTGATGTGACTCAGTAGATTAATCATTTCATTGGCAATGCACACCAAGGTGCCAGTATCAGGCGCTTCTTTTCGCTCTAATAAATGCGTCGATTTATCTGCTATATTTTGCAGTTCCATCAATACTTTGAACTGATTAGGCAGTTGATAAACCAGTGTTTTTGAACTTTTCAACTCAGCACTGACATCATCTAGTTGAAGTTGTTTTTCTGAATTAAATTTATTTTTTTTAAGGCTAACACACCATGCTTCTAAAACATCAAGAAAGTCTTGGCAGGACTCCTGGCGCTCTAAATGCAATATCCGTATATCGTACTCAATGTTATTAACTAATTCTTCGGGGAGCTCATGTTTAGACTCAAGCATATGGCGTCGTAATGCATTGAGGTTGGTATCTAAAGAAGCACTGTGACCTTCTAATCCTTTAAGCAGTATGTGTAAAAACACAAAAAATGATTCTTCTATTCCCTGACTCATAGTGTTAACTTCTCAGCTTTAAAAACTATTTAATAAACTATATCAATACCTTATTTACACTTAATTGAACAGTGGATGCGTAAAATAAAGGCAAGTTAATTATATTAATAATAACTCACTTACCTTTGCTATAGAATTATTTTTTAACTTCAGCCTCTTCCTTTTCTATCAAGAACTCAACAACATCAAGCATGTGCTGAAAGCCTTTAGCAGAGGTCACACGATATTTATCGTTAATGACTAGTGTTGGAACACTATCAATTCCTAATATTTCTGCTTTTTTATTACCGGCAGCCATTGCAGATGTCATTGAAAACGATTCTAAGCGCTTAGAGAATTTTTCTGTATCGACTCCAGCAATAGCCATAACACCTTGCAGTGTTTCTTCATTGCTAATGCTACCACGAGATTCTTTTGACAATTTAAGCAGTGCCCAGCCTCTAGCATCGGTGTTACATACATTTTCATTGAGATATGCAGTGACACTCGCTACATCAAATGGCTTATTCGACTGCGCGCTTTGCTTTTGAGCACGATCAACTAAACCATTAACTTCAGCTGTACATGCTGCAGGGTCAGCTTGTATTTTATCTATATCTTTAAACGAAGATGCTAGTCGGCCATATTTATGGTAAAAGTCAAACATTGTAGAATCTACTGATTTCTGCAGCTTCACTTGCTTGCCGACATAATAGGCTTTTTGCGCTAATACTTGGTTTTGGCTACGCGTACTAAAAGCAACAGGCACTCTTGAAAACTCAATACTGTCGGCTTTTTCTTCTAACCACTGCTCTAATAGCGGCTCAAAGTTATTACAGTGAGGACACCAATAACCGAAATACTCAGTCACTTGCACCTTTTGCGCAGTTGATGCAACAGCACCTGTGAGTATGTAATCATCCCCTACTTTAAAGTCAGCAGCAAAAGCAGTTCCAGATATAGCTAACGCTAGCGCCGATACTGCTATCTTTTTATAAAACATATAGATTCCTTTTAGTTCTAAGTAATAATAAATTTATTAAGGTTGAGACTAACGTAATACTAAAAAGTTCTCATCCTGACATTAGCATTGCGCATAAACAGCATATTTTGCTAACTTCACAGACGCTAGGCAATAAAAAAGGCAGCCTAAGCTACCTTTTTTATTAAACGTTAAATTTAATGCAGGCCTTGGATATAACTGGCAACTGCTTTAATTTCAACATCACTTAGACGAGAGGCGATATCTCTCATCATTTCATTTGGATCATTAGTGCGCGACATTACTCTAAAGCTTTTTAATTGCTTTTCAGTATATGCAGCATGTTGCCCTGTCAATGTAGGGAAACCAGCAGAGCCTAACCCTTGACCGTTTGCGCCATGACAAGCGGTACATGCAGGTACTTGCTTATCTGCAATACCGGCACGGTATATTTTTTGACCTAGCTCTAGCTGATCTAACGCAGTTTTGCCGCCACGAACAGTCTGCTTAGCAAAGTAAGCAGCCATATCTTCAAGATCTTGCTCATTTTTACCATCCAATTGGCCAGCCATCTCTGGAACTTCACGCTCACCAGATTGAATTGCAGACAACTGTTTTAATAGATACTTGGCATTTTGACCAGCTAGCTTAGGAAAATTACCCACTTCACTGTTGCCATCAGCACCGTGGCAAACACCACAAGCCACTGCTTTTTCTTTACCCGCCGCCGCATCGCCTGCCGAATAAACATAAGTTGATGCTGTAAGGCTCAACACCAGGCCAATTAGAATTTTATTCATAATTAACTGATACTCTCTTCTAAAATACACGATATTATGTACCCTTAACTTTACAAAATAGTACAATTAGGGCCAATTATAGTTTTTGTTGCAGTTAACCTTTGAAAATAAGGTACTACAAGATAATTTTCATCTAGTATACAACAATATTCCAGCAAGCTGGAACGAATAATGTCGTTTAGGTCAATTTTGGGAAAGATATTTAATGTCAAATCAAGAGAATACAATTTTTTACAACTCGGCTAAGTTTTTAACCAGTGCGAGTAAGCTTAGTCAATGCCCAGAAGACACCGGCGCAGAAGTCGCATTTGCTGGTCGCTCTAATGCAGGTAAGTCTAGTGCGATTAATACACTGACTAACAACAAAAAGCTGGCACGCACCTCAAAAACTCCTGGTCGTACTCAATTGATCAATTTTTTTGATCTCAATGTTGAAAACACCAGACTGGTAGATTTGCCGGGTTATGGTTACGCTAAAGTCCCTATTGCGATGAAAGAGCACTGGCAAAAGCATCTCGATCAATACTTACAACAGCGTCATAGCTTAAAGGGTGTTGTACTGGTAATGGATATACGCCACCCAATGAAAGAGTTTGACCATATGATGGTGCAGTGGTGTCAATCTACTCAAGTACCGTTGCATGTCTTGCTAACTAAGTCTGATAAACTTAAAAGAGGCCCTGCGCAATCCACTTTATTAACCCTTAAAAAAGCGCTGACTCAAGAGCTAGGCGATAAAGTAACTCTGCAAACATTCTCTGCTTTAAAGTTTGATGGTATTGATAGATTAAAAGATCAGCTAAATAGTTGGATGTTACCGAGCGACTTAGAAGAATTTATAGAAGAGTAAAGATAAGATCATGCCTCAGTACAGTAGTTTTGGATAACGTGTCTGTACTGAGGCTATCAACATAATAATTACAGCTAAAGAAAGGGGAAGTTCTCCAGCTATAATTATAGGACTGGCTTATTTTCAAAAAGTTCAGACTTTACTCATTAATTTTGATTTAATTTTCTTTTTTATTACAGATCAATAACATAGAAATTAATGCGCTTCATCCCAATTATCACCCACACCCGCTTCAACAATTAACGGCACATCTAATGTGGCAGCGCGCTGCATAATATCAATAACCTTTGCCATAAACTCGTCAACCTGATCTTGCGCCACCTCAAAAACTAACTCATCGTGCACTTGCATAATCATCTTAGCGTCAAAATCACCTTGCTCTAACCACCTGGCAACTTTTAGCATCGCTTTTTTGATAATATCCGCCGCCGTGCCCTGCATTGGCGCATTGATAGCTGTTCTCTCTGCGCCTTGACGCATCATAGCATTAGACGCTTTTATAGCGGGTAGGTATAAGCGACGCCCGAATACGGTTTCTACAAACCCCTGCTCTCGTGCTTTTTCCCTAATTTCTTCCATGTAATTTTGCACCCCTGGATAGGTTGCAAAATAATGCTCTATATATTCTTTCGCCTCAACTCGCCCTATACCTAGCTGCTTGGCTAAACCAAATGCTGACATTCCGTAAATCAAACCAAAGTTAATTGCTTTAGCGCTGCGCCTTTGATCTATTGTCACCTCATCAATAGAGACTTTAAACACTTCAGATGCGGTGACTTTATGAACATCTTCACCTTGATTAAACGCCTGCAACAAACCTTTATCTGCCGATAGATGTGCCATGATACGCAACTCGATTTGCGAGTAATCCGCCGCCACCATTTTATAACCTGGCTGTGTGACAAAAGCTTGGCGAATTTTTCGGCCCTGCTCAGAGCGAATAGGGATATTCTGCAAATTAGGATCCGTAGATGACAAACGACCCGTCGCAGCGATAGCCTGATGATAAGAAGTATGAATACGCTTAGTACGCGGGTTGATCATTAGCGGCAGTTTATCAGTATAGGTCGATTTTAATTTTGCCAAGCCACGATGCTCTAACAATATTTTTGGCAGCTCATAGCTCTGTGCCAAATCAACCAACACCTCTTCCGCTGTTGAGGGCACACCTTTAGGGGTTTTTTTCTTTACAGGAAGCTCTAGCTTTTCAAACAGTATTTCTTGTAACTGCTTTGGAGATGCCAAATTAAACACTTGACCTGCCTCCTCATGAGCGGCACTCTCCAATTGCGTAAGGCGCTGCTGAATATCTAAGCTCTGTTGCGCCAGCATGCTAGGATTCACTAGCGCACCATTTTGCTCAATGCCTGCCAATACTGGAATCAATGGCTTCTCTATCTCGTGAAAGACACTATTTAACGAGGCAATTGCCGCTAATTTATCACCAATTGCCTGATGTAGGCGCAAGGTAATATCCGCATCTTCTGCTGCATAATGACCGCCGAGCTCGACATCAATTTGATTAAAGGTTAACTGCTTTTTACCCTTGCCGGCCAACTCTTCAAACTTGGTTGTTTTAACTGCCAAGTATTGCTTAGCCAAGCTGTCCATATCATGTCGTGTTGCTGTAGAGTTTAGAATGTATGACTCCAACATCGTATCAAACTCAACCCCTTTAAGCGCAATGCCATAACGGGACAACACATTCATATCAAACTTCATGTGCTGTCCGACTTTGTGATGCTTTGGGTCTTCTAATAACGGTTTTAGCTGCGCTAATACCCAATCTCTATCCAGTTGCGCCGGAGCTCCTACATAATCATGCCCTAATGGCACATAGGCAGCTTCGCCAATGGTCGTGGCAAATGACAGCCCTATTAGCTGCGCTTCCATATAATCAAGGCGGTCTGTTTCAGTATCAAACGAGAAAAGCTCAGCATTTGTTAATTTTTCTAACCAGCGGTTAAAATGCTCTTGCTCATAAATAATTTGATAATCTAGCGTTTCAGGGGCCACCGGGAAGCTATCAGCACTTGGCTCATCAGCACGACTATTAGTGCTCGCTATATTAGCTGGTGCTCTCTCACCATTTAGCTCAGCAATCCAGCTTTTAAATTCATAAGTAGTGAACAGCTCGAGTAAAGCCTCTTTATCCACAGTTGTGTTTTGCAAAGCATCTATGGATAACTCCATTTCTACATCTAATTTAATTGTCGCTAATAAGTAAGACAGCTCGGCAAACTCTTTATTTTCAATCAGTTTCTTAGCCATCGTTTTACTGCCGCGAAAACCAAGATCGGCAATAGCATCTAAGTTTTCGTACAAACTTTTAATACTACCGATACCCTGCAGCAACGCTAATGCAGTTTTCTCACCGACACCTGGGACACCTGGAATATTGTCAACTTTATCACCCATTAACGCTAAGTAATCAATAATCAACTCGGGCGGGATACCAAATTTCTCATTCACCCCAGCCACATCCATAATCGTATTGTTCATAGTGTTAATGAGGGTGACATGCTCATTGACTAGTTGAGCCATGTCTTTATCACCGGTCGATATCAATAGCGATGTTTTAGATTCACTCGCTTGACGCGCATAGGTGCCGATCACATCATCAGCTTCAACGCCATCTATCATAATAAGGGGAAAACCCATCGCGCGTATAATTCGATGTATAGGCTCTATCTGAGAGCGTAGGTCATCGGGCATTGAAGGGCGATTAGCTTTATACTCTGGATAAATATCATCGCGAAATGTTTTACCTTTCGCATCAAACACTACGCTAATACGGCTATCTGGATATTGCCCGACTAAGGATCGCATCATCGATGTAACGATACGCACAGCGCCGCTTGGCAAACCTTCACTTGTTCGTAAATCCGCTTGTTGTGAGGCAAAAAAAGCACGATATAAATAAGAAGAGCCATCGACAAGAATAAGTGACGGGGTAGCCATAGTGATCAGTTTCCAAGTAATTCAAAAGAAGCAGTATATCGCCTCTATTTGCCAGCGCAAACCTTTAGCGACGACTAAGCGGTTTTCATCCTAATCATCCCTCTAGCCAAGTATAAAACACTGGTTAAAACATCATCAACATCAAGGTAATTAGCGGTATATTTATTTTAATGGCTTAAAGAGTATAGTACTTAAAGCGCTTACACCGTATTATTTGCTATATTGACGACACAACATATATAACTGTATATTTAAACAGTTTAACTTTACAAATATTGCATAGCGATGGTGAACTAGTGGCAGTTTATACTCAACTTGATAAAACAGATTTTATAGCGTTAATAGCCGAATATGAATTAGGGGAATTTGTCTCTTTTAAAGGGATAGATGGCGGTATAGAAAATACCAATTATTTTGTCACACTCAATAATAATGGTCAGCAAGCTGAATATGTTCTCACTCTCTTTGAAGAGTTCTCCATGGAAGATATGCCTTTCTTTGTAGAGTTAGCGACTTGGCTAGCTGATCGAGGCATCCCTGTACCAGCACCCGCTAAAGACAAAAACGGTATTGCCTTAAAGAAAGTGAAGGGCAAGCCGGCTATGTTACAAAATCGCTTTAATGGTCAACATCTAGAAAAAGAGCAGCTCAGTGTGGAACACTGTCGTGCCATCGGTACTAAATTAGCGCAATTTCATGTTGCTGCCCAAGACTTCTTCCTAGAACGCCAATCTCATCGCGGCCTGTATTGGTGGCGCAGAGAAAGCATCAATATAGCCAAACATTTGCCCGCTGAGGATGTTGAAATTCTCAAGGATGAAGTCAAACGCTTTGACAATCTTTTACTAAAACACGGTGACGACTTACCGCAAAGTGTGATTCATGGGGATTTATTTCATGACAACGCCCTTTTTAATGGCAGCGAAATAGATGCCATTATCGATTTATACAATGCAGCCACCGCTTTTATGCTGTTTGATTTAGCGATTATCGCTAACGATTGGTGCACCAGCGCTGATAATCAAATAGATAGCGATAAAGAACAGGCGTTACTCAGTGCTTATAACGCTGTGCGCCCTTTCACCGTGACTGAAAATATGGTGTGGCCGCAAATGACACAAACAGCAGCCATGCGTTTTTGGCTATCACGCTTAATCCCTGCTTTTGGCGTTGCTCAAGAAAACAGAGACAGCAGTGAAATGGTAATCAAGAACCCTGATGAGCTAAAAGCGGTGTTGTTATATCGACGCGAAAACCCCTCAGAACTACCTTTAGATACACCTTCTAGCAACACCTCTATTTAAACTAAGGAATATTATGGACGTTACGGCAATTATCGACGGTTTAAATGATGCACAGCGTGAAGCAGTCACCGCCCCTGTGGAAAACATTTTAGTATTAGCAGGTGCTGGTTCAGGCAAAACCCGAGTTTTAATACACCGTATCGCTTGGCTAGTCACTACTGAGAACATCTCACCTTATTCTATTTTAGCGGTAACTTTTACCAATAAAGCCGCTAAAGAAATGCGCTCGCGTATAGAACAGCTATTAAATGTCAATCCACACGGCATGTGGATGGGCACGTTCCACGGTCTGGCGCATCGTATTTTACGCAGCCATTGGCGCGATGCAAATTTGCTGGAAAATTTCCAAATTATGGATAGCGAAGATCAGCACCGCTTGATTAAGCGCATCTGTAAAGAAATGGCACTAGATGATAAACAATGGCCATCTAAACAGTTTCAATGGTTTATAAATGCCCAAAAAGATGAAGGTTTACGCAGTAAACATCTAGAGCGCAGTAACGATCCTCACGAACAGATGATGATTAAAGTTTACGAAGCGTACGAGCAAGCTTGTGATCGTGGAGGAATGATTGACTTTGGCGAGTTGTTACTACGCTGCTTAGAATTACTACGCGACATGAAGCCGCAACTATTAATGCATTATCAAGAACGTTTTCGCTATATTCTGGTAGACGAATTCCAAGATACCAATGCGATTCAATACGCTTGGTTAAGACTACTGACAGGACATGAGCGCAAACTGATGGCCGTCGGTGATGACGATCAGTCTATTTACGGTTGGCGTGGTGCTAAAATCGAGAACATTCAAAATTTCTCCGATCATTTCCTTGGTGCTAGCAGCATAAAACTAGAGCAAAACTATCGCTCGACCAGCACAATTTTAACAGCGGCTAACGCTGTCATCGCTAACAATAGCGGCCGCCTTGGCAAACAATTATGGACCGAAGGTGTCGATGGCGACAAAATTGCTTTATACGCCGCCTTTAACGAGCAAGATGAAGCACGCTTTGTAGTGGGGCAAATCCAAAAATGGCAAGAAGAGGGTAACCTTCGCTCAGAATCTGCATTATTGTACCGCTCAAATGCGCAATCTCGGGTACTTGAAGAAAGCTTAATTAGAGCCGGCGTTCCCTATAAAATTTATGGTGGTCACCGCTTTTATGATCGTCTAGAAATCAAAAATGCACTCGCTTACATCCGCTTAATTACCAACCGTGAAGATGACACGGCAATGGAGCGGGTGATCAATGTCCCTAGTCGTCGCATCGGTACGCGCACCATTGAAGCGGTTAGAGCACAGGCGCGCGAAGAAAATATATCAATGTGGCGCGCTGCGAATGAAGTGGTTGAATACCAGAAAATACCGACCAAGGCAGCTGAAGCACTACAAGGCTTTATCAATTTAATCAATCAGTTAGATAGCGACACTGAAGGTACTAAGCTTGAAGAGTTAACAGATCACGCTATTCAACTATCTGGGCTAATACCCCATCACCTCAAAGAAAAAGGCGAAAAAGCGCAATCTCGCATTGAGAACTTAGAAGAACTCGTCAACGCCGCCAAACAGTTTAATCATCAATGGATTGATACCGAAAACGAAGAAGGGGAATCGGAATTCCCATCTGTATTAGCAGCCTTCTTAGACCAGGCCGCTCTTGATGCAGGCGAAGCACAGGCAGATGAGCACCAAGACAGTGTTCAATTAATGACTTTACATTCAGCTAAAGGCTTAGAATTTCCATTAGTGTTTATGGTCGGCATGGAAGAGGGCTTATTCCCCGGTAGCAAATCAGCTGAAGAAGCGGGTCGTATGGAGGAAGAGCGTCGCCTTTGCTATGTCGGTATTACCCGCGCCATGAAACAGCTGTACATAACTTACGCTGAATCTCGCAGAATGTACGGCCAAGAAAACTATAACCGCCCTTCTCGCTTTATCAATGAAATCCCGATTGAGCTAATAGAAGAGGTGCGCCTTAATGCTACCGTTAGCCGCCCTTTAACCGCTAGGCCTAAAACCAATATGTATAGCCAAGAAGCTGAGCAGCAAAGTAATTTGCATATCGGTCAGCGTGTCTATCACGAAAGCTTTGGTCAAGGCATCGTTTTAAACGCAGAGGGCAGTGGTGCTAAGACCAGAGTACAGGTTAACTTTGATGATGCTGGTATCAAATGGCTGGTGCTAGGCTTTACCACCTTAGAAGCTATTTAAGTGTTAATAACTATATCTAATTCAGGAATTTAAATGCGTAATTTCAGTCCCTCTTGTGAGCGCAATCAAGATGTCATTTTTGAGCAACTACAAGCACTGCTAAACCAAGTAAATACTGTGTTAGAGATAGGCAGTGGTTCAGGGCAACACGCCTTATTTTTTCAGCAGCAACTGATGGAAAAAAACACCTCATCAGTTATTTGGCAGTGCTCTGATAGAGGCGAATGGCTGGCTGATTTAGCGCTAAATATTAGTGATATGGCTCTGGATAATATGCTTGCGCCTATTGAATTAGATGTCGATATAAACTGGCCTAAGCAATCATTTGATATGATTTATACTGCTAACTCATTACATATTATGAGTTGGCAAAATGTCGAGAATTTATTCAAAAACTTGCCGTCAACACTACAACCGCAAGGCTATTTTTGCTGTTACGGCCCTTTCAAATACAACGGTGAATTCACTAGTGAATCAAATCAAAATTTTGAGCAATGGTTAAAGAATCGTGACGTAAATAGCGGTATTAAAGACTTTGAAGCTATTGAGCAGCTCGCTGCGCAACATGGCATTCAACTCGTTAGCGATATTACTATGCCAGCTAACAACCAATTGCTGATATGGCAGCGAGGATAAATAGTCGTAAAAAAGCAGCATAGCCAACAAGATAACGATACCTGTTGACTATGCTGCATGCTATATCACTAAACTATTTGTAAAGTACGTACAAACTCTAGGACAACAGAGTTCCGCCTTCTACATCAACGATAGTGCCTGTTGCATAGGTGGTTGTCATCGCAAAAATAATACCATTGGCCACCTCTTCAGGCTGACCGACTCGAGCTAGTGGAATATTCGCTGTCATATCCGCTAGTTTTTGCTGCTTCTCATCACCAAATGCATCCCACATTGCCGTTTCAATCAAACCGGGAGACACACCGTTAATGCGCTTAGGTGCAATTTCTATTGCAACCGCTTTGATAAACGCCTCAACCGCGCCACCTGTACAGCTTAATGATGATGAACCGACTTTGTATTTACGAGCTGGGCTGCCACTGACTAAGGTAATAGAGCCCTTTTCGCTAACAAATTTCTCGCCGATACGAACCACATTGGTGTAGCCCCAAAATTTTTGAAAAGCCGCTGAGAACTGCTCGCTCGTCTGCTCTATAAAAGGAGCGATAGTGCGTTGTGCACCCGTTGCTGCAGAGACTAAATGATCTATTTTACCGACCTCAGAAAACAGCTTCAATAAACTCTCTTCATCGTGCGTATCTGCTAAGCGAAAGTGTACGTTTTCACCACACTGCGCTTTTGCAGTATCAATATTATCTTGGCTGCGACTAGCGGCATAAACAGTAGCACCTAGTGCCTGAGCTGCTTTCACTACCGCCAAACCAATACCTGAAGTACCACCGATAACGACCACTGTTTGCTGGTCTAAACTTTGCATTGTCACCTCTCCTCTATTTTTTGAAAAAATAATTAATACTGTTCAATTACTATAAATAAAACGATGTTCTCTATTTAAAAGATACCTAATTGAGCTTTAGCAATTGCCATTAGCTTCAATCGTCTTGGCCACACTAAATTCACGCAATAAACCTTCTAACTCTTTAACATGTTGCATCCAAAAGTCTTCGCTATTAAACCAAGGAAAAGCAATAGGAAATGCGCTATCACTCCAGCGTTTAGCCAGCCAAGTAGTATAATTTATCACTCGTAGGGCACGCATTGCTGGGATCCATGATAATTGCTGATGGGGAAACTCAATATATTCCTCATAGCCTTCTATCAGCTCAGATAATTGCTGTTGGTGCTGGCTTTTATCGCCCGCTAAGAACATCCACACATCTTGAATTGGCGGTGCTAGCATCGCATCATCAAAGTCTAACAATACTGGGCCGCTAGCGGACATTAACACATTCGATAAATGACAATCACCATGCGCTGCAATGTAATGCTCACTCATATCATCAGGTAAACACTGCGTGATAGCCGCTAATAATTGCTGTGTGATACTTTGATATTTTGCCAACCATTTTTTAGATAGCTTTTTGCCAACAACATTGGCTAACAAATAAGTTACATTATCTTGGCCCATCGCCTGTACATCAAAGACAGGGCGGTGTTTAAAACTAATCTTATTGTTAGCAGTATTATTCGCGCTATACAAACGAGCTGAGGCTTGATGCAACTGCCCTAACACTTGACCGATTTGAAACAAGCTCTCAAGATCCTCTAGCTCGGGCTCTCGCCCTATGATTTTATGCTGTAATGAGCAATAAAACCCTTCAATTTGATGTACTGTATTACCTTGCAAATCCTGTAAATTAGCAGCAACTGCGACACCTGCAGCAGCGAGCTGATTTGAGAAATCGTGCTCTTCTTGCAGTGTCTCAATAGCCCAGCGATTTGGGCGATAAAACTTTGCTATGACTGATTTATTATCCAACAAGCCCACTTGGAACACACGGTTCTCATAGCTGTTTAAAGGATATGATTGACCACTGACTTCAAAACCGAAATTTTCCACTGCATCGAGAATGATATTAGGTTGAAGGTGAGAAAAATTATTTTGCAATGACAGGTACCTTATTACATTAAACTTGCTACATTTACTAAAATAATCTTTAACTAAGAGAGCGAGCAGAGTTTGAAGTTTATTATTTAATATCTGTAAAAAGCGAGAGGGGTGAGTGAATATTTACAGCTAGCACAGACCACCAGCACCTTATCTAATTAAAGTGCTGTGATCTTTGTGGCGCTAAACTTTCACTTATGGCTGGTAATTATATTTTTATAGTTACAAGCTTAAGCTGATAATCACTAAAGTTATGAGCTAGCGTGCCCAATTTTACTGGCCGAAACTTAAACTGCGAATATGGCCGTGACCATCAATAGCAACCTGGACACACTGTGTATCAGAGATTTTACGCATATCTGTGCCATCTGGGCAACTACCCCACACTTCAACTTTTACCGTCAGTGAGCTATTGCCTTGATCGACAGTTTGCGTATAAAAGCTTAATACAGTCCCCTCTAAAACAGGAGACATAAACTCCATGGCACCTACTGATATTGTCGCCACACGCCCTCTTGCCACTTTACCCGAATGAATTTCAGCCGCTAAAATTGCCTTTGCAGCAACCCAACCACTAAATATATCGCCAAACATATTTTTTGCCTGGCTATCCGCTGGCAACATTAAACTCATGACACCTTTAGGTTTAAGGGATTGCTCTGTGTTATTCATTTTAATTACCACATCATCAAATTTTTTTAAGCTATGTTAACAAATTACTTTATGACTACCAAGTCAGCTTAATGGCAATCTATATACTTTTTAGTGCACGCTAGCACTGCAGATATGGCTAGTATATAGCCATTGTCTGCAATGTGCTCTTATAACTCGATGATATTACCAAGGGATTGCTAAAAGCTAACTAAAAATATTTTTTGTCCTTTATTTTGCGATTGTCACATAGCTGTCACATTTAACTCTTAAAGTAAGGCCATCACATTAAATCATTCAATTAATAGCTTTCAGGAGCTTAGACATGAAACCGATAATGAAAATGATGGCAGTTGCCACACTTTGCGCTACACCACTTGCATTAAATGCTGCAGACTTATTAGACAAGGGTTTACCGACATACACCAAAGCTTCTGGTGTCTCTGGTAACCTATCAAGTGTTGGCTCTGATACGCTAGCTAACTTAATGACACTTTGGACTGAATCGTTCAAACGTCACTACCCAAATGTTAACATTCAAATCCAGGCGGCAGGTTCTTCAACTGCACCACCAGCGTTGACTGAAGGCACTTCTAACATGGGCCCTATGAGCCGCATGATGAAAGACAAAGAAGTTGCAGCGTTTGAGAAAAAATACGGATATAAGCCAACAGCTGTACCGGTAGCAATTGATGCATTAGCAGTTTTCGTCCATAAAGATAACCCAATTAAAGGCATGTCAATTAAGCAACTAGACGCGGTCTTTTCCTCTACTCGCAAATGCGGATTAGAGCAAGATATCACTAAATGGAGCGATGTCGGCTTAAGTGGTGATATCGGTACGAAAAACATCCAAATTTTTGGTCGTAATTCAGTATCAGGCACTTATGGCTACTTTAAAAGCAAAGCACTTTGTAAGGGCGATTTCCGTAACAGCGTCAACGAGCAACCAGGTTCTGCCTCTGTAGTACAGTCAGTGTCTACCTCGCTAAATGGTATTGGCTACTCAGGTATTGGTTACAAAACATCATCCGTTCGTGCACTACCTTTAACCAAAAAAGATGATCAAAACTACATTGAAGCAACACCAGATAATGCAGTGAACGGTACTTACCCACTCGCTAGATTCTTATACGTATACGTAAACAAAAAACCAGGCCACGCTTTACCACCGATGGAGCGCGAGTTCTTAAAAATGGTTATGTCTACCTCTGGTCAAGAAGTGGTTGTAAAAGATGGTTACATCCCGCTACCTGCTAAAGTTGTTGCTAAACAAATGAAAGCTTTAGGACTATAACCACGCGATAGGTTCTCTCACAAGACCTATTAACAGCTTAAGAGCAGCCGCTGGCTGCTTTTTTAGCTGTATCTTTATCAAGTAACTCACACTTATAGCCCAGCAATTGCCCTCGTATTATCACAAACTTGCTAATTATCGTGTAATAAGTCAACTTGTAACATTACTGTCACATTAAAATCTTATATTCCCTACATAGTTTTTTAAAATTGGATATAAGAGTATGAACAATACTTCAACATCGAAGCAGCCAGAGATCGATTTTAATACCCCTTCAATGGCGAGACACAGAAAGTTTCGCGCGATTAAAAACCGCTTAGCCACCGGCTCAATAACGGTTGGCGGGTTCAGTGTTATTGTCGCTATACTACTAATTTTCTTTTATCTGCTATGGGAAATAATGCCGCTGTTTAAAGCAGCTGACATTCACCCTTGGTCAGTTAACGAGCAAGTATCACAACCTTATCAAAGCCCAGGTGATGGCAACACTTTATATCTGGCAATTGAAGAGCAAGTAGAAGTCGGGCTACGTATTACAGACGCTCAGCAAATTGTGTTCTTTAACTCTGTTACTGGTCGTGAAATCGCGAAACAGACGATATCAGTTCCCAGTGGCGCTAAGGCAACTAGCTTTGCTATCGTCTCAGAGCCTTCTAGAATTTTTGCGATCGGCTTTGCCAATGGTGAAGTGAAAATATTCAAGCATGAATACACCAGTACCTACCCAAATGATCAACGAGTAATTACGCCTTCAATTAGTTATCCGCTAGGTGAAGCGCCTATTAAAGTTGCGAATGCTGCCATCGATCTATTAACTATCTCTAATAATGAAGAGAAATGGAGCGTGGTCGCCGGTAACAGGCAACAGTTGACTCAAACTAATATCTCTTCTGAAAAGAACTTATTTACTGATGAAGTAGAAGTCTCAACGAATTCGTTTGATTTACCTAAATTTGACTTCGCTTCTAAAGAGCTATTACTACTACCTGGCCAGCGCTGGTTGTTAGCGTCTGATGGTAACAACAAAGTCGCGCTGTTTGATTTAAGTGATAAAGACGATCAAAAGCTAGTGCAAACAGTACAGGCGACATCGGCACAAATCACTTCGTTCTCACTATTACTAGGCGGACACTCACTCATTATTAGTGATAATCAAGGCCTAACATCGCAGTGGTTTTTAGTTAGAGATGCCGATAATGACTGGCAGCTACAAAAAATACGCGAATTTGAGCAAGCGCAAAGTGCGGTATCCTTAATAGCCATGGAGCATCGTCGCAAAGGCTTTGCTGTACTGGATACTAATGGCGAGTTACACCTTTACAACGCGACAGCTAATCGTCAAGTACTCGCCCAAAACATTACGACTGATAACGCTACCGCCATTGCTTATGCGCCGCGCTCAAATGCACTATTAGTTGAAATTAACGGTGAAATCAGCTTATTTAAAGTCGATAACGAGCACCCAGATATTTCCTGGACTGCGCTTTGGAATAAAGTGTGGTATGAAGGCTATGAAGAGCCTGAGTATGTTTGGCAGTCATCAGCTTCAAACAATGATTTTGAACCTAAATACAGCCTAATGCCGCTAGCCTTTGGCACCCTAAAAGCAGCTTTTTACGCCATGCTATTAGCGACACCTCTAGCAATATGCGGCGCTATCTATACCGCTTATTTCATGGCCCCAGCTATGCGCCGTAAAGTGAAGCCGTTAATTGAATTAATGGAGGCACTGCCTACCGTTATTCTTGGTTTTTTGGCAGGCTTGTGGCTCGCACCCTTCATTGAAAATAACCTGGCGGGCATCTTCTTAACCTTACTTGCCATACCCGCCGCGATACTAGCCTTTGGTTTTGGTTGGGCAAACCTGCCTAAACATATCAGGAATATTTTGCCTGCGGGCTGGGATGCCGCTCTTTTAATCCCCGTTGTCATTATCGCAACCCTAATGAGCGTTTACTGTGCCCCCTATATAGAAACCTTACTGTTTGGTGGTGATATGAGACAGTGGATTACTGATGATATCGGTATTCCGTTTGATCAACGCAACGCGCTAGTCGTTGGTATTGCGATGGGTTTTGCGGTAATCCCTACCATATTTACTATCACTGAAGATGCTATTTTCTCAGTGCCAAAGCATTTGAGCTATGGCTCACTCGCACTCGGTGCAACACCTTGGCAAACAATGACTCGGGTGGTATTACCTACCGCTAGCCCAGGTATATTTTCAGCCTTAATGGTGGGTATGGGCCGCGCTGTCGGTGAAACCATGATTGTATTAATGGCCACCGGTAATACACCGATTATGGATGTCAATATCTTTGAGGGTATGCGTACGCTCGCTGCTAACATCGCAGTTGAAATGCCGGAAGCGGAAGTCGCCAGTACCCATTATCGCATCTTATTCTTAGCAGCTTTCTCGCTGTTCTTATTTACTTTTGTGGTCAACACCTTTGCTGAAGTTATCAGGCATAGACTACGTAACAAATACGGTTCGCTGTAAGCCAAACAAGGAAAACGACAATGAAAACATCCATTTCAAGTTGGACAAAATCTGGATCTCCTTGGGTCTGGTTAAATGCTGGAGCGGTCGCCATATGTGTCATCATGGTGGTCAGCCTTATCAGCTTAATTGCAGTGCGTGGCCTGGCTCACTTTTGGCCTGCTGATGTCATACAGGCAACCTATACACAACAAGATCAGAGACGTGTTGTGATTGGTGAAGTAGTACAAAGTGAAGATGTGGCAGCGACACAGTTACGTGACTCAGGTCTCAAAGTAGAAGCAGGAATTGAAAGCCTTGAGCGCAAACTACTAAAAACGGGTAACAGAGACATCGGTGGCATTGATTTTAACTGGGTAATCGATAGAAACCTTAGTGATGTTAAAAAACCTGCCATGCTGTTCTCAGCTGAACGTTATGAGTGGGGCAATCTATATGGCTATCTGCGCAGCATCAAACAACAGGGCGAAGTGCAAGCTAGCTATGATGGCTACGAAAAAACAGAGCAGTATATGCAACTGTGGCAGCGTTTGGATGAAAGCGTTGCGAGAGCGACAAAAATTCGCGCCGATATCCTGCGTATAGAAAAAGATGATATTGGCCGTATTAACCACGCACTCGAAAGACTGCGTCTTGATCAGCGCCGCCTAGAAATTGATAACGAAGCAACTCCTAGTGCGCTGCAGGCAATTGCTGAAGAAACCGCGGTATTACAAGCGGCCTATAAAAAGCTCGAAGATCAGCTAATCTCTCTATACCAAAAGATCAATCGTGATAGCGTCACTGTTGAAGTATCAACAGGGCAAGTGATCGATGTTGAAGTCTCTCATATCGTGCGCATCTTTCGCGCTAATGACATGAGTACTACTGATAAAGTTATACACTACATCGCTAAATTATGGGAGTTTGTTTCAGAGGACCCACGTGAGGCGAATACTGAAGGTGGTATCTTCCCTGCTATATTTGGCACCGTGATGATGGTTATCCTGATGTCGATCATGGTGACGCCATTTGGTGTGGTCGCTGCGGTTTATTTAAGTGAATATGCAAAACAAGGTTTTACCACCCGTTTAATTCGAATTGCAGTTAACAACTTAGCAGGTGTTCCCTCTATTGTTTACGGTGTATTTGGCTTAGGATTTTTTGTCTATGTATTAGGCGGCTCGATAGATCAGCTATTTTACCCTGAGGCACTGCCATCACCTACCTTTGGTACCGGTGGTCTATTATGGGCATCAATTACTTTAGCGCTATTAACCGTACCGGTTGTTATTGTCGCCACTGAAGAGGGTTTAAGCCGAATCCCTGGCTCGTTAAAAGAGGGCTCTTTAGCTTTAGGTGCAACTAAGGCAGAAACCTTATTTAAAGTTATTTTACCGATGACCAGCCCCGCTATGATGACAGGTGTTATTTTGGCCATCGCCCGCGCTGCTGGAGAAGTGGCACCACTGATGCTCGTCGGTGTGGTAAAGTTAGCACCGACACTACCGCTGAACATGAACTACCCTTATTTGCATCTAGATCAAAAGATCATGCATTTAGGTTTTCATATTTACGACGTCGGCTTTCAAAGCCCTAACGTTGAGGCAGCGAGACCATTAGTCTATGCCACTGCTTTCTTACTCATTTTAGTTATCGCTTTACTGAACTTATCAGCGGTGGCTATACGCAATAAATTACGTGAAAAATACAAAGCATTAGAAATGTAATTTTCAGCATATATAGATTTTAGGATAACATTATGTCTCAAGTTAAAACTGCAAATATAGACCTAAGCTCACTTCTTAAAGGCCAAGAAAGCTTAAAGTTCGCCGATGAAGAAATCATGCTAAATACGCGTGATTTAAAAGTATTTTACGGTGATAAAGAAGCGCTGCACGGTATTACCATGGATATCCCGAAAAACCGAGTGACTGCGTTTATCGGCCCATCTGGCTGTGGCAAATCAACATTACTGCGATGCTTTAATCGTATGAATGATTTAGTCGATAGCTGTAGTATTGGCGGCGCTATCAATCTGGATGAAAAGAACATCTACAACAAAGATGTCGATGTTGCAGAGCTTCGTCGCCGTGTCGGTATGGTATTTCAAAAACCTAACCCTTTTCCTAAGAGCATCTACGAGAACGTCGCCTACGGCTTGCGTATACAAGGGGTTAAGCAAAAACGAGTGATTGATGAAACTGTCGAGTGGGCACTAAAATCAGCGGCGCTATGGGATGAGGTTAAAGATCGCTTACACGAAAGTGCACTAGGCATGTCAGGTGGTCAACAACAGCGACTTGTTATTGCCCGCACCATTGCGGTGAAACCGGAAATTCTATTATTAGATGAGCCTGCTTCTGCTCTTGATCCTATCTCTACGCTTAAAATCGAAGAGCTAATTCATGAGCTGAAAAAAGATTTTACTATCATTATTGTTACCCATAATATGCAACAAGCAGCGCGTGTTTCAGATTACACTGCCTTTATGTACATGGGCGATTTAATAGAATTCGGTGTCACTGACACACTATTTACCAACCCAGAAAAGAAACAAACTGAAGACTACATTACCGGTCGCTTTGGTTAAGGCAACCTTGCTAAGGATCTATCGTAAACGTCATTTTTAAGGAGCCAAACCATGACGACAGCAGAATCAAACACAGAAGGTTACTCTAGCCATATCTCTCAGCAGTTTAATGAAGAGCTAGAGCAAATACGCACCGAGTTATTAGCGATGGGCGGCTTGGTTGAACGCCAAGTTCACCAGTCAATCGAAGCGCTATTAACAGCGAATGTTGAGCTGGCACAAGAAACATTAAATACGGATGTTCAGACCAACGCAATGGAGCTACAAATTGATGAGCGCTGCACCAGCATTATTGCTCGTCGCCAACCTGCAGCCTCTGATTTGCGCCTGATACTATCTATATCTAAAGCAGTGGTGGATTTAGAGCGCATGGGCGATGAAGCGGTACGCATTAGCAAGCAAACGCTAGAGCTCACCAATCTTGGCGGCTCACAACATGGCTTTCAAGAAGTACGTCACATCGGCAACCTAGTACGCACTATGGTAAAGGATGTATTAACGGCTTTTGCTAGGGGCGATATTGAGCAGGCATACAAAGTAGCAAAGAGTGATAAAGCGGTCGATCAAGAATACCGCTCTGCCATGCGCACACTAGTGAGCTTGATGATGGAAGACCCTCGCTCTATTTCTAGCTGCTTAAATGTCATCTGGGTATTGCGCTCACTTGAGCGTATTGGCGATCACTCTCGTAACATGGCCGAGCACATCATCTATCTAGTTAGCGGTACTAATGTCCGTCATCAAAGTTTAAAAGAGATGAAATCGACTGTCGAAGATTCTCTGTAATTCATCATAAATATCACCATCAGGCTGATATAACATCAGCTTAGATGGTGAATATTTACTCCTCGCTCGACACTTAATATGCAATACTCTAGCAACTAATGACTTTATCGCTGATATGCGCCTAAAATCGCTAAATTCACAATAAAATACTGGCCTATTGTTATATTTAATTTTATCTACTATTTCTCAGCTATGGTATTTAAGGTATAACTAATGATCACTGCTGAACCCGTTCTATTACTTACACATTGCCTTTAGATACATTTAACTCAGCAGACAGCTAATTTAGGATAAGTTAACATGGAACAGCATATAGTTTACGGTGATTTAAACTGCCCTTATAGTTACGCCTTACATCAGTCTCTTAAAAACCTAGAGTTATTAAGTAGCGTAGACTTTCGCTTAGTTGAACACGCCCCTGACCTAGGAATTTATGGTGATAGGCCAGAGATTGCAACCGAGCTTGCCAGTGATGTATTTGCTGTTCGATCTATCGCCACAAAAACCCCTTTAGTATTACCATCCGAACGCCCCGATAGCCGCTTTGCTATTCTCTGTATTATCGCAGCGAAATTAATTGATGCTGACAAAGCCAATAAATTGCGCGATATTTTTTACACAGCGCTGTGGGTTAATGGCCAAGATATCTCCTGCCCTAGTGTTATTTTCCAGTGTATTGAAGAGGCGGGCCTACCGCCAGATTTAGAAGTAGAGGATGAATGTGAAGAGCAGCTAGAGCTGTGGCAATCACAATGGAGTAAGAGTGCCGTAGGCTCACGTATCCCAGCCACCATAGCACCAGATAATCGCAAGCTGCTAGGTCTGGTGGGCGAGCAAGATATACAGGACTTTTTTTGCGGTAAAGTCCACAACACACAAAACACTGCAACAAAATTGCAAAGAGCATCTAGCCTGCACACGATAGCTGTACTGTGTACCAATGATGTCACAGCGCTTTGGGCACCTCTTGCGGCGATAAAGAGCAATTTTAATATATTGTTGCCAGCGTCAATGCAAGAGCTAAAACAGTTATTTAACTCTGAACAGCACTCACCTGATTTAATATTAATGCATGCAGATGACGACTGGCATGAACTACTGGAAAGTTATCAAAAATTCAGCCAACGCATGAAGCTAGGCTATACCCCGATTGCTATCATTGGCGCCCGAGATGATGATCAACTCGAGTTATCAGCATATTCAGCCGGTGCTGCTGATTATTTAATACGCGGGCGTACACCTGGTATTATTAAAGCGCGTATCAGCATGATGCTAGATTTGAAAAAATCACGTGATGTCCTAGAGCGTTCAGCACGTATCGATGGCCTAACAGGTGTTAATAACCGCCGTGAATTTGAAAAACTGTTAGAGCAAGAGTGGCGTCGCAGCTCACGTACAGGACAAAATTTGGCGCTAATTATGTTAGATGTCGATTTTTTTAAACCCTTTAATGATCATTACGGACACCTCGCCGGCGACTCTGCATTGCGCTCAATATCTAAGGCGTTACAACAAGCGGTCAATAGACCTTACGACGCCGTATGTCGCTATGGCGGTGAAGAATTCGCTATTTTAATGCCCGAAACAAATAACATCGGTGCTAAACATGTTGCAGATACCCTACGCCAAATCATTATGGACTTAAACATTGCCCACAAAACCTCTAAAGTCGCCGACATCATCACCGTCAGCCAAGGTATTTCCTCCTTTACACCTAGTGATATCAACTCACCTATGATGTTGATAGAAGCTGCCGATAAAGCGCTTTATCAAGCCAAAGCTGATGGTCGTAACGCTATTGCAACACACGGCGAATACTAGTGAAAAATATAGATTTCAATCACAGCTAAGTGATAGCCCTCAGTTATGATACCTATGCTTTAGAAGTGTTTTATTACTGCTTGAAATGAGGAAAGCGCGCTATTAGCGCATCTTTTCCCATCTCTTGAAATAACGCTATGTTGCGCTGCGCGATGCTATCGGGGTTAGGGTGCTTTTCAAGCACTCTACTCATCTGTTGCTCGCGAATAATATGGACGATAGGAAACGGTGATCGATTCGTCCAATGGCTCACATCATCAGGATCTACTTGCGCGAAAATATAGTGAGGATGAAAACTTGCCAACTGAAACTGATCAGTTAAGTCAGCTTTTTTAATTAAATCTTCACAGTCGCTAACAAAATCTAAATAATCGTAAAAATCTTGTAAGCCCTGGGGGATGATCAACAAACTGGTTGATATTTGCTGCTCTTCAACCGCGGCAATACGGGTCAGTTCTTCAAGAAAAAAAGTAGATAGCTCACTCCAATCACTCTGTGCTGTAACTGCATAATGTATGCTGTTATCTTTGAGCACTGGTTTGGCAAAAGGACATAAATTCATCCCCACGACAACCTCTTCAAGCCATTTCTGGGTTAACTCTAATGCTGTATTTGTTGCTGTCTGTACCATTACTTTCTCTTTATATGCTAATTTCGCGTGTTAATGTTACAGCAATTGCGCGCTAAAGCAGACCTTTAAATATCGTAAGCTCGCTAGTGCAGATGCTTATCAGCCTTACTTTTTTTTAGTGGATTGCAAAAAAGCTATCTAGATCAAAATCTGACTGTATTCATCAGCAATTACTCGCTACTATTAGTCGCTGCAAACGCTGATTGCCAACATCTGTTTACGACAGCTCTTGAAACCGCGTAATTGTATTACTTTTTTGTCACTGCTAAGGAGTCTTTGATTGTCAATTAACACTACATTTTCAACGACTATTTTTGATACTCGCTGGACTACATTTCGTCGCAACAGTTACGTGCAAGCTCCGCAAAAATGGCGACAGTGGCTGTGTAACCGCGGCTCATTAACAGAGCACCTTATCAACGCGAGTGGTGGCGATTTTAAGGTACTAGTGCATCGTCAACAATGGCTACTACCACATCGCTCAGAAGCTAAAGTACTGGGGCTAAAGCCTCGACAGGTTGCTCTAATCAGAGAGGTAAAGCTAATAGGGCGCGATCAAACCTATGTATTTGCTCGCACTGTCGTACCTCTTAGCACGTTAACGGGTCGACAAAAGCAACTATCTAGGTTGGGTACTCGCGCATTGGGCTCGCTTTTATTTAGCGATCCGAGCTTGCGCAGAGGTAAGTTTCAAACCAGTTTATTAACGAGCGATAACAAACAAAAATCATGGGCCAGGCGCTCAGTATTCTACTTATCTGACAAGCCTTTATTAGTTTGTGAAATGTTTTTGCCTATCTTAGAAAACATTGCTTATACACCACCGATGCTGCCTAGCAGATCAATATTAGGTGATTAAAACCGAGTAACTAATGACATTACACGATCGTATCAAAATTTATATTGCTTTAACCAGAGCAGACAAACCCATCGGCAGTTATTTACTGCTTTGGCCAACCTTATGTGCACTGTGGATAGCCACCCAAGGCCAGCCCAGCGCCTTGCATGTTATTGTCTTTAGCCTCGGTGTTTTTCTGACTCGTTCAGCAGGTTGCGTCATCAACGATATTGCCGATCGCAACATAGATGGTAAGGTTAAGCGCACAGCAAACAGGCCGTTAGCGCTTGGTTTAATCAGCACTATTGAAGCGGTTATTTTATTTACTACCTTAATGGCCATCGCTTTTATTCTAGTATTAACAACCACCAACGCAATGACTGTCTATTTATCATTTGCCGCTTTGCTACTGGCATTTAGCTACCCTTTCATGAAAAGGTATACGCAGCTACCACAAGTGGTACTAGGGGCGGCATTTGGCTTTGGTATCCCAATGGCTTTTAGTGCCACAACTGAGCAAGTACCGCTGATTGCTTGGGCTTTATATTTTGCCAAAATTACTTGGACAGTTGCCTACGATACAATGTATGCGATGGTCGATCGCGATGATGATTTAAAAATAGGGGTCAAATCGACCGCTATATTATTTGGCAAAAACGATAATACTATTAATGCCGCTCTACAATTAACCACCTTAGCACTACTGATCGTCGTCGGTTTCTTAGCGAATTTAGGCATTATTTACTATCTCGGCTTAGTGCTTATGTCAGGCTTGTTTGGCTATCAGCAATATTTGACTCAAAACCGCGACAGAGACAACTGTTTTAAAGCCTTTTTAAATAACCACTACGCAGGTTTAGTGCTATTTATTGCTGTGTTTTTAGATTATTTACCAAGCTATACGCGCTACTTACATTAATTTTTAACTTTTTTAGTTAGAAAATACCCTCAACTCATTTTTTTACAGCTCATTTAATCGGCTGTAACATTTATGTCACAAACTTAATTTGTAATAGCTATAATTGGTAGTAATATTTAATGTGACACAAATAGAGCTACCCTACCAATAATGGCATCACAACATGCCATTTATCCGATCAAATGTAGGTAATGAGGTTTAAGATGAGCGCTATCAAACAAATTTTAATTGTCGATGACGAAGCTTCCATTCGTCAAATGATTGCTGTTGCCTTAGAAATGGCCGGTTTTCAATGTAGCGAAGCAGACAATGCACAAACCGCTCATCAAATGATCATCGATAAAAAACCCGATATGGTACTGCTCGATTGGATGATGCCTAAAGTCAGTGGTATTGAATTGGCCAGACGTTTACGCAGTGATGAGCAAACAGCAGACATCCCTATTATCATGCTAACCGCCAGAGATGGTGAAGACCATAAAGTACATGGCTTAGAAGCCGGGATTGATGACTACATTACCAAACCCTTCTCACCACGTGAACTAGTTGCACGATTAAAATCCGTACTTCGCAGAGTCACACCTAAAGGTGTTGATCAAGTAGTTGAAGTCGACCAACTTATTTTAGACCCTGTGTCACATCGCGCTAGCGCCGATGGCCATGCGCTAGATTTAGGGCCTACCGAATACCGTTTACTACAGTTTTTTATGACTCATCAAGACCGCGCCTATTCGCGCACCCAATTACTCGATATGGTGTGGGGTGGCAATGTGTATGTGGAAGAGCGCACTGTCGATGTACATATTCGCAGATTAAGAAAAGCACTGGGTAAACGCCATGAATATCTGGTACAAACCGTTAGAGGCACGGGTTATCGCTTTTCAACACAAACACAATAGCTGTTTCAATTATGCTGATGATGGCAAGGTATGATATACAGTGACAATCCGCTATCATTTATTCACTTGTTAAAACGTAGGGTTATCTTTTGGCTAAACCATCTCAATCGGCGAGGTATGTCTTTTTCCTTGTTTTAGTTTCTGCCCTATTTATAGGCTGGGTTGTTGAGCAGATAGCTTGGTCTCTTGCTATTGCGCTATTTATTTGGTCGCTAATGCAGTTATATCAATTAAAAAAGCTTAGCTACTGGCTTGAAGAAGGCTTGGACAACGACCCTCCTGAAGCGAAAGGTGAGTGGGGATTTTTGTTTGATAATTTATACAAGATACGTAGAAACCGGCTTAAACGCGAAACCAACTTACTAAATGAAATTGCTCGCTTTAAGCAATTTTCAGCGGCTTTAAAGGACGCTGCTGTCATCATTGATCAACATGGCAACATGCAGTGGTGGAACCTATCCGCAGAGCGTTTGCTTGGGCTGCGTGAAAAGTCTGACCAAGATATGCCTCTGTTCAATATCATGCGTGACCCAAGCTTTATTCGCTATTGTAAATACGGCAACTTTGATGAACCGCTATTACAACCAAGCCCGCACAATCCTAATATTCAGTTGCAATACTCGCTCACCCCTTTTGGTGAATCAGAGAAGCTACTTGTCGCCAAAGACATCACCGATTTAATGCGCTTAGAGCAGACTAGGCAAGACTTTGTCGCCAACGCCTCACATGAGTTGCGCACACCATTAACAGTCATTCGCGGCTACCTTGAAACATTTTTAGACCTAGGCAACCTCGCCCCCCCTGTACAAAAAGCGATGCAACAAATGCAGCAGCAATCCGATCGCATGCAAAGCTTAGTCGAGGATTTATTAACGCTTTCTAGACTAGATTCTACCGAAATACAAGTGGATGAAGCTGCTGTTGATGTCTCTAGTTTAGCCATGACAATTTTAAGTGCTGCGCAACTAGTATCGAAAGGTAAAAACCATAACATTAGCGTCGATATAGCAAAAAACATTGGTTTAATTGGCCGAGAGAAAGAGCTGCACAGCGCTTTTGCTAACTTATTTTACAACGCATTGCGCTACACCCAAGCTGATGGTGATATTCAACTGAAATGGACCTGTGATAGCAACGGTGGCTGCTTTAGTGTTAGCGATAATGGCCCGGGCATCAGCTCTATTCACCTAGACCGAATTACTGAACGCTTTTATCGAGTAGATGATGATCGCTCTGCAGATACTGGCGGCTCAGGTTTAGGTCTCGCTATCGTCAAGCATGTATTAGTACGCCATCAAGGTTATTTAGCAATAAAGAGTAAACCTGGCAAAGGCTCTACGTTCAGCTGTCACTTCCCCCTAGAGAGCTTAGTCGAGCTATCAGCTGGCAAACAAGGGATTCTTTAGCATGCTATTTTTGTTACACTTGCGCCTCTGACTTGTCGTAGCAAGAAGACGAGTACAACAATTTCATTATCCACAGGAGCATTGTATGCATTGGGTTGTTTATTTATCAGGTGAAATTCATACCGACTGGCGCGAGCAAATTATCGAAGGCTGTCAAGCGTTAAACCTAGATATTTCTTTTACTTCAGCGAATACAGACCACGAGAGTAGCGATGGTGCTGGTGATGTTTTAGGTGTGGAGGATAAATCTTTTTGGCGCGATCAAAAGTCAGCTAAAGTGAATGCTATGCGTACTAAAACGCTGATTGAAAACTGTGATTTTGCAGTGGTTCGCTTCGGTGATAAGTACAAACAGTGGAACGCAGCATTTGATGCCGGTTTTTGCGCTGCGCTAGGCACGCCTTATATTACACTACACGCTGAAGACATCATCCACCCGCTAAAAGAGGTTGATGCAGCTGCACACGCTTGGGCCACAAGCCCTGAACAAGTGGTGCAGGTTCTTAAGTACGTTACAACTAACTAGCTAATAGCACTTAATAAACTAGGCACCTTGTAATGCCTAGTTTATTTACATTGATGCTTAGTGTGCGTGCTCATCAATCCAGTATAAGGTTGCACCGATCACTGCGACTGGCATCATAATAAAGTTTACAATCGGCACCATCATCCCCAATTGTACAAGACCGCCAAAACCTAGGCTGGTTAACCTCTGTTTCTTTAAGCGCGAGAGCATGTCTTTAAAGCTGACTTTATTATTATCCATCGGGTAATCACAGTACTGAATAGCCATCATCCAGGCGCCAAATAAAAACCAAAATAGCGGTGCAAAGATGTTGAGGCCAGGAATAAAGCTGACAATCAGCAGCACGATAACTCTTGGCAAATAGTAAGCGAGCTTAGCTAATTCACGCGCTATTGATCTAGGTATTAGCGCGATAATTTCCTTTAAGCTCTCCTCCTCTATGACTCGTCCTGCAACTAACTGCTCAACCCTTTCAGAGAGAATGCCATTAAAAGGGGCCGCTATAATATTAGCGACAATAGAGAAGGTGTAATAGACGACAAGGATCGCTGTAATCGCAAACAGCGGGTACAAAAAGAACTGCAAAAAAGACAAAAAGCCCGGTAAAAAACTCAGCCATGAATTAATCCAACCAGGTAGTTGATTAAACAATAAAAACAGTGCGAATGAGAAAATTAGAATATTGATAATCAGCGGAAAAATCACAAATACCCGCAGCTTTTTCTCAGATAACAAATGCACACCGCGTAGTAAATAACCACTACCTTTGATCGGATTACCTAGCATATTCTACTCGTCTCTCATCGTTACTTAGTCAATGTTTAACAGCGATTATCACGATAGCTGCTCTATTGTGAACAGAAATGGATTTTCTGTTTGTATAAAAACTTACAGCTGTCGCTATTGAGCTTTTCATCCCAGCACTGATCTTTTAACCAATACTTATCATCTTCCGTTAGTTTCTCACGAAACTTAGGAACCTCTTCGCAGAACTGTGCGCTAGGTTTTGCCTGTGATAAACACGACCTTAAGAAGACTCCCTGATCAAGGGTACAATCAAAAGCAAAGCACTGTTTCAGCTGATCTAGACCTTCTTCTATACATTGCTGCTGATTGGCATCTTGTGCAAACAGAAGGCCTTTTTCTTTAAACTCTTGCGCTTTTTGCTGCCTCTCCTGATTAAAATCAGCTAACCACTGTTCGCGATTAAACCAAAAAATCACCGCGGCGATTAATGCAATTAACACTAACAAGCCTAATATTTTTTTAATCATAATGAAATGTCTTACCTTACTTTGCGCGGTTGATATAAGCCAAAAATACAAATCAAACACCCTAATAATGCAATCAACATTGAGGCATTAACCAACAGGGTATTACGCGCCATAAAAGGGGAGTATGGATGGTTGTTGTCGGTATCACAGATACCGTCTTGATAATTGAAAGAGCCGGCGTTTGCCACACAATCAGCAGCGCTAGATTGCTCAGGCAAATATAGCCCCATCAACAACAGACAGGGAAACACTAATAGGATTAAACCAATTCGAATCATTGAAATTACTTATCGTTGAGAGAGCTAAATTACTCAGCACTAATGCCGATGTTACTGACGCCTTGATTCGTTGCGAATTCACGCAGTGCTGCAACAAACGCTTTATCCAGTACTTTCGCACTTTGCAGCCTGCTCATAACCTCTTGCTGAAACTCTTCTTCTTGTTCCATTAAACCATGGCTACTGATTAAACGCATAATATCAGTATCTGACATTTGATCATCACCTTCAGTGACTTCAATAAAGCCTGCTACGGTCTCTCTTGAAACCAAACTAATAGTGACCGCTTCTTCAAATTCATCTGCTAGCAGGCACGATATAGTGCCGTGTAAACTAGTAATGGCATCAAGCGCCGGTGATGCTCCATACATATCAAACAAATTTAAGTCAGGCATGTTTTCTTCAACTTTAGTCAGCTGCAACTCAAAGTTCATCTGTGCACCGCCAGGTACAATAGACTGCCAGAGACCATCGATAACATTCGCCATCTTTTTGGCATCACCAAATTCAACCAAATTACTAAACAGAGCAAAGTTAGGAAACTGACGCTGCGTAATAGCAACACAGTAAGCGATGAGTTTTGGCTTATCTAATTCCTGTAACTGAGATTCTAATAATAAAGTATCATTCATTTATGGCTTTCCAAGATAATAGCTAACATAAGTAATTTATCGTTAACTGCAGATAAAATGCAGTAAATAGCGAATTAACGATCGAGAACTATATTGTAAAGTTTTTTGCCACTAATTAAATAATTAATTATGGCACAGGTTAAGAAGTCACCTTTTTATCTATAAAATGCCTTACAACCTATCGTTTTTCAACATTGGCTCTACTAAATAGCCATTGATAATCTATAATTTGTTGATTGCGACAACATTGTCGACAAATGCTATATTACGATGGTATTTATTGGCAGCCAAAGCAGATAATGTATCATCAATAGCCAGCATGCCACAGCGCTCTATGAGCTCTGATTAAAGATAACTCCAATAACAATAACATTAAAAAGTGAAAAGCCAAATTGAATACCAGTAGCCTATTAAAATCGATCGAGCTAGAGCGCAATAACTTAAGAAAATCAGAGCAAAAAGTTGCCGATTTTGTATTGGATAACGCCAGTGATGTCATCCACATGCGCATTATCGACTTAGCTGCAAAAGCACATGTTAGCGAGCCGACTGTGGTCAGGTTCTGCCGCGCGTTACAGTATGATGGTTTTCAAGATTTTAAAATGACGTTGGCACAAGATTTAGCAAGCAACCCTAATTTCGAGCAATTTACCCTCGATAGCAAGGACAGCGTCACCGACTTTCAAAAGAAAATTTTTGATTCTATGATCGGTAATTTAATCCATATTCGCGACTATTTAGAGCCGCAAAATATTGAGGCCGCAATTGATGCACTCGCCAGTGCTAGGCGTGTTGAATTTTACGGTTTTGGCGCTTCAGCTGCGGTGTGTAGCGATGCTCAACATAAATTTCAACGCCTACAGATTCCCGCTGCCGCTCACTGTGACCCACACATGCAAATTATCTCTGCCGTTACCATGAATGATCAAGATGTTGTTGTCGCTATCTCTCAAACGGGCCGCACTAAAGATATGCTACATACCTGTAAATTAGTCAGAGAAACAGGCGCCACTTTATTAACATTGTGCCCAGGTGGTACCCCGTTATCTGAGCTGGCGAGCATTGCTATACCTATCGACCTTGAGGAGGATAAAGACTTAAGTACCTTAATGTCTTCTAGAGTATTACATTTAGTGGTAATGGACGTTCTCGCAGTCGGTGTCGCTATGAAACTTGGACCCGCTGTACTTGATCATTTAAAAACGATTAAACGCAGCCTAAAAAACCTGCGACAAAATGACAAACGCAGCTTTGCAGCTAAATAAAAACTAAAAAAACACGATAACTTATTGTAATTTAACAAATTAATATATATTGACTTTTTTTTCATATTGGATAATTATTACTCTTGTCAGAATGTACAGTATTCGACTGCCTTGAGGTAATTACATACAAGATTTTGAGGGAGAAAGCTTAATGATTACTAATAATATCGACGTTACAGCAGATAACATTGCTATTATCGACACCCTTATAGGTTTCGAAGAGCAAACCAAAAATGAAAAAAAAGAAGAGCAATTAAAACGCACACTCGCAGCGCGACGAGCGATTGAAACCCATCAAGAAAACAAAGAGCTTAAAAAAGCATTATATGACGAATGGCTAGACGAATAGCCCAGTGCTATTAATATTATTACAAATAAAACATTAAGAGCTGAATAGTTTATTCAGCTCTTATGTCCCATACTTGTCATTAATAATTATCAATACTGACTTTCAATACTAACATCAGTACCCGCTTTCAATACCAGCATCAGTACTCACTATCTGTAACAGCTTTCAAAGCATTAATCGCGCTCACTGTTATTAGCCCCACTTTATCTAAACTGTCGTTTTTTTGTCATTTGCCAGTAACATTGACTAGTTATTGTGATGTTATTGAATATCGCTTGATTATTCATCTTTGCCATCAAACAACTACCTTCTGACGATTGGAGTGTATATGCTAAATACCGATGTAGATAACAGCAGCTTAGAGGCTGAAATTTTCAATGCTATTGTTGGTTTTGAAGACAACCAAAGAAACGATAATAAAAAAAAGCGATCTCAACGGCTATTCGCCGCTAGACGCGCAATAGAAATGCACCGCGAGAACAAAGCCCTATCACAGTACTTAAGCGATAGTTACACAGATAAAACCTAAGTAACAAAGATATCGTTTAATACACCGCCATAACTGAGAAAAAATGATGGCGGCACATAGACTCATAGCTATCGTTGCCGCCAATGACTACCTGCTCTCCCGCCTTAACAACGTCACCTGCTGCATCCTTTCGCACCACCATAGTCGCTTTTCTACCGCAGTGGCAGACTGCTTTTAGCTCCGTCAATTTATCCGCAATGTTTAATAAGCGCTGTGATCCTGGAAATAGCTCGCCTTGAAAATCAGAGCGAATGCCGTAGCACAACACTGGGATACCTAATAAATCAACCACTCTTGCCAACTGATCTACCTGTTCACGCGATAGGAACTGCGCTTCATCGACAAAGATACAATGATAAGGTGTTTGTTGGTGCAGTTTTGCTATTTCATCAAACAACTGGCTTTTGGCTTCAAAAATTTGCGCAGCACTTTGCAAACCAATACGTGATGCAATGACACCTTTTTTAACGCGCTCATCAACAGCAGCCGTATAAAGTAAAACCGACATACCCTGCTCGCTATAATTATGAGCTGATTGTAATAGCGAGGTAGATTTACCTGCATTCATTGCAGAGTAATAAAAATATAATTGAGCCATGTGAAATCCGTTAGTGTTTAAATAATTTATATCTTTGATCACATTAAGCTAAGTTGTGAAACACAGAACTCATTAGCCAGCATTTTAGACAACCGCTGCAAGTCTTGGGCTTGTCCTCATCACTCTTACGCTTTATGTAACGATATATTATCATGACTGGCGATATTAGCCGTTGTTTTATAACACTCAACGAGCTAATCAATGCACTGTATACTATATAGTCATTAGTAACTTTTCTTGTTTTGTCTGTTAAGCCGATCTAATATAAATAAAAGTATTTATACAGGAGCATTATGTGCAGTTAATAAGATTCATTGGCAAGACGCTGGCTTCTTTTTTATCAAAACCAGAAAGTAACGATACTCTGTGCACAACCAACAACCCAGAGCTGCTGCAACGCACCCTGCGCAAAGGTGATATTTTACTCATTGAGGGCAATAGTAAATTCAGTACGAGTATCAAATTTTTAACTCAGTCGACTTGGTCCCATGCCACATTGTACATCGGTGATCATTTAGGTGCTCAAGACGGTAAAGAAATGCTGTCTTTGTTAGAGGCAGATGTTGTGGAAGGCGTTAGAGTGGTGCCTTTAAGTCAATATAGCCAACAACACACCCGCATTTGTCGCCCTATCGGTTTATCCGAGGCGGAAATCGAGCAAATATTAGAATTTGGCTGTGGCAGAATAGGTGATCGTTATGATTTAAAAAACATCTTTGATCTAGCTCGCTATTTGATTCCGACACCGCCAATACCTATTAAATGGCGAAGAAAAGCACTATCTTTAGGTAGTGGCGATCCAACCAGAGCCATTTGCTCTTCGCTAATTGCACAAGCATTTCAATCTATTAAGTATCCAATACTGCCAGATATCGCCTATGTAAACCCTAGAGATACCCAGTGCATCAAAAACTATGAAATGCTGCATCGTCGCAGAGACCCCAGCTTATTTGCACCTAGAGATTTTGATGTATCGCCTTATTTTGAAATCATTAAACCTATCGTACAAAGCGGCTTTAATTATCGTAACCTTAAATGGGAAGAAGAGGACGAAGCAGAGGAACAAGCACAATAAATCAACATCAGCCATTAACTGTTAGCTGATAACCACCAGCGTAACCATAGTGAAATTAAAACAGCGTTGGCACTAGAGCTGATAACAACTAACCTTGCAAGCAACTCACTGAAAAAAATAGATATTTTTACTATCTTTAGAAAACATTCAATATCGAAAAGTCACCATAATAACTATTACCTAAAAAACACTTAAAAAATAATAATAATATCTAAAAAGCAGAAAAAACTAAGTGATAAAGCAATTAATATTATATTTTTTAGAGAAAACGTTTCTTTTTAAATTGCTAGAATGGCTCAACTTAGTCACATAAATCACTGATAACAAGTCAGCACGTAACTAAAAAAATAAACGTCAATTAGCTTATCTAATATACCTTGTTGGAGATCATTATGGATCACACACTTTCTGCTATACGCACCACTATACTCGACCAGTATCTAGCGCCTGAACAAGTAGCTATCAAAAATTTGATAGAGCGCGCTGATATTAGTGCTGATACCCGTAATGCCATCTCTGTGCAAGCTGCGCAATTAGTCAGCGATGTAAGAGCAAAAGGGCAGCCCTCAATGATGGAGAAATTCCTCGCTGAATACGGCTTATCAACTAAAGAAGGCGTTGCGCTAATGTGCCTCGCTGAAGCGTTATTACGTGTGCCCGACTCTTACACTATCGATGCATTGATCGAAGACAAAATAACCAGCGGTAACTGGCACAGCCACCTAGGCTCTTCAAACTCTTCACTAGTGAACACATCAACTTGGGCGCTATTGCTAACAGGTAAAGTAATTGCACCTACTGGCAGTTCAGATGATGACGAGCACCAAGAGAAAAGCGTCGCCAAATCTATTCGCTCACTCGTTAAAAGACTAGGTGAGCCGCTAGTACGCACCGCCGTTGGCCAAGCAATGAAAGAGCTAGGCAGCCAGTTCGTATTAGGCCGCACCATTAATGAAGCGTGCAAGCGCGCCAGCAAATTAGAGAAACAAGGCTATTCCTATTCTTATGATATGCTCGGCGAAGCGGCTATCACCGATAGTGATGCACTGCGCTACCACAGCGCTTACTCAAATGCGATTACTGAACTTACCGCTTTTTGTAGCCAGCCAGATATCCGTCTAAACCCAGGTATTTCGGTTAAACTATCAGCATTGCACTCACGTTATGAATACCCGCAAAAAGAGCAAGTACTCGATATACTAGTACCTCGTACTCTGTCATTGGTAAAACAGGCAAAAGCTGCCAACATGGGTTTTAACATTGATGCTGAAGAAGCTGATCGTCTCGATTTATCACTAGATGTTATTGAAGCGGTACTCTCAGACCCATCGCTAAAAGGCTGGGATGGTTTTGGCGTTGTTGTCCAAGCATTTGGACCACGTGCTAGTTTCGTATTAGATTGGCTATACGCTTTAGCACAAAAGCTTGATCGAAAAATCATGGTACGCTTAGTAAAAGGCGCCTATTGGGATGCTGAAATCAAACGCGCTCAAGAACTTGGCCTCACTGGCTACCCTGTATTTACTCGCAAAGTAAACTCAGATGTATCCTATATTTGTTGCGCTAAGAAACTAGTGGCCATGGCGGATCGTATTTATCCGCAATTTGCCACTCACAATGCACACACTGTTTCAGCTATTTTACAACTGGCCAAAAATTTACCTGTTGAGCAATACGAATTCCAACGTTTGCACGGTATGGGCGAATCACTACATCAGCAAGTATTTGAGCAAAACAATACTCGCTGTCGTATTTACGCACCCGTCGGTGCTCATCGTGACTTACTTGCATACCTAGTACGTCGCTTATTAGAAAACGGTGCTAACAGCTCTTTTGTAAACCAAATTGTTGATACCACTATTAAACCTGAAGACATTGCCCGTGATCCTATTGATGCAGTGTTGGCATTAAACGATAAAATCGCCAGCCAACAAATCCCATCTCCAAAAGACTTATTTGGCGCACAGCGACGCAACTCTAAAGGCTGGGATATAACAGATGCTAAAACGATTAATGACATCAACGCACAAAGCGCTGAATTTAAAAGCAAACAATGGCATGCCAGTGCATTAATTAGCGCGCCTCAAACGGATAACAGTTCAGTAGCCATCAGTGTTTATAACCCAGCTGATGCTAGTGATATTGTCGGCAGTGTTCAAGAGTCGACAGCGCAACAAGTCGATGCTGCGATTAGTGGCGCCAGTGAAGGCTTTGCCCGCTGGAACGCAGTGCCCGCTGCACAGCGTGCGAGTTACTTAAGAAAACTTGCTGATTTGTATGAAGAGCATTCAATCGAATTATTTTCATTATTAACGCGTGAAGCGGGTAAAACATTACTAGATGCCATTGGTGAAGTGCGTGAAGCGGTCGACTTTGCTCGCTACTACGCCGATCAAGCTGAGCAAAAAGCAGAAAACAAAGATGGCCGCGGGGTGATTACTTGTATTTCACCGTGGAATTTCCCACTCGCTATTTTCTCAGGGCAAATTTTAGCAGCGCTAGCAGCAGGTAACACTGTACTCGCTAAACCTGCTGAACAAACAACGTTGATCGCAGCAAAGGCAGTTGAACTAATGCACACAGCTGGCATACACCAAGATGCTATCCAGTTATTACCTGGTAAAGGTGCAATTGTCGGTGCGCAGCTAACGAGTGATCCACGTATCGCAGGCATTTGCTTCACAGGGTCAACACCGACAGCACAGCGTATTAACCAGACAATGGCGAGCACGCTACCACCTGAAGCACCACTGATAGCTGAAACGGGTGGTCTCAATGCAATGATTGTCGATTCAACAGCACTACCTGAACAAGTGGTTCGTGATGTTATTGCCTCTGCTTTTCAAAGTGCCGGTCAACGCTGCTCTGCACTGCGTATGCTCTATCTACAAGAAGATATTGCCGATCATTTACTAGACATGCTGTACGGCGCGATGGATCAATTAGTAGTAGCTAACCCTAATGCACTGAGCACCGATGTCGGCCCTGTTATTGATCAGCTAGCGAAAGATAAAATTGTTAAGCACTGCGCTAGCTTTGCAGCGCAAGGCAAACTATTAAAAACGATTGATGCGCCAACACAAGGTTTGTTCGTTGCCCCTACTGTCTTAAAAGTGACTGGGATAGAAGAGCTGGCGGAAGAAATTTTCGGACCTATCTTGCATGTCGCCACCTTTAAGGGCAAAGATTTAGGTAAAGTTATTGATACCATTAATGCACAGAAGTACGGCCTAACATTTGGTGTGCATTCACGAGTAGAAAGTAGAGTTCATTTTCTCTCAAGCCATATCAAAGCGGGTAACACTTACATCAACCGCAACCAAATTGGCGCCGTTGTTGGCTCACAACCTTTTGGTGGTGAAGGCTTATCGGGAACAGGGCCTAAAGCAGGTGGCCCACATTACTTAAAACGTTTTCTAAAGCCGCAACTGCTAGCCTCTAAAAAGCCGGCACAACAAGCAACCGTGATTGCTACCAGTTTAGTACAGAGCACCATTGATAGTGTGATCGCCTCAAGCGCTGCTAAAAAATGGCGTAAGGCTAAACAGCGCCAAAGCGTGCTAAGCCAGTGGCTAACAGAGCTGGCGAATAGTGCCCCTTTGCTAGAGGCTATTGCAGCGACTCATGATCCGATCAATATGGCGGGCCCTACTGGCGAGCTCAATGTTTTATCGCAAGTGCCAAGAGGTTTAGTGTTATGTTTAGGTCACGATATCCAAAGCAGCCTAGCATTATGCTTAAGTGCATTATCACAAGGCAATAGTGTGGTGTTAGTGACAGCGGATTCAGCAGATGCTCAATTCACGGCATTAGCAAAAAGTGCATCGCAATTAGCGATCCCTTTTATCGTGTTAAACGCAGTGTTAGAGCCCACTACTTTAACTCAGCTTGCAAATATAGAAGCCATTGCCAGTGATGCACCAACTGACACGTTGCGCGATTATCGCTGCGCATTAGCCGCACGATCTGGCGCATTAATCCCGTTGATCAATGAAGCATCAGCAGAGCGTTTTGTCCTAGAGCGCCATCTTTGTGTTGATACCACTGCAGCTGGAGGTAATACCAGCTTAATGAGTAACACTGAAATCTAGACAATCATTAAACATGGGGCGAATACGCCTCATGTTTTTCTCTCAATCTTTCCTATACCAGCACTTACCTGCTAACAATAGCGATCATTTTGCCTATACTGTCATCTACTACTGATACCCTAAACTACACACTGTTAAATACACACTGTTATATATAGCTGCACAATGGCTTGATATCTTCTGTTGTTTTATGACTGCAAACTGAATAGAATGTCTAATATGATATCAAATAAAGCCTCTATCTTTAATACTTCTCCCCAGTATGTACCTAACAGCACAAGTCTGTGCGTCCTCTTTATTTTATCTTGTTTGCTCAGTATGTCAGCAAGCGCAAAAGAAAAAATACACTGGGCAAAATATGAAATAAAACCATTATTTTTAATGCAAGAAGAAAATGCCAACACTGGTATGGGTGATGAGCTGCTTGCACTGATCCAGCGCAGCCTTCCACAATATGAGCACCAAAATTATACCACTGTCATGGCCCGTATCTTACGTGATTTACAAGACACTAAGACACTAACCTGCTCTGGAATGCTACCAAGAAAGCTACCCGCTGACAAAGTGCTCTCTTCTCTGCCTGTGTTACAACTTCCCAATCACTCGCTACAGTTTCATCACAGCCGACTAGCAGAAATAGAGCAATTGATAGGGCAGCCCTTTAATAAACCTATGTCTTTAGAGGCATTAATCACGAGCAAACCAGAAATTAAAATTAGTATCACCAAACACCGATCATACGGAAAAAAAATTAATCATATTATTAAACAATACCCCGCTAATTTTATCGTCTACCCAGCGCAGCTAAACATTGTTGATCACATTAAGCTCACTGAAAAAAGGCGTGTAGCTTTTACCTTAGAGTACCCGTTTGTCTCGGTATATGCCTTTCAAAACGATGCTCAGCAACCATACCGTTCGACTAAATTACTAGAGTCACAAGAGCACTTACTCGCTTATATACTATGTACAAATACGCAAGTAGGCAGGCAGGTGATAGCAGATCTTAATCAATTCATAAAAAGCAACTGGCTTACGTCCTCTTATCGACGTATTGCCGAGCGCTGGCTGCCTCACTCGAGCATTGCTCTGTATCGCCTACAATATGAAAAGATACGTGATAAATACCAATAAAATAGCCACCTTTACTCCAGCAGTCGTTATAATGTAGTGATTATTTAAGAGTAAACGCCATGCAAATATTAGGTATTCACCACATCGCTATTATCTGCAGTGATTATGGCGTATCAAAAAAATTCTATACTCAAACACTAGGGCTCACTATCATCAATGAGCAATATCGAGCTGATAGAAAATCTTTTAAATTAGACCTGTTATTAGCTGACAACAGCCAGATTGAGTTATTCTCATTTGCCAACGCACCTGCTAGACTCTCCTACCCTGAAGCACAAGGGTTAAGGCACTTAGCGCTTCGCGTTGCCGATATTAAATCATGTATTGCCCAGCTAAATAGCAAAGGTGTTGCGACTCAAGCAATCAGGGTAGATCAAGACACTAACAAGAAATTTGCCTTTTTTAATGACCCTGACGGTTTACCGATTGAACTATATGAAAATTAGCACTAACAATGCGTAAGGCTATCGATAATCAGGCGATCATAATGATGATCGTACTCAGTGCTATTTGGGGTACTCAACAAGTTATTTTAAAAGCGGCCGCTGTCGATATGTCCCCTATTTTACAAATAGCGGGGCGATCAGCAATTGGCGCTGTTTTTATCGGCTTATTTATTTATTTTCGCAAACAAGAGCTGCATTTTAATGGCGTGTGGCCCGCGGGCTTGCTCGCCGGCTGCTTTTTCTCATTAGAATATTATCTGCTTGGCGTGAGCTTAAATTATACCAGTGCCTCCCACGTCACAGTTTTTTTATATAGCGCACCTATATTTGTCGCCCTCGCTCTTCATTTTTTGCAAGCCAGTGAAAGGCTTACCCCGTTGCAGTGGCTAGGTATTATTGTTGCTTTTTTAGGGATCGCCCTGGCTTTTTTAGCAGGTGAATCTAGCGATAACGTGCTGGCAAGCCAAACTTTGTGGGGGGATTTTCTGGCCCTGCTCTCTGGCCTTTTTTGGGCGGGAGCAACCATTGTTATTCGCTGCTCAAAATTGAGCACCATACCTTCAGCGCAAACCTTACTGTACCAGTTGTTTTGCGCCGCGCTATTATTGTCAGCAGCGAGCCTCTTTAGCGATAACATTGCATTTAATATGACGCAGATTGTATGGGTTAGTATTCTCTATCAAGGCATTATTGTCTGTGCAATTACATTCTCTGTATGGCTGTGGTTACTCAAACAATACCCTGCAGCGCAGTTAGGTGTATTCTCCTTTGTCACGCCTATTTTCGGGATTATTTTTGCTGTAATCTTACTCAATGAAACGCTAGAACTGCACTTTATAGCCGGATCTTGCCTAGTACTTGTCGGTATAACAATGGTGACATTGCGTATCAGCAACAAGAAAACACTCATAAAGTAATAAGTTTAATCATTATATTAGTTTTTTCACCTGTGCTTCACATTCACTCTTTTAGTATAGCGTTGTCACTATAACAATGAATTTTGTACACTTATGAAAACGATAAAACTCACACCTATCAGCCTTGCTAGTAATTATTTCAACTTATTATTATCTATTGTCTTAGCATGTTTCTACAATCAGCGGTTATGGTCGCTATTATTTAGCAATAACGATCAGCCTATTATCGTTAAATCATTGTTTATTATTTCTTTTTTTACTTTTCTAGTCGCTATCTTCAATTTAATATTGACGGTGATTAGCGTCAAGTTACTGCATAAACCGCTCGCTGTCGCTATTATTTTATCCGCTGCTATCGCTACCTATTTCATCAATACATTTGGCATTGTCTATGATAAAACCATGATTCAAAATACTTTTGAGACCGATATTGACGAAGTGGCCGACTTATTTAATGCTAAACTAATTATCTACATTATTTTGCTCGGTGTGATTCCAAGCATGATTATTATCCACAGCAAAATAACCTATTCACCACTGTTAATAGAATGTAAGAAAAAAATCATCATTAGCGCTGTCTGCCTAGTCATTATTATTGCTAATTTAGCGGTTTTTTATAAAGATTACTCATCGACCTTTAGAAATCAGCGTGAAATAAGAAATGTAATTATCCCCTCTAGCTATATCTACTATGCTGCCAGGTATATGTCAGGGGCTTATGAGCAACAAGACGTTGAATTTCAAACAATTGCCGAAGATGCCCGTCTAGCTGGAACTTGGCAAAAACAAGATAAAAAAGTAGTCACTATACTAGTAGTTGGTGAAACAGCTAGGGCTAAAAACTTTGCACTTAACGGCTATGCGCGCAACACTAATCCCAACTTGAGCCAACAGGATATTGTTAATTTCTCCAATGTTAGCTCCTGTGGCACCAGTACCGCGGTTTCAGTACCTTGTTTATTCTCCAAACAAGCGAGAGTTAACTTTGATGGCTGGCAGGCCGAAAATTCAGAGAATGTTTTAGATGTTATGCGCCGTATCGGTTTTGATGTCATGTGGCGAGATAACAACTCTGGCTGCAAAGGGGTTTGCGATCGCATCACCAAGCAAGGCGAAGAAATCTTCGCTAATACTGATGTGTGCCAAGATAAAACATGTTTTGATGAAGCGATGCTCACCAAGCTTGACTCATACCTTAATAGTAACGATAAGCCGGCGTTAATCGTACTGCACCAGCAAGGTAGTCACGGCCCAGCCTACTCGAAAAGATACCCCAAAGCATTCGCAGTTTATACGCCGGTTTGCGAATCTTCAGATCTTAGCAGCTGTACTGAGCAAAGCATTGTTAACAGTTATGATAACAGCATTTTATATACCGATTACTTTCTGAGCAAAACGATTGATTACCTCAATTCTAAGCAGGATCAATACGATACAGCGATGCTCTATATCTCTGATCACGGTGAATCTCTAGGTGAAAATAATATCTACCTGCACGGACTGCCATACACAATAGCACCTGATAACCAAAAAGAAGTGCCTTTTATGCTATGGTTATCCGCTAGTTTCACACAGCGTTTTGCTATAAATCAGCAGTGTTTAGAAAACAAAAGCTCACAACAATTTAGCCACGATAATATTTTTCATTCGCTCTTAGGCTTATATAATGTGGCCACTACTGCGTATCAAGCTGAACTAGATATCTTTGCCGATTGTCGCCAAAGCTCAACTATCGCTGAACTATAATTCACTATAACTCAACTATAATACAACTATAATTCGATCATCAATGACTATGCGATACTGGTATCACCACCTCATTAGCCCTATCATCTTTATTGCGCTGGCATTAACGGCTATCGATTTTTTTAATATTGACCTTAAATTAGCAACATTTATTTACCATTTACAGGGTGATCAATGGGCCTTAAAAAGCCACTGGTTACTAGAAAACATACTGCACACTGGTGCCAGGCAAACGCTGACCATACTGACTATCGCTCTATTGGCTCTATGGCTTGCTAGCTTTAAATACTCACCACCTTATATTCAGAGCTCAGCACTTGGTTATCTGTTGCTGAGTGCGATATTATCAGTGCTAGTGATCGCATTATTAAAAAAAATAACGCAAGTTGACTGCCCTTGGAATATCCAAAATTTTGGTGGTGACCTCAGCTATTATTCGGCCTATCAAAGCAGGCCGAGTAGCTACCCAAGTGTCAGTTGCTTCCCGGCGGGGCACGCAAGCTCAGGCTATGCTTGGCTAGGTATCTTTTATTTACTAAAACGATACGCACCAAGTTATCGCTACTATGGCTTGGCTTTTGTATTAATAGTAGGCTTGATTTTAGGGTTTACTCAACAATTGCGAGGAGCTCATTTTCTATCACATGATCTCTGGACACTCGGTATTTGCTGGTCTATTGCCAGTATATTTTCCCCGTTAATGACAAGGCAGAAAAAGGCATAGCATGCAGGTTTTAATAGTAGATGATGAAGTAGATATACTCACCACCATTGCCGATCAGTTAAGCTTGGACAACATTATTGCCGATTGCGCCTACAATGGTGAGCAAGCGCTAGCGCTAGTGCAAAAAAACAACTACGACGTCATCGTATTAGATGTGATGATGCCAAAACTAAACGGCATTGCCACATGCCAGAAAATCAGAGCTCATGGCTGCACTACCCCTATCATCTTCCTCACTGCACGAGATACTTTAGATGATAAAATTATTGGCTTTAATGCCGGTGCTGATGATTATTTGGTGAAGCCATTCGCCATGGATGAATTGTTGTGCCGCATCCAGGCGCTGAGCAAGCGAGTATCGAGACAATCTATCAGCCAAGTACAATACGGTGAATTACTGATCGATTTAGACAGCAAACAGATATACCGCAGTGCTCAGTTACTCAACCTTAACCAAATACAGTACAAACTACTTAAGCAACTGATCACACAGGCACCTAAAATCGTCACGCGAGAGCAGTTAGAGTATGATATATGGCAGGGCGAGCCACCTGATAGTGACTCTTTTCGCAGCCATTTGTACCAGTTGCGTCAGATAGTCGATAAGCCCTACCCTTACGATATCCTAAAAACGGTACGCAATCAGGGTTACAAGTTAATGCTAGCCCGTGAGATAAATGAATGAAGTTAAGTTATAGACGCCGATTTATTTTTGCCATCACAGGTTACACCTTCGTGCTTATCTTAGTCACCTTAGCTGTCTTTTGGTTACTCATTGAATATATAGAAGCGAGTGATCAAACTAAGCTTCCCTCGCCCTTGAAACAGCAGATAGTTGAGTCTATCAAAGCAGGCGAATTTGCTAAAAACACCATTAAAAACCCAGGGTATGAGCTCTATTCAACAGCGAGTGAGCTACCTGCAGAGTTTAGCGAATATGCAACTAACGGTGTCCACCAGCTCAAAGACAACAGCTTATTGATCATCGGGCAACACAGTCACAGCCGTGAGCTATATTATTTAAGACTAGGCTTTGAGCAGCAGCAATCCTTTGTCGAAGAGGAGTTTGAAGATATTCTCTTTGTTATCTTAGCGGCAATACTGACCACCTGTATTGTGGTGTTTTTAGTGTTATTTATGGCCAAAAGACTGACATTACCGGTGATAGAATTACAGGAGAGAGTACGTAACTTAAATATCAATTCCAATCAGCTACCCTTACTTGATCGCGATGATGAAATAGGCCAGCTCAGTAATCACTTTAGTAATTTAATTATTAAAATGCGCAAGTACACCCAGCGTGAGCAAGATTTTACACGTTTTGCCAGTCACGAGCTCAGAACACCGGTCACCATTATTCGCGGCAACCTAGATTTATTGACCAAGACACTGCCGCCATCTGCTATTAACTTACGCATTCTTAAGCGTATGGAAATCGCCACCCAGCGCATGAGCAGTTTAATTGAAATGTTTCTATGGTTAGGACGAGAAGATAAGAGCCAAACCACTTTTGATAATGAGTCAGTTGATAATCACTCGCTAGAAACCTTAATTGAGCAAATAAAAGACACCCTAGCAGAGCACGAAAAACCAATGATCAGCACACATTTTGTTGAATTCAGCTGGCAGCTAAAACCGGTTATGCTAACCATGGTTATTGAAAACTTATTGCGCAATGCCCTAAGACATGGTGATGGCAACATTAAAATATCAGCAGATCAACACGCTCTTACTATTAGTAATCATCATTCGCTAGCGCAGTGTTTTAAAGAAAAAGGCATCGGCTTACAAATAGTGCAGCGCATTTGTGACGCCAACCAATGGCCACTCACTATCGATGCACAACAAGCGAGCTTTAGCGTTAACATTCGTTTTAATGACCGCACTGAAAAGCCTATTAACACCACTAACAAAAAGCAAAATACTGGCCAAGTATAGGTATTTCTTGATAGTAGAGTAAAGCTATTGCTTTTCTGTTTACTTACTCTAAACTTCTGAACACGCAAGTTTTGCCCTTACCCTTGATAAACTTAACCCTATAAACGATACCCTGATATCGGAGGTTTTCATGCAGATCTTATTGATCTCATTAGCTGTTCTCGCCTTTTTATCTATTGTTCTTGAAGAAGTAATTCATATAAATAAAGCAAAAACCACTCTGTTTCTAGGAGCTTTAAGCTGGATTATATTGTTTATTTTTCCACAGCACGGCTTAAACCGAGAAGACATACATTTAGCATTTAATGAAAACTTATTGGAAATAGCAACTTTATGGCTATTCCTCATGGCGGCAATGACATTCGTTGCATACCTGAATCATCAAGGCCTGATAGAGTCGATGATTTATGCCATATTGCCCGATAAAATCAGCGAAAAAGCGCTACTGTTTTTAGTCGCCCTTTTCTCTTTTACCTTCTCCTCTCTATCAGACAATATTACAGCGACTCTGGTATCCATCACCTTAGTACTGTCATTAAAATTACCGCCTGAGAAAACATTAAAATTCGCTGTGCTGGTCGTCTTCTCAGTTAACTCCGGTGGTGTCGCCCTGATTACAGGTGATGTCACAACATTAATGATTTTCCTTGAAAACAAAGTGGCGATACAAGATTTACTCTGGTTAGCTGTGCCATCTTTAATCAGCGTCTTATTGCTAACAACCCTCTTTTCCTTTTCGCTGCAAGGCACCATTGAAATTCAAAAAGAAAAGCGTAGGGAAGACTTAGTTGGCAAGCGCATTGCCGCTATTTTTATACTGACGATTCTTTCGACTATCGTGCTCAATGTCTATGCACAAATACCGCCAGTGCTGACTTTCTTATTTGGTTTATCGATCATGTTTTTAGTTGGCCGCATTTTTTACCGCGGCGATAAAAGAGACAATTTTTTAGATTATCTACGCGTTATTGAATACGACACCCTGCTATTTTTCTTAGGTATTTTATTATTAGTCGGCATGCTAAAAGAAATTGGTGTGCTCGATTCTATGGTCAAACTGTACCAGTATATTCCGGTTGAATACGCTAATTTCACGATGGGCTTAATCTCATCACTCGTTGATAACGTACCATTAACTGCAGCTGTATTAAAATCAACCATTACAATGCAACCAGAGCACTGGTTATCACTTACTTACGCTGTTGGTGTTGGTGGCTCGCTACTAATTATAGGTTCAGCAGCGGGTATTGTTGCCATGAGTAAAGTAAAAGAAATTAACTTTTTCTCCTATATGCGCTACTTCTTCTATCTGCTAGTGACTTATTCAGTGGGCTATGTCGGCAGTTTAATGGTAGGTAAACTATTGTACTAAGCGATACACAGAGCATTAAACGTCTGTGTATCGCTTATTTACGCCAACAACGTGACCAAGCTCAACGCGTTGTTGGCTGTAAATTAATTGCTAACACAATAAACAGCCCGTATTACTGTTCCTGATTACGCCACATTTGCTGATAGCGACCATTTAAAGCTAATAGCTGCTGATGGCTACCACTTTCTACCACCTCGCCGTGCTCTAACACCACGATAGTATCTGCATCGACGACGGTGGATAAACGATGAGCAATAATAACCACAGTTCTGTCCCTGCTCAGCTGCTGCAAGCTATATTGAATATCTCGCTCTGTTTTAGTATCAAGTGCTGACGTCGCTTCATCTAACAACAAGATAGGTGCGTTTTTCAAGATGGTACGAGCGATACCTACGCGCTGCTTTTCACCGCCAGATAATTTAAGCCCGCGCTCCCCAACTTTAGTTTGATAACCATCAGGCAGTTGTAAGATAAAATCGTGTACTCTCGCCGCTTTTGCCGCCACTTCTACTTCTGCTATACTCGCACTGGGATCACCATAACTGATATTATAAAAAATAGTATCGTTAAAAAGTACTGTATCTTGAGGCACCACCCCAATGTTTTTTTGCAGGCTCGCCTGGCTAATATCTCGCACATCTTGACCATCAATCAACAGCGCGCCCGCACTGACATCATAAAACCTAAACAATAGCCGGCCAATGGTTGATTTACCAGAACCTGAAGCTCCGACTATCGCCACACTTTGGCCCCCTTTAATCTTTAAATTCAATTTTTTTAAAATAGGCCTTTCAGTTTGATAGCAAAAGTCGACGTTTACAAATTCAATACTGGCATCTTTTATCGCAAGATCAACAGCCCCTGGCTTATCCGCTATTTCAGCAGGTTGCTCTAATAAGCCAAACATCTCTTGCATATCTATTAATGATTGGCGTATTTCTCGATAGACAAAACCGAGCAGACCTAACGGCTGCATCACTTGCATCATATAGGCATTTACCATCACAAACTCACCGACACTTAAGCGCCCTGCCGCTACATCACTAGCAGCTAGGAGTAGTGCAGTTACTAAGCCGCCATTTAAAATCAAGCCCTGACCAAAGTTTAGTAATGCTAATGATTTAACCGTTTTAACTGATGCTGCTTCATAGCCTTTCATCGATATATCGTAGCGCTCAACTTCCATTTGTTGTGCGTTAAAATATTTCACGGTTTCAAAATTTAATAAGCTATCGACCGCTTTTTGGTTGGCATCGCGGTCTTTATCATTCATTTCTTTGCGTATAGATAAGCGCCAATTAGTCACAACCGTGGTGAACCATACGTAACTGAGCACTGTTATTGCCACAATTAACAAATACCAGGCATCAAAAAAGGTAACGAGGATGATAGATATCATCACCAGCTCTAAAATCAGCGGCCCTATATTGAACAACATAAAGCGCAATAAAAAACTGACGCCTTTGACACCGCGCTCAATAATACGGCTCAAACCACCGGTTTTCCTGCTGATATGATAGCGCATAGATAACTGATGGATATGGGAGATAGTCTGTAGTGAAATCGCACGTAGAGCACCTTGGCCTACACTGACAAAAATAAGGTCTCTTAATTGCTGAAATAAGATATTGAGTTGCCTTGATACCCCATAGGCAATCACTAAACCGCTACCACCTATCGCTAATAACCAGCGTGAAGATTGATCGCTCGCGGTCAATGCATCGACCGCCTCTTTATAGAAAAATGGGGTAGCCACCGCAATCAGCTTGGCCAAGATCAACATCGTGATAGATAGCACTACTCTAACGCGTACCGAATTATCAGACTTAGGCCATAGGTAGGGCACAACACGGCGAATTATTTGCAATGACGAGGCATTCAATGTTGAATCTTGTGTATCAGTTTTCAAAAATATTACTCGATAGACCGGTTTATTAACAGTGTAGCGCCAACGGCTACTAATGTTAGAACACAGGTTTTAACATTTAGCAAAAGGTGTAACATTTTAGCTGATTTTCATTACTTTTCAGTGATTATTCACATAGCGATGCAACCAAAAGCCTATTTTTTACGTATAGATAGCGGTATTTCAGCGATTTTACGATTAAAGACTAGCGCCTAACACCCTTGATTTTAATCAAAAACTGTTAACTATAGCCTTTCTATAGTTTTTTGCTATCAAGCTGATCAATATCCTTAACTAGAGCAAGTGTAGTCGCAGTGTTACTATAAATTACTGCTTAAACCAACACACAAAATTAATTTGGCGCTTGGCGAATAACGTGAGTAGCGAGTTTGTATGCATTATAAACCGACAGTTATTTTAAATAGTGAAATTAATAAATGAACACAACAAGAGGAATTAATGACATGAGCGATATTTCAAAATGCCCAGTAATGGGCGGCGGTGATCATAAAAAACCAGCACCATCGAAGAATTCTGATTGGTGGCCTAATCAAGTTAATCTAAAAATCCTGCACCAGAACACCAATGAATCTGACCCTATGGGTGAGAACTTTAACTATGCTGACGAATTTAAAACACTTGATCTAGATGCCGTTATCAAGGATTTACATGCATTAATGACTGATTCACAAGAGTGGTGGCCTGCAGATTACGGTCATTACGGCCCATTCTTCATTCGTATGGCTTGGCACAGTGCGGGGACTTATCGTACCGGTGATGGCCGCGGCGGTGCCGGTACTGGTAACCAGCGTTTCGCACCGCTTAACAGCTGGCCTGACAACGTCAATTTAGACAAAGCACGTCGATTATTGTGGCCTATCAAACAAAAATACGGCAAAAAAATCTCATGGGCAGATTTGATGATTTTAACCGGTAACGTTGCCCTAGAATCAATGGGCTTAAAAACCTTTGGATTTGCTGGCGGTCGCGCCGATATTTGGGAACCTGAAGAAGATATTTACTGGGGACCTGAAGGCGAATGGCTAAATGACGAGCGCTACAAAGGTGACCGTGAACTAGAAGGTAACCTAGCTGCTGTGCAAATGGGTTTGATTTATGTTAACCCTGAAGGCCCAAATGGCGAGCCAAGTGTATTGGGCTCTGCTCGTGATATTCGCGAGACATTTGCGCGCATGGCAATGAACGATGAAGAAACAGTGGCGTTAATTGCCGGTGGTCACACTTTCGGTAAAGCCCACGGTGCGGGTGACGCTGCCAATGTTGGCGCTGAGCCTGAAGGCGCTGGTTTAGAAGAGCAAGGCCTGGGCTGGAGCAGCACTTACAAAAGTGGTAAAGGTGGCGATACTATCTCTAGTGGTTTAGAAGGCGCTTGGACCAATACGCCAACACAGTGGGATAATAATTTTTTCAACATCCTATTTGGCTATGATTGGGATATGGTAAGAAGCCCCGCCGGTGCGATACAGTGGATCCCAACTGATGCTTCAGCTGCCAATGTTCCAGATGCTCACGATGGCAGCAAAACGCATTTGCCGATCATGTTTACCAGCGATTTAGCATTACGTATGGACCCTGAATACGGCAAGATCTCTCGTCGTTTTCATAAAAATCCAGCAGAGTTTGCAGATGCATTTGCTCGCGCATGGTACAAATTAACCCATCGCGATATGGGGCCATTTAGCCGCAGCCTTGGTAAATTAGTACCTAGTGAGCCGCAACTTTGGCAGGACCCTGTACCTGCTGTTGATCACGATCTTGTTGATGATGCAGACATCGCAGAGCTTAAAGCTAAGGTTTTAGCGACCGGTTTATCGGTATCACAATTAGTGAATACTGCCTGGTCATCTGCTGCGACATTCCGCTCTAGTGATAAACGTGGCGGTGCCAATGGTGCACGTATTGCTCTAGCGCCGCAAAAAGATTGGGAGGTAAATAACCCTGCACAACTTGCGATTGTATTAAAGGCACTCAAAGGCGTACAAAGTGAATTTAATGCTAAATCTGCTAGCAAACAAGTGTCACTTGCGGATTTGATTGTACTTGGCGGTGCCGCTGCTATTGAAAAAGCAGCGCAAGATGCCGGTAGCAATATCACAGTACCTTTTGCAGCGGGTCGTACTGATGCTCTACAAGAGCAAACAGATATCGAATCAATTGCGGTACTTGAACCGATTGCCGATGGCTTTCGCAACTACATTTCAACGAAAACAAATTTCCAAGCTGGTGATTTACTCGTTGACCGCGCCCAGTTGCTTGGCTTAACAGCACCGCAGATGACGGCACTTATCGGTGGCCTTCGGGTCTTAAATGCGAATACCAATGGCACTGCCAATGGTGTATTCACTGACACACCAGGAACATTAACAAATGATTTCTTTGTCAATTTATTGGATATGTCGACTAAGTGGAACAAAACTGGTAAAAATGCTTACCAAGGTAATGATCTAGCAACAGGAGCTGCTAAATGGAGCGCTACAGATGTCGATCTATTATTTGGATCTAATTCTATTTTGCGCGCTATTGCTGAAGTTTATGCCAGTGCTGATGCTAGCGAAAAATTCTTGGCAGATTTCGTATCCGCTTGGAATAAAGTAATGAACGCAGATCGTTTTGACCTTGTCTAATATTGCTTAAGCGTAAAAAATAGTTATCGCAAAAGCGCTTCACTAGAAGCGCTTTTTTGTAACTACTCGTCATTGATATTCAAATAACTAAGATTGAGCTGGAGTTAGTGCTGTTGGCCCTTTAGTTTTTGCTCTTCAAAATATTTGATATGCTGATCTAAATTTTCCTCTAGCATTTCATTATACTGACTTGAAAACCACGCTAAAGCGTCACTGCGCTCAGCTGCTAAATCTTTGGCTTTATACGCCGCTTCATGGGCATTAAAGCGCGCGGCGGCATAGCGAATAGCCGCACCTACATCACCTAAATCCTTACCGTCAGTTTCCACTAAACGATTGGCAATATTAATAAACTCATCTGCCATCTCAAATAATTCAACCGCTTTTGCTTTGCCTTCCATTTTAATTCGCACCTGTAAGTACTGCCTGCTAACACTCGAATGTCGATCATTAAACAGCCAGTTGTATTTATTTTTAAGTGACGATCCATAACGGCATATTAAATAACTAACATTTAGCTGTTATCACTAACAATTAGTGCCATACTTTTAATATTAATCATTAGTTAATCGATCATCAGGATAATGGCACTATAACTTAAAGTAAGAATTGAGATAATAATTTATTAACGATTAATCGAAAAACGGACAATATGGTGTTATTGTTAAAACTAATAGATACCGCCGTTTTAGCTAAGGACATCATGTGTTAGCAGACTACAATAGCCGAATAATCGTCACCTTGTTGTTGTTATCGCTGAGTGTTTTTGGCGCTCATCGTATCGGTTTGCTCAATACCTCACTCTCGCTACTCAATGGCGCCCATATTCAGCAAATAGCTCCCATTACATCAGGCCACGTTACCAGCTCTTTAAAGACAGATAATACTAGTTTTACCAGTGAATGCTCCATCACCAATTTACAAGGGTTCAATTTATGCGGCCTCGCCTTTAGGTTTGGTAGCACAGGCTTTGACCAGGGTATTGATCTTTCCAAATATGATCGCATAAAAATAGCGGCTAAATATTTATCGCCCAACCCACACTCACGATTAAAAGTCTCCTTAAGAAACTATAACCCACTGTATTCTAATACTAATGATGAAGTATCTTTAAAATTCAACACCATTATCTATATCCCAGCGGCCAGTGGCGATAATATTGAAGTGCCGTTCAATAAATTCATGGTCGAGAACTGGTGGATTTCTGAATATAACATTGATTTTGACAACAGCCAGCTTGAGTTTAGTAATATAAAACTCCTTGAGTTTCTCAGCGATGGCATGAGTGACCTGGGCGACTATAAAATTGTTGTCTCACAGGCCATGCTCTACGGACAGCTAATCACAGAAAAAGATTTACTGCGCCTAATGCTGTTGATTTGGTTAGTTGTCGGTATTATTTTAATATCTGGGCAAAAAAACAAATTAACAATAGTGGCACATACCGATCATTTAACGGGTCTTTATAATCGTAGAGGGCTGCATTCTTGGTTGAAAAAAAACCATTCATTGCATAGTGCGGGTAGCCAATCGTGCATATTTCATCTAAACATCGATAATTTTAAAAAAGTTAACGACTCCTATAATCATCTAATTGGAGATCAATTACTTAAAGCTTTCTGCTTGCGCTTAAAAGAGTTTTTAGCCGCACAAAACCAACATCTTTTTGCACGCTTATCTGGCGATGAGTTCATTATCATATTACTCAATACTGATCATCAACAAGCACAGGCGACAGCAAATAATCTATTTGGTGTACTAAAATCACCTTTTTTACTCAATGAGTATAAGATCTTTGTGCATATTAGTTTAGGTATTGCGGTAGCCGATAGGCAAACACATAGCTTTGAATCATTGCTGACACGCGCGAGTGCCGCTATGTATTACGCTAAAAAAGACGGTAAGAACCAGCTAAAAGTATTTGATGATAATTTGCTAAGCGACATTTCTCTGCGTAAAAAAATCACCCATAAAATTGAGTACGCCCTACAAAATGAGCTTTTTTACCTATCGTTCATGCCTATCTTTCATAGCACTACGCTACAAATAGCTAGTGTAGAGATACTCATTCGCAGTACTGATGAATTGCTTAAAGAAGTAGGCCCTAATGTTTATATCCCTATCGCAGAAGAATCTGATCTGATTAAAAAAATTGATTTATGGGTGATAGAGCAAACATTTAAACAAATACGACAAGCGCAAGCGCTGCTAAATAGTAAGCCCTTAACTTTTTGTATTAACATTTCCGCAATCGAATTACACAACACGCTGTTTAGCCAGCAGGTACAAGAGCTCATCACTAAATATGATATTGTACCTAGTTGCATTGAGTTTGAATTAACAGAGACCAGCTTAGTTGAAGCGGATGGCAAAAGTATTAGCACTTTGCAAGAATTGCGAGCAATGGGGGTTAAATTGGCCCTAGATGACTTTGGTACTGGCTATACTGCTTTTACTCAATTGATTCACTACCCCGTTAATTGCTTAAAAATTGATAAATCATTTATTGATAGCCTCAACCTAACAGACCAAACCCATAAAACAATGATCCACGCTATACTGTCGATAGCAAAGGCTTATAAGCTCAATACGATTGCTGAGGGTATCGAAAATTATGAGCAGTACCAATATCTTGTACAACAAGGGTGTGATTACATCCAAGGTTACCTATTTTCACAACCCATCTCGTGGCAGCAGTTAGAGCAATTGCTAACGAGTGCCTACGCTGAAAAATTACTGGAACGCTATCCGCCATACCCAGCAAATAGCGGCGGTGTTATTCCTTAATCAGCCACTGACAATAAGCGATTGCCAATAGCTTTCATAAGATTACACTCTATTTCTTAAACCTAAGGCTTCAGGGTATGGTTGAAAATAGCGTTGCTCACGTATATAGGCACTGCCATATTGTAAAATATAGTGCGATAACAATGTCACCGGTGTAATCAGTGGCAATTTGTTTTCTCTATACTTATCAATAATTTCAGCTAGATGCTGACGTGCTTGCGAGGGTACGCTTTTCTTCAAATAACCCAGCATATGTAACAGCGCATTTGCCTGGTTCTTAGTGCTGGCAGGCTTTGCGAGTGCCTGCATAAATAACACGAAGTATTGCTGACAAAGTGTCTGTATTGATTGCTCACCGATACCTGCCAACATCTTACCTAACTTTTTATAAAGCCCTTGATCATGTGCCATTAACGTATATTTGTAGCGGCTATGAAATTTTATTAAATTGTGTAGCGATGGCTGTGCCAATACCTCATGTCTAAAATAGTGATGCGCGTACACTCTGAGGATAAAGTTCTCACGTAGTTTTGGATCATTCAAACGCCCATCTTCTTCAATCGGCAGCAGTGGATATTTTTTTTGCAGTTGTTCAGTAAACAGCCCTTGTCTTCTAGTGTCATGAGGATAACCACTTTGTTGATAGACTTTTACTCTTTGATAGCCGCAACTTGGTGAATTTTTCATTAAAACATAACCATCTAAATGATCAATTTTTTCAAGTTGAGCGAGCCCTGCTTTCTGCAATTGCGCAGTCAGGTCATGCTCGTTATTATCGCTATAGGTCAGTGTTGGGTTGTTAACATCACCAATTAAACGCATCGTCGGGCGAGGTACTGAGAAGCCGGCTGCCACTTCAGGGCAAAATGTTTTAAAGCTAAAGTACTGAGTCAGCGTATTAAGGCAATAGCGCGATTGGCTGTGACCGCCATTATAGCGAACTTCTTGCCCCGCTAGGCAAGCACTTAAGCCAACGTGTACTACCGCCTGTGAGTCAGCGTTTTGTTTAGGCTCAATTGCAGCAGGTGTTTCTAGGTAAGCTAAATCAGATGTAATAATATCCATCACTATTTCCTTTTCTTCAATTGGCGATCATCTACAAAGCGATTATTTAACATTCAAGCACTTCGAATAAGTTGTACAAAAAATAATAATGTATAAATAATGATTGTACAAGAATTATTTTTGTATAATAATATGGACACATCATAGAGACTAGACGGAATGATAATGACACAGCTATCTACACAACAGTCCATAGCAGAATCCGGACCACAGCCCACGCAAGATAAATTAATACCGATACGTGAGCTCAGCGAACAAACTCAAGTAAATACAGTCACATTGCGGGCATGGGAGCGTCGTTACGGCTTGCTTATCCCACAGCGCACGCCTAAAGGTCATCGCTTATATAGTGAAGCTGACGTTACCAAGGTCAGAGACATCCTCGCATTTATTGCAAAAGGAGTACCTGTTAGTAAAGTTAAAGCACTGCTTAGCTCAGATAACAGCACACACCCCAAGCCTAGCAATAATGATTGGCAGCAATTGATAGAAACAATAGAGAGCACGTTGAGTAACGGCTCATTGACGCAAATAAAACAATCGCTACAAGATCTGTTTTTAAATTATCCACTCGCGCTAACACGCAGCGAAATTTTAGAACCTGTTATTCAAAAACTCGAAGCTGACACTTTAAAAGTGGCCCAGATGATGCTGCTACAAAGTGCGCTGGTTGATTATGCGGTATTACGTTTAAATGCTAAAAAAGCGAAGAAGCAAAAACAGCCAAGTTTATTGATCTGTGCCGAGCGCTCACCGATGTGGAAACTGGCACTTGCTGCTATTGAACTTAGTGACGCTAATATTAATGTTGTTTTAATTAATCAGCCCTGTGATATCAACACTTGGATATCGCTGGCATTAAGGTATCAAGATTTTGAATGTATCGTTTTTCAAGAAGGTGTCTGGCGAGAGCGTGAAACTCAGCATATTCAACAGGCACTACAAACTAACGACAACCTTGTGTTCTGCGGTACTGCTGCTAGCGTTGCCGATATTGATATCAAAAGAAGAATTGCAAACCCAGAGCAAATACTCGCCTATTTGACTGATAAATAACTGCCAATAATTTAGGAGAGGCCCTATGCAATCACTATTAATAATATCTCATGGTAGCCGATTAGAGAGCTCAAACAATGAAATTCTCAGTTTAGTCAACCATTTAAATGATGAGCTAGCACAAAGCTATCCTATTGTTAATAATGCTTTTTTAGAATTTTTTCCGCAATCCATAGCAGATGCCATCAATAAATGTGTTGAAAAAGGCGCCACTAGTATTAAAGTACTGCCATATTTCTTGGCCGCCGGCGTACACGTTACTGATGATATCCCCAAAGCCGTACATTTAGCTGCTAGTCATCATCAATCATTAGAGGTTGAAATATTACCTCACATTGGTAGCAGCGCAAATATCACAGGCTTAATTAGCAAGATGCTAACAACTAACACAACAGAGACAGACCATGGCCTTTAAAGGACAAAACACATACGAGCACAACAATAATTCTCCTAAAAAAGGTGTACTGCTAGTTAATTTAGGCACCCCTGATGCCCCTGATGCGCCCTCATTAAGACGCTATCTTAGAGAATTTTTAAGTGACCCAAGAGTAGTTGAAATACCGCGCCTAGCCTGGTTAATTATCCTGCACGGCTTTATTTTACCCTTTCGTCCAAAGCAGTCCGCTAAATTATACCAATCAGTGTGGACTGAGCAGGGTTCACCGCTGCTCGCTATCGGCAAGCAACAACAACAAGCACTACAAAAAAAATGTGATCAACACTATGGTGTCGATAACGTACCTGTTGCCATCGGCATGCGCTACGGCAACCCTTCAATGAAATCTGCAATAGCACAGCTAACTGCAAAAAATGTGCGCGATATCACCATCTTGCCATTATACCCACAGTATTCAGGAACGACTTCAGGCTCAACTTTTGATGCGGTTGCTAAAGAGCTTATGACTTTTCGCTGGGTGCCCTCTATCAAGTTCATCAACGGCTACCACACTAATGCGCTCTATATACAGGCCATTGCAAAATCGATAACAGATTATATTGAAAAAAATGGTTTGCCAGATAAGTTTATTTTCTCATACCACGGGATACCGCAGCGCAATTTAGAACAGGGCGACCCCTACTACTGTTTTTGTATGCAGAGCACCAAATTAGTCGCACAGCAACTAGAGCTAAGCGCTGAGCAAGCAATGACCACCTTTCAATCTCGTTTTGGCAAGGCGACTTGGCTACAGCCTTATACCGATGCCACACTTAAATCGCTAGCGAGTAATGGCACTAAACGTGTCGCTATTATTTGCCCGGGGTTTTCAGCGGATTGTTTAGAGACACTGGAAGAAATCATGGAAGAAAACAAAGAGTACTTTATGGAATCTGGCGGTGAAAGCTATGATTACATTCCCTGTTTAAACAGCAGTGAAGAGCATATCGACATGATGTTCTCGCTAATTGATAAGTGATAGTTATGACTCGTCTGCTCTGGTTACGTAACGATCTTAGACTAGCTGATAACCCCGCCCTTTATCATGCCTGTAAGGGTCACGATAAGGTTCGAGTGATTTATTGTGCAACGCCTGAGCAATCCCAAGCGCACCACGAATCAGCGGCGCAGCTGGCCTTTCGACAAGGTTTATTACTCTCGCTAGCTAGGCAACTAGCTGACATTGGCGTACCGCTAGACATACTGCATTGCCCCAGCTTTGCACAAATACCCGCATTAATATTGCAGTATTGTCAGCAACATAAGATCAACAGCCTCTGGTTTAATGATCAAAGCTGGCTAAATGAGCAATTGAGAGATGAGCGTGTTGAGCAAGCTTTAACAGCACACGATATTAACTGTCATCGCTTTAGCGATGAAATGTTAGTTAATCAGCCAATACTCACCAAAACTGAGCAGCCTTATCGCGTTTTTACTGCTTGGTATCGTCAGTGGCTGAGCACCTTGCTAGCGACACACGTTAGTTTACTGCCACCACCTGCTGCATCTCGTGCTGCGATCAACATTGAAACCACTATCAACTTAGCTTTAGATACTAAACCCTCACTAACGGCGCAGTACCGCGATGATATTTGGCCTCCTTGCCAGCAACATGCGATCAGTCAGTTGATAGAGTTTTGTCAATCTGGGGCCATAGATTATGCAAATAACAGAGATTATCCGGGGATCAAAGGCACCAGTTTGCTCTCCCCTTATCTTGCCTGTGGTGCTATTAGTATTCGCCAATGCTATATCTACTTACAACAATCGTGTTTAGAGCACCAGGCACCGTGGCCAGATAACACCTGGCTAAAAGAGTTGGGCTGGCGTGAGTTTTATCGCTATTTAATGATTCACAACCCCGATATAGCCAAAGGTAAAGCCTTTAATGCCAGCAAGGAGCCGCGCTGGATAGATAACCCTCAACACTTTAGTGCTTGGCAACAAGGGCAGACAGGCTTTCCATTAGTCGATGCCGCAATGCGCCAGCTGCAACGCACAGGCTGGATGCACAACAGGTTGCGCATGCTCAGTGCCAGCTTCCTCTGCAAATTACTGTTGATTGATTGGCGCCAGGGCGAGCAACATTTCATGCAGCTTTTAATAGACGGTGATTTCTCATCAAATAATGGCGGCTGGCAATGGTCTGCATCCATCGGCTGTGATGCGACCCCTTGGTTTCGCATATTCAACCCAACCACCCAATCGACAAAGTTTGATGCCAAAGGCACTTTTATTCGTAAAATGTTGCCAGAGCTCGCATCACTAAGTGATAAAGACATCCACTGCCCCACTGCTGAGCAGCGTCAAAGCTTAGGTTATCCTCAACCTATTATCGACTACAAAGAGGCGCGAGCAAGAGCATTGAATTGGCTTAAATAAGCACTGTGTAGACTTAAGTTTTTTAATGCGTGAGGAACGATTTGCATAGAGCTAATGCAAATTGTCGCCAAACTATTATTTTCAGCTTTTCACTTTTTTTAGTCAATTTGTATAAACAGCTACTCACCCTGCGCTACCGCCTGACTGCCATTGTAGGAAATCGCAGGGTATTTGGCAGGGTTACTGGCACTGTAGCAACTGGGAATACACTGCATCACGTAATCGGAGTTAGCGTTGAAGAAGAAAGGAATAGAATAGCGCGAGACTCCTGTCGTATTGGTATGGACAAAGTGTTTAACGCTTAAAAAGCGATCGTTTGACCACTGCCTTAAGAGCTCGCCGGTATTGACGATAAATGCCCCTTCAATCATCGGTACATCTAACCATTGATCGCGCTGTTCACTGTAAATGCTCAGCCCCGGCTGATCTTGCACTAATATTGTACAAAAGCTGGTATCGACATGTGGTGCAATACCAAATTGGTCTTGTGCCACCTGCGACTTATCAACACTTGGGTAGTGAGTCATTCGCAGCCTAAAATGTGGCTGTTCAAAAGCTTGCGCAAAAAAGCTCTCATCTACCTCTAGCGCTTGGGCAAATATGGGCAGTAATTTCTTAGCCAGATTAACCATCGCCGCGGCATACGCCTCAGATGCTGAACGAAACCCAGGGAGCTGAGCTTGATCAAGCCACTGATTCGAGTTCATCGATAAATTGTGATCGCATTTAAGTAAAAAGGCTTCATTGCGATTGCCGGTGTCTCTTGAAGGTAGTTTTTTGTTCTTAAAAGGTAGATAGCCAACCCCGCCAACTGGCCAATCCTCCCTATCCATTTTTATTGAAGTTTTAAGCGCCACTGGCAGAGCGTGAAATGCTTTAATTTGCTGAAATTGCTCGTCTATCATCTCGCTTGGAACTTGATGACCGACAATAGAAAAGAAGCCGACATTTTCACAGGCAAAGCGCAATTGATTGGCGACGACTGTTAAGTTCTCCTGCGTAGGTTGCGAGAAATATGCAGCTAAATCAATCACCGGAATATCCTCATCCGCTGCCCTTTGCGTTACCGATGTGTCCCACGCTTGTGCTTGTTCACGCAAAGCCTTTTCTTTATCGTAAGGATTGAAGGCTTGTTTAGATTCTAAGTCAGTCATTATAGTTCTCGCTAATCGACATGTGCTTTAAATAATAATTATCAGCACCATAGCCTATTTTGTGTAATAACTTCAACTGTGCTAAAACCTAACTTATTAAAAAATAGGTTTAAGGCAAGTGCTGTCGAATTTGTACTTTATTGTGATAGCGCTGTCATGGTTAAAATAAAAACATATTTGATTGTGCATACTTTTTTATGATATTGATAATCACCAACGCGATTTAGCAAAATAAAAATAACAAGGACACGCAAATGACGCATCAAATAGTTCTGCCACGTCTTCTACAAATAGGTGCGGGGGCAAGTAGCGAAATTAATAATATTTTATCGAGTATTGGCTGTCACTCTCCGCTAATCATCACCGACAAAATGATGGTACAACTCGGTTATACCGATAAAATTAATGCTATTTTAGCAAGTGCTAATATCAAAGCCGATATCTTTGCCGATACCTTGCCTGAGCCTACCGTTGCCTCTATTCAAGCCGGTGTAGAGCAAGTGCGCAACAATCAATATGACAGCATTATCGCCCTAGGCGGTGGCAGCCCAATTGACAGCGCTAAAGCGATTGCTATTTTAGGTAAGTTTGGCGGTGTTATGCAAGATTACAAATTTCCCCGTAATGTCAGTGAAGCAGGCCTGCCTATCATCGCCATTCCAACTACCGCGGGCACGGGTTCTGAAGCGACAAAATTCACCATTATTACCGATGAAAAAAGTGATGAGAAAATGCTCTGTATGGGTATAGGCTTCATGCCAATTGCCGCACTCATTGATTATGAGCTAACATTATCGGTACCGCCAAGAACCACTGCTGATACCGGTATTGATGCGTTAACTCATGCGATGGAAGCTTATGTGAGCAGAAAAGCCAATGCCTACAGTGATAGCCAAGCGCTGGCAGCCATGGCGCTTATCGCTCCAAATTTGCGCACTGCTTATCACAATGGCAATGATAAAACCGCACGTGAGGCCATGATGTTAGGCTCAACTTTAGCGGGCGTTGCGTTCTCCAATGCCTCTGTGGCGCTAGTGCACGGTATGAGCCGCCCTATCGGCGCGGCCTTTCATGTGCCTCACGGTTTATCAAATGCTATGCTGTTACCTGCTGTCACTGAGTACTCTATCGTCAGCGCACCACAAAGATATGCACAATGTGCCAAAGCCATGGGCATTGCTCTGCAAACAGATAGCGACGAAGATGCTAATAACAAGCTCATTGCAGAGCTAATTGCACTCAACGACGAACTAGAAGTACCAAGCGTTGCCCAGTTTGGTATCGATAAAACAATCTTCTTCGACTTATTAGAACAAATGGCAGAGCAGGCTATCGCCTCAGGTTCACCTGCTAATAACCCAAGAGTTCCAAGTAATGCTGACATCATCAGTATCTATAAACAGTTATGGTAATAACGACGTTTAAATAATCTATAAAGCAGGTTGTGAATGACTGTCTTCATAACCTTTTATCTTAACAGCCCTCTACCCCTAACTATCTGTACATAAACACGCTATCTCGATCATTTTTTACAGTAAAGACAATAACGCTGACGCTGTTTTGCTGGTACAATCGCCTGCCAAAATTCTCCCCTTAATCTTTTCATTAAAGACAATCCTATGGAAAAGCAAAACAAAGCCGTATTGTTAGGTTTAGCAGCGGTACTTTTATGGTCAACCGTTGCCACCGCTTTTAGTATATCGCTATCGTATTTAACACCCGCACAATTATTAACCGTCTGCGCTATCACCTCATTCATCTGTCTCATTTCTTTAGTCGCCTACAAAGGGCAAATGAAAGAGCTTGTTGTCACAGCTAAGACATCCTACAAGAGCTCGTTACTGTTTGGCGCAATTAATCCCTTTATCTACTATTTAGTGTTATTAGAGGCGTATCGTCTACTGCCAGCGCAAGAGGCGCAGTCAATTAACTATACTTGGGCGATTATGCTTAGCTTTATGGCTATCCCCATTTTAAAACAAAAGCTGTTATTAGCCGATATTATTGCCGCGATACTCTGTTATTTTGGGGTGTTAGTGATAGCGACCCAAGGGCAATTAGCGAGCCTTAGCTTCTCGAATTTAACCGGTGTGCTATTTGCATTATTAAGTACCGTTATTTGGGCGCTGTACTGGTTATTAAACACTAAAGATTCACGGCCAAGTCTGATTGGGCTCACCCTCAACTTCGCCTTTTCACTGCCTCTAATTATCGGCTACTATTTCTTAACAAGTACTGACGCGCTGTGGCCTAGTGAAGGGATTATGGGGGCGATTTATATTGGCCTATTTGAAATGGGAATTACGTTTGTACTGTGGAATACGGCGCTAAAACTGACTGATAAAGCGACCAAAATCGCTAATCTGATTTTCCTCTCGCCTATTTTATCTATTGTCTGGCTGTCGCAATTAACGGATGAAGTCATTCAGCTCTCCACCTTAATTGGCTTATCATTTATATTATTTGGCTTAATAACTCAAAATTGGATTAAGAAAAAGAATCGTTAAAACAAAGCTCGTAAATGGCGGTTAAATGTATAAATTTAGCCGCCATGTTTATAGCTAAGTACGCACAAAAAAAGCGATTACAGCTCGCTCAGTACTTGTATAAATGTTTCAGTAGGGTGAGCACCAGCAAGTGCACTATTGCGGTTAAATACCACGGTAGGCACTGAACTGACGCCCATTTGCTGCCATTGTGCTTCTGTCTCGATAACCTGTTGGCGGGCATTTTGATCTGCTAATCTAGCAATAACCGCCTGCTCATTTAAACCGATTGCAACTGCTTCAGCAATTAACACGCTACGCTGTGATACATCTTTGTGCTCAGAGAAAAAGGCAGTAAAAAAGCGTAATTTAAGCGCAGTTTGCAGCCCTTCGTCTTTCGCATATTCCAACAACACATGAGCGTCGCGAGTATTAACGATTTTCATGCCCTCAAAATAATTAAACTCGAAATCAAGCTCTTTACCACGTGCACTCATTTCCTCTCGAAAGCGGGCACTATCTTCAGCTGTTGAGCCGTATTTTCTGGCCGAGTGTGCTCGTAACTCTTCACCCTCTTGGGGCATATCAGGGTTGAGTTCAAATGGTTGCCACTCAATTTCAACCTTGTCTTCTAAGCCTAATTCAGTAATTGCTTTAGTTAAATTACCGTAGCCGATAATACACCAGGGACAAACAACATCTGAGATGATGTCTATTTTAATTTTTTCAGTCATTTTTACCTCTATATCAGCCATATCTCTTCGTCTTATCAAGCACTGATTTAAATACAACGCTTAAATCAATAAGTGTAATGGCTTACACGCCGATGCAACAGAGCTAAACAACCATTAGCGAACGATTTTAACCCACTATAGATTCTAGCTAAATTAATAAATCTTAAAAGGCTAATAATATAGCGAAATGACTCGTTTTAAATTCATATTAAATTAAGTATGATGCAACAAGGTAACTCTCATTTAATGTCATGATACTGGCGCTTAGTCTTCAGTATACTAAGGATAATAATAATGCTCAGCAGCTCTTACTTGCCATTAACCGCCCAGCCTGTACTCTACTTAATGCACCTAGCAAGGCTGAAAAAAATTATTAGCTTACTGGCTATTTGCTGCCTGTTTTTTACATCTCCAGCATTTAGTGTCCAGCACCAATCCGAGCAATCGTTAGAGCAAATCATACAGGCGGCCTCTAACGCCGGTGCCCAAGTAATTATTGTCAAACCTAATAACAGCCCCCGTACTATTGATAATCCTGACGCGAGCAACGAGCCTCAAGTAAAACAGCATAGCGGCTTAGCCAAATTTCGAGTGGAATCAGATCATTTTAGAAATGAAGCGCAAGCTTTCATGCTGCTATTACCGCAAGCCAAACGCGAGATGATTACTATCTTGCAATCAAGCAGCCCAACGGGAAAAATCACTTTCTACTTTAATATGGTAGCCATCTCTTTGATGCTTTTTGGTCTGGGTTATCTATTTTCACATTATATCTATGGCAAGCACATAGTCGGCCCTTGGTTTATCGCCAAGCAGATTGCTAACCCTGTGGGCTATTCTGAAAAGCTACCTATTTTAGTCACCCGTTTTTTACTAGGGGTTAGCGGTATTTTAATTACCATGATTATTGCTTATTCAATAGGTAATATGATTTTTAGCAACGAGAAAACAGAGACTGAAATGCTAACCTTAGGTTACATTTATTTCGCATTCGCTATGATTAATATCGTCTCGCTATTTTGGCGGATGATTTTATCGCCCTACCTCCCCAATTATAGAATACCGAGTTTTCACCCTGAGAATAATCAACTGTGTACACTGGCAGCAAAAAGGTTGTACACCTGGTTATGGGTAGGAGCAATCTTAAGTATCGGCTTTAATTTACTGATTTCATGGCTGGGTGAACTAGGGGTCTCGCAAACTATTTCCGGTGTAATGAACCTTTATTTAACCGGTATTACGGCTGCCTATAGTATTGCCATGGTACTATTTAATCGCTCGATACTCACCGGTGCTATTTTACAGGGGCGCAGCTATACTGAATCATCACTACCTGCAAAAATCACCGCCAAATTTTGGGCCCCTATCGCCATATTATATTTTATTATTGCCTGGTTTGACTTAGCGTACGATCTGATAAAAGGCACAGAAACACGTTTACCCGTCATCGTTAGCGCTTATATTATCGTACTGACTGTCATTGTCGTCTACGCCCTTGTAAGCTACATTATTGAACAGTTTTTTCAACGCAGAAGACAGCGGCAAATACGTTTCATACAAGCGCAAAACAATGCGTTAATGGAAGGCTTTGAAGGCCCTTTATTAGAGGGCGAGGAAATTCAAGGCAGTCATATACCGCAGAGCGAAGTTGCTAAATCGTCACTGCTAACATTTGAAGATTTAGCGACCAGAGTCGCTTCCCTACTAGCCTTTGTCGCCGGCATTTATGCACTGCTAAGTGTTTGGGACATTAACTCAATGCTAGGTGGTAATACTTTCTTAGCAAATAGCTACGATGTCATCTTCATTCTATTTTTTGGCTACATTGCCTATAATTTCTTTAAAATTTGGATTGATAAAAAAATCGCCTCTGAAGGCGGTGATCTAGAATTAACGCCCGGTGATGAAGGCGGCGCTGGCGGTGCGAGTCGTTTAGCTACCTTGCTCCCACTGTTTAGAAACTTCTTATTAGTGCTTATCTTTGTCTCGGTCGCCTTAATCGCCCTAACTGAAATGGGCATCAACGTGGCTCCTTTATTTGCCGGCGCCGGTGTTGTCGGCCTAGCCATTGGCTTTGGTGCACAAACCTTAGTGCGCGATGTTTTCTCCGGAGCCTTCTTCCTGTTTGACGATGCCTTTCGCAAAGGCGAATACATTGATCTTGGCGAAGTCAAAGGCACTGTCGAAAAAGTCTCTGTCCGCTCTTTTCAACTTCGTCATCACTTAGGTCGATTACACACAGTACCCTTCGGTGAAATTAAGTTCTTAACCAATTACTCAAGAGATTGGGTAATGATGAAATTACCACTGCGAGTAACTTACGACACCGATATTGAAAAGGTACGTAAGTTGGTTAAAAAACTGGGGCAGCAACTACTTGATGATCCTGAGATAGGCCCGCAATTCTTACAGCCGTTAAAATCGCAAGGGGTCATTGAAATGCAAGATTCAGCGATGATTATACGCGTAAAATTTATGACCAAACCCGGTGATCAATGGGTTATCAGAAAAACGGTATACGCCAAATTACGTGAACTATTTATCCTTGAGGGTATTAAATTTGCTCATAAAGAAGTCACTGTTCGCCTTGCTGATACTCAACTTGATTTACTCAAGCCGGAACAAAAACAGGAGATAGCAGGCGCTGCGGCACTAGCAGCACAAGAAGATCTAACGCTGACTCCTGATCTGCGCAAGGATGATCGTTAACACATTAACTACAATCACTGTGAGCCGTTTGAACCTTGTCATAAAAAACTGACTGATATCAAACGCGCTCTGGGGTTCTTGCCAATAGATAGCCACTTGCCAAAATAAGTGCAGCGCCAATAAGTGCGACATAACTCGCGGTTGTAGCGAACAGCACATAATCAATCATCATCGCAAAAATAATCCAGCTATAGCCGACAGGGGCAACAATAGACAAGCCAGCTAAGCGATAGCCTCGAATATTACAATACTGGCCTATCAGCGCTAGCGGCCCTAATAGGCAGAGCAATAACTTAATATAAATATCAGTCATATCCCAGACGTAGATCGCAGGCACAGCAAAAATCAACATACCAAAGAAATTGACGTGTAGCAGTATTGAAACAACGTTTTCTGATGTCGCTAAGGCGCGAATAAACACGCTCTCTATTGCTAAAAACAGCGCGCCTAATAACGCCACAATCGCAGGAGCACTCAAAAAGGCCGAGCCCTGAAACGCGCCTTTATCAAACAACACCACAGCGGCCCCAACTAGGCAGCCCAAAATAGCAAGCCAACGCTTTGAGCCAACCAATTCACCAAACACAAAAATACCGAGCACTACCGCAAACACGCTATCAAGCAGGCCAATCGCTGCGGCACTAGCAACAGGCATATTCGCTGCGGCATAAATAGCGGCGCAACCACCAGCACCACCAAATAGCGCCCGCGCTAAATGTGTCGGCCATTTAGCGCTCACTGTTAGAGCTACTTTTTGCTGTTTGGCAATAATCAACATCAATACAAAGCCAGAGAGATAGCGAAAGAATATGATTTGCCATACCCAATCAGCACCATCTAACAAGCGCCCAGAAGTAAATATCAGCGAGAATATACCAGTGCCCGCTAACACCCAGATAATCGCTTTAATATTATAGTTTACTGCTATCTCTTTAACCGCTGAATCTGCCTGCACAAATACCCCTACTTAAAAAATCGATGTATGAAGAATTTAGTTTTATTCATACAATCGAGCATTTAAGCACACAGATAGCCACTGTACAAGCAATCAAATAGGACTTTGAAAGTACTCATACTGATAACAATAAACACACGCTAATATCTAACAGCGGGTGTTTATTGTCTTAAGCATTTAAGGGTTTAAGGACTCTTAAAAAAACACAATAAATCAGTTATTTAACAAATTTTGTAGCATGAATGAACGGCTAATATCAGTCACTGATTTCGCAGATTTCAAGAATACACAGGATATAAATGCGTACGCAGTTGATGAACTGCTCTTTGCGCACACGCTCATCAGGCATAGTATTAAATTCGCCACCTGGTCCACAGACAATACCTTCCATGCCAGCGGCAGCTAAATGCGCTGCATCTGTGCCGAAAAATGCTGGCGGGTGAACAGGACCTGTTGGTTGCGGATAACCCATCACCGTTTCAAAAGAGCGATTCAACACATTGACAATACGTGCATCGCGGCTCACTTCAAACGGCGGCATTTGCAACGCATTTGGAGTTGGCCCACCCATCCGTAAAGATGTTTTCAGTTTAGGAAACTCTAATTTCAGAGCGTTTAGCAACAAGTTCAAATCCGCGGTGACACTTTCAACCGATTGCCCTGGTCCATAACGACACGAACCTTTTAGCTTAGCTTGATCGGCAACCTGTGGTGGGCGCCACTCATGGTATTCTTTACCTAAACCTGCTCGCATTGAACCGACATGGCCGCGATTAACTGCAATTTGATCTGGTGTATCAGCACCGCTAAAAACAAGATTATTAATACGTTGCGCAAGTACAGTCGCAGCAGCTAAGGCGTCACACGCTTCACCGCGCTTAGATAAATGACGCGTTTCACCGACCAGTTCAATATCAAACATCGTTGAACCTGCGTGCATCGATAACGCCTGTAGATCAGTAGGTTCGCTATTAATGAAGTAATCAGCCCACAGCCCTTGCTCTATCGCACGAACCGTTCCGATACCACCTTGCAATTCACCGACGACAAAGCTCAATATAACATCACCTTTAAGCTTAATACCTGCTTTAAGAATGGTTTGAACAGCACAAAAATAGGCGGCATCGCCGGCTTTCATGTTCGATACACCAATGCCGTAAATAAAATCGTCGTCTATCACCCCGCCCCACGGGTCAACCGTCCAACCCTCTGTTGCCGGGTTAGTATCTAGATGGCCATTGAACAATAAACTTGCTCCGCCACCTGTACCTTTAAGCCTACCAATAGCATTCACTCGCTCATCAACAACAGGCTGTAATTCGCTACTCATGCCAAGCTTAGTCATGCGCTCGTGCATTTTTTTTGCTAACTCTCGCTCACCTTCGGTTTGCGTATAACTCTTGTGTTGCACCATAGAAGCAAGCAGATCAAAGCATGAATCGACGTCGATAAGGTCGATAATATCAGTTGTGTTCACAACGGTGTCTCCATATCAATTTTGAGATTATGTGAATTTCCAGACAGGCTCTACTTTTGCAAGCTCAGCTGTCTCGTGATGGCATTTGAGCGCATGAGATTGTGCCACTTGTCTCAATGGCGCAGGTTGCTCATTGCATATATTGCCAATACGCCTTGGGCAGCGACTTTCAAAACCACAGCCTGATAAGCGCGCAGTACGCACCGGCAAGCTGCCTGTCAGTCGTACTCGACGTGTCTGTGTCTGTGGATCAGGGCTACTTGCTGAAGATAACAGCGCTTCTGTATAAGGGTGATAAGGTCGCTGATCGAGCCCGTCAACTGAGCGAGTCTCAACGATTTCGCCCAGATACATCACCGCAGTTCTGTGAGCTATATGACGCAAGATAGCCAAATCATGGGTAATAAATAACAGTGCCACATCGGTATCTTGTTGCACTTGTCGCAGCAATGCCACGATCGATGCTTGCACTGCAGCGTCAAGGCCTGAGGTGATTTCGTCGCAAATAATCACCTTCGGCTGAGCTGCAATCGCACGGGCAATGGCAACACGCTGTTTTTCACCACCCGATAACTGATGCGGATAACGGCTACTGTAATGTGCTGGCAAACGCACTTTTTCAAGCAGCTTACGAATTTCAGCACCGCGCTCAGCTGCACTAATTTCAGGTCGATAAAGCTTAATCGCACGCGATAATATCGTTTCCAGAGTATGACGCGGGTTTAACGAGCTATCTGGGTTTTGAAAAATAATCTGCACGTCTGCTCTATAAGCAGCATCTAGCGTCTCTACACTGCGCCCATTTAACAGCAGCTCACCCTCAAATGGCCCAAGACCAACCAATGCACGAGCGAGGCTCGATTTACCACAGCCACTTTCACCCACTAAACTAACCGTTTCACCGCGATGAATTTGCAAATCAACATTATTGACGGCATGAACTTGAACAGGTGTCTTATTTAACATTTGATCAAGCATTGAGGTACGGCCCAATTTAACCGTTAAATTCTTCACCTCTAAGACAACATCTGCAGTGGCCGGTACTATCAGGGATGGACTCGCACTGGTTTCACCGACCACAACGTCCGCCCTTGCGCACGCTAGTAAACGATCTTCATGTGGCTGTAACAACACCCGCGATTGCTCGCAAACGCTAGCATCGTGCTTAGGGCAGCGGTGTGAAAAATTACAAGAGGGAACGTCACCGCGACGCGGCGGCGGTGTGCCCTCATCAATTTTAAGTCCACGTTTACTGCGCGTATCTGAAGGGCGCGGTAAACTGGCTAATAATGATTGCGTATAAGGATGTTTTGGGTTGGCGAATAAATCATCGACCTTAGCAACCTCTACGACCCTGCCGCCATAAATCACAGCCACACGGTCAGCAACCTCTGCAACAACCCCTAAATCATGGCTGATAAATAACCCTGCAACGCCAATTTTTTTCTGCATTTGGGCAAATAAATCAAGCATACCGACCGCAGTGGTCGCATCTAAAGCGGATGTTGGCTCATCAAATAAAATGAGATCCGGATCGCAAGATACCGCCATCGCCAATACCACGCGCTGCTTTTCACCACCAGAGACTTCATGCGGGTATTTTTTTGCCATCAATTCAGGGTCAGGTAAACCCACCAGTTCAAACAGCTCATACACTCGCTTTTGGATATCTAAGGTGCTATCAGTTTGATGAGCGCGTAGTGTCTCAGCTAAATGAGCGCCCAGAGATTGCGTTGGGTCTAATGCAGTCGCTGCATTTTGAAAAACCATTGAGATCTGTTTGCCGCGACGACGGGTCAAATCCTGATCAGCAAGCTGCGTTAAATCCTCACCTTGCAACATAATTGAGCCACTCTCGCTGGCAATCTGCCCAGGTGAGTCACGCATCACAGCATAGGCTAGAGAGGATTTAGCAGAGCCACTCTCGCCCACTAACCCCAATACCTCACCTTTCGCAATCTGCAAATTGATGTTTTCAAGAATGCGTATTGGCCCTGCCTGTGTCTGGTAACTCAGGCTATAATCTTTAATATCTAATACCGTTGTCTGCGTCATCGTATTATTCCTGTGAATGGGGATTTAAAACATCACGCAAGCCATCGCCAAGGAGATTAAAAGCAATGGCAACAAGGGCGATAGATATTCCGGGAGCAAGGATAGGCCACGGGCTGCGAAACATATGCTCACGTGCCTCTGCAATCATCAAGCCCCATTCAGGTGAAGGCGGTTGAGCACCTAATCCCAAAAACGACAAAGTCGCTAGCGTCATGATGGCAAAGGCCACACGAATCGTTGCCTCAACGATAACCGGCGCCACCATATTAGGTAAAATCTCGGCAAAGATAATCCACAGTTTGCTCTCACCACGTGCACGCGCAGCTGAAACATAATCCAGCTCACGCACCGCTAATGTCGTTGAGCGTGAAATCCTCGCCATACCAGGTGCGAATGCAATACCGATAGCAATGACCGCATTGAGGCTTGATGAGCCTAGAACGGTCAAAATCATTAACGCCAACAGCAGACCAGGAATTGCCATAATCGCATCAATGGTGCGCATGATTAGCTCATCTACCCAGCCGCCAACAAAACCTGAAAAAATACCGATTAGTGCACCCGATGCAGTGCCTATCACTGTCGCCAATATTGCTAGCAACACGGTGGAGCGTGCTCCAACCAAAATCCGACTAAATAGATCGCGGCCAAACCAATCAGTACCAAATAGAAACTCAGCGCTAGGTGGTGAAAACCTAGCACCAAAGTTAAAGCTTTCAGGGTCTTGTGGGGCTAATAGTGGACCAAAAATAGAGATCAACAATAGCAGGGTAACCAGTACGATACCTACAGCACCTTGTGGGCTGCGCATTAAAGCACGCAGCGTTTTCATTGTAGAGAGCATCAGTATTTAATCCTTTTATCAAGGGCGCCATACGCCAAGTCAGCCAACAGGTTAGCAACGGCATAGGAGCCTGCCATTATCAGTGCACCGGCCTGTATCATCGGCAAATCACGGTTTTGGATAGCCAGTATCAATTGACGGCCAACACCTGGAAAAGCAAACACTTCTTCAACAACGATGACTCCGCCTATCAAGTAGCCAACATCTAGTGCAATCACGGTGATCGCTGGCAACATTGAATTGCGCAGTGCGTGATGAAATAGCACTCGCCTTTTTGACAGGCCACGCAGACGACCTGCGCGGATGAAATCCATCTCTAATGTATCTGCCATTTCCGAGCGGATCATACGGCTAATATGCGCAGTTAGTACTATTGTCAGGGTCAATACTGGCAGCGCAATATGGTGCAAGCCTCCCCAGAAATCTTCTGAAAACGGTACATAGCCAGAGGCCGGGAACAGGCCAACTGAAGGGCTTGCCAGCCACACCAGCAACAAAGTAGCCAGTACAAACTCAGGCATACTGACGCCAATATAAGACACTAGCGAAACGCCAAGATCCGTCGGCTTACCACGTCTAGATGCTGCTAACACACCCAGTGGAATGGCAACAATGCACACCAGTACCAGCGATGTAACAGCCAATATCGCGGAGCGGCCTAAGGCATCCATAATCGTCGGCCCTACAGGTTGGCTGGTACGCAGTGAAGTACCAAAATCGCCCTGCAGCACATTTGATAGCCAGCGAAAGTATTGCACTATCGCGGGGTCATCCAACCCTAGTTTGCTGTTTAGTACAGCCAGTGCCTCATCCGTGGCATATTCTCCAAGTATCATAGTCGCAGCGTTAGCGGGTAACAGCTGCGTGACACTGAAAACAATCAACGACACCAACAAAGCGGTAAAGACCAGATAGATCAGTCGTTTCATTACATAAGAAATAGTCATCCAAAAGCGCCCTGTTCTTAGCTTGTTTTGGGAGCGTCAGAGCCCATCCAAATTTTGTGAAAAGCAAAACTTGCGCCGCGTGGGTGCTGCACGTAACCATTGACGTAATCCGCTTTTGCGCCAAGAATATCAAAAAAGCATGGGATCAAAGCCGGTACTTGCTCTCGCATCAATGACTGCGCATTGGCATAAAGCTCAGTACGTTTTGCAGGGTCAGTTGTTTCATCTGCAATACGCACATACTCATCAAACTCAGCATTGTTCCACTTAGTTTCGTTCCAAGAAGCGCCAGAGGTAAACAGTAGGTTAAATGACATACCCTCTGTTGGCATCATGTTGTAAAAACCAACATAGAATTTGCCCTTCTTCCACACTTGATCAAGATAAGAAGAGTGATCCATGGTCTTAACACTAATATCAAAACCACCCGCTTTGGCCATTTCACGCAGTACCACAGCCATGGTCGAGCGATAACCAGGTTTTACCGAGGCGATCAATTCAAGTTCAAGACCATCTGGGTAACCAGCCTGTGCTAATAACTCTTTCGCTTTCTTCGGATCATATGATTTATGCGGTGCATCGGCATGATAACGATAAGCGGCATTAATAGGAGAGTCATTACCGGCGGTGCCGTAGCCATCGGCAACTAATTCGATCATCGCCTCGCGATCAACACAGTAAGATAGTGCTTGGCGCACTAACACGTTATCAAAAGGCGCAACGGTGGTATCCATCACCACATCAAGGAAACGACCAGAGGGTGTGCGTAAACCAGACACCCCTGCAGCTGCATCAATACGTGCAAAATCAGTTGATTGCACATCGTGCACCATGTCAATTTCACCTGCTAACAGCGCCGCGCTTGAACCAGCTGAATCAGGGAAGGTTTTAACCTCTACACGATTTAAGTAAGGCAGGCCCTGGACAAAATAGTCAGCATTTTTAACGAGCACAGCGATTTCATCTACCCTAAAATCTTGCAACTTAAAGGGACCAGAACCGACAGGCACTTGCGCTAGACTATCAAAATCATTAGCAATAATATCAGCCGGTACAACTTTGGCCGTTGGGTAAGTCAAAGCGACAGGTAAATCGGCGAAAGGCGTTTCAGTGGTGACTACTACGGTGTAATCGCCATCTGCCTCAACTGTTTTAATCGGGCCAAGGTTACGTCTACCTGGGGCACCGGTTTGTGGATCAAGTAATTTGTTAAGCGAGGCAACGACATCCGCCGAGGTCAGCTCTTGACCATTTGAGAACTTAACACCTTCGCGCAACGTAAAAGTCCACTGAGTTGCATTGTCATTGGATAGCCACTTTGTCGCCAAATCAGGTTGCGCTGTCATATCTGTGCCCAGCGCAGTTAGCCCAGAGTACAGCATTTCAGACATCATATATTCCGCTGCGGCACGCGCTAGCATCGGGTTTAGAACTCCAGGTGTGATATTGACACTTAATTTCAGTGTGCCGCCAGCTTTAGCTGCAGCCATTGACATGCCAGGCATACCGTAGGTTAGCGCAACAGCTGCGCCAGCTGCAGAAAGCTTAAGTAACTGCCGTCTATTCAATTGAGATTTCATAAGGTTGATACTCCTTGATTTGACAAAGTGGGTTAAATTTAATCGTTTATTGTTTGAAAATTCGCACTAAAAAATAGCGCTATTGAGCGTGCTAAACCGATGAGATCTTCTTTAGTAGTAAACTCATCCGCCGCATGTACGTTGCGATCAGGCCGCGAAAGACCACCGAGCATTATCTCGCGATGACGACTACCCGCTTGTTGGATCCAGCCAAAATCTGATGATGTACTAGAGCCAAATTCGACAAACTGCTCTAGCGGCACCTCATAACCTGTAGACATCGCCTGCGTCCAACGCGGTGCCAATACACCTTGGCTATTTTCGACAGGCGGTAGGTGGCCAACTTCAGTAATATCCCAACCGAGTAACTCTGATTGCTTCACAGCGGCCTCAACGCATGCAAATATTTCATTGCGTACCTGCGTGACATCCTCCTCAGGTGCATAGCGACGATTGATAATAACGTCACAGGCGCCCGGTAGCGCTGAGCCTTTATCGCCACCGTGCACTGCGGTAATATTAAGTAGTGCACGCAGCGGCCCATCTGCACCGGGAGCTGCAGGCATTGCAGAGGTACGTTTTTGTATTTGTGTTTTAAGAGTCGTTAAAGCGTTGAGTACTGGCAGTGCCTGCTCGATAGCATTAACACCTAACTCAGGTCTTCCAGAATGTGCCGCCTTGCCCTCAAAGCGCAATGAGAAATCAAGCGAGCCAAAGCTGCCAGCCCAAATACGCGGGGTAGCAGAGCCGTTCAAATTGATAATAGTGTCGCTCACTAAATCCTGTTCAGCTAAATAGCGAATACCAGGGAAAACACCACCTTCTTCATCTGTACAAAACGCCAAAACCGGCTGATATGCAAATTGATGCCCCTGCTTACATAGTGCATCAAGCCCAGCTAATGCAGCTGCAATAGCGCCTTTCATATCCGCAGCGCCGCGCGCGTAAACTCTATTACCTTCACATGTCATTTGCAGTGCTGGTCGTGTCCAGCCATCGCCAACTGGTGCGGTATCTACATGGAAATAAATAGTGACTTCAGCAGTCCCTGCTGGCGCCAACTCTGGCCTTACAATTAGGTTAGTACGATCGCCATAAGCACCGGGCATTGCCCATAATTTCTCAGGCACATCGACACGCTCACTACTACCGCCAAAGTGCGCTGTCATCTGCTCAAGCAAGGTTGCCATCTGCACATAAGTAGCCCCAGGAGGGAAGCAACTATCGAGTGATACAAGGTCACTGAGCATGCTCAGCAGCGAGTTTTCATCTATATTTATGTTGTGTGATTTCATTCCTATATAAGAATGGAGTTACGCCTTTTTTGCAAGTGTTATTTTTTAACCATTTATAAAAACATACTATTTTTATGGTTATTTTATTGATTTATATAAGTTATTTTTTTAAAATTATTACATGATAAATCATTTAAATTGAGCCTAACTTGACTTTAGATATAAAAAAATGCAAATATATATAAGATATTAATAATAAAAGTAGGTAAGCTTAAAGATGAAAGGAAGCATTGGCCGGACATTGGCTGCAACACCGCTATACGAGCAAGTAAGAGATCGGGTGATGAACCTAATTCTTGATGGCACATGGCCTGAGGGGCACATTTTGCCCGCTGAAACAGAGCTAGCACGCAAGCTAGGCGTCTCCTATGGCACAGCGCGTCAAGCGCTCCAAATTCTAACGAAAGAAGGCGTGTTACTACGCAAACCGCGAATAGGCACCATTGTCACAGGCCGAACACCGCATCTCACTTTAGATAGGTTTTACAAATATTACCGATTACACAACATCAACAACGAGCTAATCAATACCCAAACCGTCACTAAATCCGTGCAAATACGCCCGGCAACTGCACAAGAAAAACGCTGTTTACGCACCGACAAAGACATCGACGTCATCTCATTAGTCAGAGTTAGGCTACACAATAATTGCCCTGTTATGATAGATCACATTGCGATTCCTGAGCATTTCGTGCCTGGCTTTCCAAGTAATATAGATGATGTTCCAGCACTTTTGTTAAATAGTTTGCGCGATGATTACGGTTTGCGTATTTGCGCTATTCGCGAGGTCTTGAAGGCTGATATTGCCACCGCTGATGACGTTGCATTATTAAACCTAAACGCTGCAGATGGACCCACTGCACTCTTGGTCATTGATGACGTATGCTTTGATAGTAAAAACCAAGCACTGCTGACAGCAAGTCACCGTGCACTGTCTGATAATTATCGCTATGTGAACGAAGTTCAATAACGACCTTTCAACACAATATTATTGCTAATTAACAACTCCAACAAAGCAGCTATCAGGCTGCTTTTTTTATCCTTAGATATGAACTCTTCTAATGAGGGTTGACACTTTTCTAACAATAAATTGGATACTGTCACATTAAGAAAACGAATGACTCAACGTGGGAGATACTCCCGATATCGAGAGAAAGCTAATATATTCAAACTTACAGAAGCAATCTACAACTTCTTATTGAACACCCTGAAATATTGTATAGTCAATAATAAACACCTACACGGTAATCACTAATACGATAGGTTAAGCTATTACATCGACTAATTAATAATGATTCTACTGTTTAACAAAACTTAACGACATCATAATTTAAAGACTTGCGAGCCAACGATAAGGGCATTTCCAACACTTTTTTGTCTTTAGGAAAAATATAATCTATTCGCTTTGCAAATACGTGCTGTATAAATGAAAACTTTAACATCTTATATAATCTATAAAAAAACATTTATAATCATCAACATTACTATAAAAAATAATTTATCTGTATAGCAAACACAAATAACGCCGGGTAACTGCGCTTAACTTCTCTTCTTATAATAGATTATATCCTGACATATAAAAAACTCTATTTCATCGCTATAAACTTGCTCAAAAAAAACGTTAGTATTTTTTAATACGCTATTTGATATGACTATATTAAAGGAAGGTAATATTTTTATTAGGGTAGCTCATGAGAAAATATCTTGCAAACAACCTATATAAACACAAAAATGGTGTAGACAATTATTTTCAATGTGCCTTAATATACAAACGAGGTTTGAACACTGTACGCCGCTAGCTCTCAAAAATAACAAGAGGTGATTAATGGAGACGAATGCTAAAACACAGGCAGAACAGTTAGCTTGCTGGAAAACTCCTGTGACAGCGGTACCTTTATCAGGAGGGCTGACCAATACTAATTTCAAAGTACACTATCAAGGCCAGAACTACGTAGTGAGAATTGGAGAAGACATTCCTGAACACGGCGTGATGCGTTTCAATGAAATGAACGCAAGTGTTGCAGCGTTTAAGACTGGAATATCACCAGAAATTATTCACAGCATTCCAGGTGCATTAGTAATGCGCTTTATTGAGGGCAAAACCCTGGCCAGTGAAGATATTAATCAAGATAAAACGCTGGAACGGATTCTACCTATACTAAAAAAGTGCCATTACGATGTACCAAAACACCTCAATGCAGGCGCTCTCAGCTTTTGGGTATTTCAGGTCAATCGCAACTATGCGGGAACCTTAAAATCCACTTCTAGTAATTATAGGCGCCAACTCAATGAGTTAATGGCCATTAATGACAAATTAGAACAGGCAGTCGGTAGAGTAAATATGGCGTTTTGCCATAACGATATGCTCGCAGCCAACTTTATAGAAACCGATGAAAAACTATGGTTAATCGATTGGGATTATGCCGGTTTTAACAGCCCCTTATTTGACCTCAGCAATTTAGCGACTAACAACAATCTAACACATACTCAAGAGCGCTGGTTATTGGATAATTACTTCGAATGTGATCTCTGCGACAAACTATGGCACAGCTACAGTGCGATGAAATGTGCATCACTGTTGCGCGAATCGATGTGGAGCATGGTATCTGAGCAGTATTCCAAACTAGATTTCGATTACCAACAATATACCCAAGAGTATATGACTCGATTTGATCGCTCTTACCAAGAATTTACAGATATTTAAAGAGGCACGATAATATGACATTTCCAACTCAGGCAGAAATAGTAATCATCGGCGGTGGAATTATTGGCTGCAGTACCGCATACCATCTAGCTAAGGAAGGAGCGAAAGATGTACTTGTTTTGGAGGGGGGGCAACTAACTAATGGATCAACTTGGCACGCTGCAGGCCTCGTCGGCCAGCTAAGAAGCTCTTCAAATATTACCCAGCTATTAAAAAACTCTGTTGACCTTTACAAAAATCTCGAAGCAGACACTGGCCTAGCTACCGGCTGGAAAATGAACGGAGGGCTGCGTCTAGCCTGTAATCAAGATCGCTGGACAGAAGTAAAACGTCAGGCAACCACCGCTCATAGCTTTGGATTACCGATGGAGCTATTAACAGCTCAAGAAGCTCAAAAGCTTTGGCCGTTAATGGATGTGTCTGATGTGGTTGGCGCCGCTTTTCTTCCCACTGACGGTCAAGCAAATCCCTCCGATATTACTCAATCCCTGGCTAAGGGCGCGAGAATGCGCGGAGTTAAATTCATTGAACAATGCCCTGTCACTGACATTAGCGTTGAAAATGGTCGTGTCGTTGGAGTAACTACGCCACAAGGTTTCATCAAGTGTGAAAAAGTCGTTAACTGCTGTGGTCAATGGGCTAAAGAAGTAGGCCGTATGGCTGGTGTCAATGTTCCTCTACAAGCAGTAGAGCACCAATATATGGTGACCGAACCTCTTCTACCTAACGCGGTACCAGGTGATCTTCCAACTCTTAGGGATCCAGATCGCTTGATCTATTTCAAAGAAGAGGTCGGAGGCCTTGTGATGGGTGGTTACGAGCCTAATCCAATAGCCTGGGCTCGCAAAGGCATACCCAAAAATTTCTACTTTTCATTACTCAATGAAAATTGGGATCACTTTGAGCAATTAATGGAGCAGGCTCTGATTCGCGTACCTTCATTAGAAACAGCAGGGGTAAGAACTCTAACTAACGGCCCTGAATCATTTACTCCCGATGGGAACTTCATTCTGGGTGAAGCTCCTGAAGTTAAGAATTTCTTTGTCGGTGCTGGCTTCAACGCCTTTGGTATTGCCTCAGGTGGTGGCGCAGGCAAGGCGTTAGCAGAATGGGTACTGGCAGGTGAGCCGCCGATGGATCTTTGGCCTGTTGATATTAGGCGCTTTAGTCAGGTTCATAAAAATGATGATTTCGTCTGCAACCGCACGTTAGAGGCCTATGGTAAACACTATACGATGAGCTGGCCTCACGAAGAGCATACTAGCGGCCGTCCCCTTTTAACATCTCTTCTTTATCAGACATTAAAAGACCAAGGTGCTTGTTTTGGTTCTAAAAATGGTTGGGAGCGTCCAAATTGGTTTGCCCCAAAGGGTATGCAAGCTAAAGATATCTACTCATACGGCAGGCAAAACTGGTTTGATATAGTTGGCAACGAGCATAGAGCAGCACGAGAGAGTGCAGTGCTATTTGACCAAAGCTCATTTGCTAAATTTGTCGTCAAAGGCGCTGACGCACAAAAGGCGCTATCATGGGTTTGCGCTAATGATGTTAGTAAAGCTGTCGGCAGTCTTACCTACACTCAGCTTCTCAATGACAAGGGCGGAATTGAGTGTGACCTTACTGTTTGTCGCATAGCTGAAGATGAATACTATATTGTCACAGGTACAGGCTTTAGAACACATGACTATTCCTGGATTGAAAGTAATATACCTGAAGGGCTTGCAGTAGAGTTGATTGATATCACTGAAGATTGGACTACTCTCTCTCTCATGGGGCCTAATTCGCGCGATATTTTAGCTCAGGTTACTGGTACCTCATTGGGCAACGAAGCTTTTCCATTTAGCACTTTACAATCGATTCAAATAGCCGGACATGACGTTCGCGCTCTGCGTGTCACTTTTATTGGAGAGCTTGGCTGGGAATTACATATGCCACGCTCAGCTGGGGCCCAAGTTTACCAGGCTATAATGAAAGCTGGCAGCGAGTTCAACATTAGTAACGCAGGATATCGCGCCATTGAATCTCTCAGATTAGAAAAAGGCTATCGTGTTTGGAGTTCTGATTTAACACCCGATCACACTCCCTTTGAAGCTGGCTTGGGTTGGGCTGTTAAACTCAAGACTAACCAAGCTTTCAAAGGCAGGGAAGCACTTGAGCGACTACAACCCTTAGCCCTTAAAAAGCGTCTCGTCTGCTTTACCGTGAAAGACCCTGATGCCATACTAATGGGCCGTGAAAGTATCTATCGAAATGGCCAGTTAGTGGGCTATATAACCAGCGGCGGTTGGGGTTATACTGTTGAAGCAAACATAGGTTACGGCTATGTACGTAATAGTGAAGGTGTTGATACTGACTATCTAACCTCCGGTGATTATGAACTTGAAATAGCCTGTGAGCGAGTTGCTTGTCAGATTCATTTGGCCCCGCTTTATGACCCAACAATGGCTAGAGTTAAAGTTTAATTAAATATTAGATTAAGAGTGAGTTCATCATGGGCTTACTCTTTCATCCTCTATTGCTCTACATGTGTGCCTATCAGCCGATAACGCACTGTTTCCATGATGGCTCATTTAAGCTAAAATAGACGAATACTGTTCACTGTAGTTATTTACTGCAAACCACCTTAAATTGAGCCATTAACCCTATAAAAACCTAAATATTGAATACGTTGTTTGATGATTGTAGGTATCACAGTCACTGGTTTTCAGTCTTAAGGATCAGCAAGCAGATATTATAATATGGAAAACTCCCCTAAAGGCCCATCCCACACTCTATTGATTCGAGATTATATCCATAATCTGTTCGAGAAGAACCAGTTAAACCAGCAAGGTAAACTACCTGCAGAGCGTATACTTTGCCAACGTTTTGGTATTACTAGAATCACTCTTCGACAGGCATTAATTCAATTAGAGACTGAGGGGTTTATCTATCGTCAGCATCATAAAGGCTGGTTCGTCTCTCCTGCTCGAATTCTATATGACCCTACTCAAAACTTAAGCTTTACTGAGATGGCATTACAACAAAACCGTAAACCACTCAATAAAATTCTGTCTGCTGAAAAACAACTAGCGACAGCCTGGATGAGAGAGTCTCTAAACTTAGCCGAAAACGAAAGCGAAGTTTACTGTATTCGAAGGCTAAGGTCCGTTGATGCCCGCCCTGTGATGGTCGAAAACTTATACATCAACGCAACACGCTGTGAAGGGTTACTAGAAGATCCTATTGAGACCTCACTTACCGAAGTGCTTAAAAACATGTACGGTATTATAATTTCGCGCTCTAGTGTTAGACTTCATCCAACCGCACTAACTGAGCTACAAGCAAAAGACCTCAACGGGGCAGCTGGCACTCCTTCCATCTATCTGATCCGCACAAACTATGATCAAGACGATAATATAATTGAAGTTGATCAGGAATTTTGGCGCCACGATGCACTTGAAATTACTGCTCGATCTCAAGTTAAAACCCAGCATAAGGAAAATGAAGTTAACAACCTCAGCCTTTTAAATAACCAGTACGAGCAGTTAGCAAAACGCTATGAACAGCTGGTCATTAACCTATCTGAAAAACTTTCTAAGTCACAACAAGAGATGTTACATGTGAATGATAGATTGAGTAACTTGGAGAATAAAAGCCTTTAACCACTTGCTTTATCGCTATTAGAACACTTCAAGCAGGCTCTTTAGAAAAATAATATAAACATATATAGAGCCTAAAATATTAATTTTGGGCTATTAAGAGATTAAGCTATTTAAATAATTGTAGTGAGCATTAACACAATACAGGTAATTATTCTGTCAATGCTCATTCTCTGCATAATAACCGAAGGGTTCTACTGTAAAGCTGATTGGATAGTAAAGACTAGGAGTTTAAGCCCAGCCCTAAAGTAGAGCCTATAGGCCCTGTAATACTATCAGAAATCACACTTATACTGTACTAAGCTTATTGTCCTCACTCTCCTCATCGGCTGTCAAAGTATCGCGCTCCAAACGCTGCGCGGCTGGTACCGCTATCCACATGGCAAGAACAAAACCAAAGCCCCCTCCAACTAGTTTCCCCAGCAAAATTGGCAATATCATATTGGGTTGGAAATTAGCGGTAAAGGCCAAATGGTCACCAAACATAAACGCACCACAAACAGCAAAGGCAATGCACAGCACTTTATCACGCGCCTTCATATCTTCGATCAAATGGAACATCGCCAGAATATTTGCCATCGCAGCAAGAATACCCGCAGCGCCTACGCTGTCCATACCCAACCGCTCACCAATAGCCTCCATAGGGGCTGCTAGATATTTCTTGATCATGTATACCATAGGGAAGGCACCTGACAGCATGATGCCGATATATCCTGCAACCTCCAATGCTCGAAACATGTCCGCCTCGTCTGCAATGATAGGATCAAACCCCCAGCCACCTAAGACATTAGTGAACACGCCTGTAAAGTATTCAACGATAGAAAAGACCAAGACCAACTTCAACGCCGCATCCATGGTCCTTCCAAATATCAAGAAGCCACGAATCATTTGGTTTGCAAACAATTTCAAGCCCACAGCCAGTGCTAGACAGATAACGATTAAAGGCAAGATATTAATCAAAATCGTAGCGGCATCTAAAGATAGCGCTAGTGTTGAATCAGTGTTAGTCGAGATGCCTTCTCTGACACCTGGATTAGAAACAGCAAGCACAATGCAGGCAACAAACACGCCCACAGGGATACTCAAGATTCCAGCCATAACGCCAAGTGCCATGTATTTATGGTCACTTTCTTTAAGCATTGCTAAGCCAACCGGTATAGAAAAAACAATTGTCGCACCAGCCATATAACCAACAACCATTGCAATCACCCAACCTTCACGGGTTTCAGCTAGAGCATCAGCAAGCTGATAACCGCCCATATCAACGGCAATAAAGGTCGTCGCAGCTATGGCCGGGTCAGCTCCAATTGCAGAAAATATTGGCCCAAAAACTGCGGATATAAACTGTGACAGATAAGGTATGGAAGCCATAATACCTGCTACGGGGACAAAAATAGGGCCTATACTGTACAAGCCACCCATAAACTCGGCGCCCAGCCCGCTCTGATGATCACGGATAGAGGCAAAAGCGCCAATGACCGCACAAAGCATGATCAAATAAATTACGTAATTGCCTATTTCGGCCATATCTTATTCCTCATTATTATCGTTATAGGGGTTAACTAGTTATGGTTTTCATAACACGCGTCCCTTTCAAAGAGCATACTCAACTTAATCTATATTTTGGTGTCACGTTGTACGTCGAAACTCGCCTCACGGCTAATATATTAAATCACTATTGTCTATTCAGTCACAAGCTACAAAAAGTATTGGTAGGTATAAGCTATGCTCATACCAATATTGACTAGACAAATGGCCACATTATCATTAAGTTCAATGATGCTTTGAGGCAAAGGATAAACATTGTCCTCAGCAACGTGTTTTTTATCGATAACTGGAACATCAATCAAATATCGTAAACTTACAGAGACATGCATAAACATAGCTATTCGAGCTGTCAAAGGCATATCGCTGATAGGCTCTCTTTAATGGAATCAAAATGATTAGAAGAATGCCCCCTCTAAACGCACTCAAAGCTTTCGAAGCTGCGGCTCGTCACTTGAGTTTCACTAAAGCATCAGAAGAACTAAGTGTCACCCAAGCTGCGATCAGCCACCAAGTTAGGACATTAGAAGAGTATTTTGGCATCGCCATGTTCAATCGCTCACATCAGCGCCTGACTTTAACTGCTGCTGGAAAAGCCTATTTACCTAAATTGACACAAGCTTTTGATCTCGTTGCTGATGGCTACAAAGATCTAAACAAAGACAAGCAGTTCTCAATCCTCAATATCAAAGCCCCTTCATCTTTTTCTGTCCAATGGCTCGTTCCCAGATTGACACAGTTCCAAATAACTAACCCAGATGTTTATATCCGCTTATCTGCTCAAGATAATGATTTTGATTTCTTTCCCGAAGCCTTTGATATTGAAATTCGTTATCTACTTGGCGAAGATGATAATCCCAATAGTGATTTACTATTTAAAGAAGAGATATTTCCTGTCTGTAGCCCTGATTTAATTAGCGGAACTAATCCCCTTCGCGAGCCAGAAGATCTAGCAAGTCACACTCTACTGCACATCAACTTCTACCCTGAAGATTGGGAAATGTGGCTACAGCAAGTAGGGGTTAGCTGTGTTGACTGTGAACGCGGACACCGTTTCGACCAATCGGTACTGACACTCAACGCTGCCGCTCAAGGGCTCGGCGTCGCTATAGGCAGAACCCCTATTGTCAATCAACAACTAACTAGTGGCAGCTTAATAGAACCGTTTAATAATAGATTACTGAGCAAAGGAGGATATTGGTTAACTGTTAAGACAGATCTAGAATCGCGACAGCACGTAGATGATTTTAGGAGCTGGATTCTCGACGAATCCCATCTTGAACATCGCGATGATCACACTATTTAAATGATTATGGGTTGCTCTAACACCTGCAATCAGTCGATAGTGTTTATCTCTATTCCTCATTCGTAAATTGCTAATAGCTCTGCTTGAGCTTGCTGTAACCTGGTGAGCAAAAAACAGCATTAACTATCCTCATCCACAGTATAAGTTTTTCCCTCTTGCCCTTAGCTGCAAAAAGCCCGAACATAACTTTTATTACATTGTGCAAGCGTCATACTCAAAGAGAAGGTAAACAGACATGAACGAGTTCTTAAGCACTGCTAATGAAGCACTAGAGCACTCTCGCGTAACTATAAACCGTTATTTCCGCCAGCGTATTGAAGTTAAAAATAAGGCTGATGAGAGCCCAGTAACCATTGCTGACCAGACAACTGAAGCGAAGATGCGCGCAATAATCTCTGGGCGACACCCAGAGCACGGCATATTAGGCGAAGAACATGGCATGGAACAATCAGACGCCCGCTTTCAATGGGTAATTGATCCTATTGATGGCACAAAAAGTTTTATTTCTGGAATGCCAACTTTCGGCACGCTGCTGGGATTAACTGATCATGGATCAGCGATGATAGGTGTTATTGATATGCCCATATTAGATGAGCGCTGGATTGGCGTGGCAAATCAGATAACGACTCACAATGGTCAACACTGTCAAACGTCTAATGTGCGAAGTCTTAGTAAAGCTATTTTATACTGTACTGAACCTGATATGTTTAATTGCGATCAGTTCAAATGTTTTGAGAAATTAACTGCGAAAGTTCAACTTAGGCGCTTTGGCGGTGATTGTTATAACTATGGTTTACTAGCCTCTGGGCATATTGATTTAGTGGTAGAAGGCAGTTTGCAATATTACGACATTATGGCACTAATCCCTGTTATTGAAGGCGCTGGCGGGGTAATTACCGACTGGCAAGGAAATTCATTAAACAAAAACTGGGACGGTTTAGTGATCGCTGCAGCAACGCCAGAGCTCCATAAAGAAGCGCTAGATATCATGATGAAAACATAAGGTAATATTACAAAAAACCAATCACTAATAACATAGTTTAACGTACCTTATCGATGTCCTCCAATAATATTTAAAGGACATCCTACAACGTTGTATTAGCTCATATCATACGAGAGTAACTGCTTAACAATAAATCTTCATTTACTACTAAACGCCACAGTTTAGGTATTCAGCTAGCTTATTTATGAGAGCGCCTGTTACTAGCAGCAGCGATAAACCCCTCAAACATATTTAACTCCCCTTTGCTTATTAAATACTCAGGGTGCCATTGAAAACCAAGACAAAAAGTTTGATCCGGTATTTCAATTGCTTCAATGACGCCATCTTCAGCGACCCCACTGACGACTATCTCAGGCGGCAAATTTTTAATTGATTGATGATGCACACTATTCACATTGATGGTTTGTTCATCAAAAAAACCAGCAATTTTTGAGCCGCTAGTCAACTTAACTAATTGTGAGGGTTCACTGTGTGGTAATGGCTGCATGTGATTCAGGCTATTTGGGACTTCTGTATTAATATCTTGAATCAACTTGGCACCTTTAATGACGGCTAATATCTGCATCCCTCCACATATACCAACCAGAGGAATATCTCGTGCTAGTGCGCCGCGCACCAGTGCTAATTCAAACTCAGTACGAGAGCTCTTTTTGACTAAATCGCCGTCTCTTTCAATATCACCGTATAGCGTTGGGTCGATGTCATACATCCCTCCACTGATGACTAAGCCATCAACCAAATCAAGATACTTGTCTACGTCTTTAATTTCATGAGGGATACCAACGGGCAACCCTTTAGCTTGTCTAATTGAAGAACAATAGTTTTCCCTTAACGCATACCAAGGCTCGTGTGCATAAGAAGGCATATTTTCAATATCTAATGTAATTCCAATTATTGGTGTGTAACTCATTAAACGACTCCGTTTAAATTGATGTGAGGATTATCATTAACTACAGCGCTATTGGTTGGTAGCCAAGAATAAGCGATGGCAGATACAAGGATAATTCTGGAATAAAAGTTGTGAGCATCAGCACCGGTATATAGCCAAATATAATTAAGACCAGTGTGTACCGAATCATTTTCGGCAATGTGGTATTACCAATGAGGCCGGCAAAATAAAGGATAGGGGCTGTCGGAGGCGTAATTAAACCCATACCTAAATTAACGCCGACAATAGCGCCAAAATGAACAGGGTCAATACCTAAACTCATAGCCACTGGCAACAACATTGGCGACGCTAATAAGACACCACTTATATCATCGAGGAACATGCCGATCACCAGCAGAAACAGGTTGATCAACAGTAATAATATTATTTTGTTATCACTAATTCCCAGCATAAATTCCAATACTGTTTGCGGTACATCTTCCATGGTCCAGACACGCGCTAGCATCGATGAGAAAAACACTAAAATCATCAGAACTGCTGCAATCTGTCCTGTTTTCCAAGCAACATCAGCAAATGATTTTAAATTCAAACCACGGTATATGAAAAACGCCACCGGAATAGAGTAAACAACAGCGATAGCAGCAGCTTCAGTAGGTGTCGTAATGCCGCCATAGATACAACCAAGAATAATAATTGGCATTGCTAAACCAAAGGCAGCGCGTTTAGTTTTAAACCAAACATCTAAGGTGCCTTCTTTAAAAGTACGCTCAGGCAGCTCAATTAATGGCATTTTTCTGGTGAGTAAGTAGTTCAATACACTAAAGCAGGCTATTAATAAAAGGGCGGGGATTATCGGTGCCAGAAACATCGCTGTAATTGATGTATTTGTTACCCATCCATAAAGAATCATCGAAGAGCTTGGTGGAATCAACAGCGCTAATACCGATGATGCCGCGACCAAAGCTGTTGCATAACCCCTATCGTAACCACGCTCTACCATTTTAGGAATCATAATCGAGCCTATCGCTGCGACAGCCGCAGTAGACATACCCGATATAGCACCAAAAATAGCAGTGGATACAATTACAACAATGCCTAAACCGCCTTTTACTCGGGCCATCATGCTTTCAGCGAGATCAATCAGACGAGTGGCGATTTTGCCCTCGGTCATTATCCCCCCCGCAAAAATATACAATGGGATAGCCAATAATATTAATGAGGATAATTTAGTAAAGCCTGATGAGACTAGAAAGTTAGCGTTTGAAAAATCACCCATCACAAATAGAAATAACGCAGCCGCTGCAAAACATAGCGGCGCTGGCACACCTATAAACAGTAGAACAATGAGAATAAGGGCATCAATTAGAATATCTACATTCATTGTTAGTTACCTGAATTAGAAGGTTTTATTTTGTTATCATCGATTGCGGCAAGGCAAACATAGTCTTCACGTTTACGAAGGGAGATGATGCGCATGACAATCTCAATGAAAGAGTAAAATGCCATTAACCCTAAGCCTACGACCATTGCTATATGCACATAGTAAAGTGGCAGCCTTAGCTCTGGGGATTTAGGTGCACGCCTAACACTCCATTGAAAGTAATCTATGCAAATTAGTAACATCCAGCAGATAAGAGTGAAGGTGATAACACCGACAAAAGCGCGAAATAAATCCTTACTTCTCTGGGTCGATAGAATTAAATCCATCACACTAGCCGAGATATGATTCCCTCGATAGACACCATAACCTGCGCCGACAAAATAGAGCCAAACAGCCATATATGCGGCGATTTCTTCGACGCCATAAAGTGGAATATCTAGAAAATAACGAATCAATACTTGTACAAAAATCAGTACGGCGATAACGGTGGTGGTTATGCCCATAACGTAACGCTGTAGCAGCAGCATCGCGGTATGTATTGAGCTAAAAAAACTATGAGTCATCAGCTGACTCCTTGTGATAAGCGGTTAATATTAAAATTTATAATATGTAGCACCCAACCGATTAAGGAGAGGTGCTGACCTCAATAGCGCTTATTTAATACCTAAGCTTTGCTTTAATTTGGCCATGTTTTTATCGCCAATTTCGCCTTGAATTTTAGGCCATACATCTGCCCGTACCACTTTAGCTACCGCTTCAAGCTCTTCTTTATTCAACTCAACTACTTCAATGCCTTTATCACGCATCAGTTGTAGGTATTTTTGATGCTCTTGCTCTGCTACATCAAAACGCTCAGCAGACAGCTGTGACGCTACCTTAGCCATCGCTTTTTGTTGCTCAATTGGCAAGCTGTCAAAACGTGGTTTATTGACTGCAATAAAAGACACTTCAAAATGATCGTTGTTTTGAACCCACATTTTGGCAACATCAGCAAAGTTATTCATAGCCAACTCAGGTGTCGCTCCAATTGCGCCATCTACGACACCGGTTTGCATCGCTGTATATAAATCAGACCACGGGATAGGAGCTGTTTGATAGCCAAGTCGATCTAATAACGCCTGATGCGTAGTACCACCTGGCCAAACTCGAATTTTTAACCCTTGATCACTGTTTGGATCACGCGGTTTGGGCGCCGCCTTGGTATAAACAATCCCGCCCATACCTGATACAAAAGCACCTAGAATTTTAATATCTTGCTCAGCTAGTGCATCATTAATGGTTTCATAAATAACACCACCTTCAGAAAACGCTTTTTTACCTGATTCAAAATCTAGCGCTGCATAGGGAAACCACTGCAGCGCTAACACTTCATTGAAGCTGTTAGATAATGGCTGCACTGCCAAATCAATAGTACCTTCCATGACTTGCTCATGTACCTCAACCCAATCACCTAACTGGCTTGATGGATAGACACTAATGTCGATTTCACCATTGGTTAACTTATTAATACGTTCTGAAAACTCATTAGCAAACATCACCACCGTGGACGTTGGTGGCTCTATCGCTGATAAACGCATTTTTTCGACGGCCAGAGCAGAGACTGAAGTGAAGGCTAAAGAAGTCAATATCGTAACCTTGGATATCAGTTTTAAGTTATTTTTAAATATCATAAGAGTAACCTTTGTTATTTTTAGAGATTATTCTGTGTACATAAAAGTACAGAGAAAGACGAATTTGCTACCCCTAGTAGAGCAAATTAGTATGGCAGTGTGAATTACTCACCAGCGTCATACTGGCGCACACAATGAGCCATAGCTACTCATCAAATGCATCACTAATGGCGGTATAAAGAGTGTGCTAATCCCTGTGATTACTAAAAAACCTGTTCAATAACCTATTAGATTGCCTATCTAATTAGCGCGGTATATATTGGTAAAATGACTAGTAATTTAAAATAGGAATACACGTTTGAGCTTTGTAAATAATTTGAAGTTACTGTGTGATCATTACAGTTCAATCGCGCAAGTGTGCCGAAAAATAGGTATTAACCGTTCCCAGTTCAATAAATATTTGAATGGCCAAACGCATCCATCGAAATCGAACATTAAAATTATATGTGATTTTTTTGGTGTAGATGAGTTTGAAATTTTGATGCCTAATGAGCAATTTAGCCAGATAATAGCCCCTAAACTATCTAATCAAGCAGCGAACAGTGGTACATCTGTATTCTTTGACAAGATCATTAAACTTAAATACGACTCTTCACCAAGCCTCGCCCGCTATATAGGTTGGTACTATGAGTACTACTATTCGCTTGGCTACCCAGGGCAAGTATTTCAGTCGCTTATCGAAGTAAAACAAAGTGATGATGGGCTAATTTATAAACGCTATGAGCGCTTAATTGCAGTGTCGCAAAAGCATGAGCAAGTTACTCATTGTCTGTATGAAGGCGTTTTGCTTAACTTAAGCGATCGTATTTTTCTATTGGATGTTGAGTGCCTAACAGAGAATGAGATGACACAGACTATTCTATTCCCCTCTTATCGAAGTCAAATAAAACAGCTTTATGGTTTGAAAACAGGTGTCTCCTCTAAGAGCCATCGCCTACCAGCGTGCACTCGCGTGCTCTATGATTTTATTGGTAAAGATATCAACTTTAAAAAACATTTCAAAAGCTGCGGTCTCTACGAGCCAGCCCAAGTAAACCCAGAGATTATTCAATCAATCAATAACAATAAAGACCCAGATACCCCACTTTTTTACGCACAAGATCAGTGATTTTGGTGCCTAGAAAATAGAGGGTTTAGCAATATGAACTGCCAGGCTTTACTAGCCACTAAAAAAGATGCCATATCTGCTCACCTGCTATTACAAGTGGCGTTACTGGGTTAGCAAAGCCAGTAACGCCCTGTCAACAGGCTGAAAATTGTTGGATAAAATAAGCGCGGCACGAGCAAAAGCCAACCGCTTTTAGCTCTGCTTTATTGCCTCAAGTTCGATCTGCATAGGCTGATAAATTAAACCTGCTGATTCAGCCACATCACCTTTACACTCAAAACCATACTTTTTATACGCAACAACTGAGGATAAAGAGGCACTGACCGTTACGGTATCAACCCTCGCATAAGTCAGAGCTGAGGCAAGCAACTCCCTACCGACACCTTTCATTTGTCTATCAGGATCAACGAAAAGCATAGCAACATGACGACCCTCCTTTAGTTCAATTACTCCCTCAATCTTGCCATCACACTGCGCGACAAGCATTACATTGTCTTCTGTCATTCTGTGGTGAAAAGCATCACTAGCAGCTATTTTAGAAAAAGTTGCAACCCCTTCTTCAGACAGAGAAGCGGCAACCGATTTTGAAAACGAAGCCATACACAGCTCACTGACAGCTTCAACATCCTTATTTTCAAGTTTCCTAATACTCACCCAAGACTCCATGAACTTAACAACATAATAGTGCGACGTCCCATTTTAGTGACAGTGATATTCACTAAAGTTGCGCCAACAGGTTAATTTTAATAGAAAAAGAGAATATCACTTTGTACTAAAGTGCGCTAGTGCTGCACAGTTTTAGCCCACTACCTGACAACGCCCTATATTTTTTAAGATGAGATTCTTGATTTTGCTACTTATGAAGTTATGAAGTTATGTCACTGCCTATGAGCTTCGATTATTAAAAGCCACTACAACACCCACAAAAAAGCAGCCTATTGGCTGCTTTTTTTATGCATCTTTAGATAAGCTTTTAAGCTTAAATATCCATTGTTGCTTTTAGTGCGTTTTCTTCAATAAAGTTACGTCTAGGCTCAACTTCATCGCCCATCAAGGTAGTGAACAGTTGATCCGCTGTAATCGCATCTTCAATCGTTACTTGCAACATACGGCGTGATTCAGGGTCCATTGTTGTCTCCCAAAGCTGCTCAGGGTTCATCTCTCCTAGCCCTTTATAGCGCTGGATGTACTGACCTCTGCGTGATTGCTGTAATAACCATTCAAGACCTTCCTTGAAGTTGCTTATTTCGATGCTCTTCTCGCCACGTTTGAAGAAGCTGCCTGGCTGAATGAGCCCTTCTAATGCTTTGCTCATGTCTTTGAACAATGAGTATTCTTTAGAATTAAGGAAAACATAGTCAAATAGATATTCAGAATCAACACCGTGATGGGTGTAAATAATTTTCGGTATATAGACACTGCGCTCTTTATCTAAAATAACTTCACAGCGATACTGCTCGCTCGCTTTTGTTTGTTCAGCAAGCTTCGCTTCATACGCTTTTGCCCAAGTTGTAACAATCGCCTCATCATGTAGGTCATCTTTATCTAGCCCTGCTACGTATAACAGCTCGTTTAAGGCACGATTAGGGTAAAGACGACTCATACGGGTGATGATAGAGTCAACACGACGATACTGAGTGATAAGCTCTTGCAGAGCTGATCCAAAGATACTTTCTTCTTCGTTGATGTTTAAGCTCGCGCCTTCTAAGGCACCGTTTAACAAGTAAGTTTGTAGATCATCTTCATCTTTAAGGTACTGTTCTTGCTTACCTTTTTTAACTTTGTAAAGCGGTGGCTGGGCAATGTAGATGTAGCCGCGCTCAACTAATTCAGGCATTTGACGAAAGAAGAACGTCAGTAACAAGGTACGTATGTGTGATCCATCGACGTCGGCATCGGTCATGATGATGATGCGATGATAACGCAATTTGTCGATATTAAACTCTTCACGGCCAATACTAGTACCTAGTGCGGTGATTAGTGTACCAACTTCTTGCGAGCCAAGCATTTTATCAAAACGCGCTTTTTCAACGTTTAGGATTTTACCTTTTAGCGGTAAGATCGCTTGTGTCTTACGGGCGCGCCCTTGTTTAGCAGAGCCGCCAGCTGAGTCACCCTCCACCAAGTATAGTTCTGAAAGAGCGGGGTCTTTCTCTTGGCAATCAGCCAGTTTACCGGGCAGGCCTGCGATATCTAACGCGCCTTTACGACGAGTCATTTCTCGCGCTTTTCTGGCGGCATCACGGGCACGCGCTGCATCGATCATCTTGTTGACGATCGCTTTGGCATCTTGCGGGTTTTCTTGTAAGAAATCGCTAAAGTGTTGAGCAAAGCTCTGCTCAACCGCTGTTTTAACTTCAGAGGAAACTAGCTTATCTTTTGTTTGCGATGAAAATTTAGGATCAGGCACTTTCACTGAAATAATCGCTACTAGGCCTTCACGACAGTCATCACCAGATGTCGCTGTTTTACTGTTCTTGTTCAGGCTTTCACTATCGATATAGTTGTTAAGGGTACGTGTTAGTGCACCGCGAAAACCTGATAAATGAGTACCGCCATCGCGCTGTGGTATGTTGTTGGTAAAGCAGTAAATACCTTCTTGGTATGAATCATTCCACTGCAGAGCAACCTCGACACCAACGCCGTTTTCATGCATGGTATTAATATGAGCAATTTGGCTCACTGGTGATTTGTTCTTGTTTAAGTAAGACACAAATTCGGCAAGACCACCTTCATATGAGAAACGATCACTGCGGCCATCGCGCTCATCTGTTAAGACAATACACACACCTGAGTTTAAGAATGATAATTCACGTAGGCGTTTAGCGAGTTGATCGTAGACAAATAATACGTTATTAAAGGTTTCAGTTGATGCGGTAAACACCACCTGTGTACCTGATTTTTGCGTCTCACCAATCACTTTTAATGGCGCTTGTGGCACACCGTGTACATAAGTTTGCTCATGTACTTGGCCGTTGCGGCGAATGGTAATATCTAATTTGCTTGATAACGCGTTAACAACAGAGACACCTACACCGTGTAAGCCGCCAGATACTTTATAGCTATTGTCATCAAACTTACCACCGGCATGTAGTACCGTCATAATAACTTCTGCAGCAGAGACGCCTTCTTCTGTATGGATATCGGTGGGAATACCACGGCCATTATCATTGACCATCACCGTATCATCAGATTTGATCACTACGTTAATTTCACTACAGTGACCGGCTAGCGCCTCATCTATAGAGTTATCAACGATTTCAAATACCATGTGATGTAAGCCTGTGCCATCGTCTGTATCGCCGATGTACATGCCCGGACGTTTGCGTACAGCATCAAGACCTTTAAGTACTTTGATACTATCGGCGCCGTATTCTTGTTCTTCACCACTCATGGGTCTCTCCTAAGGTGTCTATATCTTGGGTAAATTGCGACGTATATCGCATCCCTGCTAATTTTAAAAATTTGAAATCAATCCAAGGCCGTTTAAAGCTGATGATTGCTACCAGTACTATGATGCTTGTATCTGGCCATTATCTATGTGAAAACTTTTTACCTGTGTCTCACTTTGCCAAAAATCCTGTAGTGATGCCGGATCAACGCAAGTAATAAAACACTGGCTGTGTGTCTGTTCTAAAAAATGACAAAATAGCTGGCAGTGCTTAGCATCAAGCTCTGAGGGCAGATCATCTATCAAGTAAATGCAGCTATCCTCTTTGTGCGCATTATAAACCGCGCCCTGTGCCAGTTTTAACGCACTAACCACGAGTTTCTTTTGCCCGCGTGATAAACGCTCGCTGGCATTTACCCCATCTACTTTCAATCGCATATCTGCCCGTTGAGGGCCCGCTGCGGTATATCCCTGCTTAAGATCACGCGTTAATTGCTCTTCAAGCAACTCATCCAACGCTCGCTTTTGATCCCAGCCAGGGGAGAAAGATAACGTTAAGTTCATCTCTCCCATTAAGCGCTCACTTATCGCTAAAAAGTCAGGCAATAACTGATCGATATAGCGCTGGCGCATCTGTGTAATTTGCTGTGCGTAACGCACAAATTCTACATCCCAGATATGTCGCATTTGCGGATCTATTTTACCACACTTTAATAGGGAATTACGCTGTTGTAATACCCGTTTAAAGCTTCTCCATGCTTGAATGTAACCTTGATCGGCATGAAAGCTGCCCCAATCGATAAATTGACGTCTAATTGCCGGGCTTCCCTCTAAAATTTGGAAGGTATCGGCATTAATAACCAGCAGTGGAACAAGACTCGCCAGCTGTGAAATATCAATATTTTGACCATTGTGACGAACACTGACGGCGCCGGTCGTATCACGGCTAACACCGAGCGGCTCACTCGCACTTTTTACGCCTACTGATAATTGTTCACCAGATAAAGATAACTGCGAGAAGACCAGTGCCTGGCTTTGATCATGCGATACAAAATAGTTAAATTTTCGGGTGCGAAACGAGCGCGTTAAACCCAGAAAGTTAATCGCCTCTAACAAAGATGTTTTACCGCTGCCATTAGCACCATGAATTAAGTTCACATTAGCCGATGGCTCAAAGTGGACTTGCGCTAAGTTGCGAATATTTTGAATTTTAAGAGACTTAATAGCCATCTGTGCTGAAATAACCCTGATAGCTCATAGGCTGAGAGAAAATAACACGACTAACGCCTGTGCCAGCATCAAAGCGGCAAAGGCGTCAGGACACCAAACAACAACGCTGAATTACATCCGCATCGGCATAACAACGAAGACACTGCCTTCTTCATCATAGCCTTCAACCAGGGCACTGCTATTGGAATCAGATAGCGTAAAGCGCACGATATCTGAATTTATAATTGATAACACATCGATCAAGTAGTTGACGTTAAAGCCTATTTCTAACGCATCACCTTGATAGTCAATGGCGATAGTTTCTTCTGCTTCTTCTTGCTCTGGGTTATTGGCCATAACCTTAAGGAAGCCGCTAGTTAGCGTTAAACGCACACCACGGTATTTTTCATTGGATAAAATCGCGATACGGCTAAACACTTGACGTAATTCTTGACGATTACCCAATACATTTTTATCGCCACCACGTGGGATAACACGCTGATAATCTGGGAACTTGCCATCAACGAGCTTAGAAGTGAAGATAAAGTCACCCACATGTGCGCGAATATGATTAGAGCCGACAACCAATTTTAATTGCTCATCGCCACCTTGTAACAAGCGCGCAAGCTCTAAAATACCTTTTCGTGGTACGATAATTTGCTCAGCAGTCTCGTTCGCTGTCTGCGCGACAGTGACACTGGTTGCCAGGCGATGACCATCGGTAGCAACCGTACGCAACATACCGTCGCTCACTTCCATCATCATGCCGTTTAAGTAGTAGCGTACATCTTGTTGCGCCATTGAAAAACCAGTTTGGTCGATCAAATGACGCAGCTTTTCTTGCGATAAGCTCAGCTCATAGCTCTGGTTACAATCTTCAACATTGGGAAACTCAGTCGCTGGCAGTGTCGTTAAGCTAAAACGCGTGCGACCCGCTTTAATAACCACCTTGGTATCTTCAAGTTTTAGCTCAATAATGGCGCTATCAGGCAGTGACTTACATATATCAACCAGTTTACGTGCAGGGACGGTGATTGAACCTGCCTCTGCCGCCTCATCTAATGTCACACGACCAATCAGCTCTACTTCTAGATCGGTTCCTGTCATAGACAGTTGGTCACCTTCTGCTACTAACAAAATGTTAGATAACACAGGTAAGGTTTGACGACGCTCAACAACACCAGCTACCAATTGTAATGGTTTAATCAGTGCTTCACGGGAAATGACAAATCTCATGTATTCGCTACCTTTTATAATCGATGCTTACGCCGTCAAATGGCGCAGTAAATTTTGATAATCTTCACGGATATCCGCATCGGACTCACGTAGTTCTTTTATTTTACGACAAGCATGCAAAACAGTTGTATGGTCTCTACCACCAAAAGCATCACCAATTTCAGGCAGTGAATGGTTGGTCAATTCTTTTGCTAGACTCATAGCGACTTGTCTTGGTCTTGCCACGGAGCGATTACGTCTTTTAGACAGTAGATCCGCTATTTTAATTTTATAATATTCTGCAACAACTCGTTGTATATTATCAATACTAACTTGTTTATCTTGTAATGCTAGTAAGTCTTTTAAAGATTCTTTAATAAAGGCGGTAGTAATCGCATTTCCAGTAAAATGCGCATTGGCGATCACCCGTTTTAACGCCCCTTCTAACTCACGCACGTTAGATCGTATTTTGCTGGCCAAAAAGAAAGCAGCATCATCGGGCAATAACACCCCAGCTTCCGTGGCTTTTTTCATGACGATGGCAACACGCGTCTCCAACTCTGGCGGCTCTATTGCGACGGTCAGGCCCCAACCGAAACGTGATTTCAAGCGATCTTCAACGCCCGCTATCTCTTTAGGATAGCGATCACTGGTTAAAATCATTTGCTGGCCGCCTTCTAACAAGGCATTAAAGGTGTGGAAAAACTCTTCTTGAGAGCGCTCTTTACCAGCGAAAAACTGAATATCATCAATTAATAGCGCATCGACAGAGCGATAATAGCGCTTAAAGTCATTAATCGCATTGAGCTGTAACGCCTTAACCATATCGGCAACAAAACGCTCTGAGTGTAAATAGACGATTTTGGCATGCGGGTTCTTTTTCAGTAACTCCATACCAACGGCGTGCATTAAATGGGTTTTACCTAGGCCGACACCACCATATATAAATAGTGGATTGTAAGAGCCGCCCGGGTTTTCACTCACCTGCTGAGCGGCTGCTAATGCCAGCTGGTTAGATTTACCTTGCACGAAAGAGTCAAAGATAAAAGCTTCATTAAGATTAGACTGATGGCGCAAACCGCCCTCAACATCAACCACTCTATTATTGCCAACATCTAACTCTAGTTGCGGCTCAGGCATGTTGTGGGAAAATGAGATAGGCGCAGGAACCGGCACAGGCTCATTGCTATTACCATGAAAGCTCTGGTTTAGGCTCACCCTAGGTGATGGTCGAATACGCGGCTGCACTACCGGCATACTAATAGGCGCCATACCATCTTTTTGCTTCACTTCTAGGCGCACAACTAAGCCTGGATCGCTTGCCACTTCACTGGCAACTTGTGAGATACGTGATAGATATTTATCATTGACCCAATCGCGAACAAACCTGTTAGGCGCTATTAAAACTAATGCCGTATCAACATCACCTGCTTGCAGGGGACGAATCCAAGTATTGAACTGCTGAGCAGGGAATTCATTCTGCAAGCTTTGCAAACAGCGATCCCACAACTCTAATGACATATATAGCACTCCAAAATACAAAAATTGACGGTTGATACTAATAAAATTTAAGGCGCGTATTCTACCCCTCTTTTTATTAGTTATCCACATATTCACACGCTTTTTGAAGCTGCCTATATATAGAAACAACAAAAGCCAAACAGTGGATAATAAAGCAAAGCAAAGCTGTTTTTAAATATATTGTTAGCAAAAACTGCCAGCACACCGACTTATTAACAGGATAAGACAATAAAATATAACAATTAATTTGTGTTAGCCACAGTTTTAATACAAACTGTCGCCTTCAATTAATTACATACCCATCTAGATATTTTTTGAAAATAAGCATTTATTTTAGACTAATTGCAGGAAAAGGTTTGAGTTCTAAGCAGATATTCTATAGAATCTCGCGACTAAATTTTGCTATATTTTGCTATGTGGGCACTCAGACCACTAAACAAATAATCGTTCAGAGGACTGACAAATGAAAAGAACTTTCCAACCAAGCGTTTTAAAACGTGCACGTACTCATGGTTTCCGCGCTCGTATGGCTACTAAAAGCGGCCGTGCCGTTATTAATCGCCGTCGTGCAAAAGGACGCAAGAAGCTTTCTGCTTAATTCTCTGCCTGTAAATCGCAGATAAATGAGCAAGTGCAGCTACCCCCGTGAGTTAAGATTATTAACTGGCGGGGATTTTCAAAAAGTTTTCGACGCAGTTGAAATCAAAATACCTGATCAGCGCATTCTTATCCTTTCACGCGCTAATGGACTCGATCATCCAAGAATCGGCTTCATCATTTCAAAAAAGAATATTCGTCACGCTGTCAAACGCAATGCCGTTCGACGAGTTGTACGCGAATCATTCCGCCTCAACCAAGAAGAATTACCCGCACACGATATGATTATCATGGCCAGAAAAGGTGCAGGGGATATTTCATCACAAGAGTTACATCGGTTGGCGAAGAAATGTTGGTCAAGGCTCTCCAAGAAAGTTAAACAAGTACAGGCAAAATAATAAGGGTTGTAAGTTCCATGGATTTCCAACGATTACTTTTAGGCTCCACCCTTGCAGTTATCACCTATATGCTGGTACTGCAATGGAATGAAGATTATGGCACTAAACCAGTTGCTATAGAACAAGTTAGTAGTGTGTCAGCGTATGGTAGTACCTCAGAAAACGATGGTGATTTACCAACAACCGTTGCTCCAGCACCTGCAAACGGTGACTTACCAGCAACAACGTCAACGAAAATTGCCGCAGTTGCAACATCAACTAACGGTCAATTAATCACAGTAAATACCGATGTACTTAATGTCATTATTGACTCTAAGGGCGGCGATATTATTGAAGTGTCTCTTCCTCTTCACAAAGCATTATTAAGTGAAGATAAGCCGTTTGTTCTGTTAGAGCAAAACGCGGATCGCACTTATATCGCACAAAGTGGTTTAATTGGTGCTAATGGTCCTGATGCTCAGCAAACAGGCCGCCCAATTTACACTGCAGATAGCAGTAGCTACACCCTGACAGGTGATACTCTAGAAGTAAACTTGCAGCTTAGAACTGCAGATAACATCAATTTTACTAAGCGCTATACCTTTACTAAAGGTAAATACACCGTCGCTTTAGATTACATTATTGATAACAAATCCAGTCAGGCTATTAAGACCAGCTTATTTGCACAAATCAAGCGTGGTAACTTTGAAGATCCGACCAACCAGACAGACATGGGTATGCAATCATACTTAGGCGCTGTGTTCTCTACTGCTGAAGACAACTATCAAAAGTATGACTTTGATGATGCCGGCGAGCAGAACTTCAAAAAAGTATCTGCAGATGGTTGGGTTGCGATGGTACAACACTACTTTGTTAGTGCTTGGGTACCAGCAGCTGGCGCACAGTACACTTATAGCACACGTCTTAAGGGTAATGAGCTAATCGCAGGTTTTGTATCACCTACTATTGAGACAGCTGCGGGCAGCACCAGCAAAGTATCTGCTGATTTTTATGCAGGCCCTAAAGATCAAGCGCAACTCGAGGCGACTGCACCAGCACTTAACCTAACGGTTGATTACGGTTGGTTGTGGTGGATAGCATCACCGCTTTATTGGCTGTTGACGACGATTCACGGTTTCCTAGGTAACTGGGGCTTAGCCATCATTGGTATTACCATCACCGTTAAGGCGGCGCTGTTCCACCTAAATGCGAAAGCGTTTAGATCAATGGCTAAAATGCGTAAATTTGGTCCGATGATTGCCAGCTTAAAAGAAAAGCACGGCGATGATAAACAAAGCATGTCTAAAGAAATGATGGAGCTCTACAAAAAAGAGAAAATCAATCCTTTAGGTGGCTGTTTACCTATCGTTGCACAGATGCCTATTTTCATTGCTCTATACTGGGTATTAATGGAATCGGTTGAGCTACGTCACGCCAGCTTCTTGTACCTACATGATTTATCAGTACAAGACCCATACTTCATTCTACCTATCTTGATGGGTGCAAGTATGTTTATCCAGCAGTCGCTAAACCCTGCGCCACCAGATCCAATGCAAGCGAAGATCATGAAAATGCTACCCATTATTTTCACTTTCTTCTTCCTTTGGTTCCCAGCAGGTTTAACACTATACTGGGTAGTGAACAACATACTATCAATTGCTCAACAGTATCTGATCAACAAACAAATCGAAAAATCATCTTAGCCAGTTAATCTCGCTAGATCAAACAAGGCCCTTCAGGGGCCTTGTTTTCGTTTAATCGCAAAAAAGCAGGAGAATATCTAATGCAACTGACCTCTCAAGATACCATTGCAGCACAAGCGACGGCACCTGGACGTGGCGGTGTGGGTATTATTCGCGTATCAGGACCTAAAGCTGAGCAAATAGCCAAGGCAATGATAGGCAAAGTGCCTGCGCCGCGCTACGCTCACTACGGCCCTTTTTACAGCCAAGATGGCAGCCAGCTAGATGAAGGTATTGCCCTTTACTTTCCTGGGCCCAACTCGTTCACAGGGGAAGATGTACTAGAGCTGCAAGGTCATGGCGGCCCTATTGTGATGGACTTTTTATTACAGGCAGTACAAGCACTCGGCTGTCGTTTAGCCAACCCTGGTGAGTTTTCTGAGCGTGCTTTTTTAAACGATAAACTAGACCTTGCCCAAGCTGAGGCGATTGCAGATTTAATCGACAGCTCATCTGAACAAGCGGCAAAATGCGCCCTGCGCTCACTACAAGGTGAATTCTCAAAACGTATTTACACCCTGGTTGATAACCTTACCAAGCTGCGTATCTATGTCGAGGCGGCGATTGATTTTCCTGAAGAGGAAATCGACTTCCTAGCTGACGGCATTGTGCTGACCCGCCTGCAAGCGATTATCAGTAATCTTGAACAGGTAAAAAAAGAAGCAAAACAAGGCAGTATTATCCGCGAGGGTATGAACGTAGTGATTGCCGGTCGCCCTAATGCCGGCAAATCAAGTTTACTCAACGCACTAGCGGGTAAAGATGCCGCTATCGTCACCGACATCGCCGGCACCACGCGCGATGTATTACGTGAGCACATTCATATTGAAGGTATGCCACTGCATATTATTGATACCGCAGGTTTGCGTGATGCCCCCGATGAAGTTGAGCGCATTGGTATCTCCCGTGCCTGGCAAGAAATTCACGCCGCTGATCGCGTCTTATTAATCGTCGATAGCACCCAAACAGCAGCGGATGATCCTCATCAAATCTGGCCTGAGTTTGTCGAAGCGCTCAACGATGACAGCAAAATCACTATCATTAGAAACAAAGCTGACTTAAGTGGTGAGCAAATAGGCTTACACGAGGGCCATGCCAGCCCATTAATCAACCTATCGGCAAAAGCTGATTTGGGTATGGATGTACTAAGAGAGCATCTAAAAACTTGCATGGGCTATCAAGCGACAGCAGAGGGCGGCTTTCTTGCAAGAAGACGCCACCTAGATGCTATCGCCCGCGCAGAAGAGCTATTAAATACCGGTTTAGCTCAGCTTCTTTACAGTAATGCCGGTGAGCTGCTAGCGGAAGATTTACGCCAGGCACAACAGGCACTCGGTGAAATCACCGGACAAATCAGCAGTGATGACTTACTCGGCAAAATATTCTCTAGTTTTTGCATTGGCAAGTAGCTAAAGAGCCAAGTAGGTAAAGAGACAAGTAGCTAAAGAGCCAGTAAATAAAGAAGCTAGCAAATAAAGAGCCGAGCAGAAAAACAGATAAAAATGACTAGCGAGCCCAAGAGGCTTGCTAGTCACTATAGATCATCAACTAATCACTATGGCACAAGCTCAGTAATTACCTCCACCTTTTTTTCTAACGTCCTATGCACTGGGCATTTATCCGCTATCTCTAACAATTTTTGACGTTGCTTATCATCTAGATCACCCGTTAATGTTATTTTGCGATGAAACTGATCAATACGCTGCTTGTCATCATCACAGTTCTCGCAATCTTTGGCGTGAACCTTATCATGGCTAATATCGACACTAATCGATTCAAGTGGCAGCTTTTTAAGGCGCGCGTACATGCGAATCGTCATGTTAGTACAAGCCCCTAAACCTGAGGCGAGTAGCTGATACGGCGACAGCCCCAAATCCGTACCGCCAAAACTTTTAGGCTCATCTGCTATGAGTTTGTGGCTTCCACTACTAATACTTTGTTTAAAGCCTGTTGCATCAAGCTCAGTCACTGTTACTGCGCCCTCGGCACCCTCTGCTACTTGTTTATCAGCAGCAACAGCAACACTTAAATAACGCTGAACCCAAGCCGCTATCACCGTCGCGGCGTACTGCGCATCACTAGCATTGGTTAATAAATGATTGGCATTGTCTAAGCTTACAAAACTTTTGGGGTGTTTAGCTTGCTGGAAAATAGCCGCTGCGTTATCAACCCCTACCTGGCTATCAATCGGTGAGTGCATTACGAGCAATGCTTTTTTCATCGTCGCTAAGCTATGATCTAAATTATTGCGACTCACATCATCAATAAACGACTGCTTGATAGTGAATTTGCGCGCACCTAAAGTAACCTCCGCTTGGCCCTGCGCTTTTATGGCCTCCAAGCTTGTTGCGAAATTATCAAGCACATGCACAGGGTCATAAGGTGCACCAATCACTGCGACTGCTTTAAGGTTGGCTATTTTATTACTGCCCGCTGCGCTTAACACCGCTGCGCCACCTAGGGAGTGGCCAACTAATAGCTGAGCGCTATAGCGCCTATCTGCCAATGCCTGACAGGCGAGTATTAAATCATCGACATTAGAGCTGAAATTAGTATTGCTGAACTCGCCCGCTGAGTGGCCTAAACCGGTAAAATCAAATGATAATACCGTTATGCCCAATTCGGCAAGTTGCTCACAAATACGCCTAGCCGCCAATATATCTTGCGAGCAAGTAAAACAATGGGCAAACACTGCGCTAACAGCATAGCCTGTATCGGGCTCATATAAGGTATTTTCAGGTGCTGGCTTTAATAATTTGGCCGCAAGTAGATCGCCATTGTGACCGTTAAATGTCATTTTTTGTGATGTCATGGTCTCTCCTGTTTATCTCTAGGCATTAATCTCTAAATTCTTATATATAAGTACTAATATCCAAATATTAATCGCTAGGTGCTTCGTTTAGTTGTTTAGAGTAGTGATTGGCCGTTTTGTTACATTTTATTTAAATCAGCTGCTCGCTTGTAGCTGACAATCACTGTGTTAATCTATCATCACTATAAATCACGGCACAAAACACACTCTATGACTGATAATAAAAAAATATACGTTGTTGATGATGACCCAGAAATAGCAAAGCTACTAGTAACCTACCTAAAAAAGAATGGCTTTAGTGTAAACTGCTCGATTAATGGCCTCAGTTTTCTTGATAATATTGCCAAAGATGACAGTTTTGATCTTATCGTACTAGATATTATGCTGCCAGATATCGATGGTTTTGAGGTTTGTAGGCGCTTACGTACCTTTAGCCAAGTCCCGATTATCATGCTCACTGCCAACTCCGATGAAACCGATCGCATTATCGGCCTTGAGTTAGGCGCTGATGACTATTTGGCTAAACCTTTTAATCCGCGTGAATTACTGGCGCGTATTAAGGCGATATTGCGCCGCGCCACCAGCCACAATCATTTGCCGAATGAGACAGTGGCACATCAACGCTACTATAACTTCGCCGGTTTTCAGCTTGATGTCACCTGTCGTGAACTGCGCAATGCACAGGGGGATAATGTCGCGATCAACAGTGCAGATTTTGAGTTGCTGGTGTTGTTTTTACAACACAAAGGGCAAACGCTATCGCGAGAGGATATTGCCGATAGCACTCGCGGGCGCGAGGCAGCTCCGCTTGATCGCTTCGTTGATATGCATGTGAGCAGGTTGCGCCACGTGCTGCGTGAAGATGCAAAACATCCCGTTATTATTAAAACCATTCGCGGTAAAGGCTACGTGCTGACCGTCCCTGTTGAGCAAACTAATGATGCTATTTATTAAACGCATTATTTTATCAAGGCCACTCAATCAGCGCATTATTGTGATGATGGCACTGGGGGTCGTGCTCGCTCAGTTAATCAGCACGGCCATTTGGACCGCACAGTGGCGCTCTGATTATGAAAACCGCGTTGCCAGTATGTCGGTGGCAATGGCAAACAGAGTAACTTCTACGGTGCGATTTTTTGTATCGCTACCCAACGCCTATCGCCACGTGGTATTAGATCAGCTAAGAGACATGGGCGGCACGCGTTTTTTTGTCACTTTAAATCAAGAGCAGATACAGCTGGCGGATGTGGTCGACTCGCCCGCTAAAACGATAGTTATTAACGCCTTTAATCAAGCGCTACAAAAAGAGCTGGGGCCGAAAACACCAGTAAGCATTGTCTTTTCAGTACCTGAAGACTTAAAGGTGTTAAACAACCACACCATGTTGTCTGATCTACCAGAGCGCTGGGGCCATCAAACACTGATGCTCGCACCTTACAATGCACCCATTCTAGTCGTGCAATTCCCCATCAACGATACTGAGTGGCTATATGTCGCCACTATAATCCCCAGCTTATTATTAGAGGAGAGCGGCTCGCCACTGTCTATTGAGCGCTTAATTTCCCTGCTGGTATCACTACTGACCGTGTTGCTCATTGGTATTGCTGTCGTTCGCTACCTTACCCGCCCTATCAGGCGCCTTGGCAAAGCAGCGGAGCGTGTTGGCCGTGGCGAGTCGATTATTATCCCAGTGCAAGGCAGTGATGAAGAGCAATTAACCGCTAAGGCTTTCAATAATATGCAGATGCGTATTCAGCGCTATTTAGATGATAGGGAGCGCCTGTTCGCCTCAATATCCCATGATTTGAAAACACCGATTACCCGGCTGCGTTTGCGAGCAGAATTATTAGATGATGATGACACCCGCGAAGCGTTTTGCCGTGATTTAGAAGACTTAGACTTAATGGTAAAAGGCGCGCTGCAAAGCGTCAGCGAAACCGATATCCATGAAAACCAAACCGCGGTTGATATCTCAAGGTTATTAAAAAATTATTGTGATGATGCGGTTATCGCAGGTAAAAACTTAAGCGTTAGCGGCGATACCCTGCATGATTTTCACGGTAAACCCTTAGCGCTCAAACGCTGTATTGGCAATTTATTGGATAACGCCTTTCACTATGGCAGTAATGTGCAAGTCAAAGTGCAGGTAACAGATAGCCATCTGTTAATAGAAATTTGTGATGATGGCCCAGGGATTCCAACTGCCGCCATGTCACAGGTATTTAAACCTTATACCCGTATACAGCCGCAATTTGGCCACGCTAACGGCATGGGTTTAGGCCTATCGATAGCCCGCAACATTGCCCGCGCACACGGTGGTGATATTGAGCTATGCAACATCACCCCTACTGGCCTGCAAGTCAATTTAAGGCTGCCGCTATCAAAGACAGCGAGCATTTAAACTTTATATTGCAAAAACATACTAATGATAGCGATATAAATTAATAGCTGATTATCTTAAGTTTAGTGACGTTGCTGCCATCAATATACAGGTCAATTTAAGGCAGGCTTTATCAAAGCCTCATTCAATGCTGTGACACTTCGTTACAATTTATTGCACTGTGTGACCGCTATTTTCAGCAGAGTTTGCTACTTTACTGACACACCTTGTAAGTTTTATACCGCTAAAGGGCGGCGCAGCTAACAGCCATTCATTAGTTTGTACAAGGTGATATTGATTGCGGCTCTATACAGGCGTCAGTACATCAATATCGAAAAACATAAACTACTAATAAATATAATAAGGTATCAAAATGAATAACACTAAAGCGGCCATCGCAGGCCTAGCTCTCGCTGTATCATCTGTTGTCGCTCACGCTGGTGAAGTAGAAGTTTTACATTATTGGACATCAGGCGGTGAGGCAAAATCAGTCGCTGTACTTAAAGATTTATTAACTAAAGAAGGCCATAGCTGGAAAGATTTTGCGGTTGCAGGCGGCGCTGGTGAAGCGGCCAGTACTGTACTTAAATCAAGAGCAGTCTCAGGCAACCCTCCCTCTGCTGCACAAATGAAAGGTTTAGATATTCAAGAGTGGGCTGACCTTGGTTTCTTAGCAAACCTTGATAGTGTTGCTGAAAAAGCAGGCTGGGATGAGCTGCTACCTAGTGTTGTTAGTGACATTATGAAATATGAAGGCGAATATGTTGCGGTCCCTGTCAACGTTCACCGTGTTAACTGGTTGTGGGCAAACCCTGCCGCATTTGCTAAAGCGGGTATCGATATCCCAACTACATGGGCTGATATGATTGCAGCGGGCCCTAAATTAAAAGCGGCGGGTATTATCCCGCTAGCGCACGGTGGCCAAGCTTGGCAGGATGCCACCGTATTTGAAGCCGTTGCGCTAGGTTTGGGTGGCTCAGATTTTTACAAAAAAGCTTTTGTAGAGCATGATGATGCAACTCTTCGCAGCGAAAAAATGATTGAGGTTTTCAAAACATTTAAACAAACTCGCGATCTTATCGATGCCGATAGTGCAGGGCGTGATTGGAACATAGCCACATCCATGGTCATCAATGGCACTGCGGCCATGCAGATCATGGGAGATTGGGCAAAAGGTGAGTTTACCGCTGCCGGCAAAGTAGCAGGGACTGATTATATCTGTGCACCTGCACCACAAACTGAGCACCAATACACCTTTAACATCGATAGTTTTGCATTGTTTAACCTAAAGTCAGATGATGCTGTACAAGCGCAAAACGCATTGGCACGTCTTATTATGGAGCCTTCGTTCCAGGAGACTTTCAACTTAAACAAAGGCTCTATCCCGGTGCGTCAAGGCATGGACAAAACACCCTTTGATAGCTGTGCGCAAGCATCGATGGACAGCTTTGCAGCAACCGCCAAAACTGGTGATCTAGTACCGAGTTTTGCCCACGGCATGGCCACTACCTCTAGCGCTTTAGGTGCTATTTCTGATGTGGTCACTAACTTTTATAATAGTGATCAAAGCGCCGAAGAAGCTGTTGGCAAGCTAGCTAACGCAGTTAAAGCAAGCCTGTAATCTTTTAGGACTTTTTTTACAGTCCTTATCCAGGTTTTGATGCAATCACTGTATTGCATCAAAACCTGCTGTTATCTCCTCTTTATTCTAAAAATAATATTAACTGCTAGGTGATACCGTGGCTAACAAACGCCCCTTTACTGACAAACTTGCAGATAGCCTACCCAAGGTTGTATTAGCACCCTCTTTTTTGATTGTGATGGTGTGTATATACGGCTATGTTCTATGGACAATCGCGCTATCATTCACTAAATCGAGAATGCTGCCACAGTGGAAATTCGTTGGTTTTGATCAATACACTAAATTGATGAACAACGACCGCTGGAGCGTCGCCACCGAAAATCTAATTATTTTTGGCGGTTTATTCATCCTTATTTGCTTGGCGCTTGGCATTATCATGGCCATTTTGTTAGATCAAAAAATTCGCCAAGAAGGCATGCTGCGTACCATTTACTTATACCCAATGGCTATTTCTTTCATCGTTACCGGCACCGCCTGGAAATGGTTGTTAAACCCGAGCATCGGCATTGAAAAAATCGTGCGCGACTGGGGCTTTAGCAACTTCACTTTTGATTGGCTAGTCAACTCTGAAATGGTGGTTTTTTGCTTGGTTATTGCCGCCGTTTGGCAGTCCTCTGGCTTTGTTATGGCCTTGTTTTTAGCAGGCCTTCGCGGTGTTGATCAAGAAATTATTAAAGCGGCGCAATTAGATGGAGCCAATATGCCGACTATCTATCGCCGTATTATTCTGCCTAGCTTAAAGCCCGTGTTTTTTAGCGCCTTTGTCATCTTATCGCACATCGCGATCAAGAGTTTTGACTTAGTGACCGCACTCACCGGTGGCGGCCCAGGTTATAGCTCAGACTTACCCGCTAACTTTATGTATGCCCACGCCTTTACCCGCTCACAAATGGGCCTTGGCGCTGCCAGCGGCGTCATAATGCTAGGTGGTGTACTCGCGATCTTGATACCTTATTTATATTCAGAGCTGCGCAACAAGGAGGCAAAGTAATGACTAAGACTCAATCTTTTTTCAGCGCTGAGCGCTTTTGGCGAATCGCCCTGTACTGCGTATTAATTTTTGTCGCTGCTATCTATCTGTTGCCATTACTGGTGATGCTGATGAACTCCCTTAAGGACATGGAAGAGATCCGCAATGGCAGTTTGCTGGCATTGCCGAAAGATCCAAGCCTGGCCGCGTGGAGCAAAGCTTGGTCATCCGCTTGTACTGGTAGCACTTGTGAGGGTATTGCGCCATTTTTTGTTAACTCTTTTAAAATTGTTATTCCCGCAGTGATTATCTCCACCTTAGTCGGTGCGCTTAATGGCTATGTGTTGGCGATGTGGCGCTTTAAAGGCAGTGAGTTATTCTTTGCAATGATGCTCTTTGGCTGCTTTATTCCGTTTCAAGTCGTGTTGTTACCGATGGCAATGACGTTGGGATGGCTGGGTTTAGCAAGCAGCGCTAGCGGCCTGATTCTAGTACACGTCATTTATGGCATGGCCTTTACGACACTGTTTTTTCGCAACTATTATGTGGACTTACCACGAGAGCTTATCAGTGCGGCAAAAATTGATGGCGCCGGCTTCTTCTTGATTTTCTGGCGGATTGTACTGCCATTATCACCCCCTATTATTGTGGTCACTGTGATTTGGCAGTTCACTCAAATTTGGAACGATTTTTTATTCGGTGTAGTGTTTTCTGGTGCCGATAATCTGCCAGTCACTGTCGCCCTAAACAACCTAGTTAACACCAGTTTTGGTGGCAAAGAATACAATGTCGACATGGCCGCAGCACTACTTGCAGCGCTACCGACGATTTTGGTTTATTTCTTTGCTGGTAAATATTTTGTACGTGGCTTATCAGCCGGTGCAGTGAAAGGAGCATAATAATGGCTGCATTAACAATCGAAAATGTCAGAAAGAGCTACGGCTCTACTGAAGTTCTAAAAGGGATTAACATCGCCATTGAAGACGGTGAGTTTTTAGTGCTTATCGGCCCATCTGGCTGTGGCAAATCAACCATGATGAACAGTATCGCCGGGCTTGAAACAGTCAGCGCTGGCCGTATTCTTATTGGCGGTAATGATGTCACGCAAGCGAGCCCGAAAGATCGCGATATAGCGATGGTGTTCCAATCTTACGCACTGTACCCAAACATGACAGTGAGCAATAATATCTCTTTTGGCCTAGAAGTCAGAAAAATGCCAAAAGAGCAGCGTATTCAACAAATCGATAAAGTCGCTAAGTTATTACAGATAGAGCATCTACTTGATAGAAAGCCGGCACAACTCTCAGGCGGCCAACGCCAGCGTGTGGCGATGGGGCGCGCGCTCGCGAGGGAGCCAAAAATATATCTATTCGATGAGCCGCTATCTAACCTAGATGCTAAATTGCGGGTTGAAATGCGTGCTGAAATCAAAAAGCTACACCAGCGCCTAGGTACAACCATTGTCTATGTGACCCATGATCAAGTAGAGGCGATGACACTGGCGGACAGAATCGCGGTGATGAAAGATGGTGAATTACAACAGCTTGATAGCCCACAAAATATTTATGATCAGCCGGCTAACTTATTTGTCGCAGGTTTCATGGGCTCCCCTCCGATGAACTTCATTAGCGCAACAATCGATACTAGCGAGCAACTGACTATTAAATCAGGCGAGCAACAAGTGCAACTACCTATCGCTAGTACACAAATACCGAGTGATTACATTGGTAAAGAAGTGATATTAGGTATCCGCCCTGAAATGATCACAGAACCAGTACCGCATAAAGCCGGGCTTGATTGTGTAAAAACGGTTGCGCTCACAGCCATTATTACCGAGGCGATGGGCCCTGATACCATGGTGTTAGCACAATTTGGCGATATGGAAATTAATTGTCGTGTTAACCCTAGTGTTAATATTCAACTTAACCAGCCTTGTGAGTTTATGTTTGATATGAGCAAAGCGGTATTCTTTGATAAACTCAGCACAGCTTTGATCAGCTAATCTGCTATTACTGCAGGCTATTAAGCTCTTATTGCAAGCTTTTGAGCTTAATAGCTGTTTTAAAACACAATTAAAACGGGTGTTTTAATATTTATTCTTACTATTTTGGCATATCATTTTGTAAAATATGTTTATACATCTATACTTAATCGACCATAAATTGATCTAGTAAGTTAACTTTCCTGCGATTTTTATCGTCTTACAACGACCTTTTTTAAAACTCTATGTTTAAAACCACAGTGACAAATGCACTCTAGGTATCCTATTGCTAAATATTTTCAAGGCAGATGACAGCAAAGAGCAGCCAATCAGCTTATCTGGTTTTAGATACCAACAGCACTTTGCCGTCTTATTTAGCGCAGGCGGAGTCTTGGTCACCTTCTTTTTTACCTTATCGACATTATCAAAGCAATTATACGGTTTAGCTGCCGTATTATTTATAGCCTGTATTTTTTTATGTTTATCTTTTCACTTCGCCAATTCCAAAAAACATTCTAGTCTATTGTGCATAACGCGGCACATCACCCTACTCGGCCTTCTTATACTGGGTATGTATTTGGTTTATTATGGTGGTGTCAATAACACGGGACCGCTGTGGGTGTTTGTTATCCCCCCTGTTATCTTGGCGCTCAGCGGCATACAAGTGGGAATATTGTATATTACTTCTTTTATTATATTAGTATGTACTATGCTGCTTTACCCCGATAACGCACTACTGAACGCCAGTTACAGTGACGAGTTCAAATCGCGCTTACTGTTTTCTTTCATTATTTCGTGCACTATCTCCTGTTATTACGAGGCTGCGCGCTATAAATCTTATAAAGAATTATCATCGCTGAGTAAGCAGTTCAAGCAGGAATCAAGGCAAGATATGCTGACTAAACTGCCCAATCGTCGCTGCATGTGGATTACGCTACAGCAGGAGCAAAGCCAGCTTGTCGACAAACAACCTTCTATTATTGCCTTAATTGACGTCGATTTTTTTAAAGGTGTCAATGATACCTATGGCCACGATATTGGCGACAATGTCCTTAAGCATCTGAGCTTAGTTATTAATAACGCACTGCGCAGCGAAGACATCCTCGCAAGGTGGGGCGGGGAAGAGTTCTTATTATTGATGCCTAATACATCGTATGAAGAAGCCGATAAGGCATTAAATATTATGCGATCAACCGTGCACGATATGCCATATATCTATCAAGGGCAGCAAATCTCGTTGTCTATTAGCGCTGGTTTTTGTGAGTTATCTAACGATATACCGCTAAATAATGCCATGAAACTAGCTGATGACAACCTGTACCAAGCCAAAGCGACTGGGCGCAATAAAGTGGTTGGCAATAATCAGCTGCCTGTCGATAATAATGGCATACTAGAGACATAATATAGACTTAACTGTGTTGTTTAACATAGCCTACTCAAAAGCCAACAATCGCCCCTCTAAAAGCTGAATAGCATCGTGCACTGCTATGCTTGATAGCTAGCGTGCGCAGCGACTGCTTTGGCAATAGTGTGTTCAGGCTATCGACCTAACTAATATACGTTAAACAAAAAATGCACCATATATAATGCAAGTGTCATGCACAGTGCTTATATCGCTCAATTATAGTGCGCAAAAATATAACCATATAATTAAAAATCATATTATAAGCTATATTTTTGCACATCCAATGTATATATTTTGTTAATATACTAGTGCGCTAACAACCCGTAAAATAGCGGCCCGAAAGAGACCTTTGTTGGTTTTATGTTAGGGAGTAACAATTAATCTAAGTGACTTGGTCGTATCTATAATTTTTTATTAAAGCTTACCCTAGCGCCGCTGTAGCCGCTTTATCATTTTAGCTATCAACCAAAACGGATTTAGTGTTATCAACTGAACTGAACAACGACAAAAACATGAAAATGTTAGAAAGTTACTATTTACGAAATGCTACAATAACCAGCATTAAAATACTGTCGCTATTAAAACTAACACTGGCTAGCCATTGTTCAAAGGATACATATGAAAAAGCAATTACTTATAGGAATAATTACTTTATTCACCAGCGCCGCACTAATCGCTGATGAGAGTAAACCGGCACCAACTATTCCTGTATTGGTATACGAAGTAAAAAGCGACTCTGAAATCGTTAGTCAAGACCTACCTGGGCGAGTGTCTGCTTTTCGTACTGCCCAAGTACGCGCGCGAGTGACAGGTATTATCGAAAAAAGAGTATTTGAAGAAGGTAGCAATGTCAAAGCGGGACAAACATTGTTCCAAATTGAAAGCCGCAGCTTACAGGCAACGGTTAGAGCGCGTAAAGCCGATGTTGCCAATGCTGTCGCCGCTTACGATCTCTCCAGACAAACACTGGGCCGCTATAAAAAGCTGTTATCGCTCGGTGCTGTTAGCCGTCAAGAATACGATACTAACAAGGCGCAAAACCAGCAGTCTAGAGCACAGGTTGAGCAGGCAAAAGCCAATTTAGAAATCTCTGAAATTAATTTAAAGTATGCCACCGTTAGCGCACCTATTTCAGGGCGTATTGATAAAGCACTCGTTACCGAAGGCGCTTTAACGACGGCTGATTCAACCCAACTGGCAACGATTGAACAAATTGATCGCGTCTATATCGATTTCACCCGATCAAGTGCCGATGTCCTCAAAATTCGCCAAGCGACTAATAATGGCGAATTATCGGCAACTACCGATAAGAACATTGAAGTGCTGTATGCAGATGGCTCTAGCTACAAGCAAAAAGGCCACTTAGAATTTTCATCGATGACGGTTGATCAAGCCACTGGCGCTATCTCTTTAAGAGCGGTTGTTGAAAACCCTGAAAACTCATTACTTCCCGGGATGTTTGTGCGTGTTAAAGTGCCTATTGCCACGACTAACAACGTGATTAAAGTGCCACAAAAAGCGGTCACTATTTCAGGCCATGGTGCCCAAGTTTATCTAGTTAAAGATAAAAAATTAGTAGTCACAGAAGTGCAGTTAGGCTCAATGAAAGATGATTTTTGGTTTATTGCTGCGGGTATCAACCCTGATGACAAAGTCGTTTTAAGTGATACTACGATTATTAAAAACATTCCAGGTGCTAGCTACCTAGCTATGACTGCAGAGCAAATGAAAGCTGCAGGCGTAAAACAACAGCAAGCTAAGGTAGGCGAGTAAATAAATTATGATGTCAAACTTCTTTATCGATAGGCCCAAGTTTGCTTGGGTTATCGCGATATTAATTGTTATTGCCGGTTATATCTCTTATACCCAGCTGCCTATTTCAGCCTACCCAAGTATCGCGCCACCACAAATTACAGTGACGGCAACTTACCCAGGCGCCTCTGCTAAGACCATTGAAGATACGGTTACCTCGGTTATCGAAGATGAGATGAGTGGCATCGAAGGCTTGCGCTATGTTGCCTCTGAATCAAGTAGAGCGGGCACAGCGGCTATCACACTAACGTTTGAGACAGGCACAGATACCGACATTGCCGGTGTTGATGTCCAAAACCGTTTAAAACGTGTTGAGGCAAACCTGCCTGCTGCAGTTAATCAGCAAGGCGTCAAAATCGATAAAACCAGACCTGATTTCTTGATGATTATCGCGCTGTACTCACCTAATGGCACGATGAGTGCAACCGACTTAGGCGATTACATTGATGCCAGTATACTAGGCGAAATTCGCCGTATTGATGGTGTTGGCTCCGCTGATTTATTTGGCTCTAAATATGCCATGAGAATCTGGTTAGACCCTAAAAAAATGACCGCTTTTAGCGTGACTCCCGATGAAGTTGTCAGCGCTATTCGCAACCAAAATGCACAACTTGCCACAGGTGAGCTAGGCGCACTGCCAGCACCTAGTGGCCAGCAGCTAAACGCCACAGTGATTGTGCCATCCAAACTCTCAAGTGTTGAGGAATTTGGCAGTATTATTTTGCGCTCATCTTCACAGGGCGCTGTAGTAAAACTTAAAGATATTGCACGTATCGAGCGCGGTGCTCAGCGCTACGGCACCCGTGTACTATTAAACGGCCAACCCGCTTCTGCCTTTTCAACTAAGCTTGCCAACACCGGTAATGCCCTAGTAACATCGCAAGCGATTAAAGACAAAATGAAGGATTTAGAGCAATTCTTCCCTGAAGATGTAAAGTGGATGTCCCCTTACGATACCTCTTTATTTGTCGATGTCTCTATCCATGAAGTGCAAGAGACACTACTGATTGCCATCGCGCTAGTCACGCTAGTGATGTTTGTGTTCCTACAAAACTGGCGTACTACCGTTATCCCGTTAGTCGTGGTGCCTATCTCTTTAGTCGGTACTGCTATCGGCATGTACCTGCTGGGTTTCTCACTCAATATGTTGACGCTATTTGGCTTGGTATTAGCGATAGGTATTGTCGTTGATGATGCCATATTAGTGGTCGAAAACATTCAAAGGATTATGGAGGAGGAAGGTTTATCTCCCTATCAAGCGACTAAAAAGTCGATGAGCCAAATCTCTGGGGCGATTATCGGTACCACTGCGGTATTAGTGGCAGTCTTTGTACCTATGGCCTTTATTAGTGGCTCTGTCGGTTTGATTTACAAGCAGTTCTCACTCACGATTATTGTCTCTGTCGTGATTTCATCTTTCCTTGCCCTATCTCTAACCCCCGCTATGGCGCAGGGTTTGTTGAAGGCGAAAAATAATAACCCGGGCCCCGTTATTAAGTTTTTACATATGCCTGGTGATTTGTTTAATACTCTATTTGCCGGCCTTACCCGCAAATATATGGTATTGGTCAAGCTGATGTTAACCACCGTCGGCCTGATCGTCACTATGCTGTTATTTATAGCGATCGGCGTATTTGACTATAGCCGCATTACCGACTTGCCTAAAAGCTTTGTACCCTCAGAAGATCAAGGCTTTATTATTACCGGATCACTACTACCGGCGGGGGCAACTGAAGAGCGCACCAAAGCCCTAGCTGATAAAACAGGTGCTTGGCTAGCGGCGCAACCTGAAGTGAAAGACGTTATTACGGTATTAGGTTTTGGCTTCTTAGGATCTGGGCAAAACACCTCAGTGACTTTCGCAAACTTACACCCATGGGCTGAGCGCACGGCGAAAGGCTTGCGTGATGCCGATCAACTTGTTGGCGCAGCGAGCCAAGCGTATCAGCAGTTCATTGGCGATGGCATTGTGTTTGCCTTTAATATGCCGCCGATTCCTGGCTTAGGAAATGACAACGGTTTTGACATGCGCTTGCAAAACCGCACCGGTAAGGATGACCCAGCACTATTAACGCAAGCGATGTATCAACTGTTAGGTATGGCCGGGCAAGAGTCCGATAAAGTGGTGGGCTTGCGCCCTAATACTCTGCCACCAGCGCCACAGTTGAAGCTGGATATAGATAGAGTGAAAGCGCGCTCGTTAGATGTGGACTTGGCTTCGCTTAATTCGACCTTACAAGTGGCACTGGGCTCAGCTTATGCCAATGACTATTTAGAAAACGGCAAAGTCAGACAAGTGTGGGTACAGGCAGATCAAGATACCCGCTCCAGTGTTGAGGGGATCATGAGCTTACAGATTCGCAATAACTCTGACGGCTTGGTTGACCTTAAAGAAATCGCAGTGGCTAGCTGGATCCAAGGCCCCGCTAAACTTAATCGCTATAATGGCGTACCTGCTGTGCCTATTAGTGGCTCGCCAGCACCGGGGCAAAGTAGTGGTACTGCACTGGCGACAATGGAGCGCTTAGCGGCGCAATTACCTGCTGGTATTAGCTTTGAGTGGTCCGGACAATCGTTAGAGGAGAAGCTATCAGGTGATCAAGCGACATACGTGTTCGCCTTATCGATTGTGATGGTGTTCTTAGTGCTCGTCGCACTGTATGAAAGCTGGGCAGTACCGATGTCTGTTATGTTAGTTGTACCATTAGGCGTGTTGGGCTGCGTATTAGCGGTGACAATGCAAGGCTTAACCAATGATGTTTACTTCACTGTTGGCTTAATTACCATTATTGGCTTATCGACTAAAAACGCGATTGTTATCGTCGAGTTTGCCAGAGACTTACAGCACCAAGGCCTCAGCGCTTACGATGCGGTAATACAAGCATCTAAATTACGCTTTAGACCTATTCTTATGACCTCGTTTGCCTTTATTTTAGGCGTAGTGCCATTAGTGTTAGCCACAGGTGCTGGCTCGGCAAGTCGACGTGCCATTGGTACCGGCGTACTTGGCGGTATGTTATCGGCCACGGTGTTAGCGGTGCTATTTGTACCGGTATTCTATTTGCTTATTCGCAAGTTTATCCCGGTCAATTTCTCAAAAGCGGAACTAGAAGCCATGGCGCAGGACAAGCAGCCAGATAACACTGCTGAGCTAGAAACTCGTTCGGAGAGTATATAATGAAAGCTATCTTTACCCGCATTGTACCCTTTGCACTCACTACGCTATTGGTCGGCTGTGCTAATTTTTCACCGGATTACTCTCGCCCTGATTCGCCCATTGCCGCTACCATTAATGGTGAAGTGATTGCTGGTGAAGGCGCAGGCAATGCTGATAATGTTGGCAATACAAAAGTTGAGCTAAAAGCATGGCAGGCGTTTTTCCCCAATAAAACCACTAAAGATCTGATTGCACTAGCACTTGAGAACAACCGAGACTTACGCATTGCCACCGCTAATGTCGCTGAAGCTGAGGGTATGTTTCAAATTCAGAGGCAAGATTTAATGCCATCACTGAGCCTGGCAGGCTCTGGCAGCTCTATTCGAAACTCGAACAACTTATCTGGCACTGACAACATTAGCAGAAGTTATGGTGCCAATATCGGTTTAGCATCTTATGAGCTCGATTTTTGGGGGCGTGTGCGCAACTTAAATGCAGCGGCACTGGCCAGTTATTTTGGCACTTTAGAAGCGCAGCGCTCAAGCAAGTTAACCGTGATATCTAGCACCGCTAACGCCTACTCTAACTGGCTGGCGGCGCGTGAAACCCTGCTGCTCGCTGAACAGACACTAGTGAGCCGTGAAAAATCATACGAGCTGATCAAGCTTCGTGAATCTATCGGCATTGCCTCGACCTTAGATTTAACGCAAGCAGAGGTCGCAAAAGTCACTATTGAAGCGCAAAAAGCACAGAGCCTTAGAGTGCTGAGCAACGCCCAAGCAGCATTAGAGCTATTAGTCGGCATGCCAATTAGCGATGTACTTAAGGCGCAAGAGCATCAAAAACGTGGCACTTTTGACTTCGTTATCCCTGAAAACCTCAGCTCATCGCTGATATTATCACGCCCTGATGTTATTGCCGCAGAAGAGGCACTGATTGCCGCTAACGCTAATATTGGCGCGGCGCGTGCCGCTTTCTTCCCAAGTATCACCCTAGCGGGTAGCTCTGGGTTTTCAAGTGGTGATCTAGATAATTTATTCAACTCTGAGTCTCGCACTTGGTCGTTTACGCCTAATATCTCGATCCCGCTATTTGGCAACGGTAATTTAGCGAATTTGGATGTCGCTAAAGCACGCAAAGATAAGCGCATAGCCGAGTACGAAAAAGTGATTCAAAATGCCTTCTCTGAAGTGTATACCAATGTTAATGCACGCAAAGCCAGAGCCGTTGAAATTGATGCCAACCAGCGTTTAGTAAAAGCACAAGATAAGCGCTTAGGCTTAGCAACTGCGCGTTATGAGGCTGGCTTATCAAACTATATTGAAGTGTTAGATGCTAAAGAAAATCTATTTGCAGCTCAACAATCACTATTAGAAGCAGAGCGCGGTGAGGCAGAGTCTATTATTCAGCTATATCGCGCACTAGGTGGTGGCGATGACATTACCGCCAGCTTTAGAGAACAGCTTAGCAATTAAGGATAAGGCTCTTTACTTATCTCATTTATAAACACGCTTTATAAATGATCAACTAAAAAGCATGCCCAACCAATATTAGTGGCTGGGCATGTTTAGTTGGTGTTTAATCACGCACATCTAACAGCCGCCTGATAAGGCGGCTCGTCTCTATTTTTAGGCTGCGAGTAGCCCTGTACTATTTGCTGTACTAATCCTGATCTTACGATATCTGTGGTGGCAAATTTAACATAACCGACGCTATCTAAATGTGAAAAGCGACTAACAGCATCGAGTAGGCCTGATTGTCCGCCGATATCTTGTTGTGTCATGTCACCATTTATGACCACAATCGAGTTTTCGCCGATGCGCGTTAAAAACAACTTCATCTGCCCTTCACTGGTATTTTGCGCCTCATCTAACACCACAAAACACTCTTTAAACGAGCGTCCGCGCATATAGGCTAGTGGTGCCATTTCTATTAATCCGGCCTTTAATAGCGCTTTAACGTGGCCTGTACCTAACCTTTCTTCTAGCACTTCTCTAAAGGGAGTAAAATACGGTGCGAACTTCTCCTCGATTGTGCCCGGTAAAAAGCCCATATTCTCTTCTGCCTCAACAACCGGGCGGGTAATAACAATTTTCTTCACCTCTTTATTAATCAGTGCCTGCGCCGCCATTGCTGCACACACCCAGGTTTTACCGGTGCCCGCTGGGCCGGTAGCAAAGGTTAATTGGTGCTCATCTATACTTTGAAGATACTGCTGCTGGGAGAGGGTTCTTGGCTCTATTGGCGCGGTGTTACGCCTAACTTGAAAATCTTGAATATATTCAATCTGACTAGCGGCTATGTGTTCTGTATTGCCAATACCGCTGTTGCTACCTAGTAAGCTACTGCTAATTAAATCATCATTTATTAAAGTAAGATGCGCTAACTTATTTCTACGTTTCGCTTTCTTAGCATCTTTACGCTTGTTGCGCTGCTGCGTCATAGTCATATTCCATCTCCATCGACTAACTCTGCCACTGCTCAAAGAGACATTAACATGCCGGCTGTGTACAGAATTAGATGTGCTGTTAACAGTTATATTGCAAGCTTGTGCTTTGACACAAGCTAAGTTTTAACCCATCAATGTGACAAGCAGATGACACTGTTATGTCACGCATTACGCATTACGCACTGCATAATACAACATACGCAATAAAAAAATTTTAGAATTAAAAAAAATCTGACTATTACTTTTTCATCTATTACCTGTAGCCAATAAGCTGGCATTAATCTTATTTAATTCCATAGTGGATAATAGCCTTGCGTTAGCGTCTGTTTTTCACTAATTTGTCAAAGGAGTAAAACAACTGTTTAAAAATCCTAGTTATTAAAAATAAGAAAGGTTAAAAAAAACAAACCACAAGGAAGATTAAGTTATGAGATCACAAACCTTTAAAAAAAGCCCTTTAACAGCAAGCATTGCCACGCCTGTAAAATTAGCGACTAAACCCTTAGTGCTAGCACTGCTAGGTATACTGCACGCCCCTTTTGTTTTAGCTGACAGTAGCGCTATTTTAGAAGGGCAGAGGAGCCACCCGGTAGAGTTTAAAAATGGCATGGTCGCCACCAGCCATACTCTGGCAACTGAAGTTGCCTTAGAGATTCTAAAAAAAGGCGGTAACGCCATTGATGCAGCTGTAACCGCAGGCTTTGCATTAGCGGTTACGCAACCGCGCTCTGGCAACATTGGTGGCGGTGGTTTTATGCTGATCTCCTCTGAAAAAAATAACAATGTCACCGCTATTGATTATCGCGAGAAAGCGCCAAAAGCAGCTTACGAGAAAATGTTCCAAGATAAGGATGGCAATGTCGTACAACAGCGAAGCCGCTTTAGCCACTTATCCGCAGGTGTACCTGGCACTGTCGCCGGCTTATTAATGGCACTGGAAAAATACGGTACTATTACCAGGCAAGAGGCACTAGCCCCTGCGATTAAACTAGCAAAAGAAGGTTTTATTGCACCGCTGCGCTTTAGTAAGGGCTTAAAACAGCGCCACGATAAATTAGCAAAATTTGATTACGGTAAAAAACTGTTCTACAAAGCCGATGGTAGTTTTTATGAGGCCGGTGATTTATTTGTACAGACAGATTTAGCCAAAACCTTACAGCGTGTCTCAGACCTTGGTGTAAAAGGCTTTTATGAGGGCGAAACCGCCAACCTGATTATCGATGATATGAAAAACAATGGCGGCATGATGACCCTAGCCGATCTAAAAGCATATCAACCAAAAGTACGTGAGCCGGTAAAAGGTAGTTATCGCGGTTATGATATCTTCTCAATGTCACCACCTAGCTCAGGCGGTGCGCACATTGTGCAAATTCTTAACATGCTAGAAGGCTTCCCTATTGGTGAATATGGCCACAACTCAGCTAAAACATTACACCTCATGGCTGAAGCGATGAAACGCGCCTATGCCGATCGCGCTGAATACTTGGGCGATCAAGATTTTGTCAAAGTGCCATTAAAAGGTATCACTGACAAAAAATACGCAAATGATTTACGCGCCAGTATCGATATGGATAAAGCCACACCGAGCAAAACCGTACGCGCAGGTGAACCCGCAGGTTATGAAAGCAACGAGACAACACACTTCTCAATCGTTGATAAATTCGGTAATGCGGTATCCAACACCTACACCATCAACTTTAGCTACGGCTCCGCTATTGCCGTGCCTGGTGCAGGCTTCTTACTAAACAATGAAATGGATGACTTCAGTGCAAAACCTGGTGTAGCGAACGCCTACGGCCTGCTAGGCGGTGCTGCCAACAAGATAGAACCTGAAAAGCGCATGCTCAGCTCGATGTCACCGACTATCGTAATGAAAGATGGCAAAAACTTCTTAGTTACCGGCAGCCCAGGCGGCTCACGCATTATCACCACCACACTGCAGGTAATCATGAATGTGATCGACCACGGCATGAACATCCAATCCGCTGTTAGCGCACCACGTATCCATCATCAATGGCTACCTGATGAAATTCGCGTAGAACAGGGCATCAGCACTGATACAGTCAAGCTATTAGAAGCAAAGGGCCACAAAGTGGTACAAAAATCGGCAATGGGCGCAATACAAAGCATCATGGTAGGTGAAGATGTATTCTACGGTGCAGGGGATCCTAGACGCAGCACATCATCTGCTGACGGGTTTTAAATTGAATAAAGTTTGAGTTAATAACAGTGTAAAAAACAGCTCATGGTTTTGACATGAGCTGTTTTATAACAAGGGTAACAAGCATAAATACGGCTAACAGCGGGCCTTGAGCCTAAATGTGAATAGCCATGTTAATTATCACTGCGCAGCTTATCCTTTTGTGCCCAGCGAACAGCAGCCCAAAAATAAATAATAGGGAACACGTACATCATTATGCCGCTGTTGTGGCTAAACATCGCTTGCGTGAGGCCAAAATCCATAAAACTCATCGGCACCAATGCACCAGCCATGGCATACGCTTTAATATTCCAATCATCTGGGTATTCACGCATCTTCTGCAAAAACAGACGCAGTGGTATAAGATAAACCGCCATTAATAACAAGAAACCAACCAAGCCACGCAAGCCTAAGGCATCAAAATACTCACTATGGGCGTGGGAGAATTTAGCAGCAGCAGGGTGAATAAGACCTTGCTCGGCCTGCTCCTTTTTTAATGCCATCGCACCGTATTCGCCAGCACCTAGAATAGGCGCATATTTAAATAAATACCAAGCGCCTTTCCACATATCAAAACGTAAACCAACTGAGCTATAAGAATCGCCTTGCATATAGCGCTCAATATTATTATTTGCTTGCGCAATACGCATACCAACACCTAGCTTTGGCGCTAATGCAATAGCTACTAGAGCCACTAGGCTAAGCACGGCAATACTGAGCGTTAATTTTTTACCCAGTAAATCACGGCTATGCCACAGTAAAAAAGCCGCGATTAAAGGCAGCGCCACCCAGCCACCGCGCGAGCCTGATAAAAAAGAGGCACCGATACCGCATATCACCGCTATTATCATAAAAGTAGCAACAAAATAGCGCTTTGCAGCATAAGCCCATAAAGCAGCCACAAAACTAATGACACCCAGCATCATAGCAATGTTACCAAACATAATAGCAACAATGCCGCCATTAGCACGGGCCTTGCCTAAGTAAAAGCGCTCATAATAAGCTAATACAAACGTCAATACAGCACCGATAGCCACACCATAAAATAACCAGCTTAATTTAAAACGACAATGCAATAACATAAATAACGCAGGTAGAGCGAGAATAAAGCGAGAGGGGCCATCAAACGCACGTACATTAAAACCATCAATATAAACAAAACCCAGTAAACCTAAGCCATATACCAGGAAGGTATAAAAAAGCCATTTATCTTGATTGTTGTTAATATGCCCAGCAGCAGTACTAGTAGCGCTAATAGTAGTTATAGAGCTAGTAAATAATTTTTTAACCAGCACAAAGCCTGTAAAAAATAACGATGCTAAAAATAAAAGCGCGATGCCAAATGAATAACCGCTAGCAATTACCAAGCTTAGAGAAAAGGTAAAAAATACACATAAAGAAATAAACCAAAAAAATGCACGACTCATTAACGCCCCTATAATTAAACAACACATCCCTCATTTTAAAATGGGACTTAAATAAAAAGCATAGCATTATAGTAGCTAAGAGAATTAAGTAAAGAGTTAAGCGGTTTTAGGCCAATCCTAAAGTCGTTATGTTATACAAATACTAAAGGGTGCCAACTGTCTTGACAAACACCGATATGAGAAATGATGCGACGGCGTATATGCGTAATTACAACTTAGAACGGTTTCATACAACCAACAGTGATCTGTCACCAGTAGAATATTAACAAAGCACCTAAAGGAAAGTGTCCTGACTTAGTTGCGTAGAACAGACAGACTTTCTTGACACTGACATAATTTTGAACGACCTCTTTCAAAATCCTAGAATCAGGTAATGAAGTTGGTCATGTTAATCCTTGATATTCTTTTTATCAGTGCGGCCATAAATATCTTCAAAACGCACAATATCGTCTTCTCCTAAGTAACCACCCGATTGAATCTCAATGAGCTCTAATGAAACCTTTCCTGGGTTTTCAAGAGCGTGTATTTCGCCGATGGGAATATAAGTAGACTGATTTTCGGTTAACAAGAAGATCTTGTCACCATTGGTTACTTTGGCGCAACCACTAACTACAATCCAATGTTCAGCACGATGATGATGCATTTGAACGGACAACTTAGCTCCGGGCTTAACAGTAATACATTTAACTTGATAACGTTCACCATTATCAATCGAATCATATTTACCCCAAGGACGATACACTTCTCGATGAATCGTTGCCTCAGGACGATTGTCAGCTTTTAACTGATTTACAATTTCTTTAACATCTTGACTCGCATCAATACTTGATACTAATAAGGCATCAGGCGTGTCAACAATCACTAAATTTTCAACACCAAGTGTTGTAATTAGTTTTTTGTCACCACGAACATAAGTATTCGTCGTATTATGAGCAATAACATCACCATGCAGGTGATTACCGTTTTCGTCTTTATCCGCTAGCTCTTGTAGTGACGCCCAACTGCCAACATCATTCCAACCAGCATCAAGCGGTACAACTGCTACCGAATTATTATTTTGTGCACACAATGGTTCCATCACCGCATAATCGATTGATTCATCATCACATTTTTCAAATTCAACAGGATCAACGCGAACAAAGTCTAAATCATCCTCAATAGAATTCATTGACGCTTTACAGGCTTCTAAAATATCAGGACGATGTTGTTCTAATGCCTTTAAATAGCTACTTGCTTTGAATAGAAACATGCCGCTGTTCCAAAGATATTCTTTAGAATTAACATATTGCGTCGCAAGTTCGGCACTGGGTTTTTCAACAAAAGAAACAACAGAAAAAGCGCTGTCATCAAGCGCTTCGCCTTGCTTAATATAACCATACCCAGTATGTGCACTTTGCGGCACAATACCAAAAGTCACTAATTTACCTTGCTGTGCAAGATCAACACCTTTGACGATAGCCTCTTGAAACGCTTTTTCATCTTCAATAACATGATCAGCTGCAAGTACAAGCAATAAAGGATCGTCGCCAAGACTAGATGCCACCAACGCACTAAGAGCTACAGCAGGTGCTGTATTACGTCCCATAGGCTCTAAAATTATCTTCCCTAATTCACCTAGCTTGCGTAATTGCTCTGCAACAATAAACCGATGTTCTTCATTACAAATTATAATCGGCTCAGCTAGATCCAAACCACCTAAACGATTCAATGTTGCTTGAAGCATCGAGTCTTTACTAATGAGCGGTAAGAATTGTTTGGGAAACAATTTGCGAGACAGAGGCCACAAACGAGTGCCTGAACCACCGGCCATAACTACTGGGATTAACATGTACTGTCCTTTAATATTAATATTGAGGTGAAATATTTAACGTTATTTATATTGAGAATCAATCCAAGTTTGATAAGTACCGTCCATTACACTTCTCCACCATGACTCATTATTTAAATACCATATAACAGTTTTTTCAATTCCTGTTTCAAATGTTTCTTGAGGTTTATAACCCAGTTCATTATTTGTTTTAGTAGCATCAATAGCGTAACGACGGTCATGTCCTAATCTATCTTTAACATGAGTGATTAATGATTCTGTATTTTGATTAATAGCAGCTTTAGCTAATGGAAAACGTGTAGATAAAAGAGGATTACTTATGAACTCTTTCTCAACTAATTTTGACACTGCTTTAACAATATCAATATTTGCCCACTCGTTATTACCCCCTATATTATAATTTTCACCGACACGACCTTTACTTAAAACTAAATCAATACCGTAAGCATGATCTTCAACATAGAGCCAATCACGTATTTGTTGACCATCGCCATAAATAGGTAACGCCTTATCATGAAGAATATTTGTAATAACTAATGGAATTAATTTTTCAGGGAAATGATATGGTCCATAGTTATTTGAACAATTACTCGTAGTAATATTTAAGCCATACGTATGATGATAAGCACGTACTAAATGGTCACTGGCTGCTTTACTTGCAGAGTATGGAGAATTGGGAGCATAAGCAGTATCTTCAGTAAATGCAGGATCTGTTGCCGATAACGTACCATAAACTTCATCTGTAGATACATGATGAAAACGGTGTTCCAATGGTTTGTTGCCTAATGATTTAGGAACATCGATCCAAATATTTTTGGCGGCTTTTAATAACGTGTAAGTACCAATAATATTAGTTTCAATAAACTCATCAGGCCCAGTAATCGAACGGTCGACATGAGATTCAGCAGCGAAGTGCACCAATGTATCCACTTTGTATTTATCAAGTAAAGATTCAACAAGAACTTGATCGCAAATATTTCCTTGTACATAAGTACAATGAGCATTCTCTTTAACATTTTCTAAGTTCGCAATATTACCCGCATAGGTTAATGCATCAAGTACTACAATTTTATCGGCTTTATATTTTTCTAACCAATAATGAATAAAATTTGCACCTATAAAGCCAGCACCACCAGTTACTAATAATGTTTTCATAATTATCTATTCTTTAAAAGATTTTAGTTAACACTTGATGAGCTTAACTCATCAAGCATTTCATTTAATTCTACTTGCCAATGTCTATTCAATACACCAGAAAAGTGTTCAACTAAACTAGTTTTATCAAGCACACTATAACTTGGACGTTTCGCAGGAGTAGGATATTGACTAGTAGAAATAGGATTAATAATAATAGGCACAGAAAGAATATTACGTTTCAATGCTAATTCTTGAATAGCTATTGCAAAATCATACCAACTAGCAACACCAGCATCAGTCCAATGGTGGATACCTTTCACTCGATGTAATGCAGCATACAAGCAAGCTTGAGCTAAAGATTTAGCCGATGTTGGGCTACCAATTTGATCACTTATAATACCCAATTCTGATTTTTCAGCCATTAAACAAAGCATTGTTTTAACAAAGTTATTACCGTGAATAGAATAAACCCATGACGTACGAATAATACAACTAGCATCAGGTAATAACTTTAATAATACTTGTTCACCGGCAGCCTTGCTCGCCCCATAAACACTCATTGGATTAACAGTATCATTAGGAAAATAAGGCGTAGATTTATTACCATCAAACACAAAGTCTGTTGATATTTGAATTAAATGCAATGATAACTCTTTGCATACAATAGCTAAAAGACCAACTGCACCTTCATTCAGGTTATAGGCAGAATCACTATCTGATTCTGCCAAATCTACAGCAGTATAAGCCGCTGCGTTGATAACGGCCTCCGCTTCATATTTAACTAAAGTGGTAATAATGTTAGCTTGGCATTTTAAATCAATATCATCACGCCCTAAACAAACCATTTGATGCTTTTCTGTAGTCAACCTAGCAAGTTCCCAAGCTAATTGCCCACTACGCCCAATTACAATTATTTTCATAATATATTTACAACTTAAGAAAACGAAGGAGCATTAGCAAATAACAAGCCGACTTCATCTTTACTAGATAGTATTGGAAGTTTTCCTTCAATCAATGGCCAATCAATAGCCAAAGCAGGATCATTCCACAATAAAGAAACTTCATGTTCTGGCGCATAATAGTCAGTGCACTTATATACAAACTCAGCAGACTCACTCATCACGTAAAACCCATGAGCGAAACCCTCAGGCACCCACAGTTGTCTTTTGTTTTCAGCAGACAGAACAACACCGACATGCTTTCCATAAGTAGATGATGATTTTCGCATATCGACAGCAACATCATAAACTTCACCAGACGTAACGCGAACTAATTTACCTTGCGTATTATCCAACTGATAATGTAGCCCGCGCAAAATGCCATGAGCCGATTTACTATGATTCTCTTGTACAAAATGGCGCTGCGCACAATGTTGATTAAATTCATCAACTCTAAATGTTTCCATAAAAAAACCACGATCATCACCCAAAACTTGAGGCTCAATAATTTTTACGTCATCAATAGCAGTATCAATATATTTCATTAAAATATACGCTCTTCAACTAACTTTAGAAGATATTCACCATAACCACTTTTACGAAGTGGTTGAGCTATCTCACACAATTTTTCTTTACTCAACCAGCCATTACGAAAAGCGACTTCTTCAGGACAATTAACTTTTAACCCTTGCCGTTTTTCGATGGTCGAAATAAAATTAGCCGCCGCCAATAAATCATCATGAGTTCCAGTATCAAGCCATGCGGTACCACGGCCCATGATCTCAACCTTTAACTCACCAGCTTTTAAATACTGCTCTATAACATCTGTTATTTCTAATTCACCACGCTCAGAAGGTTCTACTTTTTTAGCCAATTCAACAACACGCTTATCAAAAAAGTATAAACCTGGTATCGCATAATTAGACTTTGGCACTTCTGGTTTCTCTTCGATAGAAACTGCAGTTCCAGCCTCATCAAATTCAACTACGCCATAAGAACAAGGATTAGAAACATGATACCCAAAAACAGTGCCTCCAGATTCTTGTGCATTAGCGCTTTGTAGTGATTTAGTTAAATCATGACCATAAAACATATTATCACCGAGCACTAGAGCTGCCGCAGAACCATCCAAAAAGTCTTCAGCAAGAAGAAATGCTTGGGCTAGGCCATCAGGACTCGGCTGTATTTTATAAGAAATAGAAACACCAAAATTGTCACCATTACCTAAAAGATTTTCAAAACGATGAATTTCTTCTGGGGTAGATATAATAAGTATTTCTCTAATACCAGCTTGCATTAAAGTCGCTAACGGATAATAAACCATCGGTTTATCGTATACTGGCATTAACTGCTTACTAACTACTTTTGTTAACGGGTATAAGCGAGTACCACTTCCACCGGCTAAAATTATTCCTTTTCTCATAATTATCTCTTTCATTCAAACAAGCTAAAATACTGTTTTTTTACTATTTCCCAAGTATACCGTCTTTCAGCTATTTCTTGCATATTAATCCCATTAGCTACAGATTCTGAGTTATCTATTAATTCGACCAACTCGTCAACACTCGTAAAAAAGGCAGCTTGATCTTCAGTAGATGCTCGATTGTAATTACAATCAAAAGCAAAAATATTTTTCTTAAAGTGCATCATTTCCACTAAAGAAGGATTAGTACCGCCTGCCGAATGTCCATGCACATAAAAACTACAACTTTGTCGTATATTAAACAGTGTTTCGATATCATATATAGGGTCTACAATGTTTATATTATTAAACTGTTTATATTTGTTTTTCATCACTCGACCAAATTCACTTTTATCCCAATTCCCAATGAATTGTAATTGTTTATTGGTCTTACTAAATGCTTCTAATATTAATTCAACATTATTTTCAGGTTCTATTCTGCACAGGGCCAATGAATATCCTTTATCATCAATGCGTAAGTCGTCAATAACAGCATGATCACCGCCATAAGCAATAACTTCAGAAGTTACATCATATTCAGACTTAACATAGTCAGCAATAGCTTGATTATCAGCGACAACCGCATCAGAATATTTAACAGCAATTTTTTCAGAAAATTTTAGAAACTTTTTTACAAGTGATCCCCATTTATGACGGCGCCATTCTAGTCCATCAATATTGGTTACTATTTTTGCTCGACTAATTAAACGAACAAAAGGAAGACAAATAGCCCCTGAAACACCTAAAAGAAGAATGCTATCAGACCTTTTATAGACGGCATGACATATCGACCAAATATCATAAGGAATACTCTGTGCACCATTAGCATTTAAGGGGATATATTTCAAAATAGCATTTTTATATACATCGGGTTTCTCAGAATAAGCTTTTGAAGAGCAATAAACCGTGATGTTTCTTTCTGTAATTTTTTCATCTAAAAGGTTTTCCACTAATGTTTCAAAGCCCCCATAACAAGCAGGCACGCCTACAGTACCAATAATAGCAACCATAATTTCTCTCTAAGCAATAATTTTCTTTCGATTAAACCATAAAAGGGTAAGATTAGACACAAACATAAACATAGACGATATAAACAATCCCACTGCCGCAGACAAGGGGCTTTCAATACCAAAAATTGAATAATTTATAAGATAAGACACAAAGAACACGAATGAATTAACTAACATTAATTTTGTTTGATCAATTCGAACATATATAAAATCAAAAAATGATGAAAAACACCAAAACAATGTATATGCAAAAGCCATTACAAGTAATAAATCAAAATTTAATAACTTATAATTAATCAAATCACTAAATATATAAACACTGCTTAAAATACATAATGTAACGAACAATAGAGCTGATATATAAATAAAGTAATACTTACCCATTTTTTTTAAATCATTAGATAATAAAAAAAACTTACAAGTATAACCAGATACAACTAAATGACACATTTGAATGACCATCGCTAAACGAAACACAAACGAATATTGCACCATTTCAGACTCGCCGAAATTTTCCAAAACATAAATTTTAGTTAAATTAGCAAACCCCACAACTAATAATGTATTAAGAATAGCAGGAGCCGAAAACACGATGCACTTGGTAATGAATTTTTTTATTTTCAGAAAATCAGTATTAACGATAATTTTTAATTGGAAACTTTTAATATTTACTAAAATAAACAAACAAGGTGAAAAAATAAAAAAGCTCAATACAATATATTTTTCACTTCCCCCAATATAAAAAATAATTGCGGTAATCAATAAAGAACAAAGTGAAGCAATAATATTAATAGCAATAGGAGATATTAGGCGATCGGTTAATCGTCCTTTAAGTTGACCATATTGATATAAATTTATATGTACGCTTCTTAAAATGGCTAACACGCAAACAAAAAACAATTCCGATAAATAGAATAACGGAATGGCAATCAATAAACTAATCAATGAAAGACTAATTAAAAGCTGATTAAACTTATTGAAACATTTATCACCTTCTTTTTTAAAACAATAACCTACATAACATTTGACACCAAAATCTAAAAAAGGAATAAGAATTACAGACAATGCTAGCGCTGCTTCCAAATTAGCATACACAGCATGGTTATTTGTTATAAATAATATAGAAAGAGGTAAAACAAAAGCTAACCCTTTATCTAGAAACAAGAAAAATGAATAGCTAAATAGTTTTTTCAATTGATTATCCCAAAGAACTTACGCGGAGAAAGAATAAAGTTATTCATTTGGCAATAATAAGTTATTAACATTTTATTTTGTTTCGGAAAATAAAATAAATTTAATGCCATTGATAATATTATTGCTAATTTGGTTACAGTACCTGAGAATGTCCCAGACGATACGGCTAAAAATAGAAGTAATATACTTACACCATGAAAGATGGATTCTTTACTAATTTTGGTTTTAATTTTCATAAATTTTATATTTAAATATAATTATTGCTATCTAACATTTCTGTTGATAGTTAAATTCCTGCTGAAACTATTAGCTATATAAAAGCCGTAAGCAATATAAAAATTACTAGTACCGATACGGAAATATATTTAATACAGTTTTAAGTAAGTAAACGCTGTAATAAGATCTCAGCACTTTTGCTCCATTGATAATCATCAGATGGAGATTTTTTAATAGTTGTTTCATTATCATGATAACTTCTTTCTAAAACACTAACGATCTCATCCGTATTATTCGCGTCAAACAAACCATCAAGATATGGGCTTAATTCCGATAATGCAGTATTGTCTGCGCAATATGATTTAGTACCTAATACCGCAGCTTCTAACGGTGGAATACCAAAACCTTCGCATTTTGATGGATACACAGACGCTCTAGCATTTTGATACAACCAAACCAGTTCATTTTGTGATATTCCTTGAAGATGAATAACTCGTTCTGAAGCTTTTTCGTTATTCAATCGTTCAGTCAAATCGTTATATTCTAAGGCTGGCGCTCCAACTAAAATAAGTTTGGTTTCAGCTGGTAATTTAGCTTTTAAAAAAGCTTCGACAAGTGCATGCTGGTTCTTTCGTGGTTCTAAACGACTTACGAAAACAAAGAAATCCACACCAATTAAATTTTTTATAGCTTCGCCAGTTACTTTAGAGATGTCATCAACTGCATTAGGTGTGACTATAATATTTTCTTTTTTCAGATTAAAATGATGAGAAATTCTATACCTAGAATAATCCGATACTGTGGTCAATACATCACTACGTAATGCACTTAATCTAAATAACGCATGATTTTGAAGTCGATACTTTAAAGGAAACTCTTGAGGAAAATCTAAAAATAAAACATCGTGAATTGTATTAATCCATTTTTCACGTTTAATTAAAGGTGTTATATATTGAAAATGGCTATAGTCAGGCTTAACTGCTTTGGATATTCGGTCAAATTCTGTTGAGAGACGAGTGAACTTCCCAGAAGCTTTTAATGGCACCCAGTTAATATTGGAGACTCCATTAAAATATTTTTGCATGCTAGCTTCTTTTTCAGTTGCTGCATATAATTCACATTGGCCAGTTTTAGCTATAGCTGAGTATAAACCTGCAATATATGAGCTTGTACCCTGATATTTTCCGTCAAGAACATGCGCATCAACTAATATTTTAATTTTTTTCAAAAACGAATTCCTTCTTCTGCACTACATTAATGACAAGTAAAGAATATACAAAAAACCAAAAAATACTTGTATTAAAATTACTATTAAAAACAATGAATAGTGCTATTAGTATAAAAAAACCACTGCCGCGCAGTGGTTTTATCAAACACTTAAATATATATATCAAAATAAAAGTGAGAATAATTCCATAATCATATAAAAAAGCAGGCAAAAAGGGTAAATCCATGACAGGTTTTCCGTCGGAATCAAACCAATCAGGATCAATATGCATGATGTATTTTTCGCCAAAGTAAGATGTCGATGTACCAGCGCCATTACCTATTAAAATATTATCTAATTCTGATAATTGCATATCACGTAGGTACTCAAAAAATGGCCCAAAACGAAACCATGCTGAACTATCAGCTATTTTAAAAGCATTAAAAGCGTTCCACAACGAATCATATTTCAGAATGTTAGATAAAACATCGAATAAAGGTTTTAATCGTTCTATATCATCCGATAAAAAAAGGAGTGCCATTACACTTGATATTATTATTGCTATTTTTTCTAGTTTAAAAACTTTAAGTGATTGCGCATAAAATATATACATTAACAGTATTGTACATGCTAAATATCCAATGCCGGAACCAATAATAATTATAGAAATTATATATATAAACAACAACAAACGTATTTCAATATGCGTGTTATTCACACTAGAACATAAAACTAACATGGCAATTGTTAGTGTTAATGCAGCATAAGACGGTTCAGTTGTAGGGCCAAAACTACGAGGAAAGCCACGACTTACATCGACTCTAGTTAATGGAAAATCATTTACCCCAAGTAAAAAATAAAAACACAAACCCGTAATTAACAAAATAAAAAAAACAAGAATAACATTTCGATAAATACCAATTAAAAACTCTGGTTTACAACGTTCAATCTTTTGCCTAGAAAATAAAAATACTGTCATTAAAAATAGAGAATACATTGCAGTAGTTAATTTTAAGTGCTGAAAATTAACTATTGAAACAACGACCAAAATGACCAAAAAAAACAAAACAGAACGATTAACTTTAGGGCGATTCACTAAAACATCTAAAACTAAGAATGGTAATATTAATCCTGTTAATGCAATCCAAATTGGTAATTTACCAAAGATAAAAATGCCACCAAACGCCGCAATAAAAATGACTATTTGTGCAATTTTATTGCTTGATAACAGCATAAAACTCTTGCGCTAAATTACTAATATTTTCAGAGTGAATACAACGAATATCACTTTTAGGGTTACTAATAATACCGTTACAAGCAGATTTAAGCATATCATCTACAAACTCTTGTTTCGTCAATTGGCTTTCTTCTTGATCAATGATTAGAGTGCCTCTGTTAAAATTTTCTAATGAAATAACATTACAAGAAGCTAACTTTCTAAAATACACATTTGAAAAACAAAAACTATTTACTCCCATTAATGAAGCCTCAAATGCAGCAGTACCAGAAACAGTAAAAACACCCAGTGAATTTTTAATTAATACTTTGATGCTAACAGCGTCATCAACCAGTAGCACTCGAGGATAATTAGCTAAACTATTATAAAATGAATAGTTTCTGTCACCAATAGCATTTGAATGTTCTTTTACAATAAGAAATTCATCATCTTTTAATTGTGACGCTATGTTTCTAATGTTTAGTAATTGGTCGTCGTAATACTTTCCAATCACATCTACACTTGCTTCAGGTTGCTTATGAAGAGGGTATAAAAAATATTTTTTCTCTTTAATGTCATCTAAATTGTGTTTTTTAACTAGTTTATAGACTTTTGCTTTAAAGAACTTAAAGCCACCGTCAATAAGCCTTTTAATTGTAGAAGTTTCAAGAGTCGGATCTTGTTGATCTACAGGTTTAAAAAACAACTTATATAGTTTTTCTATTTGAGATGTAAAGCTATTCGCTTTCTTAATTATTTGATCATTTAACTTTAGATAATCAGGTGGCGGCAATTCATTGTCTTCATCAACAATTGTAGTAAAGTATCTTGTACGCATTTCATCAGTTATGCCTTCCGAGGTCTTATGTTGAGATAAGTTACTTTGAAATTCATCTAGAAAGAAACCAAATGTTTGCTGCGGAATACGTAAAGAATGAGGATTATAGTATGTAGTTTTACACTCAGTAACTTGCAAGCAAATACGGTTAATTAAAACCTCATGGCTCCAAGTTAATTCACCAAAAACAGATTCAATGTTATTTAATGTTAGAAAGTCAAAAGCTACATATTTTAATTTTTGAAGGTATCTCGCACCTTGAGACGAACGATATTTAAGTATTCTGTCACGTATAAGTATGTCATTTGAGATAATATCATTTATCTCATCAGAATAATATGGTGCATTTAATGAAGACTCAACTACAGATGACATACCAATATATAATACATTATCGCTTCCCCACTTTTTAGATAGGTGTTCATAAGTAGATTTATTAGGACAAATCCAAAAAATCTCACAATCTTTTTTCTTTAATTCTATAGCTACTTTTTCATATAATTCAGTTAGATAGAAATTACTGATAAAACAATTTTTTGAAGACATTTATGATTTTTTCTCAAAAAATTGAGAATTACCTTTTTTAGTTAATAATTTAATAACATCTGTTTCATTAAATAGGCTATTATCATTTTTCTTAATTGCTGGTACTCCAGCATAGAAACCACTAGTGATTATATGCTTACTCACTACAGAACCGGCACCAACACTCACATCAGAACAAATTGAAACACCTAAGTTAAAAATAGTAGAACTGCCTATATATACGTTATCAGCAATACATATTTCACCTTGTAATCTATTTCTTTGAGTATCAAAGCCATGCGTCCAAAATTGCGTACCGTAACCACCTATTACAACATTATCACCGATTGTAATATTACTTGTTAAATCTAACGCATTTTGCTTGACTAATTCACTACCTACACCTAATAGAAAATGTCCATTATCGCCAATAGTAGCATTGCAATAAAATGAGTTATGATTGCCTACATAGCTGTTACTTTTAAGCACAACACTTTCAAGCCCCTTCATTTTAACTAAATGCTTAATTTTGGCATTTTCCGCTACTGTTAGATGCTTTACATTTATAAATGAAAAACCAATATAAGCATCATTATGAATATATTTATTCGAGAATAAATTAAGTATTGTGTTCTTCATCCTACATGGAGGTAAGAGTAACGTTAGCAATGGAAATAAATTCATTTAATTAAATCTCATTTTTATCTGACAATGCGAATTGTAATTGCAAAAGAAGACGTGGTTTTACTGGTCTAGTTCCTTTGTGATAACAAAGGGTGTCTTCAAAAAAACCTTCACCTTTTTTACCAAGCATTACTTTTATATTATTCGTAAATCGAAGTGGTAATATATCAGGTAATCTACGATTAAAAAAACGAAAAACAGTATTACCCAGGTGGCTATTAGCTATAATCTGATGAGGTCCAGAATCTTCATCAACGTCAGTAAGATAAATAAATAGTTTTAAAAACCGATAATCATCTAAGTCGTAATGAAAGCCAAAATCTGGATTATAATGACTTCCATCGTCAGGGAATGTAGCCAAAATGTAACTATTCAAAATAATTGAGTCAGCTCCTAGATATGCATCGGCAATTGGTTTTATTTGTAACTGAGCAAAATCATTTAATTTTTTAACATTAACATGTGGATTATGGATGTTATACAAGTACCCTACACTTGGCCTTTCTAAGCTATCTAAATTAATTTGGTATTGACCTTTCCCTGTTTTTCTATCAAAAAAAGGAGTTTGAGATACATATTCAGAAATATCATTAAGCAACGAACTTTCTAATGATAGATTAGCGCTATAACCATGACATTGAATATTCTTTACTATTTCAACGGCCATTAAACTTTCATTAAAACCTTCGATAGTGTGATTATCTAATTCATTAAGATAATGTTCATCAAACCCTTGGTTTCTTATAAAAGGAATACGACCAAAAAATCGCATTTTTTTGAATGTCCAATTAGCCTTAACTAAAAAAAATTCAATAAAAGGTTCTAAAAATATTTTAAATTTCATGAATATCAACTCAAATTATATACTTTACAATAAAGCTCTAAAGCGACAATATTTTGCATTTCAACCACTTTGTTATAGTCATTAATCTGATAATCTAAATAGTGATTATAATGAATATCAAATAACGTCTTAATGGCTAAATTAGAACCCCCTTTAGTTTTAAATAATAAAGAATTTATTTTCATTCCTTCAATGTAAGGACGATATGCACCTTTCAAAAATAAATGATTAGTTACGCAAACGGCTTTATCTCTAAATAGAATTTCGTTAGGTAATAACCCATCAAATGCTTGACGTAATATATACTTATTAACTCGTTTACTTTTACTAGAATGACCAGAACGACCTTTAACAAATTTAGTTGCTTGTTTCATTGGCAACTGGGCAGACACAAAGGCTAATTCTTCATCATACCAAGGCACTTGGCATGATGAATTAAATTGAGCTGCAGTTGATATTAAATATTGTATATCATCTGAATATTGTCTATGCCATGCAAGTTTTATAATTTCATTATAAATTTGGCGTGAATTACCTTTGAAATTGGTAAATTTTTTACTTATACAATCATCTAATGCTGTCGAAAAATTAGAATCTCTTTCATAATTTCCCAAATTCATTTTATGTTTGTGAAAGAAAAGTTCATTAATGTAATTAGGTAAATCATTAGCCATTTTACCTCTAGTGATAACTTTATTAATTGTTTTATTTGAAGAGAAATTGTCTGAAAATAGCCCCATAGCCTTAGAGAAAAGATCACGTTGAAGTGGTGATGCAGCAAATACAAGCTTATCTAAAGGGTTTAAAGCGGGCGTATGTAATCTGGTATCTTGGCATGAAAAAAAGTTTGTATCATCATCAGCTTGACGTGCTATAGCTGAAACCATAATAGCACCGGGATAAAAGAAATTAGAATTGTAAATTAATGTTTCTAAATCAACATGAGCAGTAGGGTCAACAATCACTCGCTCAACATTAAGACCTAAATAATCTGCTGTAAATTTAGCTTCAGAAAACTCATCTTGTTCAGCGTTTAATGTCGAAAAAGTAAAACAATTAACATCACTATTTTTTACAACGTCCTTAAGAACAATAGCACTAATACATGAATCAACACCACCACTTAATAGTAGCGTGTTAGCTTGAGTATCACTCGTTCTATTTTCATGTGCTTTATAAATAGAATCTTTAAAAGCAGACATACTGTGTGTATCTTCATTACATAATGATATTTGAAGATTAAATTCTTGTAACGAAAAAGATAAATCATCTTTAAATACAAGCATATTAGCCGAAGGGACTTTATAAACGCCTTCCACCAATGTTAATGGGTCTGCTACATATTCATATGTTAAAAATTGAAATGATGCTTCTTCAGATAAAACATTTTCTGTTGATGATTCAACAATTTCATTAAATTTAAGTGAGTATATTAGTTCGTTCTTTATTTTCCTAAAATAAATAGGATGTGTGGCGCTACGGCTACTACCCAAATAAATAACATTATCTAATTTCAACGAAAAACAAAAATCACCTTTAACAAATTCTTCAGGAGATAAAATAAACTTAGAAATATCAAGTAAAGATTCTTCATTAATATTGTTATAAAAAATGTTTCCGTATATCAATAATTCAATATCTCTATTTGATATTCTAAATGCAGGGATCTCTATTATTAAATTTTTAATTTTCATCGAATATGACTTATTTAAAATACTATTACTCATACGAAATACCAGCTTTCACAGTTTCTGTTATAAATTTATTCATGTTTACTCTATTATACGTTCGACTTGAAATGCTTCAGCTAACTTCATACCGTTAGTTGCACCTCTAAGCTTAGCTAACGCTTCAACACATTCATAACTACGGCTATGTGGATAAGCTCTCATCTCTTCATCATAACATTTTAAAGCCGATAATTTTTTATTCCAAAAGCTCGAAATATCGACAATGTAATTGGGGATAAAACTTGGATGAGAAGGTGAATTCCATTCTGTACTTGATAATATTTCAAATGAGAGTATTTTTTTCACACTCGACCAAGATTGTGGTCTACATGCAGTCATAACAGCGGCATGCGTAACGCGATGGTCAATATTCAAATCATATGCAAAATGAGTATAAATAATATTAGGACTCAAGTCAGAAAGTATTACTTCTATATCTTTTACGATATTTAACAACGGAACACTGTCCATTTTATTATCAGGAAAATCAGATTGCCTAATATCTTGCACACCTAAAATATTCATAGCATTAAATGAGGCGCTTTCTCTATCCACCGCGCCTTCATTTAATATTCGAGATGACACACCATCAGTCATATACATAACTGTAACTTCATCACCATTAGCAATATGCTTTGCAATTGTTCCACCACAGCCTAATACTTCATCATCTGAATGTGCAGCTACGATCAAAACTTTATTCACCCGATGTGCTCCCAACTCATTCGAGATCCCTTCAGAAGTTCTTTATTTACCTTACGACCAATAAGTAACTCGTAATATTTAGGCTCGATACCGAAACCTGGTCTTATTATTCTTAAATTATCTGGAGTCAACACATCACCCTCTTTCATATTTTCGCAAATATATAAAGAACGCCTAAATTGTCTTGATTTTTTATCAGATGATTCACCGTATGAAATAGTTCCAAGAGATTGCCACGCCCTCTCTGTTTCAACAACTAAAGACTTAAGTTCGTCTGGTTCTAATGAAAAAGCACTATCGATTCCACCGTCAGATCGAGATAATGTGAAATGCTTTTCTATGACCGTTGCACCAAAAGCAATAGAAGCACAAGGTACACCAATACCCATAGTGTGATCAGATAAACCGACTTCTGTTCCAAATAATTCTCTAAGATGTTTAATCGTTTTTACATTTGTATCTTCAGGTGAGGCTGGGTAGTTAGAAGTACATTTTAACAAAATAATCTGATCATTACCTACAGACTTAGCAGTATTAACTGCGCTAAGGATTTCAGATACATTTGCCATACCAGTAGACATAATCAACGGTTTTCCCGTTGCTGCAGCCTTTTTAATAAGTGGTAAATCAACTAATTCAAATGAAGCGATTTTATAACAGGGAACATCTAATGACTCTAAGAAATCAACAGCACCAAGTTCAAAAGGCGAGCTAAAACCAATGATACCGTGTTGTTTACAACGATCAAATATAGCTTTATGCCACTCCCATGGTGTAGTAGCTTCTTGATAAAGATCATATAAAGTTCTTCCGTCCCACAAGCTATTTTGATCATTAATAGTGAAGTCTTCGGTACCAAGATCTAGAGTCAAACCGCCTGGGGTAGATGTTTGAATTTTGAGGGCATCTACTCCTGCATTTGCAGCCGCATCAACTATCTCTAAAGCGCGTTCGAGACTATTATTATGATTGCCAGACATTTCAGCTATAATAAAAGGTTTATGATTAGTACCAATGCTTTTATTACCTATTTTAATATTCATTATTGAATCCTGTTATATATAAACGTATCTGAGTCGGCCATTTCAACTGCCCAATTATCTGGTTCTAAAATCCCAGAATCTAAAAGTTTTTCATTAAATACTTTTACCGAAAATGGCTGTGTAAATTTATTTTTATCTTCACATAACAAATTACCACTTGGATGCCAACACTGTATCTTCTCTCCATTATAGTCTTTTGTTATTTTTAATAGTTGAGGAAAGTTTAAATTCGAATATTTACTTTTGTAGTAATTATCTATTATATTAAACCTCCATTTCAACCAATCATCACTCGCTTCTAGCCTAAATCTTTTTGAGGTCAAATCACTTAAAAGATAATTTGTTCGCTCTTCAAAAGATAACCATAGAATACAGTTCCATTTAAATAGTGCCGTTTTAATGGTTGTAAATTTTTTATTCGCGAAGCCTATTAAATAATCAATTGCATTATCTTTACAATAATTATCTACAACATTTAAGAGTTTTGATATAACGACTATTCCACGCATTGTTGATTTAACATATGCATGTAGTCCAAGGTAAGCATTATCATCCTTGATAATAATTTTTTGCAAACCATAGTGGCCAACAACTTCATTATCTAATAGCGCAATAAATGATACAGCTGAACCTTCTGGGTAGTCAAAGTAATAATGCTTCCAACGAGTTGCGTTCCAATTGTGAGGGTTGCCATTTTCTTCAAATAAACTTGAAACCAACTCTGCATCTGCTAGAGTAGCCAACTTGATACTAAGCCCTTTCACTACGCGGTACTCCCCCCATCAATAGTTAATGTTGTACCTGTAATAGAACTTGCGTTCTCATCCATTAGAAACATTACGCCCTTTGCAACATCGTTTACACTTGCTAACTTCCCGAGCGGGCTTCTGCGCTTAATTGACGCCAACTTTTCACCTTGCAGACTCGATGTCATATCTGTTTCCATATAGCCTGGTGCTATCGTATTTACCGTTATATTTGCTTTTCCTACTTCTCTACAAAGCGATTTAGTAAATCCAGCAAGGGCTGCTTTAGTCGCACCATACACTGAGAGCCCATTAAAGCCCGTCGAGGCAATTATTGACGAAATATTAATAATCCGGCCTTGTTGCTCAATCAACATTCCACGAATTAAATATTTAGTGAATAAAATAGGAGCCTCAACATTAACTTTAATAAGTTGAGATATATCCGATTCATGCATTGTCGCAAGTACACCGTCATGCCCCAAAGCAGCATTATTCACCAATCCATATGCACGACCATAATTTTTAGATAGTGATTTACAAAATTCTCTTATTTTATCTACTTCGGAAAAATCAAACTGTTCATAATAAAAACTTCCTGAAAAACGTTTTTCAAGCTCATTAATTTCTTCAGGCTTTGAACGGCCTATACATACCACTTTATATCCATCTTCTAATAATAAAGAAACAATACTAAGCCCAAGACCTTTAGTCCCGCCCGTAACAATAACTAATTTTTGTGTATTCATGATTTTCTTTCCACTTTGCCATTAAAATTCAATGAGATAGAGTCTACTATACGAATAATATTAGGGACTTTATATAAAGGTAAATACTCTTTGCATAGGCCGGTTATTTGTTTTTTTATTTCTTTATGATTATCAAAACTTTCTGTCAAGACTATATCTGCAGCTACTAGCTGACCTATCATAGGATTTTTTTTAGGGTAGACGCGTACATCAGCTATAAGGTCAAAGCCACGTAAAATCGACTCTATTTCCTCAGGGTGAACCTTATTACCACCAACATTTATGACACCAGAATCTCTACCTAAAAATATAACTCTATCATTATTGATTTCAACGACATCTTCGGTATCAAAGTAACCGTCAATATCTAGTCTATTATCAATTTCATTACCTTTAGGCATTATTTTTTGTTTTAGCAATAATGTATTATTAACACTTAGTTTTAACTCAACATTATCGACCCCAGTTTCTAACCATTGTAGGGGGAAGCCAACTTGTTTATCCTTAACAACAAATCCAACACCAGCTTCTGTTGAAGCGTAAATATGAACAACTCTCGCAGAGGGAAATTCTTTAACCAAATTGGTTAGTATATTAGAATCCACAGCTTCACCGCCAAGAGTAATTTGCTTAAAGTGGAGCTTTTTAATTGAACCATTAATTAAAAGTTTACGCCACATTGAAGGTGTCGCTGATAAACAGTTAGTCTGACCATTCATTATTGATTTAACTTGTTGTTCAAAAATACCTTTAGTTAAAACCAAGGTATTACCAGCAACTATGACTTGTAAAACAACTTGTAAACCCGCATATCTTTGAGGTTGATACAATAAAGCCCAAACATTATTATTACTATTTTGATGTGTTTTTTTACAAGTACGCAATAACGATTTAATATTATGATGAATTAGTTTTGGCTTACCTGTAGTTCCCGATGTAGCAAGAATCCAATTTGTATCAACTTCGTTGAGGCTCTTCTTCGATGCTTGGGGTTTTAACGATTCATTGATGGAAGGGAGCTCTCTCAATAAAAAATCACTCTTTGCATCGAGCGATAAAGATTCCCTTAATTGATCATCTGTATCGGCAGGCAATAAGAACATGGATTTACAAATACCATCCATAGCGACTATTGCTGAAATAAAATCATAATCACTGTGAAGCTGAACAACTACGTTCTTATTATGAAGGTGCGAGAGAAATCCCTTTAAGTAATTAACTCTTTCTATAAAATGACTAACCGTTACAGTTTCATCACCATCAATAAAAAGTGTTTTGGACTGTTCGAGCTCAGGTAGATAAGCACTTAAATTCATTATCACATCATCTTCTTATAGATATTAACAAACTCCCCGAATGTAGTCGGATAAACGGCATCGTCAGATTCAGCAAAAGGGTCAAGATCTAGCTCTTCCTCCAATCTAGCTACCAATATTGCAAAACCTAACGAGTCTAAGCCAGTCTCAAACAAAACAGTATCATCATTAATAGGAGAAACTAGCTCACATTCTGTGGTTTCCGCTACTTCTGAAATTAACTCTAGTATTTTTTTAGATATTGTCATAATTATTCCTTGATAAATTTAATATTTCTTATAGATGTAACAAGTTTCTTAGGTAAAGATTTAAAAACTTGCTCTTTATTTGATAGCCAATTGATTTCACAGTAATTATATTTACAAACTTGTAAAATTTCGTTACCTCGAATAATTTCAGTATCTTCAATACCTAATTCATTATATTTAAATAGCTTATGCATTTTTTTTGCTGGCGTATTGAAAGTTAATACATCTGCATTTAAAGTTTTAATCTTCAAATAATTAAAAGCGTATTCTAAAGCGGCGGCCTCTAATATCAAGCCTAATCCTGGTATTAAAGACTCTCCCCCTAAATAGCAGCCCCATTCACAACTGGACTCTTTTATGTCCGTAAAGTAAAGAGTACCAACGGCTTTATCATCTAATAGACACACAAAATAAATTTTGCATTCATCATGTTGTAAACTTTCAAACCAACCTTCTTGTTGCTGTTGTGAAATAAAGTCGTTGTTATACATATTATTACTAATTCTAGGGCTATTTCTCCACTGACGTAATAATTCTAAATCCGAAAACTGAACGGGCTTAAACTTTACCTTTAACATTTTTCATTCCTATAATGAAATCACATATTATTTTTGAAACTACACTTGAGCCTGATTCCGAAACCAACCCTTTCGACGTTATATTTTGTTGTTTTAATAAATTTTTATTACTTAAAAGCATTAAAGCGGCGTTACCATAATCTTCATCAGAGAGAGTATCAGCCTTACCAAGATAGTGATGAGCTATAATTTCGTGTAAGTCTACTGCTGCTTGAATTTGATTTTCCGCGATTGAAGACACAAGCCCCGGAGTACCACAAATACACCTCTCCCAAGTCGTGGCACCTATAGCTCCCACGAACAGCAACGATTGACCAATATGCTCAGACATATTACTTACTTGAATATATATCGTTACATTAACAAACTGTTTTTCATATTTATGTAATCGATCAATATTAGGATTGGACTTCCCAAGAATGACATTAATATTATAACTATCATCTAATTTGGCTAACAGACCTTTCAGAGCTTTTTCTGAATGATTATCAGGATCTGTTCCACCAAAAAAAATTGTAATTATTTTTTTAGAAAAACGTTCATCAAAAGGTATAAGTTTATCTTTAAAGTCAGCAAACTCTTCGCGAAGTAATGTGTAATCTGGCCCTAAGAGCTTTTTACACTCTATATTTGTTAAAGAGTCATACCTATTTCCATAATCTTTAAAGTAATTTTGATCGATAATGAAATCGCAAGAATGTTTCCTATTTGCTAAGTCATCAATAACAGCAACACAGCGAGAGAAAGACCGAGCCTTCTCCTCCCACTCTTCTGATATTCCATAATGGTCAGTTAAAATCAAATCAATTTTATCAAATCCTTGCTGATTAGCAGCAATAATAAAGTGCTTAATATCGACAGATTGAGAGGCACCTAACCAGGTTTGATAATCATTTTGTAGTGGTACTTCCTTAGCTGACATAACGACAACACAAAAACCATTGCTTCTAATAAAATCAATAATATTCCCTTCGTACGCACGACAAAAAAATATAATATCCGCATCAACATTCTTTAACAAAGCCTTAGCCAATGTTATGCATCGCATTACGTGTCCACTTCCAATAACAAAGGAAGAATCCACACGGATTGCAATATTATTTTTACGTATCAAGATCTTGTCATTTAAGAGCATTTAGAAAAACCTACCTCAATCATCTAGAAGTCATAAACTATTAGCTAACCATTTAACCAATATGAATAGTTAAAATGAAATTTAAACACTCTTTCTTTTAAGAGCTTTATCTTAAGAGACCTCAGCATAAGTTCTGCTTTTCTCAGTTATTTTCTATTTTACGATAAGCTTGGTTAAATAAGGGATGATTTTTTGATTTATGTCGCTCTTTTAGTCACGTCATTCAATGACTTGGAGAGTTTAGATACATTTATCCTGCTATTTCTCTTTCAGGTAACCCGTATAGCTTTAAAAATTTAGCGCCTTTCCTAATATTCGCAGCCATCGCAGCCATCGCAGCCAATCCGTAGAATACCTCATTTTTAGCAAGGCCCATGAATCGAGCACGCGCTAATCCATAATGTTGTTTATAAGTGGGGAAAGGCCGTTCTCCACCCACTCTCGTCACCGAAATTTCAGCATTTCTGATCTTATCCTGTTTAGTCAGAGGATGGTTGCGATACCCTTTTCGTTGAACCTGATCTTCAATACCTAATTCATCCAATATTTCTCTCGTGTCTTTTGAGCTATAAGCTGCATCAGCATATAGCTTTGCTTCATCACCCTATATCAACGTATCTCGCTCTTGGCTGTCATGAACATTGCCTGGGGTGACACTTTGACTATGAATAAAACCATCTTCATCTACGCCAGTATATACTGAATAGCCATAAGTCGATTTTTGGCGGCCTCTACTATCGTTTTTCACATGCCAGCCTGCTTCCCGATCTTTCTTGGGTTCGCCATCTTTACCATTACCCGAGCCTGAACGCGCAGCTTCAATAGGGGTTGCATCGATAATATTTATTCGACCTTCTGACATAATGATGTTTTGAGAGTAAGCGGCTAAACAACCACACTCTTGCAGTTCCAAGGAAGTAACTTATCTATATCTTCTATCGTGTCAGCCAGCGGCAGTTGAGTGAACAGCCGTCTCAGATAAGCATAGGGTTCAAGCCCATTCGCTTTGGCGGTTTCGATGATGCTATATAAATTGGCGCTACTAGCG
>JBBMRB010000009.1:0-153350 GCA_038900335.1 Gammaproteobacteria bacterium AS21 | reverse complement strand
AAACCGATCATCTCGCTGTGTTTCTAAGGTAACTTTCTGGGTCACCCTGTAGCGAGGAGGCGAATTATATACAGATTTTGCAGCGCGTCAACGCTTTATTTGATTTAATTAAATAAAGCTGTTTTTTAGTTAATTTAAGCATCAATTTGATTGTTTAATAGACAAAACAGCCGTCTAACTCTGACTAGTTACTGCTTTAATGACTACACAGCCTGAGGTCGAGTCGTATTAAATAAAAACGGCGCTTAATAGCGCCGCTATCTTAACTAACTCACATTAGAAATTAACTAACCATAAACTCAAACTAGGTATATAGGCAACCAACACCCATGTAGCTAGTAATGCATACAAATACGGCAGCGTCGCTTTTACCAATTGCAGATAGGGTATTCCGGTCATACTACTAGCAACGTAGAGATTCAAACCATATGGAGGTGTTATAAAGCCGATCGCATCACCTATTAGAAATAATACTGCAAAGTGAATGGGGTCCACACCTATACTCATTGCTATTGGCGCTAAAATTGGCGCTAGTATAATGGTATTAGGCAAACTCTCTAAAACTGTCCCTGCTAAGAGCACTAATAATAAGCATGCAAACAACACGGGATAGTATCCACCAAGCATATTGATCGCATCGGTAATAAACTCTTTAGCACCTAACAAAGAAAGCACTTGTTGCATGACGATTGAAATCGCAATCAGTGGCGCTAGCATGCCGGTAATCTGTCCAGAGCGCATCATAATAGCAGGTATAGCAGATATTTTTATTTCACGAGTCACTAGCACGCCAGCCAATAAGCAAAAACCCGTTGTTATACCCGCAGCCTCTGTTGGCGAAAATGCACCAGAGTATATACCCCAGATAACAATACCGATTGCTAAGAACCCCAACCAGGCACGCATCCCCGCTTTTGCTGCCTTTTTGACATTAAAAGGCTGAAGAATGCCCCATTTGTTTTTACGACAAATGTAATAGCAGACCAACTGCATTGCAACGACCATCAATATTCCGGGAATGAGGCCTGCCATAAATAACTCACCTATCGGCAAATTCATCATAAAACCATAAACGATAAATATGATACTAGGCGGTATGATAATTCCGACTGTGCCACCTGCTGCAATAGTGGCCGCTGCAAATTTGGAGTCATAATTGCCCTTAACCATCTCTGGGTGCATTATGCCACCAATGGTAGCGGTAGTTGCCGAATTTGACCCTGATATAGCTGCAAACATTCCACAGGCTCCCAACGCTGCCATTCCTAAACCACCTCGCAGCCAGCTTAAACAGCTATAGGCGAAATCGGAAAGCCGTTTGGCAATACCGGCGGCATTAATCAAATCCCCCGTTAATATAAATAAAGGCAAAGCAAGTAATCCGTAAAAGCTTAAACCCTCATTTAAAGTGACTCCTACGTTAGCTAACGTAAAATCGATAACTAAACTAACACCGACTACCCATAATGAAATAACCAAAAAAATAGGCACACCCACTATAAAAAGTACGGTTACCCCTAAGCTAATAGCTGTTATTAAAAAACCATCCATAACAGTCTCCTTAATCGAATAACGCAGCTTGCGTAGTTAATGGGCGTCCGGCTCTAAAATCAGCAGTATCTTTTACCAAGTTTTGTAAGACCCTAAACAGCAATAAACACCAGGCAATCGGTGTCCCAATATAAAACCACCATTGCATTACATCATCTGTACCCTGCACTATCGCAAAATTATCATAAGAGATATAAACCTGCTCAATGGCATAGTAGATTACGATACTACCTAGTGCGAACCAGCACAGCGCATCTAACAGTAAACAACAGAACTGCGCCTTATATGAAAACCTTTCTCTAAACTCAGAAAATCTTAAATGTGAGCGACGCATAGTATTATAAGACGCCCCCATCCAAGTCAGCCAAAGAAAGAGATAAATAGGTATTGTCGTACTCCAAGGCGCTTGTTGATTAAAGAAGAAGCGTCGAATGACCTCGACAAAAATAATACCGGCCATCGAACCGTAAGAAATCAATATGATGAATTTTTCTATATTGCGCTCTACATAACGCAGTAAAGAACCGACTGTCATAGCCGCCCCTCCTGAATAGGTCGTAGGGTAATTTATTTTAATTATATACCCTGTAAAAAAGGGGATAGACATCCCCCTCTAACTGCAAGCTTGCTAGTACCTATAGCTAAGCACTTTTCCACCAACGTCTTGGCTGAACATTTTCCGCCAAGGTATCTTTTGGAATTTCACGGGCAATTTTATGGATTGACCCATAAGTATCCTGACCACCTGACCAGCTATCCAATCGATCACGCCACTTTGTCCAAGGTTCTGGATTAAATTCAGGTGCACATATGCGTTCTGCCTTAGCACGCTCTTCATCAGAAAGCGCTGCTACACGCACTCCATGCTTCTCAAAAATAGTCCCAGGCAATGAAGGCACAGTTGCGCCAACAGTATTAACTAATGCAGCTTCTTGTGCTGCCTGTATTTTAGCTTGGGTAAAGTAAGCAGATTCTAATACTGCATCCTGTAACTGACCGCCAAAACTGTCAAACTGTCTTGAGTCCATCATAGTTGCCTCTGTACCACAGAAGAAACGCAGATCTACAGATTGTGATACAACAGGTGCCATATTGGCATACGCTACTGCCCCTGCCCATGTTTCAGCACCATCAATTAAACCTTGCTTAAGACCATCTAATGTTTCTGACCAAGCAATAGGCACTGGATTAAGCTCAAGCAGTTGCATCGCAATACGACCTAACTGTGTGCCTGTAACACGATTCTTCGTTCCTTTTAATTGCTCGATACTGGTTATTAATGGCTTGTCTTTCCAACCAAGTCCCATTTGCAAGCCACGAAGCTCACAATGCGAGAACAAGAATTCTAAACCATGTCGTTTGCGCAGCGGGTCGCGCAGTAATTTTTGGCTATCAGGGTGGTATAAGAAATGATATTGCGATGCTCTTGTCGGGAACATATACGCATAATCTAAAACATTTAGATAAGGTGCGCCACCGGCTGAATTTTGTGTAGATGCGGTAAACATTTGGATAATGCCTTGCTGCGTTTTCTTAACGCAGTTCAGCTGTCCACAAATTTGATTATCGCCGATAAATTCAACTCTAATCTCGCCGTCAGTACGCTCTTCAATGTCTTTCAAGAAATCTAAAGAGCCCGCTCTTTCTACCAATAAGTTTGCCTCATTAAAACCAGAGGCACCGAATGTTAATGTATGCTTAGCCGGTTTTTTGAAGCGCTTGTTAGCATTGGTTTGTGCAGCTTGCGCTAATTGTGATAATGAGAAACTACCTAGAGCAGTTGCTGCCATCACAGTTGAGCTCATACCAAATACTGATGCAACACGAAAGAAATCGCGCCGCGATACACCTAGCTCTGCTTTACTAGACGTTATTATTTTCTTCTCCATATTGTTATCCTTAATTGTTTTTATCGGACCCAAACTGGGAGTTACTTAACATGACAAATAAGAACACACAAAGATTACACAATCAACTGTAAATCGATAAAAATAGTCTCGATATTTAATAATATGACACTTATATGTCATTTTATTCTGTATTTACTTATTTTTATTAGACTTTAATTTATTTAAATTGAACACTATCCATACAGTATCTAGAAACCAAGACCACTTTAAATGCATAGATTTATTGCATATTTTAATATAAATGAGACCGCTATTAACGTAGAATTACTGCACTTTTAACATTTTGGTTACTTCCATGCTTAATGACAATACCCACTCTAATTCATCCATCCAAAGAGCTTTAAAAATACTCAGTATTGTTGCCGATGCCCCTCACGCAGTAACCGCTACTGAAATAAACCGTCAATTGAATTTACCTAAGCCGACTATTCATCGCTTATGCAGCCAGCTTGAAGCGGAGGGTTTTTTACAAACTCGCTTAGACGGTCGAGGCTTATCACCTGGGCCAAAGATGACTAACATCGCTATCGGTGTATTAAGCAATAATGATTTTCAACGTGCGCAGCGCCATCGCATTTTAGAGCGCCTTTCGAAGCAACTCGGCGAAACTTGTAATATAGCGGTTTTAGACGGAGATCGAAGCGTATATTTTGATCGCGTTGAAACTCATTGGCCGCTGCGAGTACAACTTCAAGTGAACGACAAAGTACCATTACACTGCACAGCAAGTGGTAAATTGTTTTTGAGCGAACTGACCAGTATTCAAAGATCACGCTTGTTAGCTAAGTTGCCACTTGATAAATACACTGAGAACACGCTTACCTCTATTGGCGAATTAAAACCTGCCTTGAGCAGTATCAAGAAAACGCAAATAGGCATTGATGACGAAGAGTTTTTAAAAGGCATGATAGCTGTAGCTGTCCCAATTAGAGACAGCCAGGGTCGACTTTTTGCCGCGTTAGCGATGCATGCACCCTGTGCTAGGATGAATTTAACAACCGCCCTCAGCCATGCTCCATTAATTGAGGAAGCTGCAAACGAACTGGCATTATTAATGGAAGATATTTGATGCCGTTAGAGGCCTAGCCCAAGCAGGTTTGTCCTCTAAGCACCTCTAGCCCTCTCTGGCCAGCATCACGCATCTTCTTTGATCATATCTGCAGCCTTCTCAGCAATCATGATAGTAGGTGCATTAGTGTTACCTGACACTATAATCGGCATAATGGATGCATCAACTACCCGCAATCCTTTTATGCCAATCACCCGCAAACGCTCATCTACCACTGCCATATTATCAGTGCCCATTTTACAAGTTCCCGTAGGGTGGTAAATGGTTGTTGCTCTGTTGCGGGCATATTCAAGTAATTCTTCATCACTTTGATACTCAACACCTGGCTCGTGCTCACTTGCTATTAACGGTTTTAAAGCGGGTGAGCGCATAATGTTACGCGTAATTTTAATCGATTCAATAGCAGTGTGTTGATCTTCTTTTGTCGCCAAATAATTAGGATGTATTGCAGGGTAATCAGCGGGGTTACTGCTTTTTAATTCTATACAGCCCACACTGGTAGGGCGCAATTGGCACACTGATGCGGTAAATGCTGAAAACTTATGAGTACCATCAGCCGGTTTATCTGCACTGAGTGGCTGTAAATGATATTGAATATCGGGTCGCTGCATATTTTTGTCGGTTTTAGTAAAAATACAGACCTGACTGGCGGCCATAGTCAACGGACCTGTCCTGAATAAAGCATACTCTATGCCCATACCAATCTTTCTAAGCGGGTTATTAACCTCATCATTTAAGGTTATCGGTTTATTTACTTTATATATGGTTCTTATTTGCAGGTGATCTTGCAGGTTTTTACCCACACCAGGAATATGCTTAACACAATCAATACCATGCTTTGCAAGCTCGTCCTTATCACCTATGCCCGATAGCATCAGTGTTTGCGGTGAATTTATAGCCCCTGCACTCAACACTATTTCAGCTGTGCATTTAATATGATGCTCAATTCCTTTAATGTTAACGACAATAGCAGAGGCGCGATCACCATCAAATTCAATTTTTTGTACCAATGCATTCGTCTTAACAGTTAAATTAGTTCTTGCTAGTGCTGGGCGTAAAAAACCAACGGCAGTACTACACCTAGTACCATTTCTATTGAGTGTTAATTGAAAATAGCCAACGCCCTCTTGAGTTTCACCATTGCTATCATCGTTACGCGGTATACCAATTTGTGTCGCGGCATCAATAAATTTATCGCACAACTCTCTTCGTATTTTTATATTAGAAACAGCTAAAGGACCACCAACACCGTGATATTTACTGGCACCACGTTCCTGATCCTCAGATTTTATAAAATACGGCAATATCTCCTCATAAGACCAACCCTTGTTACCTAAAGCAACCCAATCATCATAATCTTCTTTTTGCCCACGCACATAAAGCAAACCGTTTAGCGAGCTTGAGCCACCTAACACTTTACCGCGCGGCCACTGTAATTGTCGGTTATTGATACCAGGGTCTTTCTCAGTGACGTAGCACCAATCTGTTTTTGGGTTATGCATGATTTTGAAATAGCCAATAGGCACATGAATCCAAGGGTTAGTATCTTTATTACCCGCTTCAAGCAATAGCACTGTTTTGTCACTATTCTCAGAAAGTCGATTAGCCATAACACAACCAGCAGAGCCAGCACCAATAACAATATAATCATATGATTGTTGAAGAGACATAATGTTTACCATTTATCGATTTACACCGACCCAAAGTGTGATGTCATTTATTTTTACTAGAGCCATTGATACCTTACAGCACAATAGCTAAAAGCAAAGCTAACCCACAAAAGCGTTACTGTAAATCATCTATTTTTATTAGTTTTGATAATACCAGTATCGTTAAATATAAAGATTAATCAACAAATTTATTACAAATTGATTATTAAAGTCTCATTTATTTAATTATTCGTTGCTTTAATTGCAATTTAAAGCAATGATTGAAAAAACAGAAATGCTTGTAATCAATTGAGGATAAGCTATGCCTGCACTATTTCAACTTGAAAGAAACCTTAGACACTGCACATTACAACAACAAATTAGAGTGCAATTAGTCGATGCCATCCTAGGCGGCTTTATCCCTTTAGATGAGCCATTACCCTCAAGTAGAGGTTTAGCTAAATCGTTAAAAGTTGCTAGAAACACTATCGTCTTGGTATATGATGAACTTGCTGCTGATGGCTACTTAATCAGCAAAGAGCGAAGTGGTTACTATATTGATCCACAATTCATTTCACAAAAAATATCAACAGCCCACCGAAAGCCATTTACCAAAACTGCAAATGTAACAGACACAACGCAGTTAATATCAGACAAACATAACTTTAGCTGGCAAGATAAAATAAAAGCAGATGTTAAAACTCCGCAGAACCCAAGTATTGCCCATACTTGGCAAAAGCATCCGTTTCCTTTTGTTTATGCTCAGATGGATAGCACTTTATTTCCAATTGATAACTGGCGTAAATGCTGGAGAGACGCTGTTAGCGTGCAAGCCATAAAAGACTGGACTGGTGACAGCTACGATAGTGATGACCCCTTACTCATTGAGCAAATACAAAAAAGGATTTTGCCCAATCGTGGCATTCATGCAAATACAGATGAAATCTTGATCACTGTTGGCTCTCAACAAGCTATTTATTTAATTGCGCAATTATTACTTAATTCACGAAGCAATTTTGGTATTGAAGATCCAGGCTATATCAGTGCAGCCCATGTTGCTAAATTATTTGGCGCTTCAATTAAACCTCTTGCTGTTGACCACAACGGCTTGGTTATAAATGAGCAGTTAAACGATTGTGATTTAATCTACACCACACCAAGCTACCAATGCCCAACGACTGTCACCATGCCATTGGCCAAAAGACAGCAATTATTACACAGAGCAGATAAGGATGATTTCCTAATTATTGAAGACGATTATGAAATGGAAATAAATTATGACTCTAACCCGATACCCGCACTTAAAAGTTTAGACTCTAATGGCCGTGTTATTTACATCGCTAGTTTATCTAAAACTCTGGCCCCGGGTTTACGAGTAGGCTTCATGGTCGGCCCAAAAGAGTTAATTCAAGCGGCGAAAAAATTAAGGCAACTGATGCTCAAGCATCCGCCACTTAATAATCAGCGAACTGTCGCATTGTTTTTAGCTCATGGATACCACGATGCTTTATTAAGGAAGCTAGTGCGAACTTTTCAAGAGCGCAGAAGCATTATGGCAAATGCATTGATTAAATACATCCCGCAATGTCATTTTTTTAATAGTGGCGGCTCATCATTTTGGTGTGAACTGCCTAAAGAAATAGACACTCAAGAACTCAAACAAAGCGCACTAGATGCTGGTATATTAATTATTACAGGAGACAGTTATTTTTATGATAAGCATAAACAGAACAATTATTTAAAACTTGGCTTTTCAGCTATTCAATCAACAGCAATTGAAGCGGGCATCAAAGGCTTAGCGGATTTAATATTAATACAAAACAAAGTGAATCAAACTAGCTAATCATTTTCTTACGGACACAAAAAAGCCTCGATTAACGAGGCTTTTTATTGAGCGAAATAATCGCTCTAATTATCCAAAATTACTTAGTAATTTTAGATACAACACCAGCACCAACAGTACGGCCACCTTCACGGATAGCGAAGCGAAGCCCCTCTTCCATCGCGATTGGGTTAATTAGCTCTACTACCATTTTAACGTTATCACCAGGCATTACCATCTCAACGCCTTCAGGTAGCTGTACGTTACCTGTGATATCTGTTGTACGGAAGAAGAACTGTGGACGGTAACCTTTAAAGAAAGGAGTATGACGACCACCTTCATCTTTACTCAATACATAAACTTCACCTTCGAAGTCTGTGTGCGGAGTAATAGATCCTGGCGCTGCCAATACTTGACCACGTTCAACATCTTCACGCTTAGTACCACGTAGAAGTGCGCCAATGTTCTCACCAGCACGACCTTCGTCAAGTAGTTTACGGAACATTTCAACACCAGTACATGTTGTTTTAACTGTGTCACGTACACCAACGATTTCTACTTCAGAACCCGTATTAACGATACCACGCTCAACACGACCCGTTACAACAGTACCACGGCCAGAGATTGAGAACACATCTTCGATAGGCATTAAGAATGCACCGTCGATTGCACGTACTGGATCAGGAATATAAGTGTCTAGCGCTTCAACTAGCTTTCTTACAGCAGTTGTTCCCAATTCGTTTTCATCTTCGCCGTTCAATGCCATAAGAGCAGAACCTGCGATGATTGGAGTGTCGTCACCAGGGAAATCGTACTGATCTAACAGCTCGCGAATTTCCATTTCAACTAGCTCTAGCATTTCGTCGTATTCTTCTGTGCCAACGCCGCCGCAATCTTCTGCAAGAAGATCAGCTTTGTTTAAGAAAACTACGATGTATGGAACACCCACTTGACGTGAAAGCAAGATGTGCTCACGCGTTTGTGGCATAGGGCCATCAGTTGCGCCACATACTAAAATACCACCGTCCATTTGCGCAGCACCAGTGATCATGTTTTTAACATAATCGGCGTGACCTGGGCAATCTACATGTGCGTAGTGACGAATAGTTGATTCATATTCAACGTGTGAAGTTGAAATTGTGATACCGCGCTCACGCTCTTCAGGAGCATTATCGATACCAGCAAAAGCAACAGCTGTTCCGCCGAATTCTTCTGCGCATACACGTGTAAGTGCAGCTGTTAAAGTTGTTTTGCCGTGGTCAACGTGGCCAATAGTACCAACGTTAACGTGAGGCAGATTACGTTCAAATGCTTGCTTAGCCACGAGCGTCTTCCTCTGTTATAAATTTAATAATGTTTCATAACCGCATTAGCGATCTTCGAAGGAGCCTCGGCGTAATCGTCGAACTCCATGGTATATGTTGCTCGACCTTGACTCGCTGACCGTAAGTCAGTTGCGTAACCGAACATCTCACCGAGTGGTACCATCGCATTGATGATTTTACCCGCTGTCGTATCTTCCATTCCCTGTACCAAACCACGTCGACGATTTAAGTCTCCCATAACATCACCCATATAATCTTCAGGTGTCACTACTTCTACTTTCATCATCGGTTCTAACAGACAAGGATCAGCTTCTTGAGCAAAGATTTTCAATGCTTGAGAAGCTGCAATTTTAAACGCCATTTCATTCGAATCGACGTCATGAAAAGACCCATCATAAAGACGCGCTTTCAAACCCATTAAAGGGTATCCAGCAATAACGCCATTCTTCATCTGCTCTTCAATGCCTTTCTCAATTGCCGGGATGTATTCTTTAGGAACAGCACCGCCAACAATCTCATTGATAAATTCTAACCCTTCGTTTGCTGATGGGCTAAATTCTATCACTACGTGGCCATATTGACCACGACCACCTGATTGACGAACGAACTTGTGGTTCGCAACAACAGATTGTCTAATTTTTTCTCTATAAGAAACTTGTGGCTTACCAATATTGGCAGCAACACTAAATTCCCTTTTCATTCTTTCAACAAGAATATCTAAGTGTAACTCACCCATACCCGATATAATTGTCTGCCCTGTTTCAGGGTCAGTTGACACTCGAAACGAAGGGTCTTCTTGGGCCAGTTTGCCTAATGCAACGCCCATTTTATCTTGATCTGCCTGTGATTTTGGCTCAACTGCAACTGATATTACCGGCTCTGGGAATTCCATGCGCTCAAGCACAATTTGCTTTTTCATATCACATAAAGTATCACCTGTAGTGACATCTTTTAAGCCTATTAGCGCAGCGATATCACCGGCTAACACTTCTTGAATTTCTTCACGATCATTAGCATGCATCTGCACCATACGACCCACGCGCTCACGCTTTTGCTTAACGGAATTCATCACCGCTGTACCACTTTCTAAGCGTCCTGAGTAAACACGGACAAATGTTAGAGTACCAACAAAAGGGTCTGTCGCTATTTTAAACGCTAGCGCAGCAAACGGTGCGCTATCATCAGCAGGTCGAGTTTCAGGTGTATCACCTTCATTTTCAACCACGCCTTCTATCGCTTTTACATCCGTAGGAGACGGCATGTAATCAACGACAGCATCTAACATTGCCTGAACACCTTTATTTTTAAAGGCTGATCCACACTGCATTAATACTATTTCATTGGCCAGTGTTTGAATACGCAATGCAGATTTGATATCTGCGATAGACAAGTCACCTTCTTCTAGGTACTTATCCATTAATTCTTCTGAAGCTTCTGCTGCTGTTTCGACTAATTCTTCTCGATATGATTCAGCTTTTTGCTGTAGATCAGCAGGAATATCTTCTAGGGTAAAACTCATCCCCTGGTCTTCTTCGCTCCATTTAATTGCTTTCATTGCAATTAAATCGATAACACCGCTAAAGTTTTCTTCAGCGCCAATAGGGATATTGATAGGAACAACTTTAGCACCCAGACGGTCCTTTAATTGTTGAGCTACCATATAGAAATTTGCACCGGCTCTATCCATCTTATTGACGAATACCATACGCGGTACTTCATAGCGGTTAGCCTGACGCCAAACAGTTTCTGTTTGTGGCTGCACGCCTGATGATGCACATAAGACAACAACCGCACCATCTAACACTCTTAGAGAACGCTCAACTTCAATAGTGAAGTCTACGTGGCCAGGAGTATCAATTATATTAATGCGATGTTGTTCATATTGGCTACCCATGCCACTCCAAAAACAGGTTGTCGCAGCAGAGGTGATAGTGATACCACGCTCTTGCTCTTGCTCCATCCAGTCCATGGTAGCGGCACCGTCGTGTACCTCACCAATTTTATGTGACATACCAGTGTAAAACAGTACTCTTTCAGTAGTAGTTGTTTTACCAGCATCCACATGTGCACAGATACCAATGTTTCGATATTGAGCGATAGGTGTTTTACGGGCCACGACTTTTTCCTCTTTATAGACGTTTCTTAGAAACGATAATGAGCAAACGCTTTGTTTGCTTCAGCCATGCGATGAACGTCTTCACGTTTCTTCACAGCTGCACCACGACCTTCAGATGCATCTAAGATTTCACCAGCTAGACGAAGAGCCATTGACTTTTCACCACGCTTACGTGAGTAATCTACTAACCATCTCATTGCAAGTGCATTACGACGAGAAGGACGTACTTCTACAGGTACTTGGTATGTAGCACCACCAACACGACGAGATTTAACCTCGACTGCAGGCTGGATACCTTCTAAAGCTTTTTCGAAAAGCTCTAAAGGATCTTTGTTAGAACGCTCAGCAACAGTTGCCAATGCTCCGTACACGATTTTTTCAGCGACAGATTTTTTACCGCTAACCATTACGTGGTTGATAAACTTAGCTAAACCCATGTTTCCGAATTTAGGATCTGGTAAAATAATGCGCTTTGCAGCGACGCGTCTTCTAGGCATGATAAGCCCTCATATATTATATGTCTTCAGGAAATTCAGATAGATTTTCTATCTGACCTTACTCTTAACTAATACGACTATGCTAATTACATTAACAGCCGAAGAACTAGCTAAGTCTAAGTCCAGGGAAATAAGTCAAAAATCTTTACAGATTAAAACCTATGACTTAGGACGTTTAGCACCGTACTTAGAACGACCTTGTCTACGATCACTAACGCCTGCGCAATCTAATGCGCCACGTACTGTATGGTAACGTACACCCGGTAAATCTTTAACACGACCACCACGAATAAGCACTACACTATGCTCTTGCAAGTTGTGACCTTCACCACCGATGTATGATGTCACTTCAAAACCGTTCGTTAGACGAACACGACAAACTTTACGTAGTGCCGAGTTAGGTTTCTTAGGTGTAGTTGTATAAACACGAGTACAAACACCACGACGTTGTGGACAAGCCTGAAGGGCTGGAACGTCACTTTTTTGTACTTTGCGTTTACGTGGTTTACGAACCAATTGGTTAATTGTTGCCATTTAAGCAAACTCCACTTTTCACGTTAATATTCTTCACGTTATATAAAAACCAAAAGACCGGCATCTAAGATGGCGATCTTTTAGCTCGAAAAGCTCCGAACCCTCTCAATTAAATACACAAATTCTCATTATATATTTAGGGGAACGTCAACTTTAATCTGGGCGCGTATTCTACTAGAGAAATACGCCCCAGGTCAAACAAAGAGTTATTTATATCAGTTTAACTGATTAATCTTCGCTTGCTGACATTGACGCATTTAACGCCGCTGTTAATGCTTCTTGAACTTCTTGAGCACTAACAGTGTCAGTTCCATCCGCTAAGGCACGCTTGCGCTTGCGCTCAGCATGATAAGCCAATCCTGTTCCCGCTGGGATCAGACGACCTACCACTACGTTTTCTTTAAGTCCACGTAGGAAATCTTGCTTACCGGTAACCGCACCTTCAGTTAATACCCTCGTTGTCTCTTGGAAAGACGCCGCGGATATAAATGAATCTGTTGCAAGAGATGCCTTCGTAATACCTAATAGCACACGATTGAATGACGCACCTACTTTGCCTTCAGCTTCAAGCTCTGCGTTACGCTCTACAACCGCTGCATATTCTACTTGCTCGCCAGGGATGAACATAGAATCACCACCAGAAACAATCTCAACTTTACGCAACATCTGACGAACAATTACTTCGATGTGCTTATCGTTGATTACAACGCCTTGTAATCGGTAAACTTCTTGAATTTCGTTAACAATAAACTCAGCTAAAGGCTCAACACCTAAAATGCGTAGAATATCGTGTGGGTTAGTTGGACCATCGGACACAACCTCACCCTTTTGCACAAACTCGCCCTCGAAGATGTTCAAGTTACGCCATTTGTGAATCATCAGCTCGAATGGATCCGCTTCACTTGGGCTAATAACTAAACGCTTCTTACCTTTTGTTTCTTTACCGAAACTAACGGCACCTGAAATTTCAGCAAGAATCGAAGACTCTTTTGGCTTACGTGCTTCAAATAAATCAGCAACACGCGGCAGACCACCGGTGATATCTTTGTTAACCGATCCCTCTTGAGGAATACGTGCTAATACATCACCAACTGCTACATTTGCACCATCAACTAAGTTGATGATCGCTTTACCTGGCAACAAGTACTGGATTGCAGATTCACCATTTGCATGCAAGATATCTTGACCTTGATCATCAACAAGCTTGATTAGAGGACGAGTATCTTTACCTGCTAATGGGCGATCTTTAGCATCCATAACTTCGATAGTGGTTAGACCAGTAATATCATCAGTTTGACGATTGACGGTAATACCATCTTCTAGACCAACAAATTCTACCTTACCCGCCATCTCTGTAACGATAGGATGGGTATGCGGATCCCAGTTTGCTAGGACATCGCCGGCTTCTATTTTAGTACCGTCAACAACTTTGATGACAGAACCGTATGGCAATCTATAACGCTCACGCTCACGACCGTGCTCATCAGTCACACCTAAAACACCAGAACGTGAAGTGGCAACGAGCTTACCATCAGGTCTAGTAACAAACTTCATGTTGTCAAATCTAACAACACCGCCCGCTTTAACCTGCACGCTATCATCTGCTGCCGCTCTTGACGCTGCACCACCGATATGGAACGTACGCATGGTAAGCTGTGTACCTGGCTCACCAATTGATTGTGCTGCAATAACACCAATTGCTTCACCTGGGTCAACTTTATGACCGCGACCTAAGTCACGCCCGTAACAGCTAGCACAGATACCAAAACGCGTTTTACAAGTAATGGCGGATCGAACGATTACTTCATCTATTGAAGAATACTTCTCTTCTTCTTCTAAACGAGCAACCCAAGCCTCATCAATCATGGTCCCTGCAGAGATCAACACATCGCCCGTTTTCGGCGCTAGAACATCGACAGCGATAACACGACCTAACAATCGCTCTGATAAAGGAACAACAACATCGCCGCCCTCGATCATCGGCTGTAGCGTTAGACCCTTGTCAGTACCACAATCATCTTCTGTGATAACTAAATCTTGTGCCACATCAACTAGACGTCTTGTTAGATAACCAGAGTTCGCTGTTTTAAGAGCGGTATCAGCTAGACCTTTACGAGCACCATGGGTAGAGATGAAGTACTGAAGCACGTTCAAGCCTTCACGGAAGTTAGCCGTAATCGGGGTCTCGATGATCGAGCCATCCGGCTTCGCCATCAAACCACGCATACCCGCTAACTGACGAATCTGAGCGGCACTACCACGAGCACCTGAGTCAGCCATCATGTAGACAGAGTTAAACGACTCTTGCTCTACTTCAACGCCGTGACGGTCTATAACCGTATCGGTTTTAAGATTATCCATCATGCGCTTAGCAAGCGTTTCGTTGGCACGTGACCAAATATCGATAACTTTGTTGTACTTCTCGCCCTGTGTTACCAGACCATCGGCAAACTGCTTCTCAATATCTTTAACTTCTTCTTCTGATTCACCGATAATGATTTTCTTTTCATCGGGAATAACGAAATCATTGATACCGATAGACGTACCAGATTCAGTACCTTCACGAAAACCTAAGTACATTAGGTTATCTGCAAACATAACCGTATCTTTCAAACCACAACGTCTATACGTCTCGTTCAAAAGATTTGAAATTGCTTTCTTTTTCATCGCCTTGTTGACGATTTCAAAAGGCAATCCTTTAGGTACGATACCAAATAAGATGGCACGGCCTACCGTTGTTTCACGAATCGCTGTATTTTCAGTTTCGTTACCAACGATATCGCGGATCATTTCATGCAAACGCACTTTAACAATTGCTTGTAAATCAACTTGACCACTGCCGTATGCACGCTGTACTTCTTCGATATCAGCAAACACTGTGCCTTCGCCTTTCGCATTGATACGTGAACGAGTCATGTAATACAGACCTAGTACAACGTCTTGCGAAGGTACGATAATTGGCTCGCCGTTAGCTGGTGACAAGATGTTGTTGGTAGACATCATCAATGCACGTGCTTCAAGCTGCGCTTCAATCGTTAACGGTACGTGAACAGCCATTTGGTCACCATCGAAGTCGGCGTTAAATGCCGCACAAACTAATGGATGCAATTGGATCGCTTTACCTTCAATAAGAACAGGTTCAAATGCTTGAATACCTAATCTGTGAAGTGTTGGCGCACGGTTAAGTAAAATAGGATGCTCGCGGATGACTTCATCTAGGATATCCCAGACTAAGCCTTCTTCGCGCTCAACCATTTTCTTAGCCGCTTTAATTGTAGTCGCATGGCCACGCAACTCTAATTTAGAGAAGATGAACGGCTTGAACAATTCTAGTGCCATCTTCTTAGGAAGACCACACTGTTGTAAACGTAGTGACGGACCAACAACAATTACTGAACGTCCTGAGTAATCTACACGTTTACCCAATAAGTTTTGACGGAAACGACCCTGCTTACCTTTAATCATATCGGCAAGAGATTTCAATGGACGCTTGTTCGAACCAGTAATAGCACGACCGCGACGACCGTTATCCATCAATGCATCGACTGATTCTTGCAACATACGCTTTTCGTTGCGTACGATGATATCAGGCGCATTAAGATCAAGTAGACGCTTTAGACGGTTGTTACGGTTAATGACTCGACGATAAAGATCGTTCAAATCAGACGTCGCAAAACGACCACCATCAAGAGGTACTAATGGACGCAAATCAGGTGGCAATACCGGCAATACCGTGAATACCATCCACTCAGGCTTATTGCCTGACTTATCAAACGCTTCCATAAGCTTTAAACGCTTAGATAGCTTTTTGATTTTGGTCTCTGAGTTAGTTGCAGGAATCTCTTCACGCAACTTGGCAATTTCTTCTTTTAGATCAAGCTCAGCTAGTAGCATTTGTACCGCTTCTGCACCCATACGGGCATCGAAGTCATCGCCAAATTCTTCTAGGGCTTCATAATATTGCTCATCGTTTAGTAGCTGATAACGCTCAAGCGTTGTCATACCTGGATCGATAACAATAAATGATTCGAAATAAAGTACGCGCTCGATATCACGAAGCGTAATATCCATCATTAAACCGATACGTGAAGGCAATGATTTTAAGAACCAAATATGAGCAACAGGAGAAGCTAAATCGATGTGACCCATACGGTCACGACGCACCTTACTTAAGGTAACTTCAACACCACACTTTTCGCAGATAACACCGCGATGCTTCATACGCTTGTATTTACCACAAAGACATTCGTAGTCTTTTACAGGGCCAAATATTTTGGCACAAAAAAGACCTTCACGTTCAGGCTTGAACGTTCTGTAGTTAATTGTCTCTGGCTTTTTCACTTCACCGAATGACCAAGAACGGATCAATTCAGGAGACGCCAAAGTAATCTTGATCGAGTCGAATTCGTCAGACTGACCTTGCGATTTTAATAGATTTAGTAAATCTTTCATTATCTATAGCTCCGCGGGGAGTTCGCGGCGAGGCAAGCCTCGCCTATATGATTCGGGTGTGTTATTCAGACTCAAGCTCTATATCGATACCAAGAGATCTAACCTCTTTGACCAATACATTGAACGATTCTGGCATACCCGGCTCCATTCTATGATCACCGTCAACGATGTTCTTATACAGCTTGGTACGTCCATTTACATCATCAGACTTAACCGTTAGCATTTCTTGCAGAGTATAAGCAGCACCATATGCTTCTAGTGCCCATACTTCCATCTCTCCGAAACGCTGACCACCAAACTGAGCTTTACCACCGAGCGGCTGTTGAGTAACAAGGCTGTACGAACCAGTAGAACGCGCATGCATTTTGTCATCAACTAAATGGTTCAATTTGAGCATATACATGTAACCAACGGTTACTTTACGATCAAATTTATCACCAGTACGACCGTTAAACAGAGTGACCTGACCACTGTCATCCATATCAGCTAAGCGTAGCAAGCCTTTAACTTCAGCTTCTTTAGCACCATCAAATGCAGGTGTTGCCAATGGCACACCACCACGCAAGTTGTTAGCTAGCTCAAGTAACTCATCATCGCTAAATGAATCTAAATCTTCATTTTTTGATGTAGTCCAGCCATCTAAATCGCTGTTGTATACTTGCTCTAAGAAACCACGTACCTCAAGTACCGTCTCTGCTTTTTCACGCTCGACTTCTAACATTGCTTCGATCTTACGACCCAGGCCTTTAGCAGCCGCACCCATATGTGTTTCTAGGATCTGACCAACGTTCATTCGCGAAGGTACACCCAGTGGGTTTAGCACGATATCAACGGTATCACCGTTTTCATCGTAAGGCATATCTTCAACTGGCATAATAACCGAGACAACACCTTTGTTACCGTGACGTCCAGCCATTTTATCACCAGGCTGTAAACAGCGCTTAGTGGCAACATATACCTTGATAATCTTAAGTACACCCGGTGCTAAATCATCACCAGTTTGCAACTTAGTTTTCTTGTTTTCGAACTTTTTATCAAGCATCTCACGGCTTTCTTCAAGCTGTGTTTCTGCTAGCTCTAACTGCTGTGCAACACCTTCGTCACTCAAGCGTAGTTTGAACCAGTCTGCTTTATTTAAGCTCTCTAAACGCTCAGCAGTCAGCACATCGCCTTTTGCAAGACCTGCACCACCTTCAACTGTCGCATTTAGTAACACCGCATGTAAGCGCTCGTAAGTTGCGCTTTCAACGATACGTGTCTCTTGCATGATATCTTTACGGATAGCATCCAGTTCAGCTTTTTCAATCGCTATAGCACGCTCGTCTTTCGTTACACCATCGCGCGTAAAGACCTGAACATCGATAACTTTACCTTTTGTTCCGCCTTTAACACGTAGCGATGTATCTTTAACATCCGATGCTTTCTCACCGAAGATAGCTCGCAGTAGCTTTTCTTCTGGTGTTAATTGCGTTTCACCTTTTGGCGTTACCTTACCAACAAGGATGTCACCTGGGCCTACTTCTGCACCAATGTGAACAATACCTGATTCATCTAACTTAGCTAAAGCTGACTCGCCGACGTTTGGAATATCGCAAGTGACTTCTTCAGAACCTAGCTTAGTATCACGAGCCACACAGGTTAGCTCAGAGATGTGAATCGTAGTGAATCTATCTTCTTCTAACACACGTTCTGAGATAAGAATCGAGTCTTCGAAGTTATAACCGTTCCAAGGCATGAATGCGATACGCATATTTTGCCCTAGCGCCAACTCACCCATATCAATAGAGGGACCATCTGCCATGATATCGCCGCGTACAACAACATCTCCTGGTCTTACAATTGGCTTCTGGTTAATACAGGTATTTTGGTTTGAACGAGTATATTTAGTCAGGTTGTAGATATCTACACCAGCATCGTTTTCTGTAATCTCAGCTTCATTAGCACGAATAACAATACGCGCCGCATCAACTGTTTCAACAATACCACCACGATCTGCACGGATACATACACCGGAGTCACGTGCCACGTAACGCTCCATACCGGTACCTACTACTGGCTTATCAGCGCGTAGTGTCGGTACTGCTTGGCGTTGCATGTTCGATCCCATTAGTGCTCTGTTGGCATCATCATGCTCTAAGAACGGGATCAACGCTGCAGCTATAGATACAACCTGACGTGGCGATACGTCCATGTAACTAACGCTTTCAGCTGGCTTAACCGTTGTTTCGCCTTGATGACGAACAGTTACCATTTCTTCTACAAACTGCTTGCTTGTATTTAGTGGCGCTGTTGCCTGAGCAATAACATATTGGCCTTCTTCGATCGCTGACAAGTATTGAACATCATCAGTTACTACGCCATCAACAACCTTGCGATAAGGTGTTTCGATGAAACCGTAATGGTTAGTGCGCGCATAAGTTGCCAATGAGTTAATCAAACCAATGTTTGGACCCTCTGGCGTCTCGATCGGGCATACTCTACCGTAGTGAGTTGCATGTACGTCACGTACTTCAAAACCAGCGCGCTCACGTGTTAGACCGCCTGGGCCTAATGCAGAGACACGACGCTTGTGTGTTACTTCCGATAACGGGTTGTTTTGATCCATGAATTGGGACAATTGACTTGAACCAAAGAATTCTTTAACAGCTGCCGCTACTGGTTTTGCGTTGATCAAATCTTGTGGCATCAAGTTATCGGCTTCTGCCATACTTAGACGCTCACGAACTGCACGCTCTACACGTACAAGACCAACACGGAATTGGTTTTCTGCCATTTCACCAACAGAGCGAATACGTCTGTTACCTAAATGGTCGATGTCATCGACAATGCCTTTACCGTTACGAATATCAATCAATGTTTTAATAACATCTAAGATATCGTTATTGTCTAGCACGCCAGAACCTTGTTCTGCTTCGCGACCTAAACGACGGTTAAACTTCATACGACCAACCGCTGACATATCATAGCGCTCATCCGAGAAGAATAAGTTCTGAAACAATGTCTCAGCAGATTCTTTAGTCGGTGGCTCGCCAGGGCGCATCATACGGTAGATTTCTACGAGCGCTTCTAGTGCGCTACGAGTAGGATCTATACGTAGAGTTGTTGACATGAATGGGCCATTATCTAGCTCATTACTGTACAGTGTTTGTATATCTGTAATACCAGCGGCGATTAACGCATCTAGAATTTCAGCAGTAATTTCATCGTTACATGCTGCAACTAGTTCGCCTGTCGCTTCATCGATAACATCTGTCGCCAGTGTTTTGTCGATTAAGTACTCACGAGGAACCTCGAGATACTTCATACCCGCGTCTGCCATTTTATTAATTAGGCGAGGCGTAATACGACGGCCAGCTTCAACAAGTACATTACCTTCTGGGTCTTTCACTTCAAAAGCAATCGTTTCGCCACGTAAACGCTCTGGCGAAAGCTCCATCTGAATGCTCTGTTCACTGATTGTCCATTCAACTTTATCGAAGAATGTATCAACGATATCTTGCGTTGAATAACCAAGGGCACGCAACAGGATTGTAGCAGGTAATTTACGACGTCTATCGATACGTACAAACAAGTTATCTTTAGGGTCGAATTCTAGATCTAACCATGAACCACGGTAAGGAATAATTCTCGCTGAGTAGAGAAGTTTTCCTGAAGAATGCGTCTTACCTTTATCGTGATCAAAGAACACACCTGGAGATCTATGCAACTGAGAAACAATTACACGCTCTGTACCATTGACAACAAAAGTACCATTATCAGTCATCAGAGGCATTTCGCCCATGTAGACTTCTTGCTCTTTAATGTCTTTTATTGCTTTGTTTGATGTTTCACGATCATAAATAACCAATCGTGCTTTTACGCGTAGTGGTGCAGCGTATGTGATACCACGTGACTGGCATTCTTTTACGTCAAAAATCGGCTTACCCAAACGATAACCAACATACTCTAGAGCAGCGTTGCCCGAGTACGAAACGATTGGAAATACAGATTTAAATGCCGCATGCAGACCTTCTTCTTGTCTATCTGTCGCGCTTACTCCTTCCTGTAAAAAACGACGATACGAATCTAACTGTATCGCTAACAGGTAAGGCACATCCATGACTTGCAGCAATTTGCTGAAATCTTTACGAATGCGTTTCTTCTCAGTGAATGTATATGCCATCAATTTTTCCCCAGCGTGTGCACCAAGTTGATCAGCAGCCAAAGGCGGGAACCTCAGACTGACAAACCGTTATTTAGCAAAAAAATGTTATCAGCAAGCAGCTAAAAAACATACCTTTACTAAATAACGGAAAAAGGCCGGTGCCAAAAGCACCAGCCATTTTAATAATCAGACAGATAAATCTGCTGATTTAAGCATAAGTATAATTACTTAAGCTCTACAGAAGCACCAGCAGCTTCTAGATCTGCTTTAAGAGCTTCAGCTTCTTCTTTAGAAGCGCCTTCTTTAACAGTAGATGGTACGCCATCAACTAGTGCTTTAGCATCTTTAAGACCTAAACCAGTTGCTGCACGAACAGCTTTGATAGCGTTAACTTTCTTCTCACCAGCATTTGTTAATACTACGTCGAATTCAGTTTGTTCTTCTGCAGCAGCAGCGCCTTCAGCAGCAGGACCAGCAGCAACAGCAGCTGCAGATACGCCGAATTTTTCTTCCATAGCAGAAACTAGTTCAGCAACATCCATTACAGACATTTCAGCTACAGCATTGATGATATCTTCTTTAGTCAGAGACATGACTTATTTCCTATAAATTGAGCAAATATGCTCGTTTAAACTTTAAATTAAGCGTGAAAGTTAAGCAGCTTGCTCTTCTTTCTGATCACGGATAGCAGCGATAGTACGAACAAGTTTCCCAGCGGAAGCTTCTTTCATTACCATCATCAGTTTCGCGATTGCTTCGTCGTATGTAGGCAAGCTTGCCAACATAGCGATATCCACGACTGCGCCTTCAAAGGCTGCAGTTTTTAGCTCAAACTTGTCATTTCCTTTCGCGAAATCCTTAAGGATACGCGCACCAGCACCTGGGTGCTCAGTTGAAAATGCAATGATTGAAGGACCAACTAATGAATCAGAAACGCATTCATAATCAGTTCCTTGCAATGCACGCTTTGCCAATGTGTTACGAACAACACGTAACCAAACACCGTGTTCACGGGCTTCTTTACGTAGTGCCGTCATATCCCCAACGCTCACGCCTCGGGAATCTGCAACAACAGCAGACAATGCGTTTTGAGCAGCTTCTTGGACTTCAGCAACGATCGCTTTTTTATCTTCTAGTCCTAATGCCACAATAAACTCCTAAAAAGACCTTTCGGCCAATTGCACAAATCATTATGATTTGCTTTGAGTACGGTGGTACTCACCGTCTGCGCAGGCTAACTTTCGTCATTAAGAGAAAATAGTAGAAACTATACTCTCACCTGCGGTCTTTAACGGTCTTCGTCTCTGTCTAACAGAGGGTGAAGACCCTCAAAAAACCTTTTTTCAAACTTAGCTTACGCCAAATTTAAACATTAAATCTCAAGTGAACTTTGATCTACCAATAAGCCTGGGCCCATTGTTGAAGACAATGTTACTTTCTTAATGTAAATACCTTTTGCAGAAGCTGGTTTTAGCTTTTTAACTTCAGCAACTAGAGCTTGGATATTGCTCTTGATATCCGCAGCAGAGAAATCGATTTTGCCGATGCCTGCATGGATGATACCATTTTTGTCAGTACGAAAACGTACCTGACCAGCTTTTGCATTGTTAATAGCGGTAACAACATCAGGTGTTACTGTGCCAACTTTAGGGTTAGGCATTAGACCACGCGGGCCTAAGATCTGACCTAGCTGACCAACGACGCGCATCGCATCTGGAGTAGCAATAACAACGTCGAAGTTCATTTCGCCGCCTTTAATTGCTTCACCAAGGTCTTCAAAACCTACGATATCAGCGCCAGCTGCTTTTGCTTTCTCAGCGTTTTCGCCTTGAGCAAATACAGCAACACGTACATCTTTACCAGTACCGCTTGGTAAAACTGCAGAACCACGAACAACTTGATCTGATTTACGAGGATCTACACCCAAGTTAACAGTCACTTCGATTGATTCTTTGAATTTAACTGAAGAAACATCTGAAAGAATAGCTACTGCATCAGCAATCGCATACGCTTTACCAGCTTCTAGCTTTGCATTAATCGCTTTAAAACGTTTAGTTAACTTAGCCATTATTCATCACCCTCAACAACTAGACCCATACTACGTGCAGAACCTGCAATAGTACGTACCGCTGCATCCATATCAGCTGCAGTTAAATCAGCCATTTTAGCTGTCGCAATTTCTTCTAGTTGAGCACGGGTAACCGAACCAACTTTTTCAGTGTTTGGACGACCAGAACCGCTCTTAAGACCAGCAGCTTTTTTCAATAAAATTGAAGCCGGTGGAGTCTTAGTTACGAATGTGAAGCTACGATCTGCATAGACAGTAATAACAACAGGAATTGGCATTCCTGGCTCATTTGACTGTGTTTCAGCATTGAACGCTTTACAGAATTCCATGATGTTTACGCCGTGTTGACCTAATGCAGGACCAACTGGTGGACTAGGGTTCGCCTGTCCGGCTTTTACTTGCAGCTTGATATAAGCCGAGATTTTCTTAGCCATTTCTAACTCCTAATGGGTCAAACGCTTTTCAGCTTCCCGTTCTCTATAGACAAAGAATCCCCACCTTCAAAAAAAGGCAGGGATCTTAGTATTACCAAATTCTTTTAGATCTTTACAACTTGACCAAACTCTAGCTCAACAGGTGTCGACCTACCGAATATCAACACTGCCACTTTTAGCTTGCTCTTATCATAATCCACTTCTTCAACTGTGCCCTCAAAGTCTGCGAACGGACCTTCATTAACACGAACCACTTCACCTGGCTCAAATACAGTTTTAGGACGCGGTACATCAGCACTACTATTATGAACACGAGACAGCATCTCATCAGCTTCACGCTTCGCAATCGGAGCTGGCTGATCGCGCTTACCACCTATAAAACCTAATACTCGGTCGGTATGCTTAACTAACTGCCAAGTATCATCGTTCATCTCCATTTCAACGAAGACATAACCTGGGTAGAACTTACGCTCTGATCTTCTTTTCTTGCCGTCTCTTATTTCAACAACTTCTTCAGAAGGCACCAAAATCTCACCGAAAAGATCTTCCATACCATTGATTTCGATACGATCTTTAAGAGATGCAACTACACGCTTTTCATAGTTAGAGTAAGCATGAATAATATACCAATTCTTCGCCATAACTTTTGCCCTAACCAATCACACTTGAAACGACCCAACCTAAGAAGGTATCTAAACCCCAAAGGAAAAGACCAATAATAATCACAACAGCCACTACCATCAAAGTTGTCTGCCCTGTCTCTTGACGAGTTGGCCAAACCACTTTACGTACTTCGTTTTTCGCTTCTTTCATATGAGAAAAAAACTTAACGCCTTTTGCTGTTTGAAAAGCAATAAAGCCAGCAATACCAGCTAATACAAGAAGAGCGATAACACGATACAATAGAGACTGATCGCCATAAACAGAGTTACCAATAGCGCCGAGTGCAACAATCGCAACAACAACTATCCACTTCAAAGTATCGAGCTTAGATTCTTTTACTTCAATCTTTGAACTCACGTTTTAGCCTCTATAATGGTTTTACATAACATGTCAGATTATACAATCTGTTTTTAGACACCACTCTTGAACAAGAGTGGCAGGCCAGGAGGGACTCGAACCCACAACCTGCGGTTTTGGAGACCGCTGCTCTGCCAATTGAGCCACTGACCTACTAAAAACAAGGATGCATACTATACCCGCATCCTTGTTATTTAACAAGACCTAAGCTAAGTTTTTTAGCTTATTACTTGGTAATTTTTGAAACAACACCCGCACCAACAGTACGGCCACCTTCACGGATAGCGAAGCGAAGCCCCTCTTCCATCGCGATTGGGTTAATTAGCTCTACTACCATTTTAACGTTATCACCAGGCATTACCATCTCAACGCCTTCAGGTAGCTGTACGTTACCTGTGATATCTGTTGTACGGAAGAAGAACTGTGGACGGTAACCTTTAAAGAAAGGAGTATGACGACCACCTTCATCTTTACTCAATACATAAACTTCACCTTCGAAGTCTGTGTGCGGAGTAATAGATCCTGGCGCTGCCAAAACTTGACCACGCTCAACGTCTTCACGCTTAGTACCACGTAGAAGTGCACCAATGTTCTCACCAGCACGACCTTCGTCAAGTAGTTTACGGAACATTTCAACACCAGTACATGTTGTTTTAACTGTGTCACGTACACCAACGATTTCTACTTCAGAACCGGTATTAACGATACCACGCTCAACACGACCCGTTACAACAGTACCACGGCCTGAGATTGAGAATACGTCTTCGATAGGCATTAAGAATGCACCGTCGATAGCACGTACTGGATCAGGAATATAAGTATCTAGCGCTTCAACTAGCTTTCTTACCGCAGTTGTTCCCAACTCGTTATCATCTTCGCCGTTCAATGCCATAAGAGCAGAACCTGCGATGATTGGAGTGTCGTCACCAGGGAAATCGTACTGATCTAACAGCTCGCGAATTTCCATTTCAACTAGCTCTAGCATTTCGTCGTATTCTTCTGTACCAACGCCGCCGCAATCTTCTGCAAGAAGATCAGCTTTGTTTAAGAAAACTACGATGTATGGAACACCCACTTGACGTGAAAGCAAGATGTGCTCACGTGTTTGCGGCATAGGGCCATCAGTTGCGCCACATACTAAGATACCACCGTCCATTTGCGCAGCACCAGTGATCATGTTTTTAACATAATCGGCGTGACCTGGGCAATCTACATGTGCGTAGTGACGAATAGTTGATTCATATTCAACGTGTGAAGTTGAGATTGTGATACCGCGCTCACGCTCTTCAGGAGCATTATCGATACCATCAAAAGCAACAGCTGTTCCGCCGAATACTTCTGCGCATACACGTGTAAGTGCAGCTGTTAAAGTTGTTTTGCCGTGGTCAACGTGGCCAATAGTACCAACGTTAACGTGAGGCAGATTACGTTCAAATGCTTGCTTAGCCATCGCTATTTCTCAACTGTTAGTTTTAAATATTTTACATACAAAAAAGGCAGACACACAACGCATCTACCCTCTATAAATTCTTTGGAGCTCATGGGCGGAATTGAACCGCCGACCTCACCCTTACCAAGGGTGTGCTCTACCCCTGAGCTACATGAGCGAAATCTTTCCATTTCAACCGAAGTCAAAATCAATTTGGAGCGGATAGTGGGAATCGAACCCACCTCATCAGCTTGGAAGGCTGAGGTAATAGCCACTATACCATATCCGCATATTCGACTACCCAATATACGGACAATCTTATAGCACTTACTTTTTTAAAATGGTGGTGGGAGGTGGATTCGAACCACCGAAGCTTTCGCGTCAGATTTACAGTCTGATCCCTTTGGCCACTCGGGAACCCCACCAACAATTACTTCAACCTACTTTCAAATAGCCTTTTGAAAGATGGTGCCGACACCAAGAGTCGAACTCGGGACCTACTGATTACAAGTCAGTTGCTCTACCAACTGAGCTATGTCGGCACTGCGTCGAAGTGGCGCATATATTACTCATCGAGTTTCTCGTATGCAAGCCCTTATTTGATTTATTTTGTCTTTTTATTTGTTTTTTTATTTGCTCTGCTTTTTTAGCTTAAAAAACCAACAATATTTAGATTAAAATTATCATTTTGAACTAAATTTTATCTTTATAGCCTTCACTATTCATATAAAATCAAAGCCATCCAATACTAGATTCTGTTTAAACTCAACATTGTTTTGTATCATCTGATCCTTAAAAAAATCTGCACCGCCACCAGTAATAATTAACATCCCCTGCTGCAACTGCATCTTTCTTTGCAACTTTTCTAACAGAGCCAGGTTTATATAATAGCTACCATTGGAAACATTTGATGCAGTATCACAGCCAGGCTCTAGTGAGGCCTTATTCACTACTTGCTCAATTTTAGCCGTTTTACTCAATAAAGATTGCTGCATCATGTTAAGGCCAGGCAAAATATAACCCCCAACATGCACACCTTGTATTGACAGAAACTCTACGTTTAGCGCCGTACCACAATCGACTATACAGATAGCTCTATTAGGATATAAATTTACAGCAGCTATACTCGCCAGCCAGCGATCGGCTCCCATCTTAGCGGGATCTGCATAACTATTTGTGACGCCGGCGCATTGAGATCCGCTCTTAAAAAAATCAGCCTCAAGCGACCAATGCTTAACTAGCAGCTGCTTTAACCGGTCATTCGCCTCAGTGCTGGCCACTGAGCACACATTAATACGGCTAACCTGCTCATCTGCAATACCGATAAACGGATCTATTTTATATAAATCAGCTGCGGCACAAATACCAGATCGTATCTGCCCATTTAATAACTGCAATCGCCACTTTAAATTACTGTTACCAACGTCTATGTTTAATTTAATAACCACAATCATTAACCCTATCGATCACAGATCATTTGTCTATTCGCCTATCGAGGATCTGGCAATTTTCTGACACTAATTTCGCCACCATGATAAGCCTCTATTTTACCGTATCTCTCTAGCAGTAATGCACCGTGCTGATCGACCCCTCGACAGATACCTTCGATCTCATTAGGTGACATAATTAACTTCACATAACTATCTTGATAAGCGTGCAGTGCTTGCCAAGCTTCAACAAATGCAGCAAAACCTTCGCTTGCGAACAACTCAATATTATTGACTAATTTATTGATAATTGCCGCCAACAATTTGTTTCGATCTAATTTTCTATCTGTGATACTGGTTAAATCTATCCATGGCTGATCGATACTCTCATTTTGCTTGCTCTGCGGGCTCATCAGCACATTAATACCCACACCGATGACTACCGAGACATCACCAGATGCATCACCTTGCATTTCTAACAAAATACCGGCCAGCTTTCTACCTTTTGATAACAAATCATTAGGCCACTTTAGCTCTATATCACCAACACCTAACTCTTTTAACCCCTGCACAACAGACAAACCGACCACTAGGCTCAAACCTTGTAATGATGCAGCTCCACCATTGAAACGCCATATTAATGAGAAATAAAGATTACTCGCAACAGGCCCAACCCAACTACGCCCTCGACGCCCTCTTCCAGCACTTTGATACTCTGTTAAATATAGTGCGCCGTGATTGCGCTCTCTAATATTACGAAGTGCCATCAAGTTTGTTGAATCTGTAAATGTCTTTAAATCAATTAGCCGCAAAGCCTGCTTAACTTGTGGGTTAAAATGCTCGTTTAACCGCTGCAAATCTAAAAGGTCCAACCCTCTTGGCAAGCGATAACCGCGGCCGCGAACGCTATAAACCTCAACGCCACACTCTTCTAGCGCTTTCATCTGCTTCCAAATCGCACTGCGACTCAAACCTAGTACCTCACCTAGATCCGTACCAGAATGAAACTTACCATCCGCTAGTATTTTTAAAAGGGCTATATCTATCATGAGCGCTTGTCGTAGGTTACGAATTGATAATTATATGGATTGTTATCATCGGCAAAATGACTCTCAGCTTCGACCTGCCTATAGCAACTGTAATCAACTTCAGGAAAAAAAGCATCGCCTTCGATCACCGCGTCAACCTCAGTGATGTACAAGCGATCAACTAAAGGCAAAGCTTGCCGATAGACCTGTGCACCGCCCATCACCATCACTTCATCAACCCCTTGCTCTAAACAGGCAGCCTTCGCTTTTTCTAGCGCTTGATTTAAGCTTGATACAACACTCACACCTGCGATGACAAGCGCGGCGTTAGAGCTAATGACAATATTGACGCGACCAGGCAAAGGACGCCCGATAGACTCATAGGTTTTACGACCCATAATAATTGGCTTGCCTAAAGTAACACGCTTAAAATACTGCAGATCTTTAGGTAGACGCCACGGTAATTCATTGTTATTACCTATAACTCTGTTTTTTGACTGGGCAACGATAAGAGAAAGCTTCATATATTATTTCCAAAACATCAATTCTATAAACACTCGATATACACTGTGCTAGCTACACAGATATCGGCGCCTTAATAGCAGCACCCGGCTCGTAGCCGGTTATTTCAAAATCTTCAAACACATAGTCAAAGATAGAATCTGGCTTGCGCTTAATCACCAATTTAGGTAAATCTTTAGGCACACGGGTTAATTGCTCTGCCACTATATTAGGATCATTCAAATGATCTTGATATAAATGGGTATCGCCAAACGTGTGTACAAAATCACCAACGTCTAAATCACACTGCTGAGCTAACATATGTGTCAATAGCGCATAGGAGGCAATATTAAATGGCACCCCAAGAAAATAATCAGCACTGCGTTGATAAAGTTGACAACTTAGCTTGCCATTAGCTACATAAAATTGGAACAAAGTATGACAAGGCGGCAACGCCGCTTTACCGTTTTTTATATTTTCTGCAATCGACACTGATTCATCAGGTAAGTCAGCAGGGTTCCAACCACTGACAATTAAGCGACGGGAATTTGGCTTAGTTTTAATCATCTCTACCAACTCTGAGATCTGATCAATCACCCGGCCATCAGGACACGCCCAAGACCGCCATTGCTTGCCGTATATCGGACCTAAATCGCCATCGTCTAGCGCCCAATCCTGCCATATTTTGACGCCTTTCTCAGCCAGCCATTGATTATTAGTATCACCATTGAGAAACCAAAGCAGCTCATAGATAATTGACTTCATATGTACTTTTTTAGTGGTCAGTAACGGGAACCCTAGCGATAAATCAAATCGAAGCTGGCGACCAAACACCGAGCGAGTACCAGTACCGGTACGGTCACCTTTATCAACACCATCAAAGGCAATTTCTTGCATCAAGTCTAAATATTGTTGCACTTTACTCTCCTAAACACTGACACGCTTTTGCTGTTGATAAGCATATACCATTAATACTACGCCGATAGCAATCATCGGTACCGACAACAATTGTCCTTTGGTTAACCAACCAAAAGCGATAAAACCAATATGGGCATCTGGCTCTCGATAAAACTCAACCAAACTTCTAAAAAGACCATATAAAATCAGGAACAATCCTGACACTGCAAACGGTGGCCGCTGTTTACTGGAGTACAACCAGAGGATTACGAACATAATCACCCCTTCCAAAAACGCTTCATATAATTGTGACGGATGGCGAGCAAATCGATCAACTTGAGGAAAAACAACACCCCAAGGCGCATCTGTTACCCGCCCCCACAACTCACCACCAATAAAATTACCTACCCTGCCGGCACCTAAACCAATCGCTACCAGAGGAGCGACGAAATCAGCCATTTGCGCAAACGACTTGTTATTCTTGCGGCCAAATAACCATAAAGCCACTATTACCCCTAGCAGGCCACCATGGAAGGACATGCCACCTTCCCATATTTTGAACAGCCACAATGGCGACTCTAAAAAGTACTCAAAATTATAGAAGAACACATAACCAAAGCGCCCGCCTAGCACAACACCCATCGCTCCCCAAAAAATAAAATCTGATACCTGATCTCGATTCCAACCAGAACCCGCTTGATCCGCACGATAATTACCAAGCAATAACGCAGCACCAAAACCTATTAAATACATCAAGCCATACCAATGTACTTGGATAAACCCCAAATCTAACGCTATCGGGTCTATATTATGTACCCACATACTAAATCCTTCATTTAAAACATTCACGATCAAAAAATCACTAGCATAATAGCAAAGAGCTAGAAAACAAATTAGATAGCGCTCACTTATTCCTTGTAACTACACAAATGAACGTATTTAATATTTTATCAGCTAGATACTAACTAATCACATAACATATGAGTATTTTTACACTATGTGCCTAATTACCTTCTCTTATAAACAACACCAACAGTACCCATTTATTTTGGTTGCTAATCGCGATGAGTTTTATCAACGTGAAAGTGCTGCGATGACACTTTGGCCAACTGACAACAGTATTTTAGCAGGCCAAGATTTAACGCAAATGGGTAGTTGGTTAGGCTTACATAAAAGCGGTAGGTTCAGCGCTGTCACTAACTTTAGGCAAAAAGCAGCGACTACTATGGCCAAACCGTTATCGAGAGGGCATTTAGTCAGTAAATCTTTAGCAAGCGATCAAAGTATGCACAGCTACCTTACACAACTAGCTGTCACAAAGCAGCACTATGGCGCATACAATTTGCTGTGCGCCGATAATAATGGCCTCTATTTTAGTAATAATCATAGCCCTAGCCAAAAGTTGGATTGTGCTAAAAACACTTTAGATAATCAAGCGGTAGCGGATGATTTCATAAAACTATCAGCAGGGCTCTACGGCTTGTGCAATGCCACACTTGACACACCTTGGCCTAAATTGACTAATGCTAAGCGAGATTTAGAGCAACTGATAAACAATGGCGATATTACGCTCGATACATTAAAGCAGCTACTTAACAGCTCAGATACTGCTCCAGAACATAAGCTGCCTAACACCGGGATTGATAAATCTTGGGAGAGAGCACTGTCAGCGCAATTTATAAACTTAGACAGCTATGGAACCCGAGCAAAAACGATCATCCTACAACGCCAAGACGGCTTCACACAAATATGTGAAGCGCGTTACGATAGCAACGGCTTCACAGGGGAATCTGTGTTTGAATTACAGATCCCTATTATTGGCGAGCGATGACTTATCAATAAAATCGCCTAAACCCATGGCGATTAAAGAAGATGCTATCTCCTGCTCAATTAGCTGCTGATCATTGAGCCTCATTACTCGTCTAAGCATGCCTTGAACATCTTCAAAATTACAGCGACGAATTGCCGATTTAACCTTAGGTAGATTGTTCGCATTCATTGACAAATTATCATAGCCCATAGCCATTAACAATAAAGCACCTGCAGGGTCCGCTGCTAACTCACCACAAATAGACACCGGTACATTTTCTTTTAATGCTTCTTTAACAATGAACTTTAAAGCCTGTAATACCGCAGGGTGATAACTGCTATATAATGAAGCGACTCTTGGGTTATTTCTATCGACCGCTAATAAATATTGCGTCAAATCGTTAGACCCTACCGATATAAAATCAACATGATGAGCAAACACTCGTGTCAAATAAAGTGCCGCCGGCACCTCTATCATTACACCGATAGGCGGCCTGACGACAGCAACCCCTTCTTCAGCAAGCTCAAGCACCGCTCTATCGATTAAACCAATAGATTCTAGTACTTCATTAATACTGGTCACCATCGGTAACATAATCCGCAGGTTACCAAACTGGAAATTCGCTCTAAGCATCGCCCTAATTTGCACTAAAAATATTTCAGGATGATCTAGGGTAACCCGAATACCACGCCAACCTAAAAAAGGATTTTCTTCTTCTATAGGGAAGTAACTCAGTGGTTTATCACCACCAATATCCAAAGTACGCATCGTGACAGGGCGCGGATAAAATGCCTCTAATTGGCTGGCATATATCTGCGTTTGCTCTTGCTCTGTCGGAAACGCATTACGAATCATGAATGGGATTTCAGTACGATAAAGGCCGATACCTTCAGCACCTTTATCAAGTGAGCGCTGAATATCAGCGATGAGACCCGTATTCACCCACAACGGCATAGTCACACCGTCTTTCGTTTTTGCCGGTAACTCTTTGAGCTCGTCCAGCTCTGCCTCTTGCTCTAATTCAGCATTTAACTGAGTTTGATAAATTTCCAACAACTCTTGCGATGGATTTAAATATAATCGCCCAGAATGACCATCAAGCACCGCAAGGCGGCCACTTAATTTTTTATAAGGTAAATCAACAGTCCCCATCACCGTAGGAATACCCATGGAGCGCGCTAAAATCGCCGCATGGGAATTACCAGAGCCTTTAACTGAAATCAAACCGGATAACTTTTCTGTTGCTATCTCCCCTAACATCGCCGGCGATAGCTCTTGGGCTACAAGAATACTTCCCTGGGTTAACTCAATGTCCTGATAAGGCTCATCTTCTTGTAAATAGGCAAGTATTCTACGCCCTAGGTCACGAATATCAGAAGCGCGCTCTCGCAGATAAGGATCATCCATCATATCGAATTGACGCGTGTGTTCAGAGATAACAGAACTTAAAGCCCATTGAGCACAACTGCCTTTTGCAATGCGACTAACAACTTCACCGCCGATAGAGTTATCCTCTAACATGCGCAGGTACACATCAAACAGCGCCTGCTCATCTTCACCCAGTTTTTTTGCCAGGCGGGCACTAGCCATACGAATATCACTGCGCACTTTTTCTAAAGCAGATTCAAAAAATTGGATCTCTTGCTCTGGATTAGTAATTTCTCGCTCAGCAACCGATTCCAAATCGACGCCATCAGAGACAACGACGAGCTGGCCGATAGCAATACCTGCAGAGCCTGAAACGCCAATAAAGCATTTATCTGTTTGCGTTTTTTGCTTTAACTTAGCGACGCTAACAGACGATGTTGCCTCTGCTTGAATAATAATACCTGCTAACTGAGCAGATACCGTAATGAGAAAAGACTCTTCACTTTCTTTAAAGCAGCGTTTATCTTTTTGTTGGATAACCAACACGCCTAGTACTTGGCGCTGGTAAATGATTGGCACCCCAAGAAACGATTGATAACGCTCTTCGCCCGTACCAGGTATAAAGCAATAAGCTGGATGGTGCTCAGCATCATCTGTATTGACAGACTCAGCTCTAGCAGCTACGAGGCTCACTATCCCCTCATGCTGCGACAAGCTACTACCAATGGATTTTTGATACAGCCCTTTGGACGCCCTTAACACTAACCGTTGATTGGTTTGATCTTTCAAGTAGACAGAACACACTTGGGTTTCCATACCTTCTTGTATTGCGCGCACAATGAGAGATAAAACAGCCTCTAAATCAGATTCCGCTCTAACTTCAGTTACAATTTTACGCAACAACTTAAGCATACCGCCCTCCCTTTATGTGTATTAATTCCCGTGTTTTTTAATATGCAGGTAAAACCACTTATGGCCTTACCTGCAAACAGACTGCTAATATTGTGTTTCGCTCTCCCTATGCTCTAGCCACTGACATAGACTATCGCCATGTGCTGCTAATTAATTGCACACATCGCATCGACAAGGCCGACATCAAATATCCATTAACCGTGATAATTTTGGTGCTAACTCTTTCATTGCCTTGCGATATACTTCTCTTTTAAATGACACAACTTGGCCTAAAGGGTACCAGTAACTGACCCAACGCCAACCATCGAACTCAGGAGTATCGACGGCGTTAATATCTACTTTATTGTCGCTGCATTTAATTTTAAGCAAATACCATTTTTGTTTCTGGCCGATACAGACCGGAAGTGAGTTATAGCGAATCATCCGCTTTGGTAACCGATACCGCAACCAACCTCGCGTTACTGCGATGATATCGACATCATCTGCAGTTAATCCCACTTCCTCCGTTAACTCGCGATACATCGCCTGTTCTGACGTTTCATCTTCATTAATACCTCCTTGAGGAAACTGCCAAGAACTTTGACCTATACGTCGCGCCCAGAGAACTTGCCCTTTCGAGTTTGCCAAAATGATACCTACATTTGGTCTGAACCCGTCTGAATCTATCACTGTTTTTTTCCTAAAAATCTTTCACCTATTGTTCCACACATCGCCGCTTGTGCAAATAGCTAAACTTACATCAAGCTGAAATCATTGCTATTTTTTATGATAAATATAATCAACTTGCCTTACCCTACAGCGTTTTAATGTAGTATAGGGCGACTTTTTACTATCGATGAGGAAACCGCCAATGGCTCTAGCTATTTTTGATCTTGATAATACGTTATTAAATGGTGACAGTGATCACGCCTGGGGAGAATTCCTATGTGAAAAAGGCATTGTTGATGTGCAAGAGTATCGCAAGGCAAACGATTATTTTTATCATCAATATGTCGATGGCAGTTTAGACATCAAAGAATTTCTCAACTTTGCACTCAAACCATTAAAAACACATACAGCAGCGCAATTAAATGAATGGCACGCTCAATTCATGATTGAAAAAGTAATGCCGATGATGCAACCAACAGCACTATCAAAACTTGCTGAGCACCGCGAAAAAGGTGATTTTTTGTTGATCATTACCGCCACTAACTTATTTGTCACCAAACCTATCGCACAGTTCCTTGATGTCGATGATATTTTGGCGACAGACCCTGAAGTAGTCGATGGCGAATATACCGGTAATATCAGCGGTACCCCTTGTTTTCAAGCCGGCAAAATCACCCGTTTACAGCAATGGTTAAAAGGTAACGACTACACGCTAGACGGCAGCTACTTTTACAGTGACTCGCGCAATGATTTACCGTTATTAGAGCTAGTTGATCACCCAGTTGTTGTTGATGGCGATGATTACTTGCTAAAAACAGCAGCCGAAAAAGGCTGGCCAGCGATCAGTTTTCGTTAATCCCACTCTCAATATAACAAAGCTTGTTTCAGCTTTGTACTCTGATAGACAGCGAGTTTAGCTCGCTGTTAATAGCTATTAATCTCAACTTTCTACGAGTTTTCATGCAGTTTTTGTAGCCACTCTTTCGGTGAGAGCCCTGTCTTTTTACGAAACACTCTCGCTAGTGCCGAGCCATGCTCATAGCCTACTTGATTGGCAACGAGACCGACCGGCTTGTCTTGTGCGAGTAATTGTTGGGCTATCGAAACCCGCAAGTCAGTCAAAAAATCATTGGGAGTTTGCCCGACACTCTCGCGAAACAACGCTGCAAATTTAGAGCGTGACATCGCTGCGTCCTGCGCCATTAGCTCTAACGTCCACGCCTCTTGTGGAGCTTCTTGTAATTTAGCTAAGGTCGCAGCGAGCGCCGGGTGACTTAAACCGGCAAGCATGCCTTGCATCACTAACCCCTCGGCTGATAATTTGCGAAACATTAGGATCAGTAAGATATCACATAGCTTATCCACAATGCTCTTTTGACCAAGGCCTGTGGATCCTATTTCATCAAACATCCAGTCAACAGCGTCTTTCATTGCGCCATCACTTAAGTCGATACGCACAAGTTCGGGTAGGTTAGAAATCATTTGCTGCTGCTCTAACGCAGTAAAGTGCACAGCAGCGCAGAGTAATTCAGCGCTATCAGATTCTGTCGCGATAACACTGTGTTTAGTTGAAAAAGGTAGCAAGATGACGGCGGGCTTATCGAATATGAATTTTTGCCCCATATCACCGACAACCGTTAGCTTACCTGATCTTAAATAATGTAAATGCCCCTCTCCACCTTTATTACCAGTGCCTAATGTTTTATCGCCACAGAAATTGCCATTAAATATCACTTCTGAATTAATCGAAAAATTATCGATAATATTTTGTAATCTATCCACAAATGCCTACTTATTTAATGATCTGGATGTTTGGTTTCATTTTTTGGACGCACAGATGCCCTATCTCAGCACAACACGCATAAACTAAGCTCACTCACTAGAGAAAAGGAATTAACGGGCTAGTCCCATTAACTTCATTAACAAACCCTAACCAGTATTAAGATGGCTTGATGCTACTGATTCAGCATCTTTATTAAACCAATTTGAAGCAAATAACGAAAGGAAAATAATATGAACATTTCTACTTCAATAAAAACAGCCGTTGCGGCTACTGTCTTATTTGCAAGCGCTACTAGTTTTGCAGTAGACGTCGATGTTAATGCAGATGCTAACGCCGTAGCAATTAAAGGTTATGACACTGTCGCCTACTTCACTATGAACAAAGCGGTTAAAGGTAGTGATAAATTTACGGCAGAGCATAAATCGGCAACTTATCATTTCACATCAGCGGAACACCGCGATTTGTTCAAAGCAGATGCCACTAAATACGCTCCACAATACGGCGGATTTTGTGCAATGGGTGTCGCAATGAACCTTAAATTTGACACAGATCCAACTGCCTGGAAAATTGTCAATGATAAGCTATACTTAAACTTAAGCAAAACTGTACAGACAGCTTGGTTACGTGATGTGCCTGGTAATTTGGTAACATCTGAGAAGAATTGGCCTGAACTTAAAGGCTTAACAGCTGAAGAAGCTAAAGCTAAAAACGGTTAAGTTAGAAACAACCTTTTATTTGGAATCGGTACCCTTTACTGTTTCAAATATTATTGCGAGCCCTAGCGGCTCGCTTTTTTATGCCTGCATAATACTCTATCAACACCCGTACTCACTCAACTAGCAAAAGTATTTTTTAACGCTAGCTCTCATTATCCGCTTTGTTTACCTGTAGAATAAGTCACTTAATGTATAGCTAAGTGCAGATAAATCATGTTGAACTCTTTAAAGAAAGTTTTACCGATGACCTTACAAACAAGATTGATGCTCGCACTTTGTGCTAGCGCTGTTATCCAAGCGGTACTGCTCGGCGGTTATGCCCTACAACATCTAGCCACCAGCTTAGAAGACCAAATTGGTCAAAGAGCATTACAAATGGCCAAAGCGGTGGCCTCCCAACCCGAAGTACGCATTGGTGTACAACAGCGTAACTCTCGCAATTTACAAGCACTTGCCCAGAGAATCAGAAAAAGTAGCGAGGCTAGGTTTGTGGTAATTGGCACCTATGATGGTATTCGCTTATCACATCCCATTACCGAGCGCATTGGCCAGCCGATGCAAGGTGGCGACAATGCACGGGCATTAAAAAATGGTGAATCATACGTATCAAAAGCAGTCGGTACGCTGGGGCCTTCTATGCGCGGTAAAACGCCTATTTTTAACGAGCAAGGGCAAATTATTGGTATTGTCTCGGTCGGCTATATGCTCGACACCGTCAGCAATATTATTCATCGCTACCAATACAGTATTATTATCGCGATGATATTAGGAATAATTTTATCGGTGCTGGCAGCACTGCGAATTACCCAGTATTTCAAAAAAGCTATTTTTGGTTTAGAACCCGAACAAATAGCTCAGCTATTTCAAGAATACAACGCAACACTAGAGAGTGTTCGTGAAGGTATCATTGCAGTAAACACCAAAGGTATTATTATCACCTTTAACCCCGCAGCGGTTAAACTATTCGGTTTAACAGGTGAGAAATCACTTAAAGGCAAGCACATTACAGAAATATTTCCACACAGCACTATGCTGACGCTGTTAGAGACTAAACAATCGCAATTTGATAGGGAAATTTATCGTAATAACAATGTGTTAGTATCTAACAGAATTCCAATTTTTGATGGTGATAAACCGGTTGGTGTAGTGTCTAGTTTCAGGTTAAAAGATGAGCTGGATCTGGTGAGCCAAAGATTGACCCAATCTCAACAGTACTCAGAAACATTGCGCAGCCAAACCCATGAGTACGCCAACAAGTTAAACACTATTGCAGGCTTAATTGAATTAGGCGCTAATAAACAAGCACTAGAGCTAATCAGTAGTGAGACACACGCACAACAAGCTCTTATTAGCTTACTGGTAAATGCAGTTGAAGACCCTGTGCTTTCAGGCTGTATTATTGGCAAGTTTAACCGCGCGCGCGAAATGGGACTCAATCTCATACTCGATGAAGAGAGCACCATAGGCTTATTGCCACAACATATCAAAGCAGAGCAAATTATTACTATTCTGGGTAATTTACTAGATAATGCTTATGAAGCATCTTTACACACACAAGCGACTAATATTTATCTATCGATGACAGATATAGGTAAAGATATTATTATCGAAGTAGAAGACCGAGGCCCAGGCATTGCACAGGGGGTAAAGGAGCAAATATTCACCAAGGGCTTTAGCAGCAAGGAAAAAAATGATCATGGTTGGGGACTCTTCCTAGTTAAACGCATCGTCACTTCACTAGAAGGTGGTATTCAAATATCTGAACCCAATGAAGGTGGCACCCGCATCACCGTTTTCTTACCTAAAGAGACGCAAGTATAAATTAATCTAAAATAAATTAAGGTTAATGATAGACTAGAGCTGTATTTTGATTAGGCGACACTAAATGAACACCATAAAAATAATAATTGCAGAAGACGATACTAAAATAGCAGAAATACAACGCCGCTTTATCGAGCGGATTCCAGGCTTTGAAGTATTAGGTATTGCCCATTCAACAATCGATGCCAAAGATATGATTGAAGTGCTCGAACCTGATTTAGTGTTATTAGACATCCACTTTCCAGATGGTAATGGCCTGGAGTTATTACGCAATATTCGCAGCAGCCAAAGCTCAGCAGGGGTCATCTTGATCACGGCGGCAAAAGATGTAAATAGCTTAACAGAAGCACTGCATAGTGGTGTCTTTGATTATATTTTGAAGCCTCTAGTCTTTGATCGTCTACAAAGCTCACTAATTAGCTTTCAAGAACATTTGAGCAAACTTCTTTCCATCGATAGCAAAAACCAACATGAGCTAGACCAAAACACGGTTGATCTATTATTACCACGCAATAAAAAAACCAATTCCCCAGTGACCAACTCAGCATTACCAAAAGGTATAGACCCTCTAACACTGGAGAAAATACGTAATGTCTATACCGAAAAAACGCAGGGCCATACCGCTGAGCAAATAGGCGAACTTGTCGGCAGCAGCCGTACCACCGCCAGAAGGTATTTAGAATATCTGGTCAGCACTGCAGAGCTCACAGCGGATGTCAGTTATGGCTCTGTCGGCAGGCCTGAACGAGTGTACTTAAAGTTATAATTGCCTAACACTTTTACAAAAAGGCAATCACACCTTCCAAGAATAGCTTAGCACCAGCAAGGCCTAGCAAACTGTAGCAACATAGATAGAACCAGCCATCACTCAAACGATGATGCATATAGATACCTAAATAGACACCAATAGGCGCAAACACCACCAAGCTCAACGAGGTCAGCAAGTTATTGGTGTCTAACAATCCAAGCCAGGCATAAGGTAGCAATTTAATAAAATTAAGCAACGCAAAGAAAATCACTGTGGTGCCGACAAAGATACTTTTGTCTAAACGCTGTGGTAGTAAATAAAAATTAAGTGGCGGGCCGCCCGCATGAACACTAAAACTACAAAAACCAGCGACAGCGCCCCAAAAGCTACCCTTTAAGGCAGAGCGTTGTTGGATTTCGTGCTGCCTCTTGCGATATTTAGTGATCATAAACTGTGCACAAAACGCTATTGCAATAAAACCAACCCCTAACTTAATATGCGCTTCACTAAAGAGCTTAAAGGTTAACGCCCCAAACACTATGCCTAATATTGCCGATGGTACTAGTACTTTGAGATTGTGTTTATCAAAGCGTCCTCTAAAACCCCACATACTAATCAGATCCATACAGCACAAGATAGGTAGTAAAATAGCAGCGGCTTGAATAGGTGATACCACTAAAGACATTAAAGGCACGGCAATTAACCCTAAGCCACCGCCAAAACCACCTTTAGAGAAGCCGACAATTAATACCGCAATAGCAGAAACAACATAGAAAAAAGGATCAAAAATCATAATGGTATCATTTGAAAAAACAGCATAATAAAGCTCTATATTAACGCGAATATAGTTTTTAGTTAATCAATTGCTTTAGGCAATACAGTTACGCCCATCACTTTTTGCTACAAACAGCGCCGTGTCTGCCCGCTGAATCACCTCTTTATGATCTTCATCGTTGACATTGACCTCGCCAACGCCAATACTGACAGTTAAATTTATATTTTCAGCATCGACAACTAAAGGGGCAAGCTCGAGCAAGCTTCTTAATTTTTCAGCAAAAACAAAAGCCGCCTGCTTTTTCTCAAGAGGTAAGATAATACAAAACTCTTCCCCACCGACTCTAGCTAACACATCATGTAGGCGAATGTTATTTTGGCACAGCGCAGCAAAATGCTGCAGCGCTAAATCGCCTATTGCATGACCATAATTATCATTAATACGTTTAAAATAATCCAGATCTAGCATCAATACACTGTATGTACGCCCCTCACGCTTAAAACGTGAGAACTCCTGTTCAGATAGTCGCTCAAAACCGCGGGGGTTATATAAGTCAGTTAAAGGATCCTGATTTGATAAGACTTCTAAGTGCAATTGTGAGCGTTTATGTTGCGTAAAATCACGCTGAATAGCCACAAAATGGGTCACATCACCCTGGGCATTTTTTAATGGCAATATACTCAGGTCTAGCCAATACTCTTGCCCTGTTTTCGAATAATTTTTAATAGTTACCCTAACAGGTTGCTGTTGCTCTAGTGCACTGCGGACTTTTTGCCGCGTTTTTTTATCTGTATCCTCTCCCTGTAATATTCTTGGTGTTTTACCGATCACCTCTTCACGAGAGTAACCACTGATTTTAACGAAGGCTTCATTTACATAAACAATCTCAGGACCGGTATCATCAATAGGCGATGCTTTAGTCACCACAATGATATCTTGTGCGTATTCGACAATATCTTTAAAACTAAATTCCTGATCCATTATCTGCAACCTTACATAGCGTTAACTATTAATTTACCAGATAGCCAACTATTAAACGATCATAGACAGCAAATTAATTTAATCTGCAATAAAACCTTAATTCTTCTGCCACATTAGATTAACCCAACCGTCATGTTAAGCGCTTACCATTGTCTAGACAAATTAGGAGAGCAGCCATGACGGTCATTCAAATTGCCAATGTAAAAAAGACATTTAAAACTAAACGCAGCAGTTCATCCGCTTTAAAAGGTGTCAGCCTAAATATCAACCAAGGTGAAATGGTTGCACTAATAGGTCCCTCTGGTTCTGGAAAGTCTACTCTTCTTCGTCATTTGTCAGGGCTAACTCTTGCTGATAAAGGCAGTGATTCCAGCATAGACATTCTCGGTAAAAACATTCAGCACAAGGGAAAACTAGGTAAAGATATACGCGTGTCGCGTAGCCAAATTGGCAATGTTTTCCAGCAATTCAACCTCATTAATCGTTTGAGCGTGCTAACTAATGTGCTGATAGGGGGTTTAAGTAAAGTCCCGAGCTATCGCAGTTTGTTAGGTATTTTCACCGCTGCAGAGAAACACTCAGCACTGGCCGCTTTAACACGTGTTGGTCTACAAGATTACGCTTTACATAGAGCAAGTGATTTATCTGGCGGACAACAGCAACGAGTAGCGATCGCCAGGGCACTGCTGCAAAAAGCTAAAGTTATTCTTGCCGATGAGCCTATCGCCTCATTAGACCCGGAAGCGTCACGACTAGTGATGCAAATCTTGAAAAACATCAATGAACAAGATGGCATCACCATTGTTGTGACCTTACATCAAGTGGACTACGCACAACAGTATTGTCGACGAGCTATTGCTCTCAAAGACGGTGAATTGTATTTCGATAGCCCTATCCAAGACATAGACAACACTGGACTTAACAATCTCTATGGCGGCACCGAGCACAACAATACTCATAGCGTTATTCCTATTTCTTCAAATAGCGCGCAAAAAACTCAACCACCAAAACTAAAAACAGCTTAACCCAAACCTTATGGAGAGCACGATGAAACTTAAAAAAATCTATTCTAAGCTTCTTACCAGCATTGCAGTAGCCACCGCTTTAACGACAGCTGCTGCTGTTCAAGCAGAGCAACTGAAAAAGCTAAATTTTGGCATTATCTCCACTGAGTCTTCGCAAAATTTAAAGACTATCTGGGTGCCTTTCTTAAATGACATGTCAAAAAAACTAGGCGTTGAAGTGAAACCTTTTTTTGCATCTGATTATGCTGGCATTATTCAGGCGATGCGTTTCAACAAAGTAGATGTCGCTTGGTATGGTAATAAATCGGCGATGGAAGCCGTTGATCGTGCTGGCGGTGAAATATTCGCCCAAACTGTCGATGTCACTGGCAACCCAGGTTATTGGAGTTTATTGCTAGCACACAAGGATAACGACAAAGTAAATAACGTTGAAGACATGCTTAACAATAGCAAAGACCTCACTTTTGGCAACGGAGATCCAAACTCAACGTCTGGCTTCTTAGTCCCTAGTTACTATGTTTTCACTAAAAATAATGTAGACCCGAAAAACATATTTAAACGCGTAACCAATGCTAGCCATCAAACTAATTTCCTATCTGTTGCTAATGGCCAAGTTGATATCGCGACCAACAACACTGAAAATTTAGGGCGTATCAAAATCACACATCCCGATAAAGTGGATAACGTTAAAGTCATTTGGAAATCACCCTTGATCCCCTCTGACCCAATAGTGTGGCGCAAAAACCTTGCTGATGCAGACAAAACAAAATTGCGTAATTTCTTTATGGATTACGGCCAAACTAATGATGCCCAAGAGCTAGAAATTCTGAAATCTCTTGGTTGGGCACCTTTCAAAGCCTCAACAGATGATCAGTTATTACCTATTCGCCAACTGGTATTGTTCAAAAACCGCATCAAACTTGCCGCCGATACTAAATTAGCTGCCGATGAAAAAGCAATGAAACTCAAAGCAATTGACCAGCAATTATCTGAGTTAAATAAGCGCATGGAACAACTAGAAACAGCGGCTAAATAATAACAGCACTACGTTAACCTTGTTAGTGACTCTAAGCTAACAAGGTTGATGTAGCGACTTTATACCATCGAGATATTCGGAAAACACTATGTCAACAACTACCGCGAAAACTGAATTTAAGCAGTCGTTTAACTGGTTAAAGTCATTGAGCTGGGTCATATTTTTCTCACTGCTGGCATGGGGCTGGAATTCAGCTGAAATGAACCCGATGATGCTGTTTACAGACTCATCAAACATGTCTGAGTTTGCCGCTGACTTCTTTCCGCCAGACTTTAGCGACCTAGATTATTACATTGATGAAATGATCATCACTATGCACATAGCACTTTGGGGCACAGTACTGGCCATTATTTTATCAGTGCCACTGGGCTTAATGAGTGCTGAAAATATCGCACCTATTTGGTTATGCCAACCCACTAGACGTTTAATGGACGCAGCACGTGCCATTAACGAAATGGTCTTTGCTATGTTGTTTGTAGTCGCTGTAGGACTAGGCCCTTTTGCCGGTGTATTGGCGTTGTTTATCCACACCACAGGGGTGCTCGCCAAGCTCTTTTCAGAAGCTGTAGAAGCTATTGATCCAAGACCTGTTGAAGGCGTAAGAGCAACTGGTGCCAATGTTTTTGAAGAAATTTTATACGGTGTGATTCCACAGGTAATGCCACTGTGGATTTCCTATTCGCTTTATCGATTTGAATCAAATGTACGCTCTGCCACTGTGGTTGGCATGGTCGGCGCAGGTGGTATTGGTGTCATTTTATGGGAGAGCATGCGCGGCTTTGCGTTCCAACAAACCTGCGCAATTATGCTGGTCATTATTTTATGTGTCACCGCTATTGATGTTATATCCCAGCAACTGCGCAAGTCATTCATGTAGATCATCGCTATAAAACAAAAAAATTTAACCGACAAAACAGGTCTAGACAACTCATGATTCGCTATCACGAAATAGCTATTGCGCTCAGAAAAGACATCCAAGAGCAGTATGTCAGTGGTGATTTTTTAGCAACTGAAAAGGCACTCTCAGAGCGCTTTAAGGTGAATCGACACACTGTGCGCAGAGCGATTGATGAATTGGTCAAGGTGGGATTAATTAAACGCCATCAAGGCAAAGGCAATCAAGTGCTAAGCTCAGCGATTGACTATTCCCTTAATAGCCAATCTTGCTTTAGCTATAACTTATCAAACAGAGGCTTACAACTGCAGACCCAAGTGCTGAGCTGCTCACAGATTTTAGTCGATGGCCTACTAGCCACCTCACTGAACCTAACTGAAGCGACTCCCGCTATCCGTTTAATCACCAAGCGCAGTATGGAAGGCCGCCCAGTGTGTTTAATCGAGCACCATGTTTTTGGCAGTGATTTAGCTACCATGAAACGCTATCGACAAGGATCTCTACATAAATACTTGAATGAGACACATCATTTTTCAGCAGATAGAACTCATATCAAGCTTCGCGCTCGCATGCCTTTGTTAGATGAAGCTGAGCAGTTAAATATTGAAACTGATGTCCCAGTGATGTTGATTCAATCGCTTTACCAGTTAAAAAACACGCAAACGTTGATGGAATACTCCGTCAGCATTACTCGCAGCGACATATTTGAATACATAGTGGAGTCTTAAATGTCATCTACCCCTGAACAAACCAGCCAGAGACGACGTCAACATTGGATGTCTGTCATGGCCAAAGCGCCCATCGAACAATTACATACGCTGGCAGAGCCTTTGCTGCGCGATTGCAATTTCAGTGATATTAGAACGCCTGACATTGGTTTAACTCAAGTAAGAGGCCGTATGGGTGGCACCGGCTCACAGTTTAACATTGGCGATGTCACTATCACTCGTTGTGTTGTGCGATCTAACGCTCAATTTTACGGGCACAGCTATGTTATTGGCCGCAATAAACAACACGCACTAATCGCTGCCAAGCTAGATGCTCTTTTACAAGATGACCACCAGCATAACAGTGTCTATCAGCAAGTCATTGAGCCTCTAACTAAAATTTTAGCGCAACAACAGCAAGCGAAGAAAGCGGCATCGGCAAAAACCAAAGTAGATTTTTTCACACTTGTTAGAGGGGAAGGCTAATGCAATCTCCAGATACCCATAATGTCACTATCGCCGCTGGTTTAACAAACCCAATCAATGCCGGCCAAGTGATTTTTCGCCGCACGCTAAAAGCAATGAGTGAGCCTGGCACTATCGTCGATATTGAGCACAATCACGGTGCGGGTGACTTAAGCCCTGCGATGTATGCACTGGCACTGTCCCTGCTAGATCAGCAAACCACACTTTATTTATCTGCGGCACTAAAAAATGAGGAAGTGTGCAAGAACTTACAGTTCCACACAGATGTGCAACTGGTTAATGACCCGCAATCGGCGATGTTCGCTATTGCTAATGCGGATCAAATAACAGAGTTTTGCTATTTCAACAAAGGCACTGACGAGTCCCCAGAAATGAGCTGCTCTTTAGTGTTACAAGTCGAATCTTTAACGAATACAGCAGCGCAAGCTCAGGGCAGCGATAACGAGCATTCAACACTACTGAAACTAGAAGGCCCAGGTATTGAATCGGTAAAGTACATTGCAATCGCCAAGCTTTCAACGCAGCTGCTCGAGTATTTAACTGAGCGCCCTGACGCGTTCCCAAGGGGTTTAGATTTCTACTTTGTCAGCGACAAACAGCTGGTGTGTCTCCCTCGAACGACCAAAGTCAGCGTAATAACAACAGGAGATAACCCATGTATGTAGCGGTGAAAGGTGGTGAAAAAGCCATTAACAATGCCCATAAACTGTTGGCAGAGCAACGCCGCGGCGATCTGAGCTTAGCAGAGCTATCGGTTGAGCAAATACGCCAACAGCTACCATTAGCAGTGTCACGAGTGATGGCGGAAGGTTCAGTATACGACCCACAGCTTGCTGCACTGGCCATTAAACAGGCTGCGGGGGACTCGGTTGAAGCCATATTTCTATTGCGCGCCTATCGAACAACCTTGAGCCGCTTTTATACCAGCGAGCCTTTAGACACCACCAATATGCTTGTCGAAAGGCGAGTATCGGCGACCTTTAAAGATTTACCTGGCGGCCAAGTACTAGGCTCAACATTTGACTATACCCATCGTCTGCTCGACTTTACCTTATTAGCGCAGGGCGATTCTGCAACCACAGCGCAAGAGTTAGAGGCAATCAAGCCGCAAGACACAAAATTGGTAGCAGATGAAGATGAAGAGCAAGCCATGACACGCGTCTTAAAAATGCTCGAAGACGAAGGCATGATTGTGCCTGAACTTGACACTGGCGAGACTCCAACAGACATCACCCAGGACCCTGAAAGTTACCCAAGTGATCGCAGCGCGCGCCTGCAATCACTCACGCGCGGCGATGAAGGTTTTTTACTCGCTTTAGGCTATTCAACACAGCGAGGTTATGGTCGTAACCATCCCTTTGCAGGGGAGCTGCGCATCGGTGAAGCAGATGTTGTTATATGTCCACAAGATCTAGGCTTTAGTGTCGACATTGGCAGCATTGAGATAACAGAGTGCGAGATGATCAATGGTTTTGCACGCCTAAGCGATGGCGAAATTAAGTTTACTCGTGGCTATGGTTTAGTTTTTGGCCGCAATGAGCGCAAAGCAATGTCTGTTGCTCTATTGGATAGAGCGTTACAAATTGACAGCTATGATGAAAGCGCTGAATCACCTGCGCAACAACAAGAATTTGTACTTTCGCATTGCGATAACGTATCAGCTTCAGGCTTTGTCTCGCACTTAAAGCTACCTCACTATGTCGATTTTCAAGCTGAAATTGAGCTACTAAGACGCTTGCGCAAAGATAAAACAGCACAGGAGAAAAGCTAATGTCTGCCAACAACATTCGTCAAGGCTATAACTTCGCTTATCTAGATGAACAGAGTAAGCGGATGATTCGTCGGGCCCTGTTAAAAGCTGTCGCTATTCCTGGTTTTCAAGTGCCTTTTGGTGGTAGAGAAATGCCGATGCCCTACGGCTGGGGAACGGGAGGCATGCAATTAACAGCGGCTGTAATTGGCGAAACAGATACCTTAAAAGTGATTGACCAAGGTGCTGATGACACCACTAACGCTGTCAGTATTCGCGCTTTTTTCAAAGATTTAACCGGTGTAAAAACCACCGAAAGAACCACCGAGGCATCGCTCATTCAAACAAGACATCGCATTCCTGAATTCGCCTTACAAGAAGATCAAATTTTGATCTACCAAGTACCTATTCCGGAACCGCTGCGCTTTATCGAACCGAGTGAAACTGAAACTCAAAAAATGCATGCCCTGCAAGATTATGGTGTGATGCACGTGAAACTCTATGAAGATATAGCTCACTTCGGTGAAATAGCGACGACCTATGCCTACCCTGTACTTGTCAATGATCGCTATATCATGGACCCATCACCTATCCCGAAATTTGACAACCCGAAAATGCATCAAATGCCAGCGTTGCAGTTGTTTGGCGCCGGCCGTGAAAAGCGCATTTACGCCGTGCCACCCTACACCGACGTAAAAAGCTTGGACTTTGAAGACCACCCTTTCGCCGTTCAACAATGGCAAGAAAGTTGCGTTATTTGTCAATCCGATAGCAGTTTTTTAGACGAAGTTGTGATCGACGATAAAGGCACTCGCAGTTTCATTTGCTCCGACACTGACTTCTGTCGTAGCAGGGTTGAGCTGCAAGCTGAAAACTCTCTGGAGACTCTATAATGACACAACCTTCTAAACTGCCGTTATTGACAGTCAATAATTTATCTAAGTTATACGCACCGGGTAAAGGTTGTCAAAATATAAACCTTGATCTTTATGCTGGTGAGGTGCTGGGTATTGTCGGTGAATCCGGTTCTGGAAAATCAACGCTGCTTAGCAGTTTGTCCGCTAGGTTAGCACCTGATAGCGGCCAGCTAATCTATCGCGAAAGTGAAGATAACACGTTAGATATTTATCAGCTAAGTGAATCTCAGCGCCGCCATTTACTGCGCAGCCAATGGGGTGTTGTTCATCAACACGCTGCAGATGGTTTGCGAATGGGCGTCTCAGCAGGTGCCAATATAGGCGAGCGTCTAATGGCAGTAGGCGAGCGAAATTACAGCGAAATTAGAGCGAAGGGCTTGCGCTGGATGGAAGATGTTGAACTGGATATATCGCGTATCGATGACAAGCCATCAACCTACTCTGGCGGTATGCAACAACGCCTACAAATTGCCCGTAACCTAGTCACCCATCCTCGTTTGATATTCATGGACGAACCGACCGGTGGCCTCGATGTGTCTGTACAAGCAAGGTTATTAGATTTACTGCGCAACTTAGTCACTGAGTTAAATCTTGCGGTGGTTATTGTCACCCATGACTTAGCTGTCGCTAGGTTATTGGCGCAGCGTCTGGTAGTTATGCGCCACGGTGAGATTGTTGAGAGCGGCTTAACCGATCAAGTCCTTGACGACCCGCAGCATCCCTATACTCAACTGCTAGTGTCATCGGTATTAACGCCTTAGTTTTACCATCGCCAATAGAGCAAAGTGATTAATAGAGAAGAGATATTCAAATGACAACCATGATAGATGTACAAGGCCTCAGCAAAACATTCACCTTACACAATCAAGGCGCGATGGCATTAAACGTACTAGATGACATTAGCTTTAGCGCAAAAAAATCAAGCTGTACCGTATTACACGGTGCCAGTGGCGCTGGTAAAAGTACGTTATTGAGAACCTTATATGCCAATTACCTACCAACGAAAGGTGCTATTAATATCAACCACCGAGGGCAGATGGTCGACTTAGCCACTGCAAATAGCCGCCAGTTAATTAATATTCGTCGCCATACAATAGGTTATGTCAGCCAGTTTCTAAGAGTGATTCCCCGCGTATCCACCTTAGATGTCGTTAAACAGCCTTTAAAAGAGCGTGGCGTTAGTGACGATGAAGCCCAACAACGTGCGAGCGCGTTATTGCGAAAACTCAACATCCCTGAACGCTTATGGGGCCTAGCGCCAAACACCTTCTCAGGCGGAGAACAACAGCGCGTCAACATTGCCAGAGGCTTTATTCACGCTTATCCCATTTTATTACTCGATGAGCCTACCGCATCGTTAGATCAAAAGAATAGTGAGGTAGTTGTCAGCTTAATCCAAGACGCTTTACACCAAGGCAGCACTATCGTCGGCATATTCCACGACAGCGCTATCCGCGACACCGTAGCCGATCAGTTATTTCACATGCAATAACTGACATTATATTTTATCGATGATATTAAATACGAGAATCAAACCATGATCTTAACTAACGCAAAAATCATCTTAAAAGACGAAGTGATACAAGGTACGCTAGAAATTATTAACGGTGAAATACACAGCGTTTCACATGGTAATAGCGCCGTTGTTGGCGCTATCGACTGCCAGAAAAGCTATATCAGCCCTGGCATGATAGAGTTACACACCGATAATATGGAGAAATATTTCACCCCGCGCCCCGGTGTCTCTTGGCCGGCAATCAGCGCCTTTAAAGCCCATGATTCGCAAATGATTTCTGCCGGTATTACCACGGTCTACGATGCCATATCGATTGGTGATGTAATACAAGGTAGTGAACGCTTATCTAACCTAAAGAGAATGGTACAAGCCCTGACCGATTCACAGCAGCGAAACTTTACTCGCGCCGATCATTTACTGCATTTACGCTGTGAAGTGAGCCACCAGCAAACACTGGAGATGTTTAAGGCACTGAGCGAGGAGTTTAATCCGCAACTGGTCTCTGTCATGGATCATTCGCCAGGTCAGCGCCAGTTTGCTGATATTGAAAAGTATCGCGAATACTATCAAGGTAAGTACCAGCTATCGACACCAGAGCTTGAGGCGTTTATTAGCCGCCAATGTGAAGCTAGCCGGCTTTACAGTGACGATTATCGCCAGCAAATTTGTGCCTACTGTACACAGAACAACATTCCACTGGCCAGCCATGATGATGCCACCAAAGCTCATGTTGAAGAATCTTTAAGCTATAACATGAGTATTGCTGAGTTTCCAACAACACAAGAAGCTGCCGCCCTTGCTCATCAAAATGGTATGAAAGTCTTAATGGGAGCACCTAATGTTGTACGTGGCGGCTCACACTCAGGTAATATTGCAGCGCACCAGTTGGCAACTGATAATGTACTGGATATTCTCTCTAGCGATTACTACCCTAATAGTTTATTGGAGGCCGCATTTAAAATAGCCACATTAGAGAGCAATCAATATGACTTGGCAAAAGCGATTCATCTAGTGACTTACAACCCAGCTCAAGCGGTAGGATTAGATGACAGAGGATCAATTGAACAAGGTAAAATTGCCGATTTAGTCATTTTTCGTCAAGATGATGACCACATTAACATTGAGCATGTCTATAAATCAGCTGAACGTGTTTTTTAAACGCAATTAATTTTCAATAATCAAGGTAGTACATAATGGCTAAAATCATCTATATCATGGGGCCCTCAGGTAGTGGCAAAGATTCGATCATCAACGCCGTACGCCAGCAATCACTTGATAATCTCCAAGTTACCCATCGCTATATTACTCGCCATTGGCAATCCGGTGGTGAAAACCATGTAGCATTGAGTGAGAGTGAATACAATAAACGCCAAGCTCTAGGTTTATTTGCACTTGCGTGGTCAGCAAATCAACATCAATATGCCATTGGTTGTGAGATAGATGCGTGGCTAAAAGCCGGGCAGAATGTGTTAGTCAATGGATCAAGAGCTTACTTAGAACAGGCTAGAGCACGTTATGCTAATGATATTTATCCTGTCCTAATTGATGTAGAGGCACAGAAACTAGAGCAGCGTTTAATGGCGCGCGGCCGTGAAACACAACAGCAAATTCAGGCGCGCATCATCCGCCATCAGCAATACCGTCATGATTTAGATAGCAGTTGTGATGTTATCGATAACAACCACAGTATTGAGGATGCAATGAAGCAAGTGTGCGCTATTATTAAGCGAGTCACTCACTCATAAGGTAATGAGCAGATGTATTTGATAATCACATTTAACGTTACGGCACATACTATAAAGGTAATAAGTTAACATGTTTAGTATTGATATATTAGGCAGTGGTAATGCAGGGCAAGTACCAGAGTGGGGCTGTGATTGTAAGGCTTGTTCACGTGCACTAAAAGATAATTATTATAAGCGCCGCCCCTGCAGTATTAGTATTACAACTGATCAGGGTGTTACCATGATCGATGCTGGTAGAACTGATCTAGCTGAGCATTTTGCTTTTACTGATATAAACCGTTTTATTATTACCCATTTTCATATGGATCACGTACAGGGGTTATTTCACTTGCGCTGGGGTCACGGTCCAAACTCCATCCCAGTTTATCGCCCTGACGATCAAATCGGCGCCGATGATTTATATAAGCACTCAGGCTGTCTTGATTTTCAAGCACCATGGCAAGCATTCAAAGCCTATGAATTAAGCGATATGCGCATTACTCCTTTAGCGCTGATTCACTCTAAACCTACCTTTGGCTACTTGATTGAAATTGCCAATACCACCATTGCTTATCTCACTGACACAGTCGGCTTACCGGATGAGACCAGCCATTTTTTACAAAACAAAAAGATAGATTACTGTTTTTTAGATTGCTCAGAACCACCGAGAGATAAAGCACCACGCAATCACAACGATTTAAATTTGGCACTAAAAATTGTTGACGATATAAAACCGAAGCGAACCATCTTAACCCACATCGGTCATCAGTTTGACTGTTGGCTAATCGATAATGCAGCCCTATTACCTGAGAATATAAGTATCGCTGTTGATAATCTGCATATTGAATGTACTTAGCCTGTCGTCATTAGCTCATCATAATTAACTGTCACGAGCGTGTGCATGTTGCACCAAGCTATCATCAATGTCATACCAATTAGCTTTATATTGCGTATAAATATGCACATCAGGGTTGATAGGTATCTCCTCATCAAACAAAGAGATAGCGAGCTCTATTTGCTCAAGCCCTAACCCCTTAACGCGAAAACCAATGCTTGAACCACATTGGCGACAAAAGGTTCTAATAGTGCCATTGTTAGCGGTGTAATCTTGTAATAGTGCTCGCCCTGTTAACCACTGTATGTCTGTCACCTCTACTAAGGTTGCAAATGCTGCTCCGTGAAATTTACGGCACATCGAACAATGACAATGCCCTGCTTGCTCGCTGAAACCACTCACTTGTAGTGAAACCTCACCGCACAGGCAACTAGCTTGATATAGACTACCTTTATATAGTTTAGTCATTTGTGCCTACCTATTTATTGCTTTTTTTATCCGCTTCTATAATCCATTCATGAGCCGGATCGTTATGGAATATCCAATTTCTACTTGGCCCAGCCATCACATTTAAATAATATGAATCATAACCATGTGGAACACCCACTGGATGGTAACCCTCTGGCACTAAAACCACATCATGGTTTTCGACACTCATTGTTTCATCTAAGCTACGGTCATCATTATAAACACGCTGAAACACGAACCCTTGGTCAGGATTAACTCGATGATAATACGTTTCCTCTAGCTGCGTTTCTACTGGTATCCTATCGCTATCATGCTTATGCGGTGGGTAACTAGACCAGTTACCACTAGGTGTTGAAACTTCACAAACTAACAGGCTTTCAGCCTCTAAATTATCAAATAATATATTACACACGTGACGTGTGTTCGAATTAATACCGCGCGTTTGCATGTAGCACATTTGCGGTGTAATTAAACGCACAGGGTATTTACCTGTAGCGGGGGCTCTGCAAATAGCGAGCTCTAGATCAGTGACAGCAGTAACTGCAACGTTATGCTTTGGCGGCACATACACAGAATATGGCGCTTTGTTTTCAAACACGCTCATGCGCTCACCCAAACCTTGCCACTGATACTCACCGGCATCAACATCGGCAAGACCTGAGATTAACACCAAACAAAGCTCATTGTTGTCGCTTAGCTGAGTCAAGCTTTCACCCGCTTTTAATCTATGCACCTCAAAACCAACATATTGCCAATGTGCAGAGCTAGGCGTGACTTTTTGCACGCAGCTTTGACCATCTTTCAATGACGCTTTTGATAATAAATATGACACTTTATTTACCCCTATCGTTAACAATATGAAATTTTAAAGCTTGTCAATCAACAGTTCATTTCAGAAACAAACTTGAAGTAGCTATTAAATATTAACAACTTTACCCGTTTTAGTTGATTGCAATGCGGCTTCAGCTAAAACCATCGATTTCAAGCCATCAATGCCTGACGCTACAGGTTGCTTGTTATCGCGAATACACTCAATAAAGTTGATTAATTCCAATTCATAAGCAGCTTTGTATCGCTCTAGGAAGAAAAATTGAGGCTTTGCTGTCTGACTGCCTGCATCGCCTGTTAACGTTAATGATGATTCAAGTTGATTTCCAACTTGTGCCATCCCCGCTGAACCAAATGCCTCTATGCGCTGATCATACCCGTATACTGACCGGCGACTATTACTGATTTGACACAATTTACCACTCGCTGTTTTTAATGTAACTAGTGCGGTATCAACATCACCAGTCTCACTAATTGCAGGGTCGACTAAGCAACTTGAGGTAGCAAATACTTCAACAGGCTCCTCTGCTAATAACCAACGCGCCACATCGAAATCATGGATCATCATGTCACTGAATAAACCGCCCGATACTTTGATATATTCAATAGGTGGTGCAGAGGGATCACGGCTGGTAATAGTCAGCATTTCAAGATTGCCAATTTTACCTGTGACTATGGCTTGTTTGAGTGTATTAAACTGTGGATCGTAACGACGATTAAAGCCAATAGAGCAAATGACACCAGCCGTTTCAATGACAGCCAAACACTCTTTCACTCGGCTAATGCTTAAATCAACAGGCTTTTCACAGAATATAGCTTTGCCAGCGCGCGCTGATTGCTCCATTAAATCTGCATGGGTATTGGTTGAACTGGCAATAATAACCCCATGTATTTCAGCATCTGCCAATGCTTCTTCTACCGACACTACTTTTGCATTATAGCGCTTAGCTAACTCTTGAGCTGCTGGTTGATACGCATCAACGATATAACGAATATCCACTTCTTTATTTTTGGCTACGTTATCAGCATGTATCGAACCTATTCGCCCTGCACCAAAAAGACATAAATTAATCATCAAACTTCTCCATACATTACTTGTTATATTTATTGTCGTATTTGTTAATTTCTATACTTTTTTTAAAACTTAATTCTCCAGACGATAAGCGAGCCCTATCGATAATGATTGTGCTAAACAAAGCGATGATGTTAATGATCGAAAGCCATTCACCTCTGCTTCTTTCACCACAAAGCAAACATCCGCTATTTGCGCATACGGACTAACGAGACTATCCGTAATCACAATCAATTTACTATTCTTTGTTTTTGCTCTATCAACCACTTGCTGGGTTTCATCTGCATAAGGGTAAAAGCTGACAGCAATGAGTACATCTTGCTCTGTTATTGCATTAACTTGCTGATTGAACATACCTCCAGCACCATCCACTAAATATACATGACGATCAATATGTTGCAGGGAATATGCAAAATAATTAGCAACAATAAAAGCACGGCGAACACCGACGATATAAGTGGTGTTAGCTTGTAATAAAAGGTTAATTGCAGTCTGTACATCAGCATCTACAACGCAATCAGATAAATGTGCTAACGCTTGCATGTTGCTGCTAACAAATTGATTTAATAAAGTGTTATCTTCTGCTGTACTGCCCGCTAACTCAGCTTTTTCTGGTGTTAGGGCAAGCTGTTGTGACAGCTTAATTCTCTCTTGGTAACTAGGCACTTTTTGCACCAAATCATTTTGGAACAACTGCTGCATTTCACTGAAACCAGAAAAACCAAACTTATGTGCAAAACGAACCAGTGCAGAAGGGTGTACACCTGCCTCTTCGGCAATCACAGCGACAGTGCCAAAAGCAATGTCATCTGGATTATCAATTAAGAAGCGCCCTATCTGACTCAGTCTTTTACTTAGGCCAGCAAAATCATCATTAATTTGTGCGTTTAACCCGGCAAGGGACGTCGCTCTATTCAACCATTTATCTCACTACAATTTTAGTCACAATAAATATTTTATTCTATATATTGCTAAATTGGAATTTTTATTCTATTTTAATTTAGCGTTTCTATCGTAAGCTCAATAAATCACCTAGGAGATAGCTGTGAATCAACGAAAACCCATTCAAAAAAGAACCCTTGATATTATTTGTCTCGGTCGAGCAGCTGTTGATTTCTATGGCGACCAAATAGGAAGTTCACTGCAAGACATGTCTAGCTTTTCCAAGTATTTAGGTGGATCTTCTGCCAATATTGCCTTAGGTACTGCAAGGTTAGGCTTGAAATCTGCGATGTTAACCAGAGTAGGTAACGAGCATATGGGTGAGTTTATTCGTGAAGAGCTCGCTCGCGCTGGTGTCGATAATAGCAATGTCGCTACTGACCCTAACCGGTTGACAGGCTTAGTTGTTTTAGGCATTAAAGACAACGAAACGTTCCCATTGATTTTCTATCGCCAAGATTGTGCAGACATGGCTATCAGCGAAGAGGATATTGACCCTGATTTTATTGCCTCTAGTAAATCTTTACTGATTACGGGGACTCATTTTTCTACAACAGGAACCTATTCGGCCAGCAAAAAAGCTATTCAATATGCTAAAGCTGCTGGCACAAAAGTTATCATCGATATTGATTACCGCCCTGTTCTTTGGGGGTTAACCAGCTTAGGGGATGGTGAAACTCGCTTCATATCATCACAAAATGTCTCCAGCCACTTTCAAACTATTTTACCTGATTGCGATTTAATAGTGGGTACCGAAGAGGAAATCCACATTGGCGGTGGTTCGACAGATACTATCACTGCACTGCGAAAAATACGTGAATTAAGTACCGCCACTATTGTGCTCAAACTGGGACCTTTAGGTTGTACGGTACTTGATGGTGCTATCCCTCATAGCATGCAAGATATTATTGCGTTTCAAGGCGTAACTGTTGATGTACTTAATGTTCTAGGTGCAGGTGATGCCTTTATTTCAGGATTTCTACGTGGTTGGTTACAAGATAAGGATTATAAAACCTGCGCCAGTTTCGCTAATGCTTGCGGGGCTTTAGTTGTTTCACGCCATGGCTGTGCACCTGCGATCCCATCTATAGAAGAGCTTGACTACTATCTAGCGAATAGCGACACCATTGCCAGGCCTGATTTAGACGAGGAGCTTAATTATTTACACCGAGTCACTACACGCCCGGCAAAAAGCTCAAATGAAATATACGGTTTGGCTTTTGATCACCGCAAACAATTCTTTGATATGGCGATAGAAGAAGACGCAGATCCACAGCGCATTCATCAATTAAAATCACTACTAGTGTCAGCGGCAATTCAAGGTGCCAACACGGCTCATTCGCAATCAAATATAGCCGTACTGATCGACGATACCTATGGCCAACACGCGCTTAACCAAATAACAGGTAAAGACTGGTGGATAGGCAGGCCGGTAGAAGAGCCATCATCACGACCACTTGAATTTGAAGGCGGCTTATCAATAGGAGATAAATTAAGGAGCTGGCCACGCGAACATATCGTAAAATGCTTAGTGTTCTATCACCCTAATGACCTACCAGCCATATTATGTGCGCAACAGCAAAAAATTGTAGAGCTGTATCGTGCTTGCTGCCAATCGGGCCATCAATTACTGTTAGAGCTAATCCCTCCTGAAAATATGGAAATCAACGACCGCACAATTCCTGATGCGATGGAGCAAATATACAATTTAGGCGTGCGCCCTGATTGGTGGAAACTACCTGGTTTAAATAGGGAAACTTGGCAAATAGTGACTGATATTATTGAGCACCGCTCGCCCCATTGCAATGGGGTTGTAATGCTAGGTTTAGATGCCCCGAAAGATGAAATACAGCAGAGCTTTAAAATAGCTAAAAGCTTCCCTATATGTAAAGGGTTCACTATAGGCCGTACCATCTTTAGCACACCTAGCAGGCAATGGTTACGCCAAGAAATAAACGATCAACAACTGATTGATGCTGTCGCTGCTAATTATGTGGAGCTAATTGGCAGCTGGCGCGATAGCGATTAACCAATAAAAGTGTATAAACGTAGGCGAATTTACGCCTACCTTTTTATTCACTTGCAATACATTACGTACTGCTATGCTCAATTGCCCTAATGCCATGCCAAACACTAAATATTATATAAAAAAAATAAAAACAATATTTTTCAGATACTTATAACACACTTAACCATAACTATAACTATAAGAGTGATATATCCATACAACCGATTTACACCAAACAAGACTAAGACAATTATATAACATATTTTTTTGAAAACGTTTGCACCAAATCACTCACAACGAAGCTACAAACGAACCATATTAGCGCATAAAAGTTAATTATGAGTTGACTTAATGAAAACGTTATCATATTAATAGAGTGCTTTATGATCAAAACGACATATAGCTTAATAACACACAATAAATTTTAAGTTTACGTTCAGCTTAAGGAGGGTTATATTTAATTGCAACTTTCAAAGCCCTACAAACAGAGATGGGGTTATCAGTAAACCATAAAGTTGGATAGCTAGGTACCTACCTACTAATACAACCACTTTGATAGATGCATAGAACGCTAAATTAAAAGTAAGTGTACCAACGCATATATTCAAACTAAAAACAACAAAGTAATTAGAAGGTATAAAATGATAAAAATGATAAAAAAAACCTTATTAACCGCTGCTATACTAACTTCCACCGCAAACATTGCCCTAGCCGATACCATGGTTATTGGTGCCCCTATGCCATCTTTTGCCGATAAATGGATGAGTTACCTTTTCGAAGGCGTACGTGATTTTGATAGCAAGCATGCAGATGTCACTATCAAATTAACCGATGCCAATGACGACCCAAGCAAAATGTTAAATGACGTTGATAACTTTATAGATGCAAATGTTGGTGCTCTGTTAGTTGTGCCAACCGATATATCAGTTGTAAAACCTATCGCTAGCAAAGCTAATAGAGCAGGCATACCTTTAGTTATCGTTAACCGAGCTCCCGATGATAAAACATTGGCAAAAATCGATGCTTATGTAGGGTCTGATTCTATACAAGCTGGCATCATACAGGGTGAAAGTGTTGTCGGGCTTCTAGATGGCAAGCCTGCCAAAGTAGCTTTATTGCTAGGGGCGCTAGGTCACGAAGCCCAAATCAATCGTACTGCAGGTAATAAGCAAGTATTTGAAAAATATCCGAATATCGAAATTGTTGCAGAACAGGAAGGACGCTGGGATAGGGCAAAAGCATTACAAATTGTTGAAGATTTACTGCAAGCACATCCAGAAATTAACGTCATTGTAGCAAACAATGATGAAATGGCTATTGGTGCATTATTGGCCGCACGAAAAGCAGGCAAAACAGATGCTGATCTTATTATCTCAGGCGTAGATGCAACACCTGATGCCTTAGAGTATCTTGGCAAAGGCCTAGACACAACGGTATTTCAAAGCGCTACAGGGCAAGGCTATAGCGGCGCTGAAATTGCCTATAAATTAGCAAAAGGTGAAAAAGTCACCAAAATGAACTGGATTCCCTTTGAACTAGTTAAAACAGAACAAAAACAAGAATACATCGACAAATACTAATCTAGGCAAGGGGGATTCTATCTCCCTTATTAACATTCTCTGGTAAACGTAAATTTACTCAATAAATAGTGGATTAGGTTTAAGTGATTTTTAATTAGCACACTCGTAATTTACGTAACTACTCAATAAAAAGAAGAAATATTGTGAGTAACTCAAATTATATTCTAGAAATGAAAGACGTCAGCAAAACCTTTCCAGGGGTTAAGGCTTTAGACAATGTTAATCTGCGTGTTCGCAAGGGCAGTATACATGCTCTTATGGGAGAAAACGGTGCGGGCAAATCGACACTAATGAAAATTCTTTACGGAATTTACACACCTGATGAGGGGGGAGTCGTTCTTTTAGATGGCAAAACATTCCAACCTGGCTCCCCTATAGATGCTATTCACTCAGGCCTAGCAATGGTTCCTCAAGAAATTAGCCCCTCAGCTAATTTATCTATCACAGATAATTTTTATCTTGGCAGAGAGATTAATAAAGGCTTTTTAATGGATCAGAAAAAAATGGCTGCTCAGACGACTAAGGTTTTGGAAGACCTTGGGATTCCAATGGACGTCGATGTATTAATGAGTGACGTCTCTGTTGCTCAAGCGCAACTATTAGCTATAGCGACCGCCGTTTCATACGATGCAAAAATCATCATTATGGATGAGCCAACGACTGCGTTAACCGAATCAGAAGTGCATCGTCTGTATAAAATTGTTAAAACTGTTCAAGAACGTGGCATTGCCATTATCTATATTTCTCATAAATTAGGTGAAGTATTTGAGTTATGTGATGAAGTTTCAGTGATCCGCGACGGAAAATATATAGGTACAAGGAAGACCGCTGATATAACCAAAGAAGAAATGATCAACATGATGGTTGGTCGTGAAATGAATGAAATGTTCACCCGCGACACTGTTGATATTGGTAATACATTACTCGAAATTAAAAATCTAAGCTTACCTGGAAAATTTGAAAATATTAACTTTGATGTGAAAAAGGGAGAAGTTTTTGGCATTGCCGGGTTAGTAGGCTCAGGGCGCAGTGAAATTGTTGAAGCTATTTTTGGTTATCACCCAGCTGAATCAGGCGAGATAATCATCCACGGAGAAAAAACAGAGATAAAACAACCAATGGATGCCATTAAGCACCGTATTGGATTTGTTACTGAGGACAGAAAAAAAACAGGCTTAATGCTCAATATGAGTGTGACGGATAATATGATTATGCCTGATTTATTACCTTACTTAGAAAGCGGACTTGTTTCTGACAAGTTAGCAACAGCTGTTGCTAATCAAAAGAAAAAACAGCTAAGAATTAAAACGCCATCTGTAGATACGATTATCGAAAACTTATCGGGTGGCAACCAACAGAAAGTGCTTATCGCACGGTGGTTACTATTAGAGCCCGACATTTTAATTCTTGATGAGCCGACAAAAGGCATCGATGTTGGCGCTAAAGCTGAAATTTATAAACTCATTATAGAATTAGCGAAAGCAGGAAAAGCCATTATTATTATTTCATCTGAAATGTTAGAGCTCTTAGCACTCAGTGATCGCATTATGGTGATGGCCGAAGGAAAAGAGACCGGTATTATCGACCGTGTCGACGCTACCCAAGAAATTATTCTTGAAATGGCAGCAGGTGATCATGGTGATAAATAACACTAATAAAGCATTGAAGATACTAGATCTCCTGATAATAAAACTCCAACAATAATAATTCGAACTTATAAGTTAAGGAAAAATAATAATGATAGCGAATACAATGAATGCTGTTCGAAAAACTGGTTTCTCGGTTTTTTTTAATAAATATGGAATGGTGTTGATACTCATCTTACTGTTCGGCGCTTTATCACTTAAGATTGATGGCTTTGCTTCTTTTAGGAATATTCTCAGTATTCTAGAGCAGGTTTCCATGTTTGGTATTATCGCAATAGGCGTTACTTTTGCGATCGTGACAGCAGGTATTGACCTATCGACAGGCTCCATTGTGGCTCTCGCCTCCGTCTTTGCCGCAACAATTGTCACGGGCACTGAAGGCTACGGCATGGCCTTAGTCGCTTTTGGCGGCGCTATGCTAGTAGGCGGTTTCTGTGGCCTAATCAACGGTACGATAACAGCTTATGGCCGCATTCCGCCGTTTATAGCAACACTGGGGATGATGACGGCGGCTCGTGGCTTTGCTCAATTATTCAGCGATGGCCGCCCTGTTGATGCAAGCTCTGACGCATTTACCTCTATAGCCGGCTCATCTGTATTTGGCGTACCGGGTTTAGTTATTATCTATATCGTAGTTGCCATTGTATGCCATACCATGATGAGCAGAAGAACATTTGGCCGTCATGTTTATGCAATAGGTGGCAATATCAATACAGCAAAAATCTGTGGTGTTAACGTTGAAATTACTTTAGTAAAAGTCTACGTTCTATGCGGTGTATTAGCAGGTTTAGCCGGTGCCATGCTTACTTCTAGAGCTTATGCAGGTAACCCTACGTTTGGCAACATGTGGGAGCTTGATGCCATTGCTGCAGCTGTTATTGGCGGTGTATCACTTGCTGGCGGAGTTGGCTCTGTCCCTATGTGCATCGTTGGCGCTTTGATTATCGGCGTTATGAATAAAGGCCTTAACATGTTAGGTGTTGATCCATATTGGCAGCAAATCATCAAGGGAATGATTATTATCGGCGCTGTACTATTAGATGCCCAAAAGCGTAAAAAAGCTTAACCAATACGCCTTATATACTGATCAAAAACATATAAGGCGCCTTAGCCAGATACATAAACTTAAGGATACTAAACCTAAGGGCACTTAAATCTAAGTATTCTGTTACATATTAATAAAAAGTAGAGACAGCATATTATCCACTTGTTAGCTACACTAAGTTCTTACTTGTTCACATTATTTAACGCACACCATAAGCTTAAAAACCATTAGAACGCTGTCATATATGCCACACTTTTAAAAAACAACCACATTTACTAGAGATAAATCATGGACCAAGAGCTGAAAGACGAAAAGACACTAGATATTGTTGAGAGTGAAATTGCGTGGTATAGATGGCGATGGTTTTTTCTAGCCACATTTTTGTTTATCTCCCCTGTCGCTATTATTATTGGTTTAACTGGTGATATTTATGCAAAGGATCATGGTGAGGTATCGATACTGCCAGAGCTTACCAAAAAATTATTAATGATTGCCGGTATATTTTTATTTATCGGCAGCCTAAACCGTTTTATGTAAAAGTCTATGTACTCACAATCAGCACTCAAGTTTTCTTAGCGAAGAATGTGTCAGCATTGATAGGCTCGACTTTGATAACAGGTGATTTATTGACTATATCGTTAATATAAGCCTTGGTCCATTAGGTGTAATGGGATAACTGCGATCAAAAGAATGCTGTGGCTTAGCTGGCATCAGTCGTGTTAAAATTATTCTCTTTGCATATTCATAAAGATTAAAAAAGCTCATTTCCTTATATAAAACTCCATGTCTTACACTGTTTTTACAGTTAGCAACTATGTTTTTGTAAAGCCCTTACTATTAGCAAGCAACAGGTCGTTTACCACACTAGCATTTTTAAATAATGCTCGTAATAACTTAAAAGATAAGGATAAAAGTACAATTATATTAATGTAGAAAAAGTGATAGGTGACTAGTGGCTGTATTTAAACACGCCAATAGGCCACCTAATACGCTGTTATAAGCCTCAAAGGGGTTCCGATGAAATTTGCTATTTTAATGACTTTAAGCCTCTTATTGTTAGGGTGTGCAACACCGGTAAGTCACACAAATATATCTTTATCTACATACGATAAAGATACTGAGTATGGTGTAGAAAAACGAGACGATGGCTTTGTAATTGCAGTTTATTATTCTAGATACCAATTTATTCCAGAAAGCGATGCAGTGGCTACAGCTTGTAAAAGTCAGCTAACTGCTATTGCTTGGGAGTATTCAGATAAAACAGGTAAAGAAATTCAACCTGTGAATGAGCAACGTATACGATTTTCTATGGGACGTAATGGTTTTTCTGGTATCACATCATGCCAAGCAAATGCTGTTGTAAAGTGGAAATAGGCTTATAACAAGTCACTCAATAGGACAAATAACAGTTGGCTTTTGGTTCGTGCCTCACTTATTTTAGCTAACTGCAATTTGCCGCTTAAAACGGCGTTAGCCATTATCGAAACTTGAAGAGTTTATGGAAGCGCTTCAATTTTTATACAAATATATGAGTTCAGAAACTGCTGAGTTAGTACTTGAATCTCAACGCTTGCGCTGGTCATGCCCAAGTACATTTAATGATCTTAGCGAATTACAAAGAATGCCATTATTCTCTCCAACAATAAATGAAGGGAAACACGAATATTTAAATAATATAATTGATATTGCTTTTGAAGATCTTTCTTTGGTTGAGCCTCTTTCTCACAATTCTAATCTTCTTGTTTATTTAGTTAGTTAAATGTCTAATAAAACAAGGAGATACAAAGCAAAGCCTTATTATTAAATTGACTTCGATTGACTTACCAATAATAGATACCGAAGAAGTGTTGAGGGAACATACTGAGGAATACAATAATGGAGACTTAAGAATTATTTGTCTGTCCGAAGATGATAATAATGATTTAATGTGGGCGCATTACGGTGACAATCATACTGGTTGTATGTTTGAGTTTACCCACTCTGGTTTGTTGTAATTCCCAGCTGGCCAGCAAGTACTACTTTAGTGATACTTTTGTTTGAAAATTATTATGAGAATAGAAAACTAGGGGCTGACCAAAGGCGTTATGTTCTTATTGTATAAGATCCGCTTCGTTTATTTTCAAACACTCACTCAATGTGAAACTATATTACGCAGTATTAAATTTGGTAATTGAACAGTATTAATATTTGATTATTAATACTGTCACATATTTATTTTTCTAAAACAATGACTTCATGCCTTTTAGCATGGCAGCCGCTATGTCGTAGTGGTCCCCTTCCCACAGTTGATCATTAAGAAACTCACCTGAATAGAAGCCATCATAGCCAGTACTTTTAATGGCATCAGTCCATTCTTGTAAAGGTATTGCGCCTTCGCCTAATAAGTATCCTCGTAGTAATTTTTCATCGACCCATTCTTGGCCGATATCAGGCCTTTTGCCATCAGATAAATGGACGTTATAGATCAATTCTTTATCTATTTTAGCCATGTCTTCTGGCGTCGCACCACGACACGCCCAAAAATGCCAAGTATCTAGTACAAAAGCGAAGTTATCACGCCCTACCGCATCATGTAATCGGTAATAATCATCCAGTGTGGCGATAGGTGTCCAAGCTGCGCCTTCGTATTGAAAACGGATACCATATTCTTTACCTATATCGGCAATATGTTGGATATTTTTTGCGGTGATATTAATATTATCTTCTGTAGAAAGTCCGTTCAATGCTTCAAATGCATTAAGTTGAATAGTTGGACAGCCAATGTCTTTGGCAAATGAGCATAAAACCTCTACAGATTTAAAGACTTTTTGTTGTGTCGATTTATCCGTCGCCTCTACATGACCAACGATATCGATGGCCGAAGGTAGAATATTGGCTTGCTCAAGATGCTTTTTAAAATCGTCACTGCCAAAGCCAGCATTAATATATCGCCACAGTTTTTCTGTATGAATTTCTAGCCCTCGGTAGCCCGTCTCTTTGGCTAAACGTATATCACTTACAATATTATTATGCAGTGAGCACATGCCGTGTAATGCAAATTTCATAGCGTTACCCTAAAATTTATTTTTATTAAAATGATTAACGTGTTGCTGCCAGCAATGTAATGACGCGTTCAGCTTCTGCTTGCATATAAGGCATCACTTTTTTAAAGAAATACTGCCTGTCATATTGATCTGGTTCTTCCTGCATTAGGCGGCGCAAGTTATGACCGACTGCCTGGCGCATAGAGGTGCCAACATTAAATTTTGCCACGCAGGTTTCTTTTAATTTGTACAAGTCTTCTTTTTTAATGCCACTAGTACCGTGCACAACTAATGGCACATTCACTAGCGCTTCAATTTTCTGTAAACGATCGTAATCTATCGTACAGCTAGGTGTTGATAATCGATGTACATTACCGATAGCAACTGCCATGCAATCTAACCCTGACTCTTGAGCGTATCGCGCTGCCTCTTCAGGTTCCGTATAGATAGATTTAATGTGTGCACGGCCTTCTTCATAAGGCACAGAGCCAATTTCACCCTCAACACTAACCCCTAATGCATGCGCCACTTCAACCACTTGCCTAGTGCGGCGGATATTTTCTGATAAAGACAGTTGTGAGCCATCAAACATCACTGAGCTATAACCTGCATGAATCGCTTGATATACCACTTCTTCGTCATAACAATGGTCTAAATGTAAACAGATAGACGCTGTGCTTTTTGCAATCATCGGCAATAGCATTCCCGCCAACACATCGACACCTAATTGCTCAACCATATCTTTATTAGTCGCAAGAATAACGGGCTGTTGCAGCTTTTCTGCGGCGCTTATAATGGCCGAGGCATCTTCAAAACCAAATACATTAAAACAGGGGATTGAACCTTTACTCGCACTGGCTAAAGGTAATATTTCATTGAGTGTTACCAACATGGACGGCACCTGAATTGGATAATTGTTATCGGTAGACTGTTATAAAAAAGCCCGTTGCATCCGCTAGCGATGCAACAGTCACATTAATGGCCATTACTTGAATTTAGCTACCATGTCTTTAATACCAGGGATGGTATGCACTTGGTATTCATGGTTAGGATCCCAATATTGGCGAAGCGACTTTGACTCAGCACCGACAATAACCGTAAAGTAATACATTTCATAACCAGGAGCTGCGACACTTGGGTGATAGCCTTTGTCGATAGCTATAACACTACCTGTTTTAACATGGTAAGCTGGGCCACACTCGTTTTCATCGGTGTAGAGAAACTGTGCTCCAAAACCAATGCCTGGGTTGAACCGGAATTGATACACTTCTTCAAAACGTGTTTCTTGAGGCAATCTTTCTTCATCATGTTTATGTGACGGGAAACCTGACCAGCCACCAGCACCCACAGTGAATAATTCACTTACTAATAAGCGACCACGAAGATCAGCATTTGCCTGCCCTAAAATATGCTTAATCTTGCGATGTGTTTTCGTATCATCACTGCCATATTGCACCGTATCTTCAAGTGTTTCGCCATTACTGACCATGAAAGGTTTTAGCACTTCATCGTAACGGCCACCGGCAATCAAAATATCTGCCTCTTCACTTTGACAAATGATGGTGGCTTTTGCTGCTACAGGTACGTACACAGACGCCGGTTCGCCATCCCAAACATTCGCTCTGCGCCCAATATTGGTAAACATTTCACCGGCTGATTCTATGTCACAGTTACCACCGGCTAAAACGACAATAGACTCGTAACCATCCAGTTGATAGCTATAGCTTTCGCCTTTTTTTAATTTGACATTATTGAAGTAACAAAGTGGTGTTGTGTCATCGTTGACACCGATAATCGCTTCATTTTTGTTATCGTAAGGTGCTATGTGCTTACCCATATTAGTTGGCCTCTCTATCATTTTGATAATTTTTATTATTGAACAGACGTCAGCATAAAGACAACTTAGCTACGCCTTTTTATCCTACTGCGCTCGCCCCATTATGCTTGATCTCTCGAGAATATCTTATTGCTAAAGCACGGTATTTTGTTCCATAAAACCCATCAGTTCTTCCAAGCTTGGCAGTGCTTGTGTGCAGCTCTCACCTGCTACATTAATCGCCGCACTTGCCGCCCCCATTGCCACACAATCGGCTAATGAGTAATTATTAAGCAATGCATACAGTAACGTTCCAGCAAAGGCATCACCTGCGCCAAATGGTTTTTTTGCTGTCACAGAAAAGACTTTACCGCTAAAAGCTTGGCCTTGTTTTGGATAGACCTTACTACCTTCCTCGCCAGCTTTTACGATGACTAAACTCGCTCCATCATTAAGGCAACGTGATGCGCAGTGATCGTCCAGCGCTTCAGTAGACAAGCCCTCTAACGAAATAACCTCTTGCCCTTGAGCAGGTAGCTCTTCTAAAACGGCGAACTCTTCACGATTACCAATAACAATATCGGACAGTTGCGCTGCTAAACGATAATACAAAGCTGCTGTTTTCAAATTTGGCCAGGAATAAGCTCGATAATCGATATCTAATACCACAACAGTCCCGACACTTTTCGCCAATTGCATAGCGATTAAAGTTGATTCTCTTGACGGACTTGCAGATAAAGCCGTACCTGATATCAACAGCATTTTGCTACGTTTAAGGTAATCAATATCGATGTGCTCAGGTTGTAGAGATAAATCAGCTGCATTGTTACGATATAATACGACTTCAGGGTTATCTGGCTGCATTTCTGTTACTGCTAAACTCGTACGTGTACCACTGACATCACGTCTAATACCTTCTACATCAACGCCGACCGATGATAAGTAATCAACCACGTAGCTACCTAGTCCGTCTGCAGATACACAGCTGATAATACCTGGTTTACCCCCTAGTTTTGCAACTGCTGTCGCAATGTTAGCTGGTGAGCCTCCAACAAATTTGTTAAAACTCAAAACATCAGTGAAACGGGTATTACTTTCATTTGCGTACAAATCGACACCTGCGCGCCCTAAGCACAGAACATCTAACGGCCGGCTACTATCTATTGTTAATCCAAGCTGTTGCATAGTCATTAGAAAGCCACCCAATTAGAATTAGTATCTGCAGATTCAACACAACACTCTAGAAATCTAACACCGGCAATACCATCATCAATATTTGGGTACCAAAGTGTATCCACTGTTTTTTGATCTGCATTATCAGCTGCATCCATTACTAATGCATATCGGTGATACAAATTAGCCCATGATTCAAAGAACCCTTCAGGGTGACCTCCGCCTATGCGATTACAGCCAATAGCTGGATCTTCGTTATCCATATAGCCCATACCTCTTTCTAAGATTTGCGCTGGTTTGCCCTGCATTTCTAAGGTCAATTGATTTGGACGTTCATCCCACCACTCAATACTGCCTTTTTCACCAACTACCCTCACAATTTGGCGATGCATTGACCCTGCATTGACAGCACTGGCCCACAATGTGCCTACAGCGCCTGAGTCAAACTTCAGCATGACATGTGCGTTATCTTCTAAAGGTGCACGAGATTCGATAAAGCTCTGTCTCATACAACTTAATTGCTCAACTTTTAATTCAGTCATCAAACTGGCTAAGTAGAAAGTATGTGTCGCTAAATCACCTAATACATAGCTAGGGCCTGAAACCTCTGGGTTCATCCGCCATTTAGCACCAGGGCTGTTTTTCTCAACTTCGGTATTATGGAAACCGTGAGCAAATGTCATATTCACAACGCGTACCGCGCCAATATCTCCACGTTTAATCATAGCGCGTGCTTGATGAACTGTTTGATAACCTGAATAGCCGTACATCACCGCAAAAATACGCTGCTTGCTTTTCGCCAAAGATTTCAGTTCTTGTGATTGAGCAACCGTAAACGTAACCGGTTTTTCACAAACCACATGTATTCCAGAGTTTAATGCAGCCATACAAATGGCATAATGTGAGCCGTTCGGTGTCGCGACAGATACCGCTTGAATACCATCGTCTCGTTGTGATTCTGCATCAAACATTGCTTGGTAGTTATCGTAGCAGCGATCGAGGGGCAAACCCAAATTAGCCCCAAATTCACGATTTCGCTGAATATCTAAGTCAAAACAGCCGGCTGACAATACAAATAGACCATCGCGCTGCGCCGCTGCTCTGTGAGCGTGTCCAATTTCACTACCTCTTCCACCGCCGACCATTGCCCAGCGAATCGGTGATAATAATTTCCTTTCTTCATTAAACATGCTTGATCCCCTAACAGTAAATAATACATTGGTGCATTTACTTACGTGTATTTGAATTATTTTTATTAACGATATTATCAGTATTATTCATAACAAACTTAAGGGACTACACACCTCTTCTTTGCTTAAGTCTTCCTTTATCCCACTTCTCTCTTGCTCGGTTCACTTCTTCGCGATCAGAAACATGTGGGATACCTACTTCCCACCAAGAATCAACGCTAGACCATTGATGCGGATCGGTATCCACCACAATCACATATGTGACATCACTGGCTTTTGCGCGCGCCATTGCCGCAGCCATATCAGCAGCACCTTTAATACGTTCTGATTTCGCGCCCAAACTTGCTGCATGTTGTACAAAATCCACTTTAGGTACTGTCGCTATATCTGCCCTTTGACTAGCACAATCTTTTAGCAAATTATTAAACGAGGTATTACCAGTATTATTTTGTAATTTGTTGATCACCGCAAAACCACCATTATCGCAAACAACGATAATCATTTTGTGGCCGCATAACACTGAGCTGTAAATATCTGAATTCATAATCAAATAAGAGCCGTCGCCTACGAGCACAATCACATCATCCTCAGGGCAAGCGATCTTCGCTCCCCAGCCCGCGGCTATTTCATAACCCATACATGAGAAGCCAAATTCAATGTCAAAATTACCGCGGCTTCTCGCTAACCAATTCATATTCAACTCCGCTGGCAAGCCACCCGCAGCCGTTATTACTCGATCATTTTTAGCGACAAGCTCATTCACTTGGCCAATTATTTGCGCATATGATGGTAGCGCACTGGCAGAATCATTAGTAACACTGGTTCGTTTTGCCACTATATCTAGCCATTTACGTCTTTCTTGTTCGGCAAATACTAGCCAATCTTGCTGTGCGACTTTAGTTTCAGTTTGTGAGCTTTTTGCTAACGCTTTCTCAAGTGCATGTATCGCAGCTTTTGCATCCGCCATAATACCCACACACCGGTGCTTAGTTGCATCATACCTAGCGGTATTAATACTGATTAACTTCATATCAGGATTTTCAAATACTGACCATGAACCTGTCACAAAATCTTGTAAACGCGTACCAACAGCAATAATGAGGTCTGCTTGATTGGCTAACGCATTAGCACTATCGGACCCTGTTGGGCCAATAGGGCCACAATTTAGAGGGTCTGTTGCGAGTAAACTGGTACGCCCTGCGATTGTTTCTACCACTGGTATATTGTTATCTTGTGCGAACCGCTGTAAAGCCTCACTCGCTTTACTATAGAACACGCCGCCACCTGATAGTATCAAAGGCTTTTTTGCAGCCATGATTAAACGAGTAGCTTCTTCTATTTCATAATGCTCAGGTTGAGGGCGGCGAATGCGGTGAATTTTTTCTTCAAAAAAGCACTCGGGATAATCATAGCTATAACCTTGTACATCCTGTGGCAACCCAATAAATACAGGACCACAATCAGCAGGGTCTAATAAAGTAGCGATAGCATGAGGTAAGCTTTGCAAGAGTTGCTCAGGGCTTGTTATACGGTCCCAATAGCGAGTTACCGGTTTAAAACAATCATTAACAGTAACGGTAGGGTTATTAAAGTGCTCTACTTGTTGTAAGACAGGGTCTGGCAAACGAGTATTAAAGGCATCACCACCTAACAGTAAAAGTGGTAATCTATTGGTGTGAGCAACACCGGCAGCAGTTACCATATTAGTGGCACCAGGGCCTACTGAGGAACTCGCTATACCGATACGCTGTCTTTTATTAGCTTTAGCATATGAGATAGCAGCTAATGCCATAGACTGCTCATTTTGCCCGCGCCACGTAGGGATAATAGTTTGATTTTCCTCAAACTGCTGTCCTAAGCAAGTGACATTCCCGTGACCGAATATAGCGAAAGCACAACCAAATAAAGATTCAACTTTGCCATCGATCTCTATTTTTTGTGCGCTTAGAAACTTAATTAATGCCTGTGCTGTACTTAATTTTATTGTTTTATTTACTAGCATTTAAAAACCCACCCAAACTTTAAAAACGTAAAGACTGAAATATTAATACCAGCCTACGATTGTCTTGAACCCCCCTTTACGAAACTACAGAAGATGGTTAAACCTCTCATCTCGTAAGGGTCATATTTTATTTTTATTCGATAACTGTCTTATTAACAAGCTTCTTTGCGATAAATCACATGCCACAAATCAACAATATATTACAGTCAAATAACTTAACCGATAATATAAAGTGTTTTAATAATTTATTGCAAACGTTTTCAGTTATTTTAACTGAAATCTAAAAAATTATACGAAAAAAAATCACTATTCTCAAAATAAAACCCAAATACCCGTTGACATAAATGAAAACGTTATCATAATAATGGTGCGTTTTAAGGTGTTTAATTCGGCTTACTATAAAAATAATATTAATGGGATTATTTAATGAAACTAAAACTATCTAACGCTCCTTGTTCTTGGGGCATAGAATTTGCTGACAGTCCAGCTAACCCACTTTGGTCTACTGTATTAGACGAAATTCAAGCAGCAGGTTATAGCGCAACAGAACTAGGGCCATTAGGCTACTTACCAACAGATACTAGCTTATTAAAAGATGAGTTAAGCAAACGTAACTTAGAAGTGATTGCTGGTACGCTTTTTAAACACCTACATGATCGCTCAAAAAGAGACGAGATTCTGGATTTTACTAAACAAAGCTGTAAAATACTGCAGGCACTAGGTGCTCAATATATGGTTGTAATTGACCACGTAGCTTCACCTAGAACAGATCAAGCGGGCCAAAAAGAAACAGCGACACGCCTAAGTAATGATGACTGGTCAGCCATGATGGAAACCATCCGCCAAGCAAGTCACATTTGTTTAGATCATGGCATAACCCCTACGTTACATGCACATACAGGTACTTTTATTGAGTATCAAGACGAACTAGATCGCGCAATGACGGACCTTGATGAAGACTTAGTCAGCTTATGCTTAGATACAGGTCATTGTTACTATGCTGGCATCAGCCCTGAACAGGCGATTAAACAGTATCAAGATCGTATTAAATATATTCACTTTAAAGATATCAACCCTATTATCCATCAACAAACCGTTAACGAAAGCATCGATTTCTATAAAGCGATTAGCAATGGTATATTTTGCCCATTAGGCCAAGGCGGAGTGAACTTTGATGCTGTGCGCCATGAATTAATAGCGATGAATTATCAGGGCTGGATCACTGTTGAACAAGACATGGACCCAGCAATTGATAACAACCCGCTACAAAACGCGATCAACAGCCGAAAGTTTATAGAGAAGCATTTACTCACTGTGTAATCCATGAAGAAATTCGCCAGTCAGTAAACACTAACTGGCAGATTATAGTCTATACCTAGTGGTATTCGGTTCTTTATAAAAACAGCTCAGATACAAATAACGAAACAAATCGTAGCATATTTTTTAATGCAAAATTTCAGCACAATTCTACCGATGATCACCAGCGCATTCGCTGCGAACCCGTTACCAACAAACACTTAAAGCAAAGAATCAACACTACTTATACCAGATTCTAATGGCTATCCAGTTTCAAGTATTATCTAGCATACTATGCTGTTAAAATATTGTATATTTGTAAGTGCTAACAGCTCCCTATGATAAGAGAATGCACTAATATAATAAACTAAAGTGAGAGATTCTTTGGCTAATAATGTGAATGTAAAAAGTAAGATTACCGTTGTCGAAGTAGCTGCTGCAGCCAACGTATCGATATCAGCGGTATCGCGTGCATTTTCCAATGGAAGCTGTTCAGAAGCTATGCGCAAAAAAGTATTTGCAGCAGCTAAAGAACTTAATTACAAACCCAATCGCTTAGCGCGTGGGTTGAAAGCCAAATCCAGCTTAATTGGCATACTTGTCACTGATTTTGAAAATCCTATTTATCTACCCATCTTGCAGCAATTCAGTGCTGAAATTCAAGAGCGAAACTGCCACAGTTTACTGGTAAATGCCAGTCAACATCGCAGTTTGAGCGATGCTATTGAACTGGTTATGGAATATCATGTCGACGGCTTAATCGTTACTGCAACGTCATTACCTAAAGAATTAGTCGAAGCTTGCCAACAACAAAATACACCCGTTGTCTGCTTTGCAAGAAACTCACTGTCCGCAGAAGCTACGGCCGTCTTTTGTGATAACAAAATCATTGGCAGAAGGGCCGCTGACTTGATCCTAGATGCCGGCTATACTCACCCGGCTTTTGTCAGCGGCCCTGTCGCAGCACTCACCTCGCGCGATAGACAGCGCGGCTTTATCAGCAGATTAGTTGAGCGCGGCTGTAATGACTGGCAGATCATTGAAGGCGGCAACCATAGCTATGACGCAGGACACCAAGCAACCTGTAAGCTATTAGCGACATCAGAGCCACCGGATGCTTTCTTTTACACAGACGATATTATGGCCTGCGGTGGTATTGATGCTGCTCGTTATGAATTTGGTTTGAAAATACCTGAAGAAATAGGCATTGTAGGGGTCGATGATATTCAACTAGCAAGCAGCCCAGCTTATAAACTGACCACTATTAGGCAGCCATTCCCAGACATGGTTAGCGCTTCAATTGATGCACTGTTTGAACATATAGATGATAAAGAGTTAGCCGCTAAGAAAATTTTATTTCCCTGTGATGTTGTGAAAAGAAACACGCTGCGTTAACAATATGATAGCTTTTTTAACTTAGCGGCTAGCTATTACAATTCCAACAGATTTCAAACGACGCTTCGTTCTCTTCAGCACATTGCTCACACACCCATTGATAGCTAGCTACTGGGTTAAATGCTTGCTCTATTATTTGCATGCCTTTTTCATAATCAACTTCATCATTAACCCATAGCTGAACCCATGCATCAAATGGTGAAACCTCTCCCATCGCACCCGCTGAGAATTGATTTTTAACCGTCACCTCAATACCATGCAACTCTAATATATTTTTAGCATTACCGGTAATAATCGAGTTTTCATTGCTATAAAGCAGTTTCATCGCGCTCTCGCTCTGTCTATTTGCTGATCTAAACTTCATCAACACTAACATACATTTAGCGATCAGGCCTTAACTACAAACAATAAAAAAAGGGCATTATCTAAAATAAGATAACGCCCTTGAAATGGTTAAACCATTGTCTGTTATTAAAAATACGCGAACGGATTACGCTAATAATTTAGGATTTATCAATCACCGTCAGCGACAAACTTTTTACGATCGCGTCTTTTACCAATGATCGATTTAAGAGTAGGCAACAAAACCAAGAAGACCGCTAGCACTAACAAGCCACCAGTCATCGGGCGCTCCCATAGGAAACTAACACCATCAAATAACTGAACACTTCTAGAGAAATTATTTTCTAACATTGGTCCTAAAATGAAGCCAATCAATAATGGCGCTAGCGGGTAACCTGCAAATCTAAAGACAGTCGCTAACGTACCCAGCGCAATCAAGATCAGTAATTCTGCGGTATTATTTTGCCCTATATAAACGCCCATCAATGTGAAGAACAATATAAAAGGGATAAGAAAGGTTCTTGGCACCGTCAAAATTTTTGCAATGTAGGGAATCAATGGCAAATTCAGTACCAGCAACACTAAATTACCGATATACATTGAAATGATGACACTCCAAAAAATTTCTGGTTGATCGACCATCAAACGAGGGCCCGGTGTCACGTTCAGTGCAAGTAGAGCCCCAAGTAAAATAGCGGTTGTGCCACTACCTGGAATACCCAAAGTCAATAATGGTACGAAAGAACCTGAGCATGCAGCATTGTTTGCCGTTTCTGGAGCAGATAGTCCTTTTATAGACCCTTTACCAAACTCTTTTTGCTCTTCCTTACTCGATAAGTTTCTCTCGACCGCATAACCTAAGAATGAAGCTATCGTTGCTCCTGCTCCAGGTAATACCCCAATGAGGAAACCTAATACCGACTGCCTAGCAATAACGGGTGCAATTGTCTTCGCTTCTTCTTTGGTAATTCTCAGATCTTTGATTTCATTTTGTTGTTCTGACTGTGATTTTGATCTACTTGGATCAAGCATCAAGAACATCGCTTCTGGTAGAGCAAACATCGCCATTGCTAACGTAATAAAACCTATGCCCGATTGAAGATTTAAAAAACCGTAAGTAAATCGAGGCTGGTTGAATAATGCCGACTCTCCAACTGTTGCTAACATTAGCCCTAGTAGCGTCATTGCCAATGCTTTGGCTACTTGACCATTACCTGCAAATGCTGCAATCGCCGATAAACCAACCACCATTAAGGCAAAATACTCAGCAGAATGAAACAATAAGGCGACACTTGCCAGTGCTGGTGCAAATCCCATCAGTAAGAGCGCACCTACAGTTCCGCCTGCAAAAGATGATACTGCCGCAATCGTTAACGCTTTACCTGCTTTACCTTTACGCGCCATCGGGTAGCCATCAAAGCTACTCGCTACGGTTCCCGCCACACCTGGTGCATTAATCAAAATGGATGAAGTTGATCCACCAAAGATAGCACCGTAATAAACACCCGCTAAAAGAATCAATGCAGCAGAGGGATCGCCAATGGAAATAGCCACTGGGATCATAATAGCAATGATCGACATAGGGCCTAGCCCTGGCAGCATGCCAATGAATGTACCGATTAAACAACCACCGACAACCATCATCAACATTTTTAAAGACAACGCGGTCTGCAGACCTAATAAAATTCCGTCTAACATAATATTATCCCGTCAATCCTGCTAAAAATGATGGCCATGGCTTCAAGAATATCCCTAAGACTTCTTGGACTAAATACCAAATACCAACTGAAAAAGCACCTGAGACCAGCGCTAGTGTGAGATAACGCTTCTCACCCAACACTACTCCACCTATGACTAGAAAACTGATGCTCGATAAGATAAAGCCAAATGGGCGAAGCAGTAATGCATAAGCGACCATCATAACGATAAAAATAATGACTGGCGTCCATTCATAACCTTTTAATTCACTCATCAGCTCTTGGGCTTCTAACGCGGTTTGTTTAAGGCTACTTTTTATCAAGCACAGACCAATAAATATAGCTAAGACACTAACCACCTTTGGAAAAGTACTTGGCCATATTGAACTGTTTTTTGCGAAAGGAAGCAGTGATGCATCCATTACAAAAAAAGCGGTATAACCATAGATTGCAGCTACCAGTAAAAAAAATAGCGCGATTGATCGTTCTAAAGTCATTTCTATCTCCTGAGAATGGGAGTTCTTCAATACGTAATGAAAACGTCAAAATAGATTTTTGAAAGTCAGGTATTAAAGCGATAGTTTAAATAAGGAACTCTACGAAAAATGCCCCGAAAACTGGTTTGCAGGGCATTTCATGATATAAAACAATACTGCTTAATCAGATGATTAAATTATAAAAAACCAAGGTTTTTCATTAAATCGCCAATCACTTTTTCTTGCTTTTCAAGGAAAGCAGTGAAGTCATCACCTGCGTTATAGATGTTTACCCAACCATTTCTAGAGCGAACAGTTTCCCATTCTGGTGTATCGTACATCGCGCCAATGGCTGCTATGTACTGTTGACGTCTCTCTTGTGAAATCCCAGGAGGAGCGAAGAATCCGCGCCAGTTAACAAACTCAGTGTCAACACCTTGCTCTTTCAATGTTTTCGCATCGGGAACAGCACTTACACGCTCACTTGCTGTGGTTGCTATAATGCGTACTTCACCGGCATCAGATAGCGCAATCGCTTCAGATAAACCTGTTGAAAGCATTGAAATTTCGCCACTTAAAAGAGAAGCCATCGCTTTACCGCCGGCATCATAGGCAATATATTTTACTTTTATTGGGTCTTGACCAGCTGCTTCAAATGCCATTGCTGCAACAAGATGATCCATGCCGCCAGGTACTGAACCGCCACCTACCGCTACTTTTTTAGGATCTTCTTTAAAGGCAGTGATGACATCACTAAATGACTGGTATGGGCTGTCTTTCTTAACAACAAATGCTGCGTAATCGCCAATTGTTCCTGCGACCATTGTTAGATCACGAAAGCTTTGTGGAAACACTTTTGTTAATGAGCGAATAACGATAGGCGTTGAACTCACCATCAAGGTGCCTTCATTGCTCTTAGCGTTTTCTATTAGGTAACCGATTGCTTTTCCGCCGCCACCGCCAGACATGTTTTCAAATGTTGCTTTACCCGCAAGGCCAGACTTTGTTAATGCTTCACCAGTACCACGAGCTGTGCCATCCCAACCGCCACCAGCACCACCTGGAATTAAGAAATGAATGCTATCAATAGCAGGTTCTGCTGCAGATACTGAGAAAGTTAAGCTAGATAAAATACAACCAGCGGCTGCCGCTGCTAGAAGAGTACGACGTTTTATAGACATTTTACGTTCCTTTATTTTTTTTGTTTATGCAAACACAATAAAGGTGAAAATGAGTAATGAACAGCTTATGCAATTAATGTTTTTTTCGTTCATTTAGATCATTTTGTTCATAAAGTTCACGGCATAAATAGCCGATCTAAATAACTAATATACATAACAATATAGCTAGCGCAGGAATTTTAAGCCATTAAATTGCAGAGCTAGCGTAACCAGCTGGCTAATAAGCGTAATAACAAAGAGAGAGTTTGGATAAGAAAGGCGGTAGCTGAGTTGCACACTAAACAACTCAGCTGCCATTTGTTGTCAAGGGAAGACAACACTGTTGTTAGCAATAATAAGAGTCACCATCTACTATAAAGTTCCATATATTTGGCACAATCTTTTCAATTTTATTAGCTGATGTTAATAGATTATGGCTTAGCTATCTTTGCCACCACATCTGCAATAATTTCTGCGATTAGCTGACAATCTTCAATACTAAACGTCAGTGGTATCCTCATATCCAACAGTGTCGATAGATGCCGCTCTGTAGTGGTTAGTTTTGGCATATCATCAAGGTAGCGCCAGCTGTCATAACGGCTGGTATAGCCATCGGGAGTATCGGCACCAAACCATTTTAATACCACTCCACGCGCTGCAGCATCTGTGACTACTTGCTTAACTTGCACGCTATTAAAGCTTGGCAGTGAGAACTGTAAAGTACTGGCAACATATTGCTCTTTAGCAGGCCTTTGTGTTAAGCGAATATTTGCTGATGATTGCAACACATTTTGCAACACATCATAACGCTTATTCCAACGCTGACACTGCTGATCAAGGTCTTTAAGCTGTTCCCGTAAAATAGCTGCACGTAAATTATCCATACGCCCACTATAATTTGGTGTTTCATACTTAATATCAGCAAACACCTCTGGCGATGGCGCTGCGCTGTGATTAGCGAACAACATATAAGAGCCTGAGTACATAATCGCCCTAGCCATTAACTGCTCATCAGTACTGATCAAGAAACCGCCTTCGCCTGAGTTTAAATGTTTATAAGTTTGGGTGCTAAAGCACGCTGCGATACCAAAGGTACCACTCTTTTTGCCATCCCAATAAGCGCCCATCGTGTGTGCGCAATCTTCAATAAGCAAAATATTGTGCTTTTCACAAATAGCCATCACTCGATCCATATCCGCTATGTGCCCGCGCATATGTGACATCATGAAAAACTTAGCGCCACTACTCGCTGCTTTATCCGCCAGATCATCAAGGTCGATACAATAGTTTTCATCTACTTCCACTAAAACACAGACCCCGCCGCTATTATCTATCGCACCAGGTACTGGCGCTAAAGTAAAGGCATTACACAACACCTTATCGCCTTTTTGCAGCCCAGCAGCACGCAACGCTACATGTAACGCGTAACCACCGGATGAGCAGGCAAGCGCAAAAGGACTAGCCATATATTTAGCAAATTCCATTTCCAGCAAATCGACTTCGCCCAGCTCATTTTCCAAGGTATTATAACGATGTAAACGACCGCTCTTCATGACGTTAACGGCTGCGGCAATCGCGCTATCAGATATTGCTTCTTGTTGGGTAAACGATTTAGTAAATGTTTTCATCTATGGTCCTCAGACTAGGCAACTGCAGCGCCTTTTATAATTGTAATATGACGCTACTAGAACAGTACTTTACGAGTCTTAATATTAGTCGTAACGCTTTTGGTCGTACACTTCAAAATCCCACTCATTTTCTGGGAAATACTTACGCAATCGCCAATCACAAGCACGAGCGTGGCCTTCCATACCCTCGACACGTGAAATACGCGAGCCGACAGCACTAAACTCTAAATTCGCTTCTTCACTGATTTCTTGATAGGTCAATATTTTTAAGAACTTATGAACATTCAAACCACCGCTATAACGGGCAACGCGTTTTGTCGGTAGAATATGGTTAGTACCAGAGCACTTATCACCATGGGTTACCGTCGCCCCCTCGCCCAAGAACAGCGAGCCGTAATTAGAGAGGTTCTCTAACCACCATTGATCATTGGCAGTGATCACCTGTAAATGCTCGCTGGCGTACAAATCGCTGGCGATCACTAACTCTTCATCTGTTTCGCAATAAATAATTTCACCGTGATCAGCCCAGGCTGTCAGTACCACCTCTGCATTTGGCATATCGGCTGCCACTTTTGGTAAAATCTCAGCGACTTTTTCACCAAGTGCACGATCAGTCGTAAATAACCATACTGGCGAGTCCACACCATGTTCAGCTTGAGAGACTAAATCGACCGCAATGGTCATCGGGTCCGCAGTGCCATCGGCAATAATTGCCGACTCAGTTGGCCCTGCAAAGACATCAATACCCACTTCGCCGAACAGCAAACGCTTAGCTTGTGCGACATAGCCATTACCAGGCCCTACTAAGATATCTGCTTTTACACCAGTAAACAGGCCTTTAGCCATAGTCGCTACCGCATGTACGCCGCCCATTTCCAAAATAATATCCGCGCCTGCTAAATCCATCGCATAGACAATGGCAGGGTGGATATTGCCATCTTTTGGCGGTGAGCAGGCAACGATTTTTTTAACGCCGGCAACTTTCGCTGTCGCAATGCTCATAATAGCGGAAGCTGCGTGAGAGTATCTGCCACCTGGCACATAACAACCGGCACAGTTTAACGGTATTACTTTTTGACCCAATACTGCGCCCGAATCGGTTGTTACTGAAAACTCAGTTAAACTGGCCAACTGCGCTTGGGCGAATTCAGTCACTTGCTTATAGGCAAATTGGATATCTTTTTTTACTTGCTCAGGTACTTGCGCTATTAACTCTGCCCTTTTCTCATCTGTTAATATAAACTCGCCTTGATAGTTATCAAACTGTTGTGCATAGGCTCTAACAGCTTGCTCACCTTGCTCTTCAATTCGCGCTAACATGGTGGTGACGACGTCATTAATTTGCGAATCGCTTTGGGCCACTTGGGCGGTAGATTTTTTGATATATTGCATGATGAATTCTCCATTGTCTTATTCTGGAATATACATCATATGAACACTCTAGCAAGTAAACTACAAATGCTTATTTTGTTGAGAGTGGTTACTTTTTGGTATTAGCTTTAAGGAATTTATTTTGGAATTAAAATGGCTGACAGATTACCTAGCCCTTGTTGAGCATCGATCGTTTTCCAAAGCCGCCACGGCACGCTTTGTCACCCAGCCGGCATTTAGTCGACGCATCCGTTCATTAGAGGCCTGGCTAGGGGTTAGCCTAGTCGAGAGAAACCAATATCCGCTCGTATTTACCGCCGCGGGTGAGAGCTTTATCGACAGAGCAAAATCAATCAGCGATTCAATGCTAGTGTGCAGAGAACAGCTGCGCAGCATGCACGCTGAGCACAACGATATTACCTTTAGCTCACAGCAAGCATTAGCAGCCGCCTTTTTCCCACAGTGGATAGACCAATACCAAGCAGTTACCAATGATACTATGTTATCGATGAACACTGTCGATCTACACGAGGCCGTTGAGACATTTCTTGGCGGCAGCAGCGATTTTTTACTGTGTTATAACTGCGATAATATTTTTAAAAAGCTACAAGCCGATGATGTACAAGGCATAAATATTGGCACTGACCAACTTATCCCCGTCAGTAAAACCGATGAGCAAGGCAATGCTGTATTTGACTGTGAGCCCAATAAACCTTTAACCATGCTCAGCCACACAGCAGAGTCTTTTTTTGGCAAATTACTGGCTATACATTGTTTTGATAAACTTCCTGCTGATATCCCTATCCACAAAAAATATCAAAGCTCACTCTCACAAGCGCTAAAAGCATTAGTGCTCAGCGGTAAAGGTATTGCTTACCTACCAAAGAGCCTGATTAGCGCCGAGCTAGCTAACAAGCAGTTATCAATTGTGACACATTTATTGGAACCAATCCCTTTAACCATTACTCTTTACCGGCTCAAAAACTCGCAATCATCGCAGGCAAAAGTGCTTTGGCAAGCGGTGCTAGCAAACCATGAGACTCACCAGTAACACCCGTAAATTTACTTTGTATAACCCAAAGTAACCGCTAACAACTTTTATGGCATTGGTCAAAGTAGTGACCAACGCTTTATACTAATCACATTGTATGCGCTTTTTATACTAATATCGCTATTGCTAGATTTTGCTAATTAAGGGAACACTTATGTCTAACTCACACAAGGGCGCAGATTCATGCGCTAACTTTTCGCTACAAGACAGCTTGTCGCTACTCAACAGTACGGTTGACCAATTACCGGCGCAAAGATTAGTTAACCAAGCGCCAAGTGCGCCGCAATTAAGTCAAATTTTAGATGTCTCTCTAGAGCAGCAACCTGCCGCGCCAGAGCAACTTTTACAAGCGGCAAAAGATTATCTACATTACAACCCAGATGTGGGCCAAGTTGACTTCTTTAAACTACTTTACTCGGGTTTAAACGCACCGGCACTATTTGGCGATTGGATAACCAGTATTTCCAACGCGACCATGCACACCTACCAAGTGAGCCCTGTTGCCACATTAATGGAGCTAGAGTTAATCAAACAGTGGAATGCCCTCGTCGGTTTTACCCAAGGTGATGGTGTGATGGTTAGCGGTGGCTCACAAGCTAACCTTATCGCGATGATGCTAGCGCGTCACAAAAAAGCGCCACAGGCAAAAACTAAAGGTTTACAAGGCCAAACCCTAGTCGCTTACGTGTCCGACCAAGCTCATTATTCAAGTTTAAAAGCCGTCAATGTATTAGGTATCGGCAGTGATAACCTCATCTCAGTAAAAAGTGATGAGCAAGGTAGAATCGACCCTACTAGCCTTGAGCAAGCAATAAACGCCTCATTAGCGAAAGGTCACACTCCGTTCTTCATCGGCCTAACAGCTGGCACCACGGTATTGGGCGCATTTGACCCAGTGGCACCTTGCAGTGACATTGCCAAAAAATACGATGTTTGGTTACACATCGATGGTGCTTGGGGTGCCCCTGTACTGTTCTCACAAAAACATAAGCACTTATTGGCGGATGTTGAATTAGCAGACTCTGTCGCCTGGGATGCTCACAAATTTATGAACGTACCCATCACTGCAGCGGTTATCCTTGTCAAAGAAGCAGGTTTACTTAATGCAGCGTGCTCAGGTGGTGGCGGTGAATACTTATTCCATAAAGACGAAAACTATCACTACAACCTAGGTGAGCGCTCTATCCAATGCGGGCGTCGCGCTGATGCACTTAAAGTCTGGATGAGCTGGAAAGCAAAAGGCAGCCAAGGCTTCAGTGATAAAGTAGATCATCTGTTTAGCTGCAAAGACTACTGCCTTGAGCAGGTAGAACAAAATGACAAATTACAAATGTTAGCCCCAGCTGCTTATTTAAATGTCTTGTTTAGATACCAGCCAACCGATGGCAGCTCACTTGATGAAACACAGCTCAATGAGCTTAACATCAAAATATGTAAAGCCATGAAAGAGCAGGGCACCTTCACTGACTACGCAACCTACAAAGGCCAAACCGGCATCCGTTTAATACTCGCTAACGAAAACTGCCAGCTCACGGATATCGATAACATGCTAGCCAAATGCATTGAATTTGGCGATCAAATACAGGCAACAACCAATCGCTAATCACCTTTAACAACCAGTAATTGACAATGACACGGTATATCTAGCGTTAAGCTAAATATACCGTGTCATTTAATTCTTTAAACCTTACCCAAACCTCATATTATTTATTTCCAAAGATATTCCTACCTCTATCATCCATATCTTTTTAAGCGGTTTCTAAGCACTCTTCTAGCCGCTATTTGCAGCCCATAAATGGAGCTATTTAGCTAATCGAAAAAAGCTTTTACTAGTTATTTTCGCTATTGTCGTTATTAACTATTTCAAACATTATAAACTGGTGATAGAATAACCAGAATGATCATTCAGAAATAATAATTAATTGAGGATACACCATGAAGCTTTATGCCAGCTATACATCACCTTTTGCTCGTCATTGCCGTATTGCATTGTTAGAAAGCGGTCTTGAATGTGAATTTGTTGAAACTGACCATGCACAAAGTGCGCAAAATTCAGCGACAAAGAAAGTGCCTTACCTTGAAGATGGTGATGTTAAATTAACAGATTCTAGCTCTATCCTGTTTTATATTGCTGAAAAATCTGATTGCAAATTCATTCAAACAGCTCAAGAACAAGAAATGTTCAGCATGGCTAACACTTGCCTAGACAGTGTTATTAACGTGTTTTTACTTGAAGTTGATGGTGTTGATGAAAAATCTAGCGGTTATATCCAACGTCAAAAAGACCGTGTTACGACAGTACTACAAGAACTAGACAAAGCTGCTGCTAGCCATGTTGCTGGTACTGCTTTAAATGCTGGCGAAATTCGCCTTGCTTGCTTAATCGATTGGGGCACTGCTAGAAAACGCATCAGCCTTGATGGTCTAAGCAACTTACAAGCACTGTTAGCTCAAGCGAATAAAGAAGAACATTTCAAAGCGACAGCAATGCCTTCTTAATCAAGCATTAGCATGTACCCCAGCAATATCAAAATCGATATTGCTGCTCTTTATCTACCTCAGCTCTTTAGTTTTATCTCTCCTACCACCCTCTTTTAAACCTGACGCCACAGCAGTGACTGATCTTTATTTTAAGTGATTTTCTCAGCTATCTTAAATAAGTTAAATACTGCAGCACCTCTTATTGTTGTTTAACTGCTATTGTTATTTTAAAAATAACCGCGGCTCTACATCGTGTCATTCTTGGTTCGATACAAAAATGAATATGCTGAAACATTTATATTGCTGTATATTTAGTCAAAACAATCACCATTCATAGGGAAGGATTTATGTTAAAAAAAGCGATCGCACTATCCATTTTATTACCACTATCGACGATTTCTGTTGCAGGTGAAGGCATGATCCGTATTAAAAGCCAACACTCTGTGGCTGAAACGGCTGATAAACTCGTCAACGTTTTAACGTCAAAAGGTATGACTGTATTCAATAGAATTGAGCATTCAAAAGGTGCACAAAAAGTCGGCATTAACATAGTAAATACACAAGTCGTGATCTTCGGCAACCCTAAAGTAGGTAGCCCGCTGATGAAATGCGCACCGACAGTCGCTATTGATCTGCCACAAAAAGCGTTGATTCAAGAAGACGAAAAAAATGTTGTTTGGATTTCATACAACAACCCACAATACCTGAAAGAACGTCATAATATCGTCGGTTGTGATGTGGTATTAAATAAAGTTAGCAAGGCGCTAAGTAACTTTGCAACAGCTGCGGCAAGCTAGATCATTGATGTGCTGTCACTTATACTTTAAAGTGTTGCAGCACTTACCTGTTTAATTGCGAAGTTACCTAAAGTATTAAGCACATTAAAGAAATTTAATGGATCAGCATTACCGACACCTAAAGTAATATGCGTGCTGTCAAAGCCATTGAGCGCGGCATCATAGCTAACCCACTGTTTGCCAATATAAGCCTGCGCCCAAGCGTGGGGCACAAAGACATTTTCCTTATCGGCGAAACTTTCAGCATAAGCTAAGCCGGTTGCGACCCTCGCAGGGATACCGACTGCTTTTAACATTGCCACTAACAGCACAGCATGTTCAGTACAATCACCCTCTTTACTTGCTAACACTTCTAAAGCTGATGCGTAACCGACACTGAGGTTTTTCTCAGAAATATAGCCGCGAACAAATATTTCTAACATTTTTGCTGCTTGTGCTGACGTTTGTGAACCTGCAACCACTTTACTGGCTAGCGTGATCAATTGGGCATCGTCACTTTGCGCCCACCTATCCGCTTCAAGATAAGGTAAAATATCAGGGTCTTGTCCTTGATAAGGATAAACTCCGCGCGCATCTGTTATCGGTGTCACTATCACGGATAACTCGGCATCATTATTTGTTGTTTGTACTGTTTGCTCTGCTGTTGTGATGAACTTTGCCGATTCAGCTTGACGCAAAACCTGATAGACGAGACCTTTTTTCTTCTGCTCAATTGAAATCACTGGTGATTGTGTAAAACCTTGAGTGAAAAAGTCTGAAGGCTGATTATCACTTAGTGCATATTGTTCGGTACTGGCTACCAATTGTAGAGTGGTACCCATCATTGGCCACACCATTTTTTGCAAGTTATAATCAGCATCCCAATAACTTTGAATATTAGTGACTGAGTTGGCAAAACCAAATTGCTGTGTTTGTCCAGTCAACTTAACGACCTTACCTAATAGGTCTATAAAACCGGTATCACCGATTATGGTTGTGGTCGGTATCACCTGCATCGCACTGATCATATAGGCGTTGCTGGTAAATTGTTGAGCCTTACTTTTTGCAGCCGCTATCATCTGTAAACGCTGGCGCTCAAATAATGCATAATCCGCCAACCAAGGTTGCTGTTGATAGCTAGTTTGACCCGCTGAGGTTATTTTCAAATCAAGAACAGCTGAATCTTTTATCTTGCCTTCTATAACTTGCTGATAAGCACCTTGTTGCTGTGAGTAATTAAAACTTAATGCCTGTCCACTGAGCGTTTCGACACTTTGCTCAACAGATTCTATCAACACATTATCTGCGCCTCGGTTGATCTGCATTTGGGTGGTCGCAGTCGTGATCACCTTCTGCCCTTGTACTACCCTAGACATCTTTGCATAGCCAGCTTTTTTATCAGCGAGAAAGAGAGCAAACCACTGCGGCTGCTCAGTTATCAACGAAGCTGATTTAAGATCTGAGTCATTATTAACTTTGGCAAATACGCTATTGCTACAAATGATTAGTAGCACTAACGCAACCAATTTATAACCACTAAAGAAGCGCGTAATGGCATCAAAAAAACGTAATTTAGCTAACAAAAATGCAGATAAAAAGATCGAGAAACTAGAGTGGCACGATAATTTGCTAGCAGCTTTTAATGTCAGCTCTTTGCTCATTGTATTCTTGCAAGGGTTGCTAAAATGCATAGTCAGTATCCTGCATAAAGAGTTAATTGATAGAATTCAATCACGACAGCCGCACACTAGTTGAATACTAATATTTCAAAACACATGTCGTGATCCAATTAAAATCAGTAACCACGCTTTAGCGTTTACTGACAGCTAAAAACAGACCAGGCAGTATTAACAGTGCCCCCATTATATGAAACCCCTGTAGCTCTTCTCCTAATAACAACCAAGCTAAAGCGGCGTTGTATAAAGGGATCGCATACATCACTAGTGAGGCTTTAGAGGTACCCAATATTTTTTGAATCTTGGCGTAGGCACTATAAGCCAGTATAGAAGATACCAGTGATAAGAAAAGAATAGTGATAACAAATGTTTGAATATAGTCATTACTCCATACTATCGGCTCTTGAGTATACAATTCAATTAACATGAATGGCGCCAGCGCCAACACGCCACCAAAAGCCATTGCACTAAAGCGTATGTACAAACTCAATTTTGTTTTCAAATGCCCCTGCCACAGGGAATAAAAACCCCAGGAGGCTGATGCCGCTAAAATCCATAAATCACCTGCACTAAAAGCTAGGCTCGTCAGTATCTGCCACTGGCCTTTAGCGACTATCACCAGCACTCCGCTCAAGGCAAAAAACACACCTAAGAACTGGCGTTTACTCAGCTGCTCTGCATACCAAAAGCGGGCGAATAGTATAATAAAAATGGGCGATAGCGCATAAATCAAGCCAATATTAGTCGCTGTGGTCGTTTTAGCGCCGATATAGGGGAAAGCACCACACACTCCCATACCTAGGCAACCTAGCAGTAACAGCTGCTTCCACTCTGCTATTAACAACGATCTTATTTGCCACATTTTCATGCCAATAAATGGCAGTAGAATAACAATCGCCACGAGCCAGCGAGTAAAGGCGAGAGTCACTGAGGGTATGGTCTCAGCGACCGCCCTAGCGACTATCATATTAGAGCTAAGTAACGCCGGTGTAATCAACAGTAACAAAATACCCCACGTTTGGGCAGATAGGCCTAAGGTCGTTTGCTTTAGTGCCTGTTTTTCGTTATTACCTGCTGTATTTTGCTGCGCGTTTGTTGTTGTTTTATCCACGACTGTCTCTCTTAATTTGTTAATGCAGAGCCTTAAAAGCTTGGCGCTAGTGAACCGGTCATTAGTGGCTAGTGTGTTGAAAACCATCCACTAAAAACTTTACCAACAGCTTTAAACGCTCAGGTATAAATTTAGACTGTGCATATTGTAGCCTAAGTGTACCTTGATAATTATGTTTTAAATACCACTGCGGCAAGACATTCACTAATCGGCCGTCGGCAATTGCTTGTGCTGCGACAAAATCAGGTAAGGTGCCGACTCCTAAACCGCTTAAAATAGCATTTAAACGCATTTGTGAATGATTCACCCGATAACGACCACTGACATTAACTCTGACACTCTCTTGTAAGTATTGCATATCAAATACATCATCATTGACTGATTCACCGATCGTAATACAGCTGTGCTCGGATAACTGGCTAGGGTGTGTAATATCACCGTGTTTTTGTAAGTAATCGACACTGGCACACAGCAATATTTTAACCTCTCGTAGCTCCTTACTAATCAAACCAAGATTTGGCTGAGCCGTCAAAGACACCAGTAAATCGACCTCATTGGCGATAGGGTCAATAATATGATCACTGACTTTTACTTGCAGTGTTATCTTTGGATGCTGTTGAGCAAAGCTCAGCAACAGCGGCTCAAGTAATAGTTTAGCCACCGCTTTAGGCGCCGCTATGCGCAACAATCCCTCTGGCTCTGTGGTTGCAAAACTTGATACATCAGCCGCCTCACGCGCCGACTCTAACATCGTTTTACATAGCTCATACACGGGCTTGCCTGCAACACTTAAGCTCATTTGTCGTGTTGTTCGCTCCAATAGCTTTACCGCTAAATTTTGCTCCAACCTAGAGACCTGCCTGCTTACCGCCGAAGGTGTGACACCGAGTTTAATACTGGCGGCACTAAAGCTGCCCTCTTCGACAACCACTACAAAACTGGCCATGTCAGGCAGTGACATTATTAATTTACTTATGTCCACGAGGTACAAGTCCTATTCTTATTAAATGTATTATTACCTAAAGCATATGTAATTATAATAACTGAACGTTTGTTATGAAATGCTTTTCATTACTTTTATCTAGGCATTAGCTGCACGAAAGCGCGTGCTAATATTTCACAGCAATCATCACACGCTAACATTATTCATATACGTTTTTATTTATGAGAGGTTTACCATGGTTACAAGCAAAGACGCACAATTGAGCAAAGACCAACTAAAAGTAGGGTTAGGCCAGCTCGCACCTGTGTGGCTAGATAAAAAAGCGACGATTGAAAAAGTGGTCAATATGATGAGCCAAGCAGGCGATCAAAATGTTGAGCTAGTTGCTTTTGGTGAAGCACTTATCCCAGGCTATCCATACTGGGTATCAATGACGGATGGCGCCAGATTTAACGCGCAAGACCAAAAAGAGCTACACTCGCATTACACCGAACAAGCGGTGCAAATAGAAGCTGGCGATTTAGACCCTATCTGTGATGCCGCTAAAGCTAATCAATGTGCTGCCTATGTGGGAATTATAGAAAGAGCCCTAAACCGTGGCGGTCACAGCCTATACTGCTCAATGGTATATATTGATAAAAGCGGTACTATCCAATCAGTGCATCGTAAATTAATGCCGACCTATGAAGAGCGCTTAACATGGGCACCTGGTGATGGTCACGGTTTACAAGTACATGCATTAGGGCCATTTCATGTTGGCGGGCTCAACTGTTGGGAAAACTGGATGCCTTTATCACGAGCGGCACTGTATGGTTTAGGTGAAGATTTACACGTCGCTATTTGGCCAGGTTGCTATCGTAATACTCATGATTTAACAAAATTCATCGCCAAAGAGGGCCGCTCTTTTTCAATGGCCGCTAGCGGCTTAATGCGCAAGTCAGATTTTCCTGAAAACACACCGCACTTAGCAGCTATTTTAGCAGGTGCTGGTGATGATGATATGCTTTCAAACGGTGGCTCTTGCCTAGCGGGGCCTGATGGCGAGTGGATTATAGAACCACAATGTAATGAAGAGGGACTATACACCGCAGTGATTGATCAAGCGCGAGTAAGAGAAGAGCGACAAAATTTTGATGTCGCAGGCCACTACAGTAGACCAGATGTCACCAAGTTAGTGGTGGATAGACGAAGACAAGCCATTATTGAAACGATCGACTAATAAGCATTTAAGCAAAAAGGGGAGCTAATAACGCTCCCTTTTTATCATGTAACTCACAGCCAAGAACGTCAGCTAGTTAAGCAGCTATTTGCTTTTGTTCAGCCTTATTTAATAATGGGTTGCGAATAATATAATCAAACGCACCTAGCGCTGCTGTCGCGCCACTGCCCATCGCAATAATGATTTGCTTATAGGGAGTGTTAGTGACATCACCTGCGGCAAAAACACCGGACATCGAGGTTTGACCACGCTCATCTACAATGATCTCACCGCGTGCTGTTAAATCAATATCACCTTGTATAAAACCAGTATTTGGTACCAGGCCTATCTGTACGAAAATACCATCTAGTGCGATGCTTTTTTGCTCGCCGCTCACACGATCAATATAATTAATCGCTGTCACTTTCTTAGTATCGCCGACCACTTCGTTAGTTTGCGCATTTAAGATAATTTCTATATTTGCCATCGATTTGGCTTTTTTCTGCAATACCTCATCAGCTATTAGCTTATCGGAGAACTCCAGCACAGTGACTTTGCTGGTAATGCCCGCTAAATCAATCGCCGCTTCAATACCTGAGTTTCCGCCACCGACTACCGCCACTTCTTTACCTTTAAATAAAGGGCCATCACAATGTGGACAATACGCCACACCTTTATTGCGATACTCAGTTTCACCGCTAACGTTTAGCTCTCTCCAACGCGCACCTGTCGCCAAAATAACTGATTGGCTTTTAAGTATCGCATCATTGCCTAATAATAATTGGTTATAACCTAGCGTGTCATCACTGCGATCAAGCACTTTAGTGACGCTTTGCTCGATAATATCGACATCATAATCCAAAACATGCTGTTCTAAATTAGCGACTAAGTGCGGGCCATCAGTACTGCTAACCGATATGAAGTTCTCGATAGATAACGTATCCATCACCTGTCCGCCAAAACGCTCAGCGACTATCGCTGTTCTAAAACCTTTGCGCGCAGCATAAATAGCTGCTGACGCCCCCGCTGGTCCACCGCCAATGATGATGACATCGTAAGGCTCTAATGCTGATAGTTCAGCGGCTTTGTTAGCACCGCTATTAGCGTCTAACTTATCAATGATTTTATCTAAATTGATGGCGCCTTGGCTAAATAGATCATCATTGGCAAACACACTTGGCACAGCCATAATCTCTTTCGCTGCCACTTCCTCTTGGAAGACACTGCCATCAACCATTTCATGGCTAATTTTAGGGTGTAAAATAGCTAGCGCATTAAGCGCTTGCACAACGGCCGGACATGTTTGGCAACTTAATGATATATAGCTAGTAAATTTAATTGGCTGATCTATCGATAAGCTTTTAATACGCTTTAGCGCATCTTCTTTGATGCTCGGTGGATGCCCACCTGTCTGTAAAATAGCTAATATTAGAGAGCTAAACTCATGACCTGATGGCACACCGCTAAAACTAATACTCGATGTTGTCTCGCTGCCATCTTTTACTGGTATCAGTACCAGTGAAGGTTTTTTGCGCTCGCTCTGATCAATATAGCGAACCTCTATTTTGTTCGATAACTGCGCTAATTGTTCAGCTAAGTTTTTTAATTCATTTGATTTTTTTGAATCATCTAAATTTAACGCCAGCACTAATGGGTTAACCAAATTACCAAAGTGCTGTTTTAACTGTTGCTGCATTTTAACATCAATCATAAGTGTCTCCCGTGCTGCTAAATATTAGGCTTTAATAAAAATGAAGCCACACTTAGGCAGCTTCACTTGAAGGTTTTGTTAGCGCTTAGATTTTGCCAACTAGATCTAGTGAAGGTGATAATGTCTCTTCACCTGGCTGCCATGCTGCTGGGCATACTTCGCCATCGTGGCTAGCAACATATTGTGCCGCTTGGATTTTGCGAACAAGCTCTTTAGCTGAACGGCCAATACCTAAATCGTGAACCTCAGCAATTTTTATTTCGCCTTCAGGGTTAGCTACAAAAGTACCGCGCAGCGCTAAACCTTCCTCTTCAATCAGCACCCCAAAGTTACGGCTAATATTGCCTGTAGGGTCCGCTAGCATTGGGTATGTAATCATGTTGATTGTTTCTGAGCTGTCGTGCCAAGCTTTATGAGTAAAATGGGTATCTGTTGATACTGAATAAACTTCAACGCCCATTTCTTGTAATTTTGCATAGTGTTCAGCTAAATCACCTAACTCTGTAGGGCAGACAAAAGTGAAGTCAGCTGGGTAAAAAACGTAGGCAACCCACTTGCCTAAAGTATCTTGCTCTGTGACTTCAACAAATTCACCGTTGTGGTATGCGTTTGCTTTAAATGGTAAAACTTTAGTGTTGATAATTGACTGTGCCATGTGTATCTCTCCAAGTAAGTAACTGTTGTTAAGTTGATGGGAGTAGAATAGAGAAAATCTTAAAATAAATAAAATTGATTAAATCAATATATTTGATAGCCAAAAACTATTAGATAAATTCCTAAATTCGCGATATTCAATCATCGACTACCAAAGCATATAAGCTCGTACAAACTAGCTTTAACTTCGCGTTTTTAATCAATAAAAATAGTAAACCGCACTAAAACTGATTACAAAACAAACAAAAAACGCAGTAATAAAATATCTTAATTGTCTATAGTTGATTGACAGCACCGACTTTTAAATGACAATATTGCATTATCTTTTAATTTTATTGATTTATTTACCCTGTTCCGAAAGCGCTTTCGGTCTAATAAAAATAACAAAACAATGAGTATTCATGAGTAAAAAAAGTACGGGGATCACCCTCGCTGAATTAGCCGCTGATTTAAAACTAACATCGGGTACTGTCTCGCGTGCACTAAATGGCTATCCAGATATAGCGAAGGCCACGAGAGAGAAAGTGATAATAAGAGCGGCACAATTAAATTACAGCCCATCGGCCAGCGCTAAGCGTTTGGCCACGGGGGTGGTCAACACCATAGGTTTAGTTTTACCGCACATGAGTTCGACTATTACCGACTCTTTTTTCGTCAAGTTTTTAGAAGGTGCGGCGACTGAGTTTGCTAAAACTGATCGAGATATCCTGCTAACGACTGTGCAAAATAACGAATCAGAAGTGGAGGTTTATCGACGTTTATGGCGTACCAGAAAAGTAGATGGTTTTATTGTGGTACGTACACGTTCAGATGACGAGCGCATTAATTTTTTGCTGGAGAACAACATTCCTTTTGTCTCTCATGGTCGCAGTGACAATGCTCAACAATACCCTTGGTACGATGCCGATAACCAACAGGCAATGGAAAATGCGATCGATCATCTCGCTAACCTCGGTCATAAAAATATCGCCTATATTGGCGGTGCCAATGACTACCATTTTAGCAAGTTGCGCCTTGCAGGCTTTAACGCTGGGTTAACTAAACACAACCTCGATCCTAATCAACCTATTTTTAGCGGTCCTCTCAGTGAAGCTTTTGGCTATCAGTGTATCCAACAAATACTATCTGAACAGCCAAACACCAGCGCTGTTATCTGCGCTCAAGACAAACTCGCGCTAGGTGTTTATCGCGGTTTATACCAGGCAAATCTGCAACCTGGTCGTGATATTTCAGTGCTTGGTTATGATGATATTTCAGCGAGCGCTTATGTTAACCCACCGCTATCGACCATGGCACCTGAACAACATCTTAGCGGTGCAATTTGTGCCGAGCTATTTGTGTTGCATTTAAAAACAACGGACATTGCAGAGCTACAACGCATTGCGCCTGTGCGCTTTATTAAGCGTCACAGTACCGCACCCCCTCCTAATCACTTTAGGTAAAAATCTAATAACAACAAGTAGAGGATATTTTATGAAACAGACGAAAGCGCTTTCGGCAATTGCCATCACAGTTGCATTACTCGCCCCTTCCATAGCTCAAGCCGAAGATTTGACACTTTGGACCATAGAAGAACAGCCTGAACGTTTAGCAAAACAAGAAGAGCTAGCGAAACAGTTTACAGCGAGCTCTGGCCACAACGTCAAGGTAATCCCGGTATCTGAAAAAGACTTGGGAGTACGTACCACTGCTGCATTTGCCGCAGGCGAGTTGCCAGATATTATCTATCACCCACTACAGTATGTACTGCCTTGGGCTCAAGCTGGGATTTTAGATAGCGATGCCAGCCAGGAAGTAATTGAGGCACTAGGTGCCAACACATTCTCACCTGGGCCTTTGCGCATGGCTGATTTTGATGGCTATGCAGCGGCCGTACCAGTTGATGGCTGGTCGCAAATGATTGTCTACCGCAAAGACTTATTTGCCGAAAAAGGCTTAGAAGCTCCGACAACTTATGCCAAGTTACAAACAGCGCTCAAAGCATTACACAACCCACCTGAGCTATATGGTTTCGTGGCGGCGACCAAGGTCGATGAAAGCTTTATGAGCCAAGTATTAGAGCACGTGCTGCTGGCTAATGGCGTCACCCCTGTCGATAAAAATGGCATTAAGCTACTGGATAAAAAGAAAGCGAGTGAAGCATTTGAGTTCTATAAAACACTTGCCAAAGCCAGCCCTCCTGGCGAGCTATATTGGAAACAATCTAGAGAGCTATATTTCTCAGGCAAAGCGGCGATGATTATTTGGTCACCGTTCATCTTAGATGAGTTAGCAGGGCTGCGCGATTCAGCGCCACCGACTATCAATCAAGATCCTAAAAGCCGAGAGCTAGCGGATAAGACTTTAATTGTCACTAACTTTGCCGGCCCATCTAACGCGAAAGGCGCAGCCTGGGCAGATGTTCGCTATTTAGGCATTACCAGTGATGCCAGCACCGAAGAAGCGCAAGAGTTCGTTAAATTTTCAATGAGTGATGGCTACACTAAAACCCTCTCAATTGCCCCAGAAGGTAAATTCCCCGTGCGCAGAGGCACTCAAGAAAACCCATCTTTATATACTGATGCCTGGGCTAAGTTACCGGTTGGTGTCGATAGAAAAGCACCGCTTGGTGAGCTCTATCCGCAATCAATGATTAAAGAAATTGTTGCAGGTCTTGATACAGCACAGCGCTGGGGCGTTAACGAAGGGCAGCTAGCACTGGCATCAAAAGTCGTTAACTCTAAAGTGTTTAACCGAGTGATTAGGGAGTTTATGGATGATTCCATCACTGTTGAACAAGCGGTTGATAAGATCAATGCCGAGCTAAAAAAAGCCTATAAATCTTGAGGGTGTTACAGATTATCTGCGACATCCTAGCTATCATTAATGGCGCCAGTACATTTATCTGTACTGGCGAAGATAGTGATCACACAACGTGGTCAGATGCTTATTTGCAGTCATTTTTTGCAACTCAAATAGCAAGAGGGACGCTATGATTGAAAGAAAGAATTATACCAAAGAGCAACTGTTAGCCCTGCGCAACAAAACAGGGCCTATTGCGCAAAGAGAGAAAAAGTTAGCTTACTTTATGCTCGCCCCCACCATATTCGTTGTTTTAATTATGGTACTTCTGCCAGTGCTATCTAATTTTTGGGTCAGCGCCAAAGAAATTGGTTTAAGTGAACTTCGCCAAGCCAAGCCTGTACTTAAAATCAAAAGCGCTGGCACCTTAGAAAAAGTAGGGGATTCTTTAGCGATAGAGTTACAACTACGCTCAATTCCGCCGACTAAACTCGTTGAAGATGTCATCCTTTCGCTACAGATCCCAGCGGGCCTAACAGCCACGAATATTGATTCGCACTGCCTAGTAACCAATAACAATTTAACCTGTAAAGTGGCTGAATTAGTACCGCGAAAAAGGCTAAAACTACCTTTACAGCTAGTTGCTTCACAGCAATATTTAGACAGCCCGATTGAGTCATTTAGAAAACTGCCTTACACCCTGACAGGTGATGCCGAAAATGCGCTAACCAGCTTTAACTTTTCATTCGCTAACTTTGAAAAGATTTTTAGCCGCGATGATTTCTACGACATCCTCTGGGTCTCGTTTATCTACACTGTATTTGGCACTGGCGGCGCACTAGTGTTGGGCTTATTTGCAGCATTATTATTAAACACTTCTTTTAAGGGCAGAACAATCATGCGCGGGCTGTTGTTATTCCCTTATGTATCGCCTGTGATTGCAGTCGCATTTACTTGGGTATTCCTGTTTGATCCGTTCTCAGGAGCGGTTAACTCGCTCCTGATAGTCAATGGCGTGATTAACGAGCCTATCAACTTCTTTGGCAGCGAGCATGTCAACTTACAGTTTTTAGGTATGACTTGGCAGTTTCCGCTCGCCTTAACATCAGTGATTGTATTCGAGGCTTGGCGTTATTTCCCTCTAGCTTTCCTCTTTATACTGGCTCGTATCCAGTCATTATCTAGCGATATGTATGAAGCTGCCGATATGGATGGAGCGACTCCATTACAAAAATTCTGGCATATTTCGATGCCGCAGTTGGTTGGTATTTTATCGACCTTATTCTTGTTGCGCTTTATTTGGACCTTTAATAAGTTTGACGACATTTTCCTGCTCACCGGTGGCGCCTCAGGTACTCGCACTTTAACAGTCGATGTTTACGAGCAAGGTTTTGCACTGTCTAACTTAGGCTTAGGAGCCGCCGTGGCGGTTGTTATCTTCTTTGTCTTGGCAATTTTTGTCACCTTGTATTTCCGTTTCAGTCCAAAAGAGGAAGGTATGTAATGGTTATCTTAAACGCTATTTTATTACTAATATCACTCGGCATTTTATGGTCGGTGATCAGCAGTGTCATTATTGGCATATCGATTACGCTGTCCGTTGGGCAGGCCGTCTCGTTTGATTTTATGCCACTGATATTCGCAGCAGCTATCATCTGCGCTCTAGGCTTTTTTATTGACGATCGCAGCACTCGCACCAAAGTATTGGCATCACTATTATTGGCAGGGCTTTGGATCGTTTTTAGTACAGGTAATCCATTGGGATTACCCCTAGGGATTCTGGCGATTAGCTGCGCCGTTATTATCGGCTTTATTACCGTTTACGCTGTGCTAGTTTGTTTAGACAAAGTACCGCTGGCGAAAATGAGTAGGCTGCAATATGAGAATGTATTGATAAAGGTGCTACGTGGTTTAGGTATGGTCTTTTTTGCATCTATCGTCATATTACCTTTCTACACCATGGTTATGACCAGTTTTAAGAAACAATCTGCGCTACTTGAAAACCCATTGGATTATTCAATTGATTTGACCCAGAACTTAGTCACACTGTTCTCATCTTATATTGAGTTATTTAGCCAATATAATTTTGGCCAATATATTTTAATATCGACGATTGTTTCTGTATTGACCGTTATCATTACCCTATTTGCCTCTATTCCAGGGGCTTATGCGGTCTCTAGATTACAGTTTCCAGGCAGGTTAGTGTTTTCTCGCTCAATCTTACTGATTTACATGGTGCCAGCGATCGTCTTAGTGATCCCGCTGTATGCTGTATTCAGCCAATTAGGCTTACGCAATAGTTTGATCGGGTTATTAATTGTCTACCCAGCGACCACTATCCCAGTAGCCCTTTATATGTTGCAAGGCTACTTTCGCGGTTTACCACCTGAGCTAGAAGAAGCGGGCTTAATGGATGGCAGTTCGCGCTTAGGCGTCATTTGGCGAATTACATTGCCATTGAGTTTGCCTGCCATTGCCTCAGTGTCACTCTATATTTTCATGATCGCTTGGAATGAGTTCCTGTTCGCTTTCATGTTTCTCGATGACCCTGACATCTATACGCTATCGCGTGGGGTAGTGTCACTCAACTCATCTGAAGTTCCCAGACAACACTTAATGGCCGGGGCCGTCATTGTTACCGTACCCGTATTATTTATATTCCTCTGGTTTGAAAAGTATCTTGTCGCAGGACTCACTGCCGGCAGCGTAAAAGGTTAGGAGACGAAATTGAACGATCTAGATAATAAAGCCAAAAAAATCATCGCGGATAACGATATGGGTGGCTATACCATCCCCACTAAAGGGCTCTACCCTTACCAGTGGAATTGGGACTCTGCTTTCGTCGCCCTGGGCTTTCAACAATTTGATAACGATAGAGCGTGGCGAGAAATTGAGACACTACTTGCAGCGCAGTGGCACAATGGCATGATCCCGCACATTATCTTTCGCAAAGAAGAGCCCAGCTACTACCCGGGCCCAAGTGTTTGGCAAGCAGATAGCCATGGTCCTATTTCTGCTACGGGTATTAGCCAGCCACCAGTGGCTGCGAGCATTATTTATAAACTTTGGTGCGATGAGCAAGATCAAAGCCAGTATCTTAATCGCGCACAACGTGCGTTTACCCAGCTCAATGCCTTTCACCAATGGTGGCACGATGCCAGAGACATCGAGCAATCGGGTGTGGTTAAAATAACTCACCCCTGGGAGTCAGGCCGCGATAACCTGCCGGATTGGGACGCCGTATATCCCATGATTGATACCAGCGAAGTCGGCGAATACCATCGCAATGACACAGATCATGTCAACAAGCTAATGCGCCCGACAAAGTATGATTACGATTGCTATATCGCATTAGTGCAACACAGTGTCAGCTGTCAGTGGGATCCAATAAAAATAGCAAAAACTACACCTTTTTGGGTAGCGGACGTCGGTATCAATGCCATTTTAATTCGCGCTGAAAAGGATTTATACCAACTGGCTTTATCTCTCAATTATAGCGAGCAAGGCGCTGTTATAGCACAACGTATAGCACGTCTTGAGCAGGGCTTTGAGACATTATGGAACAAAGAGGCAATGGCATATTGTACACTTGATGCCCGCAGTAACAGGCTATCTGATGATGTCACTGCCGCTAGTTTCCTGTGCTTATACGCAGGCGTTGGCTCCCCCTTACAAAAGCAGGCACAGCTAGATTTGATCACTAAATGGAGCAGCAAAGTTAACTATATGGTACCAAGTTTTGATCCGTTTCATCAAAAATTTGACTCTCTTCGCTATTGGCGAGGCCCCGTGTGGTCAATTGTCAATTACCTGATAGGTGTCGGCTTAACAGAGCAAAAAGAGTATGCACTCGCTGAAAAAATACGCCTAGACACCCAACAACTCATTAGTGAGAAAGGCTTTGCTGAATACTTTTCAGCAATTGATGGACAAGGCTGTGGCGGAGATTCATTTTCATGGACAGCAGCTATCTGGTTAAGTTGGGCATCGACAACACAGCCAGCAATTACAGGAGATATAGCATAATGGGCGCGATTAAGTTACAAGAAGTTCACAAGTTTTTCGATAGCATGCATGTTATTAAAGGCGTTGATTTAGACATCAAAGAGGGCGAATTCGTCGTCTTTGTCGGTCCCTCAGGTTGCGGAAAATCCACCATGTTGCGCCTTATTGCCGGCCTTGAAGAAATGACAGCGGGCTCTATCATCATTGATGATGAAGATGTGACAGCGATGGGCGCATCTGAGCGCGGTTTAGCCATGGTGTTTCAATCATATGCTTTATACCCGCACATGAGCGTCGCCGAAAATATGGCGTTTGGCTTAAAAATAGCAGGTGTCAGCCCTGAAGATATTGAGCAACAAGTACAAAAAGCAGCACAGACACTGCAGATCATTCCGTTATTAGATCGAAAGCCTAAAGCACTGTCAGGCGGGCAGCGCCAGCGTGTCGCTATTGGCCGAGCGATTGTTCGCGATCCTAAAGTATTCTTATTCGACGAGCCGCTTTCTAACCTAGATGCCTCACTGCGCGTGTTGATGCGCATAGAAATTGCCAGATTACATAACAAACTAAAAAAGACCATGATTTATGTCACCCACGATCAAGTAGAGGCTATGACCTTAGCTGATCGTATTGTGGTTTTTAACGAAGGTATTATTCAGCAGCAAGGTAGCCCATTAGAGCTGTACTCTAACCCTGCGAACTTGTTTGTGGCGAACTTTATCGGCTCACCGAACATGAATTTATTCTCATGTAAAACAACTGATCAACCTAACGTGATAGCACTGGGCAACAACGATCAGCTTTCCATCCTCTCTGAAATCAACACCAGTGCTGATGCCATGCACTTTGGCATTCGCCCTGAGCACACCAAAATTTGTGCGATTGATGCTGGCGATACGGTGGGTGAAATAGCCGTAGTTGAGCATTTAGGTGGCGAGACCTTTATCTATGTTGAAATAGATAAGGTCGGCCTTTTTACAATTCGTATGCCCGACATTGTCGATTCGAAAATCGGTGAGCGTGTCGGTTTAAAGTTTGATTTAAGCAAAGCTCACTTATTTGATGAACAAGAACGTGCCATTACTCGTCACGATTTTAAAAAGATCTAATCGGGATACTATTTTCTACTACATTTTAAAACGTGTAGTAGAAAATGGATTATTGTTATCTGTTGTCACACCTTGCATCAAATCTGCAAGAATATCAGCAGAGCCAGGGCCTGTGGCAAAACCTATATGCTGATGCCCTGTATTTAACCATAAGCCTTTAATACTGCTCTGGCCAATAACCGGCATACTGTCTGGCAATGTAGGCCTAGCACCATGCCATTGCGATATACATGGCTGATCAATCGCTAAACCTTGCTGGGCATTTTTGGTCACTAAATCCAGCTGCACCTCGCTGTTTTCGGCTAAATGATATTGCAGCTGCACGCCACAAGTGACCCTGATACCGGTGGCATTTGGGCTGGCCACAAAACTGCCATCCACATCGTGAATAGCGTGTTTTAATGCAGGCCCGTCACTGCTCGCAAACTGGCGATGTGCACCGCGCTCAAAAATCATCGGCAATTTAATTGAAAGCATTGTTAACAGTGCTTTAGACCAAGGCCCAGCTGCAACCACCAGCTGCTCACACAACAGCGTTTGCTGCTCACCCTTGCTATCTAACCTAAGCTTAAAGCCAAGTTGTTCACGCCCTAGATGATTAACACTCGCCTCAATAAACTCACCGCCAAGGGCGATAAATTGATCAAAATAACACTTGGCCAACTCACTAGGTGAGGCCACACTTAGCGCCTCTTCAATATGCAACCCCTGCATATAAATCGGTTTTAAAGCGGGTTCAAATGCTGCTAATTTCGTGTTATCTAACAGCGTAGTCGCTATATTGTACTGCTCAAGTATCGCGCGTTCATATTTACTTTTTTCAAAGCTTGCTTGTTGTCGGTACAATTTAAGCCAGCCGATAGGCCTTAATAACTGTTGGCGCTCACTCGCACTAGCCCATTGTCGATGCAGTTCAGTTGATCGCTCTATCAACTGATAAAGCGCGTGAATACGCTGATTAGTGGCAGCGGGATTCGCACACGCTAAAAACTTCAACAAATTTGCCAGCTCACTAAAGGCATAGCGAGCGTTATAGCGAAACCCTGTGCCTTTATTAGTTAAAAAACTAGGTAATGAGCGCATGATTGTCGGGTTATTAAAGGGCACTAAAGAGCTTGGTGTAATCATTCCCGCATTGCCAAAAGAGGTCTCACTGGCAGGCGGGCTTTTATCAATCAGGGTGACTTGATAACCTCTTTTTTGTAATGCTAGTGCACTGCTGATGCCGACCATGCCGGCACCTACAACAACCATATCTTTTTTCATAGTCAATTAAGGCCTAGCGTTCATTTTCTCTGGTAGCCATGTTGCCAGCTCTGGCAACGCTATCAACACAAAGATCATCAACAACATAATTAAAAACATCGGCACAGCAGTACGGGCAATATAGCCTATTTGATGACCGGTCATACCTTGCAACACGAATAAATTAAAGCCAATCGGCGGGGTAATTTGCGCCATTTCCACCACCACCACAATGAAAATACCAAACCAGATGATATCGATACCCGCCTGCCTAATCATTGGCTCGACAATGGCGATAGTCAAAACGACCGCCGAAATACCATCTAAGAAACAGCCGATAATAATGTAGAAGACCAACAGCGCCATTAATAGCTCAAAGCGAGTTAACTCCATTGTCGCTATCCACTCGGCCAGTGCTCTAGGTAAACCGGTAAAGCCCATCGATAATGATAAGAACGAAGCACCCATTAATATCAAAGCAATCATCGCAGAGGTACTAACGGCACCTAAAATACTCGCTTTAAAAGTCTCTAAATTCATCGAGCCTTGAACGCTAGCCAGAACAAATGCGCCAATCACCCCAAAGGATGCGGCTTCAGTCGCTGTGGCAATGCCGCTATACATAGAGCCTATAACGAATAACACTAATAACAGTACAGGGATCAAAAAACGTGATGCAGACAGTTTTTCTTTAAACGTTTTAGCACCATCGACAATAATATCTTGGCGGCCTTTAATCAGTGAATAAATCACCACATATAGCATAAACATTGACGCTAAAAATAAGCCGGGCATGATGCCTGCTAAAAATAACTTAGAGATAGACTCATTAATCGTGACACCATAGACGATCAGCGTCAAAGACGGCGGAATCATCAAACCAAGAGTGGCAGCGCCTGCCAGTGTACCTATAATTAAATGGCGTGGATAATTGCGCTTTTCCAACTCGGGAATCGCCATTTTACCCACGGTTGTCAAGGTCGCTGCGGATGAGCCTGATACCGCGGCAAAAATCGTACAGCCGACAATATTTGTGTGTAATAGACCACCAGGTAAGCCCGACATCCAAGGTGATAAACCTTTAAATAAATCTTGCGAGAGCTTGGTTCTAAAAAGTATTTCACCCATCCAAATAAATAGCGGTAAAGCCGTCAGTGACCAGCTAGTAGAAGATGCCCAAATCGCGGTGAGCATCGCATCCCCCGCAGGGCGAGAGGTAAATAGCTCCATACCGACAATCGCGACGCCAATAAGAGCAAAGCCGACCCAAACACCAGTACCTAGCAATAAAAAAAGTACGAATAAAAAAATTGATATCAGTTGAAAATGTTCCATATGCTATCCCTTATTCCTGTTCTAACGATGATTGAACCGGGTTTAACGGATCATTAGGTTTAAAGCATAAAACATACAATCTTTCTAATAACACCAGCGCCAATACAATAGTGCCAGCGACAGCGACTAGCTGTGGAATCCATAGCGGTGTCGCATCTTGCCCTTGTGAGACATCGTGAAATTTATGCGACCAATAAGTCATTTTCATTGAATAAAAACTGAAATAAATAGCGAGGCCGACGGCGATTAAGTGGCACCAAAGCTCTAGCCAAAAACGAAATTTAGCGGCGATGTTTAAAAATAATGACACCCTAATATGGCTATTGTGATGCATCGCATAACTTAAACCAAAAAATGAGGCACCAGCCATACAATAGCCAGCGTAATTGGTAATGCCAGGGGTTGAGTAACCAACCAAACGGCCAACAACCTGCACCATAATTAGCAACAAAATTGCAATCAAGAAAGCGGCGGCAATGTAGCCGCAAAAATCAAATAGTCGATGTAATCCTGCTCTTATGGTATCCATAGTATTACTCCAGCTGTTCACGTCACAAACCCAGATAGCGAAGTACTCTTATGCTAAGAGATCATTTAGGGGCAGTGCAAAAATAAGAAAAGCTAAATTAGGCAACCTAATTTAGCTTATTGAGATAGTTTACTGCTGATAAGTAGAAATAATTTTAGTTGCGCTATCACCCGCATCTTTTTGCCATTGTGCTGACATAGTTTTACCAATTTCTTGTAAATCAGTTAACAGCTGACCTTTTGCTGCCTGGGTCACCATACCATTGGCTGCTAATTGCGCAATATACCAATCAGATAACTGCTGAGCTTTCGTTGTCCCTGATTGCTCTGCTAGCATCGCCAAACCTTTAACAATGCTTTGCGTACTCTCATCTAGAGAATCCCAAGCACCTTTATTGACGAAAATATAGTTACGTGGCAACCAAGCATTTACATCGTAGAAATGCGTTAGGTGTTCCCATACTTTTTTATCGTAACCCGTTGAGCCCGATGAAATCATCGCTTCAACCACACCTGTTGCCAGTGCTTGTGATAGCTCAGCGGCTTCAACTTGTACAGGCTGCATGCCCATTAAATCGGAAAAAGTTGCCGTTGCTGCATTGTATGAGCGGAATTTAGTGCCTTTCGTGTCTGCTTTGCTAGTCACTTCCTTTTTAAAGTATAAACCTTGTCCAGGCCAGGGCACAGAATACAACAACACCAAATTATCATTAGCCAATACTTTCTCTAACTCAGGTTTTGCCGCATTCCATAATTTAACAGAGTCTTCAAAAGAGCTAGCTAAAAAAGGTACTGAATCAAACCCGTACATTGGATTCTCATTAGCATGAGCAGATAGTAAGCGCTCACCTATTTGCGCTTGCCCTGTCTGTACTGCACGCTTAATTTCTTTACCGCCAAACAAAGAGCCGCCACCGTGTACGACAATATCGAGTTTACCTTGCGTTGCGACTTTAACCGCTTCTGCAAACAACTTGGCATTTTGAGTATGGTAATTAGTATTCGAATACGCCATTGGCATATCCCACTTTTCAGCTGCTGCGAAAGAGGATATAAGGCTACCTGCAACTGCAGTAACGCAAACGAGAGTCTTCAATTTACCGAGCATGAGAAATTCCTTATTAGTTGTTATTAATGGATGAACTATCAATATAAAATACTTTGAATTGCATAGCAATACTTACTATTGTTAATCTATACCCGTTATATATGCCATAAAAATTATAAAAACACGAGAACTAGCGCATTTAGCGATCAATTGTTGTTAAATAATATCTTCGCTATATCATGCGGTTCTTCATAAAAAAGAAGCTATATTATGTCGTTACCAAAAAAAGATACCCTGTACGTACAAAGTGTAGAAAAGGCATTTAAAGTACTGTCCGTTTTTAACGCCCAGCAGAGCGCACTGTCGCTAATGCAAGTGAGCAAACTAACGGGGCACAGTAAAAGTAGCGCTCAGCGTTTTTGCTATACCCTAGAAAAACTTGGCTATCTTACGCGTGTTAACCACAACAGTGCTTATGAGTTGACCGCAAAAACGACTGAAATTGGCGCCTGCTTTATTGAGTCAAACAACCTAGTACGCCGAGCGAGGCCCTACTTACATACTTTAAGTATTAAAACTGAGGGCGCGACCACGCTATCTATCCTCGATGGTAACGAGATTATTTTTGTCTCCCGCTTTTTAGGTAAAGAGGTATTAGAGACAACTGTCACTGTCGGTAGTCGCTTGCCAATTTATTGCACCGCATCAGGTAGAGCAGCAGCTTCGCTATTAGCAGAACATGAGCTAGATGATGTGTTAACAGCGCAGAGCTGGCAGCAGAGGACAGCGAAAACACAAATAGATAAAGCGCAGGTCAAAGCGCTAATCATGCAAAGCAAAGACACCGGCTATGCCTTAGTCGAGGATCAATACGTACTGGCCGATTTATCATTAGCGGTACCTATTTACGACAGCGCGAGCAATATTAAAGGGGCCATTACCCTAGCATTGACCAATACCAAGCATACCAAAGAGCAGTTGCTAGCAAATTACTTAGGGTTAATGCAGAGCACCGCGAGAATGATCAGCGGTTAAATTAATAGGCTTTAGCGAGCCAATGCACCGCGTCAACTAAATCATAAACAGCAATGCCAAAGCGTTCACGTATCGCCGCTTTATAAGGTGAAAGGTTGGTACATTCTAATAAAATGCACTCAGGTGAGTGCTGCATCAACCGCTGCGCTGCCTCTAATACATCTTGCTGTGCTTTCGCTTCATCTAATGATGACAGCCCCTGCTTTATCACTTGATGTAATTCTTGGCCTTGCTCGATACCGCCAATCACTAGCTTATTATCAAAATGGCCATTAAAATGATCAGGGCTGAGCACACGACTATCAAATGTCAATACTGCTATTTTACTGGTCTTGCCAAAAACTTGGCGAAGAAACGGCAGTAAACACAATGAGCTTGCAATAAAAGGTAAACCGACACTTTGCTGTACTTGCTGTTGTATAGGCGCTAAAAAGCCACAGCTTGTGGTAATTATTTTAACCCCTTGACAGCGCAGTTGATGAGCGGCCGCAATCACTTCTTGTATCACTTCATCAGATAAACTATCACTGACGACATTGGCAACATTGGCTTTGCTTAATTTGAAAATTGTCGCTAGATAGTCATAACTTGCGAGGTTACCGACATCACCTACAGGTCTTGGAAAAGAGGTATTTAACATAATGATGCCAATCATCGGGCTATCAATATCGCGTGCTATGCTCACTTTTTGCTGGTTCATGGCCATCATCTCTTTAAATATATAGACGCTTTAATCGGTACTAAATACCACATCCACCAGCCATTGATCATCAATACCTGGTGTGACATGTAGCAACATACAATTAGTAATAGATACTGCAGGTGTAAGAATAATCGATTCTGTCAATGCCCCATACACACCACCATGCGAGACTATTAATGGATTTTCAGCCTGTCTTAGCACCTTGCTAACCCCTGTCATTACACGCGCTCTAAACTCAGCTCTGGTTTCAGCCCCTGGTATTATTGCCTCACCCGCTTTCCACTGTTGATACCATAGGCCTGATTGCTGACCATCGCGCTCGCCAATAGTCACTTCTTTTAAATCATCAACCACGCTTAATGCTGCAATAGTATTGGGTTTAACAATTTCTGCTGTCTCTAAAGCTCGGCTCAATTGGCTCGTAAAAATACCGCCAATATCTAACTGTGCGATAACACGGCTAACATTCAGTGCCTGTTGACGCCCGCGCTCATTTAAAGGGATATCGGTTTGCCCTTGAATACGCTTGGCTACATTCCAATCGGTTTGGCCATGGCGCAAAAAATAAAATGGCTTTCTCAGTAGCATCAATTACTTCCTTTATTAATACTTAGGGCAACTCAGCCCGTCTCACTTATTTATAGACAGTGTTAAATAGCAAATAGTTTATAGCAAGATGTGGAGCACGAAAAGCAGCGGTTGATTGTTTAAGCGTTACTAGTGCAGCTAAAAATAACGTACTCCCTCTTTAATTACACAAAAAACAAAAATTGTTCGAAATATATACTCAAAGCTATTGCCGCTTGCCTGCGTTAGGATTAAAATGCCGAGCTTATAGCACGCCCTGACACCAAGAAACTTTGACACGATCACAGCACTAATCATGTTGTATAAAAGCTCTAAGGTTTCCCTAAGACGAAAAATAATAGCCTGTCACTAAGCTTTCACATATGTGAACTATATTTAGCTCGATCACTTACTTATCATATTTTGAATATAGAGATTATTTTTCATGGACCAAACCACACTCCTAGGCTTAATCGCCGCAGGCTGTACTACAGCTGCTTTTGTACCGCAAGTTATTGCCATTTTAAAAACAGGTAATGTCGATGGCATTTCAGTGATGATGTATTCTATTTTCACTATGGGTGTTGCACTGTGGCTATTTTATGGCCTGAAAATGCAAGATATCCCGATGATTGTGGCGAACACCGTGACATTAGGGTTGGCACTGTTAGTGTTAGGTTTAACTGTTTACAAGCGTTGGCAAAACAGAAAGATTGAGCACGCTCAAACAAATATCACAGCATCTGCTTAACAAGCATTTAGCACAGCTAGATCGCGCCTTTGCCTGTCATAATGCGAGCAAAGGCGCTGCTAATTGCTAAAGCCTGTCCAAATTACTGCTGTAAATCGATATCATATTGACGCACTAACTCGCTGTGCCTATCAATATTGTGTCTGCCTAGATTATTAACATCTCGCTCACCACACAGCGCCATGGTGACATCTAACTCAGTGCGAATAATATCAATCGCTTTACTGACGCCCGCTTGCCCCATTGCCCCTAAACCGTACAGGAAAGGCCGGCCTAAATAGACCCCTTTTGCCCCTAAACTCAGTGCTTTTAAAACATCTTGGCCTGAGCGTACGCCACCATCCATATGTACTTCTATTTTATCGCCCACAAGATCGACAATTTCAGCAAGTGCTGCAATAGATGAGCGAGCACCGTCTAACTGACGCCCACCGTGGTTAGAGACAATAATAGCATCAGCTCCACTTTGTGCTGCTTTGAGTGCATCTTGCGGGTCCAGAATACCTTTTAATATCAGCTTGCCTCCCCACTCATCTTTAATCCACTGAATATCATCCCAAGATAATTTAGGATCAAATTGCTCAGCAGTCCACATCGATAACGATGACATATCATCGACACCCGTAACGTGGCCGACAATATTACCAAACTCGCGACGCTTAGTACCTAACATACCCAGACACCACTGTGGGCACTGCGCCATATACCATAAATGCTTAGGCGTTAGTTTTGGCGGAGCGGAGAGCCCATTGCGCAAATCTTTATGTCTTTGGCCTAAAATCTGTAAATCAAACGTTAGCACTAACGCTGAACAACCTGCCGCTTTTGCTCTGGCGATTAAGCGCTTAATGTAATCTTTATCTTTCATCACATACAGCTGAAACCAAAACGGCTTAGAGGTATGCTCGGCAATATCTTCAATAGAGCAGATGCTCATTGTCGATAAAGTAAAGGGTATACCCGCAGCTTCACATGCTTTCGCCGCTTTAATTTCACCATCGGCGCACTGCATACCCGTTAAACCGGTTGGCGCCATCGCGATAGGCATACTGACATCTTGGCCAATCATTTGGCTGGTTAAACTTCTGTCTGTCATATCAACAGCAATGCGCTGTCTTAGTAATAATTTATGAAAGTCACTCTCGTTCGCTTTATAAGTACTCTCGGTCCAAGAGCCGGAATCGGCATAGTCAAAAAATAACTTGGGAACCTTACGCTTCGCTATTCTTTTTAAATCGGCAATTTCAAGCACTTTAGCCATGCCTTTCTCCCTCTTATTATGTTTGATTTAATATGGCCATTTACTGTTATTAGCAACAAACAAACAACATTAAAATTAAATTGGTAATACCAATTGACCATTAATAAAATACAGATTATTATCTAAGCACAATAGTTGTCAAGTTATTTTAGAAATAGCGCCTGCTAATATGAGAGCGAGAATGTATAAAAGAGTAAGCACACCTAAAGTATCTGATGTCATCATGTCACAAATTGAAGAGATGGTGGTCGAGGGTACGCTTAAGCCCGGCCAAAAATTAGCATCGGAGCGTGAGCTAGCTCAGCAGTTCGAAGTTTCAAGGCCCTCCGTTCGTGAAGCCATTCAAAAATTAGTCGCTAAAGGTATCCTTGAAAGCTATCAAGGTGGTGGTAATTATGTATCTGAAACCATTGGCGCAGGTTTTTCTGACCCTCTATTAGAGCTGTTAATTAAACACCCTGAAGCGCAGCATGATTTATTAGAGTTTAGGCATGCACTTGAGGGGCTATGTGCACACTATGCGGCGCTTAGAAGAACTGAAATAGATCAGCAAAATCTAGAAAAGAAATACCAACAATTAAAGGCCTACCAACAAAGCGAAGAATTCATCAAAGAAGCACATGCCGATGTTGAATTTCATATAGCCATCGCAGAAGCAGCCCACAACATGGTGCTATTGCACATGATGAAGGCGATGTTTGAGCCGTTAAGGCAAAGTATTACTGAAAATTTAAGTGATATATACCCCAACAAATTACTTAGAGCGAGTATTCAAGAACAACACGGTGAATTGCTAGCAGCCATTATTGAAGGCAACCCAGAGAAAGCTAAAGCCGCCTCACATGATCACTTCGCGTTTGTTGAACAAGCACTGTGGGAACAAGGTAAGGCTGACTCTCGATTAAACCGGTCATTGCGGAGAAGTAAAAGTGAATGAATTAGCACCAGCTCAAATTATAACAGCACTCAAAAAAGTCATTAGCAACGATAAAATACTGACCGATGCCGATGCAACCAGCCATTATCGACACGGCTTTAGATCAGGCGGTGGCGATGCCATTGCAGTGGTTTTCCCCGATGATTTAGTCACGCTTTGGCGACTGTTGCAGGTGTGTGTTAAAGCTGATGTAATCGTCATCATGCAAGCGGCCAATACTGGTTTAACCGAAGGCTCTACGCCATCGGGTAATGATTATGATCGCCCTATCGTTATTATCCAAACATTAAAGCTCAATCAATATCTACTATTAGATAACGCCGAGCAAGTGATTAGTTTTCCCGGTACCACTTTATTCCAATTAGAAGATGCGCTAAAACCTTTAGGTAAAGAGCCGCATTCAGTTATCGGCTCTTCGTGTATCGGTGCCAGTGTCATCGGCGGCATTGCCAACAACTCAGGTGGCGCACTCATTCAACGCGGCCCTGCCTACACAGAGCTGGCACTGTACGCGCAAATAGATAGCGAGGGCGAGCTTCACCTTGTTAACCATTTAGGGATTTATTTAGGTGAACAGCCAGAGGAAATTTTAACCAACTTACAACAGCAAAATTTTGTCCTCGATAACAGTGCGATTGCCGATAAGCTAGCAAGTGATAAAGAGTATGTGGCCAGAATAAGAGATGTTGAAGCCGATAGCCCAGCACGTTTTAATGCTGATGAGCGCCGCTTATTTGAAGCGAGCGGCTGCGCCGGCAAGCTTGCTGTTTTCGCCGTGCGCTCAGACACGTTTGAGCAACCTAAAAAAACTAAAACATTTTATTTAGGTGTCAAAGACCCAGCCACTTTTACCCAGCTGCGTACAGACATCCTCAAAGACTTTAAAAACCTACCTGTCTCTGCTGAATACGTACATGGTACCGCCTTTGACATTGCCCATAAATACGGTAAAGACAGCTTCTTAGCGATCGAAAAATTGGGCACTGCCAGTATGCCCAAGCTGTTTTCAATGAAAAACAAAGTCGCATCGTTTTTAGATAAAATCTCTTGGCTACCCAATGATATCCCAGATAAATTTTTGTACTACAGCGCCAAAATATTACCTGAGCATCTACCTAAATCACTACTTGAGATGCGCGCCCAATACGAACACCATCTCATTATTAAAATGGCTGATGAGGGCATAGCCGAATTCAAAACTTACCTGGCGCAGCACTTTCACAGTGAGCAACAAGGGCGTTTTATCCAGTGTAATGAAGTGGAAGCCAAAAAAGCGATGCTACAGCGCTTTGTTGTAGCAGGCGCCGCCATACGTTATCAACAAATGAACGATAGGCACGTTGCCGATATTTTAGCACTTGATGTCGCCCTAAAGCGCAACGAGACTAATTGGGTTGAAGAGCTAGCAGCACCAGCGAGTGACGCTATTTTAGAACCACTTTATTACGGTCACTTCTTCTGCTTTGTTTTTCATCGCGATTACATTGTTAAAAAGGGCTATGACCCACTGACAGTAAAAGCAGGCTTACTTGCCACCTTAGCAGCGCAAGGGGCTAAATACCCAGCGGAGCACAATGTCGGCCATCTCTACCAAGCGGGCGAGAGCCAGCAAGTGTTCTATAAAAATTTAGACCCCACTAACAGCATGAATGCAGGTGTCGGCAAAATGTCCAAACACAAACATTATGGCTGTGGCTGCTAACACTTAAAGTAATCTAAACACGCACTTTAGCTATAGAGAGCTATCGTGCCTGTTTAGATATTTCCACTTAGCTCGCGCTATCATTTGTAACCCTTACAGCTCTTGCTATACTCATTATTAATAAGGCTTTAAAAACCTTGCCAGCGACAATGTAGCCACAATCCCATCGCAGACTCAGCCAAGACAATTTGTAATATAGGGAAACAGATGAATATTTTAGTACTCAATAGCGGCTCCTCTTCATTAAAATTCCAAATTATAGATACCAGCGTGACACAAAGCGGTGAAATTGCCGCACGCTACCTAGCCAAAGGCTTAATCGAAAATATCGGCAGCTATGCCCAGCTAACCTTTAATGTTAGCGGTAGGGCTAAGGTGCGAAAAAGCCAGCCAATTAAAGATCATGAAATCGCTATTGATACTATCTTAAAATGGTTAATTGCCCCGCAAACCGAAATTGAGTCCATTCAAGGATTAGCTGATATTCAAGCCGTTGGCCATCGCGTAGTTCACGGCGGCGAGACTTTTTCAAAATCAATTTTAATCGATGACAGAGTGAAAGCGGGAATCGAAGAGTGTATGGAGCTAGCGCCACTGCACAACCCTGCTAACTTAAAAGGCATTGAGGCGATCACCTCGTTATTAGGTACTAAGGTGCCGCAAGTGGCAGTGTTTGATACCGCGTTTCACTCTACCTTACCCGAAGAAGCCTACTTGTATGCTCTGCCCTATCAATACTATCGTCGCTACAAAGTACGTCGCTATGGTTTTCACGGTAACTCCCATCGCTACATCGCCTATAAATACCGAAAAATTCACAACATACAACGTGATCAAGTCAATATTATCTCTCTGCATTTAGGCAACGGCTGTTCCGCCTGCTCAATTCAAGCGGGCCAATCAGTCGATACCTCAATGGGCTTTACACCACTTGATGGTTTAGTCATGGGTACTCGCTCAGGCGATATTGATGCCTCTATTTTGCATTACCTACATGCCAAAGAAGGGATGAACTTTGATGATATCGATCATCTGTTAAATAAGAGATCAGGATTATTAGGTATTTCTGGGCTAACCTCTGATATGCGAGAGCTGTTAGATGAAGCGAATGAGTGCAATGATAGACGCGCCCATTTAGCGATTGATATATTTTGTCGCCATGTGCGCAAATATATCGCCGCCTATTATGTGGAAGCTAATGGTAATGTTGATGCCATTGTATTCACTGGTGGCATTGGTGAGAACGCGGCACAAATTCGCCAAAAAATATGTGAACCGCTGGCCTCTATTGGCCTACAGCTTAACCATGATGCCAACAATAAAGGTTTACCTGAAACCGGTTATACCAATATCAGCAGCCCAGGCAGCACTTTAAACGCTTATGTTATACCCACAGATGAAGAATTTATTATTGCTGTGGATACTATTCGCGAAATAGAGACTCAAAACGAGTGACAGCTATCACTATATCACGCTAGTTAAGTGCACCTTAACTGGCGTTGTCTTTAACCGCTTGCAGCCCCTGTTCTGTCAATTGATAAACCCCTCGGCTGATACGCTCAAACCAGGCATAATAATTGTTTTGCAGTATACCCGATGTACTGTCAATTCCAGTGGCAGCTTTTAAAGCTTTTACTTTCATACTCCCATGCCTAGATAGCTCAATAGCGCAGGCAAGAGCATTTTGGCGATACGCAGTCATAATCGTGGTTTTATTAACGCCGCCTTTGTTAGGGTCACCGCGACGACTAACAAACTCTCTCACTAATTTATTACGCTTTTTAATATTCTTACTAGGCTTATAATCGACAGGGTCTTGTAACACCTGTATCTGATTAGACTCATCAACTAATAGCAAACCAATACCTAGGCGCTTACATAACAACACACAATTTTTCTGCTTTGCTCGCCAATTTTTACGTTTAACCGCGGTATTAGCAGCAGGAATAGCCACATAGACATCATCACTGATTTTTTGGCGCTGCAGTGCCTGAAATATCAGCTCCAGCGAGAAACTCAGCTTTAATTCAACCACTAAATCAGCCATACCCTCTTTAATAGCCAGCACATCACAATCTAGCACTTCAGCTTTAACACAATAGCCTTGTTGTTCAAGAAAGCTCTTCACTGGCAGGTATAAGTCTGACTCTTTAATCATCTCTAGTTAATACTTCTAGCAATTCAATCTCAAATAGTAAATCACTATTAGCAGGTATCACGCTGCCCATTTTTCGCTCGCCATAAGCAAGATCAGCAGGCACTGACAACTTACGCTTGCCACCGACTTTCATCCCTATAATACCTTGATCCCAGCCCTTGATGACTCGCCCGCTGCCAATCACACACTGAAAGCTTCTGCCCTTATCATAACTTGAATCAAACTGCGTACCATCGGCCAAAAAACCACGATAATCGGTGGTTATCAACGCCCCTTTTACCGCTTCTTTACCATCGCCTACCACTACATCTTCTATTACTAACTCTTTCATCTTCATCTCTTTTGTTAATACGTGACGCTTATTATGTTTTATTACTGTCGATGCTTTACATGCATATGCGCATTAAAACTAACGGCCAACTTCTGCCGATGATAAATACTCACAACGATCGAAATTCGCGCTTTCCGCTGTGCTTTTAAATCATCTAGCAATGCTATTTTTTGCTCTTCACTAAGCATTGCACTCGCCACAATATCACCCTCTACAGGGCGTAAATATTGAATATCAGCTTTGGCCATTACCAGTGCGCAAGCCTCTGGTAAAACAGAGTGTGTGAGCCCCCAAGCCGCTAGGGTGCAAATGGTATAAAGTGAGCCTGCAAAGGCGGTATGATGGACATTGATATTTTCTTGTGCTCCACCTGAAACCTCAATACTGAGCGCATTTAAGGCGCGAACCCGAAAATCCATAGCAGCGCTAATAGGTATTCCTGCTCTTATTGTTTGTTCTAATTGCTCTGCATTCATCAACAGCACCACATTGTATAATAAAGTATGAAGATTATAGAGTGCCACACTTTATTTCAACCTGTCAGTTCTAAGTCATCGACCATTAATTAGTGAGCTGTGTTTTTGATTTTTACTCGAACGCTTAAGACGAGTCAAACACCTATTTTGGACATACCTATATAACATGCTGGAATATAGTGTCATAATAGCTGCACAAAATTTAAGCATTTAAGGAAGAATGTTAGCATGTTTATTGCGCACGGTAATTTTCAGGTTAAAGACAGTGATCATCCAAATATCATTATTGTTGAGGCTACTGGGCCATTTAACATTCAAGCTGTGCACGTATACCGCCAGCAAGTTCTTGAGAAAATAGCTAATATAAATGGTTATTGGGGGCAGCTTAACATTGCCAATCAAAACTGTTTATACACACCTGAAGCTGCGCAAGAGCTACAGAATCTCATCGTTTTGAAAAAAGAGCAAGGCCTGCGCTTTGCCGCCATTTTATTCAAAGATTGTTTGTGCAAAACACTGATAGAAGAAAAAATTAAAATGTTTTATGATCGCAATAATATTATTTATAAAATATTTTCAGATCAAAACGATGCCATACACTGGCTGACAACCTCAGTGAATCAAGCCAATAAAACTCCACAATCTACTTGCGCATAAATAGCGACTGTTTAAACCCCAGCGCTCTCTTCACTTACATCTAACAGCAATACCATTAGCAGGCCTTGGTTTTTATCATCAGCTTTTATTGTGGTACCTCTGAGGGATACAACTTAGAGCCAGATAATTTATTATAGTTGCCTATAGAAAACATTATGTCTATGATAGCACTACGTTAGTCGGGGGGCCTTAATTGGCTGAGATGGTTTTTTTTAAAAAAACTGGACCCGCTGAACCTGATCCAACTTATATTGGCGTAGGGAACTAACTTGATTGGTTGCTCTCGCATATCAAGTAGTCCACGCCGTAAAAAGACTTAAACGTGGACGAATAATCAATGGCCTTATCGCAGCAATTATCAAGTAATCCCCCACATACTCCTATTGTACTAACAGTTGCTGGTTCTGACAGCGGTGGTGGTGCGGGCATTCAAGCTGACATAAAAGCAATTTCAGCCACTGGCAGTTACGCCTGCTCTGTTATTAGTGCACTAACAGCACAAAACACACTAGGCGTTAGCGCTGTGCTGCCTATACCCGCTGATTTTATCGAACAACAATTTGATGCCATCTTTAGTGATTTAGCTATTGATGTCGTTAAAATTGGAATGCTCGGTGATGCTAATACCATTAAAACCGTAGCCAAAGCTCTGAATAAATATCAAGCTAAACACATTGTATTAGACCCGGTGATGGTGGCCACAAGTGGGGATTTACTGCTCGCTGAATCAGCAATATCTTGCCTTATCAGCCAACTGATACCTCTAGCTAGCGTTATTACCCCCAATATCCCTGAAGCTCTAGCACTGCTGGGTAAAAGTGCGGCACAAGCACCGACTAATGATGCCCAAAGCTTAGCATTATGTAAGGAGTTACTCGCGCTTGGCTGTCACAGCGTGTTGCTCAAAGGAGGCCATCAGCATGGGCAAAACAGCACCGATTATTGGCTATCTCACGATAGCCAGCAAAGCTTTTCAAGCCCACGTATTGATACCAAAAACACCCACGGCACCGGTTGTAGTTTATCCTCTGCTATTGCCTCATACCTAGCACAAGGCCATGAGCTAGCGACAGCCATAGGCTTAGCAAAGCAGTATATCACTAGCGCGATAGCCGCAGCTGATGCATTACACATTGGCAAGGGCTGCGGTCCTGTCGATCATTTTTTTGCTATGCGCAGCAAAGGCTAGGACTAAAAAATGAGTCAAGCAGTCAGTGTCGCCATTAAGAACCTCTCACTCACCTATCAAGGTGCGCAAAAGAGCACATTATGCAACGTAAACTTAACGCTAGAATCCGCAAAATGGAGCTGTTTACTAGGGCCAAGCGGCTGTGGAAAAACCAGTTTGTTACGCTTAATTGCCGGTTTAATAGAGACTAAGCACCACATTAGCGGCACCATCACTTGTTCTGATAAGCGCCCTATTAGCGAGCATATCGCCTATATGGCGCAGCAAGATTTACTGCTGCCCTGGCTTAATGTTGTCGATAATATCTGCATTAAATCTAAGCTAACACATGGCAAGGTAAGCGCTTTAGATAAGCAAAAAGCGTTGCAGTTATTGGAGCAATTCGGTTTAGCGAATATAGCACAATCAAGACCAGAGCAGCTATCTGGTGGTATGCGACAACGTGTTGCCCTAGCCAGAACATTGATGCAAGAGACGCCCATTGTATTAATGGATGAGCCTTTTTCAGCGCTTGATGCTGTCAATCGCTACAAATTACAAAACTTAGCAGCACAGGTATTAAAAGATAGAACAGTATTACTCATAACTCATGACCCACAAGAGGCACTGCGCCTTAGCGATCAGCTGTTCCTATTTGATGCCCAAAACCAGCTCACTCTCTTAAAGGTGCCTAACAGCGCCCCACCAAGAGCAGTCGATGCCACCCTTGGAGAATACCAACAACAAGTACTCAGTCAAATGCAGGTGCAACATGACAAATTATAATAGTGTCAAGCGCGCTACGAGCAAGGTGTGGATAAAACATTTAGTGCAGGCAATCATCACCATCGCGATTATCTTAGGCCTGTGGCACTCTATCGTTGTTGTATTTGATATGAAGGCCTTTATTTTACCCTCGCCGATATTGGTGTTTAGCAAGCTAATCGCCAGCTATGATTTATTACTAATCCACAGCTTGATTACCATGAGCGAGATCGTACTCGGGCTAATATTAGGCTTGGCAATGGGCCTAACCTTTGCGCTACAAATGCTGTTGTTTAAGCCATTGCGCCGCTGGTTATTACCTGTACTTGTCGCCAGCCAAGCTATCCCTGTGTTTGCTTTAGCACCTATTTTAATGATCTGGTTTGGCTATGGCATGACTTCCAAAGTAATCATGGCAGCGTTAATTATCTTTTTCCCAGTGACCACCACCTGTTTTGATGGCCTGCGCCACACACCCATTGGCTATCTTGATTTAGCTAAAACCATGGGCGCCAATAAATGGCGTCAGCTGTGGCATATCCGCTTACCCGCAGCGCTACCTACACTGGCATCGGGGATACGTGTCGCTGCGGTTATCGCTCCTATTGGCGCGGTAGTCGGCGAATGGGTCGGCTCATCAGGAGGCCTTGGTTATTTAATGATGCAGTCCAATGCGCGTATGCAAATTGCCGATATGTTTGCGGCACTGTTTATTTTGGCGCTGTTTTCCGTTGGCCTTTACTACCTTACCGATTATTTACTAAAACGATTAATCCCTTGGCATCAAGAAAAAACAGATTAATCAATATTGCTAACAACCTATAACACAACCTATAACAAGAGAAGCTCATCATGAAAAAAATCCTCGCCGCGCTCGCTATCACGCTGGCCAGCCAAAGTGTTTTTGCACAAAAAGTTACCTTGATGCTGGACTGGTTTGTAAACCCCGACCACGGCCCAATTATTGTTGCTAAACAGCAAGGTTTATTTGAAGCTCAAGGACTTGATATTGAGATTCAAGAGCCTGCAGATCCCAGCTTACCGCCAAAACTAGTCGCTACTGGCAAGTTTGATTTAGCGGTGACTTATCAGCCACAGCTGATTCGCGATGTCGTTGAACAGCTACCTTTAACTCGCGTCTCAACACTGGTAGCCACCCCTTTAAATACCATTATGGTTTTAGCTGATAATGGCGTTACTACCTTGGCCGATTTAAAAGGCAAAAAAATTGGCTACTCTTTTGATGGCGGTCTAGTTAATGCCACTATCGGGACCATGTTAACTAAAAACGGTATTAGTATTGATGATGTAGAGTTAGTCAATGTTGGCTGGTCACTGTCATCTTCTCTAGCATCTGGCCAAGTAGATGCAATTTACGGCGGCTATCGTAATTTTGAAATGCACCAGCTAAAAACGGAAGGTTTTCAAGGAAAGGCCTTTTACTTAGAAGAGGAAGGTGTGCCATCTTATGATGAGTTAATCGTGGTTGCCAACAGCGAATCTGTCGATAAAGAGATGGTGATCAAATTCAACCGCGCGCTAGAGCTGGCAACGCAATACACCATTAATCATCCTGATCAAGCTTGGCAGTTATTCAAATCATATGGCGATGGTAAAAAACTAGACACTGAACTAAACCGTTTAGCTTGGAGCGACACCTTAGTTCGCTTTGCATTGCGCCCAAGCGCTGCCGATAAAACACGCTATGACAATTATGCTCAGTTCTTACTAGATAATGGAGTCATTGCCAGCAAACCTGACGTAAACAGCTACATTTTAGACTAACTGCTTAAAATATTATTTGAGCGCTAGTATCGAACAAACAGCGCTCAAACTATCGATTTTATAAAGGTAACACTATGAACCATCAGCAACTTATCGCCGGCTGCCAAGCGCAGTGGGATCATTACGTACAACACCCTTTTGTCCAGCAACTGGGCCTTGCAAGTTTAGAAAAAGCGAGCTTTCAGCACTACTTACAGCAAGACTATTTATACCTTATACATTACTCAAGAGCCTTTGCTCTCGCTGTATTTAAAAGTGAAAACCCAGCGCAAATGCGCGCAAGTATGCCATCGCTCAGCGCATTGGTGGAACACGAAATATCCCTGCACATTGATTACTGTAAAAGCTGGGGGCTGGATGAAGATGCTATACTGGCACTACCTGAAGGGGTTGCCACTATTGCCTACACTCGTTACTTGATTGATGCCGGCACACAGGGCAGCTTAGCGGATTTATATGCAGCTCTAGTGCCCTGTGCACTAGGTTATGCTCACGTTGGTCAATGGCTCAGTAAACCTGGTAACGCTAATACCGATAATAACCCTTATGCGAATTGGATAGCCATGTACGCAGGCGAAGAGTATCAGCAGGCGGCGCAGGCAACAACTGCCTTTTTTGATGAGCTGATTGCTGACATTGATATCAATTCAGCTAGAGGGCAACGTATTCAACAGCATTTCACTACAGCAACGCGCATGGAAATAGCGTTTTGGCAACAGGGCTTAGACCTTAGCTGTTAAGCAGCTAGATAAATGAAAGGGCGTTTTCATGAACGCTCTTTTGTTATCGATCAACGATGCCATCATCCAACACTGGCATCGTTATTAAGCAACGCCCCCTCCCAGCCAATAATGACGCTTTTGCGAGTACCACCCCAACGATAGCCACCAAAATCACCACTGGCTTGAATGACTCGATGACAGGGGATTAAAAAGGCAATGGGATTAGCAGCTATCGCACTACCGACAGCTCTTGCCGCTTTCGGCTTATCAATCATGGTGGCGATATGCCCATATGTCGATAATTGTCCCAATGGTATTTTTAATAGCGCTTGCCACACTTTTAATTGAAAATCAGAGCCTTTCAAATGCAGTTTAAGTGGCGCTTGTTTTGCATTATTTGATTGCTCAAACATAGCCAGCGCCAAGCGTTGATGCTCATCGCTAGCGTGGAGAAAAGTTGCCTGCTCAAAGCTTTGCTTTAACTGCGCTAACGCGACATCTTGATCATCATTAAACATCAGGTAGCAAATACCCTTCGCTGTGGATGCTATTAATATTGAGCCAAACGCTGAGTCACAAAACTGATAGTTAATTACCAGCGATGCACCACCGTTTTTATACTCACCAGGTGTCATGCCTTCAATGTTGACAAATAAATCATGCAGTCTGCTCGATCCTGATAAACCAACATGATAAGCGGTATCACTGACGTTCAATTGCTGCTCTTTTAGCAGCTGCTTAGCGTATTCTATGCTGGTATATTGAATGAATTTTTTAGGGCTGACGCCAACCCAATCACTAAACAAACGCTGAAAATGAAATGGGCTTAAATTGACCTGCGCTGCTATTTGAGCAAGGCTAGGTTGGTCTTTAAAGTTTTGCGCAATAAATTCAATGGCTTGCGCTATTTTACGATAATGGGCTGCTTGCTCTAACACATTGTCACCTAGGTTTAGTGAAGTTCAGGTTTAATCGATAACAACATATTATAAACTTAGCACACAAAATGTTACCCGATTCTTGCGCAATCACTATCTGCTAAGTAACAAGCTGGCAGGTGTAGTAAAAACAACAGAGGCTTTCTTTAGATGACCTCTGTTATTTTTTGACTTCATTTAGATGCTTTTATGCCGATTTTTCAATGATTAACTTACGATGTGGGAACGGTATTTCAATACCCTGCTCATCTAGTGCCTTTTTAATTAACTCAGGTATTGAGTACAAAATATCGAAATAGTGTTCACCATGACAAAAGGGACGTACTATAAAATCAACAGAGCTATCATTTAACGTTTCAACCTCCACAAAGGGTGCAGGGTCTTTAAGGATATGCGGGTGAGCTGCGAGTACTGCATTGATAATCTGGCTCACCTGATCTGTGTTTTCTTTATAGGCGACACCAAAATGCATATCGACACCACGAATTTGATGATGTGAATGATTCACTATTTGGCTACCCCATATTTGACTGTTTGGAATGATAATTTGCTGATTATCAAATGTTTGTAATATAGTAGTAAACAAATCAATTTCTTTAACGTTACCAAAACGATCTGCTACATCAATAAAATCGCCTACCTTATACGGTCTAAACATTAACAGCATAACCCCTGCTGCTAAATTAGATAACGTACCTTGCAACGCCAAACCGACGGCGAGGCCTGCTGCACCCATTAAGGCGACAATAGAGGCTGTTTGCACACCAAAGCGATTGAGAATAGCGATGACAACAAACGCCAGAATAACGTATTTAGCAACGCTACCTAAAAAGCGAAACAAGGTAGTATCAAGTTTCGGATGGCTCTCACCCATTTTATGAATCAACTGATTTGCTTTTTTCGCCACAAAAAAACCAATACCTAAAATAATAATTGCGAACAGTATGTTAGTTGCCCCCGCTAATACACTTGGGACATATTGATTTAAATCGAGCTGATTTAAAATATCTGTCATTTTTTAATATCCTTTTAATAACATTTAATTTATTTAGATATGGCCAAAATAGCGATGATTAAACGTAGCTACTTTGCACACTCTAAACGCAACCGGTATAAAATCACCAATGATTCCATTTTAGTTTCTTCAGTTTAGACTATATTCAGGTTAAGGCTATTATTGTGCGCTGATTTAGTCAGTTAAAGCAACAACAGCCCAATTCAGCGAGAGCACACGACAATTTAAGCTATTCAACCACCATCACTGTCTACTCCTTAAACATAAACAATAAATCACTAGACAATTAGGCCACAAGACAACTACAGTCGGGGTCATAATATTTAACATGCCATCGACTAAGTAATTTTTTATACCATAATAAACTGACAGATTTTTAATAACTTACCACTTTTTGGAGTAGTGTAATGAGCCTCAATAATACAACTAGCGACCCTGTTGCTTCATCAACTAACAACACACCTGCGGATGCTAATGAAAGGCGTGCAGCTAAAGCAGTTATTTGTTATGAAACAGATGCAGTGCCCTCATACGACGCTTCTTTTTACCAAAACGCTAGGCAGAACATGACTAAGGTCTCACAGGTTATAGTGCCGGCTCGTGATGGTGCGACTTTTGAAGTGCCCGCCGGTCATTTTTTTCGTATTGTCAGTATTGAAGGCCCACAAGTAGGTGATCTTAACTTATGGAATGCAAATGATTTAAGTGAGCGTTTTTTCAGTGGTAAAACCCGCCAACTACATGCAAGTCATGTCACCACCGGTGATAGGCTTTGGAGCAACCTACCTTACCTTAGGCCGATGGCCACCATCACCCATGACACTTTAGCATGGTATGGTTGGGATGAAGATGGTGCGGGGGTACATGATGTCATAGGCACGCGTTGCGATCCTTATACTAACAGCATGTTAAAAGAAGTTGATTACAATAACTGTTGTCACTCTAACCTGACTCGCGCACTAGCAAGCTCACAAGCGCTGCCATTAGCACAGGCAGAGCCGCATGTTCACGATGTGCTCAATGTTTTTATGTGCACTGGCTTTAGCAATGATACTAAACAATATTTTATGAAGGCGAGCCCAGTACGCCCAGGTGATTTTCTTGAGTTTTTTGCAGAGATAGATCTACTAGGCGCATTATCGGCATGCCCAGGTGGCGATTGTGGTAGCAGCCATTCTAATGACAGTACTGCATGCTACCCACTACTCGTTGAAATTTATAAACCAGAGCCTGCCACTGTTAAAAATTGGCACAGCCCTAACACCAGTCAATACTCTGGTAATCATGGACTGTAAGTAGCACATAACAGCAAGAGTTAGCTAGAGGCTCAAACAAAATAGCACTGTGAGTCTCTAGCTAATCGTAAATTTTTAAAGGTATTTTTTCGCCAGATCAGCTGCCGTTAATGGCTTATCAAAATAGAAACCCTGCATTTTACTAATATCTAACTGCGAACAAACCTCTAGATCAAGCTGTGTTTCAATGCCTTCAGCAATCACTTGTAAATCTAATGATTTAATTAGTGTGGTCAAACCATTGATTAACTGCTTAGCCCCTTTATTAACAGAGGCACTGGGCATGAGTGACTTGTCTATTTTGACGATATCAATCGGAAAGCTATGTAAGTGTGACAGCGAAGAAAAACCCGTACCAAAATCATCAAGTGACACTTTACAGCCTAAATCGCTAATAGCTTGCAGTATAATAGCCGTGGGCTTAGGCTCTATAATTAAAGCAGTCTCTGTCAGTTCAAATTCAATGAGCTGCGCATCTACCTCATACTGCTTTAATGTCTGGGCAATAAAATCGACGAGTTTATCATCACTTACCTGCACTGATGATAAGTTAACAGCCATTGTTAAAGGCACTGATCTAGTTTGATTCCATTGTGATAATTGTTTTACTGACTCATGAATAACCCATTTACCAATTTCAATAATTAGTCGTGTTTTTTCAGCAATAGGGATGAACTCATTAGGGCTAACTACCCTATCTTCAACACGATAGCGCACAAGTGCTTCAATCCCTGCTATTGTTAAATCAGCAGTATTGATAACCGGTTGGTATTGCAGATAAAAATCATTGTTTTCAAGTGCCTTACGCAATTGATTTTCAATATTAAAATGCGCTAAAAATTCAGTTTGCATAGACTCCTCGAAAAACGAGGATTGATTTCGTCCTTTTGCTTTAGCACGATACATCGCAATATCTGCGAACTTGAGTAAATCTTTAGCTTCATCACTATCATCAGGGGAGACAGATATACCGATACTCGCACCTGATTTTATCGAGTAGTCGCCTATTTCAAAAGGCTCATTAAACACATCCAAAATACGTTTCGCTACAACTTTTGCATCACTAGCACAACTGAGATGCGTTAATGATATTGCGAATTCGTCACCACCTAATCTTGCGAATAGCTCATTGCCGCGCAAGCTATGATTAATACGATCGACTACAGCGATTAATAGCTGGTCACCGACATCGTGGCCATAGGTATCATTGACATATTTAAAGTGATCTAAATCTAACAGTAATAGTGCGAGCGTTGATTTATCGCGCTGATTACTTTTTATATCTTTGATAAAAGATTCATCAAAGAAATAGCGATTAGCCAAGTTTGTCAGGCTATCACGTTCCGCTAACTTTTTAGTGTGCTGGTAACTTAGAAATAACTGATGCTCTAAATCAGCACGTGCTTGCGCATTAACAATAGCGCGCTGTAATCTAAAGACACTGATATCGCTTTTAACAAGAAAGTCCTGAGCACCTGCAATTAAACACTCAAGTGCTAGCTCATCTTCTTGTGAAGTACTGACCACAATAACAGCAGTATCGCGTTGCTTAGGGTCTCTTCTTAGATCAAGTAATAGCTCAATGCCATTGCGTTGTGGAAGGTTGTAATCAAGTAAAATAATATCGAAAAAGCGGTCTTCTAGTTGCTCCAGAGCTTGATCCACACTTTCAACTTCAGTTGTAGCGCAATCGATGGTACTGCGCTTTAACGTCCGAATAAGTTGCTCCCTATCAACGATATCATCATCAACTATTAATATATTAATTTTTTTCAATATATATCCCTTTTTCCACTTATTTTTTACAATCACTCATATCGCTTACTAAAGCGTGCCTAGTTATCATGGATAAAAAACCAATTACTTCGGCAATTGCACCACTTTCCAGTAATTATCTAAGACATTAACAACATCTAGAAAGCTCTCGCCTACTTCCCCTTTGATAAAATATCCGGCGATTTGCTGACGATAACTTTTCACCAAATCCTCTTCTGACTTAGAGGTAGTCAACACGAACACAACAATATCTTTTAAATCATCATCTGCACGCAACGTCGTTAAAAATTCAATACCGCCCATTCTAGGCATTTGCAAATCGAGCAGGATAATTAAGGGCCTAGACACCGTTTGATTACGTAGCATTTCTAAGGCCTCAACACCGTCATAGGCCCGAACGATGGGGTTGGCAATACGCTGTTTTAGAAAACTCCGCTTGACTGTCATTGCATCAACATCATCATCTTCAATTAATAGTAATGTGATGTCTTCTCTATTTGATATATTTGACATGCTTGACCTCCATCTCTCTCTTAACTATTTCTTGAAATTTTACTGTTCTTTTAACCAATATATTATTACTTTAGTACCATTAATGCCATCAGACTCAATCTTCACACTACCGTGATGATGCTCTACTATTCTCTTAATCATCGAGAGCCCCATACCGCTACCCTCTACTTTATCCCTAGGTTGTAATGTTTGAAACATTTCCAATGCTTTCTCATGAAATGCTTCAGGGATGCCAGGCCCATCATCGGCCACTGAAATAATGTGAGAATGTCTATTTTGCTGATAGGCCACTGTAATAATACCGGTTTTTTTATGGTGGTGTTTAGTGACGTTTGACACTAAATTTCTGAGCACGATGTCTAATGGTGTCCTTTGAATATTGATCACAACATCCTCTACCTCTAAACGAAACTGATCTGCAACACCGCTCAGCTCTAAAGCATCTTTACAAAGCAGTGCTAAATTGACAGGTTCCATCTCAAATACTGAGCGATTCACTCGTGAATAAGCGAGTAAATCATCAAGTAACCTCATCATTCTGTCGCTGCGCTGGGTTAATAATTGTAAATGCTTTTTTGATTCATCAGGTAATACTTGCTGGCAGTCTTCCTCTATCCAACTCACTAGCTGCTTAATTGCACTCAATGGTGATTTAAGATCGTGAGAGGCAATATATGAGAATTGCTCTAAATCTTGGTTTGAGCGCTGCAAATTGGCTTTTTGCTCTTCCAATACAATCGTCATTTGATCGGCATAGCGCAGCGCTTTTCTGTTCGCTTTTGATAAAAACATAAAGACACACAGCAATAAAAAATCAATCGTTAGGCCGCCAACAATAATAAACAGCGATTGGTTACTCGAAGCCTCCTCCCTAAAGCTCATATCTGATTGGATATAAAACGTCCAAATTCGCCCATACATATCAATACTGATTTCTTTTGAATATAGCGGATTATCATCCAATTGGATGTTCATATTCATGTCATCATCGTCAAACAGTAATTGTTCACCATCTTTTATTTGAATACTGACATTTCGGTTTTCACGCGCTAGAGTACCGAGCATTAATTTTTTCATAATAAAAGGGGCGTATGTGACGCCGACAATAGCATCTCGTCTTTGTGCTATATCATTAGGCTTGCGGCCATTTTTATAAAAAGGCGCATAAAACAGAAAACCCGGCGTTTTCATGTCATCTTGTACTAATGTAATGGGCCCTGTCAGTTGTGATTTACCAGAGTCTCGTGCTTTCTTGATAGATGAATGTCGGTTTTTTTCAAATGTCATATCTAAACCGACGGCTTGCAGGTTGGTCTTTGCCGGCTCAATGTAGGTAATAGGCCAATAATCGTTTTCAGCATGATCAGGATGTATTGAGTAATTTGGCCTCAGTGCTTGCTGTTGTTTTAAATAATTTGCTAACTCGGCTTCTTTTATATTATAAATCACCCCAATACCATTAATGCCAGGGTAAGTTAGATCTATATTTAAACTATTTGAATAGGTAAGCCATTGAGAATAATTAATATCGCTACCGGCAACATCAATATAGGCGACCGCACCCCAGAGCACATTTTCGTATAACTGCATACGCTCTTTTACTAACCTAACCACTTGCTGAGCATTGCGGTCAAACTTTGCATCCAGTTTTTGCTCTAACTGCTGTTTAGAGTACTGCCAGGCAGCTAAGGTTAAAACAACAGAAAAAATAACCACCAGCCAATGAACAAAGCCCATTTTACCGGCATATACTAGTTTTTTTCTCTGCTCTTCAATTTTTAGTATTTTATCCATTTAATACAGCGCCTTATTTAAAGGGAATATTTAACCTAGGTGTTAGTAAGCATAGCTCAATGACAGCAAAAATCTTGATCCTATTATTGATACGATCAAGTCATCAATATAGATCATAATAACATCGCCGCTTTATATTTTTCAGCTATCTAAAATCAAATAGCAAGCGGCCCTGTAAAAGAGCTAATTTTATAACGTATTTAAATATAGCTACTTAGCTATTAAACGTGTTGATAAAATCACGAATTCTCGCAGCGTTCACCCCTCTATCACCGCGACCTATACGAGAGACACTGCGCATATCAACCTTACTGCCATTCGCCAGCGGCGTCACCACTATCACCACATCATCGACAAAATGATAAACTGATGTTCGAGCACTTGCCTCAATGTGTAATTTATCCAAATCTTGAGCGATTATTTGCCAGCCTTTTTCTTTAACGATAGCTAAAGCATGCTCAAAGGCCTGCTCAGCATCTTTTTGGCTGTGAATAGAGGTAATATCAGCAAACGCTGCTAGTTGCTGCTTAGCGACGTTAACGCCTTCATAAGTTAACGTGTTTTTCGCTCCCGCTCGCTGATCATTTAATACTAAAAACATCGGCACATTATTAGTATCTGTCGTAATATCATGAATCGGCGGAAAGCGCTGTACAGGCTGAACAAAGCTATAAAGCATCGGCGCTAATAGCCCAAGGCCAATACTGCTAGCTATTGCCGCTTTTACTAAGCCCCTTTTGTTAGCCCTGATCAATTGATGCAGCATAGCGATAAAACCTAAACCGAGCACACCATAGCCCAATAGATTCAAATATGATCTGACCATCAAAAAGCCATCAATAGGTTGCCACCAGTCAAAGCGGGTACCAAAAATCATCAAAGCCACGCTAAACACTGCGACTAGCGCAATAATAATGACGACAGAACCTAAGTGAGACGAGCGTTTACTCATAGTTTTTCCAGTGCGATAAACAAATAATGGTAAAAATAGCAATGATCAGCCATCACTTTAGACAATGATTAATAGCTGCTGATTAGTTTAGCTAACGTCATCATCCTCTTGCTGTGCTAACAGTGATTCTAGCAACTCATTAATCTCTACTTTGAATTCTTTATCTTCGATTTTATTGGCACTGATTTTAGCATCTTGCAAATTTTTGATCGCCGCCTCAGTTTGACCTAATTCCAACTGCAGTGTCGCCATTGAAAAAGCTATTGATGACAGGTGATCTTTAGAGTTAATCGCCACTGATTTTTCCAGTGCCTTGGCATACAACACGAGAGCATCCTCTAACTCTTCAGTAAAATCAGCCAGCGTTTCCCACTGCACCGGATGGTCTTTATCAGTGTTATCGTTGTCCACGCAAATTTGTTGCAACTGCACATACAGCTCATCAAATTTCACTCTATCTTCTTTACTAGCGGCTCTCATCAGCGCCTGTGCTAGATCATGGACAGCTTTATATATTTTGGTATTCATCATTTTAATTACCTTTTCCTAAACGTACAAAGTGGTAGCTGATCGATTAAAAATATCAATCTCGCTTAATAACGCAATGATATCGCGAATCAGTGGTTAGTGAATATCAACTTCACTAATAGAGAGCTTAAATGCTCACAAGAAAGCGATAGCCATTATAAAACCAAGCTTTAAAGCACTATCAGTGCTCATTATTTAGCCTATTTCAGACGACACTATCAAACCTCTTATATCGCTCATCCAAAAAAATTATTATTTTTGCAATATCGCCATATTTATTCGCTATTTTGTCGTTATCTTATTAAAAAATGACCGTGTTTTTAATTAGCGATTATCAATCTTTGTTATAATCGCGCCAATCTGTCTTCTTAACAATTTATGGGTTTTAAATGAGCAAAGATACCACTACTTCAAATCGCTGGTCTAGTCGCTATGCATACGTTCTTGCGGCAACGGGCGCGGCTGTCGGTTTGGGAAACATCTGGAAATTTCCATACATCATGGGTGAAAACGGTGGCGGTGCCTTCGTTTTAGTTTACCTGTTATGTATCCTATTTATCGGCATCCCAGTGATGATGGCTGAGGTTATCATTGGTAAGCGTGGCCGCTCTAGCCCTGCTAATGCTGTGGCGCATTGTGCGACACAAGCAGGCAAACCAAGCTATTGGTCGATTATCGGTTCGATGGGCGTAGTATCGGGCTTTTTAATTTTAAGCTTTTATGTCGTCATTGCCGGCTGGGCTGTCGCCTACGTGTTCTTTGCAGCTAGCGGTGAGTTAAGTGCAGCAGCGGCTGACCCCGCTACTCATACCCAAGCGATCAGTGATTTATTTACAGGCTTGATAACCAGTTTCAATCAGCTACTAATTTGGACTACTTTAATAGTCGCAGGCGTCACCTTTGTTATCTCTAAAGGGGTAAAAGACGGCTTAGAAACCGCTGTCACTTACTTAATGCCAGCGTTGTTGGTGCTATTAGTTGGCATCATGCTTTACTCGGCAATCGTTGGTGATTTTGCCGCCGCATTCTCTTTTATGTTCGGTGTCGATTTCTCTAAACTATCAATCAACGGTGTACTGGTGGCTCTGGGCCACGCCTTTTTTACCTTGAGCTTAGCCTCTGGCATTATGATGGTGTTTGGCGCTTATTTACCGCAAGGCGTCTCTATTGCTAAAACCTCAGTGATGATTGCAATTGCTGATACTATGGTGGCGCTAGTCGCAGGCCTTGCTATCTACCCTATTGTCTTTGCCAATGGTTTAGAGCCCTCAGAGGGCCCTGGCTTATTGTTCAAATCGCTATCTATCGCTTTTGGTAATATGCCATATGGTGATTTTGTCGGTACGCTATTTTTTGTGATGATTGTATTTGCAGCCTTTACCTCGGCAATCGCACTACTTGAATCAGCGGCTGCTTACCTCGTCGAGCGCCAAGGCTTAACACGTGCAAAAGCCGCTATGGTAGCAGGCCTGGGCATCTGGTTAATGTCACTATTAACTATTTTCTCCTTTGCAGGGGCGACCTGGACCAAGTTATCATTTGGCATGGGCGCTGATATCTTTGAGTTCCTAGATTACATTACAGCCAACGTGATGTTGCCACTAGGTGGCTTATTGATCTCAGTTTTTGTCGGCTGGGTGATGAAAGAACAGGTGGTCAAAGAGGAGCTTAATCTACTTGCCTGGCAGTTTAATACCGTGATTCTATTGCTGCGCTGGGTCGCACCGATTGCAATTTTACTTGTCTTCGCCAATTCAATAGGTTTATTAGAGCTTAGCTAATATAAACTGTCGCACACTATAAACTCAGGGCGCTGTTTTTATAGTGTGCTCTATAGCGTTTTGAGCATCCACACATCACAACCATTATGGATAGTACCTGCTAAGGGTGCATCTAAATGCTCAAAACCCATTTTTTGATACAGCGCAATCGCCGGCTTCATATTTGCCAGCGTATCTAAATAACATTGCTGATAGCCTTTACTTTGAGCGTACGCTAAACATTCATCCACCAGTTGTTTACCCAAACCTAGACCGCGACTTTCAGGGAGCAGAAACAACTTACGTAACTCACACACTTTACCAGTATCATCAAACGCCGCAATACCGCTGCCGCCGACAATACAGCCATCGACAATAGCCACCAGATAACGACTTGCCTGTTCATCGTTGTAATGTTGGCTCATCGCTTTGACTTCGCTATCTGAGGGCCCAAAACCCTCACCAATTGCACCGTATTCTCTACCGACTAACTCTATGATGTTGCAAATCTTTTCATCGTGTTGCGCTGTTATCTCTGCAATAATATAAGACATTAATTTACTCGTTAAATCCGTTACAATGTGAAAGCTAATTTATACCATCATCTAACATAATAGTTAACATATGACTTTTAGATTGTGGCTCATCAGACAAAATAGCAATAATCTAATAATGGTGTTAGTTTTGCACTGAAAAAATATCATCTGCAATCAGCTGTAGATTTTTCATAGTCAATATAAGAGGTTTCATGTCAGCAAACAGTTCACAGCCACTCAATACCGCGGCGTTTTCTATTTTGATCGTCGATGATGAAGAAGGCGTTTGTGATTTTTTAAAGAGAGCATTAAGCAAGCTCTATACCGTGGTCGATATTGCCCACAATACTAAAGATGCTGATTTACTGCGCAGCCAAAAACTATATGATTTGATGATTGTCGATATTAATATGCCCGGCCAATCTGGTATATCTTGGTTGCAGAGCCTTGAGCAACCTCTTAACAATACCGCCATTATTTTAATGACCGGTTTTGCCGATTTAGAAAACGCTGTCGCCGCCGTTCGCCTTGGTGTCGGTGATTTTATTTTAAAACCATTTCGCTTAGAGCAAATGCTTAGTGCCGCTGATCGCTGTTTCAAAAACACCTGTTTAACACGTGAGAACTCAGCCTACAAACACCGCTTAGGCCGACAAGATAACAGCAGTTCAATTATTGGCGACTCACCTTTAATGCGACAGGTTAATGATCTGATTGTCAGAGTTGCGCCGACGAAATCATCGGTATTAATTGAAGGCGAAACCGGTACCGGTAAAGAGCTAGTGGCTAATGCCTTACATAATCTCAGTAATCGCCGCGGTGCTTTCGTACCTATTAACTGTGCAGCCATTGCCCCTGAGCTGATAGAATCAGAGTTGTTTGGCCATATTAAAGGGGCGTTTACTAACGCCACTCAAGCGCGACAAGGCTTATTTAGTTACGCCGATGGCGGTACCTTATTTCTCGATGAAATCAGTGAAATGCCCCTACTTTTACAGGGCAAATTACTGCGAGTATTAGAGGAATCTGCGATTAGGCCACTAGGCTCAAATCGTGAAAAAACAGTCGATGTACGTATTGTCACCGCCAGTAATAAACCCCTCACCGAACTGGTCGATAAACAACTATTTCGTGCTGATTTATTTTATCGCCTAAATATACTGCCGATCAGCTTGCCGACTCTGCGCGACAGACCCCAAGATATAGCGGCACTTTGCAGCCATTTTATTCGCCAGTTAGCGGATGATTTAGGCCTTGCACCTATCAGCTTAAATGCAGCTGATATACTGGCACTGCAAACTTATGCTTGGCCTGGTAATGTTCGTGAATTACGCAATTTATTAGAACGTGCCATGTTACTCAATTGCTCGCCTAAGCAACTATTGCCCCAAAGCGGGGCTGAGCAATCAGCAGATAATAGCCACTACCCGCTGGGCTGGTCTTTACAGCGAGTACAGCGACATTATATTGAACAGGTGCTAGCTGACTTTAAAGGCAATAAAAGCCAAGCGGCAAAATCATTGGGGATCACCCGTAAAACGCTAGACCGTAAACTTGAGCAAACTCACGATGCCGATCACCAAAGTTAAGCACAAATCTATTTTCCATAGCATTAGAACTCGCATCCTAATATTGGTACTGTGCCCCTTAATATTAATGGCCACCATTTTATTAGCGATGCTTTACTACTGGACTAATGAGTCAGGTTATCGCCATTTACTGATGAAAGTGAGTACCGATTTAGCGGTAGCTAACCAGAGCTTTCGAGATACCCAAGAAAACTACTTAACAGAGCTGTCACTAGTGGCACAAGCACCTGAGTTTCGCAGCGTTTATTTAAAGTCATACTCTAGCTCCTATACCAGCACCGACATTAATAAACCGCAGTCGATAGCGCTCAACAACGCCCATGCCTTAGCACTGCAATCACAGCTAGAAAAGATGCAACAAGAGTCGCGATTAGACTTTATTCAACTGTTATCACCCAATGGCTGTCAGCTATTAGCACCGCAAAACTGTATTGGCTCACAGAGCCCATTATTAAAAGAGGCTATGAATGGAAGAGCCTTAAGTGGTGTTGAAATTTTTGATCGCGCGCATTTACAAGCGCTCTCCCCTGACCTTGCTCAGCGAGCACTACTGACTTTATCGCCGACACAAAACGCAGAGCCAACGGCTAGGCTTATTGAAGATCGCGGTATGATCTTACACTTAGTATTCCCATTAGTTGACCAACAAGGGCAGGTACAGGCACTGCTGAGCGCGGGGGTATTAATGAATGGTAATTCAACCTTGGTCGATCACATTAAAGATACCGTTTACACTGACTCATCGCTCGCTTATGACAGCATAGGTAATGTGACTATCTTCTTGGAAGATGTGCGTATCAGCACCAATGTACTGACGCTTGAATTACCGAAAAGGCGGGCATTAGGTACTAGGGTATCAGAGCAGGTGAAACAAAAAGTATTTATCAATGGCGGGCGCTGGCTAGATAGAGCCTTTGTTGTTAACGATTGGTATATCTCGGGCTACTTGCCGATAACCGATGTTTATAATAAACGGGTAGGTATGATTTACGCCGGCTTTTTAGAAGCCCCTTTTAAGCACAATTTTTATCGCTGGATGTGGCAGCTGCTCATTATTTTTATCGTTATCATGGCCGTTATTGGCTTACTTGTGGTGCTAGGTGCTAAAAGTATCTTCAAACCCATTGAAACAATGGTAACCGTGATCAATCACATTCGCAAAGGCCAGCGCAAGCGCATTGCCTTACCTGCAAATACCAGCAATGAGCTACAGACTCTCAGTGTCGAGTTTAACTTAATGCTTGATCAACTAGAGCAGCAGCATGATCACATTCAAGCATCAGCCGACCAGCTTGAACTGAAAGTTAGCGAGCGCACACACTCTCTCAATCAGCATATCAAATTATTACATAGCACCCGTGAGCAGCTGATCACCAAGGAGAAACTCGCGGCTATAGGTGAGCTTACCGCAGGCATCGCCCATGAAATAAACAACCCGACTGCTGTTATTTTAGGCTACCTTGATCTTTTAGTTGCCGAATTAGGTGATGCCGGCAAGCAAGTGAGTAATGAGGTTAGCTTGATCATTCAACAGGTAGATCGAATCCGCATTATCATCAATGATTTACTACAGTTCTCACGCCCAGGCGAATACACCAACACCTATACTAAGCTGGCTATTAACCATGTTATTCAATCAACTATCATCTTAATAAAACATGATTTAAGTGCTAAAAATATTTTATTATCACTAGATTTAAGAGCCACAACTGAGATTGAGAGTAACCGTCAACAACTGCAACAAGTACTCATTAACTTGCTGATGAACGCCATTGCCGCCTGTGACAAACAAGGTAAGATTATTATTCGCAGCCGCGATTGGCGCAACGAAGGCGTTATGATTAGCGTCAAAGATAACGGTTGCGGTATCCCCGCTGATGTCTTAAACCGTATTTTTGACCCTTTCTTTAGCCGCACACCTGGCGGTACAGGCCTTGGCCTATCTGTCAGTTATTCCATACTTCAAGGGCTAGATGCACAGATCGCCGTACGCTCAAAAGTGAATCGTGGCACGCAGTTCTTTATCTGGTTACCTAACTGCGTCACTCAAGAGCAAAATCCAGAGCAAAACACACTAGAGCAACAAGCTTACTAGAGCACTCATTGCGCCATGCCCTTAATAACCGATACTGCAGCTATCGGTTGACTTTCTGACTGAGTCATTTAGACCCTCATTTTATTTTTAACTGCATACATATGACCCACATCAAAAACACACCTCATAATAAACCCTTGATAAATAAGGTGTTTATTATTGGCATAGTGATTGCAATGTAATGCTATGGTCTTGACTGTATCCACTATTAAGGCCGACAAAGCATAAAAATAAAATTGGAGTAATATATATGTCGCAAGGCCCATTAAGCTTCCTTAAAAAGGATCGCATTGTTGCTAAGGAAAGCTTCAATCGCTGGCTAGTACCGCCAGCATCTATTGCTATTCACCTGTGTATAGGCTCGGTATACGCATGGAGTATTTTTAACCCAGCACTTATTAAACAAGTCGGTGTTGTCACCAGTTCTGCTGATGATTGGACACTGAGCTCAGTGGTATGGATATTTTCTACCGCTATTGTCTTTCTAGGCCTAGCCGCCGCTATAGGTGGTAAATGGCTTGAAGAAGTAGGCCCACGAATGGTTGGCGTACTCGCGGCCTTCTTATGGGGTGGTGGTTTCATTATCGGCAGTATCGGTATTGCCTATCATCAATTATGGTTAGTTTATCTAGGTTATGGCGCTTTAGGTGGCTGTGGTCTAGGCCTAGGTTATGTGTCTCCTGTAAGTACCTTGTTGCGCTGGTTCCCAGACAAACGCGGCATGGCAACAGGCATGGCTATCATGGGCTTTGGTGGCGGTGCTATGATCGGCGCTCCTCTTAAAACATGGTTACTATCTATGTTTTACCAAGCACCTGATTACTTGGGAAAAATCACTGATGTTGAGCTAATCACTGAAGGCGGTCGACGCTTTGCAGAAGTCGCTGGCAATAAAGTCGAAGTAGTCATCGCAAGTGTCGCTGATATGGCGAAAGTACCAGTACCTGGGCCAGAGGGCGTCTACGTCGTCGGTTCTGGTGATACTGGTGCTGCCAGCGTTTTCATTACTTTAGGTATCGTCTACTTTATCATTATGATCATTGCCTCTTTCTCGTATCGTATTCCGGCGAAAGATTGGACACCTAAAGGCTGGACTCCACCGAGTCAAGAAGATGCTAACAAGCGTATGATTTCGACTAATCATGTTCATATTGACCAGTCTTTAAAAACATCGCAGTTTTGGCGTTTATGGTTAATGCTATGTCTTAACGTGACAGCAGGTATCGGTGTTATCGGTGTTGCTAAGACGATGATGACTGAAATTTTTGGCTCCACCTTACCAGGTGTTGTCGATGCTAGTTTCGCAGCAACTTACGTACTAATGATCAGTGTCTTTAACATGGTAGGCCGCTTCTTTTGGGCGACTATTTCCGACAAAATCGGCCGTAAAAACACTTACCATTGCTTCTTTTTGCTCGGTATCATTCTGTATGTCTCTATCCCATTCGTCGCCACACAAGTGAGTGTTGAGCCGTCGGTTATGTGGTTAGTACTGTTCTATGCTGCAACCATGGTTATCTTTACAATGTACGGTGGTGGTTTTGCAACTATCCCAGCCTACCTTGCCGATATGTTTGGTACCATGCATGTAGGTGGTATTCACGGTCGTCTACTAACCGCTTGGAGTACTGCTGGCGTACTAGGCCCTTTTGCTATCACTTACCTGAGACAAATCTCAGTTGATGATGCCATTGCTAACCTTACCTCTAAAATAGACCCTGTTGTCTTTGAGCAAGCATTTGGTGCAGGTATTGAGCAATTAGAAATGCTAGTGGCTGCTAAAACTGTGACTATTGCCAAATTAATGGAAGTAGCACCAGCGGGTACTATAGACCCAACATCAAGTTTGTATAACACCACCATGTATGCAATGGCTTCATTACTGATTGTTGCTTTCGTAGCTAACAAAGGGTTGAAGCAGGTTGAAAACAGACATCACGTTGAAAATACTCACCCTGAGCTAGCACCAGCAAAATAATTGCTTAGCTAATGGCTCACAAGGGAGATAGCTCACACTATCTCCTTTTTATTGCCTGCAGGTTATCAACCTCCCTACAGCTTTTATTTCTAAGTTAAGATATGTGCTTAGTTCTCTCTAAAAAATCAAAAAAACCTACAAACACCACTCTACTTAGCAGATTCTGCCAATACCCACATAAAAATTGAAATAATTAGACAGCACATTGCGATCAAGTACCGATAAAATACTGCTAAGTTGACATTTATGAGGACCGACCCCAATGAGCAGTAATAGATTTCATTTAGCGATAGAAGCCGGTGATTTAACAAAAACAGTTGAATGGTATCAAAACGTGCTGGGATGTCAGATAGATATGGCAGAAGAAGGCAGATGGCAAGATATCGATTTTTGGGGTAATGAGCTGACACTACACCAGTCAGAGCCTAGAACAAGTAAAGGCGCAGAACGTCACCGCCATGATGTTGATATGGGCATGGTATGTGTTCCTCATTTTGGTGTGCACTTATCAATGCAAGCGTATCAGCAGGTTAAAGCAAATGTCGAGGCAAACAACGGTTTCTTAGATAAACCTTACATCAGATTTGCAGGCACTAAGTACCAACAGGAAACTTTCTTTGTTGAAGATCCTAATTTCAATGTGTTAGAAATCAAACATATGGTTGAAGCTGACGCTTAAGCTATTTAAGCAGACAGTTATTAGCACCATAAATGATAACGAAGGCCTATCTGGCCTTCTTCTAATGATTAAGCAGTCAAAACATCGTACTAATACTAACTATATAGCCGATTTTCTATATATTGAGCCGCTTCAGTGATCTAATTTGCTTATCATCCGTATCTATATAGACAAACAACAATTAGAGAATCGCTATGTTTTCCATCTTTAAAGCAGACCCTGTTAAAAAACTCAACAAAAATTTAAACGCGAAACTAGAGCAGGCAATGCATGCTCAACGAAGTGGCGATATTAAAGGCTACTCACAACTGAGCGTTGAAGCAGAGAAAATACGTGAGCAAATATTAGAAGCACAAGAAAAACAAGTCCAACACATGAAGACTAAAAAAGCGTAGCGCAGTTTGTTCTGTCTAGGCGTTAACAAACATTAAAACGCTGCTGATTTACAAACTTTTACTTCAAAAGCATAGCCGTAATCGGCATCTTCATTGGGCGTTATTTCAACAATTTCGTAATCGTTAAGCTCAACGACTTTACTACTCGGCTTTTTGGCACAGCGCGAGAAAGAGTTGGCCTCCAGATTATATGCAAACAGCGCAATCAGACGCTTACTGCGCTCATAATAACCCTTGGTATTAATGAACGAAGATGCCTCGGGCGTTAACTGAATATCTAACTCATCACCCTCACCTGAAACAACTGACAGTGGCTGTTTATCAACCTCACTTGTTTCTACTAAAGTTTGTTCATCACTGTTAGCATTGTTAATTAAGGCCACTGGTTCAACTGCTATTTTTTCTAACTCAGGTAAAACCCGCTGCGGATCATCAATCACAAAGATCCCCTGCCCTAGTTCAATAACAAAATTGCTAAACTGACTATCTTCTACAAAATCTGCTAAGGCGCTAATCACCACCCAGGATAATAAAAAGCGCGTGATTGCCGTTGTTACTGGCGAGTAGCATTGGCTGACAAACTTTAATTGATGGGCGCCAAATGGCTTTAACAATAATAAAAGCAATATATAGACAGGCAATAACAGTTGCAGCAACAACAATATAGCCAGTGAAATACTGAGCATCCATACCGGCAGGTACAGCAAAATCGCAAAGTTATGGGTATAATTAAAATGCTCAGCCGATACCTGTGTCACTTCATTTACGATACCGCTGGCACTGGCGAGAACGAAGTTGGCAATAATGGCATAGAAAATCAGGATACATGCCTTGCCCTCTATCGAATCCCAGACCTTAATAAACTTAGGCCAAAACTCGATAATTAACGCAACGGTGGTTAACACCCCACACAGCCAGATAGAGTCTAGAGCTAAAGCAATTAATGCCGTAAAGAAAAATCTCTGTGGCAAATTTAAATTAGCCCAAATTCGCTTTATATTGACACTATTTTTTTCTAGATACAGTGTCAGTGACGCCCGTACCTTATCTTTTATTTGCCACAAATCACTGTACCATTTCATTTATTTTATGAAGCTCGTTTTGTAAATGCTGTGTTGTTATTGCCCGTGCTAAATAGCAAAAATGTAGTGTCACCAATATCGGCATTAAAAATATCAGCACATGATAGAGATTAGAAATCGGCATACTGAGGCCAGCCATCACTAATGCAGTGACGCCAGATACAATATAAAAGATTAAATAGCGCCACTCAATCATCACCTTTGCAGGTATTAATATAGCGAGTAGCAACTGTAAAACACCCCACAGCCCTAAACCACCTAATAAGGTAATTGCCACTAAAACGTAACTGTCACCGCCCTCTGTCACCATCAACATAAGGCTAATCGGTAGCATAGCAACAGCCATCAGCCACAGTGTTGTTACCCCGAAAAAGGCTATAACACACTCTAGGATAAGTAAAAAATTTATCGCTATTCTCATAATTAATAGATAATCAATCATTGTTATATGCTAGATCTTTATTATGCCGCGCTCGCCACAACAGCGTTAGATCCTGCTATTACTTACTCGATGCAGCTAAACCTAAACCAAAGCATATATAAAAACTGCCACTAATCTTACTGATCAAGTGACTACTCTTTGGTGATGATAGTTTATGCCTAGCAAAATTAGCGCTAGCGCCGTATACACAGTGAATAATGATAACCAGCACTGCAAATGTCATCACTAACAACAAAAATTGGCTAAAGCTCGGTTGGCTTTTATCGATAAATTGCGGAAACAGCGCAATAAAAAAGAAGATAGGCTTAGGGTTTAAAAAAGTAAGCAACATACCCTGAGTAAATTTCTTTAAATTTGATTTTTTTACAGTGTGTATATCCGTGTTAATCGCTGCTGAGGATCGCCATAATTTAAAGCCAAGGTAGATCAAATACGCTGCGCCGACAAACTTCAGTAGCGTAAAGGCGAGCGCCGACGCCGATAAAACAACCGCCACACTGGTTGCTGATAGTAACGCGATGCACAACATACCAAATGCAATACCTAAGACACCACTAATCGCACCGCTAAAACCATCGCGTATGGTATTGGAAATAGTGAAGACGACACCTGGGCCTGGGCTGGCAATTGTCGCAGCGGCGATGGTAATATAAAGCAAATAACTATTCATCATAGATTCCTATCTAATAATTTAGTCTGCAATTAAGGCTTATAAAGTGCCGGTAACAGCAGGGCAACTTGCTATTTTAGCTTTAAAAAATCGCCATCGATGATCAGTAGATGAACACCTTTTTCGGTAATAGAGCGATGGCTGCTAAGATCATCTGAAACAATATACGACATGCCTGGCGTTAATATTGACTGTGAACCATCTTTTAACTCATTCACCACTTGCCCTTGCAAGCAATACACAATATGGCCTTTTTCACACCAGTGATCCGCCAAGTAATTGGCCGAATACTCGACATAACGCACACGCAAACCGGCAAATTGCATACTTTGCCAATAAGCCATACCGCTGGTGCCTGCGTGTTCTGTTTTGGGTACATTTTTCCAATCTATCGTTTGGAAAGGAATGTTTTGATCTTGCATATTAATTTCCAGTTTATGCTAATAATGGCCAGCTTAATGGTTAGTATATATTTTACACACTCCAAGATTAGCTAAAGCTTATTGTCATTGATAGCTTTATAACTAACTATCACTGGTTATTAGCATTCATCAAAAATTTGATTAGATCAATAGCAGGCAAAGGCCTACTAAAGAGATATCCCTGAACTTCTTCACACTTAAGATCTGTTAATACTTGCTGCTGTTGCGCCGTTTCTACGCCCTCAGCAATAACTTTTAAATTCAAATGCTGCGCCAAGCTAATAATGGATATAACGATCCCTCTATCCTTCACAGAATGCTCAATATCATTAATGAAACTTTTATCAATTTTTAAAGTATTAACCGGTAAATTTTTAATACTACTCAAAGATGAATAACCCGTACCAAAGTCATCAATCGACAAATGAATACCCATTTCTTGAAACTCGCGCATATGTTTTACCGCGAGTTCTTTGTTTTTCATCATCGAGCTTTCAGTCACTTCAAACTCTAAATTGTGTGCAAGAAAGCCAGTCTCTTGCAAAATGAACGCCACGCGTGATACTAAATTTTGCTGCGCTATCTGTACAGCAGACAAGTTTATTGCCAAACGACCAGACACTTTCTTTGATTGCCACCAAGGCTTTGCCTCAAGGCAAGCCATCGTTAAGATTTTTTCACCAATACGCACGATATGACCACTTTCTTCTGCCATCGATATAAAAGTATCAGGTGAAATAAGGCCATGCTTTGGGTGCTGCCAACGCACCAGTGCCTCCAAGCCGCTTATTGTCTGTGTCGCTAGATGCATTTTAGGCTGGTAGTGCAACAGTAATTGGTCATCATCAGCTAGGCGATGTAACTGCTGCTCTAACTCTAATCGAAAAATGCTCCTCTTATCCATGTTAGTCGTATAGTACTGAACGTTATTGCGCCCTTGTGCTTTCGCGTGGTACATCGCTATATCTGCATACCTTAAAAGGTCTTTATAGTTACTACCGCAATCAGGATAAATGGCGACACCAATACTTGCCGTTAAGCTAATGTCATAACCTGTTAGGCTAAAAGGTTTTGAAATGTTATTTAAGATCCGCTGTGTTATCGGCGCTATTTCATCAATACTATTAATTTTTTCTAAAAGAATCGTAAATTCATCACCGCCTAAACGCGCCGCTGTATCACAATCTCTGACCGCACTAGCTATTCTTGAGCCGATTTCTTTGAGCAGTAAATCACCAGATGAATGGCCTAGCGTATCGTTGATATTCTTAAAATTATCAAGGTCTAAAAAAATCACAGCCATTTGATTCACACTGCGATGAGCGACATCAATAGCGTGTTGAATACGCTCCATAAACAAGGTTCTATTTGGCAATCCAGTTAAGCCGTCATAGTTTGCTAAATAACGTAGTTTATCTTCTGTTTTCTTGCGCTGAGTAATATCAGAGAAAGCGCCGATATAATGAGTCACATTGTGTTGATGATCACGCAATACACTTATTTGCAACTCCTGCGGAAAGTACCTACCATCATTGCGAGCACCCCAAATTTCCTTGCGCCAATTTTCTTTAATATGCGGTAATTCACCAGAAAAGTCCGCTAAAACAGCAGCGTACTCTTTGCCCATTAACACCAACAGCGAACTCCCTATCGCCTGCGTTGTTGCAAAGCCAGTTATCTCGCTAAATGCGGCATTGGTTTTTAATATCTTCCAGTTTAAATCGCACACCCAAACCGCATCGGAGATGTTTTCGAATGATTTAGCAGCGAGTAACAGCTCCTGTTCAGTCTGTTTAAAGTGCGAAATATCGCTTAGTGTTCCCGATAATCGAATAGCGTTAGCGGTATCATCACGCTCTATTATTTTCCCTCGCTGTAACAGCCAAACCCATTCACCTTGTGAATTTTTAGTGCGATAGCTAGTTTCAAAAAAATCTGCACTGCCATTAATATGCTCATCAAATTTTTCTAGCAGCTGGCTAAAATCTTCCGGATGCACAAAACGTCTAATATCCTCAAGGCTCGCTCGAGTGTTCACACGCTCTATCTCTAGTGGTAAAGCGTTGTCGCTAATGTATTCACCACTTTGCAAGTTCCAATTCCAAAACTCATCTCCGCTACCCCATAACGAGAGTTTGAGGCGTTGCTGTATCTCATGTATTTCATCGATATAGCGAGCAATGCTGTTTTGTTGCTGTAATCGATCTTGCTCATGTGAGGAGCGATTACTCTGCATTTCTAGATATTGTTTATCTAGCAGCATTTGCATAAAATCACGATGTTGCTTCATTTCCAAATGACTTTTGATTTTTGCTTTTAATATTGGCAGGCAAACCGGTTTGGTCAAATAATCGACAGCCCCTAGTTCAAGACCTTTAACTTGCTCTTGTTCACAGTCACTAGCTGAAATAAAAATAATGGGTATATTATTAAATTGCTCATTGTTTTTGATATGACTGCACACTTCATAACCGTCCATTTGCGGCATAGATATATCTAATAAAATCAGATCGGGTGGGTTATCAGAGCGCACTAAAGACAATGCCTTTACACCACTGGTCGCCACTAACGTAATGTAATCGTGTTTGAGTGCATTGATCATCATTTTGATATTAATTGTTTCATCGTCAACGACTAATATCTTATTGCGATATACCTGCTTGTGCATATTCGATATCACCTTTTATCAATCTTTCAATAAATCTTGCGCACAAGATTGTGATTTTACCTGTTGTACAACATCTTCTAATGCGGGTAGTGCCTGCTCAAAATCAAACTGATTTAAATATTGCTCTAACAGCAAAATATAATAATTCTCTGTCGATAAATGCAATTTATCTTTTATTTCATCCAAAAGGTCTAACGCGATACCATCATTGGCTGCAATTAGTTTTTTAAGTGCTGCTAGCGATGCTAACAGCGCTTCTGAATCAACAGCTGAGCTCAGCAAATCACCCTGCTCGCGCTCTTGCTGCTGTGGTGATAAACAGCTGATTATATAACTAATACTTTGCTGTGACTGCTCTAACAATGTATCAAAACGCTGTAGCAAGCGTGCAAAATCTTTAGCGGCGCTACGCTTGTCTTCAGCATTTTTAGCGGCTGTTTTTTTGGCAAATTTTTCAATATCATGACTCGCCCTTGACAGTGGTGACATGCCCAGATTCGCGGCCACGCCTTTTATTGCATGTGCTAATTGCGCTAATTGCGCTAAGTCAGCGTTAGTAAACAATGTCGATATTTTAGTACTACTAGCGCCATATTCATCCATAAATTCACTGAGTAAACGAGTGTACAACGACTTATTGTCAGCGACACACTGCAAACCGAAAATTAAGTTAATAGCCGACACTTGCTCATCGAGCTTGATTAAATCTTGCTGTGAGATAATGACATGTTTTGGCGCAATAAAAGGGGTTCTATCAGCAGGTACAATCCATTGGCCTAACACTTCCCATAACTTATTAACGTCTAAAGGCTTACTCAAATAGTCACTAAAACCTACCTTTTTACAATCTTCAATTACCCCTTTCATTACATTGGCAGTAATCGCTATCACTGGTAATTTTGCTAGCTTCTGTTGCTGTCTAATCTGTGTCGTCGCCTCTACGCCGCCCATTACCGGCATTTGCAAATCCATCAGTACTAGATCGAAAGTCTGTGTCGCCAATATGTCCAACGCCTGCTGGCCATTATCAACTACATGTACATGCAAGCCACCGTTATTAAGTATTTCACGTATTATTTGTTGGTTAATTGGCACATCTTCAGCGATTAGTATCTTAGCGCCACCGATTTTCTTTTGAATTAATTGACGTCTCTGCAAATGCTCTACTTCGTTGTTATAAAACTCAAACTGTAAATCATTAGCAAAGCCTAACGCCGCAATTACGGTATTATAAAGAGCTGAAGGCTTTATAGGCCTGTCTATCACTTCGATTGCCATCACCATGTGCTCTTTTTTACATTTTGTCGCACAGATAAAAACAGTGGGTAGAGCAAGTAACAGATCGTGTTCGGCAATGTTTTTTACTTGAGCATCAATCGTCGAGCTTTGCTGTAGCGGCACATCAATTAACACTAGGCCAAAGCTATTTTTCATTTGTAATTGTTGCTCTGCCAGCATTAATGATTCAACTATTAAGCAGTTGATGCCCATCAACTGCAAAGTTTGCTTTAACATGGCACATTGTTCAGCACATTCACAGACAATCAGCACATCAATCTTAGTGTCAGCTTTATCGGGCAACGCCGCAAATATACCTTGCCTATCCCCTGCCACTAAACCTAACTTCACTTTGAGTGTAAAACGCGAGCCATATTCAAGCTTGCTGGTTACTGTGATGTCGCCTTCCATCAGTTGGCTCAGCTGATGGCTGATGGCTAAGCCTAATCCCGTGCCGCCATATTTTCGGGTCGTTGTCACATCGCCCTGGGAGAACGCATCAAACAACATAGGGAGTCTCTCTTGGGCAATCCCAATCCCGGTGTCTTCAACTACAAAGGTTAAATAGGCCGCCTCCCGTGTTTGCTCACTACAACTCACTTTAAGCTGAACAGTGCCGCTATGGGTAAATTTAAGGGCATTGTTTATCAAATTAATTAGAATTTGGTTGAGTCTTAAATCATCGCCAACCACGGTGCGTGGTAAAGAGTTTTCAAATACCAAAATAAAATCAAGGTTCTTTGCTTTGAACTGGCTGCTAAAAAGGTCAATGTGTTTTTCTATTGACGGCAGTATTTCAAAAGGTTTATGTTCTAACTCAATTTTACCTGCTGATATTTTGGAGAAGTCCAGGACATCATTAATTACATGTACTAAGGCTTGTGAAGCCGCATCGGCCTTATTGGTATAATCCGTTAACTTTGTGTTTAAGTTCTGCTCCTTCATCAAATGAATAATACCGGTAATTGCGTGTACTGGGGTTCTAATTTCATGGCTCATGTTGGCGAGAAAGTCACCTTTCGCTTGGGTCGCTAACTGAGCGCGCTCTATTTGTTGTTGTAACTGTTGCTGGCTGAGCTGTAGCTTATCGAGCATCAAGTTAAATACTTTACCAATATTGCCGATCAAATCACTTTTATCAGCACTGGCCACCCTTCTCTCTAAATTACCGACATGGGTAATTTCTGTCATGATTTTAGCCAGCGCCGATAACCTATAGCGCAACACGTAATAGAGAGACCACTGCAAGATAAAGACCAGCGCACCGGCTAGAATCATAAATAAAATACTTTGATTGATGATCTGCGTTGATGTTTTTTCTAAATCGGTAATATGCGCCTTCGAGGCAATGGTAGTACCGACCGCTTTAGCCGACTCCTGGGTGATTAGCTCATCACTTTGTAGCTCTATATTATCCATCACATAAGTTAGGTTTTGAAGTACGTATTTTGAATCACCCATTAACAGCTGTAATTGGACTGGGCTAGTGGTTTCCAAAATTTCATCAATAATACTGATTACAAGCTTAGTGTTTTCTTGATAAAGCTGTAATAGCTTGATATCCATAGTGATGGGCCAAACGTTTTCGACATCCAACATCAAGCGATTCAACTTGTTTTGAATTTTTGCTATTTTTTTATAATCACGCGATGGGTCTAGCACTAACAACTCAAGCTCATTAATAAATAAATGGGTGCTTTGCGAACTTGCTAACAGTAGTTTATTTAGAGGCAGCTGTGTATAAACCAATTCCAATAACTTAGTTTGGGATTGTTCAGACAATTGTGTCGTTCGTTTTATTTCATTATCTAAATAGGCTAAACGCTGCCACCACCACTGATTACTAAACACAATTAGTAACACAACCAGTAGCGCATTTGCCGCTAGTAATAAACCAATAGAAATCGTCTGCTTTGATATCACAAGCGTTACCTAAAATTCAAAAATTAATGTATCAGAGATACTGTGCTTATCATCACCGCTATTATTAAACACAGCGATACCTCCTAATACTTGCCTGCCTTTTATAAACACAACATCATCTGCGTGCTCAGTATTAATAGACCTCACTATTTCTAAATGCCACGCACCATCGCGCCAAACACCTTTTGCTTGCACATCGGCAATCGAGCCTTGCGGCTGCTTAGCCAGCAAATATTTTGGCATTTTACTGTTTTGTTTTTCTTGATAGCGCATGCTGCTATATAAAGGATCACCTGCATCACTAGGTCTATAAATATAGATAGGTGTCCCCTGCGGTGTCTGCCCTTGGAAAGAGCGCAGCATTTTAGTTTTACTAATAATGGTTTGTTTATCTTGTGCAAGCCCTAGCGTGTTTGATCGAAAGGATTTCCAATGCCACATATCTGCGACAAATTCATTGCCAGAAAACCAATCTGTTGTGTAGTCACCACTCATAGCAAACTGTATAGCGAGTCTATCCTCATATATTTGACTTTGAATATAGCGTTTTTGTTGATCGTCCCAGAGGAAAGGTTTGTGCTCGACACTATGAGTATCATCTTGCCAAGTGAAGTAAAAATACACTTTGTCAGCAAACACTGCGCCCTTGACATATATTGTCTCTACTTGGCTCTGCTGGCCTTGAGCTGTTGTATGAAGCGGTACCGCTATTAAAGTTGACGGCCCCCAATCACTGTCTGATCCATCTAAAACAGGAGCTGATTGTAGTGCTATTACAGGTACACTTTGATAGGCGTAAGCTAGTGAGGAGCAAAGGCAAAGCAAGCTAAGAGCAAAGGCTTTACGGTAAAAAGCTGCTAGATAGGTAGAGGCTAAATTCATCATTAAGATACCCGCTTGTTATATCGCTAGCCTCCTTGCACGAAAAATACTCTTTTAAAAAAGCACAGTTAAGGCTGCAAATATAAATTCACTTTATAACATGACTATTTGAGTCTACAGCATCTAGAATATTTATATATCATTAACTATTTTTTGCTAAATATATGTGCAAAAAGCAATCAAAATAAATATATTAACATATCTAGATTATTTTTCAGTTAGACCACCAAACTGGCTAACAGCAACTAAACAATAATCAACACTAAACACTGTTTTAGCAGAACTTTAACCCCCCCTTAACCATCGGCTTGCTATTCTCGCCTCAATAATAGGCTATTACCGTTTCTACGATATCAGTGTGACTTTAGATCACGCTCAAGCCTTGCTTTTTATTTACTTAGGATGACTCAATTATGAAACATTCAATCGCCATCGCCACACTGCTAGTCGCTGCTAGCTTGTTAAGTGGTTGCCAGCAAGGTAGCAGTGCTCCTGCAAAAGTAGCCTCTGTACCTGCTATCTCTTACATTACCGTAACAACGCAAAGCCACAACATTGATACCAACATGCAGGGGCGAGTCACTGCATCACTAGTTGCGCAAGTGCGCCCGCAAGTCAGCGGTATAGTGCAGCAGCGCCTGTTCACTGAAGGCAGCACCGTTGAAAAAGGCCAGCTGTTATATCAAATTGATCCAGCGACTTATCAATCTGCATACAACGAGGCGAAAGCCAACTTGAACAGTGCAAAAGCACTGGTTGATACTGCGCAATTAAAACACCAACGCTATGTAAAACTGCTTAAATTTGAAGGCGTTTCACAACAAGATGCCGATGATGCGCACGCAGCTTATCTAGAGGCTAAGGCCAACATTGAAAAATACCAAGCGGCACTGGCAACAGCAGCTATCAACCTAGAATTCACTAAGGTTAAAGCGCCGATATCAGGCCATATTGGCATATCGAGTGTGACACAAGGCGCGCTATTAACGGCCGCTCAGTCATCGGAACTAGCGACTATTCGCACCCTTGATCCTATTTATGTCGATATGACTAAAAGCAGTACTGAGCTGTTAAAATTGCGCCAACTGATGCGTGAAAAAGGCATTAAACAAGGGACTACTGAGGTCTCTCTGACTCTAGCTGATGGTAGCGAATACGGCCATAGAGGCCTGCTAAAAATGCAGGAGGTATCGGTTGATCCATCCACGGGTACCGTGACCCTACGTGCGCAGTTCCCCAACCCCGATGGCTTATTACTGCCGGGCATGTTTGTGCGCGGCCAAGTTAATGATGCGGTTGATGAACATGCTATTTTAGTACCCCAACAAGGTATTTATCACAGCGCTGCAGGTGAAGCTTTTGCCTACGTCATTGATGATGAAAACACAGTAGAAAAACGCACTGTGCAGACCATTAATGCGGTAGATAACCAATGGTTAATTGCCAGCGGCTTAGCCGCTAATGACAAATTACTGGTTGAAGGTTCGAGTAAAATACGCCCGGGCGGTAAAGTAAAACCTGTGCAGGTAGTAATGGATAACAACGGCTCAGTAGTAACGATCGAGCAAGCTAATAGAAACGTCTCTGCTAAGCAAGAGGGAGCATAATTTATGTTCGCACGTTTCTTTATTGATCGTCCAGTTTTTGCCTGGGTGATATCCATCATCATCATGTTGACCGGTATAGCCTCTATTTTGACGCTACCTATTGCTCAATACCCAAGTGTGGCACCACCTGTTGTTAAAGTCAGCACCAGCTACACCGGCGCCGATGCCAGCACGGTTGAAAACAGTGTAACGCAGATATTAGAGCAACAACTGACCGGCCTTGATGGCCTATTGTACTTTTCATCATCCAGTACTTCAGATGGCTCATCATCGGTCAGTATCACCTTTGAAGAGGGTACCGACCCCGATTACGCGCAAGTACAGGTGCAAAACAAGGTAGAGCAAGTTAGCTCGCGCTTTCCTGAATCCGTACAATCACAAGGTGTTACGGTTACTAAATCCAACAGCGATTTTTTATTAGTGACCGCCGTTTATGATACAACAGATCAAGCCTCAGCATTTGATATCTCTGATTATATCTCCTCTAATATGCAAGACAGCATGGCGCGTATTGAAGGTGTGGGCGATGTTCGTGTTTTCGGCTCACAATATGCGATGCGCATTTGGTTAGACCCGACTAAACTTGCCTCTTACCAGCTAATGCCCTCTGATATTACCAGCGCCTTAGCCACCCAAAACGTGCAGATACCGGCGGGTAAAATTGGTGCGACACCGGCACTGCCAACACAAGAGCTCAATGCGACAGTGACCGCACAGTCAATGATGTCAAGCCCTGAGCAATTTCGCAACATCATCATCAAATACAACGCCAGCGGTGCAAGCGTACGCTTAAGCGATGTCGCCAGAGTAGAAATTGGCAGTGAAAGCTATAGTGCGATACCGCGTTTAAATGGCCACCCTGCCTCGGGTATCGCAGTGATGTTATCCCCAGGTGCTAACGCTTTAGATACCGCGACTCGGGTAAAGGCAAAAGTTGCTGAACTTGCCGCTAATTTGCCCGATGGCTATGAAGTTACCTTCCCGCGTGACAGCACTGATTTTATCAAAATATCGATCAGTGAAGTAGTGCAAACCCTAGCAGAGGCGGTCGGCTTAGTGGTACTGGTGATGTGGCTGTTCTTACAGAACTGGCGCGCGACCCTAATCCCCGCTATTGCAGTACCTATCGTACTACTAGGCACCTTTGGTGTACTGGCAGCGTTTGGTTTTTCCATTAATACCCTGACCATGTTTGGTATTGTATTATCGATAGGCCTACTCGTCGATGATGCCATTGTGGTGGTCGAAAACGTCGAGCGCTTAATGCGTGAGAAAAACCTATCACCTCGCGATGCGACTATCGAGTCGATGTCTGAAATCAGTGGTGCTTTAATTGGTATTGCCGTGGTGTTATCGGCCGTATTTTTACCTATGGCCTTTTTTGGCGGCTCGACTGGTGTTATCTATAAACAGTTCTCGATTGCCATTGTCTCCTCGATGATTTTATCGGTGATTGTCGCTCTAACACTGAGCCCAACGCTGTGCGCAACTATGTTAGTAAAAGCTGAGCACAACAGTGAAGGTAAAGGCCTATTTGCCCGTTTTAATCGCTTTTTTGATCGTATGACTCATTCATACACCGGCAAAGTGAATGGTATTATTAATCGCAAATTTCGTTGGATCTTCTGCTACGCTATTATTATTGTTATTTTAGGCTTATTGATTGTCCGTATGCCGACCGGCTTTTTACCACAAGAAGACCAAGGCAGTACCATGTTTCAAATCAGCTTACCTGCTGGCGCCTCTATTAAGCGTACCCGCGCAGTAGCTGAGCAAGTCGAGAATTATATAGCTGAAAACGAAAGTGATATCGTGTTGCGCACATTCTCGATCGCTGGTTTTAACTTCTCAGGTAGCGGTCAAAATGCCGGTCTAGGCTTTGTCTCACTAACACCTTGGGATGAGCGAACCCGCGAAGATCAAAGTGCAGGCGCGCTGATTCAGCGCATGAACAAAAGCTTATCTAGCGTGCGTGATGCCAAAATTTTTGCGCTATCGCAACCGGTTATTCGCGGCTTAGGCCAAAGTAATGGCTTTACCTTTGAGCTACAGGCGGCAACCGGCACCAGCCGCGCTCAGTTGATCGAGTTAAAAGATGAGCTAATGGTAAAAGCGCGACAAAGCAAATTATTAGGCGGGATTCGCGAGGGTGCGCTAAGTAGTACGCCGCAGCTTAAAATTGATATCGATAACGCCAAAGCTGTTGCTTTAGGTTTGTCATTATCAGATGTCGCCAGTACCTTGACCTCTGCTTGGGCGGGCTCTTACGTCAACGATTTTATCGATGATGGGCGTGTCAAAAAAGTTTACATTGCCAGTGATGCGCAGTATCGATCTAAACCTGAAAACTTAAATGATTGGCATGTGCGCGGTAAAAACAGCGCAGGTGAAACCACCATGACGCCGTTTTCAGCGTTTAGCTCATCCTCATGGTCTAGTACGCCGCAAAGTTTGACCCGTTTTAACGGTATAGCCTCATACACTATTCAAGGATCTGCCGCTAGCGGTGTCAGCTCCGGTCAAGCAATGGCTGAAATGGAGCGCCTGACCCAAGAGGTAGGCCAAGGTAAACTTAGCTTCGCCTGGAGCGGTCTATCTTATCAGGAGAAGATATCTAGCGGTCAATCAACCCTACTTTACGGTATCTCTATCCTGGTGGTGTTTCTCGCACTAGCGGCGCTGTATGAAAGCTGGTCTGTGCCTTTATCAGTCATTATGGTAATACCCCTAGGCGTGGTTGGCGCTGCTTTAGCATCGACCATGCGCGGTTTGGAAAATGATATTTACTTCCAAGTTGCGCTGTTAACGACGATTGGTTTGGCCTCCAAAAACGCCATACTCATTATCGAGTTTGCCGAGGTCTCCTATCAGCGCGGTATGTCTTTAGTAGATGCGGCAATTGAGGCATCGAAACTGCGATTGCGCCCCATTATAATGACATCTCTGGCTTTTATGTTTGGTATTTTGCCATTGGCATTATCATCAGGCGCTGGCGCTAATAGCCGTATCTCAATAGGTACTGGTATTGTTGGTGGTACCTTTACCGCCACTGTCTTAGGGATATTCTTGGTGCCAATGTTCTTTGTATTAGTGCGTAGTATTTTCCCGAAAAGACGCCCAGTGTATGAGCAAGTGAGCAAGAGTGTGGAGCAGGTTAATGATTAAATTGAATAACAAAACAAAGCGCAGCACTGAGTTATTAGCTATCGCCTGCGTGCTATTATTAGCAGGTTGTAGCTCACTGGCACCCGATTACTCGCGCCCAGAGCTAGCGGTAGCGAACGAGTGGGATGACAAGCCTGGCGAGCAAACGCTAGGGCTATCTAATGTGCAGGCGATAGAAGTGCCTTGGCAGAGCTTTATTAAAGATCAGCGTTTAGCACAAATCATCGAGCTGGCACTGACTAACAATAGAAGCTTGCGCCAAACATTGGCAGATGTTGAGGCCGCACGTGCGACTTATCGTATTTCGCGCGCTGATTTAGTGCCCCAACTTGATTTGGGGCTCAGTGGTAGTCGCACTCAAACGAGCTCTGGGGGTATTGCCGAAAGCTATGAGGCAGAAGCTGGGTTAAGTGGATACGAAATTGATTTGTTTGGCAAAAACAGCAGCCTAAGCGATGCTCAAATGCAAGCGTATTTAGCCAGTGCTGAAACCGCAAAAGCAGCAAAAATATCGCTGATCAGTGAAATAGCTAACTCCTGGTTAACCTTGGCAGCCGATCAAAGCGCGCTAAGTTTAGCGAAAGAAACCGCCGCCAACGCTAAAAAAACCATGGCCATTACCAATAAACGCTTACAGCTAGGGGTTGATTCCCGTATCGATGCTGTCAACGCGCAAACCATTTATCATAGCGCGCGCTCAGATATCACCAACTATTCGACGCAAGTGGCACAAGATTTAAATGCCCTACGTCTACTTGTCGGTGAGCAATTTGAGCAAAATTTACTGCCAAGTGCACTGCCTGATAGCAAAACACTAGTGACTGATGTGCCGGCAGGTTTATCATCAGCACTACTATTACAGCGCCCAGATGTACTGGCAGCTGAGCACAATTTGAAATCGGCAAATGCTAATATTGGTGTTGCTAGAGCCGCCTTTTTTCCGACATTATCACTGACCACTACCGGTGGTTTAGCAAGCTCGGTATTAGCTGATATTTTCAGTGGCGGTGCCAGCAAAATTTGGACCATAGCGCCAAGTTTAACACTACCTATTTTTGATGGTGGCGCCAACAAAGCCAACTTAGCGTATAGTAAAGCGATACAGCAAAAATACGTAGCGGCGTATGAGTACGCTATTCAAAATGCGTTTGCAGAAGTCGCTGATGCACTAGCGCGTCGTGCGACTATCCAAGAGCAACTCGATGCCGAGCGATCATTAGTAGCGGCAGCGACACGCAGTTATCAGTTATCATTTGCCCGCTACAAGGGCGGTGTCGATAGCTTTCAAAACGCATTAGCAGCGCAGCGCACCATGTACAGCGCCAAGCAATCGCTGATCATTACCCGACAAGCGGATTTGGACAACCGTATCACCTTGTATCGCGTGTTAGGTGGCGGCCTTGCAAAGAATGAAGCAGTGTTAGAGCAAGCGCTAGGCTCAGCTAGTAATTAAAGGAATAATGTACCATGATTAACGTGCTTCTGGTTGAGGATGATCTTGACCTTGCGACCACCATTGTTGATTATCTGGAAATAGAAGCCATTGAGTGCGATCACGCTAGCAATGGCGTGATGGGCTTAAATTTAATCGAGAGCAATCATTATCAAATGATAATACTCGATATCAACATGCCCAAAATGGATGGTTTAACACTGTGCAGAACCTTGCGCGAGCGCGGCATGGATATCCCGGTGCTGATGTTGACCGCACGTGACAATCTTGACAATAAACTGCAGGGGTTTGATGCCGGTAGTGATGATTATTTAGTCAAACCCTTTGCCATAAAAGAGCTAGTAGCACGCGTGCAAGCACTGGCTAATAGGCGCAGCGGCCAAGTAAAACGCTTGCTATTAGCCGATTTAACGCTCGATTTAAGCCAGCATAGCGCCAGCTTAAATAATAAAAGCTTAAAGCTCTCACCGATCGCCTTTAAACTGTTGGAAGTGTTAGTAAGAGCTAGCCCACAGACACTGAGCCGCCAACACATTATGCAAAACGTTTGGGGTGATGAGCAGCCTGATAGCAACAGCCTAAAAGTACATATTCATCACCTGCGCAAACAACTTGATGCCATCGACAGCAACATTAAATTAGAAACTATTGCAGGTGCTGGCTTTGCCATTAAAGAGCAGACACCAGGAGCGCTAACGTGAAAATCAGACCGAGCCTTAAACTGTACTTTTTTATCAGTGTAGTGATGCTAGGCTCTGTGA
>JBBMRB010000008.1:0-154269 GCA_038900335.1 Gammaproteobacteria bacterium AS21 | reverse complement strand
GCCAGAGCCAGAGCCAGAGCCAGAGCCAGAGCCAGAGCCAGAGCCAGAGCCAGAGCCAGAGCCAGAGCCAGAGCCAGAGCCAGAGCCAGAGCCAGAGCCAGAGCCAGAGCCAGAGCCAGAGCCAGAGCCAGAGCCAGTTAAAAAAGTGAGTTTGCTGGCGAAGATCAAAAGTGGTTTAGCGAAGACTAAAGCCGGTATGTCCAAACAAATGGGCGATCTGTTTTTAGGTGCAAAAGAAATCGATGATGAGTTATTAGAAGATCTAGAAACGATTCTAATCACCTCAGATATCGGCATGTCGGCAACGACTGAAATCATTGCTAAGCTGACAGCACAAGTTGATCGCAGTGAATTAAAAGATCCACAAGCGTTGCATCAAGCGCTAAAAGCAGAGTTATCGGCGATATTAAAGGCCGTTGAAAAGCCATTGGTAATTGACGAGCAAAAAGCACCTTACGTTATTTTAATGGTCGGTGTGAACGGTGTTGGTAAAACGACGACGATTGGTAAATTGGCTAAAAAATATCAAGGCGAAGGCAAGTCGGTGATGTTGGCCGCTGGTGATACATTTCGTGCTGCAGCCGTTGAGCAGCTGCAGGTATGGGGTGAAAGAAATAATGTGCCAGTTATTGCACAGCATACCGGCGCAGACTCGGCATCGGTATTGTTTGATGCTATCCAATCGGCAAAAGCTAAAAATGTAGATGTGCTAATAGCCGATACAGCAGGGCGTTTACAGAACAAAGATAACTTAATGCAAGAATTGGAAAAAGTTATCCGTGTGATGAAAAAACAGGATGAAAGTGCTCCGCATGAAGTGATGTTAGTACTTGATGCGGGTACTGGTCAAAATGGCTTATCTCAGGCGCAAGCATTTGGTGATTCAGTGGGTGTGACCGGGATTACATTAACTAAGCTGGATGGCACCGCGAAAGGCGGAATCATCTTCGCTATTGCTAAATCACTCAATTTGCCTATTCGCTTTATTGGCGTGGGTGAGCAAGTCGATGATTTACAGCCATTTCATGCGGATCAATTTGTTGAGGCTTTGTTTGAGGCAGATAAATAGCTTAACCAAGGCAAGGACTGCTGCGCTGTTGCGTATGAGATGAGCTAGACGTATAAGTCGTGGGTAAAATATGAGTAGTTTCATAAAAATGTGAACAGTGGGCAAGTAGCAGTCAAATCTGAGTTAGTGCCAGTAAAAAGGCTACAGTATTAAACAACAGATTGATTTCCCAGCGTATTTATTCTATTAATAAGCTGGGCTTGCTCTTTAATCACGTTGATATTATTAATGAGCGAATTAACAAGCAAATGGAATACTTGATTAATGATTACTTTTGACAATGTCAGTAAACAATATGACGCTGGCTTTGAAGCGCTGCAAGAGGTCTCTTTTAACGTTTGTGCTGGTGAATTAGTATTCCTGACGGGGCACTCTGGCGCTGGCAAAAGTACTGTACTCAAACTGATCATGTTAATGGAGCGCGCATCTAGTGGCTCCGTACAAGTTAACACTAAGAAACTGTCGCAAATGGGTGTTAATGATATACCTTGTCACCGCCAGCAAATAGGCGTCGTTTTTCAAAACCACCAACTGTTATTTGATCGCTCAGTATTTGATAATATTGCATTGCCTTTACGTATTTGCGGCTATGCTCCCCAAGATGCGACGCGCAGGGTACGTGCGGCATTAGATAAAGTTGGTTTGTTAAATCGTGAAAAAATGAACCCTATGCAGCTATCTACAGGAGAGCAGCAACGTATCGGTATTGCTAGGGCAATCGTACATAAGCCAAAAATATTGCTCGCAGATGAGCCTACCGGCAACCTCGACCCGCAATTATCTGCAGAAGTGATGACCTTGTTTAAACAGTTTAATCAAATTGGTACCACGGTGCTCATTGCCAGCCACGATTTAAGCCTAATAAGGCGGATGAACTGTCGAACACTGACCTTAAAAGAGGGCAGGTTAATAGATGATGTCTAATTTTCGTGCTAAAAGAGAGTCCAAAAAACAAGGTAAACGCGGTGCGCAATACGATAACCCTAATGGCGCTTCTAAACCTTCAAGAGTTTTTGCTCAACACTCAGATGTGGCGAATGACTGCTTAAGGCAGTTGTTATCCTCTCCCATTGCCACCTTTATGACAGTGCTGGTGTTGGCCGTGGCGCTGGCGTTACCGAGTTTCTTGTTCACGACGTTAAATAACCTGTCACGCATGACGAATAGCTGGGATAACGAGAATAAAATCTCACTTTATCTACAGCATGATTTGTCAGCTCAACAAGTGGATAACTTTGTACAAACGCTACTAATAAGGCCGGATTTAAGGGCGATTGATTTAGTTGATGCCGATCAAGGATTGTTGGAGTTTAAGCAGTTTTCAGGCTTTGCTAATATTATTGATCAGTTGAGCGAGAATCCTTTGCCAGCGGTAGTGTCAATACTGGCAAAAGATAATAGCGTGCAGGGGCTTGAAAGTCTTAAAGCCGAATTGGCTAGTTTAGAAATAGTCGAGCAAGCAGTACTGGATCTAGATTGGATTAAACGCTTTAATGGTTTTGTGTTAGTGATAGAGCGAGTCGTTATTTCATTGAGCGTACTATTGGCTTTCGCGGTGTTATTAATTATTGGTAATACTATTCGCTTAAACGTCGAGAGTAGACGTGAAGAAATACTCGTCTCCAAGCTGATGGGCGCGACCAATGCCTGGGTACGCAGACCCTTTTTATATGCCGGTGTGTTCTATGGGTTAATGTCAGCGTTACTTGCCTGGTTAATAATCGAGCTGTCACTATTAGTGATGCACACTCCTGTTTTACATTTGTCTCAGTTATATCAAAGTGGCTTTGCACTAGAGGGCTTAGGTATCAACGGTACACTGATATTAACAGTGGTCGGTTTGGCGCTGGGTTTAACGGGTGCTTTAATCTCTGTTAATAAGTTCTTAAAGCAACTCGAGCCTAGATAACGATAGATTCATAATTAGGGCATTACTTTACTGCAATTGTCGACTTCGTATCGATTTTGCTGGGTTGTGAATTGTCGTTTAAACTCTGGGTGCGCAGTAAGCTAATTTCAGCCAAAACCACTAATACCAATACAATCCACGAGCCAATAATCACTCCAGGCCAGCCATACAAACGCCAAAATGGATCTAAATAATAGCCGCCAATACTCGCTCCTAAGTAGTAAAACAACAAATATAGAGAGGATGCGCTAGCTTTTGCGGATTTGGCATGACGACTGACAAAGCCGCTTGTCGTTGAATGGCATAGAAAGAAGCCGAAACTATTGATGGCAAACCCTGCAACGATCAAAGATAATTCAGCGCTGAGTGTGACTAAAGATCCGAGCATAATAATGGTAGTACCTAATATCATGATGTTAGGCTGGGGCATTAGCGCTGCGAGTCGACCTGATAAAGCGGAGCCTACAGTGCCTGCAAGATAGGTTAAAAATAACAGCCCTATTTGCGCAGCACTTAAGTTGTAAGGTGCTGCTTCTAAGCGAAAAGTGATATAGCTATATTGATTTATAAAGATAAAAAAGCTGAAACCACCGATTAGATAAGATATCAATAAGTGGCGGTTAGATAAGTGGTTTTTCATATTCGTTAAAATAGTTTTAATGCGTAGTGGTTTTGCTTCAAATTGCTGTGACGATGGTAATAACACAATAAAAATAATCATGAAAACCAAGCTGATCAATGCCATAAAGGCGAAAGTTTGTGATTGACCAAAGTGTTCGCCGAAAAAGCCTCCCATTAAACGTCCGCTAATACCGCCTAATGAATTACCACTAATATATAAACCAACGGCGACTAGTAAAGCCTCTGGTGTGTATTCCTCGCTTAAGTAGGCAACGGCGATCGCAGGCAAGCCTGCCAAGAAAAAGCCTTGCAAAGCCCGTAACAATAAAAGCGAGTGATAATTTTGTACTAGCGATAATGCAAAGGTCGTGAGCGTTAGACCGATCATCGTGCTAACAATTAAGCCTTTGCGGCCTATAGCATCTGATAGGGGCCCATAAATGAGCAGTGAAACAGCGAGCGTTAGTGTGGTGACAGTAAAACTGGCGCTGGCTTGTAATGCGCTGATACCAAACTCTTCGACCATCATCGGCAATAGCGGCTGTGTTACATAGATATTGGCAAAAATCATGATAGAGCCAATGACCAAGGCAATTGTGCCCCGCCAAAATGTTCTCGTTCCTAGTTCAACCACTTAGCACCCATATTAATGTTGGTTTTAGTACCGATACATTACTGTCTTTCAATAAGCGCAGTGTCGGTATTTATAATGTGACTATACATGGGTTATATATATCAATAAAATATATATAATTGATTGTACCTATAAGAATTATTGATAAATATAAAGGGTTGTTAATGGATATTAAACCGTTACGTTATTTTCTCGCTATTGCGAAGACAGCAAGCTTTACTCAAGCAGCGGCGCAATTAAATGTAGCCCAGCCTGCGGTGAGCATGGCAATTAAGAAACTTGAAAGTGAGCTGGGCTTAACGCTTATCCATCGACAAGATCGCAACATCAGCTTAACGGATGAAGGGCAGTTACTTAAACGCCACGCTGAGAAAATTATTCGTGCCGTTGATGAGGCGATTCTTGAGATGTCAGAGCTTAAAGGGTTGAGTCAAGGAGAAGTGCGTGTCGGTATCTCGAATATGGTTGGCTCATATTATTTTCCGCCGATATTGATGGCCTTTCGCCATCAGTTTCCAGCTTTAACTTTAAAAGTAATAGAAGGTGGCACTGGGCAGCTGCAGCAAATGTTGGAAAATGGTGAGTTAGATTTAAGTGTTATTGTCGCCGACGATACCTTGCCCGCTAATATTCAAAGCCATCGTTTAATTAAAGAAGAGATGCGTGTAGCCGTGGGGCAAGATCATCCCTTTAGTCTGCTAGATAAGGTGACGCCTGAATTGTTCTTTGAAGAAGAGCTGGTGATGTTTAAAGAAGGTTATATTCATCGACGTATTATTGAGCAGCTTGCGATTAAGGCTAATAAAACAGCGCGCATTGGTTTTGAAACCAATTTAATTCCGCTCATTAAAGCCATTACTAAACAGGGCTTTGGTATAACGACATTGCTTAATATGGTGATTGAACCTAGTGATGAGCTGGTTACCCGCTCATTTGATCCCCCTATTTGGTTGGATCTGGAAATTGCCTGGCGAAAAGAGGGCTATTTATCGCAGGCAAATCGCGCATTTTTAAAATTTGTGTGTGAGCATAATGAACTGAGAATAACTTAGTTTAATTGTGTACTGTGTTTCCTTTTTGTCATACAAACGCGGTATAGTCTAATGCTTTAAAGTACGCATATCCGCATGGCTTTTACACCCGCAATGCTGTTGTTAATATAATGCGAGGTAACAGATGTCTTTTTTTATCATTTTAACTAACAGATTGCTAAAAGTTCTGGGAGCGTTGGTCAAAGGGTTTTCATTTATATTTCATTTTTTGTTTCCTAACAAAAGATTCACTATACCGAGCCAGCGTAACGCATTATTTAAGTCTGTGAAGCCGAGTATTGTCCCCAGAATAATTTGGCAAACTAACTATACTAATAAAGTAGCCTTGCCTGTTTACATTAATTATTTATTCAATCGGATAATGTCTCCTACTTATGAGTATAGATATTTTAGTACAGAGCAGCGCTTATTATTTATTAAAGAGCATGCCAGTGACAGGGTATATAAAGCGTTTACTCGTCTGACTGATGGCGCCTCCCAAGCTGATCTGTGGCGCCTATTCATATTGAACTATTATGGGGGAGTTTATATGGATATTGATGCTCATTTAGTCTGGCCTCTATCATATGTGATTGACGACAATGATGAAGAGGTTTTTATATTAAATAAAAAACACTTTACCAACTACTTTATGGCTACTAAGGCTGGCAATCCGGTTTTACAAAAAACCATCGATATTGTTGTGAAAAATATTGAGGAAAATAATGTCAGCGGTGGCGTTTATGACCTCACCGGCCCCACTGCTTTAAACTTAGCAATAGCGGGTGCTAACGTTCATCATCGTTTTTATCGTATAACTTGCAACCAAGGTACTTTTACAAATGAGTATTTTCAGTACATTGATAAGCCTAGGGGTAAGTGGACTTATGTCAGCAATGAGCAATTACTGAACAGTAACGAATTAAATAAAACAGATAGATTGTAGCGCTAAAATAGTCGTATGATTTTAGTGATCAAACGTCAACATAGCTAAGGCATTAGTAATGTTAAAAATAGCCTTGAATATTTTTTCAAACTGTGTATTCTTGCATGTCCGTTAGAGCTTAGGTTGTTAGTTTTAGCTGTATTAATGGCAAAAACACAGGCATTTATACTTAATTTTGAACTTTTTGAATATTGAGTTGCCTTAACAATGCGCATTATATTATCTACTTTTGTAACGTATATGTTTCAAAAGTGTGTTAGAATGCTTAATAGCGAGAGTAGTTGTTTATCTGCTCACATGGCTTAAATATTAGAAATACGAGGTGGTAGAATTTCATGGGCAAGAGCTTACTAGCAATTGATCATATTTCCCCAGGGCAAAATTTAGATGCTTACTTGCAAACAATTAGTGCTATTCCAGTACTATCTGTTGCACAAGAGCGTGTACTAGCAGAGCGTTTGAAAGATCAGAATGATCTTGAGGCTGCGCGTCACCTAGTTATGTCACACCTGCGTTTTGTAGTACATATAGCGAGAAGCTATTCAGGCTACGGTTTGCCGCTTGGCGATTTAATCCAAGAGGGTAACGTGGGTATGATGAAAGCGGTTAAACGCTTTGACCCTGAAGTTGGCGTTCGCTTAGTGTCCTTTGCTGTGCATTGGATTAAAGCTGAAATGCATGAGTATATTTTAAAGAACTGGCGCATTGTTAAAATAGCGACCACTAAGGCGCAGCGTAAATTATTCTTTAACTTACGTTCAAAAAAATCTGATCTTGGTTGGATGAACAATGAAGAAGCATCTAATATTGCTGAAGATTTAGGTGTAGAGTTAAAGACGCTTCGTGAAATGGAAGGCCGTTTAGCATCAACAGATACTGCGTTCGATATGACGGGTAGTGATGATGATGAAAGTACTTACTTCGCGCCAGCGCAATATTTAGAAGATCATTCTGCTGACCCAGAAACGTTACTTGAAAGTTCAGATTGGAAAACACATTCTGAAACTAAATTAATTAACGCACTACAAGACTTAGATGAGCGCAGTAGAGATATATTGTCACAGCGTTGGTTGAGTGATCACAAAGCGACATTGCATGATTTAGCAGCACAATATTCAGTATCAGCTGAGCGTATTCGCCAGCTTGAAAAGAATGCAATGAAAAAGCTAAAAGACGCGATAGGCACTGAAAGCAGCGGGCTGTTAGTTTAATAGAGTAGCTTGTATAAAGAAACCGCTCTCGTAGCGGTTTTTTTTCGTGTTCAAAAAATAAGCCTAGGCTTAACGCACTAATGTACAGTGGATGAAGAGGTCGCTATGAAAGTAAAATATTGGATTATGTGCGCAGCATTAATGGCGCTTTGCGCTGTTGTTATGGGAGCGTTTGCCAGTCATGCTTTAAAAAATACACTGTCAAGCAAGGCGTTGGATTGGGTGGAGACGGCGGCGCAGTATCAGATGTATCATGCTCTGGCGTTACTGGTACTTGCCTGCATTGTTTTGCAAACTGGTAGGTCTTTAGTGTCTAGTCTTTGTGGTTATAGTTTTATTATGGGGATTTTTGGTTTTTCTGGAAGTTTGTATGCGTTAGCGTATGGCGGCCCTAAAGTGCTCGTTTATGTCACACCAGTTGGTGGTTTGTTACTTATACTTGGTTGGATATTGCTGATATTAACTGCAATCAAGCTCGATACGGGCACTGAGCATTAGCTTAACAAAAGCTTTGGCGGTAAAATACAATATAAGTACGACTTTAATCGGGTAATTGGTAGGTAAAATGACAGAACAAAAGCAGCTGCGTACAATACGTAGCTTTGTGATGCGTGCAGGGCGGACAACTTTAGGTCAGGAAAAAGCATTGGCAGAAGTGTGGCCGATATATGGGCTAGAAGTCAAAAACGGCTTACTTGAGCTTGATCAAGTGTTCGATAGACAGGCGCCAACAGTATTAGAAATTGGCTTTGGCATGGGTGAATCACTGATCTCTATGGCAAAAGCAGCACCTGAAATGAACTTTATTGGCATTGAAGTACATAAGCCAGGTGTTGGCCGTTTGCTATCGAGAATGGTAGAGGAAGAGCTGACGAATATTCGCGTTTTCTCAGAAGATGCTATCGAGGTGTTAGCTCAGTGTATTCCCGAGCAATCACTGCATACAGTTCAGCTGTTTTTTCCTGATCCTTGGCATAAAAAGAAGCATCATAAGCGTCGTATCGTTCAGGCTGAATTTGCTCAAACTTTGAGAGAAAAGCTACAGGCAGATGGCTTTTTTCATATGGCAACTGATTGGCAGCACTACGCTGAACATATGATGGAAGTTATGGAGGCAGCGCCTGGTTATACGAATAAGGCGGGAGCTAATAACTACTCTCCTCAGCCAGAAACTCGACCAGTAACTAAGTTTCAACGTCGCGGTGAGAAGTTAGGCCACGGTGTTTGGGATTTGATTTTTCAGCGTCAGCAGTAATTATTGATAGCATATATTTGTACGCCGCTTAATATAGAGCGTGAATTTAGCTCGAAAGCTTGGCAAATATTCATAAAGCTTCTATATTTAGGTAGAAGCGCTGGCTCTTATAGTAATAATTAAAGCAAAGGATGATCTCTGTGAATAAAACAAAATACCGTTTGGTAACTCGAAGTGATTTTGATGGGTTAGTCTGTGCTGTGTTATTAAAGCATCTTGATTTAGTTGATGATATTAAGTTTGTTCATCCTAAAGATATGCAAGATGGTAAAATAGAGCTCAGCGAGCAGGACATCACGACTAACTTACCTTTTGTTCCTAGTGTGTATATGGCATTTGACCACCATTCATCAGAGACAATTCGCAACGAGAAAAATGATAAACACATCATTGACCCCGCCGCACCTTCTGCTGCACGCGTAGTATTTGATTATTATGGGGGCTACGAAGTCTTCCCCAGTGCGTGGGATGACATGATGAAAGCGGTAGATATTGCTGACTCTGCCCAGTATGAGCGTGATGATGTGCTCAATCCTCAAGGTTGGTCGCTATTAAACTTTCTGATGGATGCGCGAACTGGCCTTGGCCGTTTCCGTGAGTTTAGAATTTCTAATTATGAATTAATGATGGATCTTATCGATCATTGTAAGGATCAGACAATAGAGCAAATATTGTTACTAGAAGATGTAAAAGAGAGAGTTGATCTTTATTTTGAGCAACAGGAAAAGTTCGTCGAGCAAATTAAGCGCTGCTCGCAAATTTTTGATAATTTAGTGGTGCTTAATTTACTAGATGAAGAAGAGATCTGGGCTGGTAACAGGTTTATGATCTATGCCCTGTACCCTCAAGTAAATATCTCTATTCATAAAATTTGGGGTATGAAAAAGCAAAACACAGTGTTTGCTACTGGTAAATCTATATTTGATCGCTCGTCACGCACCAATGTTGGTGAGCTTATGTTGACTTATGGTGGCGGTGGGCATGAAGCTGCTGGCACATGCCAAGTCGATAATGAGCGCGCAGATCGAGTATTGAATGAGTTAATCGAAAAAATTAATGCTGATGGTTAATAGCGATTTAGCCTAGATAGACAATAAAAAAGGGCGATAGCCCTTTTTTGTTGTCTGGATTTTGTATTCGCGATGTTATCAAACTCTTAATTAAAAGGTAGCGCCTGATAACATCATTAGCTGTTAATCTAGTTTAGATAAATCTCTAACAGCGCCTTTATCAGCAGACGTTGCTAATAGTGCATACGCTTTTAATGATGCAGACACTTTACGCGGACGCGCTTCAACTGGCTTCCAAGCTAGTTTGCCTTTAGCTTCCATATTTGCACGACGTATCGCCAGCTCTTCGTCAGAGACTAGGACATCGATTGTGCGATTGGGAATATCAATACGAATTTTATCGCCATTTTCGATTAAACCAATAGCACCGCCTGCTGCCGCTTCTGGCGATGCATGGCCGATTGATAAGCCCGATGTGCCACCAGAGAAACGGCCATCAGTTAGTAGGGCACAGGCTTTACCTAATCCTTTTGATTTGATGTAAGAGGTCGGGTAGAGCATTTCTTGCATCCCAGGCCCACCTTTAGGTCCTTCGTAGCGCACGATAACGACGTCACCTGCTTTTACTTTATCTGCTAAAATATTTGCAACTGCCTCATCTTGTGATTCAGTGACATGTGCATTGCCTTCAAATACTAAAATAGATTCATCGACGCCAGCGGTTTTAACAACACAACCATCTAGGGCGATATTACCGTAAAGTACCGCAAGCCCACCCTCTTGCGAATAGGCGTGTTCTAGTGAGCGAATACAACCGCCTTCTCTGTCACCGTCAGCGCTGCTCCAGCGTGTGGCTTGGCTGAAGGCCGTTTGAGTTGGAATGCCAGCAGGCCCTGCACGATAAAACTTTAAAACTTCAGGGCTTGGGTTGCGCATAATGTCCCACTTATCCAACGCTTCTTTTAATGTCGCGCTATGCACTGTTGGGATATCAGTATGTATTTTACCCGCCCGGTCTAGCTCACCTAAAATCCCCATAATACCACCGGCGCGATGGACATCTTCCATATGGTACAGCGGTGAGTTAGGAGCGACTTTACAAAGCTGTGGAATGTTGTGAGACATTGCCTCCATATGCTCTAGTGTGAAATCGATCTCGGCTTCTAGAGCAATCGCTAATAAGTGCAAAATGGTGTTAGTTGATCCACCCATGCAGATATCTAGCGCCATAGCGTTTTCAAATGCTTTTATACAGGCGATGTTACGCGGTAATACCGCTTCGTTATCATCTTCATAATAGCTTTTCGCAATGCTAACAATAGAGCGTCCAGCTTCTAAAAATAACTCACGACGATCAGCATGTGTCGCCAGTAGGGAGCCATTACCAGGTAGTGCTAGGCCAAGTGCTTCTGCTAGGCAGTTCATCGAGTTGGCGGTGAACATGCCAGAACAAGAGCCGCACGTAGGGCATGCTGAGCGCTCGTACTCAGCTACTTTCTCATCAGATGCACTATCATCTACAGCAATGACCATCGCATCTACTAAATCTAGTTTATGTTCAGATAGCTTTGTTTTTCCCGCTTCCATAGGGCCGCCGGATACAAAGATAACGGGAATATTTAAACGCATTGCCGCCATTAGCATGCCCGGTGTGATTTTATCGCAGTTGGAAATACAAACTAAGGCATCGGCGCAATGAGCGTTGACCATATACTCAACAGAGTCGGCAATTAGATCACGAGAAGGTAGTGAATAGAGCATGCCATCGTGGCCCATAGCAATACCGTCATCGACAGCGATGGTATTAAACTCTTTAGCGACGCCGCCTGCTTTTTCTACTTCGCGAGCCACTAGCTGTCCCATGTCTTTAAGATGAACGTGACCTGGTACAAACTGGGTAAATGAGTTGGCTATGGCAATGATTGGTTTTTCAAAATCACCATCTTTCATGCCGGTTGCACGCCATAGAGCTCTCGCTCCGGCCATGTTGCGTCCACTTGTTGTTGTCTTGGATCTGTAAATAGGCATGACGATTCCTTAAGTAATAATGAGTATTGGCAGAGTATAGCAAACAATAAGCTTTATTATGTTCGAAAAAATAGCATCAAGCATCCCGAAAAATAGGATGATGATCTTATGTGATTGTAAAAAATGCAATAATTAATATATGAATTTTTATTTAGCTCAGGTTGAATGATTGTAGCTATAGGTGAATTGAATGAGATAACAGGCAATGGTTGTAAAGAAGTGAATAGAATACAGGGCTGTAATATTTAAACTAGATAAATCAGATGATTACTAGCTGATCTATCATAGACGAAAGCTAAGAAAGTGTTATAAACTGCAGGGCGAAATAAAATTATAAAACGTTAGATTAACGCACTTGTTGGCGATCATTGTATTATTGGAATATGCATTTTATTGCAATGTTATTGTTTTCAAACATTTATTAATCTGATTTTGCTGTTCGAATGAATTAATTCGAAAGATATTTAAGGTCAAAGGAGAAAGACATGAAGCTATTGGTCGTGGAAGATGATGCGGACTTGCGTCGTCAGTTGGTCAGTGGACTTGAATCACGGGGCTATACCATCGAGGAAACAGGGGATGGTAGAGAAGCTCTGTACATGGGATGCGAATTTAATTACGATTTAACGATAGTGGATCTAGGTCTACCTTCATTATCGGGTGTTGAATTAATAAAGCAATGGCGTGCTGCAGAAAGAAATTTCCCAATTTTAATCTTAACAGCAAGGGGAGAATGGCAGGACAAAGTTGAAGGCCTGGAAGCTGGAGCTGATGACTTTTTAGTTAAGCCATTTCATATTGAAGAGTTGGTCGCGCGTCTTAATGCATTGTTGCGAAGAGCTGCTGGTCATGCAAAACCGGTAATAAAGTTTGGTGATCTATCTCTAGATACTGTCGGCAGAGTTGTTGCTTTTAAAGAGCGCCCAATTAATTTGACTAGCTATGAATATCGCACCTTAGAATATTTGATGATGCACTCTGGAAAGACGGTTTCAAAAGCGGAGCTGACAGAGCATTTATATCATCAAGATTTTGATCGCGACAGTAATGTATTAGAAGTATTTATTCGTCGTTTGCGTCAAAAATTAGACCCAGATCAAACCATGGCACCTATCACTACTGTGCGTGGCTTGGGTTACCGCTTTGATTTAATACGCACATCTTAGAATGGCTCTTAAATTAAAGGTTATATGCCAATCGGTTAAATATCGATTGTCGTTTATCTTTTTTATTATGCTGTTAATCGTCTTTAGCGCTGTTGCGGTTCTTGTCGATCATATGTTTATTGATGAGAAGCGTACTGATTTACGCTCTACTTTGTTTTCACAAAGTTTACTGTACGAGGCCTGCATTAGTAATGGGCAGCAGCAAAATGAGCGCTTATTTGCCCGCTGTTACCAGTTGCAAAGAGAAGTGCTGCACAACAATGTTGTGCTGTTTGATGCTAGTAAAGCATTGTTGTGGGAGTCAAAAACAGGGTTACATGAAAACGATGCATTAAACTCTTTAGTCGCATCCGTAATAACGTCGCCTAGGCAGTTAGTCAGTTATGATTCGCAGATTAATTTTTTATCGATCTTAAATAATGGCGGCATAGTTATTTTAAGTGTCGCTGAACAAGATTTCTCACAGCAAATAACGCTTGAACGTTCTCTTTTAAGTATGTTTTTATTGTTTTTTGTAGTGATTTTAAGCGCTAGCCTATTTATTTTGCTGGTCAGAGGATTCAAGCCTCTAAAAGAAATGGCACATGATTTAGAAGTCATAGCGGCAGGTAAAGGTGATCAGTTGCATGGCAATTACGCGACTGAATTCGACAATATGAAAAGAAGTTTAAACAACTTGTTAAATGCTGAAAAGCATCAGCGAGAGAGATATAGAAATACCTTGGCTGACCTTGCCCATAGCCTTAAAACCCCGTTAGCTGTGTTACAAGGAGCCGCTAATGAGAATCTTCAGCCCGATGCTTATATCAGATTGACCCAAGAGCAAGTGCGGCGAATGGATCAAATTATTCAGCATCAATTAAATAGAGCGGTCAAAAGTATTGGCGATGGCACTAAAACTAGTGCGGTGACTGTTACGCCTATTGTAGAGCGCATTCTGTTAGTCCTCTCTAAAGTGTATCGTGATAAAGACGTGCATACTATTTTAAATTTAGGCGACAAAATAGAGCTGATTGCCGATGAAAGAGACCTGATGGAAGTGCTAGGTAATATGTTGGAAAATGCTTTCAAATATTGTCGATCAGAAGTCGCTGTTTCAATGTATGATGATAAAGAAAATGTATACATTAGTATTGAAGATGACGGCTCAGGGGTTTCAGAGAATATGCGCTATACTATTTTAGAGCGAGGTGAGCGAGCTGATACATCAGCCACGCCAGGGCAGGGAATAGGTTTAAGCGTCGCGGTCGATATACTGAGTTCTTATAACTGTCGCTTAGAAGTAGAAGACTCGTTTTCGTTAGGGGGAGCAAAGTTTTGTATCACCTTCCCAAAACATTAATGCGTAGGTAATAGGAAGGTTTTAAGTATAGTAACGATTAAAGCTTGTCGTTAACGCTATCAATTTTATCTTGAATTGTTTGTGCTTTATCAGTGCGCGTACCAAGCTTCATATGGCTGGTGATTCTTACAGCACCCATTTCATGTAAATCATCATGGCATTGCTTAACTGCTGCCATTACATCATCCCACTCGCCTTCAACGTTAGTGCCAAAGCTATGCATCTTGTGATTTAGTTTAGCGGCTTGAAACACTTTTTGACAATGAGCTACATAAGGTGAAACAGAGAGGCCGACGCCACCTGGGGAAATCATAATATCCATAATTACGTGCATATTGGCTCCTACAAAGATGAGAGAAAATTTAATCGAATATAGAACGAAAAGGCAGGCCAAACAACCAATAAATCATTTGGCTCTAACGAAGTTCGCCAGTTGACTCTATTGGCGCTGAGGCCGCTGTTGCATTAAACGAGCGCAGTCAGTGCTTATAGTTTTTTGGAAAACACTTTAGAGTTGCGTTGTAAGTTATAAATTTTTTGCTTCTCTTTGGGCAGCTCACTCACATCAATAGCTTTAAAGCCTTGTTCTATAAACCAATGGGCTGTTTTGGTGGTTAATACAAATAGAGTATTTAAGTTTTTAGTTAACGCTTTTTGCTCAATCGCTTTGAGTAAAACATTACCACGATTGCCCCCTAGATAACTGTCATTAACTGCAATGCAGGCCAGTTCACCAATGGTATCATCGGCAAACAGATAGAGTGCTGCGCAGGCAATAATTGCATTGTCACGCTCGATCACTACAAACTGCTCAATTTCAGCTTCTAAGCGCTCTCTTGATCTTCGAACTAGGGTGCCTTTTTCCTCTAGCGGATTGATAAGCTCAATAATACCGCCGATGTCATCGACCGTAGCGTTACGCACTTGCTCGTAAGATTCTTGGGTGATCATAGTGCCACTACCATCTCTGCTAAACAGTTCTGTTAGCATCGCACCATCCGCTTGATAAGACAGTAGGTGGCAGCGTGGTACACCACCATCACACGCAGTAATGGCTGTTTCAAGTAAGTGTGATGTTTCAGATTGCTCTAGATTAGGATCGCTTATTTGATTGCGATATTGGCTGAGTAAGCGCTGTGCTGTACTGGATAGTAATTCAGAGCGCACCGCACCGTGACTATCGGTAATACCTTGTTCTTCACCTAGCAGAATAAGTTTATCTGCCTGCAGTGAAATAGCAGCCCTCGCTGCAATATCGCCGACAGGTAAATTGAACATCTCGCCCGTAGGTGAATAACCGATGGTCGATAATAGGACGATAGAGTTTAAATCGAGTAATTGACGAATAGCTCGATGATCAACACGTCTAACCTCCCCGGTGTAGCATAGATCAACGCCCTCAAACACACCGACTGGTTTTGCGGTAACAAAATTACCAGACATCAATCTGATTTTAGCACCGTGCATGGGCGTGTTGATTAGTCCCATCGATAATTTAGCCTCAATGGTTGCCCTGATATAGCCGCTAGCTTCTACAGCGCACTGTAGGGTGTCTTGATCAGTAATGCGTCGACGGTGGTGTAGTTTGGGTTTTAATCCGCGCAGTGCCAGTCTCTCCTCAATTTGAGGGCGAGCGCCACAAACTAAGACAAGCTTCATGCCCAAGCTATTAAGCAGCACAATATCGTGTATAACGTTGTCAAAATTTGCGTCATTGACAGCATCACCACTAAGCATAACAACCACAGTATTGTTGCGTAATGCATTAATGTATGGGGAAGATTGACGAAACCAGTTTACGTATTGATTGACGTCGGACACAGCGCACTCCAAGTGAAATAAAATTCAGTATTGTGCAACCTTTAATAGGCTAGGTCGAGAAGGAAGTGGTGTTATTTAATAAAAAGAGGGGTTTAGCTGGTGTCTATTTTGATGCAAAAGAGTAGCGAGCATCTTTGAGATGCTCGCTTTTGTCATACAGGCTATTAGCTAAACATGCCTTTGAACATGAAGAAGAACATGATCGATAAGCCGGCACCGGCAGGTAGCGTCACTATCCAAGAGATAAAGATGGTGCCGATAACACGCAGGTTAAGAGCAGCTAAACCACGTGCTAGGCCAACACCTAATACCGCACCTACTAAAGTGTGAGTGGTAGAAATAGGCAAGCCTGTACCAGAGGCGACAACAACGGTTGTCGCCGCAGCAAGTGTTGCTGCAAAACCTCGAGAAGGTGTTAGCTCTGTAATATTTTGACCGACAGTAGCAATCACTTTATGACCGTACATTACCAGACCTGCAACAATACCCGCACCGCCTAATAGCAAGATCCAAGATGGCATTGCTGTTTTTTGTAAAACTTCACCGCCAGCGCTGACAATACCTACGATCGCAGCTAATGGGCCCACGGCGTTGGCAACATCGTTTGAGCCGTGTGCGAAAGCCATGGCGCATGCTGTAAACATCATCAATACGCCAAATACTTTTTCAACACTGGAAAAATGATAATCTTTATCGGCTTGCTTGTCTTCTTTTATGCGGCGCAGCATCAGCTTGCCGATAATCATAATAACTAAGGCAAATGCTACCGAAATAAGAGCGCTATTAGTAAAGCTTAAATCAAGCCCTATATGCTTTAAGCCCTTAGTAAAGGTTACCATGCAGATGATAAAGCCAACTAAGAAGATATAGCCCGGGACATATTTTTGCGCATTCTCAAAGGGGTTAATAGTATCAAGCACTAGACGCTGTACCGATCGAAACAAAAAGAATGCGATAAAGCCTGCCGTGAGAGGGGATACCACCCAGCTGGCAACAATATTAAAAACTTTAGTCCAGTTTACGGCATCAGGAGAGATACCTACCGCGGCAAAACCGACGATAGCGCCAACAATGGAGTGTGTGGTCGAAACCGGCCAGCCATAAAATGTAGCGACCAGTAACCAAATAGCAGAGGCGAGCAATGCTGACATCATACCAAAGATTAATAGCTCAGGTGTGCTGGCTAATAGGGATGGATCAATAATACCTTTACGGATAGTGGCAGTAACTGCACCACCTGCTAAGTAGGCACCGGCAAATTCAAAAACAATCGCGATAATAATCGCCTGTTTTAATGATAGTGCTTTTGAGCCTACTGATGTCCCCATAGCATTAGCGACGTCGTTTGCGCCGACTCCCCATGCCATGAAGAAACCGAATACACAGGCGAGGATGATGATAACATCACCGTATTGGGCAATTATGTTCATATTTTTTACTCTTAGAAAATTGCTGTTATCGAGCTAGCAATAGTTGAAGTCTTCCGCCTACATCTTGTGAGCGGTCGGCAAGATTTCCAATCCATGAAATAACTTTATATAGGAACATCGCATCGATAGGATCTATATCTTTCTCTACGCGAAATAATGAATGACGAATGTTTCTTTCCAGCTCGTCAGTTTGGTGCTCTAAATCATCCAACTTGTGAATAAGCGCTTCTACAACATCAACTTCTCGGCCTCTAAAACCAGCGCCTACGAGCTCATCTAGTTCAGAAAGAGCGGTTACTGCTTGTTCAGAAGTTTTTACTGCGGTTTTAACAAAGGCTAGCATTTCAACTTGAATAATACTTGGAATAACCATTTCTCGGCCCAGCATAATGCCCGAGATATCTTTAGCTCTATTCGCTATTTTATCTTGCATGCGTATTAGGCTAAGTAAATCGGTACGAGGAACGGGTAAAAATAGGTTGCTAGGTAATGATTGACGCACTTCTTTTTTAATATCGTCAGCTTCATTTTCTAATCGAGTGATTTTTTGTTGGTACTTGCGAGCTAATACCCAATCATCAGCAAAAGATGCTTCGAAAAAAGGGATTAATTGCTCAGCACATTCTTGTGCTTTCACGATATGTTCTTGCATAGGTTTGAACGGGGACCGTGCAAACATTTGCGTAAAGGGGTTAGTCGATGGCATCGCCCTATACCTCATTAGTTAGAATAGTGCGAAGTATAAGGGCTGGTGTCGCAAATTTGTAGCAAAAGTTTAACAATTGGCAGTGTATATATATTTATATCAGTGCATAAAATGCTTATAGTTCTAGTTATCTAACTGAATTGCAGGAAATTGTTCCATGGAACACGAAATAGAAATTAAATTAAGCATCGCTCAAGAAAGTATTGAAAAGCTGCTATCGTGCGCATTTTTTAGCCAAATCGCGATTGCCCCTATAACTAAAGAGCTGACTAACATTTATTTTGATACGAATGACTGGCAGCTACGAGCCAAAAAAATAGCATTGCGCATCAGGCGTAGCGATGAGCAATATATTCAAACATTAAAAACCAGCGGTACCAGTGAGCAAGGTTTAAGTAAAAGATTAGAGTGGGAGTGGGATTTAAGCGATGATCAGTTAGATTTCACCCTATTGCCGCTAGATGTTTGGCCTGATGTAGCAGCGGAGGAATTAGTGGGACAATTTACGACAACCTTTACTCGTCAGCTTTGGTATGTTGAGCATCGTACAATCGATGGCGCACAAGCTATGATAGAAATCGCATTAGATCAAGGCCACATCAGCGCACAGGGGGGCGAGCAGTTATTGAAAATTAGTGAGTTGGAGTTAGAACTCAAAAGCGGTGATGCCTCAGTGCTCGTAGAGGTAGCGAGCATATTACAACAACAGTGTGCCGCTTTAACTCCTAGTGATGTCAGTAAAGCCGCGCGAGGCTTTGAGTTGCTAGCAAGCAAATCAAAACATTGAAACGACTCGATCAATGAGTAAGCAGTGTTAAACTGATAATGGCCTATCAAATGACAGCTTAAATCTTTAACAAGGATAATTATGCAGCAACCACAATTAGAACTTATACCCGAACAGCTACATCGCTTTATAGAACAGCAGTGGGGCGCTTTATCGTCAGTGTTTGAGCAGATAACGCTAGATGAAAAGCAGCTAATAGAACTCACTAATGTGGTCGCAGGAAGTGATTTTGTGGTTGAACAGCTCACTAAGAACCCAAATATATTAGCTCAATTGTTGGTGTCCAATGATTTATACACAGCCTATGACCAACAGGTTTATAGTGGCAAATTAAAACAGCGACTAGGTGATGTCAGTGATGATAAAACTCTAGATAGAGAATTGCGCTTATTTAGGCAGCATGAGATGGTGCGCCTTATCTGGCGTGATTTAAATAGATTAGCTGATACCAGACAGACTGTGACAGAGCTCAGTATGTTAGCAGATAGCTGTATCGATGAAACAATCAACGTGCTTTATCCCAAGCTGTGTGAGCGCTATGGTACGCCTTATGCGCAATCTGCTGAAAGTGGAGAGTGGATACAGCAGCATTTGGTTGTGCTCGGTATGGGTAAGCTGGGAGCGAAAGAGCTAAACCTATCTTCTGATATCGATTTAATGTTTTGCTACCCGCAAAATGGTGAAACCCAAGGTGTCAAAAAATCGATTGATAATCAGGAATTTTTTATTCGCTTAGGCAAGCAGCTTATTCGCGCGTTAGATGCCATGACGGTTGATGGTTTTGTGTTTCGAGTTGATATGCGCCTTCGCCCGTTCGGATCAGTTAGCCCGCTGGCCTGCAGCTTTAGTGCGATGGAAAGTTACTATCAGCAGCATGGGCGCGAGTGGGAGCGCTACGCGATGATAAAAGCGCGAGTTGTAGCGGGTGCGGGCGAGTTAGCTGATCAGCTGATGCTGACGCTTCGACCTTTTGTCTATCGCAAGTACATTGATTACAGTGCGTTTGAGTCACTGCGAGAAATGAAGGCGATGATTAACAGTGAAGTGAGAAGAAAAGGCTTAAAAAACAATGTCAAACTTGGCTCCGGAGGCATCAGAGAAATCGAGTTTATTGCCCAGGTTTTTCAGCTTATTCGCGGTGGTCGCGACTCTAGATTACAGCTAAAAAGTTTGTTAGATATATTGCCTTTACTGCCTGAAACCGTTGATATGTCACAGCAAGTGGTCAATGAGTTAACCTGTGCTTATTTGTTTTTACGTGATACTGAACATGCAATACAAGCACTTGCGGATAAACAAACCCAAGAGCTGCCAAATGATGAGCTAAACTTATTACGCATTAGCCATAGTTTAGGCTTTAGTAGTACGGATGATTTTTTACAGCGCTTAGATCAGCACCGAGGTGCGGTTAGCCATCATTTTGCTGAAATACTAGCAGCACCTGAAGATAATAAAGATGAAGCTCAAGATGATTCGCAGTGGCTGTCACTATGGAGTGGAGAGTTTACTTTAGAAGAAGCAGCTCAGCTTTGTGAGCAGCAAGGTTTCTCAAAACCATTAGTGGCCAGTAAGTTATTACTTGATGTCGCACAGTCCAAAGCAGTGTCAATGTTGCAAACAATCACGGTTGAGCGCTTAAAAACACTGATGCCGCTACTGTTAGATGAAGTGGTGAAAAGCGATAATAATACGCAGACACTAGAGCGCGTATTAAAACTGATTAATGCTATTTTACGACGCTCTGCATATTTAGTCCTGCTCTCTGAAAACACCAGTGCCTTACAGCAATTAGTACGTTTGTGTTCAGCGAGCCGTTGGTTTGCCGATGTGCTGACGAGACAGCCGGTTTTGCTCGATGAGTTAATTACGCCGCAAAGCTTGTATTCGCCTCCTGATAAACAGTTGTTACACGCTGAATTAAACCAGCAAATGCTACGTATTCCAGAAGATGATGAAGAGCAATTAATGGATAGTTTGCGCTATTTTAAAAATGCCCATGTTCTGCGAGTAGCGGCCTGTGATGTCACTGATGTCCTGCCATTAATGAAAGTCAGTGATTACTTAACCTGGTTGGCAGAATCTATACTCGATAAAGTGTTGGATATCGCCTGGCGATTATTAACCGTTAAGCACGGTGTGCCCTGTGATAGTAAAGGAGAAGAGCAAGGACGAGATTTTATCGTTGTCGCTTACGGAAAAATGGGCGGTATAGAGTTATCGTATGGGTCTGACTTAGATCTGGTGTTCTTACATGGTGCTGATTCAAACGCCTATACCAATGGTGCTAAGCAAATAGCTAATTCGGTTTTTTATACTCGTTTAGGCCAACGTGTTATCCATATCCTCAATACTTTTACCGCCAGTGGTCAGTTGTATGAAATTGATATGAGACTAAGACCTGCTGGTAACTCTGGCTTATTGGTCAGTACATTATCAGCGTTCGAATCTTATCAGAACGAGCAAGCCTGGACTTGGGAGCACCAAGCGCTAGTGCGAGCGCGTGTTATAGCAGGTAGTGAGCACCGAAAAGCTGATTTTTTAACGGTTAGAGAAAAGATACTAACTAAGGCGCGCTCAAATGCCCACGTTGCTGTTGAAGTCAATACCATGCGTGAAAAAATGCGCGATCATTTAGGCTCATCTGAAAAACAACAAAAATTAGTATTTAACCTAAAACAGGATAGAGGCGGCATTGTTGATATTGAATTTATTGTCCAATATTTTTGTCTGGCATATTCTTCTAAATATCCTCAGCTCATTGAATATACTGATAACATTAGAATTATTGATGCGATTGAGGCGGTTGGCTTATTAACAACCCCAGAGGCCGCTCTGTTACGAGATGCTTATATCGAGTATCGATCCGTTGGGCATCGTCTAGCACTGCAGGAAAAAGCATCGACAGTGGATGCTGAAATGTTGCAAGATTATCGCGATGAGGTCAGTGTGATTTGGTATAGATTGATGGGGTCACTAAAGCTTTAAACTATTATTTATTGCTGAAAACAGCAGGGTTTTATTGCAAAACCCTGCGCCTAATCAAGCTAGTTGCTCGTTATACTGAGAATAACCAGTTGTGTTTATCTTCAGCAAGTCCCCATTGAATATCGTTCATTGCTTGACGCAGCTTACTGGTGACAGGGCCTTCTTTGCCATCACCTAATACATATTCTTTATCATTGTGGATAAATGTGCCGACAGGTGCTAGAACCGCTGCTGTGCCTGATAATGCCGCCTCACAGCCTGGCTTTTGAGAGCGCTCCAACATTTCTTCAATCGATATTTCACGCTCAGATATCGTCATACCCATATCGCGCGCCAGTGTCAGAATTGAATCTCTGGTAACCCCGTGTAAGAAGCTTTCATCAAGTGCTTTGGTTATGATTTCGTTATCATCAATTAATAAGAAATTTGCAGCACCGGTTTCTTGAGCAAAGCCACCTGGGCAAAACAGTACTTGGTCTGCTTTGAACTTGTCTCTTGCCTGCATGATAGGGCGCAGTGCGCTGGCGTAGTTACCACCACTTTTAATCATACCGTTGTGTGGTGCACAGCGCATACCGGTTTCATCTAACAGTAAACGTAGACCGCCAGCATCACTGTTGAAATATTCACCAACAGGTGATAGTAAAACATACTGTAAAGAGGTAAGTGATGGCGCAGCGGCTTTACCGATGGCTGGATCAATACCAAAGTGTGTTGGGCGAATGTACATAGAACCTGGAGGTGCTGGCACTTCATCGGCAAAGTTAGCGACGATATCAGTAATCATTTTTGCAGTGGCTTGCTGATCGATAGCAGGTAGCGATAACAATTCGCTACTTTGAGCAAAGCGTGCAATGTTTTTGTCCATGCGAAATAGCTTGATTGAGCCATCGGGCTGCTTGAATGCTTTTAAACCTTCAAAACACGTGCTTGAATAATGTAAGACGTGAGCACCTGGGTGCATAGAAATGCTATCACTAGATACTGTTTCAGCTTGGCTCCACTGTGAACCATCGAAACGTGAAAGCGCCATTTGCGGCATGAAAACTGTACCAAAAGCAGCCATTTTAAACCTCGAAAATTGTCGCACAACACTGAGCACGCTATTGAGTGAGAGTGTGTAGAGTTGGCGAGTAATATTATTTATTGTATGAGTAATAAGGGCGCAAATTTAATTGAGTCGCTCTTAACACGCTGATATTTTATATTGAGCTCAGATTGTAATCACCAATTGCTGAAAAAGGAATTGGTGTGGGGAATAAATACCGAGTTTTTTATAATAAACTGGGGAAGTTGTCGTATATTTAGTATGATATGCCGCTATTTAATATAATAATTGCGTAAGTCTGTACGATAATTCGCTTTGAGGGCAATTGCATTGAATATTTTGGTGGTAGGACCTTCTTGGGTAGGGGATATGGTGATGAGCCAATCCTTATTATTAAGATTAAAGGAAGAAAACCCGAACAGCTCAATTGATGTATTAGCACCAGATTGGTGTCGCCCAGTATTGGCAAGAATGCCACAAGTGCGTCAAGCGATAGCGATGCCGGTCGGTCACGGCTCTTTGCAGTGGGATGTTCGCAAAAATGTTGCTGCATCATTGCGGGCAAATAACTACCAGCAGAGTATTGTGTTGCCTCACTCTTTAAAATCTGCACTGATTCCGTGGATGGCAAATATCCCTAAGCGCACAGGTTGGCGTGGTGAAATGCGCTATGGCTTAGTGAATGATATGCGCACACTAGATAAACAAGCCTTCCCATTAATGGTGCAGCAATATATCGCCCTAGCACAAGAGCAAAAAGATAGTGCTGAGCAGCTTAAGCCGATTTTAAATCCGCAGCTGGATGTCGATAAAGTACAGCAAGGTGCAGTGTTACAAGAATTTGCTTTAATAGAGGATCATCGCCAGCTAGTGGCATTTTGTCCGGGAGCCGAGTTTGGTCCCGCTAAACGTTGGCCGCATTATCATTTTGCCAACCTTGCTAAAATGCTGATTGCCAATAATAAGAAAATTGTTTGTCTAGGTTCTGCTAATGACACCTTGGCGATTGGCCAGATAAAAGAGCAGTTAAGCGCTGCTGAGCTGGCTCAGTTTGTCGATGTCTCTGGCAAAACAAATTTAACCCAGGCGATCGATCTTTTAGCGGGTAGTGCTGTTGTGGTCTCTAATGATTCGGGATTGATGCATATCGCCGCGGCTGTTAATACGCCTTTGATTGCTCTGTATGGGCCCACCAGCCCAGATTTTACACCACCGTTAAGTGATAATGCCCAAGTGATTCGCCTGATTGATGGCTATATTAAATTAAGGCGTGCTAATACTGAAGAAGGCTATCATCAAAGTATGATAGATATCACGCCAGCGATGGTATTTGAACACCTAGAGAAGAGCTTATCGATATGAAAGTTCTCATTGTAAAAACATCCTCTATGGGCGACATCATTCATACGTTGCCGGCGATAACCGACGCGGTTAACGCCATTGAAGGCATTCGGTTTGACTGGGTGGTCGAGGAGAGCTTTAAAGAAATTCCGCGCTGGCATAGTGCTGTTGATCGAGTGATCCCGATAGCCGTTCGGCGCTGGCGAAAAGCACCATTAAAAGCGTTGAAAAGCGGTCAGTGGCGCGCTTATAAAGAGCAGTTACAAAGCAGTGAGTACGATGCAGTTATTGATGCTCAAGGCCTGATAAAAAGTGCAGCCTTAGCGGTGTATCTGGCAAAGGGTGAGAGCTATGGTTTTGATAAAACGAGTATAAAAGAGCCGATGGCGGCTAAGTTTTATCAACATAAAATTCATGTAAGCAAGAATAAACACGCAGTAGAAAGAACACGGCAGTTATTTGCGCAAGCACTTGGGTATCGCCTGCCTCAAGAGTTAGGTGAATTTGGCATACTTGAAAATTTTGATATCAAAGATGGGCAGTCTTACTTGGTATTTAACCATGGGACAACACGAGCCGATAAACATTACCCTGAAGCATATTGGCAAGAAATTATAGCTTTGGCCACAGCCGATGGCTGGCACATAAAAATCCCGTGGAGTAATGAGCTCGAGCGCGCTCGTGCTGAGCGCTTTGCAACAGCGAATGAGCAAGTAGAGGTTTTAGCTAGGTTACCGCTTTGTGGTGTTGCCAGTGTTATTGCCAATGCAGTAGGTTGTATATCGGTTGATACGGGCTTGTCACATTTAAGTGCCGCGCTGGAGAAACCAAACGTCACCTTGTTTGGCCCAACGGATCCAGGCTTAGTCGGCGGCTATGGCAAGAACCAATTAACTTTACTCGCCAGTGATTACCCGCAGCAGGTAGTAGCCATCGAACCTGCCGTCTTTGCGCCTTTATTACCCGTGATTGTCTGGCAACAATTTAAGCAATTATTGGCTGGTATTAAGGCTTAATTGATAAATAACATAAAGCAGTGAGTTGACTTAGCAATTGGCTGCTTTATAAATTTTTTGGCCGCCATCAGGCTGAGTTTTAAAACGCTTGTGCATCCACATATATTGCTCAGGGTGCTTGCGTATTGCTGTTTCGATGGTGTTGTTAACCACTTGGGCAAAAGCCTCTTTGTCATTAGAGTCGCAAGGTGCTACCTGACTAAATTCAAGAATATAGCCGCTGTTATCTGGCTTTCTATAATGTGCCAGCATCAGTAGTGGCGATTGGTTGAATCTCACTAAATTAGAGGTTGCGGTAACAGTTGAGGCGCAGTGACCAAAAAAATTAACGAATACATTGCCCTTGCCGGTAAGGTCTTGATCAGGTGCGAACCAAACACATTGATTGTCTTTAAGTTTGCGAATCACTTCTCGCATGTTCTTGCGCTCAATTGGCTGACAATAACGCGAACGCCCAGCCAGTATAGCTTGATCTAATACGGGGTTGTTGTGTCGCCGATAAAGAGTATTTAGTGGCGCATTGGTGTATGAGAATAACACTGCACCTAAGTCTAAAGTACTAAAGTGGGCGCCGAGTAAAATAACACCTTTGTTTTGCGCTAGTGCCGCATCTAATAAATGCTGGCCTTTAATGTCTACTTTATCAGCAAACATATCCTTTTTGCCATAGTGCGCCCAGGCTGTTTCAATGAGGCCTATACCATTGGCGACAAAAATGTCTTTAATTAGCTGCTCACGGGCTTGAGTCGTTAAATCTTTAAAGCAAATGTCGACGTTAACTTGCGTCACGCGTCGTCGTTTAACTAGCGATAAACGCAATAAGTGGCCGATAATAGTGCCGACAGCAATGCCCCATTTAAAAGGTAGTGTTGCGCAAATACGCACGAGTTTTAAAGAGAGGCGAGCGGGCCAATGTTTTTTATGATCATTCACAATAGTTAGCAGCTTTACATTCAAGAATTAAGTTACAATATGATTTATTATATTAAGATGATCTGTTCGGCGCCATCTCTAGTTACAGCGCATTCGTTATTTTTTCAAAAGGTAGGGTATTTTGGATTTAACTCCTTGGCAAATTTATAAAAGATTACTCAATTATGTCAGACCGCATTTGGCACTGTTTTTATTAAGTGTGCTCGGCTACATACTATTTGCACTGACACAGACCGGTTTTGCCGTTTTAATGGAGCGTGTTATTTCACAAATGGATAACCCGTCAGATAACGCGTATATCATGTTACCACTGGCGATAGTCTCTATTGCATTAGTGCGAGGTATCGGTGGCTTTATCGGTACCTACTGTTTGAGCCGGGTGGCTTTTAATGTGGTGTATGAGCTGCGCACTGAAATTTTCGCATCAATTCTATCTTTGCCGACGAAGGATTTTATTAAACAAGATTCTGGCAATTTCCTCGCTATCTTGATCTACAACGTGCAACAAGTGACATCAGCTTGCACGCAAGTACTACGCACCTTAATTAGGGAAGGGGTCACGGTATTAGGCTTGATCGGTTATCTGCTGTACTTAAATTGGCAGCTGGCGCTGATCTTTTTTGCAACGGCGCCTTTTATCGGTTTAGTGATTAGCTTGGCCTCAAAGCGCTTTCGCAAACTAGCCAAAAAAATGCAAACTTCCATTGCTGATATTACGCATGCTGCGAGCGAGAGTTTGCAAAGTAATGAAGTGATCAAAACGTTTGGTGGTCTAGAGACTGAAATTGAGCGCTTTAATGCCGCCAGTGATGATTTTCGTCGTCAATCGATAAAAATGACAGTGACCTCGGCGCTTAACTCTCCTGTTGTACAAGTGCTCATCTCAATTGCCTTAGGTGCTTTGGTGTTCGTGGCTTTATATCCAGGCTTAATGGCGAAAATGCCAGCGAGTGAATTCGTCGCTTTTCTAATTACCGCCGGTTTAATCGCCAAACCACTGCGCGCATTGACTGAAATGAACAGTGAATTGCAACAGGGTATTACCGCCGGCAAAAGTTTATTTGAAGTGATTGATAGCGAGACAGAAAAAGATAATGGCACTATCACAACCACGAGAGCACAGGGTGAGCTGAGCTTTAATGAGGTTAGTTTTAAATATGACAGTGATAGTGTGCTCAATGATATATCTTTTGTCGCCAAGCGCGGTAAAACGGTGGCTTTAGTGGGGCGCTCTGGTAGTGGTAAAAGTACATTAGCGAACCTGATTCCACGCTTTTTTGAGCCGACAACAGGCAGTATTAGCTTGGATGGCGTGCTACTTGAAGATTATCAGTTGCGCAATTTAAGAGAGCAAATCTCACTGGTTAATCAACACGTTACTTTATTTTCTGGCACAATTAAAAGTAATATTGCCTACGGCTTATTAAATGATAAAACCGATGAAGAAATTAACAATGCGCTAGTGATGGCTAATGCCAATGAATTTGTCGATAAGCTAGCGCTCGGTATTGACACCCCATTAGATGAAAAAGGGCTTAATTTGTCTGGCGGCCAGCGTCAGCGCTTAGCTATCGCTAGGGCAATATTAAAAGATGCCCCTATTCTGATATTAGATGAGGCGACCTCAGCATTAGACAACCATTCAGAGAGGGCTATCCAGCAAGCGTTTGAGCGAGTGATGAGCAACAGAACGACTATTGTTATTGCGCATCGCCTATCAACTATTATCAATGCTGATCTTATTTTAGTGATGGATAATGGCCAGATCGTAGAGCGTGGAACCCATCAAGAACTGATCGTAGGCAACGGGTTATACACCCAATTACATCAACAAGGTTTTGATAAAACGCTAGATAATACTGAACTTAAGTCAGCAGCTGGATCTAGTGAATAGACTAGCTAGCAAATGATAGCAAAGTCATATGCTATTCTCAAAACCTATATTAATGAGCGCAATGTTGTGATACGCCGCTCAAGATTAAAGTAACAGGAGCAATATATTAGTGCTTGAATTAAAAATGCCAGAATTTAATAAAACTCGGATATTAGTGGTCGGTGACATCATGCTCGATCGCTATTGGCACGGAGCTACTGAGCGAGTTTCTCCAGAAGCTCCAGTTCCTGTCATCAAAGTCTCACGTCAAGACGATAGACCAGGCGGCGCTGCAAACGTTGCTCTGAACACTTCGGCGCTAGGGGCGCAGACCTATCTACTAGGATTAGTTGGTCAAGATGAGGCGGCATCAGTACTGAGTAACAGACTGCAAGCTGCCGGTATTGCCTGTGATTTTACAGTGGCTGATGAAGAGCCAACTATTATGAAATTAAGGGCGATTAGTCGCAATCAGCAACTGCTGAGAATGGATTTTGAAGACAAGTTTGACCCTAAATATGCCAGTGCTATCGATGCCAGTGTCGCTGTGCATATTGAAAACACGGATGTGTTGATTATTTCAGATTACGATAAAGGTACGCTCAGCGACTGTCAAAGTATTATCGCCCAGGCAAAAGCACATAATAAATTGGTGTTAGTCGACCCTAAAGGTAATGACTATCGTCGCTATCACGGTGCGACTTTATTGACGCCTAATATGGCGGAGTTTGAGGCAGTTGTCGGTAAATGTCATACAGAAGAAGAAATCATTAACAAGGGCGGCGAGCTTATTGCCCAGCTTGATTTAGAGTATTTGCTCATCACCCGCAGTGAGCACGGTATGACTTTGTTGCTAAAAGAGGGCGGTGAAGTGCATTTCCCTGCCAGAACACATGAAGTGTTTGATGTGACAGGTGCTGGTGATACGGTGATATCAACATTGGCAGCGGCACTAGGTGCTGGCGAAGCTATCGATAAAGCAGTGGCTATCGCCAATATGGCGGCCGGCATTGCCATCGGTAAAGTTGGTACCTATGCGATCAGCGGCCCTGAAATACGTAAAGAGATCGGCGCAACGCAGCGCAGTGCCCGTGGTGTGGTTAGTAAAGAGCAGCTGTTGATTGCTGTAGAAGATGCCAAGCTTGCCGGTGAGCGAATTGTTTTCACCAATGGCTGTTTTGATATCTTGCACGCAGGCCACGTTGGCTACTTAGAGCAAGCTAAACAGTTGGGTGATCGTTTAATTGTCGCTATCAATAGTGATGATTCGGTTAAAAAACTCAAGGGCGAAGGGCGGCCAATTAACTCTGAAGATCGTCGTATGATCGTACTGTCAAGCCTGGCAGCTGTCGATTGGGTGGTGTGTTTTGATACACCAACGCCTGAGCATATTATTGAGGGAGTACGTCCTGATATCCTGGTCAAAGGTGGCGATTACGGTATAGAAGGTGTTATCGGTGGTGAATTTGTACGAAGTTATGGTGGTGATGTACAGGTGTTATCGCTGTTAGATAACTGCTCTACCACAGCCATCGTTGAAAAAATCAGACATTAAAATTAAGCAGTAAAAAGACAAGGCAGCCAAATAGCTAAGCTACTTGGCTGTCAGTATCGTGTGTCACACAACACTAAAAATCAGCTGATAAGCTGTAAGTATTTAGCGACATTTGCTCGCAAATTCTGTTCGGTGATAGTGCCTATCACAGCGCTAGTGACTGCTTGTTGTGCAAATATTAAAGCCAAACTCGCAACAATAGGGTCCTGCTCAGCAGGGTTGATATGACCTGAAGCAAAGGCTTTTTTGATAAAAATGCCTTTGTTGTGTCGCTGAGCATATGCAATCACTGGTAGCTCATCTTGGGTGATCAAGTTGTAAGTTACCATGGCGCAATCGCTATATTTAAGTGCTGTGATGCCACCATCGACTGTTTTAGTCGACATGCCAAATGCTCTGATTTTTCCCTGTCTTTTAAGGTTCTCCAGTGTTTGTAATGCACCATCTTGCTCGATGATTTTTAAATCATCGCCATCAGAGTGGATCATCACAACATCGAGATAATCTGTATGTAAGCGCTGCAAGCTGCGCTCGACACTTCGGGTAATTGCAGCAGCAGAAAAATCAAAAGATGACAGGCCAGTGCTATTATCGAACTCTTCGCCCGCTTTAGTGCTAATAACCCAGTTTTGCCGCTCGCTCGCATTCAATAACTCGCCCAAACGTTGCTCGCTATTACCATAGGCGGGTGCTGTATCGAGTAAGTTAATTCCCAATTCACGACAAATAGCTAATAATGAGCGTACTTGCTGATCGTTTGGAATAGTAAAATTAGTTGGATATTTAACGCCTTTATCTCGGCCTATTTTAACGGTGCCAAAACCAATTTGGCTGACTTTAACACCGCTGTCCGCTATCTCTTTATACTTCATTGCGGCTGCCAAGCAGTGCTAGCGACTTTTGCGCTGCTAAGGTTTTCTAACTGTTGGGCTGATAGCGTGTATTTAGCGACAATTTTCTGATCATGCAGCGCTTGTATGACCTTATCGCTGAGATCAGGTGCTAATGCTAGCTTTGTTGGCCAGGCAATAAAATAGTTGTGATCACTGGCTAAAAACGCGGCGTCAGGTCTACTTAATGCGCTCTGCTTGGGCTCTGCACGGTTAATGCGTAATGTTTGCCAGTGTACATCTTTGAGTGTGACCCAGGGCAGTATCTGTGCGGTCAGCTCTTGTGCGCGAGCGATTTGTTGCTCGCTAGTATACTCAAGGCCACTTTCAGCGATATCGCCGCCGTAATACCAAGTAAAGCTGCCATCATTGTTGATATGATGAGTCAATGTGACCAATGGTTTACTGCTAGTGCCGATACAATGGGCGTAGATAGGCAAGTTGGTGCGATGGGTGGCCATGACCATATGTAATGGACGCACCTGCATTTGTGGGCTATCAATAGCGAGCGCATCTAAGATAGCTGCGTTACCCTCACCTGCAGCAAAAATAAAGCGCTGTGCTGTAATCGTAAGTTGGCTGCTGGCTGTCAGCGAGATAATATTACCGCTATCATCTTTTTGCCACTGGCACTGGCGAGTATCAAGTTGCAAAATGCGTTGTGTTAAATGCTCACTGAGCTTTCGTATCACGCTGGGGATATCAAGCACTACCTCATTGAGTCGATAGAGGTTACCTTTAAATTTTTTATCTTGGAATAACAATGGGTAATCTTGTTTTTCAACAGAGTCAACACGACCGCTCATCGCTTTTTTGGCGAAAAAAGAGGTGATTTTGGAGCCGAGCGAGCGCTGAGACCACAAGTAGTGGGCATCGCTGAGCTGGGTAACACCTTGTAAATCAACTTCGCCGAGACCCGCTAGGCAAGCTTTCCAGCGTGCGGGCATCTCTTTGATGGCATCAGATGCCTGTGAAAGAACACCATTTAGTGCGTATTTTATACCGCCATGAATAATGCCTTGTGAGCGCGTGCTCTGGCCGCCACCGAGTGCGTTCGCCTCTAATAATAAGACGTCGTAACCCTGTTTGGTCAGTGTGTTTAGCATCCATAAACCGGCGATGCCGCCACCAACGATGACGATGTCTGTCTGTAAATTTTTCATGTAGATGGCCTCAATTCAGTATTCATCGTTGTCGCTGTTATTGACTGCGTAGTAAATGCTGGGTGAAATCTGCTAGGTCTTGGTAGATAGCGGTATCTTTAGCTAGCGCGTTATTGGCCAACGTTTTCTCACCTTTACCTGTTTTAACCAGCACTGTTCGCAAGTTAACGGCAGTACCTGCTTGGATATCACGCAAGCTATCGCCGATAAACCATACATCGTTAAGATCAGCGTTACCGATCGAGAATTGCTCTAAGATTTGGCTAAGCATGCCAGGTAACGGTTTTCTGCAAAGGCAGTTATCATCAGCAATATGTGGGCAGTAGACAATACTATCTATAGTGCCACCAGCGGCGGTTACCATAGTCGTCATTTTTTGGTGCATTGCCGCTAAAGTTGCTAAGCTATAATAACCTCTAGCAATACCTGACTGGTTAGTAGCGATCGCTATTTTATAACCCGCTTTAGATAACTCGGCCATCGCATTAATACTACCGGGCAGTGCTATCCATTGATCGACAGTGCGGATGTACTGATCACTATCGTAATTGATAACACCGTCTCTATCTAAAATAATAAGCTTCATGTTAGTGAGCAGCTTTTAGTGCGCGCTCATCAGCATCTTCACACAACCAGTGCCCTGCAAAAATATGCGCTTCTTGTACGCGTGCTGTCTCGGTAGCTGGAATGGCTAAGATATGATCGGCGATTTCTTTTAATGCACCACCGCTTTCACCTGTCCATGCCCACGTTAGTGCACCAAGACCTTGTGCTACCTTAATAGCATCAATGATATTAGCGCTATTACCAGAGGTTGAGATACCGATAATAATATCTTCAGGCTTGGCAAGGGCTGCGACCTGTCTGCTAAAAACGGTATCAAAAGAGTAGTCATTAGCATGGGCGGTTAGCAGAGATGTGTCAGTGGTCAGTGCAATAGCGGCAAGTGGTGCGCGCTCCGCTTTGTAGCGCACAACAAACTCGGTGGCTAAATGCTGGCTGTCAGCGGCACTACCGCCATTGCCCATGAAAAAAAGTTTGCCGCCTTTTTTAAAGCATTGATCTATTTGCTCTGCAAGTAGCTGCAAAGATTGTTCACATTCGATCATTTTTTGAAACAAGCTTTGATGACGTTGTAAAGCATTTAAGTATGTAGACATCGTAGTGAAAACCTCTAATAAAGCGTTGCGTAAAATATCGTACCAGCAATTAATACGATCAATAGACTACTGATTAATTACTATGCGATGTATTTATTAACTTTCAAGCTTGAATTCTAACTGATCTATTGCGCGTGATAAACTACAATAGCTGCCCTAATAAATATAACCTGCTCAATACTGGTAATGTAGCGCACGAGTGTGGAGCAGTTTAACGATGTACAAAGCACTGAACTTAACCTCGTTTTTTGTTCTAACAGTGTTGTTGTGTTTTAGAGGTGATGTATCTTGTGCTAAAAGTGTATAGTTTTATATTCTATTTAATTACCCCCTTGCTATTACTAAAATTATGGCGCCGGGGGAAAAAATCTCCCGCCTATCGTCAGCGCATAGCAGAGCGCTTTGGCTTTGCCTCTCAAAGTGTCGATCAAAGTCCACTGTGGATACACGCTGTCTCTGTCGGTGAAGTTGTGGCAATAGCGCCGTTAATACGGCGCCTGCATTTACAGTACCCCGAGCAAGCGATACTGCTGACGACATCGACCCCGACAGGGGCTCAGCGCGTGCGGAAACTGTTTAAAGACAACGCTAAGGTGTTTCATCAATACTGCCCTTATGATCAGCCGTGCGCTGTTTCTCGATTTTTATCTAAACACCAGCCGATAGGGCTGTTGATAGTAGAGACAGAGTTGTGGCCGAACATGTTGGCGCAGTGTAAGCAGCGGGCTATTCCTGTGATGCTAGCTAATGGTCGCATGTCGAAAAAATCTAAGCGAGGTTATCAAAAACTGGCGTCAATGACAGCCACCATGCTATCGCAAGTTGACCTGCTAGTAGCGCAGTATGCTAGTGATGGTGAGCAATTTAAAAAGTTAGGTTTATCAGCACACAAACTAATCGTCAGCGGCAGTGTTAAGTTCGATATGATTATTGGTGAGAATGTGTTGTCAGATGCCGCGGCGTTTAAAGCGCGAGCGGGCTCTCGTGCCACCATAATTTTAGGCAGCTCTCATGTGAGTGAAGAGCAGGGTGTGCTAGAACAAATGGCAGATATCTGGCAGCAGTACCCAGATATGTTGCTTATTATAGTACCTAGACACCCTGAGCGCTTTAGCGAAGTTGCTGAGCTCGCTACACAGTATACTAATCAAGTATTGCGCCGCTCACAAAGTGATATTAACGAGCAGTGCCAAGTGTATATAGGCGATACGATGGGCGAGCTAAGTATGCTATACGCCTGTGCTGATATTGCTGTCGTTGGCGGTAGTTTTGTCGCGCTCGGTGGCCAGAGCCCGATTGAGCCTGCCGCGGTTGGTAAAGGCGTTATTATGGGGCCGCAACAGTATAATTTTTCAGTCATTTGTCCGCAGATGCAAGACGCTGGTGGGCTGGTTACCTGTGATGATTTTAATGAATTACAACGACAGTTGATATCACTGTTTGCGGACACTAAAAAAATACAGGCTATGGGAGAGTGCGCATTAGGCTATGTCAGTGCGCAAAGAGGTGCGAGTGAGACGTTATTTAAAAACGTTGAACAGTTGTTTTTGATCAAAAAGTAATAAAGATTAGAGCACAATATACAGTATACTTAATATTTTTTGATGGCAGTGGTGGTATTGAAAATGAGTAACGCAAAACGACTATTACAGGTAAGTCTTCTGGCAAGCGTGCTGTTACTAGCAGCGTGTGGGCAAAAAGGTCCACTATATTTAGAAGGTGATAAAGAGACGATCACTAATAGTGCAGACACAGCTGCGCCTGAAACTAGGCCTTAATTTATAGGTAGCAGTAAAAGCAGGCGCTACAGCTTGCATTATTGGCACTACTGATAACACCGACAACATAAGCAGCAAATTCTTTCGCAGAGCTGTTAATAATATAGACAAAGGTAAGAGACCCGATGGAAAGTTTTGAGTATCGTAATAATGAGTTTTACTGTGAAAATGTATTACTAAGTAAAGTTGCTGAGCAATATGGCACACCTAGCTACGTATACTCAAGGGATGCGATTGAATTGGCTTATCTCGCTTACGCCAATGCACTTGAAGGGCGTGACGATATGGTTTGCTTTGCGATTAAAGCAAACAGTAATTTAGCTGTATTGAATGTGCTGGCGCGTTTAGGTTCGGGTTTTGATGTGGTTTCTCAAGGCGAGCTAGAGCGAGTGTTAGCCGCTGGTGGTAAAGCTGAGCGCGTTGTTTTTTCTGGTGTCTCTAAACAGTCAGTAGAAATAAAACGAGCACTTGAAGTCGGAATTCACTGCTTTAATGTGGAATCAGAGGCGGAGCTGGAGCGAATCAACAATGTGGCAGGGGCTATGGGCAAGGTAGCACCTATTTCATTTAGGGTGAATCCCAATGTTGATGCGGGTACTCATCCGTATATTTCAACAGGCCTTAAAGAGAATAAATTCGGCATTGCGATTGATGAAGCACTACGCATCTATTTACATGCGGCGAGTTTGAAAAACGTAAAAATTATTGGTATGGATTGTCATATTGGTAGTCAGCTAACTGAAATAGCTCCTTTTATGGATGCAATAGATAAGTTATTACAGTTAATTGATGAACTAATGATCAATGGCATTACTATTGCCCACCTAGATTTAGGCGGCGGTTTAGGCGTTTGTTATACTGATGAAGTGCCACCGACAGCACAAGAATATATAGCCGCTGTGTTAGCTAAAATTGACGGTCGAAATTTAAAACTTATTTTTGAACCCGGTCGCTCTATTGTCGCTAATGCGGGTGTGTTATTGACAGAAGTTGAATATTTAAAACACAATGAGAGCAAGAATTTTGCGATTGTTGATGCCGCTATGAACGATATGATACGCCCGGCCCTGTACAGTGCGTATTTAGATATAGTGCCACTGAAAATAGATGAGCAGGCGAAAGAGTATACTTATGACGTGGTCGGCCCTGTTTGTGAAACCGGTGATTTTTTAGGTAAAGATCGTGATTTAGCCATTAGTGCTGGCGATATTTTAGCGGTGTGTTCATCAGGTGCTTACGGCTTTACCATGAGCTCAAATTACAATACGCGAACACGTGCGGCAGAAATTATGATCGATGATGATCAAATGCATGAAGTGCGAAGCCGTGAAACCTTTGCGGATTTGATTCGTGGAGAATCTATCCTAAGTAATGACTAACTTAAGTTGTTTAGCTTATGTAAATAACGGTATATTTACATCTTTATAATATAACAACACTGGAAAATACAATGCTATTACGTTTTACCAAAATGCACGGGCTAGGCAATGACTTTATGGTCGTTGACTTAGTCACACAGCGTTATAAATTTAATTCGCAAATGGTGAAGCGTTTAGCAGATCGTCAATTAGGCGTAGGCTTTGATCAATTATTAGTGATTGAAGTGCCTTCAAATCCTGAAATGGACTTTCGATATCGCATCTTTAACGGTGATGGTAGTGAAGTTGAGCACTGCGGTAATGGTGCTCGCTGTTTTGCTTTATTTGTCAAAGAAAAAAGATTAACAGCTAAAAATGTGATTGCAGTTGAGACTGCTAAAGGCAATATGACTTTATCTATCTCAGATGATGGTTTAGTTGAAGTTGATATGGGGGCACCGGTACTTGAGCCGGCGCAAATCCCTTTTATTAGTGATACACAGCAAATAAGTTATGCTGTCGATGTTGATAATATTAGCTATGAGGTATCCGTTGTATCGATGGGGAACCCGCATACAGTGTTAATCGTCGATGATGTAAATAGCGCTCCAGTAACTGAGCTAGGGCCAAAAATGCAGCACCAGGCTTGCTTTCCTAACAGTTCAAATATTGGTTTTATGCAAATAGTTAACGATAGCGAAATTAACCTGCGTGTTTATGAGCGCGGTGTCGGTGAGACGCTAGCGTGTGGCACTGGTGCCTGTGCTGCGGTTGTTGCCGGTAGATTAAGAGGCTTGCTTAAAGAGCGAGTAAAAGTAAATGTCAGCGGTGGCAAATTAGAAATTTTCTGGCGTGGCGGTGAGGCTGATCCCGTGATTATGACTGGGCCTGCGACTAATGTATTTGAAGGAAAGATGTTTATATGAGTAAGGCAGAGAACAAAGAAAATACTACAATTAGCCCATTGAGCCGTGAGCAAGTCGCTGCGTATTTACAAAATGATCCTGATTTTTTCGTTGAATATGAATATTTATTAGAAGTTCTGTCTGTTCCCCATGATAGTGGTTCTGCGGTATCTTTTGTTGAGCGTCAATCGTCAATGCTGCGCGAGAAAAATAAAAAGCTCAGTGTTCATCTATCAGACTTTTGTGATGCAGCTAGACACAATGATGTACAGTTTGAAAAAACTAAACGCATGGTGCTCTCACTATTAGACGCACAGACCCTCGATGACTTAGGCGATGCCTTAGAGGAAAGCTTGTGCCGTGATTTTTATGGTGATGCGACGTCATTAATTCTGTTTGCTGATCATCAACTAACAGTGAACAATCGACGTATGATGCCCAGAGAGATGGCGGGTATTATTGAGCCGCTGATTATCTCTAACCTACCGAGTTGTGGGCATCTTAGTGCCGCTGAAAATCATTTTTTGTTTGAGGGACGCTCATCGCTCATTCAATCAGCAGCCGTGATACCGTTAATTAAAGGTGAAACAATAGGGTTGTTAGGGATAGGCAGCTACGATGAAGATTATTTCCAAAGTAGCCAGGGAACAATGTTTTTAAGCTATGTTGGTGAGGTTCTCAGCAGGGTTGCGAGTCGTATTTTACGAGAATCTGCACCTAGCTAAAACCATTTAATTAAAAAGAGAGAGCTAGTATATGATTAAGTGTCTGACGTTTGATTTAGACGATACCTTGTGGGACATCAGACCTGTCTTAAAGAACACGGATACTAAAATGTATCAATGGCTCACCATTAATGCACCGCGTTTGACTGATAAATATCCGCCAGATTATTTTACCCGACTAAAACAGCAGGTTGTTGATATTTATCCAAAGATTGCACATAGCGTGACAGATATTCGGCTAAAAGGTCTTGAACTAAGTTTGCTCAAAGTAGGCTACGCACAACAAGAGGCGCTTGATATTGCTCAACAAGCTTTTCAAGTCGCTTTGGCAGCACGCCAAGAAGTCACTTTTTTTGAGCATGTGCAAAGCTCTTTGCAGCGCCTTAAATCGCAGGGCTATTTAATGGGGGCTATTACCAATGGTAATGCCGATATTTATAGAGTAGGTTTAGGCGAATACTTTGACTTTCAATTTAATGCACACGATGCAGGAGTTGAAAAACCAAACCCAATTATCTATCAGCTAATGTTAGAGCATACTGAATTAAAGGCTGAGCAAATAATCCACATTGGAGATAATCCAATTGCTGATGTGCAAGGAGCACAAGAGTTGGGTATGTCGACAATTTGGGTGAATGTTATCCCACAGGTGTGGTCGCATCCGTTCCAAGCAGATCAGCAAGTCGACTGTCTTAGTGAATTACCAAAGGCTGTCGAAAATATTATAGCGAGCAGGTTAGCTCGCTAGTTTTTAAAAAAACAGGTGTTTCGTTCATAAGACAATGTATATTTGGTGCTATTACGCCACTTATAATAACCTTTAGAGACGCTTTATTGTCGTCAAGCGTTCAATGGATATGCGCTGTAAGGCATGTGTTCTCTAAATTGTACTATACTGAACCGCATGAGAAATATTTAAAAGGAAATTAAGTGTTGCCATTATTCTGCAGATTCCAACATGTATTTACCTGCCTCAACAAGCTCGCTCGTTATTTAGTGATAGCTTGCTGTCTTTTTCTCTCCAATCAAAGTGTCGCCTTAGAAAAGGTGACGCTACAGCTCAAATATTTACATCAATTTCAGTTTGCGGGCTATTACGCTGCGCTTGAGCAGGGCTATTATCGCGAAGCTGGGTTAGACGTGAACATTAAAGAAAGTCTAAGTAGTGAAAAAATAGTTGAGAAGGTATTGTCAGGGGCTGTTGATTTTGGTGTTGGCAGCAGCAGCTTGCTGCTCGCAAGAAACGAAGGGCAACCGGTGGTAGTCTTAGGTGTGATTTTTCAGCATTCACCTTATGTGTTGATTATGCCGGCAGACAAATCACGAGATGGCATTCAGAGCATTGTCGGCAAGAGGATTATGATAGGCCCACAAGCTCTAGATTTACAGGCGTTATTACATAAAGAAAACATTGGATTTGATGATTTAATTAAAGTGCCTCATAGCTTTAATATTGACGATTTAGTTAATGGCAACGTCGATGTGTATTCAGGCTTTATGACAAACGAAACGGATTACCTTGATAGTATTGGTTTTAGGCATAATGTTTTTAGCCCTAAATCTGCTGGCATCGATTTCTATGGCGATAACCTCTTTACTAGTGAGCGTCTTATTGCCGATAGTCCTGAAAAAGTCGCTGCTTTTCGACAAGCTAGTTTGCGCGGTTGGCAATATGCTTTTAAGCATCCCAATGAAATTATTGAGCTGATACTTACTAAATATTCGCAGCGAAATAGCAAAAAACATTTAGAGTATGAGGCTCGGCAAATGTTGGCTTTCGTTGACCCTATTTTAGTTGAAGTCGGTTATATGAATCGAGCAAAATGGGAGAGTATCGCTAAAACGTATGCTGATTTAGGTATTCTTGCACGCAACTATTCACTGGATGGTTTTTTGTATAAGCCAGCTGAACCGAAATCTATGTTTTGGCTGCATCTGGCGGTCATAATTTTATTGCTGTCATCACTGTGTTTTGGTCTTTATCATTTTATCTCGCGCACACGAGAGCGTGCAAAAATGGCAGAGTCGATACAGTTTAAAAACATACTTTTAACAAAACAGCAAGATGCATCAATTGAAGGCCTTCTTACACTAGATAGAAATGATAAGATAATATCAGTAAATCAGAGGTTTATGGAGATTTGGGGTGTCAGTAGAGAAGAGCTTGATACCGGGTCATTTACTGATGGCGTTTTAGGGAAAGTGATTAACCCAACACAATTTTTGAAAAATATTGAGGCCTTAAGTAATGAGGTAGGGCTGACAGGCGCTCAAGAAATTGAGCTTAAAGACGGACGGGTTTTTGAATACTATTGCTCTGCGTTGTTATCAGATGAAGGCCGTTATTTTGGTAGATTATGGAGCTTTAGGAATATTACTGAGCGCAAGGAGTCAGACCAATTGGTTTGGAATCGAGCTAATCTGGATTTTCTTACCGGTTTACCTAATCGTTATATGCTGTTTGACCGTCTTTCCACGCAATTAGAGTTAGCTAAACGTAGTCATAAGAAAGTTGCTTTATTATTTTTGGATCTGGATAAATTTAAAGAAATTAATGACACACTGGGTCATGATTTTGGTGATAAAGTTATTCAGGAGACAGCAAGTAGGCTAAAAGCTGTTGTTAGAAGTACAGATTTAGTGAGCCGCTTAGGCGGCGATGAATTTACGATTGTCATTAGTGATCTTTCGCAGGCGTATATAGTGGGCCGTATTGTCGATAAAATTTTATATTCAATTAGCCAGCCTTATCTGTTTCAGTCACATTCAGCGAGTATTTCAACCAGTATAGGTATTGCGATCTTTCCCGATGATGCTGTAGATGCTGAGAAATTATTAAAGAATGCTGATCAAGCGATGTATGTAGCTAAAGAGAAAGGTCGTAATGGTTATCAGTATTTTACTGGAAAAATGCAAGATGCGGCATCGGCAAGACAAAGTTTTAATTACGATTTAAAACAAGCGCTGGATACGGGCGAGCTGACAATGTATTACCAGCCAATCGTCGATTTATCGACTAAGAAAATATTTGCAGCGCAAGCTTTGGTCAGGTGGGTACACCCTGTGCGCGGCCCAATATGCCCTTTAGAGTCAATGAAAGGGGCTGAAGATGTGGTGCTGGTGAAGGCCATTACCGATTGGGTATTTGCAGAGGCTAGTTATCACATTGGTGAATGGCGAAGTTTGTATAATGACAAGCTACAAGTGAGTATCAATTTGTCAACTGAGTTGCTTGGCCATCAACAAAACTTCAATCAGTGGCGCGATGCTCTGAGTGATCCAAAATTACAAAATGGTGCAATAATTTTTAACATTGATGAAGCTGCGTTAGTAGAAAACGATGGTAACGTGTTTGCAAAGCTCACGTTACTTAACTCATTAGGGTTAAAGATAGCGTTAGATGATTTTGGTACAGGCTTCATGTCACTGACCTACTTAAGTGAAGGAGGTATTGCCTACTTAAAAATTAATGAAAGCTTTATTGCCCAGTTAGTGGCAAGTCCTAAATATTTAACGCTGTTTACTGCTATTGTTGAGATGGCGCATAAGTTGGATATTAAAGTAATAGCACAGGCAGTGGCAACAAAAGAACAGCTGGGGCTTATTCTAGCTGCAGGCTGTGATTATGCCCAGGGAACAGCTATTCAATGTGCAGTAGGTACGACTGAGTTTGAGAAACTACTGTTTAATACACACAAAAGCATTATTTAATGGTTGGTGGTTAAGCGCGTCATTAAATAAAATACTCCAGTAAGTCATTGAGAAACAACGCGCCGTGTTTGGTTGGCGCGATTGTTGATCCCTGTATCAGTAAACCCTTTTTGGTGGCTGCATTAAGCTGTTTTTGAATGCTTGCTAGGGGCAAGCCAGTACGCTGTTCAAAATACACACTCTCAACACCTTCGACCAAGCGTAATGCATTCATCATAAACTCGAACGCCAGCTCATCGCTTTTTATATCACTTTGTCCACCTAGTGGGTCGATGTTCTGCAGATAGGCTTTAGGTGAGCGCTTTTTCCAACGCCTGTTGATTTGTAAGGAGTTCGTTGTTTCATCATAAAAGCTCAGCTTGCCATGCGCCCCAGCACCGATACCGATATAATCGCCAAATTGCCAATAATTTATATTATGCTGAGCTCTGGCGCCATTTTTAGCGTAAGCAGATATTTCATATTGATTAAAGCCTGCACTTGCTATGAGCTCTTGTCCCTGTTGTTGTATATCCCAAAGAGTGTCAAGTTCAGGCAGTACAGGCGGTCTTGCATGAAACTCGGTGTTCGGTTCTATCGTCAACTGATACCAAGATAAGTGATCTGTGCCCAACCCTATTGCCTGTGTTAAATCAGCCATTGCCTGCTCAGGGCTCTGCTGTGCTAAACCGTGCATTAAATCAATGTTGATATGATCAAAACCAAGATTGCGAGCAGCGCCAATAGCGCTAGTCGCTTCATCGCCACTGTGGATTCGACCTAAAGCGTTTAAGTGTTGTGGGTTAAAGCTTTGTACGCCGATAGATAAACGGTTAACCCCTGCGCTTTTAAAGCCTGCGAAGCGCTCTATTTCAAAGGTGCCAGGGTTTGCTTCCATAGTGATTTCAATATCATCTGCAAACGCAATAATTTTGTTGGCGCCTGTTAAAATGTTATCGATGGCGCGCGCAGTAAATAAGCTGGGCGTACCGCCACCTATAAAAATGCTGCTGATTTGTCTACCTTGGGCCGCGCCTTTTTCTCTCTCTAAATCAGCTAATAGCGCGCTTACATAAGCGGTTTCTGGTATCTCACCGCGCACCGCATGAGAATTAAAGTCACAATAAGGGCACTTGCGTACACACCAGGGAATATGGATGTATAGTGCTAGCGGTGGCAAGCTCAGCTGGCAGTCAGTCATTAATTTATATAGTCAGTTATTTGCTGTACGAATTGAGCAACGGCTTGGCCGCGATGACTAATTTGATGTTTTTGTGCCGGGCTTAATTGTGCAGCAGACAGGTCTTGATTATTGACTAGATGTGGTGCCACTTGAAAAATCGGATCATAACCAAAGCCAGAGTCTCCTCGTGCGCTCAGTAAAATACGGCCTTCTAGTGTGCCCTGGCAAATTAGCGGTGTCGGATCATTTGCATGTCGCATAAAAACTAACACACAACGGTATCTTGCACTGCGCAGCTCAGCGCTATAAGCACTGAGATCAGCTAATAGCTTGGTATTATTGGCCGTATCACCAGCGCCTGAGTATCTTGATGAATAAATACCAGGGGCCCCTAATAAAGCGTCCACTTCAAGGCCTGAATCATCGGCAAGTGCCGGTAAACCGGTGACGGCACAGGCATGTCGAGCTTTAATAATGGCATTTTCAACAAAGGTTAGACCTGTTTCATCAGCATCAGTGACGTTAAATTCACTTTGGCCTATGAGTTTGAGATCAAGCTTGTTGAATATTTCCCCAAACTCTTTCAGCTTTCCTTTGTTGGAGCTCGCCAAGACAATTCTATCCATGTTTATACTCAATCTACGTAAAATTTTTGAGAAAATGTAAGCTTAATAGGCTCGGCATTAGGATCTGGCTGTACGCTGATATTAAACTTCATTTGTTGCTCATCAGCGAAGCGAAAGCTAGCGATATAGTAAAGCGCCTTGCCTTCATCGATAGTGACAAAGTTTAGTACTTGTTGCTGGCCCACTAAATTTTCAACGGTGCCAGTATTGATACTTCTTTGTGCAGAGCGATTGCCTTCATCATCTTTTTTAAGCACTGCAATATTGATCATTGCACTGACTTTACTGCGAATCAGTTGGTTTTTTTGTGCCGCGTCAGCATCGATAGCTGTACTGTTAAAAGCATTGTAGTGAATTAAGTACTGATCGGTTTCAATGACTTGTTCAGCGTTAGTATAGCTGGCTAATAACATGAAGCTCAAAGTGAGCATTAGCTTTATCATATTTGCTCTCAATAGGGCTAAATGCCTTACTCGCGGGTAAGGCAAAAGCGCCAAAATTAAATAATATAAGGGCGTAGTTGTGACTGGATAATTTGTATCGCAATAAAGATCACGATAGGTGATAAATCAAAGCCACCGATAGGCGGTATTACTTTTTGAATTAGGCGATAGATAGGTGTTGTTACCTGCATAATGATTTGTGGTGCAGGGTGTGGGCTATCAGGTGCAATCCAGCTAATGATGACCGACCCTAGCACTGCATAAAAAAGAATGTCTAAAAACGTGTTTAGGACACCTAAAAGTGCATAAATACCTAGGTTGAGAATAGGTAGTAAGTGGTTTGCAAAGGCATAAACGGCATAGAGCATAATCGCTTTAAAAATAATCGCTAAGGCAAGTGGCGAGATATCTAAGTTGAATATTTTAGGCAATAATTTTTGCACAGGCGTGATCACCGGTTGCGTTATTTTTACAACGCCTTGGGATATAGGGTTGTAATAATCCGCTTTTACCGCCTGTAAAACTAAACGTAAAAGTAGAATAAAAATATATAATTCGGCAGCGGTGCGAATGATTAAAACAAGAGGATTAGAGTCCATGAATAGTTTGCCTGATCAGTGTGATAAGTAAGTTAAAGTCTAACATTGTAATGCAAAAATGTAATCTTACAATGTAAAAGACGAATCGATCGACTCATCCTTTAGATTGTCTAAGTCTCGCTAGCCCAGTTCAGTCGCCAGCTCTTGTGAGCGCTTAATATTCGCTTGCATGCCCTGCTGGATCATATCTGCAAAGCCTGCTCTTTCGAAGCTTAAGATTGCTTGCTCAGTAGTGCCTTTAGGTGAGGTCACCTTTCTTCTGAGTTGCGCCGGGGTGTCTTCACTTTGATGAGCGATACTTGCAGCTCCCAATGCTGTTTGCAATGTCAGTTTTTCAGCGATTTCTCTACTTAAGCCTTGTGCTATTGCCGCGCTAATCATTGATTCCATCAATAAAAAGTAATAGGCGGGGCCCGAGCCTGAAAGAGCAGCTACGGCATCGAGTTGGTCTTGAGAGTCAACCCACAATGCAAGACCGGTATTGGCAATCATCTGCTGGACTGTCTGTTTTTGCTGATCGCTCACTAAATCATTAGCAAACAGTGCACTAGCGCCTTTTTGTACCAGCGCAGGGGTGTTCGGCATACAGCGAATAATGGCTAAATTACCGCCTAGCCATTTATTTAAGCTTTGCGCAGGGATACCTGCTGCTACCGATACGATGAGCGGTTTATGCTGCTGGGCGATCGCTGCTAGTGGGATAGTGACATCCTTCATCATTTGCGGCTTTACTGCCAGTACGACGATCTCAGCACTAGCCATCGCTTGAGCGTTATCCGTTGTGACATTAACGCCTTGTGCTGCTAAATCTGCCAGTTTGTCTTTATCTCGCCCTGTCGCGGTGATTTGCTGTGCAGGGTAACCATTTGTTAGCATACCGCCTAGAATCGCTCTAGACATGTTACCCGCACCGATAAAAGCAATACTAGGTTGCATAATTTCTCTCCATTAACGTGTTCAAAGCCGTCTCTAATCGGCGTATATGATTTATTTTTTGCTGTAATCTCTAGGGCCAAATAGTGCAGTGCCGACTCGCACAATGGTGGAACCTTGTTTGATGGCAGGTTCTATATCGCCAGACATTCCCATCGATAGAGTATCTAAGTGTGGATATTGCGCCTTGCAGCTATTAAATAACTGCAGCAAGTCAGCAAAAGCGGCCTCTTGTTCTGCTACATCGGTAGTGGCTTTTGGAATTGCCATTAAGCCTCGTACTTTAATGTTATCAAGTGCCGATATTTGAGTTATTAGCTCTAGGCATTCTTGTGCCAAGCAGCCAGCTTTGTTGGTCTCGTTAGAAATATTGACCTGTATGCAAATGTTTAATGCTGGCAGTTGAGCATCGCGCTGCTCACTTAGTTTTCTGGCCACCTTTAATCTATCAACGCTGTGTACCCAGCTGAAATTTTGAGCGATAGCCTTGGCTTTATTCGACTGAATAGGTCCAATAAAATGCCAAATAATAGGTAAATGTGTTAATAATTGCTGCTTATCTAAGGCTTCTTGCAGATAGTTCTCACCAAAGTGGCGCTGGCCTGCGTTATACAGTTGCTCTAATTGAGCTGCCTGTCTGGTTTTACTGACAGCTAATAGCAAGACACTCTGAGTCGCTCTGTGTGCTGTTTTGCAGGAGAGTTCAATCGTTTGTTTAACAGCTTCTAAATTAGTTAAAGCTGAATTGTTTGCTATACTGCTCATGTTTTATTGGAACCATTTGATATCGTTATAAATAGTATTGTACTTTATTAGTAGGCTAAATTCTGTGCTAAGTTAGCGTATTTATAGAATTTAACCACTCTTTAAAATTTATCAGTACAGTTGAAAATCAGAGCTGTCGCTTTGAGCTTAAATTAATAAATAGGCAGAGAAAATACAATGGATATTACAGAATTACTTTCTTTCTCAGTGCAGCAAAAAGCATCTGATTTACATATTACCGCTGGGTTGCCACCAATGATACGCGTAGATGGCGATATCCGTAGAATTAAAATGGATGCATTAGAACACAAGCAAGTTCAAGATCTGATATATGACATAATGAGCGATAGTGTGCGTAAAGATTATGAAGATAATTGGGAGGCCGACTTTTCATTTGATGTCCCTAATTTGGCGCGCTTTAGGGTAAATGCTTTTAATCAAAACCGTGGTGCTGCTGCTGTTTTTAGAACGATTCCTAATGATATTTTGTCGATGAAAGATTTAGGCATGGGCAAGATATTTGAAGATTTGGCAAGTAAACCTAGAGGTTTAGTGCTGATTACAGGGCCTACTGGTTCGGGTAAAAGTACGACACTTGCTGCGATGATTAACTATATCAATGAAACCCGTGCCGATCATATTTTAACACTTGAAGATCCTATTGAGTTTGTTCATGACAGTAAAAAAAGCTTAATTAACCAACGTGAAATCTCACGGGACACCAAGAGTTTTAACGCGGCGTTACGCTCGGCATTACGTGAGGATCCGGATGTGATATTGGTCGGTGAAATGCGAGATTTAGAGACGATTCGCTTGGCGATATCAGCGGCAGAAACGGGGCACTTAGTGTTCGGTACATTACATACAACCTCAGCATCTAAAACGATGGACAGGATTATTGATGTTTTTCCAGGTGGTGAGAAAGACATGGTGAGAGCGATGCTCTCTGAGTCTCTAGAGGGTATCGTCTCACAAAATCTATTAAAAAGAGTCGATGGCGGCAGGGTCGCAGCTCATGAAATATTAATAGGTACGCCTGCTATTCGCAACCTGATAAGAGAGTCAAAAGTAGCGCAAATATACTCGGCAATCCAAACAGGCTCATCAGTGGGCATGACCACAATGGATCAATCGTTAACCCAGTTAGTACGAGAGGGCGCTATAAGCCGAGCGACAGCAAGAGAGAAAGCAAAGGTGCCGACTGCTTTTTAATACTAATTTATTATTGACCAATCACAGTGCTGGGTACGCGAGCGTATCTGTACTCAGCAGTTGTGTATCTTTTTTAAACAGATCTTTTCATGTTTTTCAATATAGCTTAAATGACTAGCTTAAATTAGCTCAGCTGATGTAGGATACGACGATAAATATTTGACTCTAAAATGCGACAATACTTGTAAGTATGCCTATGTGTACTGTTCAGTTTAAAATTTATAACAGGTATTGGAAAAGGTATCCAATTGAATCTTAACGAATTATTAAAAAAAATAATAGATAAAAAAGCATCTGATTTGTTTCTAGTAGTAGATGCAAAACCTAGTTTAAGAATCAGCGGCCAATTAGTCGCAATCTCCGATGAAATCCTGTCTTTAAGTACGGTTAATTCGCTCGTGTTTAGCGCAATGAACGCGCGGCAAAAACAAGAATATGAGCAGACTCAAGAATGTAATTTTGCCATAGGTAATGAAATAGGACGATTTAGAGTAAGTGCTTACTATCAGCGTGGCACTTCAGCTATGGTTATTCGTCGTATTCACACAGAAATTCCGTTAATGGACGATCTTCGCTTACCTAAAATATTGAAAGAGTTGGCGCTATCTAAGCGCGGCTTTATTTTATTTGTCGGTGCCACCGGTACCGGTAAGACAACCTCGCTAGCATCCCTGATTGATTATAGAAATACCCACAGCGCCGGTCACATCATTACGATTGAAGATCCTATTGAGTATTTGCATCAGCACAAGCGCAGTATCGTGACACAAAGAGAAGTGAGTATTGATACTGAATCATTTGAAAACGCTTTGCATAATAGTCTCAGACAATCACCTGATGTCATTTTAGTGGGTGAAATTCGCAATATAGATGTGATGCGCTTTGGTTTGACATTTGCAGAGACAGGCCAGCTCTGTCTTGCAACACTACACGCTAATAATGCCGACCAGGCGTTAAATCGCATCATTAATATGTTTCCAGCGGCATATCATGAAAAAATACGTTTAGAGCTATCGGTCAACTTAAAAGCCATTGTTGCCCAGCAGTTAATACCAGCAAAAAATAGCAATGGGCGGGTTGTCGCTACTGAAGTGTTAACCAATACCCCGTTAGTTGGCGAGCTGATCAGTAAGGGCCGCTTTGATGAAATCAAAGATGTCATGCGAAAATCGACAAACCTAGGTATGCAGACTTTTGATCGGTCGCTGTTTAATTTATACATCAATGGAAAAATCAGCTATGAGTCAGCCATTTCTCATGCTGACTCGGCAAATGATTTGCGCTTGATGATTAAGTTACATGCTAGCGGTGATGCCAACATCAGCGATCATAAATTCTCATTACAAGATTAGATGATAGGATAAGTGTCGAGCCACATCTTCACTGCGCCTTTGATGTTATCGTTTCATGCTTAGGGCTATCCTGTTGCGCTTATCATCTATCTCCAGCACTTTAACATTAACTATTTGGCCCGTTTTTACGATTTTGTGAGGATCACTGACAAAGGTATTAGCAAGCTGGGATATATGGACTAAACCGTCTTGATGCACGCCGATATCGACGAAAGCACCAAAGTTAGTGACATTGGTCACTACGCCTTCTAAAGTCATATCTATACGTAAATCACTGACTTTATTGATCTCTTTATCAAATGTTACTGTTTTGAACTGTGGTCGCGGATCCCGACCCGGTTTAGCTAGCTCTGCTATCACATCATCGACAGTATATTGACCGTACTGTTTATCAATAAACGTGCGACTATCAAGTGTTGATAATAGGGCATGATTTGCAATTAACTGCACTGTGCTGATATTTAATTGCTCAGCAATTTTTTCAACTAAAGGGTAGCTCTCAGGGTGCACCGCACTGCTATCTAGCGGTTGTGTGGGGTTATCTAGGCGTAAAAAACCAGCACATTGTTGATAAGCTTTAGCACCTAATCTTGGCACTGCAAGCAGCGCTTTTCTATCAGTGTACTTGCCTGTTGTCTCTCTGACATGGACAATGTTTTCGGCAATACTTTGATTAATACCTGCGACGTTACTCAAAAGAGTGACAGAGGCACTGTTTAAATTAACGCCTACTTTGTTAACGCAATCTTCAGTGATTGCTGTTAATTTGTCATGTAATTTTTTGCCATTAACGTCATGCTGGTACTGGCCGACGCCGATCGCTTTTGGGTCAATTTTAACTAATTCAGATAAAGGATCCTGTAAGCGCCTGGCTATTGATATAGCACCGCGAATACTGACATCGATATTGGGGAACTCGGTGCTGGCAAGTACAGATGCTGAGTACACCGAGGCGCCTGCTTCACTGACGACAACACTAATAAATGGTCTTTTACATAATAGCGCAAGCTGTGCGACTAAATTTTCCGTTTCACGAGAGGCGGTGCCATTGCCGATACTGATTAACTCAACCTCAAAAGTTGTAATAAGTTTATCGAGTGTGGCGATAGCTTGATGCCATTGGTTTTGAGGAGCATGAGGGTAGATTACCGCTTGTTCGAGAAAGTCCCCAGTTGCGCTAACGATGGCAACTTTCACGCCAGATCTAAAACCTGGATCTAATCCAAGAGTGACTTTTTGCCCAGCGGGGGGAGCCATCAAAATATCTTTAAGATTAGTTGCAAACACATCGATTGATTCAGCTTGGGCTTGCTCGCGCAAGGTTTTACTAAGGTCTGATTCTAATTGTGATTGCAGTTTTGACTGCCAAGTTGTGACTGCTAACTCTGCAAGCCAATAATCCTGTGCTCGCACTGTTTTGTTATTCGCTGTTAAGCCTAAATAATGCTCTATTAATTTCACCGGGTATAGCTCGTTATGACTCGGTGCGTTAATGTGTAAATTTAAAATGTTTTCACTAACCCCTCTAAATATGGCAAGTGCGCGGTGTGAGGGGATTTTAGCAAATGCTTGAGTAAAATCGAAATAATCTAAAAATTTACTATTAGGGTCTTTTTTGCCTCTTTTAACTTTGGTTTTTAGCTCGCCATTGTGGCTTAACCATGTTCGCAGCTGGTTAAGTAGAGCTGCATTTTCGGTTAGAGACTCAATAATAATATGCGCAGCATTTTCCAATGCTTGCTCAGGGCTGTTAATATCATACTCTTTATTAATATAATTGCGGGCAAGATAGAGCGGATTGCAACTGTCTTTGGCTAACAGGGCATCTGCTAAAGGCTGTAGCCCCGCGTGTTTAGCTGTCAATGCCTTGGAGTTACGTTTAAGTTTAAATGGCAGGTACAGATCTTCTAGCAGTGTTTTAGTGAGGCAATCATTAATTTTGGCCTTTAAATCATTATTGAGTAGCCCTTGCTCGCTAATAGACTTTAAAATAGCGGCTCGTCTTTGTTCTAATTGATTTAGATACTCTAAGCGCTCAGCTAACGCTCTTAATTGGATGTCATCTAATCCAGCTGTCACTTCTTTACGATATCTGGCAATAAAGGGAATAGTATTGCCTTGTGCTAATAGCTTGATAGTGGCGCTGACTTGCGCAGTGCTGATGTTAAGTTCGTCGGCAATTTTTTGCGCGATATTCATATGCAGGAGCTCTCTTGCGAAATATAGAGACTATTGATCGACAATAGCTAAAAGAACAGCAGTATAAACAGGATCTAAAAGAATAGTTAAGTTAACGTTAGAATTTTATAAAAAGGTAGCCTTTAAAGGGCGCTGATCAGATTTTAGCTGATGTTTTTAAAATTGTTATGAAAGTCATTGAGAAATACCGTTATGCTCAAACGCGTTGTCATCACATTAGTATTACTTGTAGGCTTGGTACTGACACTGGCTGTCGTTGCTAATTACTCAGAGAAAAAAGAAGTCGAGATAGTACAGGCGAACAGCTATGCTGATTTAAGTCGATATATTCTAACGCTGAGACAAAAACTGGCTCGTTATCGTGATATTCCTGAATTACTCTCTACGCATCCTGCTCTCATTAGCGCATTACGCTTTAGTCATAACTCAAATGATATCGCTAGGGCAAACATACACTTAACAAGAATTAATAGTATATTAGCGACCCGTGATAGCTATTTGATGACGAATACAGGAATCACTATTGCGGCGAGTAATTGGCAAGATGAAAAATCTTTTGTCGGTCGCAATTTTAGCTACCGTCCTTATTTTTCGACCGCGATGAAGGGCAAACTAGGGCAGTATTTTGCGCTGGGTTCAACATCAAAAAAAAGAGGCTTCTTTTACTCGCACCCTGTTTACTATCGCAATCAAATATTAGGTGTGGTGGTGGTAAAAATAGATCTCAATGAAATAGAACAAGATTGGAATGAAGAGAGCACTGAGTTGTTAGTTAGCGATGAAGATGGGGTCATTTTTATCTCAACGCGCGAAGATTGGAAGTTCAAAACACTATACACATTGCGACCTCTCGATATATCCAGGATTAACGCGAGTAAACGCTATATAGGGCAAACTCTGCAGCCTTTAAACATAACCCAATGGCTACCTAATATCACGACTAATGAGCAATCGCATATTATAAGCTTACAAGAAAATAGGGATTCAAAACAGATACAAGAATATCTAATACAAAGTGCGATGGTTGATGATAGCGATCTAAATGTCTCTATTTTAGCGGATTTAGCACCGGTGAGACATGCAGTCATCGTCAACATGATTTATGTGGGTACGGTGTATCTAGCAATCGTCTTGCTAGTGATGGTTATTATGGCTAGAAGCCGGATGAGCAAGCAAAAAAGTGTGTTTGAATTAAGAGAGATGCAGGCGCTAGAGTACAGTGAAGCAAGAGTGCGCGCTATTATTAATAACACCCGAGCAGGGCTGATAACGCTAGATGTTAACGGGCGTATTGAGTCGATGAATGTTACCGCGCAAAAGCTATTTGGCTATACTGAGCGCGAGTTAATCGGCGCCGATTTCTTGCCTTTGTTAACTAATGCCAATAAAGGCGAGCTTGCTCAGCTCATTAATCTGCAGAAATTATCGCTAGATGAAACATTAATTGAAAGCTTTTTTAAATGTAAAGACGGGCAGCGCCTGCCAGTCGAATTAGTGATCGGGCAGATGCGTCCACATCAACACCAACAAGATAGTCATCACTTTTTAGTGACGTTACAAGATATAACTGAGCGCAAAGAATATGAAACTCAGTTAGAGCAGTCACAACAGTTGTTGGAAAGTAGAGTTAAGCAGCGCACATCAGAGCTGACTAAAGTCAACAATCGGCTTTTACAAGAAATTAACCAACATAGTAAGACGCAAAATGAGCTTATTCAGGCTGCAAAATTAGCGGTGATAGGGCAGATGTCTGCAGGCATTAACCATGAGCTAAATCAGCCTATGATGGCAATCAGAGGCTATGCGGATAATGCTCGAAAATTATTGTCATTGAATAAAACAGCAACAGTGGATCAAAATCTCAATGAAATCTCATTGCTGACTGAGCGCATGGCGAAAATATTGCATCCACTGAAAGAGTTCTCCAGAAAAAGTAGTGATTTACAGCAATCTGTCACGATTGCAAAATTGCGCAGCGGTGTCTTGGCAATATTGTATCCGCGCATGGAAAAATCTAATGTCAGCGTACAGTGGTTTGAGGCAGAGCCCTCGTTGTGTGTGCTAGGTGAGTTACTCAGGCTTGAGCAAGTCATGGTCAATTTAATTGGCAATGCTATGCACGCTGCACAAAGTGCTGAGCAGCCACGTGTTACTATTACTCAGCGTGAGCGCGAAGACGGTTTAATTGAAATATTGATCAGAGATAACGGCGCCGGTATTGCTGAAAAAGACAGCGGTAAGATATTTGAACCATTTTATACCACCAAAAAAGAAGGCCAGGGGCTTGGTTTGGGGCTGTCTATTTCGCAGCGCATAATTGAAAACTTCAGCGGCAATTTGTCGGCTAAAAACTATTCATCTAATGAACAAACACAAGATTTAGCCGGCGCTGAATTTAGTGTTTTGTTGAAAAAAGGTACGCTAACACAATGATGCAAACAATCCGCAAAGTCCTGTTGGTCGATGATGAGCCAGCCGTACGTATTTCATTGCAACAGAGCATTGAATTAGCAGGCTTTGATGTCATTAGCTGCACTGATGCTAAAAGTGCGCTTGCACATGTTTATCCACAGTGGGATGGCGTTATCGTCTCAGATATCAGTATGCCTGATATGGATGGCTTGACGCTAATGCGAAAAATCAGAGATATCGATAGCAATATCCCCATGATATTGATCACCGGTCACGGCGATATATCAATGGCAGTATCAGCGATGCAGGAGGGTGCTTATGACTTTCTTGAAAAACCTTTTGCACCGGATAAGTTAATAGAAGTTATTCGCAGGGGCTGTGAGAAGCGTAATTTATGGCTAGAAAACATAGAGTTGCGTAATGAGCTTGAATCGCAAAACGCATTGGGGCCGCGCATTATTGGCAACAGCCAAGAAATTGTGCAACTTAAGCGCATTGTCCACAGCATTGCCGATGCCCCCACAGACATCCTTATAGAAGCTGAGACAGGTACAGGTAAAGATTTATTGGCCAGGTATGTGCATGAGCACAGTAATCGACGTGACAATAAGTTTGTGGCCATTAATTGTGGAGCGGTACCAGAGAATTTAATTGAAAGTGAACTGTTTGGCCACGAGAAAGGCGCTTTTACTGATGCTAAAACCAGGCGCATAGGTAAGTTTGAATACGCCAATGGTGGCACAGTATTTCTTGATGAAATAGAGAGTATGTCACTGGCTTTACAAGTAAAGCTATTGCGGGTTATTGAAGAGCGCAGCATTGAGCGTTTAGGATCAAATGATTCAATCAATCTAGATTTGCGTATTATTGCAGCGACTAAAGTCGATCTGAAAGTGCTGGCTGAGCAAAACCTCTTTCGCGAAGATTTGTATTATAGGCTCAATGTGGTGAAGGTGGTGATCCCACCACTGCGTAATAGGAAGGATGATATTGCGCTGTTGTTTCAGCATTTTTCTATTATCGCCTCGACTCAATACCGCCGCGATGTCGAAGATATTTCCAGTGCTAGAATGGCGGCGTTAATGAGTCATGATTGGCCGGGCAATATTCGCGAATTACGAAATATAGCGGAGCGTTATGTGCTGTTGGGCGAGAATTGTACGTTTGATTTTGATGATAAATTGATTACTGCTGAGACTGCTGAATTAACATTGGCGGAACAAGTGGCGCAGTTTGAAAAGCTACTTATTCACACTGAATTGAGTAAATGTGGCGGCTCTATCCAGGATACGCAGACAAACTTAGCGCTATCTAGAAAGACACTCTATGAGAAAATGAAAAAATACGGTTTAGATAAAAAAGACTATAAATTGTGAATATTTAGCAATACAAGCTCGATAGAGCAAGGGTAGAGCTACCCTTGCTTGTACACTAAACTATTGATTAACGTACTTTTACTAAAGAGAATTTTTCATCTTTAATTTCAAGTTGGCGATAAGTACCAAATACTTCACCAATGTCATTAAACTCAATGTTAGTCGCGCCTACATAATCAACGTCACCGCCAGAGGCTAAAATTTCTAGCGCTTTCTTTATTTCGCCAGGGTAGATTTTAGTACCAGGGGCATTGGCAACCTTAGTCATATTTGCCTGGATAGAGGCGCGATCAGCGGAACCGCCTGCTTGAATTGCAAGTGCGATCAGTGCGCCGGCATCGTATGATGTGCCATCGTACGGGCCTTCACCGCCAATATTGTTATCTTGTGCCATTTTGATGAATTTAGTTGAAGCATCACTCGTTCCACCTGGAGACATGGCGATGGTATCAACCATATCGTCACCAAAATCATCAATTAGGCCTTGGCCGATCATGCCATCACCTAAAACGAAAGTTTCAAAGGCGCCAGTATCAATAGAAGCCTGGATAATACCTTTACCACCTTGGTCAACATAACCTAGTACGGCAAGTTTATCGGCACCCGCTGCTGCTAGTGCTGCAACTTCAGCTGAGTAATCTGCTTTACCATCTTCATGTGCAGCGACAATCACTACATCACCGCCTAAAGCATTAAATGCAGCGACAAAAGCGTCTGATAAGCCTTTACCGTAGTCATTGTTAGTATAGGTAACAGCGATACTAGTAATACCTGCTTCTATGACAGCGTCTGCCATCACTTGACCTTGGCGAGCATCAGAGGGAGCGGTACGAAAGAATAAGCCTTTATCATCAATAGATGATAGTGCTGGTGTTGTGGCTGATGGTGAAACAGACACTACACCATTTGGTATTGCCACAGAGTTAGCAATGGCAGTGGTAACACCAGAGCAATCACCACCCATAATAGCAACAACCTTATCAGAGGTTACTAGTCTTTCTGCTGCTGCAGTTGCAGCTGATGCGTCAACACAGGTTGAATCCGCACGGATAGGTTCAATGATTGCACCATTGAGTAACATGCCTGAATCTGAGGCCTCTTTAAAGGCGAGCTCTGCTGATGCAGCCATATCGGGAGTGAGTGATTCAATTGGTCCGGTAAACCCTAAAATAACGCCTACTTTAATAGAATCGGCGGCATGAGCAACACTAGCCGAAGCAATAACAGTCGCTAATGCTGCTGTTAAAAGATGCTTTTTCATCATTATTCTCCACATTTACCTGAATGTTTCAGGTATTAATTATTGTTTTTTACAAGCTTGATTCTTACACAGACAATTGAGAAATTACAGTGCTAGTTTTAATTAGACACTGTAATTTCTAGCTGTTATTTGCGTGCTGATTTTTCGGCTAAAATGCCACCAGGACTGTAGCGTAACACCAACAATAACACAGCACCCATTACCATCAAGCGCATGTATTGCGCACTTGCTAGTAAATGTATTCGCAGTTCATTGGCCGGGTCTAACCCCGATGTGATAACTGACATCAGCCAAGTACCCATAGGTTCTGCTTCAATCCAGATAAACCAGACTAAAAAGCCACCTAAAATAGAGCCTAGATTATTGCCAGAGCCACCGACAATTACCATCACCCAAATAAGGAAAGTGTAGCGTAAAGGGTTGTATGTACCAGGGGTGAATTGGCCATCTAAGGTCGTCATCATAGCGCCGGCAATACCGACCACTGCAGAGCCTAAAATAAATATTTGCAAATGACGTGCTTTGATATCTTTACCCATCGCCGCAGCCGCTGTTTCATTGTCACGAATAGCGCGAACCATTCTGCCCCAAGGGGAGTTAAGCGCTAATTGAGCCAAAGTAAATAGCAGTGCTAACACGATCAAAAACAGCGCGGCGTAGCAGAGCTTAACAAAAATACCGGAGGCATCCATCACTAAAGATTGCAGTAACGCGCTGCGCTCATCGCCAGCTAGTAAATCTAATGTGCTCGCATTAAAGCGAGTGATCATATCAATAAACCAGCTCGCTTGTTGTAAGTCGAGCTCAAAAGGTACTGGGCGCTCTAGAGCGGTAACGTTTTTAGCGCCACGGGTTAACCATTCTTCATTTTTTAGTAGCGCGACAATGATCTCTGCTATGCCTAAGGTAGCTATCGCTAAATAATCAGTGCGCAAGCCCAGTGTTACCTTGCCGATAAACCATGCTGCGCCGGCTGCAAATAGGCCGCCAACTAGCCACGAGAAGATAATAGGTAAGCCCATGCCCCCTAGATAACCGGTCTTAGCAGGATCAACGGCTTCAATCGCAGCGCTGGCAGGGTCGTAAAAATGCCTTGCAAGAAAATAGACACCTAATGCCGCTACAAAAGTAGTGAGATAGCGAAAGGGTCTATCTTTTAAAGCTCTATTGAGAATATAAACAAAACAAGCCCCTGCGACTAAAGATAATAAGGCTAATGCCATATCAGTGCCGCCTGCATCAATAGCTTCTTCAACAGGAGCGCTAGAAACTAGCACTGCGGCAGCGCCACCTAATGCACAAAAGCCCATGATGCCGACATTAAATAAGCCTGCATAGCCCCATTGGATATTGACACCTAGGGTCATGATAGCCGAAATAATGCACATGTTGATGATGGTTAATGCCACTCCCCACGATTGGGTGATGCCGACAAATGTCAGCAATATCGCCATAATAGCGAACACGGTAAAAGGGCGCAGCTTAGTATTGGTTAATATATTCATACTACTTTCCCCTTAAAAAGCCCGGTTGGTTTAATCAGCAACACTAATACTAAAATGACGAATGAGACGGCAAACTTATACTCTGTTGCCAGTAGCTGCATCAAGCTGTTAGGCTCTAGTTGCTCGGGTAGCAAGTAAATTAGAAACTTCTTGTAGACATAAGTGATGGCGACTTCGGAGAAAGCGATGATAAAACCACCGGCAATAGCGCCTAAAGGCTTACCTAAACCACCGACAATCGCCGCGGCAAATATTGGCAGCAGCAGCTGGAAATAAACAAAGGGCTTAAAGCTTTTATCCAAGCCATAAAGCACGCCGGCGACGGTTGCTAATACGGCAGCTAAAATCCAAGTAATACGCACGACTTTATCCGGGTCTATGCCAGACAGTAGCGCTAAGTTCTCATTGTCAGAAAACGCTCGCATCGCTTTACCCGTTTTAGTTTTCTGTAAAAACCAAAACAGAGCAGCTACCAGTAAGATAGCGATGACAATGGTAATCAGCTGCGAGGTGCGAAGAGCTAAACCCTCTGCTAAACCAGTGTAGTCTTTAAATTCTCGCGCTTTAAAAATAAAGCGTTCACCATCGGCAAAGCGCTGATCAGAGGGGCCGATAATGAAACGCACTAAACCGTTCATAATGAACATCACACCGACTGAAACCATCACAAAAGTAATAGGTTTGGCACCGATACCGCGATAATATTTATATACGTATTTATCGGTAAATAGTAAAAACAAGGCGGTTGCGACAATGCCAAAAGGCAGTGCCAGTAAAGCGGTAGGTAGAGGCCCTAAGGAAAGTCCTAATGATTGCAGCCACCAAGTGATTAAAATGGTGACCATTGCCCCAAATGCCATGGTATCGCCATGGGCGAAATTAGAGAACCTTAAAATGCCAAACACCAAGGTGACACCTAGTGCTCCTAGTGCCAGTTGCGAGCCATAAGTGAGCGCCGGTAAAAACACATAATTTGTCATTAAAACGAGGGCGTTTAAAATATCGTGAAATTCAGGCATGGTCTACCCTCCTAAGAATGACTTGCGCACATCGTCATCCCCTAACAATTGGGCACCAGTGCCAGTGAAACGATTTTCGCCCATAACTAATACATAACCTCTATCTGCTATTTCTAATGCTTGGCGAGCGTTTTGCTCGACCATCAATACCGCTACGTTTTTCGCGCGCACCTCCAGAATACGATCAAATAGTTCATCCATTACGATGGGCGATACTCCCGCTGTCGGCTCATCTAACATTAATACTGACGGCTTGGTCATCATGGCGCGACCAACAGCAACTTGTTGGCGCTGGCCACCTGATAACTCGCCAGCTGCTTGATGTCTTTTTTGCTTTAAAATAGGGAATAACTCATAAATCTCTTCGATAGTATCGCTGATATCATCGCTGCGAATAAAGGCACCCATTTCTAAATTTTCTTCGACGCTCATGCCAGTAAATACATTATGAGTTTGAGGAACAAAGCCGATACCTGCTCGAATGCGCTCTTGGGGGGTGAGCTGCATAATGTCTTTATCGCCTAAAGTAATACTGCCGCCGGTCATTTGCAACATACCGAGGAAGGACTTCATCGCCGTCGATTTACCTGCACCATTAGGGCCGACTATGACGACAATTTCGCCTTTATCGACATTAATATCACAGCCTTTTAAAATATCAGGGCCGCCGTAGCCTCCGGATAAGTTTTTGCCAACAAGATAGCTCATATCTGCGCTCCTGTTGTGTCATTCTTAACAGCTGAATTAATAGGAGAGCCGATAGGAGCACCGATGTTTTTGTTTTTCAAACCGGTACCTAAATACGCTTCGATTACCGCCTCGTTATTCGTCACTTCTTCGGCGCTGCCCTGTGCAAGTAGCTTGCCTTGTGCCATGACAATGACGGGATCACATAATCTAGAAATAAAATCCATATCATGCTCTATCATGCAAAAGGTGTAACCACGCTCTCTGTTCAATTTCAGGATAGCGTCACCAATTTCACCAAGTAAGGTACGATTGACTCCCGCTCCCACCTCATCTAATAATACAACTTTAGCGTCGACCATCATGGTACGGCCCAGCTCGATTAATTTCTTTTGACCGCCGGATAAATTCCCCGCTAACTCGTGGGCAACATGGCCTATTTTTAGAAACTCAATTACCTCTTCAGCTTTGGCTCTAATTTCTCGCTCTTGCGCTTTAATAGCGCTGCGGCGAAACCAAGTGTTAGTGATTGTTTCACCCAGCTGGTTCGCTGGCACCATCATCAGGTTTTCAATAACAGTCATCGTTGAAAACTCATGAGCTAATTGAAAGGTGCGTAATAAACCGCGGTCAAAAAGTTGATGTGGGTCAAGCCCGCTGATATCTTGTGAGTCGAGTAAGATACGACCGTGAGTAGGCTTGTGAAGACCGGCAATAGTGTTGAACATAGTGGTTTTGCCGGCGCCATTAGGGCCAATTAAACCGGTAATAGAGCCTTTTTTAATTTCAAAACTCACATCGTCTATAGCTCGAACTCCTCCAAAGTGTTTGGAAATCGAATCGACTTTGATCAAGAAAAATTCTCCTAATATTATTGTAATAGATAATTCACTATTACCGATGCTCAATACACAGTAGAGCGAAGGTCAGTAATAGCGTTTTTTAGTCGTTAGTCGCTATACGGGTCAGCGGCATCACGTAACCCATCTCCCATAAAATTAAATGCTAAAATAACAAAAATAACAGGGACGACAGGCAGCATTAACCAGGGGTAGACAGCAACATTATTAATGTTTTGCGCTTCGTTTAATAAAACTCCCCAGCTAGTAATAGGCGGACGCAAACCTAAACCTAAGAAGGATAGGGCTGTCTCACCCAATATCATGGCGGGGATAGAAAGCGAAGCGGAAGCTATTAAGTGGCTGAAAAAACTAGGCAACATGTGCTTTTTGATGATACGAGAAGGTTTTGCTCCCATTAACATTGCTGCAGAAGTGTAATCCTCTTCCCTGAGTGAGAGAATCTTCGCGCGCACTGCTCTAGCGAGGCCAGTCCAATCCATCATGGCTAGAATCAGTGTGATACCAAAAAATATCCACAAAGGGCTCCAGCTAAGCGGCAATAATGCAGAGAGCGCCATCCACAGTGGCAATTCGGGGAAAGAGCGAATAATTTCAGTGGCACGTTGTACTGAACTGTCAATCCAGCCGCCATAGAACCCAGCGAGGCCACCCAGTGTTAAACCCAGTGTAAAGCTAAGAGCGATGCCTAACAGGCCAATAGTTAATGAAATTCTAGCGCCATAAATAATGCGTGAGAGCATATCGTGGCCTAAACGATCCGTCCCTAATAAAAATAGTGTACCGGGCTGATCAACACACACTAAATGGGTCGAAGCTTCGATAATGCCCCACATCGTGTATTTATCACCTTGGCAGAAGAAGCGTAAAGGATGCTTCACTGAGGTATCTTCTTTGTATTCACGCAATAGTTTTTCTAGGTTGAGCTCATACGACCAGCCGTGGACATAAGGGCGGGTTAGGCTGCCATCTGCAAAAAAGTGGATTGCTTGCGGCGGTGAATATATTTTTTTCGTGTGCCTGTTCTCTAATGCATAAGGGGCAAAAAATTCAGCACAAAAAGCCACCAGATAGATAGCAATTAAAAAGAAAGCGGAAAACATCGCTACTTTATGCTTTTTGAACTTCCACCAGACTAAGGTCCACTGTGAGGCGAGGAAGTACTTTTTTTGTTTATCCGTTAGCTCATCTTTGGCGTAGGGATTAAAAGGTTTATCACTGACCCAATGTTCGTTCACTTCTGCATTCCCCCTTGTAAGCGAATTCGTGGATCAAGCATCGCCAGCGCTATATCAGAGATTAGTACACCGACGACGGTGAGTATCGCTAAAAACATCAGAAAAGACCCTGCAAGATACATATCTTGGCTTTGCAGAGCCGATAGCAATAAAGGGCCTGTTGTCGGTAGTGACAAAACGACAGCGACTACTTCAGCACCTGAAATAACACTCGGCAATAAACTGCCAATATCAGCAATAAAGAAATTTAATGATAAACGCAACGGGTATTTTGTTAGTAACTTGAACTCACCTAAGCCTTTAGCTCGGCCAGTTACTACATAAGGTTTGCGCAGCTCATCCATTAAATTAGCACGTAAACGGCGTATCATTCCCGCTGTACCAGATGTACCAATAACAACGACTGGGATCCATAAGTGCGCCAATACCGATTTTGCTTTGTCCAAGCTCCAGGGCTGATTTATATATTCGCTGTCCATCAAGCCGCCAATAGAGGTGCCAAAATATTGATTAGCCAAATACAGCATGACTAATGCCAGTAGAAAATTTGGTGTTGCAAGGCCTAAGAACCCTAAAAATGTTAAGCCATAATCTCCCCAGCTATAGGGGTGTGTTGCAGAGTACATGCCAATGGGAAAGGCTATTAGCCAAGTGACGAAAATGGTGACAAATGAGACAGCAATAGTCAGCCACATTTTATCGCCAACGACTTCAGCGACCGGCAGGTTATACTCAAATGAGTAGCCTAAATCGCCCTGAACAAAACCGCTAATCCACACATAATACTGCTCCCATAAGGGTTTGTCTAAACCATATTCTTGGCGTAAGAAAGCTATTTTTTGCGGATCAACACTCTCACCCTGACTCTCTAATTCAGCAATGTAGCTCTCTAAATAGTCACCTGGGGGCAATTGGATAATAATAAAAACAAGGATGCTGATAATGATCAAGGTAGGGATCATCGTTAGGCAGCGCTTAACAATATAACTAGGCATTATTTTGGCTCCTTATCTGTTGCATACCAAAAGCTTGGCATGTTGTAGATACCAAAAAATGCACCGGGGTCCCAGTTGAAAAAACCTTTTTCAGGGACATTGCGCAACGCTTTATTAACCACAAGAGGCTGCAAAATAGCGCTGACTAGGCCAATAGAATACACCTGGGATGCATGAATTTCTAACATCTGATGCCATATTTCAGTTTTCTCATCATCAGTCGCGGCTCTCGTCCACGCTTCGTTGAGCTCAACGAGTTTTTTTACCTTAGGCAATGTTGGTGATTCACCCTCTTTCGTTTCATAGTGACGCCCCCACTGCGACCATGCAAGCTGATCTTGACGAGTAGGGGCCAGCTCTTGAGGGCTCATTTGGGCGACAGGTAAGCCGTTGGGTAAACCAAACCAAGTAGTCATGATAGCTGCACCTGAGAATATTCTATTGCGCAGCACTTCGCGCTGAATCGGCTTAATGTACATTTGAATACCAATACGGCGCCAGTTATCCTTTACTAGCGCTAATACATCGGTTTCTTCCGTACTCTCACCGGCGGTTTGCACTAGAATTTCAACAGGGGAGCCGTCGGGGAATAATCGAATACCTCTGGCATCCCTTCTATGCAGGTTTATGGTGTCGAGTAATTTGTTGGCCGATACAGGGTCAAACTGTGCGTAGGATTGAGCATATTTTTCTTTATATAACGGGCTATCTGGCAGCACAGTGTTGACCATAGGCAGGGCCAGTCCAAAGTAAATAACTTGGTTTATTTCCTCGCGATTGACACCTAAAGAGAGGGCGCGTCTAAAATCTGCATTTTGCATCAGAGCTCGCCATTTAGGGTCTTTTGCTGTCAAGTTAGGGTATAGCGCAATGTGAGCGCCACGTCCTGTGCCCCATAAATTTACTTTGTAATTATTATTGTTCTCGCCAGCCTTTAAGAAAGTGTAATTATCTAAGCGCAAATAGCGTGCTTGTAAGTCAGATTCCCCAGAGCCGGTTTTCGCAGGCACTAAACCACTTGAAGATATATTCATAATAATTTCGTCGACATAAGGTAGCTGCTGACCTTGTGGATCGACTCGATGAAAGAAGGGATTGCGTTTAAAGACAAAGCGCTCTGACGGTAAAGATGTGGTGTTAACCCAAGGCTGCAGGGTTGGAAGTTCAGGGTTCGTTAATTTGTACTGTCGGCCTTTGCTGACAAAAACGCCTCGCCAATTACGTTTTTTGGCGAGTTCAATTTGGTGTTCCATTTCATCTTTGCTGGTGTGATCCGCATGAAACTGCTTCATATAATGGGCAGGCATATAGATAAAGAGCGGGCTAGGCCCTGCTAAAGCAGGTAAAAAATAAGGGTTAGGCTGTTGCCATGTGTAGCGTACTGTATATTTATCGATGACTTCAAATAACGGGATTTTTTCTGATCTCATCATCTCATGAGGAGGGCCATAAGGTGATAATACTGGATGAGTGGCGATATCTTGCCAAAAAAACCGAAAGTCCTCACTAGTGAACTCGACGCCATCGGACCATTTGTGTCCAGCTCTTAAATGCAGTGTGAAGATACGACCTTCTTCAACGTCCACTTTCTCTAAAATATCAGCTTTAAGCTGTAACTTTTCATCGTAGCCAACTAAACGGGCATAGCCGTAGACTGTCATCATTCTGATGTCTTTTGACTTACCCATTAGCATGCGGATGCTGCCGCCATATTGGCCAATGGTTTTATTAGTAAAATCAGCTTTAGCTGGATTAATCGGCAATCTTTGCTGCATTGCAGGCAGCGTTCCGTCTTTGACGGCTTGCTCAAGAGAGGGGATTTCCGGTAGTAGTTGAGCAACAGCACTTAATGAGGACAGCAAACAGCTACAGATCAATACAGATGATAATATAAATTTCATTAGTGGCTCTCTCTGACATAGTGTTGAGCGGAACAATGCTTTAACACACCAGGGTTCGTATCGCTCAGCCGATAGGGTTCAGGCCAGTGTTGAGGTTCCATATGAGCTCTATCAAGTAGTGAGTGATCTAGCAAATTGTTTAAATCAGCAAATGGAATAGCAGCGAGTAAGGCGTGAGTGTAAGGGTGTTTAGCTTCTTTGAAAAGAACATCGCGAGGCGCAATTTCAATCAACTGGCCACGACACATGACGCCTATTCTGTCAGCAATGTAATCGACAACCGCCAGGTTGTGGCTGATAAACAAATAAGTTAACCCCAACTCTTGTTGTAGATCTTTGAGTAAGTTGAGTATTTGTGCCTGCACTGACACATCAAGAGCGGATACCGGCTCATCAAGAATCAGTAAGTCGGGCTCTAAAGCCAGTGCTCTTGCGATACTAATGCGTTGACGCTGGCCACCTGAAAAACTGTGAGGGTAGCGGCTGAGCATTTTTTCATCCAAACCGACCATTTTCATTAGCTCACAAGCGCGTTGGCTCTGCCATTGTAAATCGCCAATATCGTGAATAATAAAAGGTTCTCGCAAGATATCCAAAATGGTCATTCTTGGGCTTAATGAGCTAAAAGGGTCTTGGAAAACAAATTGCATTTTCGGTCTAAATTCGCGTAATTGCTGCTCGTTTTCTTCACAAAGGTTTCTAAGTGTACCTCTATCATTGTAGGTAATACAGCCGCTGGTGGGCTTTAATGCTTGCATTAACAGCTTACTCAAAGTGGTTTTTCCGCAACCACTTTCGCCAACTAAACCAAAAGATTCACCGACAGCAATGTCTAGGTTGAAATCACTAACCGCTTTTGTCGTTTTACTTTGCTTTTGCCAATTGCCATGGCGTACCGTGTATTCACGCGATAGATTCTCTATTTTAAGATGAGGGCCGACGCTTTGCTGCTGCTCAGTCCAAGCAATACGTGTATTACAAAATTCACCATCTTTATGCTCTATCGGGCGCAGTGAAATTAAGCGCTCATCAAGCGCCATATTAAAACGAGGAATAGCGGCAAATAACGCTTTCAAATAGGGATGTTGAGGGTTTTCAAATAGCGCTTTAATCGGGCCGCGCTCTACCACCTCACCCTGGAACATAACCACCACATCATCAGCCATATTGGCAACAACGCCTAAATCATGTGTGATTAACAACACCGACATTTCAAACTCTTGCTGTAATGACTTAATGAGCTGCAGAATTTGCGCTTGGATTGTGACGTCTAATGCGGTGGTCGGCTCATCGGCAATGAGCAGAGCGGGTTGGCAAATGAGCGCCATTGAAATCATTGCTCGCTGACGCAAGCCGCCTGAGAGTTCAAACGCATATTGCGTTAAAGCGCGTTCAGGGTCAGGAAAGCCCGTTTTTGCCAGCATTTCTTTAACTTTTGCTCTTACCTCTTGCCTGCCTACTTTGCGATGCAAAATGAGAGCTTCACCAATTTGATCTAGTAGGGTATGAACAGGTGAGAGTGATACCATTGGCTCTTGAAAAATAATGCTAATTTCATCGCCACGCAAAGATTGCATTTCTTTACAGCGAGGTGCAAGAGTCGCGATATCGATTACTTGCTGTTGTTTAACATAATTAATTTGGCCGCCAGATATGCGCCCGTTTGATGGCAAGATACCTAATATTGCCTGTGCGGTGACAGATTTTCCCGATCCAGATTCGCCAACGATAGCGACGGTCTTGCCTTTGGGTATACAAAAGCTGACGTCTTTAACGACGTTTATATCTGATTCGTTGACAATAAAATTAATATGTAAATTTTTTACATCAATCAAAGGTTTTTCTAGTTTTTGCATTGATAGATCCGGCTTAAGTCATAGCAAGGCACTTTAGTGTTAATAGTCGCATGCAACAGCTGTGTGAGAGTGTTTTCTATCGTGTGTTGCTCAATCAAAAGTATTAACAAATTCAACAGTCCAGGGCGCTTAATTACCTAAATAATGACAGCACCTGCTACGATAGGCAAAGTATTTTAATCAAAATGCAAATTAATTGAACTTTTTTGGCTGTGCACGATTACAGTAGTAGGCTGTTTGAATTTAATGACTTGAAATATGTCTCGCGCTAGATAATTTTAACGATTAATGCTTTTTTAAAATGCATTGTTTAGACTGCTCATCATCGCATGTTAGTTTAGGGGTAAAAAATGAAATTTCTTGTTACAGGAGCCGCAGGCTTCATTGGTAGTGCTACCGCTGCTAGGTTGTGTGAAGCGGGGTATCAGGTACTCGGCATTGATAACTTAAATGACTACTATGACCCTCGTCTGAAGCTGGATAGGTTAGCGAGCTTGCTTGAGGGGCCGCTGTTTGAGTTTAAAGAAATGGATATAGCTGATCGTCAAGCGATGACGAAGTTGTTTGAAGAGCATCAGTTTGACCGGGTCATTCACTTAGCGGCTCAAGCTGGGGTGCGTTACTCAATAGAAAACCCTATGTCCTATATCGATTCTAACCTAGTGGGAATGGCCAATGTATTAGAAGGGTGTCGTCACAATAAAGTAGAGCACTTAGTATTTGCCTCATCTAGCTCTGTTTATGCAATGAATGAAAAAATACCATTTAGTGAAGATGATGCAGTCGATCATCCCGTTTCACTTTATGCGGCTACTAAAAAGTCGAATGAACTGATGGCCCACAGTTATGCTCATCTTTATAATATCCCTGTCACTGGTCTAAGGTTTTTTACGGTATATGGCCCTTGGGGAAGACCTGATATGGCGCCGTTCTTATTCACTGATGCGATCATGAATGATCAGCCGATCAAAGTATTCAATCACGGTAAAATGCTCCGCGATTTTACCTATATCGATGATATTGTCGAAGGCGTTATGAGAGTGCAAGCGCTTGCTCCCAAAACGGATGCTAGCGATTTATTAAATAGCCCTGCAACCGCTAGAGCACCGTATCAGATATTAAATATTGGCAATAATGAGCCAATTGAGTTGTCACGCTTTATCAGTGCGATTGAAACAGCTTGCGCTAAAAAAGCAGAAAAAATCATGATGCCAATGCAGGCGGGTGATGTACCTAGAACCTTTGCCGATATTGATCGCTTGCATAGTTTAACTGGCTTTGTGCCAAAAACGAGCATAGAGTCGGGAATGCTAAAATTTGTTGCATGGTACAAGAGCTATTATAAAGATTAATAGTGAGTGCTGAATTTTCATACTAATTTAAAGAGCCTGCCAACAATGGCGTCTATGGATCTAGTTTTGAAGAAAAATTAGATCCAGGGCACCTGATGTCCCGAGCATGCCACTGTTATCGTCTATAGGGCAGTTGTATATTAGTCATTAATTTAAACAAAATGTACAAGTAGTTCTTCGCTATATAGAATTGTCACTGAGTAGCCTGTGTGGTTTGACAGTACTTAGTGTTGATAATCAAAGCGTCACTGGCGGCAGTTGTCTGTCTTTGATCTCACTGTAATTATCAGTGTCGCCAGCAACGAAGAGTGTGCTATAGCCTGGTGGGTACGACAGAATAGCCATTATGATACCTAATGTATTACTTACTTTAGTGATATATTTAACTCACCGACACTCCACTTTTCACCGTCAAAACAAAAATGCTGAGCGCAGTGGTAATCAAGCTTATCAGCTGCTTTGCCTTTCATATCCCAATCAGTAGCCATGGCATACACAGCTCTAATAACACCTTTATGACTAATACAGCCCAGTTGCTGGGAAGGTGAAGTCAGTGCTAATAGCTGTGCCCATTGGCTAATGCGCTCTCCCACAAGGCGAGGGGATTCACCATCTGCTGGCATTAAATCGATACCCAATGCCTCTGCTTGTGCAAAGCCGATAGGGTCTTTTTGCTGTAATTGCTTTAGGGTAAAGCCTTCCCATTGCCCCCAGTTCATTTCAATCAGTAAATTTTCGCTCGCCGCATTAACCCCTAATAGCTCGGCGCTTTCACGGGCTCTAAGTAAAGGGCTGCAAAACCAAGTGAAGTCAGCAAATTTAGCGGGCAGTTTATAAGCACTAATTTGCTCTATGCCTTGTTGGTTTAGCGGGATGTTGGTTCTTCCCTGTAGCTTTTTCTCGCTATTCCACTGGGTTTGGCCGTGGCGAATAAAATAAAAATCTAGCATAGAATATTACCTAATCAGCTCTTGTTGTGATTGTTTTATGATGCTTTTTAAAGTGTTTGCGGCACTCGTTAATGAGTGTGCTCGTTCAATGTAATTCTTGGCATTAGTTTGTAATCGACTGAGCTCAGTGCGATTACTCAGTAGTGCAGCGACAGCTAAATGCATCTCATCTATTAATGTGTCAGCACTAGTGTTATCGATTAACAAGCCGCTATGCTGATGCTTAATCACTGAGTTGACACCGCCATAGTTACCGGCAATGACAGTGACTCCCGCTTGCTGAGCCTCTAAAAAAATCATGCCAATGGCTTCGTTGACAGCGGGCCACAATAGTATTTCAAAATGTGGCAGTATGCTTAAAATCCGCTGATTGTTTAGCAAACCTGAAAATTTAACTTGTTGCAAGTGGCAAAACAATTTTGAAACCTGCTTAAATTTCTTGCCGTCACCAACAATTAACAGCTGGTAGTGACTGTCGAGCTTGTTGATAACTTGTTGTAGCAGCGTATATGAGTGAAACTTATCACCCTCACGCATCATGGCAATGGCTATTAGCCAAGGTTTGCTAGCATCTAGGCCAAACTGCTGGGCGATTAGCTGTTTTTGGCTAATGCTATCATGGCGGCTTACTGCTAAAGGGGGACTGTCATCAATAAAGGCATTGAGAGAATTCACAGGGCTTGTCAATCTTTTAGCGTAGTAATGATCTAATGCTATTTTATCTATCGGGTTGATACAGATCACTTTGCTCGCTAGTTGCAGTGCTTTGTCAACGTGTTGATGATATAGCGCCCAAGGCCCTGTGGCGCGTTTCTCAGCCCATGATGCCTCAGCTACTATATAAGGTATTTTTAGTTGCTGACAAACGACAGGGCCTATTAAATCAGGGGCTTTATAGTAAAGGTGATAGCTAAACCAAGCACAAGGTTTTATATTTTTCTTTGCCCAATGTTTAATGAGTTTATGCGCTTTTTTTTGGCCAATGTTAATCATTCGCTGCTGGCGGTTGCTATCGCCAAATTTATCGAAACTACGTAAATTACTTGCTAATATAACATCAAAATCAGCGTGTTCTAATGCTTTTATAAATAGCCGTGCGATCTTTCTATCACCCGATGGTATCGCATGTGACGGGGATTTAAGGGGGGCGTAAAAGGCAATAGCTGTGTTGTTTAACTGCTGATCTGGCAACGCCACATATTTAGTCATGTGCTAAATCAAATAAATCTTGGAGCTGATTAATACCAATATCAACATTAAAATTTTGGTGTAATAGCTGCTGGCTTTTACGACCTAAATTATCTCTAAGTTCGCCATCTGTAATCAGTGTAGTCAGTGCCTGCGCTAAGCTATCAGGGTCATTGGAATCTACTAATAAGCCATTAACCTTATCTTCAATTAATTCAGGGATACCGGAGATATTAGTCGCTAAACAGCACAGCGACTGGCTTTGTGCTTCCATTAGTACATTGGGAATCCCATCTCGGTCGCCATCAGCGACAATTTTACTGGCCAGAATAAATAAATCACTGTCGCGATAAGCTTGCAGTACTTCTACTTGAGCTTGCGCGCCGCGCCATTCAATTTGGTCATTAATACCTAAGGCTTCAGCCTGTGCGATTAAATCGTCCAAGATAGCGCCGCCGCCAATATGGATAAAGCGCCAGTGCAGCTGCTTAGGTAATTTGGCAAGGGCGGTTAAAATATCGTCATAACCTTTCTTAGGTACAGCCCTGCCGACACTAATAATTTGTACTGGCTGCTGTGGATCACGGCCATTAATGTGTTGCCTTGAGGGGCGCTCTAAAGTATTAAAACGGCTAAAATCAAGGCCGTGATAAACCAGATGTACTTTGTTTGGGTCATCACTCAGTGATTGTAAATATTGATGATTAGCACCTGTGCAAGTTGCTAGCCACTGTAACTCTTTAAGCTTCTCTGCTAAATCCCACTCTTGAGAAGTCCAAATGTCTTTAGCGTGAGCTGAGCAACACCAAGGCAAATCGTTGATAAGCGCAGTATAGCGAGTCACTGAAGCTGGCGTATGCAGGAAGTGTGCATACATTTGATCGACGTTCTCAGGCATCTCTGCTGCTAGGACAATACTTTGGCCAAAGCGTCTAATACGACCTCGGCTGCTATCGCGTTTAAAGTCTTTTATAAATTGACGAAAAACTTTAGCTAGAGAGTACGTTTTTATCGTTTTTATTAAGGCTTTAGTAACACGCCAAGGCTCTATATGTAAATATTCAGGTAAATAGAGGACGTCAGCTTGAATTTGTTGGTGTATCGGATGGGTGCTTTTATCCGTAGGGTGGCGCAATGAAACTAGGGTGATATCAAAACCACGCAGCTCTAGGGCTCTGATTTCTTGAGCGATAAAGGTCTCAGAAAGACGAGGGTAACCTTTGAGTATAAGGGCGATCTTTTTCACGTTTAATCTAGCTCCAATATCACTGTTGCAGGTGGTTTAAAAGCTCATTACCACTGAGCCATTGTATATTGCGGTGTTGTTGACATGTACTGAAGAACTTAGTTAAAAACTGCCAGCACTGTTGATCGTGATCTAAATGGTGAGTCATTAGCCCGCAGGGTTTTTGGCTTTTATCGATGCCTAAACGTTTATTGCGTAGGTGGTCTATGATGTTGTTAAGTATCACGTCTTCACCGGCAAATACTCGCTGTTTCCAATTAATAATGTCGATATGAACATTGAGGTGAAAATCTGTTTCGACAAGCTTAGCGCCACCTAATACAGAGAGTTGACGATAGCCAATCTCTGGCAGTGCTGTGACGATATCATCGCTGATACGATTCCATGGCGGCACTAAAATATCTAGATATTGCTCGTCAAATACCTGCTGTAAGCGCTGGCGACCTAATGCTAATTTATTCACTAACTGCTCAGAGTTTTGCGAGCCGCCTAACTCAATTTTTCGCTGATCAGCCAAGGCAAAACTCTTGTGTTCAACACCGTGTTGAAGCACAAAGCTCAGCGCCTTATGCTGCGCGTTTTTAATGACATTTAAGGAATCTTGTAACTTGTTAGGGATAACGGCTAAATGAACGGCAATAGCATAGTCGTGCGCCATAGTCAGCATTGTTTGCAGAGCATCGCTATCGGCAATGGCATCATCATCGCGCCACCAAAATTTTATCGGCTGTTGCCACAATGTCAGTTCACTATCAAATTTTTGCCAAATATCCATGCTAAACCTTATCTATAAATGATGACAATTAAGGGCGATTAAGCGCCCAATCTGTCAATAACTGAGCGCTATGTTGTGCACCGTTTTTATTAACATTAATGGTGTTTGAAGAAGACTGTAATGCGTGGTTGATGGCGTTTTTAAGAGTATCAGCGCTCATATCATCGCTTCTTAGCACGGTCAGTACCTGATGTTCAGCTAATATATCGCTGCGTGTTAGCTGTTCTGTTTCACCACTTCCCTCAAAAGGTACCACCACGGCAGCTGTCTTGGTGAGCAGCAGGTCCATAATCGTATTGTAACCGGCCATTGAAATAGAGACATAAGCATTTTGTAGGCAGCTAAGAAAATTATCGGCCATTTCAACAACCCTTACAGCGTCATTACTTTGCGCGTAAAAAAATTCTTTATCAGCAGCGTCCATATTAGGGCCGGTGATTAGCAACCATGGCTGATCTGCTAAAAAGCCTGTTTGTTGTAAATTTAATGCAGCTTGCAGTATCTCTTTGCCGACACTGCCGCCACCTATTGAGACAATAACGCCACTTTTTTTGCTATTGCTATCATTTGGCTGCTCTAATGTTGGGCACACATAACCGCTGTAATTAATTTTATCGCTAATGTTATGTGCTAATGGAAAGCTGTTAGCTAAAGGGAAGAATTGCTCATCGCCGTGAACAATCACTTTTTGATAATATGTGTTGATTAGCTCAAGACACTCTTGCTCGCGCACCGGCGCTCTTCTTTGTAAGATGTCACGAATGGATGAAACTAATACCGGCGGTCTTTTTTGAGCTTGAACCCAATTGAGCAGCGGCAATAACTCAAAACGCATTTGACGACGGCCAAAAGGGTAGGTTTCAGTGACGATTAGATCAGGTTGCAAGGTCTCGCAGATCGCTAATAATTGTGCCGCTCGCTGGTTTTTATCCTGTTCAGTGAGTTCAGAGCCATCGGCTTTTATCAGGCCGCTAAAGGCGGCATCAGCTGCTTTAATTGCCGGTAATAGGTGAATGTTTGCTGTGGCAAAGGACATGCTGTCGACACTAACACCGCCAAAAATCACATCAACTTGGACATCTTGCTGGCAAAGCGCCTGTATAATCAGAGAAGATCGACGAACATGACCAATACCAAGTAAGTACTGTACGTAAAATAAAATGCGCGGCTGTTTGCTCATAGTTCACCTAAATAGTAGAGCTTATCTAAAAGATAGTATAAAAATCAATAAGTAAGATGAATCGAATCACTGGTGCAACTAATTATTACTGGATATTATATTAGTGATCGACTAGCTCGCCAAATCTATCAGTGACAAAATCAAGACCATGTAGCAATTTATCTAAATTTTTAGTGCTTGGTTTGTCTTGTAAGCATAAATTGTTAATTGCTTCGACCATATCTTGTGTTAAGCGTTCACCAGAAAGATCAAGCATTGACAGTAAGCCAATACTAGCGGCATTTCTGGCTCGGATTAGCTGCTCTTCTCGCGGCTGGCTTCTAGGTAAAATAAGAGCGGGTTTATCAAAGGAGAGAATTTCACAGAAAGTGTTATAGCCACCCATTGCTATAACCGCAACTGAACTGGCCATTAAGTGCTCTAAGTGATTACTAAATACAATAGCATTAACATGGGGAAGTGCTTCGGCTCTGGCTAAAAACTCATTGCGCTCAATAGCGGCCATAAAAGGGCCTAACACTATATGTGCAGGTATTAACGACTCATCTGCCTCATAAGCTCTGATAACCCAGTCAATCATTTCGATACCATCGCCACCGCCACCTGGGGTAACAAGAATATAAGGACGATCAGGGAAAGCAATGGTATCAGTATCTGTCTGTTCAGGTAATTGTCTAGGTAGATAACCTGTGTACAGGGTTTTATCGCGTACTTGCTGTTTAATAGGTAAGCCTTGCAGAGGGTCGCCCATCTCTTCAGGTCCGTACACCCATAGCTCGTTATAAAAATTCTCTAGTAGCGGTAAAACGTTTTTTTGCTGCCACTCTTTTTTTAATAACTCAGGGGAGTCCATAATGTCGCGCAAACCCAAAACGCAGTGAGTATCAGTGTCTTTAAAGTACTCAAGTGTACTAATCACTTCACCTTTAAGCCCACCTGGTTCTTTATCAACCAGAAAGATATCAGGCTTAAATACTTTGGATGTATTGAGAATAATAGACTCACGCAGCGCTAGCGTGTCCGCTAAGTCAATGTGTAAACCAAGAGAGGTATATTCACCGTTGTGCAATTTGATGATGCCCGGGATGCGAATAAAATCGACACGTGCTTTAAAATCAAAACGGCCAATAATAGGTGAGCCTGTCATAATGAGTACAGACAACCCCTTGTAGCGATCGACTAGCGCATGAGCGATCGTGCGACAGCGTCGTAGATGTCCTAAACCAAAGGAGTCGTGACTATAAATAAGTAGGCGGCTATTATTTAGTTTACTTCGCACAGACACTCTCAGGTAATAATTTTATTAGCGCCAAGATTATCAAATTAAAGTGAGCTTAGATAGCATCTAAACTATTTTAAAGAGCTTAAAATAAATAACTTGAGTGCGGTTTTAAAAAACAGCACTCAATCAAGAAAAGTTTAATGTTTTGGCTAAGTTTATAGCAAGAATTAGATATCAATAGGCACATGGGTGCGTACCTATTGATCGGTGGCAATACTATTAGTTATCGGGCTTAATTATCAGCAGTATCAAAATCATTACCTTCAAAGTCTATGCGGTCATTGTGACGGATAGATTGGGCAACTGAAGATGCCGCTGCGCCTGCTATTTTGCTGTGTTCAGAGCCACTTGTTTTTTCTAGTGAAATAGCGCCTGATTGCGGTGGGGCTTGCTCAGAGCTAGGGTGCATCAGTACATGAACTGAGCGATGGGCAAACTCTATGCCACTGGCCTTTAACGCGTTCTTTACTAGAGTGAAGGCCTCTCTTCTGATAACCCATTGCTCACCGGGCACACAGGTGAATTTCATTCTAAAAATTAGTGCCGACTCTTCAACTCGGATGACACCTTGTGATTTAAGAGGCAGTAAGAAATGTTGTCCATACTCAGGATGTTCTAACATTGTTTGGCCGACTTTTTTGATCAATTTGCGTACTTTTTCAACATCGGTACGATAATCTAAACGAAACTCTAATTTCATTGTGATCCAATCGCGAGACAAATTTCTTACCGTTGCTATTTCACCAAAGGGAATAGTTTGTACTGCGCCTAGATGGTGGCGTAAACGGATGGAGCGAATTGAAATGCGCTCGACTGTACCGCGCAAGCTAGCCGCTTCGATATATTCGCCTCGACGAAAGGCATCGTCCAATAAGAAAAAGATACCGGATATTACATCTTGGACGAGCTTTTGTGCACCAAAGCCGACGGCAATGCCGACAATACCAGCACCTGCTAATAAAGGAGCAATTTCAACGCCTGCGATACTCAGGATCATCAGCACCACGCTGATAATCAGAAACACTAATAGGAATGAGCGAATTAAAGGCAGTAATGTTTCAGATCTAGAGGCGCCAGAGCCGCCGCCGTCGCCTTCAAGAGAAGAGAGACCATCGTCTTCACCTGCTGCAATATCAAGGGGTAGGTGCCTTTCGATAGCGGACTGAATAATTTCCCATACGGCGTACGCCAAAATAATAACAACGATGATATCGACAGATTTTGTTAAATAGCCAGCGAAGTTAGAGGTGAGCATTTCCCACGCATTGTAACCAAAGCTGCTATCAATAAGGTAGAGAATAGCGGCGAGTAAAAGAATACGTATAGCTATAATCACCCGATTGATAAAGATATCGCAGCGTCGCTCATAAGAGTGACTCTGTAGCCAAGTGACTCTTTTTAATTGCGAAAGTAGCAGGAATATTAATCTGTCAATAACGGGGAAACCGAAAGTTAGCCACCACGCTTTACTCGCTTGTAAAGCTTGCTCGTAATTGCCAAGAAACTCATTAGCTGCCCAAATCACCCAAATAATGAGCACCCAAATAGAGATAATAGTAGGCCAAATTTGGGCAAAGATACGGGTAAAATTAGTGCTCTCATGGCCGTGATTTTTAAACATGGCAGTAAAATCTTTGCGATTAAATAAGACAAAGAAAATCGATGAAATGTTAAGTATAAAGCCGGAGATAGGTACTAAAATGGCGAACATGATCGGCTCAAGCCCGAACTGTGCAAGTACTCGCCAAAAGGTAGTAATGACCAAAAAAAGACTGACGAACAGCATAATAGAGTAATATAGGCGCTGAGCTGACACGGTAGTCATCTTCATTAGGCGCAATGTCGGCTGATAGGGTGCGAGTATTAGCTTTAACAAAATATCTAATGCTCTTATTTTTGCGACTAAGCTCAGCGCGTGCCAGCACAATATGCGAAATGAATCGCCAGAGTCATAGTTGTAAGCGGCAATAGCCGTACCGACGACGACAAAGATACCTAAGCATATAAATTGAAATATAGCACGTGTGAAGACAACTTTAAAGGTGTCTGTCCACGTGTTTTTCTTCTGCTCTATGAGGCGATTGCAAGCACTGCCCATACGATAACTTAACGCTTTTTCTACGACAAAGCCAACGACCATCATTAATACGAACACAAAAAACAGCTGCACTAATTCGTCGCTGCCTCTGTCATCAATCAAGTTGTGGATCAGATCTTGTTGCTGCTGAGGCCATCGCGACAAGCCTTCTAATATTTCGTCTTTCTTTTCTTTCGCTTTTTGGATGAGTAAAAAACCGGCCATGTCAGAGCCTGTATAGCTAATCTCTTTTTGTGCTGGTCGCCACTGCTCAGAAAACGTATCAGTATGATCTGCAAAGCACGTAGTTATTACTGAGATAAACAGAATAACGCTAATGATAAATCGCTGGAATATTTTATGCATTTGCCTACCGTTGAATACTATATTTAGCTATTAAATTTTGACTGGTTGATTACATACTACAATAATTACGAAATATGGTGTACGTAAAAACAGTCACTTGTATAGAAACAATCACACAATAGTAATTAACGAGGCAATACAGTTAAAAATTAAGGCACAAACAACTTAATTGTAATGCGATCGTAAAGCTAGTTAAGACACAGAACCTCGCCAATGATGATCGGGTTATGCCTATTTAAAGGTGTTTGAATAATAGCTTGATTGTCATTTAAGGCTTGTGGTGTCTCTATTTTAATTACTTTGTAGTTATTATTGCACAGCTCTCTCGCTCTGCGCTGCCAGCTGAGTAATACCCAATTAGCCTGGGTAGTTGCATTACCTGTGTATTTAATCCAGTAATGGTTTTTAGCTAATTGGCGATTTTCATAGCCGCCATCCCAGCCCATCTCTTGATAGACAGTATCACAACCTGCTAACAAGCTACTTAACATCAGAATAACTGTACTTTTGTGCAAATTATACAACATCGCGATGACCCTTAAAGTATTTAATGATATGTACAGTGGTTACCTGTTAATTGGCCGCTAAAATTTTCATGCTAGGATGTTTTTTTAACATGTGCTGATAAAGCAGCCTTCATAGCAGCAATGTGTTCAGGTGTTGTACCACAGCAACCGCCGATAATTTTTGCCCCTGCATCGAGCGCTAAAGTAGCGTAGTTGGCCATAGTGTGTGCGCTCATATCATAAACTAGTTCACTATTAATAGAGCGAGGAATACCGGCGTTGGTTTTAGCGATAAGTGCAGGGTTATTACTGACACTTAAGGCTTTTTTTATGCTGGTCAGTGATGTTATGGTGGCACTAGGGGAGTGTCCGCAATTAATCCCACAAGCATCACTGGCTATACTTAACTGCTCATTTAACTTCACGAGTGCGTTTGCTGATGTACCGGTTCTTGAGAGGCCATCAGTATCAAAGCTCATAGTATATATTGCCGGTAAACCGGTGCTGATAGCCGCTTCATATGCCGCATGTGTTTCATTGATATCAGCCATGGTTTCAATCCAAAAAACATCAACACCGCCTAGCTGCAAAGCCTGTGCCTGTTGTTTGAAAGCGTTGTATGCATCATCATAGCTTAGCTTGCCAGCAGGAAGCATCGTTTCTCCGGTTGGGCCAATGCTGCCGGCAATAATAATATCGTGCTGATACTCACTAACGACTTTTTTGAGAATGCTAGCGGCACTCATGTTAAGCTCAGCAACACGAGTTTGGGCTTGGCAATGCTGTAATCGATAAATGTTGGCGCCAAAGCTATTAGTTAAAACAATATCGGAGCCTGCATCGATGAAACGCCGTGCAAGGTTGGCAACTTTGCCTGGATGCTCGGTGTTCCAAAGTTCAGGGGCGTGATTTATAGCAAGACCCATCGCGAATAAATTAGTGGCCATAGCGCCATCCGCTATTAGATAAGGTCTTTGGCTTAATAGACGGGTAAAAAGATTTGGCATATTTGTCACTTATACTTGTCACTTATACTTATCACTTATAAGAGTGTCGACAAACTTAAAAGACTAACAAATACAATCAAGTATGCGATCGTCCCAGGCCAAAACAAAGCACCTTAAATTCAGTGTGTATGAGGTGCTAAACGATAGCTACGAATCTTTCTTGGGTTTAATATTAGTAATCATTTTATGCAAAATAGAGACAAGAAACTCTTTTTCGGTATCCGTTATATTTTCCATAAGTAGGTTTGAACTGCTATATATTGCAGGCCAAACTTGGTTGAATACGGCAGAGCCTTTATCGGAAATAAAAATTCTGCGTACTCTCGCATCACTTTTGCCGGTAAGTCTGTAAATATAACCTTGAGATTCTAAACTATCGAGTGCTCTACTGATCGTCGATTGTTCTACCACAGTCAGCGCTGATAACTGATTCACCGAAATATCAGGTTTTAACGATAAAACAGCAAGAATACGGGCTTTAATATTAGTCAGTTCACTCTGGCGAAGCTCATTTTGAATATGACCGTTCCAATGCCCAACAATTTGTATGAGTAAATAGGGCATAAACTGATCTAGGCCTATCTCATTAAGAAGGGGGAGTTTTACTTTAGTCTCCGTATTTTCTGAGTGATCTAGAGATTGTGTGACTTTAACAGAATTTGTCATTGTTCAATGCCTTAAAATAAATATTGATTGGTTTATTCCTGTTTTAACAGGGCTTCACGCTATGCAATTCTATTCATTAAATTATTATTGTTAGGCAAAGTACTGGCTGATCTCGCACTAACGCTAAAAGCTAGTTAGCAGTTAATTAAAATAGTTAAGTACAAGTATAATATATAAATGAGAAATAGTTAACTTTCTTGTTTGTCTCTATTTGATAATCTGCTTTTATTTCGGTTTAACTAGCTGATAGTAATGGATTATGTTCGCTCATATTTCATTAAGCTTGGTGTGCCGGTATCGGCGAGTTTAGACACGGTTTTAGATAAATAATTAATATTGGTAACTGTTTGAATCAGTCATTAGTGCCAGTGCTCGCCGGCAAAGTGCTGTGCTAAAAAATCGATAAATGAGCGTGCGCGCTGTGATAAAAAACGGTTCTGCGGATAAATCGCGTACATACTGTATATTGCCAAACTATGGTCAGCTAGCACTGGAACGAGTTGATTTTTTAGCAGAGCTTGATAAGCGATGAATTTGGGAAGAAAGACAATACCGTGGCCTGATACAGCCATTTGTTGCAGAAAAACACCGTTATTGGCAGTAATACTGGCAGTTAAGTCTAATTGGTGCTTTTTTTGCTGTGGATCGCTAATAGTCAATGTCTGTAAGCTATGGTTAGTATATTGCAGGAATTGATGCTGCTTTAAATCATGAATAGTTTGCGGCGTACCATGTTGCAATAAATACTGCGGGCTCGCACAGAGCAAACTGTGGATAGCTGCTAGTTTTTTGGCTTGTAAGCTCGAGTCTTCTAGCTCCCCTATGCGGATAGCTAGGTCGTAACCTTGCTCAATGAGATCAACTTTGCTATCTGAAAAATCAATAGCGAGTGCTAGTCTAGGGTGGGCAGTTTTAAATTGGTCGATAACGGGAGTGAGGTGCATTAAACCGAATGATTGCGGTAGGGTTACTCTCAATGTGCCTTTTAACACGCTATCTTTATCCGCTGTTTGCGAGTGCAGAGCGTCTATATCTGCCATGATACTGAGTGATTTTTGATAAAAATGTTTACCTGCATCACTAAGATGGGATTGACGAGTTGTGCGAATGAGTAGTTTTGTATGTAAACGTGTCTCTAAGTTCGATAAACGTCTGCTAACTGCTGATTTAGCTAGGCCTAATTGTTCAGCAGCTTTACCGATCCCGCCAGCTTCAACGATACGAATAAAAATGGACATCTCTTCTAACTGACCCATGTGGTTACCTCGGTGTAATGCACGATTATATTGTTCTAATTATATCAACTATGTTTTGCTATGAATCGTGTTTATTACTCTTTTACCGACAGTTAAACTGAAATTCAAGATGAGAGCATATATTAGGCAGCACTGCTTATAGGTAGTGCCTATCATCAACCGTACCCATCATAAGCAGTACACAATACACAGTACACGGACAAAGTAGGAGCATAAATTATGTTTGCAGATGACTCAATAAAAGCCGCACAACTTGGCGGACACAGCAATAATCGCAAGTTGTTATCTATCCACAAAGGTATGCCAACATCAGATGGTGCAGGGGTAAAGCTTACGAGGATTATCGGCTCTAACTCGCTATCCATGCTTGATCCTTTCTTGCTGCTAGACTGTTTTGAAAGTGACAATCCAGATGATTACATCGCCGGTTTTCCCACTCACCCACATCGCGGTTTTGAAACAGTGACATATTTGCTCAATGGTCAAATGCGTCATCGAGATAGTAAAGGTAATGAGGGAGTGATTGAAGCGGGAGGTGTGCAGTGGATGACTGCAGGCAAAGGCATATTGCATTCAGAAATGCCGGAACAGAGCCAAGGCTTATTAAAAGGCTTTCAGTTGTGGGTGAACTTACCTGGTAGCGCCAAAATGATGGAGCCTAGCTATCAAGAATTTAATGCAGCGCAAGTACCCCTAGAAAAAAGTGATATAGGTTATCAAGTGCGCGTTATCGCAGGCTCTACTGATTTAGGTACAGTGGGACCTGTCATCAATCCATTTTCTGACCCTGTCTATATGGATGTCAACTTGCTTGCACAGCACAGTTTTAAACAACAGTTAGTGTCTGATCATGCTGCTTTTATATATGTGATTAGCGGTCAACTTGATATTGGCGGTGAACAGCTCAGCGCAAACCAGCTTGGCATATTAAGCGAGGGAGAAAAAGTATTAGTCAAAGGCCGTACAGATAGCCAGTTCTTATTGATAGCGGCTAAGCAAATGAAAGAGCCTGTGGCACGCTATGGGCCCTTTGTAATGAACACGCAACAAGAAATAGAGCAGGCATTTGCAGATTATCGACAAGGAAAGTTCGCATAACAAATGGCGTTCAAGCTAGCGATAGTGCTTTTGTCAGACTAACAATGGATTAACGATGAATAAAGAGCAGGTGAGATATGGGTTTATTAGTTGAAGGTAAATGGAGTAATGCCTGGTACGATACCAGTGCCAGTAATGGTGCGTTCGTACGTAGCCAATCACAATACAGGAATTGGGTGAGCGCGAGCGGTGCAGCAGGCCCTACAGGCAAAGGTGGGTTTAAGGCGCAAGCTGGGCGCTATCATTTATATATCTCGCTCGCCTGCCCATGGGCACATCGTACTATGGTGTTTCGCGCGTTAAAGGGGTTACAACAAATGATATCCGTTTCTATCGTCAACTCGTATATGGGTGATGATGGCTGGACTTTTCAATCAGGGCCCGATGTGATTGAAGATAGCGTTAACCACGTTGAATTTTTACACCAGCTATATACTTTAGCGCAGCCTGATTATACTGGCAGAGTAACAGTTCCGCTGTTATGGGATAAAGAGCGGCAAACGATAGTGAGTAATGAGTCGGCAGACATTATTCGTATGTTTAATAGCGCGTTTGATGAAATAGGTGCCAAGGCTGGTGATTATTATCCTAGGCATCATAGAGCAGAAATAGACACCCTTAATAAGCGCATTTACTCTGCCATCAATAATGGTGTTTATAGAGCAGGTTTTGCAACCACACAGCAGGCTTACGATGAGGCGGTCAATACACTATTTATCGCCTTAGATGAGTTAGAACAGCGCTTGAGTGAGCAGCGGTATTTGATTGCTAATCATTTGAGTGAAGCTGATTGGCGTTTGTTCACCACGTTGATTCGCTTTGATGCGGTATATGTTGGCCATTTTAAATGTGATCGTAACAGAATTGCTGATTACCCAGCTTTAACTCACTACTTAAGAGAGCTCTATCAAATGCCAGGGATAGCGCAAACGGTAAATATTGCCAATATAAAAGCGCACTACTATCAATCGCACCGCACTATTAACCCAACAGCTATAGTGCCAACAGGTTCGGTGTCAGCATTTGATCAGCCACATAATCGAGCCCTGTTATCAGTTTGAAAATTAAAGAATAGTTGATGTTAACGCCCAGTAGGGATTAGATAAGAGATTGCGCGACAGCGTTTTCAAATGCTTTGATGAGCTTATCTTTACCTGCTTGGCGATGACTCAATAAACAAATGTTACGTTGGTATTTACTATCGTTAATGATCTGCGTGGCTAGCTCTGGCGCTAGTTTTGATAAACCTTCCCACTGCGGGACTAGCGAGACAGCCATTTGCTGTTTTACCATTAAGACTATCGATTCAAGGGAGTCTATTTCGCATAATAAATTAACTGCTAACTTGTTATCTACTAAATATTGTCGAGTGATGGCGCCGCCCCAAGAGTGCTGATCATATTGAATGTAGGCTTGCTGCTTGAGTGCATCTTCGATGCAATGCTGTGCATGGGCACTGATTAACACTAACGGTTCAGTGAGTAAATGTTGATAGCGCACTACCTTAGGTAAATTAAAGGCAGGGCTGACGACTATCGCTAAATCAATCTTCTTTGCCAGCATTTTTTGATAGAGCTCTGCCGAGGAACCTGGGGTGATTTTTAGTAAAATGTTCGGTGCTTGTAAAGTTAAGTATTTAATACAGCGTGGCAATAAACCACTCAACACACTAGAGATAACACCAATGTTAAGGACGCCAGTTAAAGTTGTGGTGTTTAAGTCGCTGCGAATTTGCTCTACCTGTCGGGCAATTTCTTGTAATCTAGGTAATATCCGTAAGCAGTCATCGGTAGGCTTAGCGCTGTGACCGCTACGCGTTAATAAAGAGCAGCCAAGTGTGTTTTCCAAGGTCTTGATACGCTGGCTAATCGCAGCGGCAGTTAATTTCTCACTGCGCGCGGCGCCTGCAATCGAGCCGCTGTCAATGACGGCCATTAAACTACGTAAAAAACGAATATCCAAAACTTTTCCTTATGCTCATGCAAATTAAAAGATAGTATCTGTTATGCGCAAATCTTGCTAATTTATCAGCACTGAAAATTAATTTATAAACAATAGTAATGATAGGAGTGAGCGATGCAATCTGTATTTCATCTGGCGTTTAATGTGACAAACTTAGATGCTGCGTGTGAGTTTTATTCTAATGTATTAGGTTGCCAGCAGGGGCGAAGAGCTGAAACCTGGGTAGACTATGATTTTTTCGGTCATCAATTGTCATTGCACTTAGGTAAACCGTTTGCGGTTGAACTGACAGGAAAAGTCGACGGGATAGATGTCCCTATGCCTCATTTTGGCGCTATATTAGCTTTAGCTGACTGGCAGTACTTGGCAGATAAATTACAAGCGCTTAACTTAGATTTTATTATTGAGCCTAGTGTACGTTTTGCCGGTAAGTCAGGGGAGCAGCATACTATGTTTTTTTGCGACCCCTTTGGCAATCCAATAGAGCTTAAAGGTTTTAACAATATAGATAAGGTGTTTGCCTAATGGCTATTATTGCATTTATACACGCTATGGATCAAGATAATGAACAGCGCTGGTTGCTAAGGCTGAACCAATTATTAGCCGATAATACAGAGGCTTACGTTGAGGGTGTTAGTGACATTGTGGTCAGCGCTAATGATTTAAGCAATGAGCAAGCAGCGACAGTAGAGCTGGCAATTGTCGCTAACCCTGATGTTGATGAGTTGGCTCGATTTAGTCGCTTGATTTGGGTGCAAAGCTTGTGGGCCGGGGTTGAGGCTATGGTGCCAAAGTTTGCTGGCATTAATCGACAAAGAGCAGGCCACGAGATTAAGCTAGTGCGTTTGATCGATCCGTTTTTAGCACAGACAATGGCCGAGGCAGTGCTAGCTTGGACATTGTTCTTACATCGTAATATGGCGCAATATGCAGCGCAGCAACAGCAAAAAATCTGGCGAGAGCTACCTTGTAAAGCGGCCAGTGAGGTCAGTGTTTCAATTTTAGGTGCAGGCGAGCTAGGTCGCGCGGCAATCGATGTGTTATTGCACATGGGCTATCAAGTTAACTGTTGGAGTCGCAGTGCAAAAGATATTAGTGGTGTCGGCAATTATAGTGGCGCTGAAGGCTTAACTGAACTGCTCACGACTACAGATATACTGGTATGTTTGTTGCCTTTAACTGAACAAACTAAGCATATTATTAACAAACAGACGTTAAATCTACTGCCAAGGGGCGCTAAAATTATTAACTTTGCCAGAGGCGGTATTATTAACCATACGGATTTACTGGAGGCGTTAGATAGCGCTCATATTGAACATGCGGTATTAGATGTGTTTGAGCAAGAGCCGCTGATAGCTGATAGCCCATTGTGGTCACATCCTCATATCTCGGTATTACCGCACATTTCTGCAACGACTAACTTAGCGACAGCATCACGTGTGGCCATTGATAATATTATTAACTATCGCCAACACGGTGCTATCCCTGTGAGTGTTGATTTACAGCGCGGTTATTAACGGTAAAATAATTGACAGCTGTTAAGCACACCTGTCAATAAAGCTTACAGTTTATCTAGCGTTTGATGTAGCGCAATTAAGCAAGATTCTCCTAGTTTTTGGCTGCGTGCCGGCGACCAGCCAAAGAGTTGATCAGGAGAGTCTTTGGTATCTTTAAACGGCATTTCTAAAGTCATCACCAAGGCGTTAAAGGTATGTGATAAATAATTAGTGCCAACTGTCATTAATGCCTCGCCATGTTTATCAATGTCGTAACCAATTTTATTTTGAAAATCAGGATTGACACTGATAAGTGCCTGTTGGAAATGATCTTGCTGCGCTTGTTTATGTGCATTCCAAGAAGCAGTGCCTTCAGCGCCGGCGATAAAGTTATATGGCAGTGCCTCATCACCGTGTACATCTAGGCAAAAATCCATACCCGTTTCTTGCATTTTTTGGCGCACCAGAAACACTTCAGGGCTGCGCTCCATTGAAGGGGCTAACCATTCGCGATTAAGGTTGGCGCCGGCGGCGTTGGCGCGCAAATTACCTCTGCGACTACCATCAGGGTTCATGTTGGGCACGACATAAAAAACGGCGTGCTCTAATAGCGATTTAGCAATCGGGTTATCGCCATCGAGTAAAGTATCGAGCATACCCTCCATCCACCACTGGGCCATTGTCTCACCTGGGTGTTGGCGAGCAATCAGCCAGCACACTTTTTTAGTGCCATCATCAGTGCCTATTTTCAGTAAATCCATGTCTTGGCCATCAACACTGTGGCCTAAATTGATATGCTCTACTTGGTGGTGAAGTTGGGCATTGGCAATTAGATCGTGATGTCTATCCATAGAATAAGGAGCAAAATAGGCGAAGTAAATACTACTGCACTCGCTAGTATGGTTAATAATTAGCTGCTTACCATCGTATTTTGTATCGACACGAAACCACGTTTGGCGATCATAAGATGCGACGGCTTGGTAATCATCCCAGCCTTCTAAATAAGAGCACTCATGAGCGTTGACTATACTCATTGTGACCGCTTTATGTTGTGCGCCACTTAAACGAAAATGGAACCACTGGCTAAACTGCGCATTGCTATCTTTGCGGATAGCTAATGCGATATTGCCATCATCTGCAATCGACAGGCATTCAATGTTTCCACTATCAAAATTTTGGCTTATTTTCATGATTTGCTTCCCAGCTATTGGTGACGTTTAAAGGTAACTTGTACGTCTGTTTTGGCAAAATATAACAATACGAAAATACTAACAGCCATCACGGTGTTTTTCTACATTGATCAAAGATAAAACAAGTGACTATGTCAACTGGCTAAAAACAAGTATCATACGGGCACTTTTTAGCGTTGATTTTGCACAAATTAGCGATGACTTATGGATGTCTGAGTAAAAAACATGTTAAAGAAAATATTTAGGACAGATAGTTTTCAGTTTGGAGAAGGATCAATCAGTGGCTATATTGCCTGCTTGTTGGCAGTACTGTGTTTTTTAGGGGTGTTGGCATTTCATTTTCCTCAATATTTAACAACGCCTGAGTTGAAGCAAAATTACAATGTTGATTTTATACGCCAGCTACTATTTGTCAGCTTAGTGCTTTCAGCAAGTCTTGGTCTACTTAATTTTGTACGCAATAAAAATAAACGTCTGGGTTTGTTTGCTTGGTTTTTTGTCATATTATCGATTGTTTTCGGTGGCCATCAAGTTGAGGTCAATGAGTACGAAAATAGCCCTTATTATTTGGGGATGGATTGGTTTATCTTGGACTTGCTGGGCTCAACTTTAATCTTTATTTTTATCGAAAAACTATTGCCACATCGTAAAGAGCAGGCAATATTGCGTGATCAATGGCAAGGTGATTTAAACCACTTCTTTGTCAATCATCTACTGGTCGGTTTTATTTTACTAATTACCAACGTCTTTATTCACCAAACGTTCTCTTGGGCTGTCTATGAAGATGTCCAAAACCTAGTCAATCAGCTGCCATTTTTAGGGCAGGTGTTTCTGATAATTTTGATCGCCGATTTAGCGCAATATATTACGCATCGCTTGTATCATGAAGTCCCTGTGTTTTGGCGTTTTCATTCAGTGCATCACAGCGCCAAACACATGGATTGGTTAGCGGGCTCGCGCCAACATGTACTAGAGCTAATAGTGACGCGCTCACTGGTATTAACACCGATTTTCTTATTGGGCTTTTCCAAAGAAGTGATCGATATTTATGTCATTGTTGTCGGCTTGCAAGCGGTGTTTAATCACGCCAATGTGCGGGTGAATTTTGGCTGGCTAAAGTATATTATCGTGACACCGCAGTTTCATCACTGGCACCATTCATCGGATGATGCGGCGATTGATAGAAATTATGCTGCGCATTTCTCGTTCTTAGATTATCTATTTGGCACCGCAGTAAAAGGGCAGAAGGAATGGCCGGATGCTTATGGTGTGGTGGGCGATTATGTGCCTAATGGCATGATTAAACAGCAGATCTTCCCATTTAAATCAGTGATGAGAATGATCCGTAAAAGACTGAATAGCCAATAGTTGAGTTTCTATTTAAAGAGTAAAGTTTCGGATCGCCTCAGCAACTTTTTGGTGAACGCAACAGCCGGGAAAGTGGTCATTAAAAAAGCCCATCGATTGCATGAAAGCAAAGGCAGTGGTTGGGCCAATAAATTTCCAGCCCTGTTTTTTTAATGCATTAGCCAGTGCAATTGAAGCGGGTGATATCGTGAGGCTTTGCGCTGGAGCTAAATCTTGGCTATTGGGTTTAAAAGCCCACAAAAATGCAGCTAAAGAGCCGTATTGATTAACGATTTGACATGCAACGTTGGCATTATTTATAACAGCGGCTATTTTTCTTGGGTTTCTCACAATGCCTTCGTTAAGCAATAAGCGCTGGCTGTCTTGCTCGCTATATTGAGCAATTTTATTGAAATTAAACTGATCAAAAGCGGCGCGAAAGTTCTCGCGTTTGCCTAAAATCGTGCGCCAGCTCAGGCCCGATTGAAAACTCTCAAGGCTGAGTTTTTCAAATAATAGAAAATCGTCATTAGTGGGAAACCCCCATTCATTATCGTGATAATCTGGATATTGCGGCGCGCTATTACTCCATTGGCAGCGCAGTTTGTTATCGCCTCCCAGCACGAGCTGATTTTCAGCACTCATGATAATAGCCCCTCATTATGTTCACCACAGCACTGGCGCTCGCCGATATTGGACAGCTGCCCAGGAAAAACTGATCGGTTTGCCAATTAGATCACGCTGCACTATCAAAATATTAAAGAGTGATACCAGTTAGATGATCGTTAATATTTAGCTTGAGAGTAGCCTAGTTTAAGCTAAATAAAAAGGCTAAAAAACATTCTAACTTAATGTTTTATTTGTTAAAAAGACTCAGAACCTTTGCCGTTCTGAGCCTTTTATAACAGTCACTGGCTATTGGGATTAGCTTGCTAGCGGGTCAAAATGTTGTACCGAGGCACCGCTTGCTTGTTTAAATTGCGAGACTAGCTGAGCTAGGCGCACTTGCGATTCATTAACTGATTTCATTTTAACGTGGCCAAAGCCTCTGATATCTTGTGCCACTTGCGCTACTTGCACTGCTAGTAAGTAATTTTGCTTATTAAGTTGCGTTAACAACTCGTTTACTAACACTAAGTAGTCATCGGCAAGTGCGCGCTCTTTTTTACGATCAGCGGTATAGCCAAAAGGATCAAAGGCGGTGTTGCGTAAAAATTTCATTTTCGCTAGCAGCTTAAAGCCTTTATACATCCAAGAGCCATAAGTTAGCTTCTTAACAGGTGATTTTTTGCTAAATATACTAAGAATTTCAGGTGCTAAATGAAATTGTATTTGGTAGTCGCCACTAAATGTCTCTTTTAATTGCTGTTCAAATTGGCCGTTGGTGTAGAGCCTAGCGACCTCATATTCATCTTTGTAAGAGAGTAATCTAAAGTAGCTTTGGGCGATAGCGCTACTTAGCTCGACATTATCGGCCATGATTTTTTGCTCGACACCTTGTACGCGCTTCATTAAATCAAGGTATTTATTAGCCAAGTCCACATCCTGATAATCTTCAAGGAAGCGCGCTCGTTTTTCGATCAACGCCTGCAGTGACTCATCTTCTTTAACCTGGCTATCAATACTGAGGTTTTGCTTGAGCTTGGCCAAATCATTAGCGGCTAAGCGCCCGGCATTAAAGGATTTAATATTATCGGCAACAGCGACACCATTTATTTCAATAGCACGGTATAGCGATGCTGTCTGTAATGGCACGCCGCCAAGCTGATAGGCATAACCTAGCATGAAAATATTAGCGGTAGTTGTGTTGCCAAGTGCGCCCTGGGTTATTTGCGAGGCGTCTACTCTGGCAAGTGTCGCGCTAAATTTATCGATTTCATCAACGATTTGCTGATTTGAGTTATCGATAGGGCGTCCTAATACAAAATCAGACGTCGGTATCATATCCGTGTTGACGATGGTCTGGGTTACCTTCGGATTGAGTTTGCTCAAGCACGTCGCACTGTTACCTGCTGCCACTAAGTCACAGGCGATTAGTAGATCTGCACTGGCATCACCAATGCGCACTGCGTGTAAATGATTGTGTGAGTTGGCAATACGGATATGTGAGTAAACAGCGCCGCCTTTTTGTGCCAGCCCTGTCTGGTCTAATACTGTTACCGCTTTATCTTCAAGGTAGGCGGCCATTGCTAATAAAGCACCTACTGTCACGACACCGGTACCGCCAACACCAGTGACTAAAATACTAAAAGGCTTGGCTAAATCGCTAATGGTAGGATGCGGCAATTGCTCAGCCATCGCGCTAAAGTCGAGTGTCGAGGCGGCGGGTTTATTAAGTTGAGCACCGACGACACTAACAAATGATGGGCAGAAACCTTTCACACATGACATATCCATGTTGCAACTGGTTTGGTTAATTTGGCGTTTAATGCCTAACTCTGTCGGTTTAGGTTCCACTGAGGTGCAGTTAGATTGGACTGAGCAGTCAGAGCAGCCCTCGCAAACAAGGTCGTTAATCATTACTTTCTTAGTTGAAGGAGCTATTTTTCCTCTTTTGCGCTGGCGGCGTAATTCGGTGGCACACATTTGATCATAAATAATGACCGTGACACCTTTGGTCTCGCGCAGCTCTCGCTGTATTTCATCCATATCATCGCGATGGCGAATATGCGCTTGCGGTGCAAAGCTCAGCACGCCTTTTGAGCTCTTGCCGTTACGGTATTTATGGATATCATCCATCACAACATAGAGTTTGACGACACCTTCTGCAAGTACTTGTTGGGCAATCATATCTGGACGTAATTCGCCATCGTGAGGCTGGCCACCAGTCATTGCTACCGCATCATTAAATAGAATTTTGTAGGTGATATTGACCTTGGCGGCAACGGCTGCACGTATCGCCAGCACGCCGGAATGAAAATAAGTACCATCGCCTAAGTTCGTAAATACGTGGGGCGTAGTGCTAAAGGCAGATTGGCCTATCCAGCTTACGCCTTCGCCGCCCATCTGGGTGAAGGTATGGGTGTTTCTATCCATGTTTTGTACTAGATAATGACAGCCGATACCAGCGAGTGCGCGTGAGCCCTCTGGGATTTTAGTTGATGTATTATGCGGGCAGCCAGAGCAAAAGAACGGGGTTCTAGTTGTGGTCAATGAAGATTTCAAAGAGCACTCTTGGCTGCTCGTTAGCTCATCTAAGCGATATTTTACAGTATCGTTATCGGCTATTTTTGGCAGGGCTCTAAGTAATACTTTGGCTAGAATAGCAGGAGACAATTCACCGTAAGCAGGTAGTAATGGGTTGTCTTCTGAGTCGAGCTTGCCAATGATTTTAGGGAAATGCGGATCGTAGATCTCAACGTTATAGAGCTCTTCTTTTAGCTGTACTTCCATTAAACTACGCTTTTCTTCGACCACAAATAAATAGTCTAAACCACGGGCGAAATCGCGAATTTCAGTCACATCTAGCGGGTAGGTCATCGCGACTTTAAGAATACGAATTCCCAGCTCTAGGGCTCTAGCCTCATCGATACCTAGATCATCCATAGCCTGTAGTAAATCTAAGTGCGCTTTACCAGTACTGACAATCCCCAGTGTGGCGTTTTTATTTGCAAGCACGACTTTATTGAGTTTGTTCTCACGACAAAATGCAATGGCAGCAGGGCGCTTATAACGCCACAGCCTTTCCTCTTGAGCAAGCGGGCTGTCACCAAGGCGAATGTTGACACCACCTTCAGGCATGGTGAAATTTACAGGTGTTGTTAGTTGCACGCGATCCGGGTCAATATTGACTGTTGAGCTGCTGTCCATGTTTTCAGTCAGCGTTATCATTGCTACCCAGCAGCCGCTATAGCGGGAGAGTTCGATGCCATAAATGCCATAGTCGAGTACTTCTTGTACATTTGATGGGTTTAATATCGGCATATGCATATCGACAAAGGCAAATTCACTTTGCCCTGGATAAGACGAGGATTTACAGCCGTGATCATCGCCTGCGACGACTAACACACCGCCCTTGCTAGCAGAGCCTGCAGCATTTGCATGTCTAAATGCATCGGTTGATCTATCAACCCCGGGAGTTTTTCCATACCAAATACCGCAGACGCCATCAACGGTAGCGCCCTCAAATAAGTTAACCTGTTGCGAGCCCCATACAGCAGTAGCGCCTAACTCTTCATTAACAGCAGGTTGAAATTTAATATTGTATTCATCTAGTAGGGACTTGCGTCTACTGAGTTCGAAATCGTAGCCTCCTAGAGGCGAGCCACGATAGCCTGAAATAAAGGTGCCGGTATTTAAGTTGTTTAATCTATCACGGCGCATTAAATCCATCGGCAGGCGCACTAATGCCTGTATGCCTGATATCAGGACTTGGCCTTTTTCGGTGGTATAGCGATCAGTTATCGAAACTTGTTTGTTATTCATGGCGATGGGCTCTTGTCTAGAGTAACTATTCACCTCTAAGCTTTATATATTAGTACTGATAAGCGTACCGATGTTAGAAGCGTAGAGCAGACTCATTTTTATTTATTATAGTAGTTGTCTATTTTACTGCTCATCAATGAGGAAATTATTGTTAAATTTATTAATATATTGTTATATTTTAGGATGAAATTATTTATATTTGGGTTTTTGTGGGATGAGTGTTGCAGTAGAGTTCGATGAGTTTGATTTTAAAATATTACGTGCGTTACAAAAAAATGCAGATTACTCGATGACTGAGTTAGGCGACATTGTCGGTTTGTCACATACACCGTGCTGGCGGCGAGTGAAAAAATTGCAAAGCGCTGGTGTTATCAAGGGCAAAGTGGTGGTATTAGATCCAAAACAGCTTAATTTAAATGTCACTGTTTACGCTTATATAAGAATTCACAACCACGATGAAGATTCGTTAAACGCGTTTGAATCTGCAGTGCTTGATGTGCCACAAATATTAGAATGTTACTCGACGAGCGGCGAAAAAGATTATGTTTTGCGCGTCGTCGTTTCAAGTGTCGAGCACTATGAGCGCTTGTTAAAACAGACGCTGGCGCACTTACCTAACGTACAGTCAGTAAACTCAAATTTTGCTTTAAAAAGAGTAAAGTATACCTCTAGCTTACCGATTTAAAGTGAGTAATAGAATGTAGGCAATCACAATTGTGTGAGTTGGGCTAGATCAGGATAGTCAGGGGCTTAGAGCGAATATTGAAGGTTAGTGTCAAAATTAGCTATGACAACGCTTTAAATAATTAGCATTGCCATAACTTGATATGCGTCTTAATTGAATAAAGCCAGTGCTTAGTTCAATAATTTAGCGCGATATTTTTTACCTTTAATGCGGCCGTTTTGTAATTGTGCTAACGCCGCTTTCGCGTAAGAGTTAACAATGGCGACATAGCTAACGGTTTGCATCACATCGATTTTACCGATTTGCTCACGAGATAAGCTGTCATCTTTGGTCAGCGCGCCTAATAAATCACCGGCTCTCAATTTTTGCTTGCGCCCACCGAGAATACAAATGGTTTTATAAGCGGCAAATAAAGGTGCTTTACCCTGTGGGTCTCTGCTTAAAACTGGATCAACTTCAGTGTCTTGCAACTCTAAGATTCTCTGCCAGCGATGAGTCTCTTGGTTTGAGCATAAAGTAATAGCGATACCCGTTTGCCCCGCACGTGCGGTTCTGCCAATGCGGTGTGTGTAAGTTGCCGGGTCAGTGGGGACATCGTAGTTAATAACGCCCGGTACTGCTTCAATATCTAAACCGCGTGCTGCCACATCTGTGGCGATCAAAATGGTGGCGCTGTGATGAGCAAATTGGACTAATATGTCTTCGCGCTCATTTTGCTCTAAATCACCGTGTAAAGTCAGCGCGGCGTGGCCCATGTTACGCAAAAATATACGCAGCTGGTGGCATACTTTTTTAGTGTTACAAAAAATGATGCACGATTCGAATTGATTGGCGATTAACAAGTTGTGGATAGTTTGATCACGGTTTTCGTTAGTGCAAAGACACAGCTTCTGTTTCAGGTTTTCAGTGGTCTGATCAGGCTCAACTTCAATAAAAATTGGCTCATCAGTAATGGCATTAGCTAAGTCGCGGGCCTGGCCATTAAATGTTGCTGAAAAAAGTAATGTCTGGTGATTATCGGGAAAGTGGCTGACAATATCGCCGATTTGTGGGGCAAATCCCATATCCAGCATGCGATCTGCTTCATCGAGAACCACGGTGCGCATCGCCGATAAATCTAAATGCTCACTTTCCAGTAAATCAATTAGGCGCCCAGGTGTACCGACAATGATATGCACACCCTGTTTGAGGCTGTCACGTTGTGGATGCTTTGCTGTACCGCCACACAATGTTAATACTCGCAAGTTTGACTTTGAGCGGCCAAAGCCGCGAATCGCACCGGTGATTTGATTACACAGCTCTCTTGTCGGTGCAATAATCAGCGCTTGTGGTTGTTGCAGCTCAAGGTCAATATTCTCGATAATAGCAATGCCGAACGCTGCTGTCTTACCGCTACCTGTTTCTGCCTTTGCCTGTAAGTCACGCCCGGCTAGTATTTGTGGCAGCGCTTGTGCTTGAATAGGCGTGGGTGTGGTATAACCTAGATGGGCTAAATCTGACAGAGTGTCATCGGCTAGAGGTAGGTCAGAAAAGCTTTGTATGTTCATGGTGTTTCCGTGTATGCGTGCAAAAAATTTAAGTTGCCAATATTTTAACAGAATTCGTTACAATTGATCTGAAAAACATAAACAATGGCGATTTAATTAAATGGGCGTAAAGGCCAGAGTACTAGGTTTATTTGTATACCAATAATAAAGGGGGAGTTAGGTGAGCTTTATCGGCGTGAAATCAGCAGGCACAGTGTTGTATATCAATAATCAACCGAAAAATCAGCAGCAAATAAATAATAAGCCGTTTGATGTCGCTAACTGCATAGCAGAAAATGGCAATCACTGGCGAAAAATAATGACGATTTATGCCAAACTCTGCGCTGTCGATGTAGCGCACTGGCGAGCGTATCGTGATCAGCAGTTATTACAAATTAATGAGCAGATTTGTTTTAGTGATAAAATTAATACTCAGGCACGGCTGCATATCTTCGCGGGTAAGCACTGTTGGCAGCGTTTTATCGCTGATCAGCAGCTACAAAATTTGGCAAGCTTAGACTGCCTGCGAGTGTTTTACCGTAATGATCCGGTACTGGGCATGATGCTATATACACCCTATTTTGATTATCGACAGTTTCCCAATCAATTGATTGAGCAAGTGCGAGAATTGTTAGCAAAACCTAATGGCTGATCGCTAATGCACAGATGGGTTGTGCTGCGTTGTGTGAGTCTCGCTAACAAGCATCTGAGCTCGATGAGCTCAGATGTTAAGAAGCCTATATTACTTTGCTTTAGCTTTTAAGCGAGAGCGATGTAAAACAGGTTCTGTATAGCCGCTAGGTTGTACACATCCTTCAAACACGATTTCACACGCTGCTGCAAACGCTATGTTGTTATCATAATCAGCAGACATCGCCTGATAACTCGCATCACTGCTATTTTGTTGATCAACCACTTTAGCCATCTTTTTAAGCGTATCTAATACTTGCTCTTTCGAACAAATATTGTGGTGAATCCAGTTAGTCATATGCTGCGAGGAGATACGCAACGTCGCTCTGTCTTCCATGAGTCCTACGTTGTTAATATCAGGCACTTTTGAGCAGCCGATACCCGCATCGATCCAACGCACCATATAACCGAGCAAGCTCTGACAGTTGTTATCCAGCTCTTGTTGAATATCTGCTGCAGACCAGTTTGGATTAGTAGCAACAGGGATGGTTAGGATATCATCGACATTCGCTCTGCTGCGCTGCTGTATTTCTTGTTGCTTGGCAAATACATCAACTTGATGGTAGTGCATTGCATGCAAAGTAGCGGCAGTAGGAGAGGGAACCCAAGCCGTATTGGCACCAGATAACGGGTGACCTATTTTTGCTTGCATCATATTGGCCATTTGATCGGGCATAGCCCACATGCCTTTACCGATTTGCGCTTTACCTGATAGGCCACAAAGTAGACCAGTATCGACATTCCAATCTTCGTATGCAGCGATCCATGGTTGAGCTTTCATATCGTTTTTACGGATCATCGGGCCCGCTTCCATCGAAGTGTGGATTTCATCGCCTGTTCTGTCTAGGAAACCGGTATTGATGAAAGCGACACGCTCTTTAGCAGCGCGAATACACTCTTTTAGATTGACGGTAGTACGGCGCTCTTCATCCATAATACCCATTTTAATAGTGTACTGAGGCAGTGATAATAGTTTTTCTACGCGACCAAATAATTCATCGGCAAAACGTACTTCTTCAGGTCCATGCATCTTAGGTTTTACGATATACATCGAACCGGTTTTAGAGTTCTGGATAGTGTCGTTAGCGCCTTTATTCAAATCGTGTAATGAAATAAGTGAAGTGAAGATAGCATCCATCATGCCTTCAGGTACTTCCTCACCCGCTTTATTTAAAATAGCTGAGTTGGTCATTAAATGACCAACGTTGCGCACGAATAACAAACTGCGACCTTTAAGTTGCAAATCATTACCCTGTAAATCAGTGTAGTGACGATCAGGGTTCATGGCGCGGGTAAAGGTGTTACCGTTTTTGGTGATTTGCTCAGTTAAATCACCTTTCATTAAGCCAAGCCAGTTGCGATAAATAACAACTTTATCTGCACCGTCGACAGCGGCAACAGAATCTTCGCAATCCATGATAGTAGATAACGCAGATTCTAGTAGGATGTCTTTAACACCCGCTTTATCGGTTTTACCAATTAGGTGCTGATCATCAATTTGAATTTCAAAATGCAGACCATTGTTACGACATAAGATGCAATTTGGCGCACCTGCATCACCGCTAAAACCGACCAACTTGCTGTTATCTTGTAAGCCTGTCGTTACGCCATCTAATGTAACTTGTAGTGCGCCGTCCACAATTTTGTAGGCTGTAGCATCTTTGTGAGAGCCTTGAGCTAACGCAATCGATTGGTCTAAAAAGTCGCGGCCATAGGCAATCGCTTTGTCGCCTCTAATAGGGTTGTACTGGGCACTGGCTTTCGCACCATCGTCATCGCTAATAATGTCTGAGCCATAAAGTGCATCGTACAAGCTGCCCCAACGAGCATTAGCGGCATTGAGAGCAAAGCGCGCGTTCATTACTGGAACAACCAATTGTGGCCCAGCCATTGTTGCCATTTCAGCATCTACATTGGTTGAGGTAATGCTAAAATCATCACCTTCTTCTAATAAATAGCCGATCTCTTTTAAGAACGCTTTGTATTCATTAAAATCAAAACCATTATCGCGATGATCTTTATGCCATTGGTCAATTTGCTGTTGTAGAGTTTCACGCTTAGCGACTAATGCGGCATTCGTTGGCATTAAATCGTCAATTAACTGCTCTACTTGTACCCAGAACTGATCTACATTGATCGCGGTGCCAGGCACTGCTTCTAAATTAATAAAATCGAGTAATGTGCTCGAAACTTGTAGGTTACCTACCTGAGTGTACTGGCTCATATTTATACCTGTATTTTAGCGGTTTTTATTAGTGATAAAGAATTTACACCCATAGTAGCAAAAATGAAATTAATTTCCATTTTTACTTTTAATTGTTTTTAAATCGATCAGGGCTAGCTTAAGCAGCGCTATAATATAGCTTGTTGGCTTAGCTCAGTTTTAAGTTTTTATCTTTGCCTTTATCCTTATCTTTACCTCGATGCAAATGAATATCCATTTGCGGGAAGGCGATACGGATATCATTTTCGACAAACGCGCGATTAATATGTTGGTTTATTTCATGAATAGCGGGGTTTCTATCAGCTAAGTTGGCTACAAAAAAGCGTAGTTCAAAATCGAGCGTGCTTTTGCCGAAAGTGGTAAAAAATACTTCGGGAGCTGGGTCATCTAAGACGCGGGCATTAGCTTGTACACAGCTGAGAATAATTTTATGGACATGGTCAGTGTCTGAGCGAAAAGCGACACCAACATTGATAATGACACGGGTAATCGCATCGGATAGCGACCAGTTAATTAACTGGTCGGTAACAAATGTCTTATTGGGGATAATGACTTCTTTTCTATCCCAATCTGAAATAGTTGTCGCCCTTATTTTTATTTTAGTCACCTTACCTGTGACGCCACCAATGGTAACGGTGTCGCCAATGCGCACTGGCTTTTCAAATAAAATAATAATACCGGAGACGAAATTGGCGACGATTTCTTGCAAACCAAAACCGAGGCCGACACCCATCGCAGCTACTAGCCATTGTAATTTCGCCCATTCGACGCCTATCTGGCTGGCACCTGCTAATACGCAGATGATGATCAGAATATAGCGAGTGATGGTTGTAATCGCATAGCCGGTGCCAGGGGTGAGATCCATGTGCCTAAGCACTAACAGCTCTAGTAACCCGGGTAAATTATAAGCAGCTAGGATAGTAATACCGATGATAAAGCTGCTGGTGATGACATCAGCAAGGCTGATGCTCTCAGAAATAACACCGCTAACAGTGGTCACATTGTTATTCCACAGTGTGATTTTATCGAGAATATCCAGAGAGGGTAGGTAGTTTTTGACAAACAGCCACATGGTAATGAAAATCAGCCCAAAGCAGATAGCTTTTAATAACACGATGGCCTGTTCGGAAACGGACTTGATGCCTAAATAGTCTTCTTCTAGTGGCGGTACTTCTTCATTTTTTTCTCGCGCTGCTAAAATTTCATTACGTCTTGTTTTTGCTTTGTTAAAAGTAATGTTTCGCTCAGCAATTAGCAACCAGCGTACACCTAGACGATAGAAGATAAAAATTGTAAACAAAATAGTAGTGATCGCCAGGATAACAGACATGATGACGGCACCTGTAAACAGGTAGCCAAAGAGGCCGGCGACAACGAGCCCGGCGTGGATAACGACGAGCGATGCCAGCCAGAGCTTGGCGTTTTTCCACCAGCTTATGTGCGCTGTGCCGATGCTTAGGTGCGGGGATACTTTCCACAGTGCGGCCCAAAAACTCCCTGCCAATAAAGCCATACAGACATAGACTAAGCGGCCTAGCCCGGAATGTAGTTCTTGCGATGCAATATTATCAAAATACATTAATAACCAGCTTAAAGGTGCGCCGAAAACATACAGTGGCGGCAGCAGTTTTTTGAGCCGGACACAGAATTCTTCAGATATATCTAAATGGCTGATAAATAGGCCATATGGGCGCTTTAGCCAATAAATAAAGGTCAGATACATCCATAGTGACAAGCAGAAAATATTGTTAATAAAGACAGTATAACTATTTTCTATCACTATGATTTTATTGACCAGAATGAAAATAAATAGTGGTAAAGGTAGAGTGATGAGAGGTGCGAGAATCAGCATACGAAGCGTGCGCGAAAATTTATCATGAACCACATTGCCTATCTGGCGAGACCAATCTTTCTCATGTCGACGCTGGTAATTCACTAAATTAATGGACAATATTGATAGTGCAAAAGCGAATAATAGCCATCTAAGCCATTGCTCAGATGCATTTAATTGCAGCTCTTTAACGGCTGTCGTAGTGTTTTGAATTTGTAGTTTACTGGCATTTTTAAAGACGGCAAACCAATTGAGATCTATCGTTGGCACACTTGGTAGCCAAAGCAGGTACTCTGTTAATAGAGAGTGGCCTTGGTTCAATTGCTGTTTTATTTGCTCTTCTACCGTAGATAGCTTGGATAACTCATCGAGCTCACGGGTGTAAGCTTTTTGCAAATTACTAATTAAACTAAGGCTGGTTAATTGTAAGTCCTCTAAATCTGCAAGAGAGGGTTTTGACCAAGTAGATGTGTCGATAGTATCGATCGCTATATCGAGTTTTAATTGATTGAGCTCGATATTTTGTAAGCGAATAGCGGATATTTTTTCGTCAGTATTGTTGTTAATTGAAGGGGCGGAAAAGCGTTGGCTGAAATTTTTCAACTCAATACCAAAAGTGTTACCGCCAACCTGTAACTGTTGTTGGATGACTTTATAACTTTGCTGTAATAATGATAATTGTTGCTCAAGTATACGTAGCTGGTTAACAGAGGCAGTATTACTCGCTACGCTTCGTCTCAGCTGCTCACTAAGATTGTTATTGCGCTGAATAATTGCGGTGATTGCCGCAGGGTTATCTTTGCTCTCTTCGCTGGCATTAGATTTTTGCAGTAACTCATCTGCCTCGCTTTTTCTAAGCTCTTGAATTGTATCTTGATAAACACGAATTTTCTTCGCCAGGGTCGCTAGTTCAGCATCAGTCCAGCTCAGCCTTAATCTGTCATGCTCAATTTGCAGAGGGATAACTAACAACTCTAAGTTGATCGCTTGGGTTTTTAGGTTGTTCAATGAAAATAAAATGTCTTCTAATTGGCGCTGTGCTGCAAGTTGAGTCACTAGCTCTTGGCTTTGTCTGAGCTTAAGCTGTGTTAAATCCTCGCGTAATTTAACGGGCTTTTTAGAGTAGACATTAATTTCATTATCTATTTGATTGCGGTTTTGTTTTAGCTCTAATTCAGTCGATTGTAATTCAGTTAATTCTAGTTCTAATTCTGCTAGTGATTTTTGCTCAACATTAAAAGTTGTTTGCTGTTGCTCATTGGCGAGCTGCTGTTGTAGCTGTTTAGTTTTCTCGGGTAAGCTTTTAAGACTTCGCTTAAAAGACTCTATATTCTCTTCAGTTTCACTAATCTCGGAGTAAGTATCGATAGTTAGTAGGTAAGTTTCTCGAAGCGCTCGATTCTCTTCTGTGGATGAATCAAGTAAGGCTAGTTGACGCTTGGCATTTTCTAATACTGAATTGGTAGCAGCCGCACTGTATTGCGTTAGTGAAAAGCAAAGTAATAATAGGTAAAAAAGATAGCTGGTAGATCTTTTCATTAAATATAATATCCAGATTAACAGATGTGCTTGATTGGTGTTGTCTTTAATGCTGAGTCAATGTATTTACTAGTATGACATCGCTCAGCTGTATATGTGACAATATATTTGCACATTATAGTAATAGTAAATGAAACATTTTTGTAAGGCTATATGATTGCTCAGCGAGGGTAAATATAGTGATGGCTTATTTGATAAAAAGGAGGGCAGATGAGCGTTAATGAAGAGCAGCTACGCAGTGTTTTACCACAGAGTAATGATGGCAAGGTGCTAGCAAAGTGCTGGCACAGTTACTATCAGTACTATCAATATCAAGATATAGTCAATAGCTATAATGTGCATATCGATAGCGTTGCTTGCGCAGCGCAGCAAATCGTTTTTCAACTATTTAGTCAGCGTCATCGCTCTAGTAAAGGCACCTTTATTATTGTGCATGGCTATATGGATCATAGCGGGCTGTATCATCATATTGTGCGGCATTTGTTGGGGCAGGGTTTCAATGTGTTGATTTTTGATAAACAGGGCCACGGTGTTAGCTCTGGAGAGCGCTATGGTATCAATGATTTTTCTGAGTACGCACACCAGCTTGATGTGTTAATAAAGCACACATCGGCTCAAATACTTGATACCCCTTTCTACCTAATAGGCCAAAGCACGGGTGCTGCAGTGGTAATGGAATATTTACTCAACAGTGTTTTTACCATAGATAAGCGAGTAAAACAGGTGATGCTGCTCGCGCCGTTAGTGCGCAATCACCGTTTTTTGATGACGAGAGTGCATCATTACTTAACACGCTTATTTATTAAAAATATTAAGCGCTCTAAGAGCCATAGTAGCCACGATCCGTTGTTTCTTGATTTGATTAATAATAGAGATCCACTTGGGCATAAGTACATGAAGGCTAGCTGGATAGGAGCGCTAATGGCTTGGGAGCAGCGCTTTGAACAATATAAGGCGTGTGCTATGGATGTTCGTGTGATTCAAGGTAGTGATGATACCACAGTGGCGTGGCAATATAATTTAGCTGCAATACAGCAAAAATTTACAGTGAGTGAACAGGTTGTTATCACAGGGGCGAAGCATAATTTAGTTAACGAAACTGAGCACTATAGAGAGCAGCTTTATCGTGCGATGAAGTTATAGCGCAAGTCTAAGTGTCGTGTTAGAAAAGCTAAGCCATTTATCTCAATGGCTTAGCTGCTTAGAGCTGTAATTTAAAGCTTTATTTAGAACAAGCGACGACAGCGAACAGTGCCTTCAACCGCTTTAATTTTTTCTAGCGCACGTCCTGAACAGTCCGCGTCTACATCGATAACAACATAGCCAACTTGGTCATTTGTTTGTAAATGTTGACCAGAGATGTTGATGTTGTTCTCAGACAAAATGGTATTGATATTACTTAATACACCGGGGATGTTGTGGTGAATGTGTAATAGTCTATGAACATCTTTCGTATCTGAGTGATCAGGTAGCGATACTTCAGGGAAGTTAACAGAGGTCACTGAGGTGCCGTTATCGCTATATTTAGCTAGTTTTTCAGCAACTTCAGAGCCGATACTTTCTTGCGCTTCCATGGTTGATCCACCAACGTGCGGTGTTAAAATCACATTGTCGAATTCACGTAGTGGCGAGATAAATTCGTCATTGTTTGAGCGAGGCTCTACCGGGAATACATCAATAGCAGCGCCCGCTACTTTTTTGCTCTTTAATGCGACGCAAAGTGCATCAATATCAACGACAGTACCACGTGCCGCGTTGATGAAGATTGCACCGTCTTTCATTTGAGAAAACTCCAATGTAGACATCAGATTTTTAGTTGATCCCACTTCAGGGACATGTAAAGTAACAATGTCACTAGAGCTTAGTAACTCAGATAAGCTAGATACTTGTTTCGCATTACCGATGGGCAGTTTACCAACCACATCGTAAAAAATAACGCTCATACCCATCGATTCTGCAATAACACTTAATTGTGAGCCAATGCTGCCATAGCCAACAATGCCAAGTGTTTTATTGCGAATTTCAAATGAGCCCGCGGCTGATTTCTGCCATATACCGCGATGCGCCTTTGCGTTCTTTTCAGCAATACCGCGCAGTAAGATAATCGACTCGGCGATAACCAATTCAGCAACAGATCGCGTATTAGAAAAAGGTGCATTGAAGACAACAACAGCGTTTTTGGTTGCGGCTTTTAGATCAACTTGGTTGGTCCCTATGCAGAAACAACCAACAGCTACTAACTTTTTAGCGGCATCGAATACTTTTTCTGTTAATTGAGTTCTTGAACGAATACCGATGAAGTGAACGTCTTTAATACGCTCTAATAAATCTTCTTCAGATAAGGAGCCAGTGTGGTACTCGATGTTCGAGTATCCGCTTTCGTTTAGAGAGTCTACAGCGCTTTGATGTACGCCTTCTAATAATAAAATTTTAATCTTGCTTTTATCTAAAGATGTAGCGTTGCTCATTTTGGACTTATGCCTTACGTTATGGATTATAATGGAGGGTTCTGCGCAAAAAAAATCATGTGCTGCGAAGGCTGTCGATCTTAACATAGCATTCATTATATAAAAGGGCTATATCGATTAATATCGCCGATATTCACGACTATTTTTGCCGGTTAAATAAAAAGCTCGAAACATGTCCGCTAGTCAGCGATAAAAGTTTCGTATAGGCAATATAGTTGCCGAAAGGCGTCGCTTTAAGATTGTTTGTGCCGATAAAAATAACGTTCTAGCTAGGGATGCTGATGTTAATTTTTGCAAGATGCGCAGCACTTTTATGATGCCTAGCGATTGTAAATGTAAATATGCGTATGCTAAAACTTGTCAGTTAGCATACGCATAACGCTGCTTAGCTATAAAAGCAAAGGTATGCGGTTTGTTCTTTAACGATGACAGTAAACTCAGCGTTAGCAGGAACTTCAAATTCACTGCCGGCGCCAAAACTTACAAAATTATCTTGCTGTGGTAATTTTACTGATAACTCGCCACTGATAACTTTCATTATTTCGTGTTGTGTTGTTCCAAATACATATTCTCCGATATCCATCACGCCGCTAGTCACTTGGCCCTGTGAGTTGCTAAAAGCGAGTGATTTTACTTTGCCATCGAAGTATTCATTAGTCGAGATCATAGTCATTCCTGTTAATTTTTAAGTTCAGAGTGAAATATCGCTCGATTATAAGTAAATCATTTACAGATAAGCTATTATTTTTTTATTTGGTTGTAAAAGTAGGGAGCTAACGGATGCTTAGTGTTAACAAGAGATCGTTTTTCACACGTACAATTTACCGTATTATCATGCTCTGTTGTTTAGTTTTACCGAATCTTACATTCGCTAGTACTGCTCAGCCTTGGCAAAGTACATCATTTATTATCAACAGTTTTTTTGAAACAGTGCTTGGCAGTGAGTATGCAAGTGGTGGGCTCAGTGTTAAAAAGTGGTCTGGCACTGTTAAAATATATGTGGCGCACCAAGTGGCAGATACAAAACTGCACAATAAGTTACTGAATGCTCAAATAGCGGATTTAAGAGCACTTACTGGCTTGAAAATCATCAGAGTAAAGAGCAAAAAAGAAGCAAATATACAGTACTATTTTACCTCGCAAAGAAAGCTGCCGGCATTAGTTAGAGCAACAGTAGGGCCGCAGTCATTACAATATCTTAAAAGTGCTGTTTGTTTAGCGACGATGAAAGCGAAAAATTCAGGCGATATACAAAGTGCGATGATCTATATACCGGTAGATCAAGCGAGAATGCATGCTAAACTACTATCTTGTATTGTTGAAGAGATAACGCAAACAATGGGTATTCCCAGGGATTCTGATGCTGTTTACCCATCAATCTTTAATGATAAAACGCCAAACAGTTACCTCACAGGTCTGGATGTCGTGTTATTGAAGCTACTGTACAGCCCTGAAGTTAAACAGGGGATGGGAAAAGCTCAATTAAAACCGGTGTTGACTAGCTTAATAGCGAAGATGCGACGTGAGGGAGTGATCGCCCGTGCGAATAGTGATGCCAGATCATTGAAAGTCTGTCGTATAGCGGGATGTTGATTTTGGGTGGAAAACCACCCAAATTAAATGGTTAATGTGTCAACTGTGCGTTACATGATGATAGCTAGCAACTGCGAAGTAATTAAAAAACAATATAAATCAAATAGATATAAATATATTTTGCAGTTGGTATTATAGTTGCTAATATTGGTTACAAATTATGTTATATAAAATGATATAAGCTATCTGCTCAAATTAAATAAAAACAAAATGAGGTTGAAGAAATGAAAAAATTAACTACAACATTAACAGCGCTAACGTTAGCGTTAAGTGTTTCTGCAGTCAGTGCATCAGATTGTGCACCAGGTGAAGTTGTTGCTAAATTAAGCCATGTAACAGGCGGTACTACACACCCTAAAGTAGTCGCTGCGAATATGCTGGCTGATCGTGTTAACAAGGAAATGGATGGCAAAATGTGTATTGAGGTGTTCCCAAGCTCAACACTTTTTGGCGACTCAAAAGAACTTGAGGCACTATTGCTAGGTGATGTGCAAATTTTAGCGCCTTCACTATCTAAGTTCGGTTCTTACTCACGTAAATATGGCGTGTTTGATTTGCCATTCATTTTTAAAGACATGGATGCAGCTATTCGCTATACCAATTCAGAATCAGGTAAAACGTTATTAAACGAAATGAATGATGTTGGTTTCGTTGGTTTAGGTTACTGGATGTCTGGTATGAAGTACTTCTCAGGCAACAAGCCGTTACTGGTACCAAGTGATGCTGAAGGCATGAAGTTCCGCGTACAGTCTTCTGATGTTGCTAAAGCGATGATTGCAGCGATGGGCGGATCTCCTCAGCCTATGGCATTTAGTGAAGTATACGGCGCATTACAAACAGGTGTTGTTGATGGTCAAGAAAATACTTGGTCTAACATCTACACTAAAAAATTCTTTGAAGTTCAAGACAGCGTTACTGAAACAAGCCATCAGTTATTAGCTTACTTGTTCATGACTTCTTCTGAGTTCTTAGACGGGCTTGAGCCAGAAGTACGTGAGCAGTTCCTAAAAATTGCTGATGAAGTGACACAAACTGCCAACTTGAATGTTAAAGCGAAAGAGCTGGCGAACAGAGAGAATATCCTCAAGGCAAACGGCAAAATCAATGTGTTAAATGATGAGCAACGTGCGCTGTGGGTTGAATCGATGAAGCCAGTTTGGAAAAAATTTGAAAGTGATATCGGTGCAGATTTAATTAAAGCAGCCGCTGAAGCTTAATCGCTATCGTTTAAAAATGTCAGAAAATAGTCTGCAGCATGCTAGCACAGGGCTGCAGACTAATAAACGCACTAGATTACGGATGTTTTAGTGCGTGGTATTCTATCCGTCCAGTTTTAATAACAACACGTATTGAGTTTGCCTATACCGTATTCTTGATGAATAGTTGTTTATCAGTTAAATGCACGAGTGTTTAACGGGAGTTTGATCATGGCTTACTGGCCTCACTATTATCTTTTTTTGCTTATTGCCATTATATGGTTATTAGAGCGTAAATGGCCTGAGAAGGTCGATGCTGCTGAAGAAAACTTTTTAATTTTTATTATTAGCGCCATTATGTTGGTATCTTTTGGACAAGTGGTCGCGCGTTACGGATTTAATAGCGGCTGGTCTGCTGCACTTGAATTTAATACATTAGCCTTTTCTTGGCTGATTTTGTTAGGTATGAGCTATGGCATCAAAAAAGGCGTGCACATAGGTGTTGATTTGGTGCTCAATGCCGTATCAAAACCGGTGACAAAAGCGATGGCGCTGGTCGGTGCACTGGGCAGTATGTTTTATGGTCTTATTTTACTTGATTCCACTTGGCTGCACTTACTAGGTGTTGATGTCAAAGGCGGAGCTATTGAATACTGGGCGAAAATGTTCAAGATAGGGATCGGTTCTGAAGAGCTGCGCTACCCTCAAATATTACAAGAAACATTCGGTTTACAGCCGCGAGTACATCGCTGGCTAGTGCTGGTTATATTACCAATTAGTTTAGCTTTATTGGTTTACCGCTCAGGTCAGGCATTTATTGATATTTATACCGGTAAGCGTCGTATGTTGATTAGTGGCCACGAAGGGCAAGAGCTAGTCGATGAAAACAAAGATATCTTAAAAGATCATTAATACCGCGGATTAAGATCTGTAAAGCGAATTTGAAGGAAATATATTGTGGAACCACTCATTCTGTTTGGACTAGTGCTGACGCTGCTGTTTTTGGGGATACCTGTTGGTATCTCGCTAGGCTTATCGTCAATACTATTTATTACTTTTGTGTCAGATGCAAAGCTGACTTCTGTCGCTATATCGTTGTTTGGCGCAGGCCAGCACTACACGTTATTAGCGATACCGTTTTTTATATTGGCCTCCTCGTTCATGTCGACAGGTGGCGTGGCGAAGCGGTTAATTAATTTTGCAATTGCCTGTGTTGGCCACTTTCGTGGCGGTCTTGCAATGGCTTCGGTACTTGCGTGTATGATGTTTGCCGCACTATCAGGCTCATCTCCTGCGACTGTAGTAGCCATTGGTAGTATTGCTATTGTTGGTATGCGCCAAGTGGGTTACTCAAAAGAGTTTGCTTCAGGTATCATCGCTAACGCCGGGACACTGGGTATTTTAATACCGCCTTCTATCGTGATGGTAGTCTATGCATCGGCAACAGAAGTATCTGTTGGTCGGATGTTTTTAGCTGGCGTTATTCCAGGTTTGCTGGCTGGCACCATGCTAATGCTGGCGATTTATGTCGTCGCTAGAATTAAAAACTTACCTTCAGAGCCGTGGAAGGGTTTTGGCGCCATCGTTAAAGGTGGTAAAGATGCGGGCTGGGGCTTGTTCCTGATCGTTATTATTATGGGTGGTATCTACGGCGGTGCATTTACACCAACTGAAGCTGCTGCTGTCGCTGCACTGTACTCTATATTTATCGCCTTGTTTGTCTATCGCGATATGGGGCCGCTAAAGGGAATTACTTGGGTTGCCGATACTGATTCTAGTGCTGCCCGTGTTGGCTTTAATGGCTTGGTTTACGGGTTGTCTTTCTTCATGGTTTGGATGATTATGTCATTCTTTGCCACTGCCGATTCAGAAACTGTCACCGCTGCTAGTAGAGCGGCTTGGGGCGGTGGTTTTAGTGTATTACTTAGCGTCTTTTATATTTATAAAAGAGGCTCTAAGCTTAGTGAAAGCGCGATTCAATGTGTCGCTTTAGGCTTAAAAGTATGGGGACGTAATCTATTGTTATTAACTAGGTTATTTATCCCTGCTGTCTATAGTAAAGATACTCGTGAAGTGATGTTATCGGGTACTAAAACGACCTTGATGCTGATGTTCATCATTGCCAATGCGTTATTATTTGCCCATACCTTGTCTGAAGAGCGTATTCCGCAAATGGTGACACAGTGGATGCTAGAAGTTGGTTTTAACTGGTTTACTTTCTTAGTGGCAGTCAATATTTTACTGCTACTAGGCGGTCAGTTTATGGAGCCTTCTGGGTTGCTACTAATTGTTGCTCCTATTGTTTTTCCGATAGCTATGGAGTTGGGAATAGACCCTATTCACCTTGGTATTATCATGGTTGTGAACATGGAAATAGGCATGATTACACCACCGATAGGGCTTAACTTGTTTGTTACATCAGCTATTACGGGTATGAGTTTATCTAAAGTAGTTAAAGCGGCAACACCGTTTATGCTAGTACTAATGTTGTTCTTAATCATTGTCACCTATGTACCTTGGTTATCGACAGCACTACCGTACAGTATAATGGGGCCTGAAATAGTGAACTAATCACTATTTAGTACGCTCATCGTTATATAAAAAAGGTGCCTTAGGCGCCTTTTTTGTGAAACAACAGTAGTGAGTGCTGTTTAGCTCTTTTCTTGTCTGTCGTGTTTTTGGCCTCTTTTCATTTTCATTTTAGCTTTTATTTCTTCAAATTTGCTAAATTGCTCAGGCGTTAATATCTTCTGCATCTCTTGTTTAGCTGTCAGCATCTTTTCGACTTTGTTTTGCGCCTCTAAGCCCGCTTGTTGCTTCACTTGTGCTAATTTCGCGGTGTAATCTGCAGCGTTAACATCAATCGCTCGAATAGCGTCATGTAGCGATTTTCTTTGCTCTGCACCGGCTTTATGGGCAGCTTTTTGCTTTTCAAACAACGCTGTAATTTGCGTCTGTTGTGCTTCACTTAACTCTAAAACCTTAGTAAGCTTTTGTACTTTTTTCTCTATACTTGGGCCTCTGTGCTTACCACCTTTTTCACTGTGTTGTTTTGCCCCGTCTGTTTTGATGGTGCTCGTATCATCAGCATTTGCGAAGTTGAATGAGCTTAATAGAGCCATTGTTGGAATAGCTAGAAATGCGATTGCTTTATTTTTCATTGTCTTTGCTCCTAAGTAGCAGTGTGTATATGTTGTTTGTTGCGATGAGTGAATTATCCACTAAGTAAATGATAAGTAGGGTTGCGAAAGTGTAAAGTTGTGTAAAGAGCAGCAGATTTGAGCAATAGCCATATATACTGTGCTTATTCATTAAGAGGATACATACATGCAGGCAATTAAATTGTTATTGGTTGATGATGACCGCGAGTTAACATCACTATTATCAGAGTACTTAACATTTGAGGGCTTAAGTGTGTCTATTGCTGATAGTGCTGAGCAAGCATTAGAGAAGCTAAAAAGTGCTGATGCCTTTGATCTCGCTGTGTTCGATATTATGATGCCTAAAATGTCGGGATTAGAGCTGTTGCAACAACTGAGGCCTGCCTGTCAAATGCCGGTGATTATGTTGACGGGTAAAGGCGGTGATATTGATCGTATATTAGGCCTTGAAATGGGCGCAGACGATTATATGGCGAAACCTTGTAACCCTAGAGAGTTGTTGGCGCGTATCAAGGCGGTTTTGCGCAGAGGTGCAACTAACACTGATACTCAAGCGAGTGCAGACATAACCTTAATGGGTATTACGTTGCGCCCAGCGCTAAGGGAAGTGGTAATTAATGATAAGGTGCTGGAGCTGACAAGTGCTGAGTTTAATGTACTGCATCAACTGATGCAGGCGCCTGGCAAGGTGGTCAGCAAAGCGGATTTAACAGAAAAGGTATTACATAGGCCGCTCACAGCATATGATCGCTCGATAGACGTGCATTTATCTAGAGTAAGGCAAAAGATCGCCAATTTATTACCACAACAAGAAGTGATTAAAACAGTACGCGGTGAAGGTTACTTACTTGTGTTAGGTAAGGGTGGGGTAAGTAATGTTTAGGTTCAAGCGCTTGTTCTGGAAAATTTTTCTGTCGTTGTGGTTATCTAGTTTTGTGGTGATGATGGTCACCGCAATCGTGATAGGGGAGCTAGCGCAACAAGATAACTTTAACTCTAAGTTGGAGTATAAAATACGCTTACAGGCAGAGAGATTGTTAGATAAGTTAGAAGCTAGTCAAGAATTTAGAGAAAAAGTAGCAAAGCGCAGCGCTGATTCAGATGACAAAGCCTTTCTAAGGCGACATTCGCTGCCGCCCATTAAAATCTATGATAGTAATAATAAGTTAATAGTGGGTCTTGAAAAAACGTTTAAAGGCGAGAAAAAAACAATAGTTGTGACAACAGAATCAGGTAGTGAATACCGCCTTGACTATAAAGTGATGAAGCCGCGCAACTCTCTTAACTATTGGAAAGGCTTTATCTTATCAGTGCAGGCGTTGCTTATTTTATTGAGTGCAACCATCGCAAGTTTTATTGTCAGCGCCATTGTCGTTAAGCCGATGAATGAACTACGCGAGTATGTGAAGAGGCTAAAAGCAGGTGATTTTAGTGTGAGAGTCGGTGATAAGTTACAAAGAAGAGGAGATGAAATTGGTGATTTTGCCAAAGAGTTCAACCAAATGGCGGAATATGTCGAGCGCAATTTAGTTGGGCAGCAACAGTTATTTCAAAATGTTTCGCATGAGTTGCGAGCGCCCTTGGCCAGGTTATTAGCCGCTAGTGGTATTGTTGAACAGCAGGTTGGGCTTGCTCATCCTGCAGTTAATCGTATTCAGTTAGAGTGTCAGCGTTTGACTCATCTAATCGATGAGTTGCTATCCTTAGCTAAGCTTCAACAGCAAGCTTTAGAGCACGAAGTTATTGATGCTGGCCTTATTGTGGAAAAAGTCGTAGCGGATAACAGCTTTGGTGATGTGCAATGTAAAATTGATACTGTCTTTTCTGCCAATGTTAACTGTAATGCTAAAGGTTCGGCGCAGCTGTTAGAGCGAGCCCTGAGTAACGTGTTAGGTAATGCTTTAAAACACACACCTAGTGATAGTAAGGTTTCTGTGATATTGCACAGTCCTAGTGCAAGCACTTTGCAGATTTGTATTATCGATAATGGTCCAGGTGTTGATGAAGAGGTGATCGATAAATTATGCGATCCTTTTTTTCGCTTAGATACCAATGTCGATGGTCACGGTTTAGGCTTAGGCATTGCCAAACAAGCGATGATCAGCCAGCACGGTGATTTAATGATCGAAAACAGTCATCCTCATGGCCTATGCGTTAAACTGACATTAGCGAGCGCTAAATAGTGAGTGCTAGCAGTCGTTATGCTGCTTTTAAGTGTTTCTAAGTATCAGTAGTGCTTTGAGCGCCAAGCTATAAGATTGCTTATTGTGAGCTTGTAAATAACGTGAATATAAAACCTACATAAAGTGTGAGTTATTATTTACAGCAGAGTATAGCTAACAAGAGCTGAGGAAGTCAGTGGCTATTAGTAATACATAAACAGCTTGTTAAATAAGCCTTTAGCGATGTTGTCAGGGGAGCTTACAGTAATTATGACGCGGATAAAAAGCGGTATGGTGTGAGAGTAGGGCCTCGACTAGAGGCCCTACGTACAGGTAAGTTAACGCTTAGATAGCGTCAGGGCCTGTTTCACCCGTACGGATACGGATGATTTGTTCTAATGCTGAAACGAAGATTTTACCATCGCCAATTTTTCCAGTGTTAGCAGTCGCAGTAATTGCTTCGATTACTTGGTCTAACATAGCGTCATCAATCGCGACTTCTAGTTTTACCTTAGGTAAGAAATCGACGACATATTCTGCGCCTCTATAAAGTTCTGTGTGGCCTTTTTGTCTACCGAAACCTTTTACTTCTGTGACGGTGATGCCTTGTATTCCAATCTCTGAGAGTGCTTCACGTACATCGTCAAGTTTGAAAGGTTTAATCACAGCTGTGACTAATTTCATGTGTATCTCCTTTGTTTAGATTGGATCATAAAATGTGTTTTGTTGTTGTTTTAAGCTAAAACCGGCATAAGTATACTGACTTTTTTAGCAGAAAACACAAATGATGATCCAATTATTCAATACGTTACGACCTAGGTCGAAATTAACTATTAGTTAGTTTTTAAATTCTGGGTAAGCGTCCATACCACATTCAACGATGTCACTACCTAGGAACTCTTCTTCCTCAGTAACACGAATGCCGATAGTTAACTGTAGGACTTTCCATACCACTAAGCTAGCACCAAAACACCAAGCAAAGATAACAGCAATACCGTAAAGTTGCGCTGCGAATGTCGCATCGCCATTGTTAATTGGTACCGCTAACAGTCCCCAAATACCAACAACACCATGAACTGAAATCGCGCCCACTGGGTCATCAATACGCATTTTATCAAGTGTTAAGATAGACATAACAACTAGCACGCCACCAACAGCACCAATAATTGCTGATTCTAGAGCGCTAGGTGATAGAGGGTCTGCTGTAATTGCTACAAGCCCTGCTAAAGCACCGTTAAGAATCATTGTTAAATCAGTTTTGTTAAATAGTAAACGAGAAACGATAAGCGCTGCAATAACACCACCGGCAGCTGCTGCATTGGTGTTAACAAAAATCTGAGCAACTGAGTTAGCTTCACCAACATCTGACAGTTTTAGTTCAGATCCGCCGTTAAAGCCGAACCAGCCTAACCAAAGGATAAATGTACCCAGTGTTGCTAACGGTAAGTTAGCGCCTTGTATGGCATTAACTTTACCATCTTTGCCGTACTTGCCTTTACGTGCACCTAGTAATACAACACCTGCTAACGCCGCTGCTGCACCTGCCATATGAACGATACCAGAACCTGCAAAGTCAGAGAAACCTGCAGCACTTAAGAAACCGCCACCCCAAGTCCAAAAACCACTGGTAGGATAGATAAAGCCAGTCATCACCACACAAAACAGTAAGAAAGCAGTTAGCTTCATACGCTCAGCTACTGCACCAGATACGATTGACATCGCTGTCGCTACAAATACAACTTGGAAGAAGAAGTCCGATCGCGCTGAATAGTAAGGTGCATCTTCAGCTGCCAGTGCTTCATCAAGTGTATTCTCGCTACCAATAAGGAAACCTAGCGATGGGATAATACCACCCTCTTGCGAGCTATACATAATTTCATAACCCACTAACAAGTACATAGTACAAGCAATGGCATATAACGAAATGTTTTTAGTTAAAATTTCAGTTGTATTCTTTGCTCGAACTAGGCCTGCCTCAAGCATGGCAAAACCTGCTGCCATCCACATAACTAAAGCACCACAAATTAAGAAATAAAATGTATCAAGTGCATATTTTAGTTGAGTAAGGTCAGCACCTAAATTGCTAACTATCGACTCCATATTGATCTCCATTATTTTTTTAATTTAAAATTTTGTTTGATTGTTCCAGTAAAGCTAAAAGTGTGCCAGTATTTAAATATTAATATATTACAAATACTTACTGGCTTTTTTTGGTTTTTAAAGGGTTTTTGCTAAATATGGATGTTGTTTTTATGCGCTATTTCGGTGCGTTATTTTGGTGCACTTAAGCGAAGTTGGGATACAAACCCCGTTTTAGGGCAAAATGAGTGAGGTGTGTGAATTTAATCGGTATTGTTTTAAATAAATGAGAGTTTAAAAAACTAACAATTGAGGACGAAGCTAAGTAATCGCTGCTATAATTACATCTACTATATATAGCTATCATTAAAACTTGATCTATTATTAAGGTGACAATCTATAGGTTGCACGTAATTTGAACGACAAGTTTTATCGTGGCTGCAATCGAAGGCTATTTGTTATGAATGAAAAAATTATAGAAGGTTTATCGCAGAAATTTTCGGCGCTAGCTAATAACTTACCAAAAGGGAGTGAGTTACCTGGGCAAGAACAATTAAAATTGATTTTACAAAGTGCATTATCAAAATTGGACCTAGTCACAAGAGAAGAGTTTGATGCTCAAGGAGCCGTATTAATGAGAACTCGTGAAAAAGTAGATGCTTTAGAAAGTAGAATGGCAGAAATAGAAGCGATGCTTGATAAGTAAAACACGTACTATTATTAATGTCATGATGTAAAGATTATTAAGCGCATGTGAAGGTAAGATTGAGTGACAGATTGTTTGTCTGAGCAAAATATTTAGCAAGGCTGCAAATATCCAAGGCACCATAAAGAGTGATTATTTTAATCCAATTATTGTCAGCTAGCTTGCAAAGAGCCAAACATAGATTGCGTTTGGTTCGCATAATTAGCGCTTTAGTTAATACTATGTTGCGTTATCTGTCATAGTGTAATTGCAGTCATTTTATCTGGTAGAAGGGATGCTAACAAAACAATTAACAATGCTGAAATTGAGTGCGATAATCACACTGAATATGTTGGTCAGTGTCGTATGTCTCGCCCAAACATCGGCTATTATTACGCCTATTCAATGGCCTGAAAAAATAACGCCAGAGATGCTGTTAGGTAAGGCATTGTTTTTTGATAAAAGAATATCAAAAAATGCTAGTTTGTCATGCGCTAGTTGTCACTTATTTGAGCATGGCGGTAGTGATACTTTGTCTCATTCTTTACGTTTTGATAATACATATACCACGTTTAATACGCCCTCTATTTTTAATGTGATCAATGGTTATAAAGTAGGTTGGATAGGGCGTTTGTATTCAACTCAAAGCCACTTAGATGATTTTTTCACCAGCCCTGTAGAAATGGGTAATAACTGGCAGGAAATTATTCAAGTCATTAAAAATGATAGTGAATATTCACGCATGTTTAGTCAGTCATACTCACAAGGCGTGACGAAAGAGACGATAAGTGCTGCGATTCTCGCCTATGAGGAGGCGCTAACGACGCCTTCAGATTTTGATAAATACCTACGCGGAGATGATTCTGCTATTTCTGAACAGGCGAAACAAGGTTTTGAGGTGTTTAAACGATTTGGTTGCGCATCTTGCCATCAAGGTCAAAACCTTGGTGGTAATGTCCTGCAGAAAATAGGCGCTATTTTACCTTATAATGCGGGAAATTTAGTGCCAGATTCAGCTGAATTAGGTCGTTATTTATTAACTCGCAGAGCTCTTGATATCCAAGTATTTAGAGTGCCTTCTTTGCGCAATGTCAGTTTAACGGCGCCTTATTTTCATGACGGCTCAGTGTCTACATTGAAAGGCGCGATTAGATTGATGGTAAAACATCAACTCGGGCGTAGTATAACAGGGCGTGAAATAGGGCTGATGATTGCGTTCTTAAAAACATTAAACGGTACGCCCCACCCCGAGTTAATGCCATGAAACCGATTAAAGCATTAATACTTAGTCTTGTGGCTATTCTAGCAATAATAGCCTTTATATTGGGCTATTTTGAATTTAAAAAAATATCTCAACAGCAGCGTCAAAATAAAATATACAGCTACATTAATCAACTTGAAAAAACAGATGCAGATTTAGAAATACAAGTGTTGAAGATGAATAGCTGGTCTTTTCGTAATTACGATTTAATTAATAGTATCCACTTCGAATACGCCAACTTACTAGCATCCCCTCCAGTGTTACCCGCAAGCCTTGCTATCATCATTGTCACGCTTGAAGAACAGCTAGTTAGAAAGTTTGACTTGATAGAGCAGTTTAAATCTAACAATGCCGTGCTAAGAAACTCATTGAGTTACTTACCCGAATTAGCTGAGGTGCTGTTGGCAGAAATAGAGCAGTTAGAGAAAGAGAATGAGATCTCTAGGGATTTAAGTAGTGATTATAAACACTATATAATGCATACCATCTTTAAAATTTCGAATCGTTTTGCCAATACTCAATCTGATTACCATCAACTAGCTGTCGATATTAATAAGCTCCCAAGTGAGGTGAAATCGAAATGGAGCAATATGAATTTGCATTTGAATATGATCATTGACTATAGACATCGTAATCAATTATTAGAATCGCAATTAGCAAGCGTAAAACTAGATGATAAGCTGGCCAGTTTAAATAAGCTTTTCACAGCATATTTAACCAGTATTGAGAGAGGTAGACAAAGCCAAAAAATATGGTTGTTGAGCGCTTTTTTTCTGGTTATTATTTTAGTCTTGGTTTTATCTTTCGTTATTAGGCATTATCGATACAAGCAATTATTGCTTGATGATGAAATTAATACAGATGAGTTAACAGGGCTGTCTAATCGGCGCAGTTTGGAGTCTAAACTTAAAAACCTTATCCAAAAGCTTAAAAATAGCAATGAAAAATTGGGTTTGTTTTTTATCGACCTTGATGGCTTCAAAGAGATAAATGATACCTTTGGTCATCAAGAAGGTGACTTGTTGCTACAAAAAATCGCCACTAAAGTTAAGTCGTCAGTTCGTCAATCTGATTTGGTTTTCCGTTTAGGAGGTGATGAATTTGTGGTGCTGGTACCGAAAATAAACCCTAAGATGGCGACGAAAATTGCACGTTCTTTGCTGATGCAGTGCGTGAATACGATAGACAGAGACGGTAGCAAAGTAGATGTTAGTGCGAGTATTGGGATGAGTATGTATCCTGATGATGCGCGCAACATAGACGAGCTAATAAATTGTGCTGATAAAGCGATGTATCAAGCAAAGCGCAATGGTAAGGGGTGTCTTGAGTTTTATGCGCACATCAATCAAAAGTAATAATGGTTATATAACACTAAACGTTAAAGTTGAAGGTAGTAAAAATGAGTATTGAAAGAACAGGTTCTACGGCGCGAATGAGTCCGATTGTTAAGCATAATAATACCGTGTATTTGTGCGGCCAAGTAGCGGAGGATGCTAATGCTGATATAGCAGAGCAAACACAGAGCTGCTTGAACAAGATAGAAGCTTTATTAACACAGGCAGGCAGTGATAAAAGCAGCATGCTTTCGGTGACTATCTACTTACGTGATATGAAAGATTTTGCTGCAATGAATGCTGTTTGGGATGCATGGGTTAGCGATTGTGAAAAGCCAGCGCGCGCTTGTGTTGAGGCGCGCTTAGCTAGGGCTGAGTTACTGATTGAATTTTCTGTGACGGCTGCATATTAAACGCAGCTCAAGTAGTATAACTTTTAAGAGGGGATGGCTAAGTTTGTAAATGTAATTTTACAAGCATAGCAAGCCCATCTAGCACGCTATTCAAGGATAGCGTGCTAGATGATTGTGTTCTAATGAAGTGGTACCACTAACACGGGGATTTTAGAATAACGTATTACTTTATGAGCAGTTGAGCCCATAAAAAACTCTTTGCTCGCACTATGGGTTCTAGTACCCATTACTATCATGTCGACATTTTGTAATGCTGCCACATCAATAATTTTCGAATTAATGCCGCCCTGTGCTATAACGGGCTGAATCTTGGGTTGCCAATGCATATTTTCTAGCTCACTCGCACAAAAATCATCGATACGTTGTTGAATAGACTCTTTCAAACTATGGGCATTAATATTCTGAATTTTTTCGTATTCGTTATCGGGCAGAGAGTTTCTTAAAGTGGCTTGTACAGAGTCAGGTATCGGTGTCACAACATGTAAAAATACGATATCGGCAGCGTATTGTTTTGCCAAGCTAACAGCCATGCGAAAGGCGGGGCGCGAACCATCTTGAATGTCTGAAACATAAAGAATTTTTTCAATGCAGGGGATCATAGCTAGCCTCAACTGATAATGTTTAATGGCAAAATTATATGCCTTAACGACTTTTCAAATAATGATATAAATCAAGCAATGTAGAGATTAAAATTTTCAGTCTATTATTAGTAATATCAATAGATAGCACGGTGATACTGCGAAAAGAGCTTGTGAGATGGTTGCTAGTGTTAGTTTAATAGCGCTGAGTAGTTAGAGATAGGCTGTTCTTTAGATAGTGTTTGCAATGAGTGGTTTATTGATAAAAAGGCCCTTTATGACAATGTCAAAAAAGGGCTTTTAAGTTTACTTTTGTTAAATGCTAAGCGCCAATAATGCCGCCATCTTCACGTGTTATGGCCATGATAGTGGAGCGTGGTTTACTGTTGCCGCCCGCTGGAAAGTGAGAGGGTTGGTTGTTCTCTCCCGGGTGTTGTACGCCGACAAACATGGTGCGCTGATCTTCAGAGAAAGCCAGCCCTGTGATTTCACAGGCAATAGGGCCTGTTGCAAAGCGGCGAACTTCACCACTGTCAGGGTCTGCACATAGCATTTGGTTATTACCCATGCCAACATAGTCACCCTCGTTTGAATACTTGCCATCGGTTTGTATCCACAATCGACCGCCTTTATCAAAGCCGATACCATCAGGGCTGTTGAACATATTTTCATCATTAATGTTACTACTTCCAGCATAGATGTCCTGGTGGATAGTTGGGTTGCCAGCGACTAAGAATAAATCCCAAGTAAATTGGTTATGAGTGTGGTCACCGTTCATTGGTTGCCAGCGTACAATTTGACCGTAATTATTGATGGCCCTTGGGTTGGCACCATCTAAGGGCTGATTTGCTTTGACGCCACGGTTTTTGTTGTTGGTAAGCGTACAAAAAACCGTTTTATTATCAGGGTGAATCGCCACCCATTCAGGGCGATCCATCGTTGTCGCTGCAACAACGCTCGCAGCCTCACGGGCATAAATCATCACTGTGGCTTGATCGGCAAAACCATTATCAGCAGTTAAGCCGTTTTTACCGTGTGTGAGTTCCATCCACTGACCGTCTCCTTTTAGCTCTCCTTGCTTGGCGTTAAAGCGTGCGGCATATAGCGTCCCCTCTTCTAATAAATCGCTGTTAGAAGCAGGCGAGTCTGGATTGTAGCGGTTTTTAGAAACGAATTTGTAGATGTGCTCACCGCGCTCATCATCCCCTAAATAAACAATCACATGGCCATTATCAGCGACGGTGATAGCGGCGTTCTCATGTTTAAATCGACCCAGAGCGGTACGTTTTTTTGGTGTTGATGTCGGGTCCATCGGATCAATTTCAACAATCCAGCCAAAGCGATGTGGCTCATTAGGCTCTTTATTCATATCAAAGCGCTGATCAAATTTATGCCATTGGTAGCGATCGTTCTCAGCGACAAGGCCATAACGCTGTTGGTGTTCATCCATTGCTTGAGCACCTGGAGCTGCGAAGTAGCCATTAAAGTTTTCCTCACAGGTAATATAAGTACCCCAAGGAGTTTGGCCGTTAGAGCAATTGTTGAATGTCCCCAGTGCTTTCGTACCGCTTGGGTCTGCGTTTGTTTGTAGAAGTGGGTGGCCTGCGGCAATACCGGTGATTTGCATTTCGGTGTTGGCAGTAATCCTGCGGTTATATTGAGAATCAGCTAAGTAGCTCCAATTGCCTGCATTATCGCGTTGGATCTCAAACACGGAAACACCGTGAGCAGCCTGTGCTTTTTTCACATCATCGGCGCTCATCTCTTTACCTTGATGGGCAAATAGCAGCAGGTAATTAGTGTATTCATTGTTAACAGCAAGTAATGCTCTGTCGGGTGATAGTGGGAAAAAGCTCATGCCATCGGTATTGTCACCAAATTGGCCAGCCTGTGCACTGCTATCTTGTAATCCAGATTCATCAAACTCTGGTGCATTGTTGAGAATAGGGTCGCCCCAAGAAATCAGAGGTCTAGCAACATAACCATTAGGTACAATAAAATCATCGCTGGTACTTGTCGCCACTGCGTTAAAATTAAGCAGTTTACTAGTGGCGTGTGAGCTAGCGATCGCTTTTGTTAATGGGTTGGCAGCAAGGAACAGTCCCATCGCTGCAGCACCGCCTTGTAACAGACGACGACGGCTAATGCCGCTATCAACAATACGTGAAAAATCAGAATCATTAGTCTGTGGAGTATGAATATTATTTGGTTTTGTCACATTGCTCATTGGATTACCTTTACTATGCAGATAAATTATTATTACTTATAATAGGCATGTCGCTAAATATGTATAGCTTCATATCTTGTCATAGCGGCAAGTATATTGAGCGAATGTTGCAGTTATGTGAAAATCGAAAGGGTTTTAATAGCTAGCCGGTTCGCTAAGAATTACTGATAAGGCAAGAGTAATATCTAACAGTTCAGTTTTATTTTTAATAAGCTGGTCAAGATTGTGATAAGTATTGCGCTTGCTTTGCTAGCTGGGCTTAGTCTGGTTTCTTTGACCAAGTGCCATAATGAATAACGTCTTCAATATTTGTTCTGGCCAACCAGCCTTTCTCTTCAAGTTCTGGCTTATCTTTAAATTGGGAGATATAACCGAGGCAGAGGTAGCCGATGATTTCAATGTGCTCTGGGATGTTGAGTGCCATCTTTAACGCTTCGTCATGCAGTATGCTGACCCAACCTAAGCCAAGATTTTCAGCACGTGCTGCTAACCACATATTTTGTACCGCGCATACAGCGCTGTAGAGGTCCATCTCTGGTTTGATAGTACGACCAAGTACTACCGGGCCTGTGCGCGTTCTATCGCAAGTAACACAGATGCCAATAGGAGCCTCTAAAATACCTTCTAGCTTGAGCTTTTTGTACTGGTTTTTTCGTGCGCCGCTAAAGTGTTCCGCAGACGCCTGATTAGCAATTTCAAAGCCCTGTTTAATTGCTTTTTTAGTGGCGATATCAGCAACAATGATAAAATCCCAAGGCTGCATAAAGCCAACACTAGGCGCATGGTGACCTGCTTTTAGGATTCTCATGAGCACGTCATCTGGGATTTTATCCGCTAGGAAATCACTGCGCACGTCTCTTCTTGAGAAAATAACTTTGTATAGCGCATCTCTTTCGTGCTGGTCAATCTGCATAGCGTCTCTCATTGGTGGCTGTTTTATTCATCGAGCAAAATTAGTTTTTCATTGTTTTCATCTTCACCAAATATTAGCTCTAGAAAACGCTGCCATAAGCTTGGCTTTTTATCGTGATATTGATCACGTAGTAGCTCAATAGCAGCGAGTTGCTCTTTGGTCGCGACTAAGTTTTGCTCGCTAATGATGGCGGGAATACTATTGATGACAGTGGCCACTTTACTTAAGCCTTCAGCTGCTTTGAGTTCTCGCTCTTTAGTGAATTTAAATTCTTGAGCTATGCTTAGTTGCTGTTTAAATTGTGTGATATGACGATTGAAAACGGCAACAGAATCGGTTTTCATCGCCTGGCCATATTCAAAACGCATTTGTTTCATAGTGGCAGTAAGATCAATACCATCAACAGTTAATGCATAGCTTGGCATACTGGCAAAACAGCTCAATAGCAGTGCTATTAATGTTGTACGATACTGGTTAGATGATCGGTAGTGACTAAAAAATATCATTGATTTTTTAAAAATTTTAAACAAAAACACAGGCGCTTCTCGGTAGCTATTAATAGTAGCACAGCATTTAACACCTGTTTGCTGTGCATAACAATCTCTTTGCCGTGTTTAAGGCTAGTCACTGGCAGATATTTTTTTATTATGAGCAATCAAGTGATGCCAAGCATCAATGACGCTTTGGGTGAATTCGCTGTCAGTGACTATATCTGCTTTTTGCTGGTTGATTACCTTGCCGTTTTTAGGCGTAAAACCAATAGCGGCCAGTTCAATGGCAGGCACATCAGCTGAGGTATCGCCGATAAAGGCAACGTGTTCAAGTGAGGTGTCTAACTGATCACAGAGCCAGCGTAAGCCAGAGCCTTTGTTGGCCTGTGGCCATAGAGCGCTAATGGAAATATCAGTTGCATGAACACAAAGGCGAGGGCAGTGCTTCGCAACATATTCACTAAACTCTGGTAGTAACTGAAGGATCAGTGTTTGATCTTCACAGGTAAAGGCCGCATCGAGTGTTTTGCTGGTCTCTGGCTGTATTTGTGGGTAGCGCTGCTTAAGATCTTGAATATATTGCATCATGATATTGATAATAGGCAGTGCATCTGTAGGTAAAGCGGGGTTGTAGAGTACATTTTGCGTTTTTAAATCTAACATGCCAGCACCTGCTTCAAAGACAACAGGCAGTTGGATATTGAGCCATTGACCGACAGCTTCAGTGTAAGGCGCGGGTCTTCCAGTACAGATACTTAACTGCGGGATGTGTGGATCAGTGTGTGATAAATCAGATAGTTCTCGTAGCTGGCTTAATAGCGCCCAATTGGGACTTTTAAAAGGCTCGCTAACACAGCCATCTAGATCTAACACAAAATACTTAATTGCTTTCATTACATGTCCTTGCTGTGGTTGGTGAATCTGATTTTTTAATTTTCGCCACACTAAATATTAGTAGCCTAATTCACTGATATTGCGCTAGTGTAACAGTATAAAGGTTAGTTTATTTGGTGCAATTAATGGAGCAGAGATGAAAACAATAGGTTTACTGGGAGGAATGAGCTGGGAGTCTAGTGTCAGTTACTATCAGGCACTTAATGAGGGAGTTAAAGCGGCGTTAGGAGGCTGGCATAGTGCGAAAGTGATTTTGCATAGCGTTGACTTCGCACAAATACAGCAATTACAGCATGTTGGCGATTGGGATGGCGCCGCTGCTATTTTAATTGAAGCGGCGAAAGGGCTTGAACAAGCTGGTGCAGACTATTTGTTGATATGCACCAATACCATGCACAAGGTTGCTGAGCAAATACAGCAGCAAATTAATATTCCGATTCTACATATTGCCGATATGACAGCACAGCAGCTGGTGGCGGATAATATTAAAAAAGTTGGCTTATTAGGCACCGCGTTTACTATGTCGCAAGATTTCTATAAAGCTAAGTTAACACGTGATTTTGGTATTGAGGTTTTAGTGCCAAGCGCTGAGCAACAAGCAGTGGTGCACGATATTATCTATAACGAATTGTGTTTAGGCGAGATAAAAGAGAGCTCGCGAGCAGCTTACTTATCGATCATTGATGAGTTAGCTGCCAATGGTGCCCAAGCGGTTATTTTAGGTTGTACAGAAATCGCTTTATTAGTAGAGCAACAACACACAGCTGTTACTCTTTATGATACCACTGCGATTCATGCACAAGCTGCGGTATTAAAAGCGCTGAGCTAAAGATGTTAATAAGAGGTGTGAATAAGAGACATAGAATCTACGCTATTCGTTAACATACTCTTTAGTTAATAAAGAGAACTAATTGATGCTGTTAGCGTTGGCTAGTAGTTTCCCGCTACTTTGATAAATGGATACTAGCAAGCATGCAGCGTACCGAGCCGCCAGCAGTTTCTATTGCGCTGACATCAAAAGGGACTAGCTCAACATGACGTTCTAGTGCGGCTATTTGGCCTGAGTGCAGTGCATTGTAGGCGCTTTGAGATAGCGCGAGTACCGGGCCATTTTTAGCCATTAACTGCAGGGCATTGCCACAGAACTTGGCTATTTGTTGATGACTTAATTCAATGATGGTTTTCTTTGTGCGTTTTAATTGCAGCATCACCTTGGCGCGTTCAGTGCTTGAACTGATCATGGTGGCTCCTATCAATGCAAAATCAGAGCCGACGCACATCATTACATTGGTGTGATAAACGGCGATTCCGTGGTCGTCACAGGCATCAAATATAATAGGCGTATAATTAAACTCTTTGCAAAAGAGTTCCAGCGCTTGCTGATTCGCTCTATTAGAACGTGCTGTATAAGCTATCCTCTCAATATGATCTAGCACCATAGCACCAGTGCCTTCTAAGAAAATAGCGCTTTGCTCCCATGCAGAGTAATCGATAATTTGGCGAACATTAAAATCATGCTGTAATTGCTGAATCAAATCCATGCGACGCTCTAATCGTCTGTTTTTGGGGTACATAGGGTAGAGCGCGATAGTGCCATCGCTATGAGTTGAAAACCAGTTGTTCGGGAAAACTGAGTCAGGTGTTTGTGTGTCAGTATCTTCGTACAAATAGACTTTAATACCTATGCTGGTTAGCTTATTTGCCATCGTTGTTACTTGTTGATATGCGTTAACAGCTAGCGGTTGCTTGTCGGCGTCTTTAACCTTTGTTTGAAAGCTATTATCTAGTGCTGTCTGCGTGTTAGGGAAAAAATTATGAGGCCTTATCATCGCGACTACGCTGGCGGCTTGCTGGTTGTGTGGCATGTATCTAGTCTCTATCGAATGGGTGCATGGGTTGTAAACACTGTGGTTTGGTAACAGAGATAGTAAATGTTAAAGGTGTTAGTTAATATGTTACTTTATTGTAAGAAATATACTATTTTTGTGATATATGTATAGCTATGAAGACAATTTGATCAATTCAAGCTAAATAAAAATGAGTGTAAACAAAGTGCCCTATTTAATGGATGACTTAGATCGACGATTGGTGAGTGCGCTACGCAAAGATGGGCGAGCATCTATTGCTCAGCTTGCTAATGATTTAAAGGTAGCTAGAGGGACGGTACAAAGCCGATTAGATAGGCTGATATCTAGCGGTGCTATTTTAGGTTTTACTATTCGTGCCCACCAAGAACTAGAAGAAAATTTAATAAAAGCGATTATGATGATAGAGGTTGCTGGTAAATCTACACGACAGGTTATTAGTCACTTACACGGGATCCCACAATTAACGAAATTGCATACCACTAATGGCAGCTGGGATTTAATGGCGCACATAGAAACAACAAGCCTAGCTGAATTTGATCAGGTGCTCGGCACGGTGCGCATGATAGATGGGGTATTAAACAGTGAAACCAGCATTGTGTTGACAACTGTTTAATACTCGCTGCTCTTGTTAGCTGTCATCAGCTGTATGTAACCAATCAGGCACACTATCTAAATCCATCAGTTCTTGATAGCTAGGGCTTTTGCGAATAACGTGGCTGCGATCATTATCGACTAATATTTCAGCGATTAACCTGCGACTATTATAGGTGTTAGCTGTAACGGCTGCGTAGGCGCCAGCTGAGTAAATTGCTAGTAAATCGCTCGCTTTTACCACAGGCATTTGCCGATCTAATGCTAAATAGTCACCGCTTTCACATACGGGTCCGACGACGTCAACTGTGTGTTGAGCGCTATTAGCAGCAGGTTCTAGTACAGGTGCTATATTATGCCATGCATCATATAAAGTCGGTCTTATTAAATCATTCATCGCAGCGTCAACGATCACAAATGACTTATTTTGTACTGGCTTTACATAGACTACTCGGGTAATCAACACACCTGCGTTGGCAGTGATAAAACGACCGGGTTCAAACACAAACTGGCAGTCGATCAGTTTTGCGTATTTATGAATGATGGCCGCGTACTGCGCCAAAAGCGTTGTTTCATCTTTGTCGCTGGTTTGATACTGCACGCCTAAGCCGCCGCCGACATCAAAATGATCAATAGTAATACCATACTCAGCTAACTCTGTTATTAAACTAACGAGCTTGGCAATCGCGAGATCAAAGGCCGCTATATGCTGTATTTGGCTGCCTATGTGCATATCGATACCGACAATGGCTATAGCAGGCAGAGATGCTGCGTATTGATAAACTTCTATGGCTTGCACATATGGAATACCAAACTTATCTTCACTTTTACCAGTAGATATTTTTGCATGTGTTTGCGCGTCCACATCGGGGTTGATACGCAGCGATATATTGGCTGTAAGCTCAAGCTGTGTGGCAACACGCGATATCTCTTTAAGCTCACTGAGCGACTCTACATTAAAGCAGCGAATATTGGCTTTTAGAGCGAAAGCTATTTCTGCTGAGGTTTTAGCAACACCTGAAAACACAATTTTATCGGCGCTGATGCCAGCGGCTAAAGCCCTGCGCAGCTCGCCTTCTGAAACTACGTCAGCGCCAGCTCCCTCATTGGCTAATAATGTCAGAATTGCCTGGTTGGAATTCACTTTTAATGCATAGCAGGTCAGCGTAGAGATATCGCTAAAGGCAGCGCAGAAACGTTGATATTGCGTTCTAATAGCATTAGCGGAGTAACAGTAAAAAGGTGTTGGGTATTGGGCGGCTAACGACGATGCTGATAGCGCTTCAATATGTAACTCACCGTCAGTGGTATGAATGTAGTTCATAATAGCTTCCTAAAACAGTGCATAAAAATGCGGATTAAATAATTGATTAACACTATGTTATAGGTTTTAACTATCAAATAAGACTTGGCAAAAATAATATATGTATATAAATATTGAGCATTTTGCTATGTATATATTACAAAACGTAAAATAAAGCCCAGTTGTGGCCGAGGTGTTATGGAATTAGATGATCGAGATAGGCAGTTAATCGCTATACTGCAAAAAAATAGCCGCGAGCCGATAGTTTCGCTAAGTAAGCAGCTGGGTGTGTCGCGGGCAACAGTGCAGAACCGCATTGAGTTGCTACAGCGACGAGGGGTGATTAAAAAGTTCACTATCGAGTTTGATCAACAATATGATCGACGTTTGCTGAAGGCGCAAATGTTGATGAATCTGCAAGCGGGTGTTTCTCGAAAAGTGATCAAAAATTTACTACAGCGCTCACAAGTCAGCTCTGTGATGTCGGTTAGTGGTAGTTATGATTTGATTGTTGAACTGACGGTTGAAGCCAGCTCAGAGTTAGACCAATTAGTTGATGACATTAGAGAAATTGAGGGCATAGAAAAAACAATTACCTGCATCGTGCTTTCAAAATACTAAAACCGAATAGTAAATTATTTATTGAAATATATGGTTTTTATTTGTATTTTTATGTCGCGCATTGGTTGTTTATTTTTAAAAACATATGCTAGTATCCAGTGACACTTAATTAAAAGATGGAGGGTTCAATGGAACAAAGTTCCGATTTTTTGGTGCAATTCAAGAATGTACAAAAAAGTTACGATGGAGTCCATCTAGTCGTTAAAGACTTTAATGTTGATATGGTTAAAGGTGAATTCTTGACCATGCTTGGTCCATCTGGATCGGGAAAAACAACATGTCTCATGATGCTAGCTGGTTTTGAAACAGCGACTAATGGCAAGATCATTCTCGATGGCCAATCTATCAATAATGTAGCCCCTCATAAACGTGATATTGGGATGGTGTTCCAAAATTACGCATTGTTCCCACATATGAGTGTTGCAGAAAATTTGGCCTTCCCCCTACAAGTTCGTAAATTACCTAAATCGTTGATTACAGAAAAAGTGAACCGAGCTTTAAAAATGGTTCGTTTAGATCATTTTGCTAATCGTCGACCTGCCCAGTTATCCGGCGGCCAGCAACAGCGAGTTGCAGTGGCAAGAGCGTTGGTGTTTGAGCCTAAGCTAGTATTGATGGATGAGCCGTTAGGCGCACTGGATAAAAACTTACGCGAAGAAATGCAGTATGAAATAAAGCATATCCACGAAGACCTTGGCGTCACCATGTTGTACGTGACCCACGATCAAGTTGAAGCGCTGACTATGTCTGATCGCATCGCCGTATTTGATGACGGTATTGTACAACAACTTGCCTCTCCTCACGTATTGTACGATGAGCCAGACAATGCTTTTGTCGCCAATTTTATCGGTGAGAATAACCGCTTAATGGGTAAGGTTATTGCCCAAGATGGCGATCAATGTAGTGTTGAGCTTGAAGGTGGTGGCGGTGTTGTTAAAGCTAAGAAAATCAATGTTGAGTCGGTAGGCGCTCGCACCACGCTATCATTGAGACCTGAGCGTGTCGTTGTTAATCCTAGTGCGAATGAGTGCGAGAACAACTGTAGCGCTAGAGTTGAAGAATTAATATATCACGGAGATCACACGCGTACTCGCGTATCTGTCTCTGAGAATAAAGAATTTATTATTAAAGTGCCAAATACTCATAATCAACAGCATATGACGAAAGGGCAAGTTATTAATATAGGTTGGCATACCAATGATTGTCGTGCTTTAGATGCTTAAGTTAGGTGGCTAAAGTAGTAAAAGGGCGGAGTTAATACTGCTTATAGAATAAAAATTTAGTATGAAAAATTAAAGTACTTAAAAGAGAGGAAGACTAGAAATGAAGAAGTTATTAAAACGTTCAGTAGTTGCCAGTGCTATCGCAGCTGTCTCTTTCACCGGTATAAACGTAGCGCACGCTGAAGAAACATTTACAGTTGTTTCATGGGGCGGTGCATACACTAAGAGTCAGGAGCGTGCTTATCACGAGCCTTGGACTGAAAAAACGGGTACAAAATTCCTACACGAAGATAAATCAGGTACTGCTTTAGCGGGTATTCGCTCACAAGTTGAAGCGGATAACGTGACATGGGACTTGGTTGATATTTTAGAAGGTGATTCTTTAATCGCTTGCGATGAAGGCCTTGTTGAAGAAATTAATTACGATGAAATTCTAGCGCCTGCTCCTGATGGAACAGTTGCAAGTAAGGATTTCTTAGGCGGCTTAAACGGTTGTTTTATACCACAAATTTATTACGCAACACTGTTCGCCTATAACGATGAATCTTTTGAAGGGGAAAAACCTTCAACTATTTATGATATTTTTGATCTAGAAAAATTCCCTGGTAAACGTGGCCTACAAAAAATTCCAGATGGGAATATGGAATGGGCTCTAATGGCTTGGGGTGTTGCTCCAGATAAGGTTTATGATGTTTTAAGTACAGAAGAAGGTATCGCATTAGCTTTTAAGAAGCTTGATACTATTAAAGATTCCGTTGTTTGGTGGGAAGCTGGCGCACAACCACCACAGCTACTATCTGACAAAGAAGTCAGTATTTCTACAGGTTTTAACGGTCGATTCTTCGCAGCACAAGTCAACGAAAAACAACCATTTACAATTATTTGGGATGGCCAATTAGCTGAAATCGATGGTTGGGTTGTTCCTAAAGGTAAGCTGACTGATAAAATGAAAGAGTACATCCGTTTTGCGACAGATACTCAACGTTTAGCAGATCAGTCTAAATATATCTCTTACGGCCCTGCACGTGCATCTTCTGCACCATTGGTAGGAACGCATGAAGATACAGGTGTTGATATGAAACCTCATATGCCAACTAGCCCTGTTAACTTCAAAAACCCTATCATCAAAAATGCTGAGTGGTGGGCGAATAATAAAGATGACATGAATGAGCGTTTTAACGCTTGGTTATCTAAGTAATTAGTCAAATCATAGCGATAATGTCATCTAGTCAGCGCATTAGGTGATATCGATATAATGCGCGGTGCCAGCACTGCGCGTTATATTATTTTTATATGTTTTATATAAAAGAACATTTTGATTGGGCTGATTATATAATCGGTCAAATAAAATGCTTTATCTGTCTCTCTCAAATTGGATTGATTAAAAATGGCGAATACTTATTCAAAAGTAGCTGAAATGATGACAAGTGATGGTGTCCCTCTTAAGACCAGTCTACAGAGGTCTCAGCGCAAGTTAAGGCTTTGGGCTTTCTTATTAGTAGCACCTTTATTACTGTTTATTATTGTTAGCTTTATCCTTCCTGTTGCGAGTATGACGATGAGGGGTGTTGAAAACCCTCAAGTGGCTGAGATCATGCCCAATGTAGTGAAAGAGCTACAAAAATGGGACGGTACTGAGTTGCCGAGTGAGGCCGCTTTTGCTGCGCTTGTTAAAGATTTAACGATAGGTCGAGACAATAAGAATATTGGTAAAGTAGCGACGCGTTTAAATTATGAAAAAAGCGGTATGCGCCGAGTTATTTCAGGTTCAGCTCGCAAAGCAGCGAAACTTAAGAAAGGTCCATATAAGCCAGCAATGCTCAAGATTAATAAAAACTGGGGTGATATTGCCGTCTGGTCTTTAATTAAACGAGAATCAGGCCCATACACCAATTCTTATTTAGTCTCAGCTGTTGATTATGAAATAACAGATCAGGGCGATATCGTCGCCAAAGATGAGAGTAAACGTATTTACAAGTCTCTTTTTGGTCGCACGCTGGTAATGAGTTTTACCATCACAATTATTTGTATCATCTTGGCATTTCCTATTGCATACCTATTGGCAACGCTACCGCTAGCGAAAAGTAACTTGTTAATGATATTGGTATTGTTACCATTTTGGACTTCATTATTGGTGAGAACGACAACTTGGATTGTGTTGTTGCAAACGCAAGGGGTTGTCAATGACTTGCTGGTGTGGATGAATATCATTGATGAAGCCGGTAGGTTGCAAATGATATTCAATAAAACGGGTACTATTATTGCCATGACACACATTTTGCTACCGTTTATGGTACTGCCTTTATACAGTGTGATGAAAACCATCCCGCCTTATTATATGCGAGCTGCTCTATCACTAGGCGCTAACCCGCTGACTGCATTTATGCGTGTCTATGTACCAATGACAGTGACAGGTATTGGTGCCGGTAGTTTGCTAGTGTTTATCTTATCGATAGGTTACTACATCACACCGGCGTTAGTTGGCGGTCAAAGTGGTCTACTGATTAGTAATATGATTGCTTATCATATGCAAAATTCATTGAACTGGGGCTTAGCTGGAGCGCTCGGGTTTATTCTGTTAGTCATTGTTTTACTCTTCTATGCCGTATTTAATAAAGTGATTGGCATTGATAAAGTGAAAATGGGATAAGGAGTTTACAAATGGCTATACCTATTTACGCCGGAAAAATTGAACGAACTTGGTATTTTTCTTACCGAATAATATGCGCACTAATCTTTCTTTTTTTGATTGGGCCAATTTTAATAATCATACCGCTGTCATTTAATGTGCAGCCGTATTTTACCTTTACACCAGAGATGCTATCTTTTGATCCGGCTGGTTTCTCTACGCGCTGGTATGAAGAGTTCTTTGCCAGCGAAGAGTGGATTCGCTCTATTAAAAACAGCTTTATGGTGGCAATTGCCTCAACCATTATAGCGACCTCACTTGGTACACTAGCAGCTTTAGGGTTGTCGCGACCAGAAATGCCATATCGTGCTTTGATCATGAGTATTTTGATCTCGCCGATGATAGTGCCGCTGATTATTTCAGCAGCGGGGATGTTCTTCTTCTACTCCAGTATTAATTTGGCGGGAACTTTCCTCGGTTTGATTTTGGCACATACCGCCTTAGGAATACCTTTTGTGGTGATCACTGTAACAGCAACACTATCGGGTTTTGATCATTCATTAACTCGCGCGGCTGCTGGTTTAGGTGCAAATTCGCGCACTGTATTCTTTAAAATCATGCTGCCGTTAGTAACGCCAGGCGTTATCTCTGGTGCACTGTTTGCCTTTATAACTTCTTTTGATGAAGTGGTCGTGGCAATCTTTATTGCCGGTGTTGAAGAGAGAACAATCCCTCTGCAAATGTGGGGTGGTATCAGAGAGCAAATTAGCCCAACTATCTTAGCGGTAGCTTCACTGTTGGTATTAGTCTCTGTTATCTTGCTGACAGTATTGGAGTTGATTCGTCGCAGAAGTGAAAGGCAGCGAGGTCTAGCGCCTGCGTAATAGGCACGCTGATTTATATTTTAAAAAGCGTGGATATACCACGCTTTTTTTTGCTCTATAATTAGCTGGCAGAGCAGTAAATTGCTAGTTTTTAGTTGTCGCTAGATCGCTGTTACTTTATTTTTGAGTTATTGGCGCTTTAATTAGCGCTAATTGGTGTTTATTTCAAATTATCTATTCTTTTTAGTTATAATTTTTATTTTTTTTAGTATTATTCGCGATATAAAATCCCTAACTCGTAGACTATACTGTGCTTAATATACATTTATTACAGAACAATAATCGAATTCTATCAACAAGGTTTGTTTGATTATGACATTTGACCAAATTCAGATCGCTGTTATCCTCGTATTAACAATACTTATGTTTATTTGGGGTAAGTATCGTCATGATATTGTGGCGGCTCTCTCTTTAGCAGCTTGTGTGTTAACCGGTTTAGTCTCCTCAGAGCAGGCCTTCGTCGGCTTTGGGCACCCCGCGGTAATCACTGTCGCCGCAGTATTGGTAATATCTGATGTTATGCGCCGCTGTGGAGTTGTAGATTTAATTGCCCATGCACTGATGCCTTATACCAAGAATTTACTAGGGCATATTCTGTTATTGACAATCGTCGTCACGATCGCCTCATCGTTTATGAACAATGTTGGCGCACTGGCATTAATGCTGCCAGTGGCGATCGCTACTTGTGCTAAACACAATCGCTCGCCTGCTATCCTACTTATGCCATTAGCATTTGGTAGTATTTTGGGAGGAATGACCACTGCGATAGGGACACCACCAAATATTATCATTGCGATGATGCGCGCCGAAGTTTCTGGCGAAGCCTTTAGTATGTTTGATTTCTCACCGGTAGGTATCGTGATCGCAGTGGTCGGTGTCTTATTTGTAGGCTTAATCGGCTGGCGCTTTATCCCTAAAGCGCGGATGAACAGAAGTGCTCCCGAGCAGTTATTTGCCATCGATGATTATTTAACTGAGGTAATTATAGGTGAAGACTCGGCGTTAGTAGGCCAGCCCGCCGAAGCGATTAAAGGACTGGAAGAGGGCAATATTGAAGTCGTTGGTATCGCCCATAGAAACGGTGAAACTATGTCTATGAAGCGCTTTCAGTTATTAAAAGCGGGCGATATTTTGATGTTGCAAGCGGATCCGTCTGAAATCCAGCCACTATTAGACAAAAATGATCTCGAACTAATTACCAGTGCAGATAAAAAGTTTGAAGAGTTAACGCACGGTAACCTGACATTAGTTGAAGGTGTTATTAAGCGCGGCTCATGTCTAGAGGGGCGCGATGTGCCGTTCTTGCGTCGCAGAAGCAATAGCTCACTTGCACTGGTTGGCTTTGCTCGTGAAGGGCGAAGAGTTCAAAGACGAATCAGACGACAACAATTTAGAGCTGGTGATATCCTATTGCTGCAAGGTAATGCTGATACTGTGGATGAGCAATTATCAGATTTAGGTATGGTGCCGCTCGCAGCGCGTAATATTAGCTTAGGTACTCAGCGAAAATTAACAATGGCAGTTTCTATTTTTGCCTTAGCTATTACTTTAGGCGTGCTTAAAATATTACCGCTAGCGATTGTGTTTGTATTGGCTGTACTTATTTATGTGTTGCTTGACCTTATCCCTGTGCGCAACTTGTATGACGCAATTGATTGGCCTGTCATTATACTCTTAGCGGCACTGATACCCGTAGGTCGAGCCCTGGAAAATACCGGCTTAACCTCACTGGCCGCTGAGCAAGTACTAGCTATGACGTCAGGCATGCCTATCTATATAGTAATTGGGTTGCTGTTGGTGATGACAATGTGGTTGTCAGATGTTATTAACAATGCGGCAACAGCTGTCGTCATGGCGCCCCTTGCATACAGTATCTCGCAAGGTTTAGGCATGAATGCAGATCCTTTCTTTATGACAGTTGCTATTGGGGCATCTTGTGCCTTTATGACACCGATAGGTCATCAATCGAATACCTTGGTAATGGGCCCAGGTGGCTATCAGTTTAGCGATTACTGGCGAATGGGCTTACCATTAGATGTTATTATTGTGCTGATCGCTGTGCCGTTAATCCTGTTAGTTTGGCCTTTATAGCAAACAATTAATGCCTACTATTTAGTAGGCATTTTTATATTGTCCTCAAAAAAACATATCTACTAACAAATCTTATCGTTGTTGTTTTGACAAAATTAATAGCGCTGATCGTCTGCAATCATTAACGCAGTTATTTATATAAACAGCTAAAGTTGTTAGGTTTTATAATTAAATGTGATCAGTGACATCTAAATTAAACTAATATCAATTTTAATAGTCTTATTAGATTGGTTTAGATGATGAAATATACGTCAAAAACAGTAATTAAATCATATTACCACTTGTAAGATTGACTATCAGACCTGATATAAGAGAGGTAACTTTTATTAGTAGCTCGTTAAAGTATTACCTAATATTTACTAAGGTATGATTTTCACTGACTGCTTTATGGAATGATTTACGCATGGCAGTGAACCTGTATCACTGAGTGATCAGGTTAATTATTAGGAGTGAGAGGAACAAATGTTAGACAATTTAAAATATTTTAAAGGCAGTTTACTAGTCACAGTAGCGGGTTTAATTGCCGCTTACTTTGTTGGTGGTACAGCTGCACTTTTTATCGTTGCTGTTTTGGCCGTCTTAGAAATATCGCTATCTTTTGATAATGCCGTAGTCAACGCTACTGTTTTGAAAGATATGAATGAAGTATGGCGTAAACGCTTTCTAACATGGGGTATCCTTATTGCTGTATTTGGCATGCGTATTGTATTCCCAGTAATGATCGTCAGTATATTTGCTGAAGTAACTCCTTGGGCTGCTGTTGATATCGCCATCAATACTCCTGACACTTACGCAACACTGATGAAAGAAGCAAATGTCTCAGTGATGGCGTTTGGTGGATCGTTCCTAATGATGGTGGGTTTAAGCTTTTTCTTTGATGATGAAAAAGAGCATTGGTTTGCACCATTAGAAAAGCCTTTATCTGCTATCGGTAAAGTTAAGTTTATTGCAGAAATACTATGTTTAGCGATTATCGCCACAATTAGCTTGTTGGTCTTTAGCGGCCCTGAGCAGCAAACCTTCGCGATATCAGCGATCAGCGGTTTGATTACTTTTATGGCTATTCACGCCTTAACTTCATTCATGGAAAAACGTGAAGAAGATCGCAGAAAACACAATTTAGACACAGCTAAAAGCGGTGCCGCTATGTTCATTTACCTAGAGTTGTTAGATGCCTCTTTCAGCTTTGATGGTGTTGTTGGCGCGTTTGCTATTAGTACTAACCTATTTATTATTGCGATTGGTTTAGGTATTGGGGCGATGTTCGTGCGTTCACTAACAATTATGTTAGTTGAAAAAGATACGCTATCTGAATATGTCTACCTTGAACACGGTGCTTTTTATGCCATTATAGCGCTAGCTAGTATGATGTTCCTTAAATCGTTCATGCATGTGCCAGAGGCGCTGACAGGGCTTATAGGTGCAGGTTTTATAGCAGTAGCATTTATTCACTCATTGATTGTTAAGAGAAGAGAAGAGAGTGCGACAGCATAGTCATATTTATATATGCTGATATTAATTCGATGCAATGGTTTTGAGCAGCCAGCCATTGCATAATATAACCCTCAATGAAGCAGCTTAAAGCTGGTTCATTCTATTGATAAAATAAGGAAAAATTGATGTCAATTTCATTAGAGAAAGGTCAACGTATCAGTTTAGAGAAGAATGGTTCTGGTCTAAACAAAGTATGCATCGGTATTAACTGGGGAGCGATTGAGAAAAAAGGCTTCTTTGGTTCAAAAAAAGTAGCGGTAGATTTAGATGCTAGTGTTGGCATGTACACTGAACAAAAAGAAATAGCTGATGTGGTATATTTTGGTCAGTTAGCAAGTAAAGATGGTTCTGTTGTTCACAGTGGTGATGACACTACAGGTGATATGGATGGCGATGATGGTTTAGATAATGAAATCGTATCTATTGAATTAAACCGTATTCCAGCTAACGTAAAAAGTGTGGCTATCGTGTTAAATAGTTACCGTGGTCAAGATTTTGCAAGTATCCCTTTTGCAAGTATCAGATTATATGAAGGCACGCCATCACGTGTTGATAATATTATTGCTAGTTACAACGTAGCAAATGAGCCTAAGTTCAATGGTTCAGTCTCCATGGTATTAGGTGTGCTTTATCGCCACAACACTGAATGGAAGTTCCGAGCTGTAGGCGAGCCTACGACAGATAAAAAGTTAGAGCAATTACTACAGACGACAGCACAAAGTTTCTTATAATATTATTGGGAATTAACCATTGATTGAATTAGTTGCCGGCCAAAACACGAGCATTGCGAATAATAATTCGTATAAACTTTCTCTGCAGATAGACCAGTGGCAGTGGGGAGTGATCGTCGGTAAAGGTAAAACCTCGGCACTGTTCAATCAAGAACAAGGCATTGCTGTACAAGATCGACAATTGTTATTGAACTTACACGATATCGAGCCGGCAATTGATAAAGTTACGGTCTATATTGCCAAGGGTAATAGCGCTGCTCAACAGAGCTTGTTAACAGCGAGCTTTCATGAATTACTCAGTGGTGATTGCTGCGCCTCTATTGATATTTCAGCTCAGATCCAGGGGCAAACAGCACTGACGTTGCTAGAGATTTATCTGCATAAAGGTAATTGGAAAATACGTTGCGTGTTACAGGGCTATAGCGCAGGCTTACCTAAGCTGTTAGCGGCTTTTGGTATTGATAATGTGCCAAGTAATCACACGGCTAGTGTAAATGTTAGTAAGGCAGCGCCACGCAATGCAACTACTCATGTCAATCAAAATGCAGCCCTTATTGAGCTGACATGGGGTGTAAAGCAATCGGCCCAGCAAAACATTTCTAACTATTTTATGGGTGACAAGTTTAAGGCGATATCGGATTTGCGGATCGGCAGCTTGTATCAGTTGAACAATAGCCAAAGTGGGTTGGTATATAGTTTTGATAAAGAGTTTAAAGGCTCTTTTCAGGGCGTACCCTATATCGAAACGAGTCGAGCTGATGATAAACATTCAGAACGATTAGCTATTAATATTGAATATAAGCACAAACTAAGTCGTTATCTGATTTTTGTTTCTATGATGGAAGCATATGATAACTGGCACGGCTTAAATGTAGCCGTTGATTTTCAAATCCCAGGGCTTGATCGCGTTGTGTTATCGCCAGATTCTTTAATGGTTAAACCGATTTGCGCTGTGGCTATGTTAGATTTTAGTGGCGATGAGCCACAAGCTACGCCGTTAAATGAGTATTTTAATGACCTTGCAGAGCTAAACAATGCTTTTGGTTGGGGTCTTCCTTTTCGCAGTGCAGATGATAATCAAAACTGTGAAAATAACCGAGATGACGATGAGGATTAACCATGAGTTTTTCATCTTTTATATCAAGTGTTAAACAGAAATCGAATGAATTAAAAGGCGAAGTATTAAAGTTTAAGAATAAGAAATTCTTGAACGCAGCTACGGCTGGTACAGCGTTAATCGCTCTTGCTGATGGTGATGTATCATCAGAAGAGAAAAAGAAAATGCTAAAAATCATCGAAAGCAATGACGCATTATCTGTTTTTAAAACAGCAGATGTTATTAGCTCATTCAACGATTTTTTAAGCAACTTTGAATTTGATCAAGATGTTGGCGAGTCCAAAGCTTATGAGGCACTTAATCTGTTGAAGGGTGATGATGTTGCCTCTCGCACGGTAATGAGACTGATTTTGTCAATAGCCGCCGCTGATGGTGTGTTTGATGACAATGAAAAAGCAGTAGCTGTAAAAATTGCTCGCGAGTTGGGTTTAAGCCCAAGCGACTTTGAGCTGTAAAATGGTTTCATCGTAAACCCTGATATATCAGAGTTTGCAAAGTTTGATAATATATAAAATTATACAATTTGGAGAGTATTAAAATGGGTGTATCACTACAAAAAGGCGGTAACGTTTCTCTAGAGAAAATCGCTCCAGGCATGACAAAAATGACGTTGGGTCTAGGCTGGGATGATCGTTCAACAGATGGTGCTGAGTTTGACCTTGATGCGTCAGTTTTCATGGTAGGCGCTGATGGTAAAGTGCGTATGGACGGTGATTTTATTTTTTATAACAACTTAAAATCAGCTTGTGGCGCAGTAGAACATACTGGCGATAACACAACAGGTGAAGGCGATGGCGATGATGAAAGTATTATCGTTGACGTTTCACTAATGCCTGCTGATGTGCAAAAAGTAGTTGTTGGCGTTACAATCCATGATGCAGAAGTACGCAACCAAAACTTCGGTCAAGTATCTAATGCATTCATTCGCATCGTAAACAATGGCACGAACGAAGAAATTGCACGTTATGACCTATCTGAAGATTACTCTACAGAAACAGCACTAATTTTCGGCGAGCTATATTTACATAGTGGCGCATGGAAATTTAAAGCAATCGGTCAAGGTTTTGCTGGCGGCTTAAAGCCAATGGCACAGCAGCATGGCGTTAACATTGGTTAATCTTTAACTGCTGAATATTAAAAAGCGTTTATTAATGAATATTAATAGGCGCTTTTTTCGTTATAATATCTAGCCAAACTACTAAATTATAATTGAAGTAACGCCAGTGCTAATGAGCGCTTTAATTGAATTAACAAACAATTTTTCGTCAACCCTAGTTGTTTTAAATTAATGCTAACTGCTTTTATAATACATGGATTTTATTAATGCCCAATCAATACTCAATTGAGTTACAGACAGGGAAACTGCAGGTTAGTGTTTTAAGCGCCAAGTTTTCACTCGATACTTTGCTTACTTTCGGCTCTAGACTCAATCCAAAACGCCGTTTCTTATTCGTCTCTAAAGTACTCGGTAAGTATGTGCCCTGTAAGCCCAGCATTATGCGTGAGAGCTACCAGGCAATTGCACAACAAATCCAATCATTATTAAATGCAAGCCAAGCTAATATTGCTAACAATACTTGGGTATTAGGGGTTGCTGAAACAGCAACAGGCCTAGGTGCTGGCGTTGCACAAGAAGTAAAACGCATGAGCGCGAGTGTTGCCGGCAACAAAGTTATTTACAGCCATACCACGCGCTGTTCTTTAGAGCAGACTATTGATTTCTCAATTGTAGAGGCTCATAGCCACGCACCTTCGCATCTTATTTATCAGCTTGATGAGTCACTGGACTATGAAGATATTAACCGTGTGGTGCTGGTAGATGACGAAATAAGCACAGGTAGAACCCTAGCGCAGCTAACTGAGCAGTTACTGGCGCGATTACCTAATTTAACCACCGTAGTTTGGGCGAGCTTAGTGAATTGGATTAGTGCAGAGGATATTAAAAATCTTAAAGCTAGCTACCCAAATATATCACTACAGTTTTGTAGCTTACTTTACGGTACCTTTGAATTTAATAGCAACCCTAGCTTTACCGATAAATTACCTGCTAATACCGCGACGGGTATCAGTAACATGTTAAGTCGCGCTGATATTGGCAGGCTTGGCTACTCAATGAGTGAGCTGCCTACATGTCAGTTTGTCGAAGTGACAGACTGTACTGAGCAAGATAAAGAGACGCGCGATACAGCAAATGCAGTAGGCGAGGGATTAGCTACCCAGTCCTTAGATATCGGCGCTTTAGATAAAACTAAGCGCTATACCATTATCGGTACAGGAGAGTTTAGTTATCAGCCATTTTTGTTTGCTGAGCAATTACAGCAGCAAGGTTTTGATGTGTTATTTCAATCAACAGGGCGCTCCCCCGCGATTGAAGACTGCGGCATTGTCAGTAAAATAAGTCGCTTTGATCAAGGCCATCAAGGTATGTATTACTTGTATAATTTACCAGATGATAGAGAAAATATTTTGTGCTATGAAAATGAGCAACAATTTAAACACTGCCCATTTAAAGACGATATTAAAGCCCAAGTCGTTATTCTTGAGCATTTTGAATATTAATTTAGCGACAGGGTATTAGTTATATGGCGATTGTGTTTTTTTCAGATATTGATGACACATTGATTCAGCGCAAGAAAAATTACCAGCCACCTGTAAGTAGTGATGTTGATGTACCAACAGTGTCTTCCTCTTATTCAACAGCCGCTCAGCAGTCGTTAATTAATCTGTGTAATGAGCAAGTTTTTATCCCAGTTACCGGGCGTAATAAAGCGGCAATTGATCGTTTATCTATAGTGATGAATTCATTTAAAGTGATTGATCACGGCGCGATTATTCTCAATGAGAATGACGAAATAGACCCTGATTGGCAAAAAATACTAATGACAGAAAGTGACAGCTGGCAACATATACTAGAAGATTACGCCGCTCGAATAATACAGTTTATAAAAGATAAGAGCTTAGCGCTGCGCTGTAAAGTGATTAGTGATTTTGGCTTTGCTTGTTATGTCTCCATTAAAGGCAGTTATGATGAACTGCTTAAGTTATCCGCCATTACCGATCAATTTAGTGTGTTAGCTGATAATGCCAGAGTGCATTTAAACGATTCGAATATGGCGTTGCTACCACCATTTGCCTGTAAAAAGCGCGCCGTTGAATTTTTACAACAATACTTTCTAGCACAAGCTCAAGATACGTTGTTCGTTGGCATGGGCGATAGCAATTCAGATCTAGCGTTTATGCAAACGTGTCATTTTCAAATGATTCCTCAACACAGCCAAATAAATACGGAAAACCTCTATGAGCATTACTGAGCAGTATAACTTAGCGCCATTAAAAGGTAGTTACAGCTTAGATGACTGTCAATTCCTATTGCAAGCCATTGATATACCGATGTTAAGTGTAGAAGAGAAAGAGCGGCAGCTACAACAAGGTGGTGTCCATTACTCGCAGATGGTCTCTCAAGAACAGGCACCGAGTGAGCAGTATCTCACCATGTTTTATGCCTTAGTGGCACAGTATAAAAACCGCCTAGCACAAGAAGTCGCGAGTTTAGCGCAACAAATCCAGCAGTTAAAAGGTCAGCAAGTCACATTAGTGTCACTAGCCAGAGCCGGTACGCCAATAGGGGTGTTAATTGCCAGAGCATTAAAGTTTTATTATCAACTTGATGTGAGCCATTATTCAATTTCCATTGTACGTGATAAGGGTATTGATCAATGTGCACTGCGCTATATTGAAGAGGCAGGGCACGCTGCAGACAGCATCGTCTTCGTTGATGGCTGGACAGCAAAAGGCGTTATCACCACAGAGCTAAAAAGTGCAGTAGCTAAATGGAATAGTGAATCAGCTTATAAAGTATCAGATCAACTATGTGTTATCTCAGATATTGGCGGTATGGCTGATATTATCGCCACCACCGATGACTATGCAATACCCTCTGGCGTGTTGAATAGTACGGTATCTGGGTTGGTTTCAAGAACAATTTTACGTGATGAATACCAAGGTTTTCATCAGTGTGTCACTTATTCTCATCTAAAAGAGCAAGATATTAGCAACTGGTTTGTCGATCAAATATCGGCGCTATTTACACAAACTAAGCCAGATAGCAGTGCGATTCAACACTATTTAAAAGCTAATAATAATCGCCATCAGCAAATGAAGGACTACGTTGGCGCTTTAATGAAAAGCGAAGATGTTGATGATATTAATAAAGTTAAGCCAGGTATCGCTGAGGCCACAAGAGTGATGCTCAGACGTGTACCTAGGCTGTTGATCGTTAGAGCGATAGATAGCCCTGATATCGCTCATTTAATAGTGCTGGCAACGGAAAAAAATATCGAAATCAGGGAAGATCAAACCATGCCCTTTAATGCTATCGCGATTATTGCAAACGTAGCTTAGCTGCCTATAAGTTTTGGATATTAAAAAGTTAAGTTCTAGACGCTAAATAGCTTTGGTAGTCAGGTACTAAATACTGGTACGGGCTTTGTATTAGTGACGAGCTAAACATAAAGTCAGCCGATGCAGGGGTGCAGGCAACGGGGATATTCCAAACAGCGGCTAAGCGCAGTAACGCTTTAATATCAGGATCATGAGGCTGAGGTGATAGCGGGTCCCAGAAGAACACTAAAATATCGATATCTGCGGTGGCAATATCAGCGCCAATTTGTTGATCGCCGCCCATAGGGCCGCTCAAATATTGTTTGATCTTAATTTGCAGTGCTTTTTCTAATAGTGAGCCGGTAGTGCCGGTTGCAAGTAGCTTATGTTGGGATAGTTGCTCACGACGATCCACGCACCATTGAATCAATTGCTCTTTCATATTGTCATGGGCGACAAGTGCGATAGTTTTACTTGCGCCCATCTTGCGGCTAGTTTTTACTTTCATTATTGGTTTCACCTATTACCTGTCATTGCGCTCTACTATACGCTTAATACAAGCACTTATTATATAGATCTAAGTGCACTTAATATTACAGTCGCTGTGTATATTGGTATTGTTATACAATATAGTTAAAAAACATTGTCAATATTACCGATAAATAGCAATCTTAATACTATTGAGCACAAATGACACGCATATGACAAAAAGCCAAAAGATAGCAGTGAAAAAGCGTTAGCTCTAGTCGCGCTGCTTTATATATTAATCTTTTTTATGGCCGTATTTAACCAGCAGTGAATTGACGTTCTGCGCTGAAATATGCACGCAAGGCTGACCTTTAAGTAATAGCGTGATTTTTGCACTTTCTTCTAATTCTTCAATAGCGTACATCGCATTACATAAAGTATTAGCAGAGACAATAGGCCCGTGGTTGGCCATTAACACTCCCGCTGTCTGTTTGGTAACCGTTTGCACCGCTTTTGCTAATTGGTTATCACCCGGTGAAAAATAGGGTACTTTGGCAACGCGGCCAAGGCGGATATACAGGTAAGGTGTGAGCGGTGGGAACAGCTGTTCTTCAGGTAAATCAAGGCACGATAAGGCCGTTGCATAAGTGCTGTGTAAGTGTACTACGGCATTATCTTGCGGGCGCTCATCATAGAATGCTTTATGCAGTGCAAACTCTTTGGATGGTTTTTCGCCGCGCAGCCATTCACCATTTTTATCAAGAATCGATAAATCGTGTTGATCTAAAAAACCAATCGATGAATTGGTTGGGGAAATCATAAACCCCTCTTTAAGACGCACGCTAATATTTGCCGATGCGCCGCCAGTTAGGCCGCGCTCAAAAATAGACTTGCCGTAGCGAATGAGCTCTTCACGGGCTTGTTTTTCATTGTACATTGTCTGTTTTTCCTAAGTGGTGGTTATTCATTCATCATAGTGAGTGCTTTTGTGAAAAAATCAGCCGCGCCAAAATTTCCCGATTTTAACGTCATTAATAATTCAGGAAATTCACGCGGTTGAATAATAGGTACACCTGGCGCAATTGAGGGGCCAACGACAAAATGTTTGACACACAGTGCTTGGGTGACGGCGCCAGATGTTTCACCGCCCGCTACTATTAAGCGGCGAGTGCCGTGCTCGACTGCTTTTTTTGCGATGCTGGCAAATGTTTGCTCTAGTAACTGAGCTACATTTACGCCCATCGTTTGTTGATGCTCTTTTACTGTCTCAGGTGCTTGTGAGCTATAGATTAAACACGGTGCATTATCTTGTGCGACAAACCACTGCCAGATGTCATCACAGCTAATATCCCCTTTATGTAACAGGGTCGGGTCTATTTGATAGCTGGCATAATCTTCGCTAAAGACAGCAATTTGCTCTCTTGTCGCGACAGAGCAGCTACCTGCTAACACTAAAGTGGGTGCCTTATCCAGAGAGGTCAGCTGGGTGTCAGTTAGCGATTGATTTAACGCGTGAGCTTGTGCAAGGGGCTCTGCTAAGCCTGAACTGCCGGATAAAAACGGATGATCAGCGAAAGCACAAACAATTGCTTTGGCGTGTTGGTCATTAAAGTGATCAACTACCAAATACTGGTATTGTGATAAAGATTGCAGCTGTTGTTTTATATCATCTGTCGTTGATTCTAGTGTTGTATGAGAAATGTTAGTGGCTTTACCACGGCCTTGTTGCTCAATCAAATTCATTAAATTAGAATTGGTCATCGGCGTTAGTGGATGCTGTCTCATACTCGAGTTTTCAAGTAATAGACCATTGACAAATAAATGGCCTAGATAAACGCTGCGACCATTCACCGGTAGTGCTGGGCTAATGATGACGTTATCTAAAGCTAAAGTGGTTAAAACGGCATCAATCACAGGACCTATGTTGCCCTCACTGGTAGAATCAAAGGTGGAGCAGTACTTAAAATATAACTGTTTGGCTTTTAGTTTGGTATAAAGCCACTGAAAACAGGCGAGAGAGTCTTTAACTGCGATCTCTACGGGTTCAGTTCTTGATTTTAAGGCAATGACCAGTGCTTGTGTACTAGCAGCGGGACGCCAGTTTTGATCGGGGATACCGTCGCATATTTCTGTATTTAGACCACCTTTGACTAAAAAAGACGCCATGTCAGTGGCGCCCGTAAAATCATCGGCAACGCAACCAATATATAAATCAGCCATTAGCATTACTCCATTTGTGTTATACTTCTAATAAATGTATTTTAATGTATACATTACAAAATACATAATAGCGCGGTGGAATGCAATCATGACAAGGACAATGACAGTGGTAAAAAAATCTAAGCTCTCGGATCAAGTGTTCCAGAAACTCCGTTTTATGGTATTAGACAACCAATTAAAAGTGGGTAATTATTATTTAGAACAAGAGCTTGCAGAGCAGCTGGGGTCATCGCGAACACCCTTAAGAGAAGCGGCTATCAGGCTTGAGCAAGAAGGGTTGTTAGAGATAGTGCCACGTCGTGGTATTTATATAAAACCGATTCTGGCACCGCAGATGGCTGAAATATACCAAGTGTTGTCGTGGTTAGAAACGGCAGCGATTTCAATTGCCTGTAGTAAACCTGTTGATCCAGATAAAATTGCTGAGCTAGAGCGTGTTACCAACAATATGATAGAGGCGCTAGAGCATGATGATTTAGTGGCGTGGGCAGAGAATGATAACTTATTCCATCAAATACTGATTAGCTTATCGCAAAACAATGAATTAATAAGCTTAGTCAATAGCTACTGGGAAAAAACCAATCGCGCGCGCATGCTGACACTGAGAATACGTAAGCCGCCGGTGCAATCATCGCAAGAGCATCGCAGTGTCATAGAAGCACTTAAACAGGGGGATGTTGAGACAGCTATCGCTATTAACACCCAACATAGAGCAAGAGCATCTGGTGAGTTAACTAACTTACTAGAGGCAATAAATCCATGATGATCTCTAGCTAATTTATATAGCTATTGTTATTGGAATATTGTGCTTTGTTCTATAAATTGCCGATCTCTTTGAGCTTTTTCATCATAGAGTTCAGTGCCTGTTGGGCCTTAGGGCTTTTCTTGGCATATTTTTGCCAAACAGGTATCGCAAGTTTTCTGGCTGCTAAACGCTCTTGTGCATCCCAATTGTGAATGGTCACTCCCTGTTGTTTAAGTTGAGTTAACGTTTCATCAAGTGACTCATAGTAAACAGTTTCAATATTTACTTGCCATCTCTTTATTGCCTGTAATACCGCTTGGCGATGTTCAGCTAATAAGTTCTGCCATGCCTGCTCACTCACTACAAAATCAATGATGGGTAGTGAATGGAACCCTGGGTAATTAGTATGTTTTGCAAATTCATATATGCCACCTTTGTAATTCATTACTATGTCAGCAAAATCGATGATATTAACTTGTTTTCGCTTGAATGCTTTGATTGCTAAATCGAGTGTGATTTGGCGAGGGAAGGCGCCAAGGGCTGCAAAGTAATCAGCAGTCATCCCAGGTGGTGTTCTTATGCGTTGCCCGCTAAGATCAGCTATGTTTCTTAGTGGTACGTTCGAGGCTAGTGCTTCAGAGGGAGAAATGATGAAGCCCAACATTCGCAAGCCATAATCTTGGTAGGCATCTTCTAAATACTGAATACCGTTATCATTTTCTAACCAGTCATAGTATTGCTCAGGCGTATCCCAAGCAGTGACTAAATCACCTAATATTGCAAAAATTGGATCGGCACTAGTCCAGTAGATAGGGTTCATGAACATCCCTTCAATTTGATGTGTTCTAACACTACTAAAGCTAGCGCGTATAGATACATAACCCTCTGGTGGGCGTATGGCGATGATCAATTGGTTGTTGGTTAAGCGTGCTACATCATCAGCAAATGCTTGCTCTAATTGAAAGAGAGCACTGCTTTGAGGCTGATTACTTTGTACTCTCCAATGCACAACACTGGCATATACTGTTTGCGAGAACAGCGCACTAGCGGCGATAAAAGCAATGATCGCTGTTAATTTTCTCATTTAAAATCCTTTTGTTTTGCACTAAATAAGTGCACTTCCAGAGTAATTGACTCTCTAGTGTCAGTTAATTATAGCCTATTAAGTTGTGCTTAGTCGCACGGCTGAGCTAAAAAGACAGCGGATAACGGTTGACTTTAAAAGTGGGTGCGTTATTATCGGATTAATTAACGTATACATTAATTAATTTTTTAACCTAAAGTTAATTGAATGCTAAAAAAGGCCGGTAACGCCTACACAATTCCAAACACAATAATAAATGAGGAAGTAACGTGATGAAGATTATTACTAAAGGATTAATACTAGCTAGCACAGCGGCTGTTGCAATAACAGCGGGCAGTGCATCAGCAGCGACAACCTTAAGATTTAGCCATACTGATAATCCAGGTGGCTCTAGGCAAGCAGCGGCTGAAGTTTTTGCCAAAAAAGTGGCAGAGTATACTGACAATCGCTATAAAATTCGTATCTACCCATCAGGGCAATTAGCGAATGATCCTAAAGCAATCGAGCAGCTACAGTTAGGTGGCGTTGATTTTACGGTATCGGCAACGGGCAGCTATGCGAGCCATTTACCTTCTTTAAACCTGACCTCTATGCCGTTTTTAGTGGATAGTTATGAGCAAGGTTGGGAGCTGTACGATAACTCTGCTTGGTTAAAAAATGAATTTGCTAAGCTGCCAGCAAAAGGCTTTCGTGTATTATCTACGTGGGAAGCAGGCTTTCGCAGTTTTACTACTAAAGAGCCTTTAAATTCTCCTGCAGATGCCGTAGGTGAAAAAATGCGTGTCTATCCTAATGATATGATTCGCTGGACCATGGAAGCCATTGGTTTTCAAACAGTGGTGATGCCAATTACCGATGTCTATCTTGCGATTCAACAGGGGACAGTATCTGGTCAGGAAAACCCTGTCGATACCATTAAATCTTTGAGATTTAACGAGGTGGCGAAAAATATTACCTTAACCCGCCACGTCTATAGCCCATTACCATTGACGGTATCTGAAGCAACATGGCAGAAAATTTCAGCCGCTGATCAAAAACTTTTCTTGAAAGCAGCAGCAGAAGCTTCAGCGTTCTCTCGTGATTTGGTTAAAAACTCGGTTGACTCACAGCTGAAGGAAATGGCTGATGCCGGTGCTGTTGTGACGGTTCCTGAAATAGGACCATTTAGAGAAGCAGTTGCTTCAGTTTACGATAAAGCGCGCGGTGTGTACGGTGCTGAAGTAGACAAAATCTTAGCGGATGCTGCCGCTATTCGAGCGGCACTACCTGCAAAATAACTTTTCTTAGTTTGGCACGGCGCTGCTGTGCCAGGCTTGTTAAAGTGCCCTTCTATAGAGAGGGGAGCTACCGCTAATGATAGCTTCATTGTGAAGTGATTAAGTATTACGTAGCACTACCTTCTAAACAGCATCAACCTCAATAAGAATAAAAGTATGGCTTGTGTTAAACAGCTAGTACTAGAGGATTTAATATGGACTACAGGCTGCATTATCCTGCGCCTTTAAAATGGCTTAGCAGCATCGTTGACTTCGCCCTCGTGTTAGCAGGTTTATCAATCATTTTACTCGTCTTTATCAATGCTTTGTTGCGTGGTGCAGCAGGTTTTGATTTAGCTTGGTCATTGGAAGTGACGGCGTTTTTACTGTTGTGGAGCACCTTTGTTGGTTGTTCTGCAGCGATGGCGCGCGGTGCCCATATGCGGGTCACTGAAGTAGTCGAACGACTATTCTCACAGGCTGCTCAGCAAAAATTAACGTTAATAATCAATTTGATAATTGCCTTTATTTTATTGACATTAATTAAGACAGGCTACGATATTAGTATCCATACATGGGCGCAAACGACAACCGTGTTGTATTGGCCAGTTGGATTATTATATGCCTCAATGCCTTTTGGGATGTTGCTAAGTTTGATTTTTCACCTATTTAATATTTGGTGTGATTACACTTTACCAGCCGCTGCAAAAACATCTGAGTTTGATGTTTTGGAGGATCAACAATGATCTTATTATTTGTCATGGTAGTGTTTTTAGGCACTATCTTTATGGGTGTCCCGTTAGTGTGGGCGATCCTATTAACATCGATATTACCGATTATCGTGTTTGATCTAGGCTTTCCTCTACAGGCCCTATATTTAAATTTCATCGGTGGCGTTGAGCCAAATCACTTTCTTGCTATCCCACTATTTATAGTCGCGGGTGAGTTAATGAGCCGAGGCGGTGTGGGCCTTAGAATTATCGGCTTTGCCAGAGCTGCATTCGGCTTTATGCCAGGCGGTTTAGGTATGGTTGTGGTGGGCGCATCAATGATCTTTGGCGGTATCTCAGGTTCAGCTATCGCCGACAGTGCTGCTATAGGCTCTGTCATGATCAAAAACATGGCAAAGGAGGGCTATGATAAAGGTTTCTCGGCAGGTCTAGTGGCTGCAGCTGGCACCATAGGTATTATCATCCCGCCTTCAATCCCGATGCTTATCTATGGTTTTGTCGGTAATGTGTCAGTTGCTGATTTGTTCTTAGCAGGCATGATCCCCGGGTTGATTTTCGGTGTGTTCTTTATGATCGTTTGTTATCGCGTAGGCAAATCAACCGGTTGTGATCCAGGGGGGCGCACAACGAGTGCCACTGAATTATGGAGCTCATTTTTAGGCACAGCACCCGCGTTATTTATGCCGATCTTAATTTTAGGTGGTATATTTTCAGGCTGGGTGACACCGACAGAAGCCGCTGCACTGGCTGTTATCTACGGTTTAGTCATCACTATGTTTGTGTACCGTGATTTTAAGGTTCGCAACCTCCCTCAGTTGATTATTGATTCATTCGTTACTAGTACCGTAGTGATGGTTGTTATCGGTGCGACCAGTGTTTTGGGTTGGCTGATTACGCTAGAGCAAATGCCGCAAATTATGGCGAGTTTTGTGCAAGAGTTATCTGATGGCCCATGGATGTTCCTACTGTTAGTCAATGTTGTGTTATTGCTCTTAGGTCTAGTACTAGATCCGGTACCGGCTATTTTGCTAACAGCGCCGTTATTTTTACCAACAGCACAGCTATACGGTATCGACCCAGTTCATCTAGGTGTCATTATGACCTGTAATGTGGCGGTCGGTTTATTTACGCCACCGGTGGGAGCCACACTTTATGTCGCCTCCAGAATTTCAGGTGTCGGTGTCTTAGCAATCGCGAAGAAGATGGCACCCTTGTATATAGTGGCAATCATTGCTCTGTTATTAGTTACCTATACTCCAGCGGTATCGATGACGATGGTTGAGCTATTTCGTTAATTAAGATTATACAAAAGAGGATTTAAGATGTTTGCTGTCGTTGTTTTTTTTCAAGTCAAAGCTCAGTTCGCTAGTGAGTTCAATACACTGGTACTCAAAAATGCTAAAACATCGCTAGAGCAAGAGTCAGGTTGTCATCAATTTGATGTCTGCTTTGATGATGCTAAACCTGGCGAAGTGTTTTTGTATGAATTGTATGATGATAAGGCGGCTTTTGATGTGCATTTAGCAAGCGAGCATTTTCTCGCTTTTGCTGAGGCTAGCGCACAAATGGTGGTCGATAAAACACTGCATTTATACCCGCGTGTAGTACAAAAATAAAAATTTAGTGAAATGTGATAATAGCGTAGTGAGGAGAAAGTCTTGAGTAAGCCAAAAAAATTGCGCGTCGCCTGTGTCGGCACCGGCTATTTTAGTCAATTTCATTATCAAGCTTGGCAGCGAATGGATGATGTTGAAATTGTCGCCATTTGTAATAGAGATATCAAAAGTGCTCAAGCTTTCGCTCAAACTTATGACATCGCCCATTGTTTTAACGATGTGCGCGCCATGTTAGCCGAAGTTGAGGTTGATCTGCTCGATATTATTACGCCGCCATTAACGCATCAAGCGGCGGTGGATGCCGCCATTGAATTCGGCGTTAATGCGATTTGCCAAAAGCCATTTGGTGAAAACTTAGCGCAAGCTCGGGCAATGACAGAGGCTGCGGCTAAGGCGGGTATTGATCTGTGTATCCATGAGAATTTCAGGTTTATGCCGTGGATCAGAGAAATCGGGAAAATCATTGAAACAGGGCAATTAGGAGCATTAATGAATGTTCGCTTTGCCCTGCGTACAGGTGATGGGCAAGGGGAGAATGCCTACTTGGAGCGCCAGCCTTATTTTCAGCAAATGCCAAAATTACTAATACATGAAACGGGGATCCACTTTGTTGACTGTTTCCGTTTTCTGCTAGGTGAGCCAAGCTCTGTTTACGCCAGTTTAAAACGCTGTAATCCGGTGATCAAAGGCGAGGATGCAGGGCACGTGTTGTTTGAATATAGCCATGGCCTCACTGCGGTATTTGATGGTAATCGCCTGTTAGACCACGCCTCATCAAACACCCGCCGCACCTTTGGTGAAATGTATGTGGAAGGCGCTAAAGGCAGTTTGCGGTTAGATGGAGAAGCTAATATCTATATCCGTAAATTTGGTGATCAGCAGGAAACACTACACCCATATCAATGGGATGATGTTGGTTTTGGCGGTGATTGTGTCTACCGCTTAAATAGGCATGTGGCTGATCACTATTTGCGAGCAACTGCTCTTGAGAACAGAGCGAGCGAATATTTACAAAACATTCATTTGGAAGAAGCTATTTATCACTCCAATGAGCAGGGGCGCAGGTTTGATTTTTAACGCTTAATAGCTAAGAAATCACTTATTACGGTTTACTATCATCGAATAAAAAATATTAGATAGAGGGATTTTATGAGTTTTGATTTTAATAATATTAGCTGGCGCGGTGACGCATTAGTAAGGCCAGAGTGCGTGCTGGCAACTGCAGCAGGTTATCTCTACGTGTCTGATTTTCGTGGTGGTGTCACTGAGATAGCAGCAGATGGCACCCAAACTTTTTTTGGCGGTCAGCACGTTGAAGGCATCGGTTTATTAAAACCTAATGGTATTGCATTACTAGAAAACGGTGATTTTCTGATAGCGCATTTAGGTGATAGCCAAGGTGGGATATTTAGAATTAGCCGCGAAGGTCATTGCAGCACTTATATTAGTGAAGTTGACGGAGTGGCAATGGAGCCAAGTAACTTTATTTATTTGGACTATCAAGGGCGGTTGTGGATCACCGTAAGCACCACGATTACACCTAGAGCTGACGCATATCGTAAAGATATAGGCGATGGTTATATCGCAGTGATAGAAAACGGTGTCGCTAGAAAAGTCGCTGATGGTTTAGGTTATACCAACGAAGTGTATGTAGACCCAGATGGTGAACATTTATACGTAAATGCGACCTTTAGTCGCGAGCTTATTCGCTTTGATATTAGCGCTGATAGCGATTATCAAAACAATCAGTTAACAAATCCCCAAGTGATAGCTAATTTCCCCGCAGGCACCTTCCCTGATGGCTTAACAAGAGATCAAGAGGGTAATTTTTGGGTGACCAGTATCGTCAGTAATCGGATTATTAAAGTGACGCCTGACGGTGAGCAACAAGTTGTACTGCAAGATAACGATGCCCAGCACATGGATTGGGTAGAAGAGGCGTTTCAAGCAGGACAAATGGGTCGCCCGCATCTTGATGATATCAAGAGCGAATGCCTGAAAAGTACCTCATCACTCGCCTTTAGTGGCCCGCGGTTGTCGATCATCAATTTAGGTTGCCTGTTAGATCAGAAAATTCCTAGTTTAGATAGCCGTTTATTACTAGCGCAAGGTGCTGCTGGCTGTGCACCCGCTCATTGGCATTTTGATGATAATCGCTGAAATTAACATTACACACACTTAATATGAGTCAAATTATGAGAACGTATAATATTGCAGTACTACCTGGCGATGGCATCGGCACTGAAATTACGCCACCGGCTATTGAACTAGTAAAAGAAGCGGCGCATCAATGTGGCGTTACATTAAATTTTGAAGTGTTAGCGGCAGGTGCACAGCACTATCTTGATACAGGTGAAGGTTTTCCAGAAGAGAACTTTGAGGTGGCAGCAAAAGCTGATGCTATTTATCTAGCGGCGATGGGGCTACCTGATATTCGCTACCCAGATGGCACTGAAGTGGGGCCACAACACGATTTGCGCAAACGATTAAACTTATATGCAGGTGTGAGACCGTGTCGCACTATGCCTAATTTACCGCTACCGCTTGCCGATGCGCGCAGTAAAGATTTGGACTTCGTCATTGTTCGCGAATCAACAGAGGGCATTTTTGCTGAACCTAGAGCACATGCATTAGATAGCGCTGATGCGGCACACAATTTAATCAGAGTGACGCGTGAGACATCAACCAAACTGTTTGATTACAGCTTTAGGCTAGCGCAGCGCAGAAAAGCGAAAGGCAAGGCAGGACTTGTCACTTGCTCAGATAAGGCGAACGTATTGTCTTCACAGTTCTTCTTTCGCAACGTTTTTTACGATGTCGCCAAAAACTACGATGATATTAAAGCAGAGCACCAATATGTAGATGCTACCGCGTTAGATTTAGTTCGCTGCCCGTGGCGCTATGATGTGGTGCCGACTGAAAATCAGTTTGGTGATATTTTATCAGATATAGCGGCAGCTTTAATGGGTGGTATGGGTATGTCATCCTCTGGTGAAGTAGGTGATAACAATGCAGTATTTCAGCCGTGTCATGGCTCAGCTCCCGATATTATGGGCCAGGGTAAAGCGAACCCTACGGGGATGATCTTATCAGGTGCTATTATGCTCGATTACTTAGGTGATAAGTTTGATTGTCCTGAGTTAATAAAAGCATCTGAATTGCTAGAGAGCGCTGTCACTAATGCCTATGGCACAGGGTTATTGTTACCTTATGAGTTAGGTGGGCAATCTGGGACTTATGAAATTTCTGAGCTGGTGGCGAAAAAGCTTTCAGCGTAACAGTACAATGCTCAGGAGCTTAAAACACAGTGTTGTGTGTTTTAAGCTTCACAACCTATAATGTTTAAATTTTTCGCCATCATATAAAATATGTTTAAAGCGGTATTTTTAACGAAGTTTTAACATTTTCCATACTGACTCTACTGACAAACTTTGAGATATTCTCATTATCTACAAACAATCTTCTAGAGAGAATTTCGTATTCTTGGATACTAGAGACACAAATCACCAGTGAAAAATCGACATCACCTGTTAGGTAATAACACTGCTGCACCGCCTGGGTATTGCGCATCAGAGTTTTAAATTCTTCAATAATATGGCTGTCGCCCTTGCGAAAGATTATATCGACAATCACGGTGACAAAGGTGCCCAGTTTTTGTGGGTTTAAAATAGCGACCTCTTGCTCAATAATTTTTAACTCACGCAACTTTTTAATACGCCGCTGACAAGCCGTAGCGGAGAGGCCGACTAAATCCCCTAGTTTTTCGGTACTAAGGCGGCAATCGCTCTGCAAGGCACGTAAAATCTGTTTATCTAGATTATCTAAACTATTCATTAGATTGCAGTTTTTCCTCTTAAATTAAATAATAACGCATAAATAAATTGCTAAAACGTATTTAAAGCCGTACATGGTGCAAGCTTAACAGATAAACTAGCATCTCACAGTGCAATGTATGCAGTCGTTTTAATAAGGTAAATCTCATGATCCCAGATACTTCAAAAAACATAGGGCTAGCGATCGGCTTTGGCCTGTTAGCGGCGGTTATTTGGGGGAGCTGGCCGGTGGTTTCAAAATCACTGACGATGCAAAACCTAACGTTTTGGGATATTACTGCAATCAGGTTTAGTGCTGCTGGCGTGATATTATTACCCATATTGTTAATCAAAGTAAGAAAGCTTGATAGATGGTTATTAAAAGGGCTTATCTTATCGATAGGCGCGGGTGCCCCCTATGTATTAGTTGCCACCTTTGGCTTAACAATGGCGCCAAGCTCGCACTTTGGCATCATTGCCCCAAGCTGTATGTTGTTATTTACGACGATTGGCAGTGTCTTGTTTTTCAAAGAGAAAGTAAATAAAAGCCGTATTTTTGGTATCGCTTTAATTTTATCGGGTGTGGTCAGTGTCTCTGCTAGTCAAATAGGGGCATTATCGAGCACCATACTCACAGGGGATTTGCTCTTTATCTTAAGCGGCTTATTGTGGGCTAGTTACACTATGTATTGTCGCTATTGGCAAATTAACCCTTGGCTCGCCACAGCGCTAGTCGCTGTGTTTTCTATGATGCTTTATATGCCATATTACTTTTATAATCATCTTGATTCACTGGCTAATATTCCTGTTGATGTGCTATTGCAACAAGGAGTTTATCAAGGAATAGTGATTTCTATATTAGCACTGTTTTTATACTCAAAAAGTGTGTCTATTCTAGGTGCTTCTAAAGGTGCTATTTTTGCAGCACTAGTGCCACCTACCACCATGTTGCTATCGGTGTTGTTACTCGGCGAAACCATAGGCTGGGTAGAGCAATTAGGGTTGTTGAGTGTCTCTATAGGTTTTGTTTTTGCCTTGGGCTTAGTTAAAAAAATCCCTATGTTAAAGCTTCGCTAATTATCTTGTCTCTTATATAAAACATTGTCTCTTATATAAAACATTGTCGCTGATGACTGTTAGCTCAGCGACAATGGCATTATTCAATCGTTAATTACGCAGCTCTTTTGGCAATAAAAAAGTAAATAATGGCGCCTAAAACTGAGCCTGTAAACCAACCGTATTGGTAGAACCAGCTAAGGTAACCGGTGGTTAGTGCGAACAGTGTCAATGCCACTGGTACACCAAAAGCAATGAGCCCTGACATGTTAAAGCCTGCGTAAATACCGTTAGTTTTGTAAAGCTCAGGTAAATTCAGTTGCTGCTTTTTAATGATAAAGTAATCGATAATCATAATGCCGGCAATGGGCCCTAGTAAGCTGGAATAACCCAGTAACCAGTTAGTGTACATAGCCTCAACACTGACGTCTGATTCAATCACCCCAAGCTTTTTAAGCAGCTCCCAAGCCATTAGTAAAACACCAATCGCACCAGTGATTAATACACCGCGAGTTTGATCTATTTTAGAAGGGGCAATGTTTTGAAAATCGTTGGTTGGCGATACGATATTCGCAGCAGTGTTAGTCGACAGTGTAGCGATGATGATCATGATCATGGCAATGATGACCCACATTGGGCTATCAATTTTACCAATTAAATTCACCGGATCAGAAATCGTCTCACCCACTAACGTAGTAGAAGCTGCTGTTAAAATAACACCAAGAGATGCAAAGAAGAACATGGTGATAGGTAGCCCGACTACTTGGCCGACCACTTGCGATTTTTGTGATTTAGCGTAACGGCTAAAATCGGGGATGTTCAACGACAATGTCGCCCAAAAGCCAACCATTGCGGTTAATCCACCGAAAAAGTAGCCCCAGAACGATGCATCTGCTGGGCGATTAGCAGGTGTTGCTAGTAACTCAGTGATAGAGACTTGCGGCATTGCCCACATCATCAAACCAATACTGACGGCTAATAATAGCGGTGCAGACATTGTCTCTAGGATTTTGATAGATTCAGCGCCGCGAATAACAATATACAGGTTAAGTGCGAAGAACATAAAGAAGCCGATCACTTCGCCGGTACCACCTAAACTTTCCCAGCCTGGTAAAATGGCAGAGAACAAAATATGGATAGCGATACCACCGAATAATGTTTGAATACCAAACCAGCCACAAGCGACCATCGCCCTAATTAAACAGGGAATGTTAGAGCCTAA
>JBBMRB010000007.1:0-161907 GCA_038900335.1 Gammaproteobacteria bacterium AS21 | reverse complement strand
TAGATTGCTATAAAAGCTTTTGTAGCTAATATCGACAAGCGCCCACACGAATTATCTGACCAAATTTTTAAAGAGCGATTCACCTCGTAAGAGATGATGCTTAAGCTTCGTTAGTCTGCGACTAAGTCACCGCTGATGTTTGCGGTAGTGCTTAAGTGAGGTGCGTATTATATAGAAGCACCTGAGTTAGTCAATCTTTATTTCGTTTATTTTTAATTTGTTTTTGAAGCGATTAAAGTAAAACAATAAACACGACAATAACACATTAGAAATTAAAACAGGAAACCAAAAACCAACTCGACCAATCATTTTCTTTATTATTAATCATTCAAAAACAAGAAGTTAAATAACTTATCATTCTTTCAAGATTCTTTATAAGCTAAAGAAAAAACCGATCATCTCGCTGTGTTTATAAGGTAACTTTCTGGGTCACCCTGTAGCGAGGAGGCGAATTATATAGAGATTCTGGAGCGCGTCAACGCTTTATTTAATTTAATTAAAATAAAGCGTTTTTACGATCTATATGCTTTGATTTAGTAGCAAGCGTTTAAATTTAAGTGGCAGCTGGTTAACCAGATACATAATTTAAAGGTATTACAGTATCCCAAAGGATCACGCAGGCAGCCAACATACCTACCAGAGTACAAAGGCCGACGGTTAATATCGAAGCTGAAAAGAAAAATGCTCTATCCTCTGGTATCTCCATAATAACCGGCACGCCGATAAACAATAGATACACAGAGTACAACAGCGCCGCTAGGCCTACGCTCACATTAAACCACAACATAGGGTAAAGTGCAGACAATCCAGATAGGAATAGCGGCGTCGCTGTAAAGGTGGTTAATATCAAGCACTCATTTATATTAACGTGCCCGCCATAAGTTTTTTCCATCCAGTGAATTGCGTACGCGATAAATGCAACTGCAGCCCAACAGGCAAAGTACGAGGCAATGGCAGCCGGTAGCGCGCTGTCTGTCGCCAGTTTTACATAAGTTTTTCCCGTCAACGTCCAACCCACTTGTGTGGTGCCTATATACATACTAACTGCAGGAATCATCGAGAGTATGCTAATTTGCGCTAAAAAAATATGCACCACGCTATAACGCTCTTGATGAATTGCCCCCCACTCTTCTTTAGGGTGATAAAACATGCCTATCATATGATTTATAAACATAGTATTTCTCCTTGTTTTAAACTCTAGCCTGCGTTTTGAGCACGCCTGCCATGCGCTGCCTGTTTGGCTGCTGAATTAACTATATAAAATAGTGTTATATGAGCTAATGTGACATAAGTTGTAAATATCTAAATGATACTCTTCAAACTATTATCATTTTTTGCTCTTTAATCTTTTACTAACCATCTCATTTACTCAGGTTATAAATATATTCAAATAGTGATCTACTAATAGCGCTAAAAACAACAACATAATGTATTTTATACTGTACCTGAACATGGCCATCTGACTATGATTAACATCTGTATAAACTCGAAGTGCCCACTGGAAAAAACGTATATTCAAGACTGTGACTAACAGCAAATAGATAACCCCTGACATCTGAGTAAGAAATGGCATGATTGTCGTTAGCACTAACAGTACGCTGTACAACACAATGGATAGCTTAGTATGTTTTTCTCCATGGGTAATAGGTAGCATTGGCACTTCTGCTTTAGCGTAATCACTTTTGCGTGCCAGGCAGAGCGACCAAAAATGCGGCGGTGTCCAGGCAAACAATATTAACACTAATAACAAGCTATCTGCGCTGACCGTGCCACTGATTGCTGTCCAACCCAGTAACGGCGGTGTTGCACCTGCTAGACCACCGATCACTATATTTTGAGGCGTTGCCCTCTTTAGCCATACAGTATAAATCAGTGCATAACCCACCAGTGAAATCAGGGTCAACCATGCCGTCAGCATATTGATATATACTGCTAGTAGGTAGATCCCTAACGCCCCTATCGTCAAGGCAAAAAACAGTGCTTGCTGGCTAGAAACTTGACCTTGTGGCAAAGGTCGCCATTTTGTTCTTTGCATCTGCCGGTCTATTTTAAAATCCATAACGTGATTAATAGCCGCACCGGCACTAGTCACCAGTGCAATACCCACTAATGCAATTACCATTGTTATAATAGAGGGGATACTATCTTGTGCTAACAACATACCCACCAGCGATGTAATCAGCATAACGGCCACTACTTTAAGCTTACATAGTGCCAAGTAGTGCTGTAGTTTGATCTCAGATTTGCCCACTTTAAAAATAAAAGCTGAGTATTTAATCATTGAGTTTCTCCTTATGTTCCAGGACACTAACTGATAGAACTCTAGTGGTATAAACTAACAGGGCAACGGCTATCATGTGGTGCGCCATTGCCAATAGCGTCGGAACCGCCCAAGCAATGGTCATTAACCCCAGCAGTATTTGCAGCGCTATCAACAGAATTAACACTCGACAGCGCCGCGCCCAAAACTGATGCCTGCCTACTGCAAAATACAGCCATAAGAAGTACGATATCACCAGCACAGCACCTACTCTATGAGTAATTTGTATAGCCCCGCGCTCTGCTAAAGCCAGCGTTCCTCCTTGGTGTGAATAACTACTATCTAGATTAATACTAAAAGCCGCTGAAAAATTGTAATCTATGTCAAGCGCTGGGTTGCATCTAAGCCAGTCACTGCAACCCCAAGCGGCGTAGTGGCTACTCGTCCAACCGCCTAATAAAATTTGCAGGCACAGCAGCACCAACCCAAGTAATAATAAATAATTAGCCTTTGTCCAACGTCGACTCATCGCGTTTATCGCTAAAATTTTATCTCTTAACAACACGAGGAGTACTGTTGTTAACAACCCCCCCAATAAATGTGCGGTCACTACGATTGGCAGCAACTTCAACGTCACCGTCCACATTCCCAGCACAGCTTGAAAGACAACCAATAATAATAAACTGAAACTCAATAGCTGCGGATACTGAGCTTCATTTTTTAAGTAAAATGCAATCAAGGCCAGTCCGAGAATAAGCAGAGCTAAACTAGCCGCTAAGTAGCGATGAGTCATCTCAAGCCAGCTTTTACTCGCGACAACCTCGACATCTGGATACAGCTGTGCAGCGATATCTAATTGACTAGCACTCACAGGCACTGTCAACTGGCCAAAGCAACCCGGCCAATCTGGGCAACTTAACCCCGCATCATTAATGCGCGTCCATCCACCTATCATCACCACGATGATGACTAATATAATCGCAGCGTTGACCAATATTAGCGCCCAGCGTCGCGCCTTAGTGCTTTTATTATCCATAGACAAAATAGCCGACATTACTAGCCTATACCCGACAGTTTTAATAACTTTTTCAAATCCGCCAGCAGCTGCTTGGGCTCTAAATCTGGCGAATAACGCATCACCAAATTACCCAGCGGGTCTGCTAGCCATATCGCCTCGCCCAGCGTCGTTAATTTCGCAGTTTTCAACATATCACCGCGTTCACCGACCTGATAGAGTACAACTCGGTCACTGTCTTTGCCTAATCGCTTAATTAAACTGGGTAGCGATTTTTGCCAATTTTGACACTGTAAGCTTAGACAGTCATTGGGTAAGGTGTGTAGTATCTGCCATTGACCACTGTGCTGAAAACTATTCTCACTGTCTCTGAGTTGCCACTGCTGCAGGGTTTGCTGTTCGAGTAACTGACCTTGATTGACGGTGTGCTGTGGGCGCAAATAACCTGAGTAGTACATAAAAAAAGCGGCGCACATCGGCACAATCCCCACCAGCCAGATCAGCCAAAACGTTAACCTATTATTGTCTTTACTCATCATTGCCTCCCTTTACTTTAAGGCTTTTTATGTAAAACCAAACCACCATAACAACAAGTGTAAAAGCCATTAAAAACCACTGTATTGCATAGCCAAAATGTTTTTGTGCACTCATATTCACCGGTTTCCAATCGGTAATTAACTCGGCCGTCAGCGATGTTTCATTAAGCAAAATCACCGACTGCAAAAACTTTAAGGATGCGGCCTCCTCAATTCGCAGTAACTCAACCTGCTGGATCCGCTTAGGCCACCCCGCTAGCCAAACATCATTGGCTAGCTGATATGACCTCTCTACCTGTTTTAACCACCCCTTTATGGTTACCTGTGCAACTGGAACAGCAAATTCAGGCAACACTGATCTATCAAAACCCGCCGCCAGCCAACCTAGATTTACTAACAGTGTCTTATTCTTTGCCAGCGTCAACAGCGCCAGCACTTCGTAGCCAACTTGACCATCTCTGGTGCGGTTGTCTAATAAAAAATAGCGCTGCTGATCAAACACCCCACTGACCTGTACTCTTTGATACTTCTGGCTCGCCACTATCGGTAACAAGAGCTCAGTTGCCGGCTGATGCCACTGATGTAATAACTGCTGTTTTTGTGCCCCTCTGTCTAACTGCCAGATCCCTAAACGCACCATCACCACAACGACCAACAGTGCCGTTAGTAAAAATATTAACTTGCGAGTTATGCCGTTTTGAGTTTTACTCATATTTCAATCCAATAAAGATCACTCTTATGAAAATATTGATCCTACTATTGTTTTTTTCTATCCTTGCCTCTTTGGCTTACAGCTTTTTCTTTTTAATGAAAGATGACAATAACCGTCAGCGAACGGTCAATATGCTACTGGTACGAGTCGTGCTAACTATTATGTTGATTTTGCTAATAAGCTATGGTTTTTATTCAGGAAAACTGACCCCACACGGTTTGTAAGCACCAACTTTTTGACTACAGTATGTAGACAAAAATAAATAGCCCTACCCAGACCACATCGACAAAATGCCAGTACCAAGCGACAGCCTCAAAACCAAAGTGTTTTTGAGCACTAAACTCACCCTCTATTATTCGCGCTAAAATACAGATCAGCATAACTGTACCGATAGTGACGTGCAGCCCGTGAAACCCTGTTAAAATAAAGAAGGTAGAACCGTAAACTCCAGCCTCTAAGGTCAGGCCTAGCGTGGTATAAGCCTCATGATATTCAATGACTTGGTAGTACAAAAAAGTCACACCTAGCACCACAGTCAGCGCCAGCCAGATTGCTGTTGTCGCTCTGTGACCGCTCTTTAGAGCTTTATGTGACAAGGTGAGGGTGACACTAGAACACAGTAGTAAAATAGTGTTTAAAAACGGAATATGCCAGGGATCTACTATTTTTACCGGCCCTTTAAACAAGCTCGGATCTGGTGTGCTCATCAGCGGCCATTGATTGACAAAACCCTCCCAAAGTATATGTGATATACCTTTTTCGCCCTCACCTGCCAACCAGGGCACGGCCAATACCCGAATATAAAACAAGGCGCCAAATAGTGCGGCGAACAGCATCACTTCCGAGGAGATAAACCAACCCATCCCCCAGCGAAACGATTTGTCCATCTGCTTTGAATACAGCCCCTCTCGGCTCTCCTGAGCCACTGTGGCAAACCAAATGATAATGACGAAAAACAGCAAAATAAAGCCGATAAATAACAAATGCATACCAAAATAGCCTCCATCTTTGCTCGCTGTCAAAACAGAAGCGGCGCCAAATGCCAGACAGAACATGGCCACAGAAGCGACGATGGGATAATAGCTTTGAGGTGGTACGTAGTACTCTTGATACTCGGTTTTCATTTCGATCACTCCCTGTGTTATTGCTTGCGCTCTAGACAAAAAGATCTATCGTTTAATGTTCATATTCACTGACAAGCACTAAGGCTGACTCGCAACAGCCTTAGCACTCGCTGCACTTATATCAAATAGTGTATAAGATAGCGTGATCGTTTTTATATGAGCGGGTATGTCTGGCAGGACATTGAACGCCAAGCCCATTTCACGCTGTTCACCTGCATTGAGTGGCTGACGATTAAAACAGAAACAATCCACTTTTTGTAAATATTCAGCCGCATCCGATGGCGATACAGAGGGCACTGCCTGCGCTACCATATGCCTCTTAGTTAAATTTGCAGCCCAGTAAGACGTTTGATAAGTTTTACCCAGGGTTACTTTTATCGAAGACTGTTTCGGCTTAAACACCCAGGGCATAGACTCGTTATTAACTGCTATAAACTGAACCTTTATCTCTCTTTCAGACTGGCTCGTTGCGTGGTAGGCGCCAGGGGTCAAATCAACTTTACCGTTAATACCGGTAATACGACAAAATACGTCATAGAGCGGTACTAGTGCAAAACCAAAACCGAACATTAGCACTATGCCCGCTAGCAGCTGTGCAATTAATTTAGTATGACTGGCCGGTTTATTCATATCATTAATCCACTTGTGGCGGCTTGCTAAAAGTATGATAGGGAGCGGGAGAAGGCACTGTCCACTCCAGACCATGACTAGCTTCCCACACTCTATCGCTCGCTTGATTAGATTTACAGATACAACAGACAATATTGTAGATAAAAATAAGTTGAGAGAAGCCGAATAAGAAAGCACCCACAGAGGATACGGCGTTAAAATCGGCAAACTGCAGAGCATAATCGGGTATCCGGCGAGGCATTCCCGCCAGACCGACAAAATGCATTGGAAAAAAGGTGACATTGATGCCGATAAAGCTCATCCAAAAATGCAGTTTCCCCATTTTTTCATTGTAGTAATTACCTGTCCATTTAGGCAGCCAATAATAAACGCCCGCCATGATTGAAAAAACCGAACCCGGCACTAACACATAGTGAAAGTGAGCGACGACAAAATAGGTATCGTGGTACTGAAAGTCAGCGGGGGCGATCGCTAACATTAAACCCGAAAAGCCACCGATACTAAAAAGCACCACGAAGGCGATGGCAAATAACATCGGCGTTTCAAAAGTCATTGAGCCGCGAAACATGGTGGCGACCCAGTTAAACACCTTGACCCCGGTCGGCACCGCTATCAGCATAGTGGCAAACATAAAAAACAGCTCACCCATTAACGGCATACCCACTGTAAACATATGGTGCGCCCAGACAATAAAAGATAAAAACGCAATAGATGAGGTAGCATAGACCATCGAGCTGTAGCCAAATAATTTTTTGCGGGCAAAAGTTGGGATAATTTCACTGATCACACCAAAGGCCGGCAATATCATAATATAAACTTCCGGATGGCCAAAAAACCAAAATATATGTTGAAACAACACTGGGTCTCCGCCACCTGCAGCGTTAAAGAAGCTGGTACCGAAGTGAATATCCATCAACATCATAGTGACGACACCCGCCAATACCGGCATCACCAAAATCAATAGGAAAGCGGTAATCAGCCATGTCCAAACAAATAATGGCAATTTCATCATCAACATGCCAGGTGCTCGCATATTAAGTATGGTCACTATGACATTGATGGCACCCATGATAGAACTGATCCCCATCATATGTACGGCAAAGATAAAAAAAGTCACGGAGGGCGGCGCAAAGGTGGTTGATAGCGGCGCGTAGAATGTCCAGCCAAAGTTAGGTCCGCCGCCTTGCATGAACAAGGTCATCAACATCATGCTAAAGGCAAAGGGTAATATCCAAAAACTCCAGTTATTAAGCCTGGGCAACGCCATATCTGGCGCACCTATCATCAGCGGTATCATCCAATTAGCTAGGCCGACAAATGCTGGCATCACCGCGCCAAATACCATGATTAAGCCGTGCATCGTGGTCATTTGGTTAAAGAATTCCGGTTGTAAAAACTGCAGGCCCGGCTGAAACAACTCCGCTCTAATCAACAGCGCCATACAGCCGCCAGTCATAAACATAGTGAGCGAGAACCACAGATACATAGTACCTATATCCTTGTGATTAGTGGTAAACAACCAGCGACTGAAACCTTTTGCCGGCCCATGGTGCGCTTCAGTGTGAGCATTTGATGTACTGTCCGCTGCTTGATCTATAATTGTGCTCATTTCAAACTCCTACTGCTTCATTTTGGCAATTTGGCTAGGGGAAATGATATCGCCCAGTGAGTCACCCCAAGCGTTGCGCTCATAGGTGATGACTGCGGCGATTTCTGTGGCGCTTAGTTGATCTTTAAAGGCTTGCATCGCAGTACCCGGTTTACCATTAAATACCAAATTAATGTGCTCAGCTGGATCTCCCTGTACAATCGCACTGCCTTTTAATGCGGGAAAAGCACCTGGAATTCCCTCGCCTGAAGGCTGGTGACAAGCGGCACAAGATTGGTTATATACTTGCTCGCCAAGGACCATTAATTCATCTAGATTCCAGCGCTTTTCTGCCGACTTAGCTTTTTCAACCTGCGCCTGTTGTTGCTGTATTATCCAAGTGTTGTAATCTGCCAAGGTTTTTACCTGCACCACTATCGGCATGAAACCGTGATCTTTTCCGCACAGCTCAGCACACTGCCCTCGGTAAATTCCAGGTTTTTCAGCAATCACCCAGGACTCGTTGATAAAGCCGGGAATAGCATCTTTTTTAACCGCGAAGTCAGGTACCCACCACGAGTGAATAACATCATTGGCGGTAATCAAAAAGCGTACTTTTTGACCGACAGGAATAACTAGAGGGTTGTCAACTTCAAGCAGATAGTTTTCAGTCTTTTCTGCATCGCCGTTAATTTGCGCCAGTGGCGTCGCCAAGCTTGAGAAAAAATCGACACCGGTCTCTAAATATTGATAGCGCCACTTCCACTGATAACCGGTAATCTGGATATCAATATCTGCTGATTTAGTGTCGTATATTTTTATTAAGGTATTAGTAGCGGGGATGGCCATGGCGATTAAAATAATGATGGGAATAGCGGTCCACGCCATCTCAACATAGACATTTTCATGAAAATTTTGAGCTTTTGCACCGCGTGATTTACGGTGATAAATGACAGAGTAAAGCATCACGCCAAAGACAATCAGTGCAATCACCACACAGATCCAAAAAATAATCATGTGTAAATCATACACCGCGCGGCTGATGGCAGTGACGCCTTGGCGCATATTGAGCTGCCAATCGGCGCTGGCATTTGAAGTGCCTAAAAGTAGAATCCAAGCTGGCGAAAAAACAAAACGATATTTTACGTTTTTAGCAAAAAAGGTTAAGTTAATAATCACTTCTGTCTCCTTCTTTATAAAAAGAAAGTAGCGCAGCGAGCCTATATGCCAAATCTACTGTTTTAAGTCAGTAGTACTACATGAGTAAGAGATAGGCCAGAAGAGCCAGAATTTCATGCCTGCATGTGCTAGGTTAGATCGATTAAATTATAGGCAGACTTTCCTAAATAAAGCAAATATTATAACGGCTAATAAAAAAGCGATATTAGAAAACGGTCTTTAGTATCAATTTCGTTTTAAAACATCACAGAGCCCGATCTAAATATTGGACAATAGCAGCAGCAAGCCTTAACAGAGTTTTTGTTTCATAGACTAAATTTTATGCGAACGAAAAAATCATTGATCTTAAGGTTTTAATTGATTATATGACGTAAAATAAAATCAGCTTCACCGCAATAACTATCGTAATAATGAAAACAGCAAGCAAGACAAGCCCTGTCAAAAGAAAGGGCCAAACAGATTCACTTGAAAAGTCTGACGTTAAATTTTTTTCTGTTTGCACCCCAAAAAAAGCACTACAAACGCTACGCCATACCTTCAACCAATTCTTTTTTCTCCTAGAGTTATTTGCACTCATCATAATCACCTACTTATTATTCAGACACTCACTGCAAACACACTAACATCTTAGTTCTTTACAAATACACCCGCCTTGCTCTTACTGACTCGTTTAAAATAGCGATACCCTAATAAATAGCACAATATCAACCCGTAAGCTAAGGCCTCTGAAAAATCAGAACGAATTTGCCATACGATATGTAACAGTGCCAGCAAGCCGATAACGTATACCAACTTATGCAGGGTTAGCCAGCGTTTTTTTAAACGTTTTTGCATCTTTTTTGTCGAGGTGACCGCTAACGGGATTAGCAATACAAAAGCAATAAAGCCAACAATTGCATAAGGCCTTTGTGTTATTTCAGTTATTAGTACATCCAATTGCCAGCCCACGATAAAGGTCGTATAGGAAAGAAAATGCAACGTGACATAAAAGAAACTATACAGGCCTATCATACGCCGATATTTAGCTAGCCAGCTCCAACCAAATAACATTTTTACAGGCGTAATTGCCAGGCAGAGCCACAGTAACCTCAATGCCCAATCCCCTGTTTCTAGCACTATTTCCTTTGCTGGATCCGCCCCTAAGTTTTGTGAAAAAGCAGCGTAAGTTAACCATAAAAATGGCATGAGAGCACTGCTAAAGATAAACCACCAAATCAGCCTTTGCCCTGTTTTTCTTTTCAATACCATTTAGATAAATCCATACCTTTATATAAATGCGCTACTTCCTGAGCATAACCATTAAAAGGTAGTGTTTTAATCCTATTAGGTGAAAATAGACCACTAGGCAAGCGTCTCTCACTCGCCTGACTCCAACGCGGATGACTCACATCGGGATTTACGTTAGCAAAAAAGCCATATTCGCCTGGCGCTGTTTTCTGCCATGTATTCACTGGCATATGTTCTGTAAATCGAATTTTAACTATCGATTTAATATTTTTAAAACCATATTTCCATGGTACAACCAGCCTTAACGGTGCGCCATTTTGTGGGGGCAGCGACTGCCCGTAAAGCCCTGTCGCTAAAAATGCTAACGGATTCATAGCTTCATCCATACGCAAACCTTCTACATAAGGCCAATCCAACGTGCCAAACACTGAGGATTGTTGTGGCATCTGCTTTGGGTCTTGCAGTGTTGTAAACTCAATATATTTGGCTTTACTGGTGGGTTCAAACTGTTTTATTACATCTGCTAAGGATACGCCCACCCAGGGAATAACCATCGACCAAGCCTCAACACAGCGCATTCTATATATACGCTCCTCTAATTGATGAGGGCTTACAAAATCTTCTAGTTGATAACGGCCAGGTTTTGCAACTGCGCCAGAAACCTCCACCATCCAGGGGTCTGTTTTGAAGTTTTGCGCATTTCTAGAGGGATCACTTTTATCAAAGCCAAACTCATAAAAATTATTATAGCTAATCACATCTTTATAAGGTGTTAGTTTGTCTTCTGCTTGAAAGGTAGGATGTGCTACGGCGTTTTGTAGCTTTTCATGCAACCACTGTGGGCCCGGGTATTGTTTAGCATCATCCAGCTTATAATTTGTCAATGCCAATGCGCTGGAAGATGCTAGTGCCGCGGATGCGCCAACAGTCGCTTTTATAAACTGACGACGTTGTCGATAAATAGATTCAGACGTTATTTCAGAAGATTTTATTTTTTGCGCTTGTTTAATTAACATAATTCACCTTTAGATAACGTTTTTAAATAACATAACATTTAATCAATATGACATCATAGGAATATACCATTACAATATATCTACGTTGCAAAGACGATTTTAGATACACTTATTCATAAAACTTATACAGATAAGCAGTTTTTTCTGTATTTAACCTCTTTTCAGTAAATAACATTTAGCAAACAAGGCGCTATTCATAGCATGGATACTAAAAACTTAAAGCTATTTTTGAATTTAGCAGATTGCCTACATTTTGGTAGAGCCAGTGAAATGTCACACATTAGCGTTTCAGCTTTGAGCCGCAACATTATGCAGCTAGAAGATAGTTTAGGTGTAAAACTGTTTGAACGTGATAATCGCAGCGTCTCCTTAACCAAAGCCGGAAAAGAATTTATTCACTACGCTAGCGAAACTATCAATCAATGGGACACTATCCGCTCATCCTTACAAGAAGATAACCAAGACCTTAGTGGCGAGCTCAGCGTTTATTGTTCTGTTACAGCAAGCTACAGTTTCCTTTACGATATTTTGCATAAGTTCAGAAGAAAGTATCCGCAAGTTGAAATCAAATTACACACCGGTGATTCTGAACACGCTGTTAGCAAAACACTCTCCGGCACTGAAGATATTACCATGGGTGCACTACCTGACAAACTACCTCAAGGTGTTGCCTTTCAAGCTATCGCTGATTCTGAGCTTATTTTTATTGCCCCAGTTGAAGATAAGCAGTTAATTGATATGGCGAATATTCAGGATAGCGATAAGTTAAAAGAAGTTTGGGAGAAAATTCCAATGATATTATCGGAAAAAGGGGTTGCTAGAAAAAACGCAAACACCTGGTTTGACAGCCTTAATGTATCACCAAAAATTTACGCTCAAGTTGCCGGTAACGAAGCCATTGTTAGTATGGTCAGTTTGGGGTTCGGTATTGGTATCGTACCTAAAATCGTATTGACAAATAGTCCATTACAGCACAGGGTTGTTGTCGTTAGCCCACCAAAAAAACTAGCACCATTTAATGTCGGTTTATTTACGCTTGAAAAGAAATTAAAAAACCCGCTTATCAATGCATTCTGGCAACTTCATTAATACTCTTATTTGACACACTACAAATTACAGACATAAAAAAGCCCGCTACTGCGGGCTTTTTTGCAACTAACTATTTAGTTACAGGCTAAGTACTTTATCGCCACGGGCAATACCCGATGCACCTGAGCGCACAACTTCAATTAGGTGAGTCGTATCAAGCGCCGCAATAAACGAATCTAACTTGCTACCTGAACCCACTAACTGAACAGTGTACGTTGTCGGTGAAATATCGATGATTTGGCCACGAAAAATATCGGCTGTGCGTTTAATTTCTTCTCTAAACGCACCCGTTGCCTTATATTTAATAAGCATCAACTCACGCTCAATATGCTCGCCTTCGGTCAAATCGACAACCTTCACAACATCAACAAGCTTATTAAGCTGCTTAGTTACTTGCTCAACAATTTTATCACTACCGATAGTCGTAATAGTAATACGCGATAGTGTTTCATCATCTGTGGCTGCAACTGTTAGTGATTCAATATTAAAGTTACGCTGTGAGAACAAACCAACAACACGTGATAATGCACCAGGTTCGTTTTCTAATAATACTGATAGAATATGACGCATGATTAAGTCCTCTCTGTCTTAGAAAGCAGCATATCGCGCATCGAACCACGAGGTATTTGCATAGGATAAACATGCTCGTGCGGATCTACGCGAATATCCATGAAAACTAATTTATCTTTCATTGCGAACGCTTTGCGCATGGCATCTTCAAGATCTTCATACTTTTCAACTTTAATACCAACATGACCATAGGATTCAACTAACTTGACAAAATCAGGTAGCGATTCCATATAGGAATGCGAATGACGCGCTTCATAGTTCATATCTTGCCACTGGCGAACCATACCTAGTGAGCCATTATTTAAACAAATAATTTTTACTGGGATATCGTATTGCTTACAGGTAGAAAGCTCTTGAATATTCATCTGAATACTACCTTCACCTGTCACACAGGCAACATCGGCATCAGGGAAATCCATTTTCACACCCATAGCAGCAGGAAAACCAAAGCCCATGGTGCCTAGACCACCGGAGTTAATCCAACGGTTCGGCTTGTTAAATTTATAATATTGAGCGGCAAACATTTGATGCTGACCAACATCAGAACATACAAACGCATCGCCATTTGTGACTTTGCTCAACATCTCAATCACTTGTTGTGGTTTCATCAACTTTGAATCAGCTGTTTCAAAACGACCGCCATGACGTTTACGCCATTCGTCAATCTGTGCCCACCAGCTGGCAATTGCCTGCTCATCCGGACGTTTTTTTGTCCCTTTTAGCAATTTCAAGAAGTCTTGCAGTATGACTTTTGCAGGCCCAACAATCGGCACATCCGCACGGATGTTTTTAGATATAGAGGTAGGGTCTATATCTATATGAATAATTTTTGCTGTCGGACAGAATTTTTCTAAACCGTTAGTAACACGATCATCAAATCTTGCACCTACTGCCAATATCACATCACTGTGATGCATGGTCATGTTCGCTTCATAGCTACCATGCATGCCTAACATACCAACGAATTGTCTATCTGTGCCAGGATATCCACCAAGGCCCATCAATGTATTGGTCACAGGGTAGTTCAGCTCTTGGGCTAATTTGATAAGCTCTTCACAAGCTTTACCTATAATAACGCCGCCACCGGTATAAAGAATTGGACGTTTTGCACCTAGCAGTAAATCGAACGCTTTTTTAATCTGACCACTATGACCTTTAGTCACTGGGTTGTATGAGCGCAATTTAACTGATTTAGGGTAAGAGTATTCAAACTTATCCGTTGGATTAGTCATGTCTTTAGGCACATCAATAACGACGGGACCAGGACGTCCTGATTCTGCGATATGAAATGCTTTTTTAACAATTTCTGGAATCTCAGATGGATGCTTAACCGTAAAACTATGTTTTACGACCGGGCGGGAAATCCCAATCATATCCGTTTCTTGAAACGCATCTTCACCAATTAAATGGCTCGGTACTTGACCGGTGATGACGATCATCGGAATTGAGTCACAATACGCAGTAGCAATACCTGTTACTGCATTGGTAGCACCAGGTCCTGATGTTACTAAAGCGACGCCAGCTTTACCTGTTGCTCTAGCATAAGCATCTGCCATATGTGTCGCAGCCTGTTCGTGACGAACAAGTACGTGTTGAACTTTTTCTTGTTGATATAATGCATCATAAATATGTAATACAGATCCACCAGGGTAGCCGTATATTTTAGTAATGCCTTGATCTTGTAAAGCGCGTATCAACATTTGTGCGCCTGATAATAATTCCACTTTTTATACCCTCAAATCGTCGCCGTAAAACTCAGCGAATGAACAGTTCAGAGATTCTGTAGATAGAACATGACTGTCGCTCGACGTTGTTACGTCAGCTATCAGTGATGGAAACACCATCAATTTTGGCAATTGATATTATCGTTTACCGTTAAGTACCACGTTCGTACGAATGCAGGTAAGAGGATCTTCTCCACCAACAGACTTCTGGACTAAGCTGGGTTTGCTTCTCCACTTATTGTTATTCGGGGTTACCTACTAAACAGCAGTGAAATCTATTTTTAGCTACGCTAAAAAAGGAAAATATTCTCGCATTTTGAATAGCTTGATACAACCAATCTGCTACCCAAAGATGAAAAAACCACCAATAATATAAAATATTTAGCCGTTTTTTTAATATTCAGATGCACTGCGTGAAAGACAGCGGTATATTTGCGATATAAACTATGAGGAGAGCAACATGTTGAGTGCCGATATTATAAATAAAGAACGAGCGATTAACGAAATTATATTAGTACTTCGTAAAATTTTCTCAGAACCAGAAATTTGTACAATAGCAATGGAAATAGCGGTTAAACACGCTCACGATAAAAATGCACACGTCCTAATTGCCGATGAGTTATCTGCGACAACAAATGTAAAAATACCTACCGAACACTCTGAAGCAGACACATTATTTTTGAATTTGCTAATTGATATGGCCAAAGACTCAAGCGCGCTTTACTAATCAATATAAACGGGTCTACTTTGACCCGTTTTGTTGATCTGTTTTAGAGATAAATCATTGATTACTGTGGGACTATCCAGTTAATTGCTGGTTTATCGGCTTCCTTTTGCGCTAAATTTTTATAGAGCAAATCGCTCGCCTCGCGCAGCTGTTCATCTAACTGCCAAGATGGATTAATAATAATCATGCCACTGCCATACATTCTATCGTCATCACTAGCTTTAACACAAAACTCGGCTTTTAAAATATTGCGAATACCTGAAAACTTCAGCTTGTGAATCATCTCTTTATGATTTCCCGCTTTAAGCAATGGGTACCAAATAGCAAAACAGCCATTATTCCAACGCTTATAAGCTTTTTCGATAAAGCTCACGACCTGCAAGTACTCATCTTTCACCTCATAAGATGGATCAATTAAAATCATACCGCGATTTGGTTTAGGCGGTAGCATAGCAAATACACCCTCATAACCATCGCGATGATGAACACCTACTTTTTTATCTCGCCTAAAAACCGATTTTAATTTTTGATACTCGCCAGGGTGTAGCTCCATCAAAGAAATTTTATCATCCTCCCTTAAGTCCTGATTAGCAAAGTGATGCGCAAACCAAGGGGAACCTGGATAAAGATTAAGATCGTCACTACTTTCGTTTAATTGATCTATCACCTGAAAATAAGGCTGTAATAAATTAGAGCTGCGCTGTTGATGAATTCTAGCGACGCCCTGCTTAAACTCATTGGTTTTAGTTGCATGCTCACTGGCCAAATCGTAAACAGCAGTGCCCGAGTGTGTCTCTAAATACGACCACGGCTTCGCTTTCTTATTTAACGCAGATAATAAAAAAGACAATGTTAGATGTTTGTGAACATCTGCAAAATTCCCAGCGTGATAACTGTGTTGATAACTTAACAAAAGCACCTCTGTCGTGACGATTATAAATAAAAAAGAGTCGTATATATACGATATATTCTAACAGCTAGTGAAACACTCTTCCTAGTGTGAATAATTATTTTTACTATTTTGTTTACACGCTAATCATTAGCTATACGTAAGGTCCCTGCTTGCTCATAGCGATAAAAACCGGTGTTTTTTATCTTTGCGCTAACAAATCCAGTAAATCATCTGTTTTATGCACTTTAAGTCTAACCTTATGTTTATTTTAAAGCCTATTTCATTACAATGTGGCCGCTTAACGAGCAGAGGATTGATCCCTCTGCCGTTTTTTCATTACAATTTGGAGCTATTATACTATGCAAGCCACTGTCGATTTTATAAACGGCATTATCTGGAGCCCTGCGCTCATTTATCTATGTTTAGGCGCAGGCCTTTTTTACTCAATTTTAACCCGTTTCGTGCAAGTTCGAATGCTACCTGAAATGTGGCGCCTGCTATTTTCAGGTCAGAGCTCGGCAAAAGGTATTTCCTCTTTTCAAGCATTGGCAGTATCACTATCAGGTCGTGTTGGCACAGGTAATATTGCGGGCGTTGCCGCTGCGATAGGTTTTGGTGGCCCAGGTGCGGTATTTTGGATGTGGGTCGTCGCCTTTTTAGGCGCTGCAACAGCTTACACTGAATCAACACTTGCTCAAATTTATAAAGAAGAACAAGACGGCCAATACCGAGGCGGACCTGCATATTACTTTGAAAAAGCAATGGGTCAAAAATGGTTTGCCTGGATCTTTGCCATCGCAACGATATTAGCTTGCGGTGTGTTTTTACCAGGTATTCAATCTAACAGTATCGGTAATGCGATTGAGACGACATTCGGCTCAGGCCAAATGATTGAAACAGCGATTGGTCAAATTAGTGTCGCGAAAATAATGACGGGGACAGTCGTCGTACTTGTACTTGGTTTCATCATTTTCGGTGGCGTTAAACGTATCGCGAACTTCACTCAAGTCATCGTGCCATTTATGGCTTTAAGTTACATTATTATTGCCTGTGTTATTATTTTGCTAAATTTTGACAAACTACCTGAGATCTTTAGCTTAATCATCAACGATGCTTTCACTCCGATGGCAGGCTTAGGTGCAGCCATTGGCTGGGGCGTTAAACGTGGTGTCTATTCAAATGAAGCAGGCCAAGGCACAGGTCCCCATGCAGCAGCAGCAGCTGAAGTAGAGCACCCTGCTCAACAAGGTTTGGTGCAGGCTTTCTCTGTTTACATCGATACTCTACTCGTATGTTCAGCAACAGCGTTTATGATATTAATCACTGGCGCCTATAATGTACACGGCGCTGCAGAGGGTACTTTCTTAGTACAAAATCTAGCGGCAACAGCGCAAGCTAACAGCCCATTTTTCACACAAACAGCTATTGAATCAGTACTACCTGGTGTCGGTAATCCTTTCATAGCCTTTGCTCTGTTTTTCTTTTCTTTCACTACTATTTTAGCTTATTACTATATTGCGGAAACAAATATCGCTTATATCAAGCGTAGCTTTAAGATTACGGGTATGACGACAGTGTTGAAAATAGTGATGATGGTGGCCACTTTTTACGGTGCCGTTAGAACTGCTGATTTAGCTTGGGCTTTAGGTGATATCGGTGTGGGCTTAATGGCTTGGTTAAACATCGTCGGTATTTTGATTATTTTCTTTGTTTCACGCCCGGCATTAAAAGCGTTAAAAGATTATGAGCAACAGCGTAAAGCAGGTGTCGATACTTATACCTTTTCACCGAAAAAGTTAGGTATTAAGAATGCTGATTTTTGGGATAAGCGCTACGATAAAAAATAGATAGGAAAACCTTAGTGCGACGGCAAAATATTTACTTCGCTATCGCACTAAGGCTCTTAAGGTATTCAAAATAATAGGCCAATATTAATAGCCTATTTAACCTGACCCTTTAAGATGATGCTTATGACAACACATCAATAAAATAGGGTCGCTGGCTGCAAATACTTTTCTAAACTAACGTCAGTAATTATTCGCCAGCAATACTGCTAGTTTCAATACGCGCTAGCATTGATTTAATTCTCTCTGCTGTTTGTTTATGCCTATCTTCTTGTTCAAGACCTTCGAGTTGCAGTGTCTCGTGATCATCTTCTAATTGTTGCAATTTTTGATTCAGCTGATTGCGCTCTTCGTTTAGCTCTTCAACCTGCGTTGTTAGCGCTTGGTTGTTATCAATTAACTGATCTATTACTTGCTCGAGTTTTAACAGAGCGTCATCTAACATGGTAAATTCTTCATCCTAAAAATTATTTAAGTGGCAATTCTAGCAACAACAACACAAAAAGCTAGTATTAGTGAACAATATACAACATAGGCTTTAGTTGCTAAAAGAAAGTGGCAAATTATCACTTCATTCAAGCCTATATCACCTGAGATTCGACAACTTAATGGTTATTTCATTGCATATACGCATGGCAAGTACACACATTAATTTGTTATTTATCTAGCTTGTCATAATTTTGCAAGAAATTATCGTTATATTACTGAAAAATTGACTTTTAAGGTGACTAACGATGTCTAATCCTAATCAGGCTGCTATGCCTAGTGAGAATTTAACACACAACTATTTACAATGGGCGATGGTCGCCTCTTTGGTATATTTACTGATCTGCGCTGTCGGCATGATTGGCGGCGGTTTTAAAATGGCGACAGGGGATCATGCAAAAGAGCTGTTTGCTTTTGCCAGCAACCCTTTTGCCGGATTAGTAATAGGCACTGTCGCAACGGCCCTAATTCAATCCTCATCTACTGTCACATCGATTATCGTTGGGCTTGTTGCCGGCGGCTTACCGGTAGAAATAGCCGTTCCCATGGTAATGGGCGCCAATATTGGCACATCAATCACTAATACCATCGTATCTTTAGGGCACGTACGTGCAAAGGAAGAGTTTAAACGCGCTTTTTCAGCGGCCACGGTACATGATTTTTTTAACCTTTTGTCTGTGGTTATTTTCCTACCATTAGAAATAGCTTTTGGTTTATTAGAACGTTTTGGCTCATTTCTATCAGGCTTATTCTACGGCTCAGGAGATGCCTCTATTAAGGGCTTTAATTTTATCAAGGCGGCAACGGCGCCTGTAGTAGATATGTTTAAAGCCATAGCTAAAACAATGGATGCTCAAATCGGTGGTGCTCTATTGATTATTGCCGGTATTGCTCTTATTTTTGTCGCTATCACACTGATTGGCAAGATGTTAAAAAAGCTAATGGTAGGTAAAGCAAAAGATATTATGCATACTGCTATTGGACGCGGCCCTCTGTCTGGGATTGCCTCAGGTACAATTGTTACTGTGCTTGTACAATCATCTTCAACAACAACATCGTTAATGGTTCCACTTGCAGGCTCAGGCGCCTTTAAACTAAGAGAAATATACCCTTTTACGCTTGGTGCAAATATTGGTACTTGTGTCACGGCGGTATTAGCGGCAACAGCTGTCACCGGTAACGCACAAGCGGCCTTACAAATAGCTTTTATACATTTAGCTTACAATGTACTAGGGGTGATCGTTATCTATGGCGTGCCATTTTTACGCAATATTCCAGTTAACGCAGCATTGTGGTTAGGTGAAACAGCCGCTGATAATAAAATGGCGGCACTGGCTTATATATTAGGTGTTTTCTTTGTAATACCAGGTTTATGCCTTGGCATTAGCACACTTATATAATTCAGGGAATAACCTTAAATAGATAATGGAGAAGCATATGAATACGATCCAAACGCTGACAAATGATAGACTACAAAAACTTATTGATGAAACACAACACACGCTAAATGAGCTAAAACAAGAGGTCACTAGGCGAAAGGCATTAGAACAAGAGCATCAAATTATGGACCTTGAAAACCATATGAAAAGTGCGGAGCTAAGCCTAACAACAATCAAGAATTTTATTGATTTCTTAGTCAAAGACAGCAAATCAAAATAAGCTCATATGACAGCCTTTAGCAGACAGCATGTATATATTGCTAAAGGCTGTTTTGTTAGAAATCACAATATAGTTTCTAATTTAACTAGCAACCTCATCGTCTTTGACACAAAAGCTCAGCCGCATCATATGCTGATACTCTTGTTGGGGTAATAAAACAGTACCGGGGAAATCAGCAACGTTTATAGCGTTCGGATAACATTGAGTTTCCAGTGCCAACCCTGCGTGCTTTTTCATAGCAATGCCATTTTTAGCCAGTCGACTACCATCTAAATGATTTGCCGTATAAAACTGTATTCCAGGTTGATTAGATTCAACCACCATCACCCTTCCTGAAGGCGGGTGATAAACAGTGCAACCTTGTTGCAATTTGCCATTGTAATTATTGACACAAAAATTATGATCATAACCGCCATCACTATGAAAAAAGTCAGCATAATGACCAATGTATTTCATGTCTCTTAAATCAAAAGGTGTATCTAGTACGGTACTGATATCACCCGTCGGTATTTTAGCACTATCAATTGGTGTGTAATGATCACAATTCATCTTAATCTTATGTGCCAATACATTCTCTGCTTGCTGGCCTGCTAAATTAAAAAAACTATGATGAACCAAATTAATTGGCGTCGCTTTATCAGTGCTCGCCCTCATTTCAATCAATAGCTCATTTTGTTCTGTCAATTGATAGCTAACACGAACATGGACATGGCCTGGGTAACCCATTTCACCATCGACACAATCAGTACTGAATTCTATTTTATTGTTTATTTCATCTAAGCTTACCTGCCAATACTTTTGGTCTAACCCCTCTGACCCTCCATGTAAATGATTAGGGCTTTCATTGTCATCAAGTTGGTATTGCACGCCATCAAGTTCAAAGGCTGCATTAGCGATACGATTAGCGTAACGCCCACACGTTGCACCAAAATAGCGACCATGCGTACGATAGCTTTCCAGATCATCAAAACCTAGCACAACATCATCAATAACCCCTTGTCTATCAACTAAATGTAATTGAGTTAACCTTGCGCCTAAATTAATAAATACAGCCTTAGTGGCCAATGAATTAGTTAAAGTGTACTGGTAGACATCGTGTTTATCGATTTGCGTCTGTGTTGGTTTAAACAGGGATTGTGTAATCATGTTAGCTCGATTTTGTGTTGATACTATTAATATTGATCAGCTATTAATCTCAATCTAACTGAATTAAAGCGAATATTAGCACGCACTGTTGATCATATTAAAATACGACTTTTGCTATGCCGACAACAGATAACAGAGCTAGAAAAATAATGACCGCTCGCTTTAGTGTTCGCTCATTCAACTTTATAAATAGCTTACTACCTAGCTCAATACCCAATGTCATAGGTATCAGCATTAAAGCACTCAACCATAACAATGAGTTTGAATATAAACTATCATTATTTGCGCTCACAAAAAACTGCTCGACAACAACTACAGCAATAATAAAAATAATGTCAGCAGCGAAAAAATACAATACTAGTGTCGCGCGTATTTGCGCAATATTAATTTTTATTGAAGATAAAAAAGTAGCCACTGGCAAACCGCCAATACCTGCCGCGCCATTACACCCACCAGCAAAGGCACCCATTGCTAAAAATGACAACATTCCCACTCTCCCTTGGTACTGCCATCCACTTAACAACATCATACTTAAAATAAAAATAAGCAGGCTAAGCATCAACCGAATATCTTGCACTGGTAAGTACACTAATAAGAACACACCAATCGGCGTTGTTATTAAAGTACCTAATAAAAGGTAGAGTAGCGGTTGCCATTTAACTTGTTTATAAACACTAGTCGCCATGTGAATACTGGCAGCAATTTCTAGAATAGCAACCATCGGCACGATCATTTTTGGGTTCAAAAAAATTGAGGCTAAGGCCACCACTAACGCCGAAAAACCAAAGCCGATACATCCTCTTATAACGCCGGCAAAACAAACAATGACAGCGAGTAAAACCCAGTGCAGTACTTCCATTTTGATAACACGCCTTCGCCATAACTATTTAACTATAAGAGCCACACTCGCTCACCTTAATAGTATGATATTTCAAAATTCAGGGTTATCTAATATGGACATTATGTGCCCTCTCATAGCCTAAAGTCGACATGGGGCCATGCCCTGGAATAAATGCTATTTCATCACCGAGCGGTAAGAGCTTGTCTTTAATGGATGTTAACAATTGCTGATGATCACCCTGTGGGAAATCAGTACGCCCGATAGAGCCATTAAACAATACATCACCTACTTGTAACAACTGACCTTGACGATGATACAAAACCACATGACCGGGAGTGTGGCCTGGACAATGCAGTACTTCTAATAACATTTCACCAACACTGACTGTATCGCCATCATTTAGCCAGCGAGTGGGCTCAAAGTTATCGACTAATGCGAAGTTAAACATTCGACATTGCTCTAGCAAAGCATCCAACCAAAATTTATCAGCGATATGAGGGCCTTCTACCGCTACTTTATACTGTGTGAGTAATTGAGCAACACCGCCCACATGATCAAGATGACCGTGGGTTAATATAATTTTCTCAACTGTCAGTTTTTCCTCATTAATAAAACTAATGATTTTTTCAACATCACCACCTGGATCAATAATCGCGGCATGCAATGTTTGCTCACACCAAAAAACAGTACAATTTTGTGAGAAATCGGTTACTGGAATAATCTTATATGCCATTTAAGCTAATACCTGAATGAAAAACGACTGTGGATAGCCCATCAGTACATTGAATAGACTGTGTTATTTCGCTAGAAAATTGCAATATCGCATCATCTAATTTACATATCATAACTTTAACTTGTTTTTTAGTGATTTAAAACGCTATGCTCGTAACAATTTCTATTTGTAAGCCTTAGGAGCTGCTATGAAATCACAACTAAAACAAGACGCACCACTATTAAAAGAAGCAATCCGTGTTGGCACTATTTATTTACAACAACGAAAAGCCGGAAAGTTTGAAGCCTCCGATTCAATGAGTATCAAAGTAGAAGCAATTTATCGCTTACTAGTACAAGATAAATTAATCGTCGCCCTGCCTGAGGATAAAGAAGATGGTAATGGCATGAAACATAAACTAGCACTATGGATTGAAAAGCAGCTACCTGCTAATCATCCGTTGAAGAAGTAAAGAAGCATGAATAAAACGCTGCTAATTGTCGCCAACACACCTTCTATTAATACTAAAATGCTAATCGAACAAGTGCAGTTAGGGGCATTGGCAGCGGATACTGATAACCTAATTATTCGTTGCTTAGAGCCCTTTAGTGCTAGCGCACAAGACGTATTAAATTGTGATGCTATCATTTTAGGCACCACTGAAAATTTAGGATATATGAGCGGTGCGCTAAAAGATTTTTTTGATCGCGTGTTCTATCCTTGTTCAGAACAAAAAGCAGGGCTACCTTTCGCGTTATACATTCGCGCTGGGCACGATGGCACTGCAACTAACACTGCGGTAAAAAATATCTGTAACGGTATGAAATGGAAACAAGTGCAACCGACACTCACATTGAGAGGCGATTGGGATGAAGACTTTTTAGCACAGTGCCATCAATTAGGCGAGAGTATGGCGTGCGGTTTAGATTTTGGTATTTACTAAACAAAATACGCACGCTATTTATGAGCTATTTGGGTTTAAGTTGCAGCTTTAATTAGACGCTTTTTTCGCAGCCTTCTCGATAGCATGCCCGCCTTTCTTTAAATCTTTACCAAAACCTGCAACCGTACTACAAGCACTCATTGCAAACGCTAAACTAACAATAATAACTATTTTAGATGTTACTTTCATAATAATTCCCAAACACATTAAATTTAAAACTGGATGCATATATAAACAGCTATAATACTGCTGTATTTTAACTAATACAGCAAACAATGACGCTAAATCATTAGCGCTCGACCCATTTCTTAATATAGCGTCACATAATATTAAAAAATGTATAAAGATTAACCTTTGATACAGCCTTACTCGATTATATTTAGTGTCAATGTGATGCTATAATTTCAAACTGATTGCTGCAAAAGACAAGTTCAAACCATCACCATATAGCAAAAAATCACATATCGCACATCACCTAAACGACAGTATAACAACGAGAAATGGTATTAAGATGAAACGAAATACCCTATTACTATTATTCACTTGCTCACTCCTGGCTTTTAACCATCAAATATTTGCTAATAATTTCTTTACGACACTTAGCCCCTTGCAAGTACAGCAGATATTCGATGAAGCTGACAAATCTGCAGGCAGTACCTTTTTAATTAATAGTAGTGATCTAAAAATACCTGTCGTACAAATACTACCCGTTACCAACAACGCAAGATCCTCGATTACTAGCGCAACCCAGTGTATTAAATTATACAATTGTAACCAAGGGATTTGCCTGATTGGTATCGACGATAAAAAATACGCGACTAATGAGCAGTTACTCGCTAGCTATACTAGCGAGCAACAAGATAGTGAAAGCTGTTTAGCGACAACTGATACAGCTAAAACAGTTATTAATGAACCAGCGACTAAGACAATAGCAGACAATAAGAAGGCACAATCTTCCGTTGAACCACAATTTTCCTGGGTAAAGGTGATTAATGTGACAGCTGATGATCAATTAAACATTCGTCAAACCAAGGATTACAAAAGTAATAAGCTTGGAAGTGCCTCAGCAAACGCAACTTGTATAAAACGCTTTCGCTGTGAAGACAAGTGGTGTCAAATTGAGCAACAATCCACAACTGGCTGGGTACATCGTAGCTTTATCGAAAAAATGGATGAGCCAAGCGCCCAGCAGTGTTAGTAATTACAGTATAACGACTCTAAATCTTCTTTTCGCTATACCTTGTTATTATTCGCTAGAGATATATGGGCATAGTTATTGCCCTTTGAACTACACTCTTTCGAAGAAGAATGTTAGTTACATCACCGTGTCAACGCACTCACCCCTGCAGGAAAAACAGAAAAAAAGCTAACAAAGCAGAGCGATTTGCTCATTAACTTTAGTTAAATAACTCTGCTTTAATGGCTCTCAAGTAAGCTAGTGCAGATTAATGATAATATTTTATCAGGTGTTGGTATGCTGGCATCAGCATTCATTGCAATTTTATGACTCCCACCTACTGGTGTGTATCGAAACGGCACTGTCGAATAAAATATTCCAACCGTTGGAGTGTGTGTCGCTATGGCAAGATTACGCACGCCGGTATCTGTTGAGATAAGACAATGTGATTTAGCTAGGTATGTTGTTAATTCTTCTAATGGCATTACTGCTTGTACTGAAATATTCAAATATGGATCAATATCACCTAATTGATCAGATTTTTCATTTGCATTGACTCCTTCTAAAAAAACATGCTGGTAATCCGCTAATGCCTTACTGGCAGCAATTATTAATGTTCTCATTGCTGAAAACGGATACATTTTGCTTTCTTGTGAGGCACCGTTAAAATAGACAATACGTTTATTATCGTGGTCCTTTTCTACCAGGTGACTTGGATAAGCAAAATCTAGAGGGTAACTAGGGCTGTGCCCTAACACTCTCAACATATCTAGCATTACCTCTAACTCAGCAGTAAAATCAGAACGCAGCACACTAATGTCATACAATATTTTTGCAGCTAATGGTTTATAAGGGAAACCTACTTTCAGTTTTGCCTTAGTTAAAGCTGTTAACCAGTACGAGCGGTTTGTAGCAGCGAGATCAAAAATAATATCTTGCTCACCCAGCTCTTTCATATTAGAAAATTTTTCTTTTAAGCCTATCTCTTTTTTCTTGTCTGAACCATGAGTAATATGTAATTTGTCAGCTAAATCATCTGGCGTACCGTATTTATAATTAGAAACAGCACTTAGCGTTATGCTGGCGTTAGGGAAAAACTTACGCAGTTCGACTAAAAAAGGACGCGTGATAACTTGATCGCCTAGAGCCGCGTGGCGAATCACCGCAATTTTCTTTATTTCATTGGGCTTAAAATCATTGATAACGTATTGACGTGCCTTTTTATTGGCATGTGCACCACGCTGGAACCAAAGGTGCTGCATATTATAGTTCGCCACTAATACTCTCCGTCGTCTCAGAATTGTTTTCTCTTGCAACTACTACGTTTACTAAAAATTTAGAAATGATTTTAAGATACTGATTATACTCCACTTATAACTTAAAGCTATGGCTGTAGTGGCTATATTAAATGTTTTACAGCTATATTTTGACGCATTGAAAAGGAGCCTAATGGTTTCAAACAAACCTCATCAACAACCGTATTAGCCGCTTCTACACAGATAAACTGGCGATAATCTGCGTTAATACCGATTGACTTCGCTTTATCTGCTGGGTTCCAAACAACAGTTGAATCGCTATTGCTTTTAGTCAGTATAATCTCGCGATTATATGCTTGATCTATGATAACTGCTTCAGCGCTATGCTTATAAATATTATCAATCTCGTTAATATTAGTCAGCTCATGAGCTTGATATTTAAGCTGGTTACTATCCAGTTTGTCTAGAAACTCACTGCTCTTTAAGCCCTTCACTATTATTTGCTGATGATTAGCCACTTCAAAGTAGCTATGAATTGCCTGAGTCATAACCAGCGCCTTGCTACCTATATTTTGACTATTAATCTCTAACTGCAAATTATCTTTAGTGACGTTAATACTAAACTGCACAGTTAAATCGGCAGTTAAACGCTGAGATGGTTTAAAGCATAATTTAGTTGCTGCGCTCTGCTGTGACGTCAATTCACACGAAGTTAACTGCCACAGCGCGTCTCTTGCTAAACCATGATTTGGCAAAGCAGCATCATCGCTATGGGCACCAAACCAAGGCCAACACAACGGCACCCCACCGCGCAGCGGCGAGTGCTTAGAAACTGTACCCTTCAAATTACAATAATTGTGCACCGTATCTATAAGTTGTTGCCGGTTTTCTGGCTTTGATGATAAAGCGACTTCTTTTGGTAACTCTAGTCTCTGGCGCTCGCTATTTAACCAAAACACAGGTTTATGTCCGCTAGGTTGATAATGCAAAATTTGTGCACCAATTTTTGCGACAACCAATTCACCCCAGGGCTGCACAATTAACCAAACGGCTCGATCTAGCCAAGGTATTTGATAAATACCATTTGGAAAATTAGTGAATATTTTTGCCATTTCACCCCTTATCCATCATTTTCAGCGCAACAGCCGAACCCATCAGCCCTTGATATTTAGCATTACATAACCAAACTGGCACATCAGCCAAATACTGATTAAAGCGGCCTTTCTTTGTCATCGCTTGTATGAACGAGCTATTTAAAAAGAACTGTTGGATACGCGGCAAAATCCCTCCACATAAAAACACCCCACCTCTTGTGCCTTGAGCTAACACTAAATCGCCAGCGAGCGCCCCTAATATAGAACAAAAAATATCTAACGCCTGTGTAGCAATAGGATCATTGTGCGCTAAAACTGCCGCTGTAATTTGCGCGGGGTCCTGATAACGTATCGGCTGTTGCTTTATTGAACACAATGCGAGATAGAGCTGTAATATACCGTCACCTGACAGTATTCGCTCAACTGATACTCTTTCAAACTTGCTAAGTAACTGCTGTAAGATAGCGATCTCTAACGCATTGCTTGGTGCAAAAGAGACATGACCACCCTCTGTCGCGATAGCTTGCCAAATAATATCTTTAACGACACTTGAGTTAGTATTGACAGAGCTGTCTTGAGCTTGATTTGCACTGTGAATATCTGCAACTAAGCTTGCTACACCTAAACCGGTACCAGGTCCTAAAACTAGGCGGGGTAAATGACTATGTTGACTACTTCCTGCTTGCACCAGGATTTTTTCGCTATCGTCAATAAACAAAGAGCCATACGCCATAGCAGTAAAATCATTCAACAACTCTAATCGAGATAAACCCAATTTCGCTTTCATTTGCTGCACATCAAAGGACCAATGATTATTAGTCATATTAATGTGATCAGCTATTGGGCAGGCAAATGAGATACATGCAGTTGTTAACGCTTCACAGCCAATTTGTTGATAGTAAGCAAGATAGGCATCATCAAAATTATCATAATCAGCACAATTGAGTACTCGTACATGGTGTAACTGGACACTATTTTCTTCAATTAAGGCAAAGCGTGCATTGGTTCCGCCAATATCGCCAACTACAGCATGAAAACTCAATCTTATATCCTCTGATTATTGTAAAACGGGCTCTGTTACTATTTTCATTAAAAACAACACCGCGCTACCCTGATCATAAGCGCGGCAATAAGCAGTGTATACGCAATTAAACAGTGAAGTTAATGTTTTGTTTTATTAACTATGAAATTTATCGCGTATCACACTAGCACCAAGCTCCGCTGGCATGACCTGCGCTCTTAAAGATGCAAACAACTCACGTCCCATGCCAAACATACTTTTAGTAAAATCACATTGAGCAGCTTCACGAGCCAATAGTAGCTGCTCATCAACGTGTAAACTAAGCTCACCTGTCAATGCATTAAGAGTGAGAATATCACCATTTTGTACTTTAGCTAACAAGCCACCTTCACTTGCCTCAGGGCATAAGTGAATAGCCGCTGGCACTTTGCCTGAAGCACCAGACATTCGACCATCAGTGACTAGCGCTACTTTAAAACCTCGATCTTGCAGGGATCCTAAAAACGGTGTTAATTTATGCAGTTCAGGCATACCATTCGCCTTAGGGCCTTGAAAACGCACGACTGCAATAAAATCTTTATCGAGCTCAGCGCGCTCAAAAAAGCTTTCAATTTGGTTTTGATCATCAAAAATCACCGCCGGCGCCGTCACTATTTGATGCTCTTTCGCCACGGCAGACACTTTAATAACCGCTCGACCCAAATTACCTTTTAGTAGCTTCACACCGCCTTCTGCGCTAAATGGTTTGTCATAGCTTGTCAGCACATCAGTGTCTAAACTCGTGTCTGTCCCTTCACGCCATACCACTTTTCCATTTTCTAAAAATGGCTCTTTAGTATAGTGAGATAAGCCACGACCCATGATAGTGGTTACATCTTCATGTAATAAACCGCCGGCAAGTAACGTGCGCACCAAATAAGAGGTACCACCAGCTGCATGAAAATGGTTCACATCCGCTTTGCCGTTAGGGTAAATTCTGGTCAATAATGGCACCACTGCAGAAAGATCTGAAAAATCATCCCAGTCAATAATCACACCTGCAGCACGAGCAATCGCAATAAGGTGCATAGTATGGTTAGTTGACCCCCCTGTTGCCAGTAGCGCGACAATAGCGTTGACAATAGTATATTCGGTGACAATTTTATAAAGCGGAGTAAATTCGCCGTTTTGAGGTGTCAGCTTAATCAATCTTGTGCATGCTTCTCTTGTTAAAGCATCACGCAATTGAGTGCCAGGGTTAACGAAAGAGGAACCCGGTAGATGAAGCCCCATTAACTCAACAATGAGCTGATTACTATTGGCTGTACCGTAAAAGGTACAAGTACCGGCACTGTGATATGACGCTGATTCACACTCTAACAGGGCGTTTCTGTCAACTTTACCCTCAGCGTAAAGCTGCCTGATATTGGCCTTCTCTTTATTTGATAAACCACTGGGCATAGGCCCCGCCGGTACAAAAATAGTGGGTAAATGACCAAAACTCAGTGCACCTATTAACAATCCCGGTACAATTTTATCGCACACACCTAGATAAGCAGCGCCATCAAACATGTTATGAGACAAACCAATGGCACTCGACATCGCAATGACATCACGGCTAAACAAGCTGAGTTCCATACCTGGCTGACCTTGAGTGACACCATCACACATTGCAGGGACGCCACCAGCAAACTGGGCAACAGAGCCCATTTCAGTCGCTCTTTTTTTGAAAATTTCTGGATAGAATTGAAACGGCTGATGTGCTGATAGCATGTCATTATAGGCCGAAACAAGACCTATATTAACCGCATTTGTCATTTTCAGCGCCGCTTTATCATCGGCATTACAGGCGGCAAAACCGTGTGCTAAATTACCGCAAGATAGCACCCCACGATGGACGCCTTGCTCTTGAGCGCTTTGCATTCGCTTGAGGTAATCATCACGGCAATCTTTGCTGCGCTCGATAATTCGTTTGGTTACTCTCGCTATTTCACTATGCATACACTCACCTATATTTTTTTGTAAAAGTAATCTATTAACCTAATTTGCTAATAGCTGATCTCTATTTTTAACCATCACTTGCTATTAAAGCCACCGTCTTAACTCAACCTAACTATATTGTCTTATTTAATGCAACTAAAGTAACGAGTATTTATGACGAACCACGCCTTAAATGCAAAGAAACTGACATATATAACAACTAATATAACAACTACGCTAAAATAAAAAAAAGATGACTTTAAGTTTTTGTTGTAATATTACAAGATTTTATTAATGGATAGCTATCTTAATCCTAAAAAAGGAGTAATATTAAACAAAATAATTTTTCAAGAGGGTTTTAATATGACAATTCGCGTCGCAATTAATGGTTTTGGAAGAATCGGTCGCAATATTTTACGAGCTTTATACGAAGGTAATTACAGAGAGCAAATTCAGGTTGTCGCTATCAATGACTTAGGCGCAGCTGATATGAATGCTCATCTTTTTCAATACGACTCGGTACACGGACCTTTCAATGGCACCATCAGTAACGATAGCGAGTCTCTAGTTATTAATGATGACAAAATAATCATTTGCGCTCAAAGAAACCCAGCAGACCTTCCCTGGAAAGAGCTAGATATTGATGTTGTTTATGAATGCACTGGTCTATTTACACAACGCGATAAAGCACAAGCTCATATCGACGCTGGCGCTAAAAAAGTAATCATTTCAGCACCAGGCAAAGAAGTAGATGCCACCGTTGTTTATGGGGTTAATCATCAAGAGCTACGAGCTAGCCATCAAATAATATCAAATGCATCTTGCACAACCAACTGCTTAGCGCCTGTTGCTAAAGCACTTAATGATAGTTTAGGTATCGAATCAGGTTTGATGACCACCATTCACTCCTACACTAATGATCAAAAGCTTTCTGATACTTATCATAGTGATCCTTATCGTGCGCGTTCAGCAACTCAATCAATGATACCAACAAGCACGGGCGCCGCAGCTGCTGTCGGCTTGGTATTACCTGAACTAAAAGGTAAAATTGACGGCATGGCAATGCGCGTTCCCACAATTAATGTCTCGGTTGTTGATTTCAGCTTTATATCAAAAACCGCAACAACCGTTGATGAAGTGAATGCAATTTTGCAAAAAGCGAGCAGCGGCTCAACAATACTGGGCTATAACACAAAGCCTTTAGTCTCTATCGACTTCAACCACAATCCGAAATCATCTATATTTGATGCCACTCAAACCAAGGTATCAGGTAGACAAATTAAAGTCATGTCATGGTATGATAACGAATGGGGCTTTTCTAACAGAATGTTAGATAACACACTCGCCTTAATGAATGCACCAGCATAAAGAGAGCCAAACATGTTAAGACTTACCAAGATAGTTGCCACACTAGGCCCTTCAACTTCTAGCTATGAAGAGATAGAGGGAATTATTTTAGCAGGCGCCAATGTTTTACGCCTGAACTTCTCTCACGGGGAAGCAGATGATCACCGCCAGCGCGCTAAAATCATTCGCGAAGTGGCTAAAAAGAACAACTTATTCGTTGCTATTCTTGCCGATTTGCAGGGGCCAAAAATTCGTATAGCCCGCTTTAAAGACAGCAAAATAGAGCTCAAACAAGGTGATACTTTCACTTTAAATTCTAAACTAGGCTATGAAGATGGTGACAAACAGCAAGTGGGAATCGATTACCTCGCTCTGATAACCGATTCTAGCATAGGCGATGTCTTACTATTAGATGATGGCCGTGTTGTTCTAGAAGTTACCGCTGTCAGTGATACATCAATCACCACAACAGTAACCACAGCAGGACCGCTATCAAACAATAAAGGCATCAATCGTCTAGGCGGTGGTTTATCTGCAAAGGCCTTAACGGATAAAGATAAAGCAGATATTCTTATTGCCACTGAAATAGAAGCTGACTACATTGCAGTCTCTTTCCCTCGCGATGAACATGATATGCACGAAGCGCGCGCACTATTAACCGCAGCGGGCTCTCATGCAGGGCTTGTCGCTAAGATCGAACGCGCTGAGACGATTGCCGACGATGAAGTATTAGATAATATTATCAAAGCGTCTGAAGTAGTCATGGTTGCTCGTGGTGATCTAGCCGTTGAGATTGGCGATGCAGCACTTGTTGGCGTACAAAAGCATATTATCCAACGCGCTCGCAGCTTGAATAAAATAGTCATTACAGCAACACAAATGATGGAATCAATGATTAGCAGCCCAATGCCTACTCGTGCAGAAGTATCGGACGTTGCAAACGCTGTATTCGATCACACCGATGCCGTTATGTTATCAGCTGAAACAGCTGCAGGAGATTACCCTGTGCAAGCGGTAGAAGCCATGGATAGAATATGCAAAGGCGCTGAGTCTAGTCGTAATTTAGCGAAATCAGGCCACCGCCTGAATGAGCAGTTTGATAACATTGATGAAACTATTGCCTTAGCTGCCATCTATACCGCTAATCATTTGGAAGGCGTTAAAGCAATCGCCTGTATGACTGAATCTGGCGCAACTCCTAGACAAGCAACCAGATTGCGTACATCACTACCTGTTTTTGCACTATCTGCAAACCCTAAGACGCAGACCAAAGTAGCGATGTATCGCAACGTACAAACCATTGCGTTTAACTCATCGGAAATGCAGGCAAGTGAAATTAACAAATTAGCCATTGCAGAAGTGGTGAAATCAGGATGCGCTAAAGAAGGTGATCTTGTTGTCATCACAAAAGGCGACTATGTTAATGCACAAGGTGGCACTAACACATTGAAAATAGTTCGCATTGGCGACGATATTCAATAACAACCTAAGCAATAAAAAAGCCCCAATACAATGACGTGCATCGGGGCTTTTTTATATCTATTTAGTTATTTCGATTAACCAGCACTACTCACCATCAAGCGTATAACGTGTCGCTATCAAGCTTTGCTTAATTTTATCTAAATGCTGATGAAAACCTTTACCACGCTTTAAAGTCACACCGGTTGCAATCACATCCAGTATCGTTAATTGCGTTAACCTAGACGTCATTGGCATATAGACATCGGTATTTTCCACGTGCGGCACAGCAAGTACAACAGGACACACTTTAGCTAATGGAGAATCCTCTATCGTCAATGCAATCACTGTCGCACCAACCTCCCCTGCCAACTGAGCAATTTCCACCAAATCTTTTGTTCTACCAGTATAAGAGATGATAAAAATCACATCCCCTGTACCCGCTGCCGAGGCTACCATGCGCTGCATCAGCACATCATCATAAGACACTACCGGCAAATTAAAACGAAAGAACTTATGCTGCGCATCTTTAGCTACTGAGCCTGAAGCCCCTAAACCAAAAAAAGATATTTGTTTAGCTTGAATAATATGATCGACAGCAATAGCAATGGATTTAACATCAATCTGTTTTCTAGCCGCATCTAACGTTGCAATCGATGAGGTAAATATTTTATCTGTATACTGCTCCACATCATCGTTTTGATCGACACTGCGAGTGACGAATTGAGAACCGCTAACTAAACTTTTAGCTAATTGAATTTTAAAATCAGGAAAACCTTTAGACAAAAAGCTGCGACAAAAACGATTAACCGTCGGCTCACTTACTCCTGCAGATTTTGCTAAGGCAGCAATACTTAACTGTGTTACCACTGAAGGGTTCATTAAAATAACATCTGCTACTTTTTTCTCAGATTTATTTAATTCATCACGTTTTTGCTTAATTTTCGAAAGCATTAAATACTCCAGTAATAATTCCACTATATTATTGATGCAAACAACAGTAAGTGGATTTCCAAAAAGCCACATTATCAGTCAATATGTAGTTATATTACCACTTAAGCTAAAAGTAATCGCGTTTTTGCTAATCCAAACACACAATAACAGCAGCTAGCCAACACCTTTAAACCAGCAGCATTAACGATAAATAGATTACAATAGCAAACAAGAACTAGCCTTACTTAAAATATAGTAATATTACATATAAAAGTTGACGATCATGCATAAAATACATAAAATCTTTAGCAAATCTAGTTTAATTACAAGAAACAGAGGCAGATTATGAACATACCTAGTGCAACAGACATAGTTATATTCGGCGCTTTAGGTGATTTATCACAAAGAAAACTGCTGCCTTCTCTATACGATCTAGAAAAAGATCAATTACTTCCCGACAACACTGTTATTTTTTGCGCTGCAAGATCAGAAATTGATACTCAGTCTTACAAGCAACAAGTACTGGACAGCCTAAAAACACACGTTAGTAGCGACAGACTAGACGATGACACTTTAAATTCAGTATTAGCACGCATTAAATATATCAAATTAGATTTTTCAACCGACGAAGATTATCAAAACTTACACGCACAATTGACAAAAACAGATAATCAGCATCATATTTTTTATTATGCCAGTGCCGCGCAATTCTTTGGTGTTATTAGTAAAAACTTACACCAAGCACAATGCATTAATGAGCACAGCAGAGTCGTGCTTGAGAAACCTCTTGGTTTTGATAAGCAATCATCAAGCAAAATCAATCAAGAAGTTGGGCTGTATTTTAGCGAAGAACAAATTTACCGCATTGATCATTATCTCGGTAAAGAAACAGTACAGAATTTACTGGCACTGCGCTTTGCCAACCCTATTTTTGGCACCCAATGGAATCAAAATTATATTTCTCATGTTGAAATAACTATCGCTGAATCAGTGGGTATAGAAGGCAGGTGGAGCTATTTTGATAAAGCGGGCCAAATGCGTGATATGGTCCAAAACCATTTATTACAATTACTGACTCTTGTTGCGATGGACCCGCCAGATGATTTATCAGCAGATAGCATTCGCGATCAAAAGGTGAAAATATTAAAGCAACTCAAACCGATTAATGCCCAAGATCAAAAACACAGTGTTGTTCGCGCTCAATATGACAATGGCAACAATGATGTAGAGCTCCTACCTGGCTATAACAAAGAAGAAGGCGCGCAGGGTGCAAGTAATACTGAAACCTATATTGCTATTCGCGCCGAGATCAGCAACTGGCGCTGGGCAGGCGTGCCGTTCTATTTGAGAACAGGCAAACGCATGAAACAAAAACTGACTCAAATAGTTGTCCATTTTAAGCCGCAACCACATTTTATTTTTGCTCCCGAGCAACGAGAAGTGGCTCACAATAAGCTAGTACTTAGCATTCAACCTAACGAAGGCGTCTCTTTACAAGTACAGACCAAATCACCTGGTATTAATAACGACATACAAATTCAACCAACTGAATTGGACTTGAATTTCGGTGAGAAATTTCACGACACAAGAACACCACAAGCTTATGAGCGACTACTTTACGAAGTCATTAAAGGCAACCAGTACCTATTTGTACGCAGAGATGAAATAGAGCATGCATGGGCTTGGTGTGACAACATCATGAAACCTTGGCAATCAAGCGAGCACGTTTTACACAAGTATCCCGCTGGCAGCTGGGGCCCAACCGAAGCTCAAATGATTATCCGCAAAGATAATCGACAGTGGTCAGGAGAAGCGTAATGATGAATAAAACTGAGCTGAACTATTTAGAATTTCCAGATATCGAACAGCAAAGCCAATATTTAGCCGACCAAGTCGCTAGCATTTTAACACTCAAGATCAACACTGCCGGCAAAGCACTATTAGCAGTATCTGGTGGCAGCACACCTAAAACACTGTTTAATTTACTCAGCAATGCACCGTTAGAGTGGAGCAAGGTCAGTATTACACTAGTTGATGACAGATGGCTTAGCGCCTCTCATCAAGATAGCAACCAGCGCTTAGTAGAAGAAAATCTGTTAATCAATAACGCCAAAGCTGCAACATTGATACCTTTGTATCAGCCACAACAAACGTCAGATAATGCCGCTATTGCGCTTAACGCCCTTTTTTGCGAGCAAAATCTAACTATTGATATTGCCTTACTCGGCATGGGCAACGATGGACATAGCGCCTCAATATTTCCCTGTTGCGAGCAACTCGATGAAGGGCTTAACACTAAGGCAACATTCTTAGCGACGCAGCCAACATCAGCACCTTATAGCAGAATAACCTTAAGCGCTGATGCCATTAACAAAGCTGAACATATTTTTGTACAGCTAAAAGGTGATGATAAAAAAATCACTCTTGAAAAAGCACTCGCTAATAACGACGAAAAGGCGATGCCAATCAGACGCTTTTTGAATAAAAACACAACGGTACTTTGGTGCCCTTAGGAGAACACTATGTACAGCGATAGACAAAATGTGCCCTTGGTTGATAGTTTTTGCAGCCAATCGCCAATTATACCGGTAGTGGCTATTGAATCTTCCTCTGATGCTATTTCCCTAGCGAGAGCCCTCATCGATGGCGGCATTAATGTGATAGAGGTAACACTGAGAACAAATGCTGCATTAGCGGCCATGGAGCAAATAGCAAAACATGTCCCTCAAATGCAACTCGCTGCCGGTACCGTATTAAATCCTGAGCAATATCAGCAAGCGATTGACGCCGGCGCTACTTTTGTTATTAGCCCGGGTATTACCAACAGCTTGCTAGAGAAAGGCCAAGATAATGATGTGCCGTTATTGCCAGGCGTGAGTACGGCTTCTGAATTAATGCAGGCTATTGAATACGGCTATTCTCGCTGTAAATTTTTCCCTGCTGAAGCCGCTGGGTCTATCGCCATGCTCAAAGCTTTAAGCGGACCTTTTGGACAAGTAAAATTTTGCCCTACTGGTGGCATAACCACTGATAATGCAGAGAAGTTCCTCGCGCTAAATAACGTTATGTGCGTTGGCGGCTCCTGGCTGTCACCACAACAACTTATTGAACAGAAAAACTGGCAGGCTATTACCGATATTGCCAGGGACAGCATCAGCAAAGTTAGCGCTAATATTAAATAGCTGCTAAGTACTTAACTTATTTCCTTGTATCCTGTATTTCACTTAACCGGGCACAGATAAAAGTAGCTTTCTCGCTACTGCTCACAGAGCTAATCACATCCCACTTTAAGCGAGCCGACAACTAATTTAGTTGTCGGATTTTTTACCTCACCATAACCTTTCAAGATAATTACTGCGGCCAGCATCCACCTATAAATGCAGTGATGTTTTTTGCTGCAAGCTTAACCTGCTCACCTAGATACAAAATCCGCTCATCGTCTATTCTAGCTAACGGCCCAGACACTGAAATAGCGGCGATAGGCTGGCTATTTTCATCATATAAACATGCTGCGACGCACCTTAACCCCACAGCATGTTCCTGATCATCTAACGCCCAGCCACGCTGCTGTGCCAATGTTAAATCTTGAGCCAACATGTCTTGTGACACTATCGTCCAATCGGTAATCTTATCGAGAGACACGCTCTCAAGCTGCAGCACTTGCCGATCGTGTGACAGACCAGCCAAAATAGCTTTACCAACCCCAGATGCATGCAAAGGAGAACTGCTACCAAGGGGCACCATCATGCGCATCATCTCTTGGCATTGATGTTGAGCGATAATAACGGCTCTACCATCTTGTAAGATTGATAAATTTGAGGTCTCACCCACTTCAGCAACTAATTTGGCCATAAAAGGCTTAGCTTGACGCACGAAGTCTCTACTTGCCAGAAAGCCATTACCAATTTTAAAGCCAGTCACACCGACAAACCACAGCTCCTGTGCGGATTCTCTTCGCACAAAACCTTGACTCTCCAAAGTACTTAACAGGCGATGCACTGTCGATACTGGCAAATCCACTTGTTCAGCTAAGTCCGTTAATAACACGCCTTGTGTCTGTGCTATTTTCTCCAGCAATAGCAATCCTCTTGATAGCGATTGCACCTGAGCGACCACTTTCGTACTGGAGCTTGGTCGGCCAGGCTTAGCTTTCACTTTTGTGATTTCGCTATTTTTGTAATCCAAGATTCACACTCTATTTTTCGATATAATTAACTGATTAATGTTAGCTACTAGCCTGTATTTAACAAATATAATAACAAAACTTTTCATACAAAAACTAGCCAGGACAGCAGTGACCCCGCCCTGTTTATTTTTCATTAATTATTTTGTGCCAAATATTTTATCACCGGCATCCCCTAGCCCAGGGATAATATAGCCTTGTTCATTCAAATGGCTATCAATAGCTGCGGTGAACAACTCAACATCTGGATGTGCTTTTTGCATCACTGCAATACCTTCAGGTGCAGCCACTAACACCAGTGCTCGGATACTTTGACAGCCTGCCTTCTTAAGCATATCAATAGTTGCAACCATAGTGCCCCCCGTTGCTAACATAGGATCAACAACTAATGCTAAACGCTCTTCAATATCATGAGCTAATTTCTCAAAATACGGTACAGCCTCTAATGTCGTCTCATCTCGATAAAGACCCACCACTGAAATTTTTGCACTTGGCACCAACTCCAACACTCCATCAAGCATACCTAGACCTGCTCTGAGTATTGGTACGGCAGTGATTTTTTTTCCTTTAATACGCTCGCCCTTAATATCACCGCACCAGCCTTTAATCGTGTAATCTTCTAATTCAAGATCTTTAGTCGCTTCATAAGTTAGCAAACAGCCGACCTCTCCTGCTAATTGACGAAACCCTCTGGTACTAATAGTTTTAGAACGCATTAGACCAATTTTATGCTGTATTAGGGGGTGTTTGATTTCATGTACGCTCATGTGTTCTCTCTTATAAATCTTTATTAATAATAGGTTGGTAATCTAAGCGTGTTTATAAAACACGCTTCATAGTAAAAGTTAGCCCTGTGATAAAAGCTTGCTTAAATCGATAATTGCGGCATTTGCGCGAGTGATATAAGACGACATCACCAGTGAATGATTCGCCCAAAGACCAAACTCAGAACCATTAATAATTAATGGACTCCATACAAAAGCTTGAGTTGCCTCTAATTCACGAATTATTTGTAACAAACTAATACGTGCATTTTTCTTTTCCAATACGCCAGCAAAATCTTGATCTATCGCTTTAAATAAATGAACCAATGCCCAAGCGGTACCACGCGCTTCATAGAACACATCATCTACTTTATTCCAAGATGTTTTTACTTCCAGCTCACTGCTAGTAGGCGTCGACTGCACAGCTTCAGCATCACCAGCCAAATCAGTGTTGATTCTCTTTTGACCGACACTAGCACTTAACTGCTGTGATAAATTACCTAATCTAGTACTTACATCCCCTAACCAGCCATTCAAATTATCGGCACGCGCATAAAACTGAGCATCTTGTAAATTAGAGTCTTGTAATCTATTGCGATAAGACTTTAGGAAGCCAACCGCTTTTTTATACTCACCTTCAGATGACGGAAAAAGCCAGCTATTGCTATCAAAATGTAGCATTGGTTCTGCTTTCGTCAAATCAACATCTTCTGTTGATTGCGATTGTGAACGGCTAAAATCTTTACGTAAACCTCTGGCCATGTCTCGCGCTTGAACTAGTGCACCAAACTCCCATCTAGGCATGTTGTCCATCCAAATACCCGGTAACGTTTTATCATTAGTCAGGTAGCCGCCCGGTTTGTTTAATAGCGTTTCCATTATGTAAATAAGCGCATTACTGGTCGCGACACCTGCGATCGCTTTTTCACTTGTCTGTACGTTGTCACTCGGTATTGGCCCTATATTCGGTGTACTACTCCAATAAACCGCCAAAGCTGTTGAAATCACTAAGTACAATAGAATTAGAGAGACTATTAGCTTACCGATGCGATTAAGCCTTAAGCTAGTACTCAATCTATCCCAAGAACCAAACCACATACGTTTTAATATTTCCACTTTATACCTTCCCTTTTTACCATAATTTAGTCTTATTTATCTGAGTGTGCTTCTTATAAACACAATATTAACACGACACTTACTATGCTTGTGATCGCATCATTTTGATCAATCTTGCCACCCTGGATGTAAACGCCGCTTTTGCTTTCTTCTCAACACCTACCACAACAGGAACGTTTTTACCCATCGCATTAATCGGTTTTTGATTAACATGGAATTCATAGTGCAAATGCGCCCCAGTCGATGCGCCGGTATTGCCACTTAATGCTATTTTTTGGCCTCGCTTAATGTATTGACCCTTCTTAACAAGCGCTTTACTTAAATGCAAATACCGGGTTTTATATTTCTCACCATGTTTAATCTCAATATATAACCCCGCATATTTATGACGAACGACTCGACTCACTAAACCATCACCTGGCGCATAAACAGGGGTACCTGTTCTCACTGCAAAGTCAGTACCGTTATGCGGCCTAATTAAACGAGTAATAGGATGTCTTCTACGTGGATTAAAGTTAGAGGATATACGATACTTTCCTTTTACTGGGTATCGCGTAAACGCCTCTTCCAAACCATTGCCATCACTATCGAAGTAATTACCTTCATAAGAAAAAGCAGAGTATACATTGTTACGAATCAGTAACCGGATACCATCTAAGCGAGATTGCCCAGATAGCACACCATCTATATACTGATCAGAAACAACAAGCTGAAATTTGGTACCTGCCTGTATTTTTTTGAAATTTATTTTTGTGTTAAGTAATCGCGTTGATTCACTGATAATACCATAAGGTAAACCTTCATCAGAAGCAGCTGCGCCAAAATTACTTCCAGGTTTTACCTCGCCTATCACCACACGTTCTTTCCACTGCCCCTCTAAAATAACATCGCTATATTCAAAGCCATTTTTCTTTCTCTCAAAAACAACTTGATGCTCAGGCCCTAGCACCTGTTCCATTCGTCTAAGTACTGTCGGCTCTGAATTGACATAGTCGTCATAATCATCTACCCAAAAGCGATATTTATCGCCCGTATTTATAAGGTCTATTGTCAATACGTTAATGTCGGCGTTTTTTATTTCATCGACTGTTGAGTTAGGTGGCACACCTATTTTTTCAAGTAAAACACTTAAGCTTTGGCCCTCTTCAACTATTAATTCATAGTGAGCAATCTGCGGATAGGAGTAATTTATTAACGGCTCATCATTACCCGTATACTGAGGATCGTACAAAGCAGGTAATTTAATATTCCTATCCAGCTGATAAGGTGTAATTGGAAATAAAAACAATAATGCACATACTAAAGCTAAACAAACTATTAAATATGCGTGTAGTTTTGGTAAACGTTTTAGTAAAGTTTGTGTGTGTTTTAGCAACAAACCAACGTTATTTTTAATAGAGTCAAACATCCCGTCTTTTTCTACATCCTAGTTTGTGTTTATAACCTATATTTATATAACACCACCATTGAACAATGATGGTATTTACAGCTAGCTTCATCTGCCTATAAAGGTCACTATTTAATTAATCTCTTTAAGCTGACAACGCATTTTGTCAATAGTTTGCTGATAGTCAACAGTATTGAATATAGCGGAGCCTGCAACAAAGGTATCTGCCCCTGCTGCTGCAACTTGTGCAATATTCTCAACAGTCACACCACCGTCAACTTCTAAGCGAATATCAAGCCCAGAATTATCAATGATAGCTCTAACCTGGCGTAGTTTATCTAGTGTTGATGGAATGAATTTTTGCCCGCCAAATCCTGGATTAACAGACATTAACAATATCATGTCTAATTTATCCATAACGTGATCTAAATAATGCAGAGGCGTCGCAGGGTTAAAAACCAAACCCGCCTTACAACCACCATCTCTGATCATTTGTAGTGAGCGATCGATATGCTGTGATGCTTCAGGATGAAATGTTATATAAGAAGCGCCAGCATCTATAAACTGAGAAATCATTGAATCGACAGGCGTCACCATTAAATGCACATCAATGGGAGCGCTGACACCATGCTTTCGTAACGCACTGCATACCATAGGACCAATTGTTAAATTGGGCACATAATGATTATCCATTACATCAAAATGTACTATATCAGCACCTGCTGCCAATACATTATCAACCTCTTCACCTAAGCAAGCAAAGTTTGCAGCCAAAATAGAGGGAGCTATTTTAAAGTCTTTCATCATAATGCCTTACTATTTCAATAGTTTTTGTCAGCTCACATTGTATCTAAATGCCTGGCGTATTAATATCTTTAGACTTTTTAAAATTCAGTGATATAGACATTTTATGAAAAAAATCATTTTTATTTATTTTCTTACGCTTTTTGCAAGTTACTCACAAGCTGCAGAGGAATCAACCGAGCAAGACAGTGCGCCTACAACTGATACCCAAGCCCCTGCCAGTGAAACATCGACACCACAGGCAATTACCCGCACACTGACAAACACCAAAAAAGCCATTGCCAATGATATTGGTATGTTGTTGAGTAGTTCATTGACTGAAGTTATTCAATTAAATGCGCTAGATGAAGATTTCGACATTTATTTTCTAGGCTCTGAAGATAAAGAACCTATTGGTAGTATTTTGTTTTTCCCCGATGAAAGAAATCATTCAAACTGGCCTGTTACCTTACAGCCCTTAAGAACAAAACTGACCAGCTACAACTGGCAGACAGCCGTTATCACTTTACCTAACACGCAATTAGAAGCGATGCCAAAAAGAACCGATTACAGCGCACAAGAGGCTGAGAACACAGCAGGCAACGAGACAGAAGCTGCTGAAAATAATCAAACTTCTAGTGACGATACTACTAATACCGAGACACAAGCTTTAACACAAAACAATGAAGAGCAAAGCGAAGCCACTAGTACTATGGCTGAAACCGTGATCGCCAGAGCACAGGCAACCGTCATTAAATTAAAAGAGCAGAGCGACGTGATCATCATTATCGGTATTGGACAAGGCGCTACTTGGGCTACAGCTTATGCAGCCACATTAGAAGAGGCGGACAAGGAGAACAGCAAGTTAATATTGATCAACCCATTACAGTCGCAAGACTTGAGTTCACCTACGCTAAACGAAACCATCGGCAATCTAAAAATAGATGTTATCGACATCTATACACCGCAAGAGACATCTAGCTATTATGCTGACCAAGCTCTGGCTAGAAAGCGCGCTGCAAACAGAGCAGATATAGAGCAATACTTACAAATTAAAGCACCTTCATTCTCTTGGACGAAAGCGGGCAACCAATGGCTGTACAGGAAAGTGCGGGGGATTTTGAAAAATCAGGTAGAGCAGAAACTGGCCGAAAAAGAAGCACTAGAAAGTGCTCCTACCCCCCCTGAAAAAATCAACCAAGCGCCAGGAGCGATTAATAATTAAATTTACTCATCACTTACGTGCTGCTTTTACAATATCATAGGCTGATTGAATTTCTTGCGTTTTCTCTTTTGCCAGCTGCATCATTTCAGGAGGCAGCCCTTTAGCCACTAGCTTATCTGGATGATGCTGGCTCATTAGTCTGCGATAAGCTTTTTTCAACTCAGCCTCTGTAGCAGATTCACTGACACCCAATACTTTGTAAGCCTCATCGATAGATGATTGCGAAGACACTGCCCCACCAGCACCGTAAAACGATTGCTGCGCTTGCATTCTCGCTAACAATTGATTCATTTCTTGTTGCGACATTTTCAAGAAAGCACACACTTCTTGAATAACCTTTAACTCATCTGGTGAAATTTCACCATCGGCCATTGCCGCTTGCAATTGAATTTCTAAGAACATTATTTTAACAGCGCTACGGCGCTGAATTAAAATACTCAACGGTCTTAATACTTTCGATAAATCGTAATCAGCACTCTTACCTTCACCAAAAAAAGCCATAGCCTGACGCTTTTTTTCTGTATCTAACTGCATGCGCTGCATGACATCACGAGCGAACTGTATTTCACTTTCGCAGACGCGGCCATCTGCCTTTGCGATCTTCCCCATCACCACAAATGTGGCTTTAAAGAATAGAGCTTGCGGCGAGCCCGCTCCCAATAAAACACTGTGCAACCAACGATTAATAAAAAAGCAAACGCCCGCACCAAAGAACATACCCATAAAGCCACCGGACCAAAAACCGATTAAACCGCCTATAATAATGCCTGTTCTAAATTTTTTAATGTTCTGTAGCAATTGTCCATTCATCGTCATCAACTTCTTACATCTTGTGGATAAATATTAAAACTGTGCATTCACAGCAATTTATTTAGATAGCGCTTTTAGCCTGTGGTGCTCTACAAAACGTTATTATTTTTCGCTTGCCAATCTTGTGCTAAAGCGAGTCGCTCAAGCGTGCCTACATCAAACCATTGATTAGTTAAAACTTGCGCTGTAATCATCTGTTTAGAAATTGCTTGATCAAACACTTTAACCAAACTGAATTTTTCATGCTCAGCGCTCTCAAACAACTTGGCTGTTAAAATACTAATACCTGAAAATGTAAAAGATTCTGCCTCTTCACACTCTTTTTTAAGCGAGAGCGTGTCGGGTTCAATTATAGCGTAATCTCCACCGCGATTGTGTAATGGGTTAGCAATCAAGTACAAATGAGCTAAACCAGTCATGCTTTTTTTAACTGTAGCATAATCAAAATCAGTCATCACATCTGAGTTGATCACTAAAAACGGCTCATTATTAGAACTCAAATGTTCAAGTGCATTATACACCCCCCCACCTGTCTCCAATGCTTGGCGCTCATGCACAACAGTAATATTTAACGCGCCACTATAAACATGTTCAAAATAATATTGTAATTTTTGCGCTAACCATGACACGTTGACAACAACATCTTTAAATCCGGCACGCTCTAACTTCTCAAGATGATACTCGATTAAAGGCTTACCTAAAACAGGAACTAAAGGCTTTGGAGTCGTTGCGGTTAACTCATTCATTCTACTGCCTCTACCGGCAGCTAAGATCATTGCTTTCAATTATTTATACCATTTTTGCTGTTTGACTTTAGGCCCAACTTCGGTTTTTAACCATTGATGAAACGGTTTGAGCTGCTGGTATTTAGCACTAATATTTTCAACATAATGATACACCCGCGGCAGATCCTTTAAGTAACTATCTTTACCTTCTTGAACAGCTAAGCGAATAAACAGCCCCAATACTTTCAAATGACGCTGTAAACCTATTAAATCAAACCACACTGCCCACTCTTCTTTAGATACGCTGTGCGAAAGTAATTTAGATTCATTTAATAATTTCAAATAATAGCTTTGTAAATCGTCTAACTGGGTATCGGTTAAAGACACATAGCAGTCACGCAACAACGACACCAGATCATAGGCAATAGGACCAATAACAGCATCTTGAAAATCGATGATACTAATATCATCATGTGTAATGAGTAAATTTTTACTATGATAATCACGATGCATGACCAATTGCGGCTGTGTAAGCGCTGATTGAATCAACACTTCAAAAGCGTCTAGTACGCAATCCGCTGTGCTCAGCATTAAGTGCTGCTCAACAAACCAGTCTTTAAACAACATCATTTCACGCAGTAAAAAAGAGCGATCGAAAACAGGCAGTGTATTGCTCTGTACTTTTTGCACACACAATAGTTGATCAATAGCTTGGCGATAGTAATAATCGCTATTGTTATCGCTGCAAACGTCAAATAAATGGTTAGCACCTAAATCTTCAACCAACATAAAACCGTTTTTCTCATCCAGCTCAAAAACTTGGGGCACATTCACACCTTGAGCTAACCAATGCTTGGCTATATTACAGAACACATTATTATCTATTTTATCTAATGGGCTTTGAGCAACTATATAGCTTGCTGATGACGAAACTATCCGAAAATAACGACGAGAACTCGCATCACCTTTCAAGACAGTCATCTGCCAATCTTTTGCTAATTTAATTTTTTTTAATAGAACGAGTGAATCTATCCAGCTTGATAATTCAATAAATGGCTTCATTATTCTTTTGTTTTCCACAAATACTATAATTAATCACTCATATGCACTATTATCCCTTCTCAAAATAATTAAAAAGCTCTGTTGTGGATGAGATCGTCGAATGTCTATAGTTTTTTTATCACTGATTCTAATTTAAAAATGACGAACTATATTATTTCAGCAGAATCTAAAATGTTCAATTTATAAAGAAAATATATTTTAATTACATGGCTGGATTTCAATTAATGTTTTTACAAAAACATTCCTCATACAACTTAAGGTTAGCTATCGTCGCGGCGATACTAGGCAGCACTCAATCGACAGCAATCGCCAGTCAACCTTGGAATTGTCGTGAAATAAACGGCCAATGGGATTGCAGTGCTTCTACAGACACACTCGGATCTGATGTACCGACTCTTTTTACTGATGATAATGCTGATATTGACTCTGCTGTACCCAGGCAATCAATTAGCAATCAATTACCTTTAGCAAACAAATCAGCAGATGTATCTACTAGCGCTCAAAATAAAGCCTCAAACACCGATATAAAGGGCGCGAGCGACAAATATAACATTGCTAAAGATATAGCTGCAGAGCCTATCAGTAACACGGTTAAGCAACAACAGAAAAAAACGAATGACTATTCTAATTCACAACAAGCGCTGCCTGCTGCTACTAAAAGCTCACAACAAGCACTTGCTGAAATAGCAAATCCTAGTGTGGCGCAACAAGCAACAGCGACTAACACAGCAAATACCACATCGAGCAAAACGCAAAATAAAGACGCTGCAACAAGTGATAATTTAACCGCAATACCGCGTATAGAAAAGACAGCGGTAGACTTCAAAAACTTAGACTGGTATGCGTATACCGATCAAGACCAAGCCAGAGGCGCCTGCAAAGGCCGCTACATTTCACCAGAAATCATGACTGACTCACAAGATACGCCTATCGATCTACAAACAGTATTTGTCAGTGCTGATCAATCTGCCACCGAAATTGGTAAAGAGTCAATCCTAAAAGGCAATGTCGATTTTCAACAAGGTGACAAAAGCTTTCATAGTCCTCTTGCAAAACTTAATCAAGAATCAGGCGCATACAGTTTGGAAAACGGCGTCACCTTTAGACAACCTGGGTTATTAATAACTGGCTCTAACGCTGAAGGTAATATTAACGAACAGGAAACACGCCTTTACAACACCAAATACGTTGCTCACCAACAACATATACGCGGCGAAGCAAAAGTTATGATTCGCAAAACAGCGAGCGAACTTGAAATTGAACAAGGCACATACACATTTTGCCCGCCGGGCAATGAAGATTGGAAAATTAGCGCCGATAACATCAGTTTAGATACAGAGGCAGGCTTTGGTAAAGCCAAACACGCTAAATTAAAATTATTTGGTGCTACAGTTTTCTACACTCCTGTTTTTTACTTCCCATTAGATGATCGCAGACTCAGTGGTTTTTTATATCCAAGCTTTAAATTCTCAGGCTCACAAACTGAAGTGGCTATTCCTTACTACTTCAATATAGCACCCAATATTGATGATACTTTGACAGCAACTGTATTTTCAGATACTGGGTTATTACTAGAAAACGAGCTGCGCTACTTAGACCAAAACAGCACTAACAGACTGAGCTTAGGATATTTAACTGTTGATAATAGCGATGATGATAATAACGCTCGATGGGTTGCCGGCATTAACCACACGGGTAATTATGGCAGATATACAACCGTTATAGATTACACCGAAGTCAGCGATAACGACTATTTTGATGATTTAGATACTAATTTAGATGTTGATCAAGGTGATAACAATCATATAAACCAAACCGCCAAAGTTAGCTATCAAGCAGATACCTGGCAATCTTCTGTGCTGCTGCAAAAATACCAAACGATTGATGATGATACTACCAAACCTTATCAAAGATTACCGGAATTTAGAATATCTGGATCTCCCAAAGAAGATTTTGATAATATAAGTTTCAATTATCGCGCGACATTCACCCGCTTTGATAGAGACATAACCGGGCTCACTGACACTGATCGTATCGTTGGCGATAGAGTTATCTTCAACCCAAGTATTTCTGGTGATTACAGCCAAACTTGGGGATATTTAAAGCCGGCGGTTAAACTTTGGCACGCCTCTTATAATTTAGACAACCAAGTAGACGGCGCTGCTAACAACCCAAGTGTTAGTGTACCTATTTTAGAAGTGGATTCAGGGCTTTATTTTGATCGTGACTTCACTTTTCAAGACACTGGCTATACACAAACACTAGAACCTAGACTATACGGTCTGTATGTTCCATACCAAGACCAATCTGATTTGCCAGATTTTGACACATCAGAACTTACCTTTACCTATGACTCTCTATTTAGGGATAACCGATTCAGTGGTGACGATCGCATTGGCGATACCCAACAGATATCATTAGGCTTAACTTCTCGAGTTCTCTCTGATAAAGGTAGTGAAATATTAGCGGCAAGTATCGGTCACGCTTTCTATTTTGATGACAGAAAGGTACGAGTTGACTCAGATGATGATGCATTAGATGATAATGAATCTGACTTTGCAACGGCCATTACATGGCGACCAAACAAACGATTACGAACGAGTTTTGATGCCACTTTTGATGCCGATTCTTTCAACAATTCAGAAATGACATTAGATATAAAATACGAACAAGATACCAATAACGTATACGGTTTCAGACATCGCTTTACCGAAGATGTCCGTAAACAAACTACGCTTTCCTATTTGTCAGCTATCAATGAGACATGGTCGACATTAGGACTTGTCCAGTATGACTGGCTTGATAATAAAGTCATCGACACAGCAATTGGTTTAGAATACGAAAGCTGTTGCTGGAAAACACGATTAGTCGTGCGTAATGAATTAGACTCAGATGTAAGAGATACCACCATCGCGCTGCAATTTGTCCTGCAGGGACTAGGCGGTTTCGGCAAAAGCCCAACGACAGAATTAAGAGATAAAATTAAAGGCTATGAACAACGTGAATACTATAATGCTAACAACAACTTCAATAATTAATTTTTTAAAGAAAGCTGTAATAACTGCGGCTATCGTAACGACAACTCAGTCAGTTGTTGCTGCGCCTTTAGATAAAATTATCGCCATCGTTAATGACGAGATAATTTTAGAGTCTGATTTCAATCAGAACATCAAACAGGCACTTCAGCAGATAAAGCAGCAAAAAGCTAAAGCTCCGTCCCAGCAAGTATTACAATCGCAAGTTATGGAACAAATGATTTTGCGGACAATCATACTTAAAATGGCAAAAACACAAGGTATTCGTGTTACTGATAGAGAGCTCAATGCGACTGTAACACAAATAGCAAAAAGCAATGGCATGACACTAGAGCGCTTTCGCAAGGCTCTTAATGCTCAAGGTCAAGACTACATCAGCACCCGCGAGAAGATCCGCGAAGACTTGCTAATACAAAAATTACAAGAGAGCAATATCAATCGCCGGATTCAAATTTCGGATCATGAGATAAATAATTTTTTACGCTCGCAGGCAAATAACGACAACGCTGAAGTACTACTCAGTGATATTTTAATTGCCATAAAAAACCCGATGACACCGCAGAACATCAAAGAAGCCAAAATCAAAGCGGATGAAGTTTATCAGTTAATAACAAACGGCGAGCAATTTACCAACGTCGCTATCAGCCACTCTAGCGCCGCTAACGCTTTAAACGGCGGTGATATGGGCTGGAAGAAAATTGCTGAATTACCCATTTCACTGGCAAATGCAATATCTCCATTAACACCAGGTCAAATTAGCCAACCGACTCGCACACCCACTGGTTTTCATATTTTACAATTACGAGAAACTAGAAACGGTATAAAAGCGGTAAAAATAGAAAAAACCAAAGTAAGACACATACTAATATCGCCTAACGAAGTAACCACAAAATCGCAGGCAAAACGAATTTCATCGCAGCTATACCAACGCCTACAAAAGCAGCCAGAGACTTTTGCTGACCTTGCGCAAGAATACAGTAATGACCCAGGAAGTAGCTCACAAGGTGGTGATTTAGGGTGGACTCAAAGCGGACAAATGGTGCCGGAGTTTGAAAAAGTTATGTCCAACACTCAAATAAACCAAATAAGCTTACCGTTTGAGAGCCGCTTTGGCTGGCACATCCTGCAAGTGACAGACAGAAGAGCCGAAAATGTGACTAACAGAGCACAAGAAAATTTCGCTAGAAACGTTATCGGCAAGCGAAAGTTTAATGAAGAAAGAGATAATTGGCTAAGAGAAATCCGCGCTGATGCCTATGTAGAATTTAAGTAAATACTGTTGCTCTTATCACCTGTATGCGTAATATATGCATACAGGTATTTTGCTATCTATTATGCCGTACAATCCTGCTAAGCTAACCAACTAGCCTCTTCTATTTATATTGAGTTTTTATTTATGATTAAACGCATTGCTATCACTAGTGGAGAACCTGCAGGCATCGGTCCTGAACTCATTGTTAAAATAGCTCAATTTGACTATAGCGATCAACTGATAGCCATTGGCGATCCACAGCTATTTATCGATACAGCTAGGGCGCTTAATCTCCCGCTAATTGTCAAAGAATATAAGCAGGAGCATTTAAGCGCCTCGACAAAGGGCGAGCTTGTCGTGTTGCCTACACGATTATCAGCTCCTGCTCAACCTGGTTTCTTAAACAAAGAGAACGCAAATTATGTCATTAACACTCTGACTATTGCCTGTCGCGGATGTTTAGATAATAGTTTTGATGCCATGGTTACCCCGCCTGTTCATAAAGGCGTGATCAATGATGCCGGCATTAGCTTTAGCGGCCATACCGAGTTTTTACAACAACTGACGATGACGCAAGAAGTTGTTATGATGCTAGCTAGCGAAGATTTAAGAGTTGCGTTAGTAACGACTCACATACCATTGAAGGACGTCAGCGCAGCGATCAGCAAAGATAAACTCACTAATATTATTAATGTTCTCTATCATGATTTGCGCACAAAATTTGCAATAACAGACCCTAGAGTTCTGGTGTGTGGATTAAACCCCCATGCAGGCGAAGATGGCCATATGGGCAAAGAAGAAATAACCACCATTACACCGGTACTAAAAGAGTTCATACAAACTGGCTATCGATTAACAGGCCCCCTGCCTGCAGATACTCTTTTTACCAACAAATATTTAAAAGACTGCGACGCCGTTCTTGCCATGTACCACGACCAAGGACTACCAGTGCTTAAGTATTCTAGCTTTGGTAAAGCCGTCAATATTACCTTAGGGCTACCTATTATCCGCACCTCTGTCGATCACGGTACTGCCATCGATATAGCAGGCCAAAATAAAGCAGATATCGGCAGCTTACAAGTTGCTATAAAATATGCAGCAACATTGGCTCATCAACGCCAAGACAACCCAAAGGATTCATAACATTATGAGCCGTCAGCACAACAGACAAGCAGGTCACAAGGCACGTAAACGCTTTGGCCAGAATTTTTTACAAGATCAAGGAGTGATCCGCCGTATTGTCCGCGGCGTAAGCCCACGACCAAGTGATCACATGGTTGAAATAGGCCCAGGCTTAGGCGCACTAACGGAAGTTATTCTCGATGAAGCAGGTGCTCTGGATGCTATAGAGCTAGATAGAGATTTAATACCTATATTGAGAACAAAGTTTTTCAGCTACGAAGAAAAATTTCGCATTTTCGAAGCAGATGCAATGAAATTTGACTTCAGCTCATTACAACAAGATGAAAGACCACTGAGAATCATTGGCAACCTGCCTTACAATATTTCAACACAACTTATTTTCCATTTACTTCAACACACGACATGCGTACAAGACATGCATTTCATGCTACAAAAAGAAGTGGTCGATAGGTTAGCGGCCCAGCCAGGCGACAGATTATATGGACGTTTAGGCATAATGGCTCAATATTACTGCCAAGTTGAAGCCTTATTTATTGTACCGCCTGAAGCATTTGACCCGATTCCAAAAGTCGATTCTGCAATCGTTAGGTTAACGCCTTATCAAAATAAGCCACATACCGCTAAATGTTTAAAAACATTAGAAACCGTAGTGAAAACATCTTTCAGTATGCGCAGAAAAACGCTGCGCAATAATCTTAAAATCATGATAGATTCGCAAAAGCTAGAAGCACTAGGTATCGATCCAACAAGACGCCCTGAAACGCTCGCTCTTGCTGAGTTCATTACCATAGCCGACTACATTCATAGCCAGGTCGATAACACTGACCAAAACACGGTATTAAATTAACATGCTAGATATCCCAAATGACGCTAACCATGATTTAGAACAAGGCGTTAGCATTGAAGTAGAATCTAAATATGAAGCGAGCCAATCAGATGAGACTGCCAAGCGCTTTGTCTTTACCTATAATGTCACCATTAAAAACACAGCTAAGCACAATGTACAGCTGCTATCTCGTCGCTGGGTTGTAACCGATGGCAATGAAAAGCAACAAGAAATCGAAGGTAAAGGTGTCATTGGTGAACAACCTGTCATTGCCCCAAATACCAGTTTTCAGTATAGCTCAGGTGCAATTTTAGAAACCAGTGTAGGCAGTATGTTTGGACATTACAACATGGTGACAGATGCAGGAGATGAGTTTAAAGCGCAGATTGAAGCATTCACTCTTTCTCAACCTAACTCTCTGCACTAATTTAATATATCGATGGTATAACCTGACAAATGGCAACTTATGCGATAGGTGATATTCAAGGATGCTTTGATGAGTTGATTTTATTACTAGATAAAATCAACTTTTCAGATACTGATACCCTGTTAATTGCAGGGGATTTAGTTAACAGAGGGCCTAAATCACTTGAAACACTAAGATACCTTAAGAAACTAGGCTGCAGAGCTAAAATTGTTTTAGGCAATCATGATTTACACCTATTAGCAATTTACTACAGTGATGCAAAACTCAAGAAATCCGACACTTTAACAGCTATTTTACAAGCAGATGATGCACCAGAGCTAATGCAATGGCTCAAAGCACAACCGCTAGTGCATTATGATGCGCATTCAAATATTATTATGAGCCATGCAGGTGTTCCAGCACCTTGGTCTCCTGAACAAGCACTGTCTTTAGCGAACGAAGTTTCACACGTATTAACCGGCGATCAATACCAATCGTTTTTTAGTGTAATGTACGGCAATACCCCTGCTCAATGGGGTGATAACTTATTAGGCATGGATAGACTGCGCTGCATTACCAACTTTTTAACTCGCATGCGCTTTTGCAGCTCTGATCAACAACTCGATCTTGCTTATAAAGGTGAAATTGGCCAGCAACCTAGTACGCTAAAAGCTTGGTTTGATTATCATCCGCACAATAGAGCATACCCAACCATATTGTTTGGTCATTGGGCTGCTCTGATGGGAAAGACAGGTCGCAAGGATATTATTGCCTTAGACACTGGCTGTGTCTGGGGTGAAAAACTGACGGCGTATTGCGTAGAGACACAGCAAACAACATCAGTTAAAAGTTTAAATAAATGAAGTAACGACTAACAACAGGAGCAATATGTCTAATTTTCAATGCATCGAATGCAACCAAGCCAAAGAACTACTCGATTCAGGTGCCATATTATTGGATATTCGTGACCAAAATAGTTTTTTAGCAAACCATCCTAGTAAAGCACTTAATTTGAATAACGATAACTTTCAAAGCCTGTTAAATCCACTGGCTAAAGAGCAACCTATTTTAGTCCTTTGCTATCACGGCATCAGTAGCCAAGGCGCTGCAAAATTCATTGCAGAGCAAGGCTTTAGCGATCTATATAGTATTAATGGCGGCTTTGAAGCCTGGCATGCATCTTACCCGGATGATGTTAAATCTAGCTAGACTGCCCGTTAATTAATTTTAACCCGTTGTAAGGGATGTGCGCTCTTATCAAATTCCTGCCATAGAGTTTGATAAGACTTTTTCGTTATTGGGTCACATACTGCGCCAGCTATTTCAGCTAACGGAGCTAATATAAAACTATAATTAACGATATCTTTTGTGTAATAACAAACTTCACCACTGCTTATTGAGACTCTAAGAATAACATCTAAATCGATAGTTACTCCTTTGTTGCGCCCAATAGAGCGATCCCGAGATAATTTATTTTCTATTACTTTAAGCTCAGCCACTAAGTCACTATGATTTAACGGCGTATCAAACGCCGCACTCAAGTTGTGGTAATCCACTAAAGCATTGCCAATTGCTGAGTTTTTATAAACATTAGACACTAAAATTTGGCCAAAGCTCGCAGCTAACATCACTAAAGCAGCATTTATGTTCTCAATAGCATTTAAATTACTACCGATAGACAAATAATACTTACTCATTTAGTTAGCTCAATAATTAGCGATAGCAGGTCTATCGCCACGTTCAATTAACACCCCAACATCTCCAGCTTCTTTAATGGCTCCAGGCTTACCTACTCTCAGCCTAATCCAGCTGATACCAAATTGTGTCATAATCAATTTAGCAATTTCTTCGGCCATTGTTTCAACTAATAAAAACTCACTTTTAGATACAAATTCAAGCAAACTATCACTGACAGTTTTATAACTGACAGTACTATCAATGTCTTCTAGGGATGCCGCTTTAGTAATATCGACTGCCATATCTAAATCCAAACAAACTGTTTGTTTAATCTCTCTTTCCCAATCAAAAATACCAATCACCGTGTCGATTTTTAATTGTCTAATATAAACGATATCCATGTATCTACTTCCAATAAATAATTTATAGTCACTAATGTGTCGTTAGTGCGAATCAATCGGTGTTAACTCAGCAATAGGCCAACGCGGTTTAGCCAAAATAGTTAGATCGCTACTTTGCCCTGCTGCCAATCTTTGCGCGCCAGCATAAGCAATCATCGCACCATTATCAGTACAAAACTCTGCTCTTGCATAAAACAAACCTGCACGCTCTTTATCGACCATTTCTTGCAGTTTTTCACGCAAACGTACATTAGCACTCACGCCACCGGCAATAACTAACTGTTTAAAACCCGTATGCTGTAAAGCACGTTTGCATTTAATAGCGAGTGTTTCAACAACCGCCTCTTCAAATGCAGCGGCGATATCAGCCTGAGTTTGCTCATCTAAAGCGGATTGTGTTTTATATTTGTTGACCGTGTTTAATGTAAAGGTCTTCAATCCAGAAAAACTCATATCCATGCCCGGGCGATCAACCATTGGTCTTGGAAACTTAAATCGATCACGTTGCCCTTTGACTGCCAATTTCGCAATTAAAGGTCCGCCAGGATAATCAAGGCCTAACATTTTAGCCGCTTTATCAAATGCCTCACCGGCGGCATCATCTAATGACTCACCAAGTAGTGCATATTCGCCAATCGCTTTCACTTCAACTAACTGCGTATGACCCCCGCTAACTAACAATGCGACAAAAGGGAACGCAGGCGGTGTCGATTCCAACATCGGAGCTAATAAATGCCCTTCCATATGATGTACTGCGATTGCAGGCACATCCCAAGCAAAAGCAATCGCCCTAGCCGTTGCAGCACCTACCATCAATGCACCTATTAAACCTGGGCCTGCTGTAAAGGCAATTGCATCAATGTCCTGTTTTTGCAAACCTGCCTCTACAAGCACTTGCCTAATCAGAGGAACGAGCCTTTTAATATGATCTCGCGACGCTAATTCTGGCACAACACCGCCATATTCTGCATGCATTGCTATCTGGCTATATAAAGCATCTGCTAACAACCCTGTTTGCGTATCATAAATTGCCACGCCCGTCTCATCACAGGATGTTTCAATACCTAACACTTTCATAAAAACACCTTAAAAAAAATATGGCGCTATTATTACTTAAATTACGCTTTTAATCATCTCAAGCACCGACAAACTACGAGTTTTGCCAACAAAAAAATCCCCTCTCAACAATCAACAAGGATTAAAACAACTATTTTGACAACGCGCTATTTGCACTGTAGAATTCGCGCTCAACCTTTTTTGTCGTCTATTTTTATCATTCTAAATAGTAAAAAGGCTGAAATTTTAACAACAATCATTAATTTTTAATAATAGGTCTAATAATATGCCTGCAGTAAAAGTAAAAGATAACGAGCCATTTGACGTTGCACTACGTCGTTTCAAACGTTCATGCGAAAAAGCAGGTGTTCTTGCTGAAGTTCGTCGTCGTGAATTCTACGAAAAGCCTACTTCTGTACGTAAGCGTCAAGCAGCCGCTGCTGTTAAACGCCATGCTAAGAAAGTTTCTCGTGAAATTTCTCGCAGAGTACGTTTATACTAATCAATAGTATAAAAAAATTAATAGTTATTTTTGTAATCGATTATTTTACAAAAAGTGTCGTGTTGTTTTAACAACACCAGCGATAGGTCAAACCATTAGTTATTTTTTAACAGGGTTATAGCGATGTCTAAAATACAACAGCAAATAAAAGCTGATATGAAAGATGCAATGCGGGCAAAGAACAAGCCTTTATTAGCGACTATTCGTATGATTTTAGCAGAGTTTAAGCGCATCGAAGTCGATGAGCGAATAGAGCTAGATGACACTAGAGTACTTACTGTTTTGGACAAAATGTCGAAACAGCGAAAAGACTCTTTGACGCAATTTATGCAAGCGAACCGCACTGATCTGGCGGACATTGAGCAGCAAGAACTGGAGGTGATTAAAACCTACTTGCCGCAACCGCTTAACACCATAGAAATAGAAAATATCCTTGAGCAAGCCATATCTGAAACAAACGCAACATCAATGGCAGATATGGGCACACTAATGGCAACCCTCAAACCGTTACTACAAGGTCGAGCGGATATGGGCATCGTCTCAAAATTAGTTAAACAAAAACTAACATAACCGCCTCTCTTCTAGCACAATAACAATAGCTTTAAGCGATAAAAAACCGTTATATTATCGATAGCTTTCATACAAAATAGCTGATAAACGTATTAGCTGATTTCTGTTATATTTGAACTACAACAGACAATAACACTAGCTCACATTACTCCCTTTTGAGACTTTTATGGCAAACAAAATACCACAATCCTTTATTGATGATTTGTTAGCCCGCACAGATATAGTCGATATTATTGATGCTCGTGTAACACTAAAGAAGACAGGCAAAAACTACAGTGGCCTGTGCCCTTTCCACAAAGAAAAATCTCCTTCTTTTTCTGTCAGCCCAGACAAACAGTTTTACTATTGCTTTGGCTGCGGCGCTGGCGGCAATGCTATCGGCTTTATGACAGATTACGAAAACCTGCCTTTTCCGCAAGCCGTGGAAGAGCTCGCTAAACACGCTGGTTTAGAAATACCAAAAGACAACAGCCCACAACGAAAAAACGAGCAGCTATATCAAGCGCAATTTAAAGTACTCGATTTAGCCTCGGCTTTTTTTCAGGCGCAATTAAAAAACCACAGCGCGAAAGATAATGCGATCAACTATTTAAAAGGCCGCGGCCTTGACGGCAAAATAGTTAAACAATTCAGCATTGGTTTTGCCCCCCCAGGCTGGGACAACCTCATAAAAAGTATCGGCCTGACAGACACAGACCAACAACACTTAGAACGCAGCGGCATGCTTATTCGCCACGAGGAAAAAGACAGCTTATATGATCGTTTTCGCGATCGTATTATGTTTCCTATTCGCGACATGCGTGGGCGCGTGATTGCTTTTGGCGGCCGAATTTTAGGCGAGGGCAAGCCTAAATACCTCAACTCTCCTGAAACCGATACATTCCATAAAGGGCGTGAGCTATACGGGCTATATGAAGCGCGAAAAACAAGCCGCAAATTAGACAAGATAATCATCGTCGAAGGCTACATGGATGTTGTCAGCCTAGCTCAGTTTGAAATCAACTATAGCGTTGCTACACTAGGGACAGCTACAAGTATCCACCACCTTGAACGATTATATAAAATAGTGCCTGAAATCATATTTTGCTTTGATGGCGACTCTGCCGGCTTAAAAGCGGCAAAACGAGCGCTTGAAACTGTGATGCCAGTGATAAAAGACGGACAGCAAGCCAAGTTCCTGTTCCTGCCAGAAGGCGAGGACCCAGACACTTTAATAAGAACAAAAGGCAGAGAAAACTTTGAGCACATGATTAGCACTGCCACCTCTATGTCTGAATACTTCTTTCAATCTCTATCAGAAAATATGGATATGCAGTCCATTGACGGCAGAGCACTGTTTAGCAGTCAAGCGCTGCCTTTAATCCAACAGATGCAACCAAGCTTACTACAACAAATGATGCAGGAAAAAATAAGCGAAGTCACTGGCTTATCCCTGACACAACTAGCTAGCAGTAACCATCTGCACGAAAGCTTTGACAACCAATACAGCCAGGCAGATCAATACTACGCACCTTCAACAAACGAGAATCCAAACAGAGCGGCGACACCACAGCAGCAACGTCGTCACAGCAACCAACACAACACTATTAAAAAAAGCCAAAAGCGCACAGCAAGTATATCTCTTGTCAATGGCGCCATTTCTTTACTTCTGCATGACCCTTCTCTGGTTAGCCAAATTGAAGCCATTGACAATCTTGAAAACATAGGGGAAGACAATGCAGATATTTTGGCATTATTGGTCGATTATTGGAAACAACACCCTAAGGCAAGCCTAGGGCAAATGCTGATAGACTGGCAAGACGACCCAAAATACGCTAGCAAGCTACTAGTCATTAGCGAAGTCTCACGACTTAACCCCTGCCCTGAAAACAACCATAGCCAATTATTTTTCGATAGCTGGAGGATGCTAAACGATAGAATAGCTGATATTACTTTTAGAGAATTAAAGAATCAACAATCATCCTTGAAAAGTAATTTATCGTCTTCAGCTAAAGCACAGGCAAAGCAATATATGGATCAAATTGCAGCACAACACAAACAAAAGAAAAATCAGTCAGAGTCACAAAATTAAGACTTATTTAACAATAACGTTAAATTTAAACTTGTTTTTTTAGATTTTTGCTCCAATAAATAACTATCGACTATTTACAATAGCTGGCCAAAGATTCAAACAATCAAAAACAGCATTTTATGCAAATATCTAGATAAACAGCGAACTTTGGTCGCTAACAAGTAACGAATAAAACAATACCACCGCTATGCTAGGCACTTAACTCTAGCAATATTTAGCATGCAGCGTTATAATTGCGCGCTAAATTTTATAAACGTTCCATGGATCGCAGGGCTAATATGTCAGACACGTCGCAACAGCAATCACGCCTTAAAGAGCTAATTGCTAAAGGTAAAGAACAAGGTTATTTAACTTACGCAGAAGTTAACGATCATTTACCGGAAGATATTGCCGATCCAGAACAGGTTGAAGATATCATTAGAATGATTAATGACATGGGTATTTCCGTGTCTGAAGTCGCACCTGATGCTGAAACGCTGCTAATGAAAGAAGGTGATTCCACTCAGGAAACTGATGATGACGATGTAGCAGCACTTGCAGCTGTTGAATCAGATGCCGGTAGAACCACTGACCCTGTACGCATGTATATGCGCGAAATGGGCACAGTTGAGCTGCTATCACGAGAAGGCGAAATCATTATCGCCAAGCGTATCGAAGAAGGCATTCGTGAAGTTATGTCTTCCCTTTCATCATTTCCTAGTTCTGTTGAAATCATTCTCGACGCTTACAACAAAGTAACCGAAGAAGAAGGCCGTTTAAGTGATATTTTTAGCGGCTACATAGACCCAGATAGCCCAGATCCAGTGGTTGCTCCTCCTGTCGAAGAAGTTATTGAGGAAGACGATTCTGATGATGACTCCGATGATTCTGATGATTCTGACGATGACGATGAAGACGAAAAAGAGCGCGGCCCAGATCCAGAAGAAGCAAAGCTTCGCTTTGGCGCTGTGCAAGTATGTCTTGATGACTACTACGCTGCGGTAGAAAAGCATGGCGTGAACAGCTTACAAGCTGAGAAATGCCAGATCGAACTAGGTTTAGTTTTCTCACCTATTAAATTATCACCACGTTTTTACGAGCTACTAGTCAGTCGTGTTCGTGATTACATTGCTAGAACACGTACACAAGAGCGCAACATTATGCGCATCTGTACCCAGCGCTGTAAAATACCTCGCAAAGAGTTCATCAGCTCTTTTCCAGGCAATGAGACCGATCAAAGCTGGTTCCAAACACTGATTGATGAAAAATCAGCATACTCTGATGCACTTGCTAACAATCTTCCCGATTTGCAACGCGCGCAAAGACGCTTGAACCAATTACAGCAAGAGACAGGCATCGCACTTGGCGAGCTTAAAGAAATCAATAGACGCATGTCTATCGGTGAAGCGAGAGCGCGCCGTGCCAAGAAAGAAATGGTTGAGGCAAACTTAAGACTTGTTATTTCAATCGCTAAAAAATACACAAACCGTGGTTTACAATTCTTAGACTTGATCCAAGAAGGTAACATTGGCTTGATGAAAGCGGTAGATAAATTTGAATACCGTCGCGGCTACAAATTTTCTACCTACGCTACTTGGTGGATTAGACAGGCGATCACCCGTTCAATTGCCGACCAAGCTAGAACTATTCGTATTCCTGTACATATGATAGAAACGATTAACAAACTTAATCGAATCTCTAGACAGATGTTACAAGAGATGGGCCGCGAACCAACACCTGAAGAGCTATCTGAGAGAATGGAAATTCCTGAAGATAAGATTCGCAAGGTATTGAAAATAGCGAAAGAGCCTATTTCTATGGAAACACCGATAGGTGATGATGAAGATTCGAGCCTTGGTGATTTCATCGAGGATGTCAATCACTCATCACCGATTGACTCCGCGACAGGTGAAGGTCTATGTGAAGCGACGAAAGAAGTCCTTGCAGGACTAACTGCTCGTGAGGCAAAGGTTTTAAGAATGCGCTTTGGCATCAACATGAACACTGACCACACCCTAGAAGAGGTCGGTAAACAGTTTGATGTAACCAGAGAGAGAATTCGTCAAATCGAAGCCAAAGCATTAAGAAAACTTCGCCATCCTAGCCGCTCTGATCATTTACGTAGCTTTTTAGACGAATAGTAGAAAAAAACTATATTAAGTATTGCGCCATGATTCATTGATATGTATTATGGCGCCTCTTGATTTGGGACATTAAATTAACTTTAAAAGTTTATTTAAATCCTTTGAAAATATATAGATAGCTAATTTGTTATCTATATTGACTGTAAGTTAAGAAATCATTGTAGTTCCGTTTTACGGGCCTTTAGCTCAGTTGGTTAGAGCATCCGACTCATAATCGGCAGGTCCCCAGTTCGAGTCTGGGAAGGCCCACCATTTTTACTACTATGATGATTTATAACACTATTTATTTAAAGACCTCAAAACATTCTAGCCCTACTCTCTGCTGCTATAATTCTCTTAGCCGACAAACAATTACCAGTTTATATAGAGACATATCTAATACACCTCTATAGCTAAAGTTTAGTAAAGTCAGTGTTACATATTAATTAAATCCAATAATGCCTGTGTTGAAGCATCGTGCTCGACATGCTCAAATTCAGCACTGTTCATTCTTAACGCTAATGCTTTTCCTAGCTCAACCCCCCACTGATCGAAAGAGTTAATATTCCAAATAACTCCTTGTGTGAATACTTTATGTTCATAAAGAGCAATAAGAGAGCCGATACTGGTTGGCGATATATCATCAAGTAAAATCATATTTGAAGACTTATTACCTAAACACACTTTGTATGAATACTCAGCATCATTACACCCTAGCATCAGCGCTTGAGCTTGCGAAAACATGTTTGTTAATAACGCCTTATTATGAGAGGCTGTATGTATGTTGTGCTTTATTGAAGCGATAAAATCAACAGGTACATTTTGACTACCCTGATGCAGTAATTGAAAAAAAGCATGCTGGCCATTGGCACCAGTTTGCCCCCAGACAATCGGAGCAGTATCATAATCAATATACCTTCCTTCTACATCAACTGATTTACCATTACTTTCCATGTCAAGCTGTTGTAAAAAAGCGGGCAGTTGATTTAAACACTGATTATAAGGAATAACAGCGTGCGCATTTGAGCCCTGAAAATTGATGTGCCAAACCCCTATTAAGGCGAGCAAAACCGGTAAATTTTTCGAAAATGGAGTGTTTAAAAAATGCTCATCCATAGATCTAGCACCGGCTAACAATTCACTAAAAGCACAGAAGCCGATACTCAGTGCAATAGGTAGCCCAGTACTTGACCATAGCGAGTATCGACCACCAACCCAATCCCAAAACTCAAATATATTTTCTAGCGCTATACCAAAATCTTGCGCGGCTGCTATATTCGTCGTCACTGCCACAAAGTGCTTGGCTATATAGCTTTCCTTATACGCGGTATTATCCACAAACCATTGCTTGGCACTGTGTGCATTCAACATAGTTTCTTGAGTAGCGAAGGATTTACTGGATACAATGAACATTGTCTCTTCAGGCTTTAATCGAACAAGCACTTGATTTAAATCCAAAGCATCGACATTAGAGACAAAGTAAACATCCAACTCACTCGTTTGGTATTCGCATAACGCCTGACAAACCATACTAGGGCCTAGGTCAGAACCACCGATACCTATATTAACGATATTCTTAATACGATTACCATTATAGCCAAGCCAAGTTCCACCTCTAACCTGATCACAGAAGGCTTCAATATGAGCCAAGGCCTTACTGACATCGTGCATAACATCTTGCCCTGCAACATTTAGACTCTCGCTGAGCTCCCTTCTTAAGGCGGTATGAAGTGCCGGTCTACCTTCGGTGCAATTAACATGATCACCGCTATACATTAATGATATTTTTTGTTGTAGCTCTGACTCATCAGCCAATAACAACAATTCTTTTAAGACTGGTTCTGTTATCTTGTTTTTCGAATAATCGATTAATATGCTATTCGCTTTAGCACTCATATTAATAAATCTTTCGCTGTCAGACTTAAAGTAATCAGCAATCCTATCCCTCTCACTATTTAACGCTAATTGCTTTAATTTTCGATAACTTTTAGAATGACTAAAACTATACATCACACCGTCCTTAATGCTTATTTCAAAGCGCTCGATTATACTGCACAATAGTCAGCGTATCTAAAACAATACCATTAAATCATCGATAAACGAGCGAGAATGCAGACAAAACACCACCGACTGGACCGCTTTATTAGCAAAAAAAAACAGATCAAAAGAAAAGACATTCGTCTTATTCTGGCGCAAAAGAGAATAATAGTGAATGGTGAAATCGCTGTGGATAGCCAGCAGATAATCGGCCCATTTTGCAGCGTTTCATTAGATGGAGAACAATTACAACAGCTGCAAGCATTCTATTTAATGCTGCACAAACCTGTTGGCTATATCAGTGCGACTCATGACGACAAACAACAAACTATTTTTGAGCTAATCAATCAACATGACTACCCTAATTTACACATGGTCGGCAGGCTAGATCTCAATACCTCAGGTTTAATTCTATTAACTAATGATGGCAAGTGGTCAAGGGCGATATGCTCCCCTAAAGCAGGAATAAAAAAGCACTATTTAGTAGGACTTGAGAACAAACTGACAACAGATTATATCGATGCTTTCGCCAACGGCATGTTCTTTGACTATGAAAATAAAACAACCCAGCCTGCACTATTAGAAATTATCGATGACAAACTGGCACAGGTGAGCCTTAGTGAGGGCATGTACCATCAGATTAAGCGAATGTTTGGACGCTTTCGCAACCCTGTTATTTCACTACATAGATATCGGGTGGGGCCTATCAACCTATGCCCTGAGCTGGCACCTGGCCAATACCGGGAGCTAACAATGAAAGAGTTACAAGATCTACAATATTATATTGATGATATCTAGTCACTCTTTATTGTCAACCATCAGCTGAGAATAGTAAATTTTATGATTACATTTTAAATCTGTGAGTTTCTTGCTGCAGCTTAGCCGCTAAGCTAGCAAGCTCCTCACTCGCTTTTAAAATTTCTTCAGAATCACGGCCTGTCTTTTCTGATAACTCGCTAATGTGCTTAATATTACTCGTCACTTCGTTAGTTACCGTGGTCTGATGAGCATTGGCTTGGGTGATTTTGTCTGCCATTACTTGGATTTGTACGATAGCTTCAGAAATCCTAATTAACGCGGCTCCCGTCTGCTCGGCTTGCACTATCACTTGCTGCATTTTTTCTTTGCCACGAGACATTGACTGTGCCGAGCTGAGCGTACCTTTTTGTAACTGTGCAACCATTTTTTCAATTTGCATCGTTGAGCCCTGCGTGCTTTGCGCTAATGATCGTACCTCATCGGCAACAACAGCAAAACCGCGACCATGATCGCCTGCTCTAGCCGCTTCTATCGACGCATTTAACGCTAATAAATTAGTTTGATCAGCAATACTATTGATAACATCAACTATACTGCCAATATCTTTCGCGCCTTTTTCAACGTCAATTAGGGTAGCAGACATATGATCAACCTCTACTGAAAAGGCATGAATTGAATCTATCGTATTGTTAACTTCTTGTGAGCCATTTGCGGCTTCTTCATTCGCTAAATTAGCAACCTCTGCCGTCTGCAAAGTACTAGAATTCACTTCTCGCAATGAATCACTCATCTCATGAATAGCTTGCTCTACTCGTCTGGTACCTTCATTTTGTTCTTGCACATGCGTTCGCGTCTGCCCTGTAATAATAGAGAGCTGCTCAGCTGCCGCGCTCTGCTGCTCTGATGACAAACTGATTCGCGACACCATTACTTTCAGATTGTCATTCATTTCTTTTAACGAGCCCTGTAACTGTCCGATTTCATCATCTTGCTCTACTAGAATATCTGAGGACAAATCACCTGATGCGACTTTCTTAGAAAGCTCAGTCGCTGTAATCAAGGGCTTACTAATACGAGAGGCTATTAAAGTTCCCAGTATAAAAATGAGTACCACAGATACCATCAATATGATCACAGTGACCCACTTGAGACTATGCGCAGTAGAAAAAGCCTCGGACTCGTTGATTTCAGCTAATAAAGCCCAAGTTAGACCATTGACGTTCACCGCAGCATAGGCAGATAACACGCTATCGCCAAGCACATTTTTATCGATCATCGCCCCAGAGTTTCCCGCTAAAGCATCAATTACTGATTGAGTTTTAATACCATTATCAGTGATATTCCCTGCAAAGGATGCTGCAACTGAGCGGTTGAGAGGATCCGTATAAGAATCGGAGCGCATTTTAAAGTCAGGACCAACTAAATATGACTCCCCTGTTACTCCCATACCGTCACGTATGCCAGTGATGTCATTAATACCCTTAAGGGGTAGCTTGAGAGCAATAATTAATTCAACATTACCAGCATCGTTCACTAAAGGCTGAGCGATAAAAGCACTCGCTTGATCATTATCAGCGCTATTTTTAGCAAAATCTGAGAAAGCGAAAGATTTCGATTTATCAACTTTTTGAACCAACAAGCCTAAGCTACTGTCTTTATACTGACCTGTTTTAACGTTCGTGTTTAACGTCTTACCTTTTGAAACAGAAAAGAACATGTAGCCATTGTGGTTAATTAAATACAAATCTGGGTAGCCATACTGCATCGCATAGTTTTCATAGAACGACTTACCTAGACCATCGACTGGGCTCAAAGCCTCCGCTACATCTATATCTGCCATTAAAGCCCACTGTTTGCCTGCTGTTTCAATCGATGTCCAAGCAGATAATACCGGCTTATTTAAATAGTTGGTTGTTAAGCCTATACCAGTCTCTCCTGCCAAAGCCTTATCGATACTTTCAGATTGCGCTATCGTATTTTCCTTATTCATCAGCGCCGCTTGCAGTGTTCGCTTTGGATCATTAATTGAATTTGACCGCATCTTATGGTCATCGCCAACTAAGTATGTTTCACCCGTTTCACCCAACCCAGTCTTTGTCGACATCAACTCATTAAGTTTGTTTGAATTCACCTCAAAAACAACGACCCCAATCACACTGCCATAATGATACATCGGAGCTGCGATAAACATTTGTGCGGTATTGGCAGCAGGGTAATAAACTTCAAAATCTGAACTTAAATAGCTGACTTTTCGTCCAGCTTTAAGTGCTTTTTGGTATATTTTGGCAAGTGCTGTCTCAGCCATAGGGCCTTTACTAATATCAACACCGTAATCAATCCCTTTTTTAACCGAGTAAATCACTCGGTTTTTACGAGCGTCGATCATGATGATATCTTCATATCCAAATTTTTCTTGGAAATTTCTAATACCAGGGTGGGCGCCATAATGCGCTTTAGAATAGATAGACTTATCAGAACCTCTATTAAGTTTTGACTTGTTAGCTAATGGCGCTTTATTTTTAACCAGATAATAATATTGGGCAACTACCGCCTCATCATCTAAGGCGAGTAGATACTTGCTGATTTGCGCGCTTGAATCACTACCTAATTCAGCACTAAAGTATGTATTAACATCTTTTTTATAAAACTCAGCTAACTGTATACGCATATCGGCAACAGCTGCATCATCTAGTTTGTTGACAAATTTTATGAGATTAAAATTTTCTTTAAAAACAACGAGTGTACTTTTTGTAGTGGCGCTTTCGGTAAAGGATTGAATTTGTAACTCTGTTTGCTTGAAATAGCTCTCAATTGCCGATTTCTTGACTTCACGAACAGCTTTTAGCTTCTCTAACGCTTGTACTCTTAATGTATCAGCAATATTTACCAGCACATTCATATCACTGCTTCTATCTGAAAAATATTGCTCTAGCTGTGCTTTTTTTATTTCTGTTACCGCTTCCAATGAGTTAAATGCAAGAGACTCCATCCCTTTATTCGCTTGATTCAAGCTCACTAAACCGACAATAACCGCAGGTATAATTCCAAGCGTTAAAAATATAAGGATGAATTTTTGTTTGATTTTTAAACTTTTAAGCCCCAAAGCCATAACTACCTCTGTTAACACATGACATGAATATTTATATTAAAGCTATCTAGGAATAATTCTACTTAAATCATAGTACATAATTTTAAAAGCTTTGCACTTATTAAATAAATCTGAGATCGGGATATAGTAAAATTTAACACTTAATATCAATATTATAGTAACGGCTGATATTTTTATTATTTAACTACTTCTTCTTGTAAATTATCAATGTAACTGAGAATAACCGACATAGCATTTTCCATAATTTTGTACTGTTTCGCTTTACCTAATACTCGAACACCTTGGCTTTGCAGTAATAAAAAATGACTAATCACTTTAATATCAGCATCTATATTAATCTCCCCCCTCTCTTTAGCATTCATTAATACATTTAGAAATGCTTTCTCAACTAGCAGATACAACCTATCGCCAGCCTCCCCTACTTTTGGGTCTGAAAGTGATAACTCTAAAATAGCATTTTGCACAAAACAGCCGCTGGTTTGCTGATACTGAAGCTCTGAGAAGTATAAGAAGTAGCTTTTAAGATCTGCTAATTTTGCATCATCCGACAACAAAGTTTTTAATGCCGGTAGTGAGTAATGATCAATATAATAGTTAAGCGATTGTAGATACAAATTTCGTTTATCACCAAACGTGCTATACAAACTAAACCTATTAACTTGTAAATGCTCGACTAAATCCGCTAGAGACGTGTGTGCATAACCTTTTCGCCAAAACAATTCCACGGCTTGAATCAAAACAGTATTAGGATCAAAGTTTTTTTTGCGTGCCATATTAATCTATTCTTTGCTTGAGAATAGTTAAGTTTACATTATTAGCGAGATTAACGCTTACAAAACAGCTAGTAAAATCAAAACTCAACATTTTACATCATGGCTATACATAGATTGGTACTGGTATGATAACCAGACACCAATAAACATCTATATGCAGCCAGCGTAACCTGCATGCTTATCAGTTGGCAGAGACAGCCTTTTACTTGTTAATTAAAGCAGGCCAGTTTTTATTTGCTTTAACGATAAAGCCGCTAATGTCTTGCTCCCATTTAGCCTTAATCTCAGCATCATAATTAAGATATAATTTGCCATCTATAATATTCCAACGCAATGGGTCTGCAGATATCTTTTCATTTTTTGCAGCCACAGCCCATGCACAATGACCACCGTACTGTGGAGCGTATTTTTCAGGGCTTTTCTTAAACTTCTCTAGGTTTTCTGCAGACACAAACAACCAATTCGCTTGTTTATATTTATATTGAAATTCAGCTTTCCCTTTTATAGGCTTAGCTTGTGTAAAATAAGCAACGGTATCATAACCGCTTACCGCCTTATTGCTAAAAAAGCTGGTGTAAATTACTTCTCCTGCAACAACCTGTGCAGAAAAAAACAGCAAACAACTTAAAATTATTTTTTTCATGTTATATAAAACCTTTTTAATTTAAAAAAGAAGGGTGTTATCTTCTTTACGTTCGATAAGCCTTGTTTAGATTCAAACAACGACTTGGTTTGATAGATAGTCATCAAAGCCATTAGCTATCTCTTTGATATTCAGTCGGTATATCAATATCTTTTTCTTTAGGCATTATTGGTTTTTCTGCAGTGTTAGCATTATGACGCTTGAGCTGGAAAACATAGGCAAGTACCTGAGCGACCGCTTTAAACAAACCGACAGGAACCTCTGCACCAATTTCACTACTGTAATATAACGCTCTCGCTAAAGGGGGGGATTGCAATACAGGGACGTTGTGCTCTTTAGCTATCTCTCTTATTTTCAGAGCGACAAAATCAGAGCCTTTAGCGACTATAATAGGCGCACTTCTGTGGCCATCTTCATACTTTAAAGCAACAGAGTAATGGGTCGGGTTGGTAATTACAACATCGGCACCGGGTACATCTTTCATCATTTGTCGTTGCGATATCTCATACTGCATTTGCCTGATACGCCCTTTAACCTCGGGCTTACCTTCAGTATTTTTCATTTCGTCTTTGACTTCTTGCAGTGTCATTTTCAATTTTTCAGCAGAGTCATATAAAACATATGGAACATCCGCTAATGAAATAATAATCAGACTTAAACTAATAATTAAAAATGCCCATGCTATTAAATTGACAGCACTAGACATGGCGCCAAAGATTTCCATCTTGCCCAAATCATACAATTGCGTTTGTACGGCATTAAGAAAAATAAGTGCCAATGCCGTTACAATTAGAAATTTACCCACCGCTTTTGCAAGCTCTACCAAAGCCTTTAAAGAAAACATCCTTTTAAGCCCTGCTAGAGGGTCCATGCGGCTCGCTTTAGGTGCAATGGCCTTACTGCTAAAGTTCCAACCACCTAAGCTAATAGGCCCTGTAAATGCAGCGATTAATACCACTATCATAAAGACAATAACGGCCCAAAGCGCCTCAATGGAAGATGAGCCGAAATTTATAATCATATATTTTGTATCGAAAATTTCTTCTCTACTTAACGACAGGCTACCCTTCATCATCTTGCCTAAATCATCAATAATACCAGCACCTAAAAATAGCACAGCAGCCGCTGAGACCATTAACAACACAGTGGTATTCAATTCTTTTGATCGGGGAACATCGCCTTTTTCACGCGCTTCCTTTAAGCGCTTGGGTGTGGGGTCTTCTGTTTTTTCCTGACCACTATCTTCTGCCATTTAATTCACTGCCCTGTTAACAGCTGACCTGCAAAAGCTAAAGCATAATCACTGAACTGTTCAAATTGATGTAGAAAACCTGAAAATGTCATCCACGTTATAAAAATACCTAATGTCATCGTAAAAGGAAAACCAATAGCAATAATATTTAATTGTGGCGATGCTTTACTCATGACACCAAACGCCACATTAACTATTAGCAGAGAAGTGACGGCAGGTAAAGCCATAAGCATAGCAGACTGGAACATCCATGTTCCACTTTGGGCAATATCCAAAAGTTTTATATTATCTATCGCTGAGAAGCCAACGGGTAATATTTGAAAACTTTCGGCTAGTGTCTCAAACATAATGAGATGCCCATTCATTGTGATGAACAACATCATTGATAGCATCATATAATACTGACCGACAACCACTATCGAGACACCATTGGCAGGGTCATTTACAGAGGCAAAACCCAAACCCATTTGGTTGGCGATTAATTGCCCGCCGATAGCAAAAATCTGAAACATGACATGCAGCGAAAAGCCAATAGCAACACCGATAAGCATTTGCTCTACCACTAATAAGAATGTTGATAAAGACAGACCTTCGACAATTGGCACAGCGGGTAGCACGGGAACAATGACCAAGCTAAAGGCGACAGCCAAGCTCAGCCTTACCATTTTTGGGACGTATTGAGTGCTCATAATCGGCATAGCCATCATAAAAGCAGCTATGCGAAAAAAAGGTAATAAAAAATCTCCTACCATCTGCTCAATTTGCAGAAAGCTGAGATCAAGCATGACTTATAGACCTATAACAATGGGAATGGAGGAAAATATTAAATTAAATACATCCATTAATATCGTAATCATCCAGGGCCCCATAATCATAATAATAAAAATAATAACGAGTAATCTCGGCAGGAAACTTAATGTCTGCTCATTAATTTGAGTAGCCGCTTGAAAAGTAGCTATCACCAAGCCCATGATTAAGCTTGGCACAACAATCATACTCACTAACATAACCACAACCCAAAAAGCCTCTGCAAAAAGGTCAAGTACGTACTGTGGCGTCATGACAAACCTCCTAAACCTTAAAACTGGTGGCTAACGTGCCAATAATCATAGCCCAGCCATCAACGAGTACAAATAACATTATTTTAAAGGGCAATGAAATAATGACAGGCGACAACATCATCATACCCATCGCCATCAGCACACTGGCCACCACTAAATCGATAACAAGGAAGGGTATGAATAACATGAAGCCTATTTGAAATGCCGTTTTCAGCTCACTGGTGACGAATGCAGGTACTAATACAGAAAAAGGTACATCTGCAGTGGTCTCTACTTCTGGAGAATCTGCTATTTTCAAAAACAAATTAAGATCTGATTCACGAGTTTGCGCCATCATAAATTCACGAAATGGCCCTTCAGCTGCTTTTAGTGCGTCCAGTGGTTGTAATGTTTCATTGATATAAGGCTGAATAGCCTGAGCATTAACTTTATCGAGTACTGGGCTCATAATAAAAAATGACAAAAATAATGAAAGACCGACAAGTACCTGATTCGAAGGTGTAGATTGCAAGCCCATGGCTTGCCTTAGTATTGCAAACACCACGATAATCCGAGTAAAAGAGGTCATCATCATAACCATCGCCGGCACAAAGGTCAGCATGGTCATTAAAGCGAGTATTTGAATTGTTACAGAATAACTTTGTGTGCCATCTTCTGCGACTGAAAAATTAACGGCAGGCACACCGACATCTGCAGCGTAGAGTAATGGCGAAAACAATGCTGCTAAGGCAATGAATAGAAATTTAATCATTAACGGCCGAGCCCTGTATAATTTAATGGCTAATCTGCAGAGCTTTTACTCTGTTGTGCTGTTTTAACTTTTAGTTTACTAGTCGCTTTTTGTAAGTTTGTAGCAAAATCAGTTGCAGGGTCTATAATAGGTTTTTCCAGTTTATGTAGCAAACTAACACTACCTGATGCAACGCCTAACAACAACTGCTCACCGCAGACTTCAACAAGTACAGCCCTTTCTTTAGCACCGATATTAATGGCACTAATAATTTTTATGTGCCCTCTTGTACCCTGTATCCCAGTGACTTTTTTCATCAACCAAGTTAATAAGAAAATAAGCCCTAATACCAGAGATAGCCCTAAGGCCATTTGCCATAAAGAACTATTTAAAGAAGGGCTAGCAATGACGTTGCTAACCACTTCATTCGCTGTATCTTGCTTTTCAGCAAAAGACATACTACTCAATAATAAAGCGCTCAAGAACATGACCAGTTTAACTATTTTCTGACAACTGGTTTTCATTAACGTAAACGCTTTATTCTTTCTTGCGGGCTAATAACATCAGTTAATCGAATACCGTATTTTTCATTAACAACGACAACTTCACCATGGGCAATTAAAGTGCCATTTACTTTTACATCTAACGGCTCCCCTGCCACTCGATCTAACTCTACGACGGACCCTTGACTTAGCTGCAACAAATTACGTATTGCGATATCAGTATTGCCCACTTCCATTGTTAAAGTAACAGGTATATCAAGTATCACATCTAGTTTCGGGTCTCCTAGGGGAATACTCTCATCATTTAGCTCATCTAATTCCACAGCTTTAGCAGAAGCATTTATTTTGTCAATATCTACATCAGCACCTTCATCACTGACTTGCTCTTCCATTGCGGCGGCCCATTCATCAGCCATTGCATCTTGATCTACTGCGTTATCAGTTTCATCACTCATACTGCGAACTCCAACTTGCCTTTCATTAATTTTGTTTTATTGAACGTAATAAACATCTAACTTCACTCAGTATGATCAATTCTATCTATTACTTTTACCGCCAAATTGCCTCTAGATATACCTAATTTACAATTAAATATAGGCACTCTATTAGCAGTCAGTTTTAGCACTTGCGATATTTCCACAGGGATAATATCGCCCTCTCTTAGCTCTACTATATCGGACAAAGTGACATTTCTTTCAGCGATATTCAAATTAAGAGGGACTTTAGCATGCACCATCTCTCGCTGTAATGAGCTCTGCCAGCGACCATCATCTTCTGAATCTTCTTTTTGACTTCCAGAAATCAGTTCATTTTTTAGCGGCTCCAACATGGCATAAGGATAAACAATATGAAATTCACTTGTACCACTTTCTAAATCGACTTGGAAAGTACAAACTGCAACGACATCACCCGTATCAATCATATTCGCCATAGCGGGATTGACTTCATGGCCGATACGTTTAAATTTTAATTTTTTTACCGGTTCCCACGCATCGCGAAGATCCATAAATAGCGATTCAATTAACTTGAATACTAGACGATTCTCAGTCGGGGTAAAATCTCGACCCTCAATCTTGGCATGTCGACCATCACCACCATAAAAACTATCTACTAATTTAAAAACCAGCTTAGCGTCCATAATAAATAAGCCAGTCCCTTTTAAAGGTTCTACCTTCATTACGCACATACTGCTTGGTACATAGAGTGTATGGATATAGTCGCCATATTTTAAAAACTGGACGTCTTCTACAACAACATCTGCAGCACTTCTCAATAAATTATAAATACTGTGTCTCGCATTTCTAGCGAAACGTTCATTGATAAGTTCTAGGGTAGGCATCCTACCTCTTACAACCCTTTCATTACTTGCTAGGTCATAAACACGGAGGCTGCCATCACTCTCTTCCTCCGCTGAGTCCGCCGACGAATCACTAGCTCCATCGTCTGGGCCATTGAGTAATGCATCTATTTCATCTTGCGAGAGTAAGTCTTTTACTGACATTTAAAATCTACTTTGCAGGCTGTTATCAATTAAAAAATAATGCATCTACTTACTGCATCACAAAGTTAGTAAACAAAACTTCTTCTACGCCTGGAATTTGAATTCTTTGCTGCATGATATCTTGAATCAATTTAGTTGCATCCATACGTAAATTTTCTTTACCTTCTAGCGTACTTAATTTTGCATACTCTTGAGTGGAGAACATAGTATTGAGCTTAGATACAATTAAAGGCATGTGCTTTTCAAGCGCTGGTCCCACTTTAGGATCTCTACTTTTTGTTTCAATATATGCTTGTAAGTAATGCGTTTTATCATCATCAGAAAGCAGTGTCGAAACAAACATAGGCCTGCCATTTTTAGTTCTAATTTTGGTATAAACCGCCGGCAATCTAACCGCCTCAACCACTTCTTCTTCACCTGGGTCTGACATAAAAAAGAAATAACCAGCCCCAGCACCACCAATCAAAATAACGAGTGCTGCAGCAATAATTATTATCAGCATTTTTTTTGATTTTTTTGGTGCTTCTTCAGAGCTTTCAACTTCAGTATCTTTAGCCATTATTTGTCCTTAAATTTAAATATTTAAAATTATATAGCTTCATGTATCGCTGAACATACTAAAATTTACTTACGTATTGATATAAACATAAAGCGCTATGCAATAAATATAGCTGATAATTGCTAAATTTTGCCAGTATCTGAATATAGCAGCAATTTATTTTTAAAAACAAAAAAATAAGCTGACTTATTTTAACCACTTAAAGCGAAATATCACCTTATATAATGAGCATACTACAAAACATACGCAAAAAAGTCTCTAAGTATGTTCTTCATCAGTAAGACTTTTTTTCTTTGCCTAGTTTTAAGCATAGAAATCGACTAACGCCAAACTTCCCTGTGTATTTAAAGGGTTTATAGTCGCTCCTTCATCTTGCTCTGCATAGAGTGATGAATGCTGCCCATTCGCTGCGCCATTGGAATCACCCTTGCCTTGATCATTAACAGATGACTCTCCTAAATTAATACCTTGCTGTTCAAGCATTTCACGTAATCTAGGTAAGTTTTGTTCAAGCGCATCTCTTACTGAAGCATGCGGTGAGGTAAATGACACACTCATTTGCTGATCGGGACCAGTCACTTGCAAACGTACTTGTAAAGCACCTAATTCAGGCGGATCCAATTGAATATTTGCCACTCGAAGGTTCTGCGATGCTGCGATCATTACTTTTTCAGCGACTGCATTACCCCAATTTTTCGCTGTCGGCGGTGTGGCTACGGGCATTTGTAATTGCACCGGGCTTGCCGTCTTTAAATTATTATGCAAATGAGATAATTGCTGAACAGCTTCATTGGCCACCAAGGCTTTATCGACACTATTTTTAACTGTGGCATCATCTGCTTGCTTGTTGAGCGCGCTAACATCAATACCTGATCTCATTTTCTCTAGCGACTGATTCAATGCCAATGTTTGATTATCCGTCAATGAGGTAGGACCAGCAGGCAGCGTTGGCAAAGGCGCTATCGGCTGATTACCCTGTGCTCTAGTATCATTGATTATTGTTTTCTTAGCGCTCTCACTCAACAACGTTTGCTCAGAGTCGCCCAACATAGATACTTTTTCTGACGCTAATCTGACATCACTATTATTGGCCTGCACCGAGCTTAGTTTATCATTTAACGTGCTTGCCATTTGGGATACAGCTTGAGGGGCAGCGGTTATCGCACTGTCTCTGGCTATCGCTGTCACATTATCTGCCACCAAGGTTTCACTAGTAGCAGTTAAACTATTAATATTTTGGCTATTGAGCTGATTTTTTTCAACACCGCTGACACTATCTGTAATATTACCCGCTACTGATTCACTACCGACTTGAGGACTGACTGGGTCACTGACTTGAGAGCCGACTAATCCTGCAGTATTTAATTGGCTTTGTGCTGATGGTTTGGCACCATCGATTGGCGTATTAACAGTTTCTTGCAGTACTGGTGTTTGTGCAACGCCAACACTAGATAGAGCGCTTTGATTACTAGCGGCATTAGACGCTGATATCTCTTGGCTTATCAGTGTTTTTTCAATTTTCCCTTGCTGTCCAGAAAGCTGATTAGCCACAGCTGGGCTCTCATTTACAGCAACTTTAGCGATGCCTGAATTTGATTCAACCGCTTGTGCTAACAATGAAGCTGAATTGCTAGGCTTAAGATTTTGATCACTCGTTGCAAGCGCTGTATTAACCACACTGTTTGGATTTACAGGCTCAGCTGTATTAACATTGTTAACTTCACTTGTCGTAACGCCAGCTGCAATTTTGTCTGTTAGCACAGACTCTGAGTCTATACCTACCGCGCTGTTGGCAGTAGCTGCGACAGCTGATGCTGTAATCATTGCCGCTGTATCAATAACCTGCTGTGTTTGCCCCGCCTGTCCACGCGGCTGTTCTATAACAATATTTAAAGGACTATTTTGAGTGGCAGGGACCGCTGCTTTTTGATCTACATCAGTTGTGGCAAGCACATTGTCTGGCGATAAAGCAGCCCCATCAAACTGTGCGTTTAGACTAGGTGGTGGCAATTTACCGCCAGCATCCGGCAACTCTTGTCCTTTGTCTATACTGGTAAAGGACACAGAATTGTCTACTTTTGCTGTATCTCTTTGAGTTATTTCAGCACCTTGAAGACTATCATTATATCGCTTTTGCTGCTGCTCACTACGAACAGCATTAGTGTCAGCAGCACTGACGCTAGAGCTGTTTAGATTATCATCAACCGATCTATCTTCGCTCTTAGTAAAACTTTCATTATTTGATTTCTCTACATTTTCCTGACTTTTTTGTACGCTATTAGCACTTTTTCCGCTTTCTTGCGCTCGGTTATTCGCATCACTAAGCTCAGACTTAAATGTGTTTTTTTGTGGTTCAGCATGCGTTACAGCACTTTTTTGAGGTGTCAGTAATTGTGACGCAACAGGTGTTGGACTTGGAGAAATATGAGCAGCCATTAGATCATTCCTTGCTAATTATAAGTAGATTAAAAGCAAGGAGGATGCCAAGTTGTTAATTGTTAACTTAGGGCCCTTTAATAACAGATGGCGAGAGAGAGTTAATGGTATGGGGTTAATATTATTTATTCTAATATGCTGCGTGTGCGCATGCGGTTTTGTAATGAAGCTTCATCAATCATTTTTTGTACCGCTTTCTCATCAGCCTGCTCTTCTTTGCTCTTAATATTACTAATTAAAGAGCCGACAGCATTATATCTAGCATAGGTTTTTGTCCAGAAAACACGAACATTAGCTAACTGCTCTTCATTTATCTTCATTGATTTTTTATGCTCTTCAATGACATTACCTATTTTAAGCATAAATGCCTGATAACTATTCAAACTTTGAACAGTTATCCCCTGCTGACAAGTCACTTGATACTGCTGTTGATACTCTGCTAAATAAGTTTCTAATTGGACGAGCTGAATCTTATCGTTTTCCACTCTTTTTATATGATCAGCCAGAAACTTATCAGCCTGCTTTTTCTTGCGCTCCTCAAGATCTAAAACAACAGATAGCCTTGCTGATCGTTTCTTTTTCATCGTCTTATATCAGTTTTAGCGACAACCGGATCAACAGGTTGCAACGAGATATGTAACCACTGCTGGCTCTCTTTCAAATCCACTGATTCTTTCAAACCTTGCTGCAAGAATTTGCGCATCGTTGGCATCGAGCTAATGGCACTATCAGTATCTGGATCACTACCGGCGACATAAGCACCGATGGCAATTAGATCTTCATTTTGACTATACCTAGACATTAATTGCCTAAAGCGCATCGCGGCACTGAGATGATTTTCATCAACAATTTGCGGCATTGCTCTACTAATAGAAGCTTCGATATCAATTGCAGGATAATGGCCCTGTTCTGCTAATGTTCTAGATAATACGATATGCCCATCTAGAATAGCACGAGCGGAATCGGCAATCGGGTCTTGCTGATCATCTCCCTCTGTCAAAACCGTATAAAAGGCAGTAATTGAACCCTTTCCGTCCTCGCCGTTACCTGCGCGCTCTACCAGTTTAGGCAATTTTGAAAAAACAGACGGCGGATAGCCTTTTGTTGCAGGAGGCTCACCAATTGCCAGGGCAATTTCTCGTTGCGCTTGGGCATAGCGGGTTAACGAATCGACTAATAGCAGTACGTTTTTACCTTGTTCTCGATAATACTCAGCAATACGTGTGCATAACTGCGATGCTCGTAAACGCATGAGCGGAGAGTCATCCGCAGGAGAGGCGACAACCACTGAACGCGCCAAGCCTTCTTCACCTAGATTGTGCTCAATAAACTCTTTAACTTCTCGACCACGCTCACCAATTAATCCAACCACTGTAATATCTGCATCAGTTGAGCGAGTCATCATACCTAACAGTACAGATTTACCGACACCAGAACCTGCAAACAGACCTATTCTCTGACCTTTGCCGACAGTCAGTACCGCGTTAATTGCCCGAATTCCTACGTTTAATGGCTCACATATAGGATGTCGTTTAAGCGGGTTAATTGACGCCCCTGTTAAAGGTACATATTTATCAACATTCAGAGGCCCCTTATCATCTAACGGCTCACCAACACCGTTAATTACCCGCCCCAACAAACCATAGCCTACCGGCACTTCCCTAGCCGCTCCTAGTGGCACAACTCTGGCTCCAGCTACAAGTCCTTCAACAGCTTGCAAGGGCATAAGAAAGATACTATCACCAGAGAAACCAACAACCTCTGCTTCAATTTGCGAAGTTGAAGACATCACAATTTGACAATTATCACCGATAGCAACTTGCAAGCCGCGCGCCTCTATTGTCATACCAATCAGCCTGACAATATAACCTTCTATTTTTGGTGCTGGGTGTGTAAAAGAACGGTTCAGCTTTTCCATTCGCTTTAATAAGGTCAACGTTATTACCTTTGCAACTAGTGGCTAGTTATGGGGGGCGAAAAATTATTGATCAGCGACGTCTACGTCATCTTCACTATCAACAGGGTCATCATATAATCTATCATACAACTGCTCTACAACATCTTGAAAACGACTGTCTAATTGAAATTCTATTAAACTCGCGCCTGTTTTTATAGAGCATCCCCCTTGAGATATCTCATCATCAGCGATAACCTGCCAATGAGAATAACGCCTTGGTATTGAATCTTCAATCTGCTGCTGATCTAATGGGTTGACATGAATAATCACATCTTCTGACTGTTTTGGGAGCATTTCTAGTGCTTTTGAAAAAGCCTTAGAAATTATTTTAGGATTGGCTTTGACTTCAAAATCAATAACGGCAGCCGCAACGTGCTCTACCATTTCGACCATGATTTCAGTCATTCTTTCTTGCTGTTGCTCTAAAGGCTGCCTCAATGACTCTAATGCTTTTTCTAGCAGCTCTAATTGTTGATTGATCTTTTCTTGAGCCTTATCTAGCCCTTGCTGATAGCCTCTTTGCTGCCCTTCCTTTTCACCAAAGGCATACCCATCCTCACGACCTTTCGCAAAACCTTCTTCGTAAGCCTGCTCGCGAATACCTTCAATTTCTTCCAAGGTCATATGGGCAGTAGATTCAAGCTCATCTTCTAAAACAGTGACATCAAGATGCTCTTCTAATAGCGTTTCTTTTTTTGTTTCAAGACCAATAAGATGACTGCTACCGACCTCAGGTAACACCCAGGATGAAAATTGAATATCATCTGCCGATTCTGATAATCTTATCCTAATAGGCTCTTTATTTGACATACGCTTAAAATCTCAATTACTTACATTCAGGTGTTATTAATCAACAAAATAGCTGCTGACGCTACACCATATCATCGCCACCGCCGAGCATTATCTCTCCGGAATCTGCTAACTTGCGTGCGATTGCTAAAATTCCTTTTTGAGCCTCTTCAACATCACTCATCCTCACAGGACCTTTAGCTTCAAGCTCATCACGTAATAAATCGGCTGCACGTTTTGACATATTGCGGAAAATTTTATCCTGCATAGTCGCGTCCGCACCTTTAAGAGCAATAACTAGCTGATCAGTTTGGATTTCCCTCATCATCACCTGAATACCTCTATCATCGATATCTATCAGGTTTTCAAATACGAACATCATATCAGATATTTTATCAGCCAATTCCTCATCAACTTCTTTAATCCCGCCCATCACTTCTTCTTCTAGCGATGAATCGATATAGTTCATAATATCTGAGGTCTGCTTAATACCACCAAGGTTTCTAGATGACTGCGCACTACCGCCGCTAAATTGCTGCTCAAGCATATCATTAAGCTCTTGTAATGCAGCTGGTTGAATTCTATCTAATGACGCTATCCTTAGAATAATGTCTAATCGTACTTTATCATCAAAGTAACTTAACACACTCGCCGCCTGGTCCGGATCGATATAAGAGACCACAACCGCCTGGATTTGAGGATGCTCATAGCGAATCAACTCAGCAACCTGTAAAGGCTCCATCCAACGCAGGGTATCAAGACCTGATGTATTAGTATTCAATAATATTCTATCGATAAGCGTCTTAGCTTTTTCATCACCTAGTGCCTGGTTTAGCATTCGCCTAATATACTTATCATTATGAATGCCGATACCTGTTTGGTCACTGACCAAATCGATAAACTCAGAAATCACTGACTCCACACTAGTTTGCGCTATATTATCAAGCTGAGACATAGCCACACCAATCTGCTGTACTTCTTTTGGCCCTAAATGACGCAACACTTCAGCAGCATCATCTTCGCCAAGGCTAATCAGTAATATTGCAGCTTTTTCAATATCCGTTAACTCTACTTCTGCATCACTCATCTTCTTTCACCCACTGCTTAACAGCTTGAGCAACCCGCGCAGGGTCTTCTGCAATCATACTTCTCACTGAGTTTACCTGATAATCAAAGCTTTCATTGGCAGTCGGCATCAAACCATCGTCACGTCCGCCAAAAGACACCGAGTCATCAGAAATATCCGCGGCACTTAGCCCTTCAAGCTCTGCCGCTACTTCCCCGCCAGCACCTAAACCCATACCGGCAGGAGAATCACCACTTGAGACTAAGTTTTTCAAAATAGGTCTTAAAATACCAAACACCATCAACATCAGAAACAGTGCTGCACCCACCTGTTTAACAATATCCCAAACAAATGGCTGTAAATAAATTGGCACTTCTTCTTCAACAAAAGGGATTTCAGGCACAAACGGAGAGTTAACAACACTGACAACATCTCCACGTTGTGGGGAATAGCCAACAGCACTTTTCACCAATATACCGATTCGTTCAACATCATCAGCAGACCAAGGTCTAGTCTCCACTGCACCATCTTCACCTATTGGCAACTGCACATCATCGATAACAACAGCAACCGTTAGACGACTGATTCTACCCATCTGCTGCTTACTATATGAAATACTACGATCTAGCTCATAATTTTTAGTCTGCTGTTTACGCGAACTGCCAGGTGCTGGCGATGCACCGCCCTCACCACCAGCACCAGCAACCTCTGGCACACTTGCAGCACCTGGTGGCTGGTTTGACAAAGCGCCGGGAACACCTTGAGGAGCAGCACCACCTACACGGTTTTCATCAAGCGTTTGCTCGCTACGCAACGCTGGCAAATCGGAGTTATATAACTCTTCCGTTTGCTCTGTCGCTGTAAAATCAATATCTGCCGATACCTGGGCTCTAAAGCGCCCCTGGCCAACAACAGGCAACAGGATATTGTTTACGCCTTCTAATAAATTCTGTTCGATTTTTTGACTGTATTCAAGCTGCTTACCCGCCAGCATTAAATCTTTATTACGCTCTTTCTCATTAAGCATACGACCGCGCTGATCAACAACAGTAACATTTTTCTCATCTAATGAGCTAATAGATGAGGCCACCAAATTTGCAATAGCAGCTACTTGGTTATCATCTAGTTTACGACCTGAAAACAATTCAACAAACACAGAAGCGGTAGGTACTTTGCGGTCTCTAACAAAAACAGATTCTTTTGGAATAGCAAGATGAACGCGAGCGTGGCGAACAGCAACAAGGCTAGAAATAGTTCGCGCCAACTCTCCTTCAAGCCCTCTACGATAACGTGCATTTTCCATAAACTGACTTGAACCGAGACTGTCAGTGTTGTCCATTATTTCAAAACCGACCGTTTTATCAAAACTAATACCATCTGCCGCCAGCTGTAACCGCGCTTGATTAACATTGGCTTCAGGTACCAAAATAGCTCGCCCATCTGCTTCAAAACTGTAAGGTATATTGTAAACTTTGAGCTGTTCTATCACTTGGTTAGCATCGGCAAAAGACAAATTAGAAAATAGCACGCGCTTATCTGGAGCACTAGACCATAAAACAATAGCAAAACCAATCGCAATACTCGCAGCTAAACCAACCATCAACCCGAGCTGACGCATCAACGATAGCTTATTAAAGCCTATCATCAAATTCCCTTTACTCGTTTGCGCTTCTCTTGCTTCAGCCATTTCCAATCAACTCTTAATTATCATTTTTGTCAAATTTCTTATTCTTTCAACAATGCCACTATATTGGCATTTTCATAACATCTTCATATGCACTGACCAATCTATTTCGCACTTGAGCCATGGCTTCAAACGCAACTGAAGACTTTTGCAAACTAATCATCACTTGGGTCAATTCAACGCTGGGATCACCTTGCTCATAAGCTGTCGCTAATTTTTTAGAGGCCGCTTGCGTTTCATTCACTTTGTCAACAGCTGTTTTTAACAGGTCACCAAAATCAGATTTGTGCACATCTTCTACACTAGCACCGCTCGTCGAAAAATTGACGCTAGGTATCTGGTTTTGAGTTTGAGCTCGCATTTCACGCATTTGCATTAGCACACTATTTATATCAGCCCGTTCTATCATACTTACTCCATGGCATTCAATTCGCGTCAAAAAAATGACATCTATTATTATAATTAACAAACATATTAGCAGTATAATAGTCTTTGTCAATTTTATGGCTTTATATGTGTCAATAAAACCATCACAATAGTTTATATTAATTACTAGCAATTAATAAGCCAAATTTAGACCAAGCAATATAAATAAATTATTAATCGGTTTATAAGAAATGATAACAGACAGGTTTTTATAGCGAGAAATGCAGGTATAAGCTAATACCTGCATTTTTTTGAACGTTTAATCAGTACGATTACAACGATTATTGATTAACTCTTCAACAACAGATGGATCTGCTAATGTTGATGTATCCCCTAAAGCAGAAAAATCATCCTCTGCTATTTTACGCAGAATACGGCGCATTATCTTTCCAGATCTCGTTTTAGGCATACTTGATGCGAATTGAATATAATCCGGCGTCGCTATTGGCCCTATCTGTGCACGCACCCAGGCGCGAAGCTCAGCTAATAGCTCATCACTGGCAGTGACACCTGACATTAAAGAGACATAAATATATATACCCTGCCCTTTTATATCATGAGGAAAACCAACAACCGCTGATTCAGCGACCGCTTTATGCGATACCAAAGCAGATTCTATTTCAGCAGTCCCCATGCGATGCCCTGATACATTAAGCACATCATCGACACGTCCTGTAATCCAGAAATCACCGTCTTCGTCTCTGCGCGCTCCATCACCTGTTGCGTACATCCCCTCAAACGTAGAAAAATATGTTTGTTCAAACCGGGCATGATCTCCCCAAATTGATCGAGCCTGTGCCGGCCACGAATCAGTGATCACTAGATTACCATCGCCCGCGCCCTCTACCATTTTGCCTTCATTATCAACTAACGCCGCCTGCACACCAAAGAATGGCTTAGTCGCAGAACCCGGCTTTGCATCGCTAGCACCTGCAAGTGGTACTATCATGATGCCACCTGTCTCTGTCTGCCACCAGGTATCAACAATAGGACAATTACCCTTGCCAACGACACGATGATACCAGTGCCACGCTTCAGGGTTAATTGGCTCGCCAACGGAGCCCAATAAACGTAACGATGACAGATCTGCATCGCCTAGAACATCGTCGCCATGTTGCATCAACGCTCTTATGGCAGTCGGTGCAGTATAAAACTGCGTCACTTTATGCTTTTCTATGACTCTACCAAAGCGGCTATTATCAGGGTAATTTGGCACACCTTCAAACATCAAAGTTGTAGCACCATTTGCCAGTGGGCCATAGACAATGTAACTGTGGCCGGTAACCCAACCGACATCAGCGGTACACCAGTAAACATCATTTTCTTGGTAATCAAACACATACTCATGCGTCATTGATGCATAAACTAAATATCCACCAGTGGTATGGACAAGCCCTTTTGGTGCACCTGTTGAGCCTGATGTGTATAAAATAAACAACGGTTCCTCTGCGTTTAACCCCAGTGCATCGCACACAGGTGACGCTTTATCAGCTAACTCATCAAACCATCTATCTCTGCTTTCATTCCAAAGCACGTCTTTATCAACATGATTAACAACGATAACTCGCTGACAATACGCTGCTGCAGCCGGGTTTTTTAACGCAATATCAACATTTTCTTTAAGAGGAATAGCTTTTCCTCCTCTTAGCGAATAGTTTGCAGTGACGACCAGTTTAGATTTCGCCCCTTCAATACGAGAAGCAAGTGCCTCAGGCGAAAAGCCACCAAAAATCACCGAGTGCACAGCGCCAATGCGCGCACAAGCTAACATAGCTACTGCAGCCTGCGGAATCATCGGCATATAAAGAGTGACTACATCGCCCTTTTCAACACCTTCAGCTTTTAATGCATTAGCAAATTTACAAACACGCTCATGCAGCTGCTTGTAAGTAATAGATTCAGATTTATTGGGGTCATCAGATTCCCAAATTATTGCAGCTTGATCGCCCTTCTTTGCTAAATGCCTATCCAAACAGTTATATGAAGCATTTAATACTCCATCTTCGAACCATTTGATATCTACGTTACCTGGCGCAAATGAGGTGTTTTTTACTTTGCTGTAATCTTCAAACCAATCAAGTCTTTTACCATGCTGTTGCCAAAAACTGTCTGGGTTAGCTACGGATTCTTGATACATACTTTGGTATTGTTCTTTGTTAATTATCGCATTTTTTGCAAATTCTTCATTTACTTTATAGACTGTATTTCCGCTCATTTTTTCGCCCTTACTCTTGAAGTGAACCTATTGCTTAGGCTCAAGCAATCACATTGCTCTTATGTTTTCTTATTTTAGACTTCTACCAAACAACTTTAATAGCAAACAAATATTAACCATCAAAGCAAAGAACATCTCTAATACAAAATATACGCAAGTGTTCGCCAGTATTAAATTAGACCTTGGTATGAACACACCAGCCAATCTATTTACTTGATATGGCTAATCCTTAGACAAATAGATCAAGGCTAACTAGTTTCTCGCTTTAACAGCGAATCTAAATCAATGCCTGCATCACGTATTTTGGCTAACTTATAGCGCAGCGTTCGCGGGCTAATATCAAGCTTAAGCGCCGCTTCTTTTCGACTACCATTAGTGGCCTTAAGGACATCAACAATTATTTGAAACTCATGTTGTCTTAAGTCATCACCTAGATTGCCAATATCTTCTGATATAGCCGCAGCTTTTAAGGGCTGCAGGTTCACGCTATGGCTATTAACGGCTGTTTTCGCTGCACTAGCAGCAGATAAACCAATGGGGCCTGTTGTTAAATGCAAATCATCTGCCTGTATTTGTTGGCCATTTTGAATAATCAATGCTCTTTGCATTACATTATCTAACTCTCGCACATTACCAGGCCATGCATACGATGTTAAAGCCGTTTTAGCACAATCGCTTAATGCAACACCTTGCCTTGCCATTTTAGCGGCATACTTAGCGAGAACCTGCTCACTAAGTGGCACAATATCTTCTGTTCTATTGCGCAGAGGCGACCACTCTAATGGGAACACATTTAATCTATAATATAAATCTTCACGAAACTCTTTATTAATGACTGACTCATGTAAATCTCTATTCGTTGTCGCCAACACCCTAACATCTAGTTTAATGACCCCCTTAGCACCCACTCTTTCCACTTCTTGCTCTTGCAACACGCGCAATAGTTTTGCCTGTAAAGCGATAGGCATTTCTGTCACTTCATCAAGTAACAATGTACCACCATTTGCCTGCTCAAATTTACCGACACTGACACTAACAGCACCAGTAAACGCTCCTTTTTCATGACCGAACAGTAAAGACTCCAACATATTTTCTGGAATAGCTGCACAGTTAATCGCGATAAAAGGCTGATTAGATCTCATTGAATTAGTATGAATATAGCGCGCCAAAACTTCCTTACCGGTTCCTGATTCACCTGTAATAAGCACGGTAGAATCTGTAACCGCCACTCTTTTAGCTAACTGCAACAACTGTTTACTACTCGCAGCTTGTGCTATCGGATTACAATCGCTAACACTGACCACATTATCGGTATACTTGGCGACCGCCGCGATCAATACCTCAGGTTCAAAAGGCTTCATCAAATAATCAACAGCGCCGTACTGCATAGCCTCAACCGCCTTTTCTACTTGGCCATAGGCAGTCATCAACACCACCGGTAATCCAAAGTAGTGCTTATTTATATAACGCAGCAATTGATGGCCATCTATGCCTGGCATATTGACATCAGATATAACCAAATCAAAGCTATTATCCTTTAACAAAACAATAGCTGCCTCGCCATTTTCAGCACACTGCACACTGATATTATCAAGCTCTAAAGTATCTACCAGCGCTTCTCTTAAATCCGGATCATCTTCAACCAATAATATGTTACGCGACATCTTTGCCTCTTTATTGAGCTTTTAACTTATTAATAATTACTTATAAAATGGCAACCAAAAACCCGCCACTGTTCCCTTACCTACTTATAAAATGGCAACCAAAAACCCGCTACTGTTCCCTTACCTACTTATAAAATGGCAACCAAAAACCCGCTACTGTTCCCTTACCTAATTGCGAGGCAATTTCAAAGCGCCCATTATGTGATTGGGCAACCACTTGAGCCACACTTAATCCTAAGCCTGTACCGTGTGATTTTGTCGTATAAAAAGGCTCCTGTACCTGCTCTAATGTTTTAGCATCCATGCCAGGGCCTTTATCTATCACTGATATCACTAACCAATCACCTAGCGCATTGGCCTCAATTCTTAAATCAGTCCCCTTGGGGCAAGCTTGTAGTGCGTTTATAACTAGATTTAACAGAGCGCCTATTAACAACTCTTTATTGCATACTATCTCTCTATCTATTTGATTGGAAAAAAGATCACAGTCAGCATCATGTTGAGCTAATGGGATATCTAAATTATCTTCAAGTTCTCTAAACAGACTGACGACCGACAACTTATCTTGTAACTTATTCTCACCTCTAGCAAAAATCAACATATCACTGATTTGCTGCTCAATATTTAACAATCGGTTTTTGGCCTTAAGCGCAAATTTACTGCGCTGTTCTTCGCTAAGGCCTGTATTTGCCAAATGACTGGTATATAGCAATGCAGCCGTTAACGGAGTGCGTAGCTGATGCGCGAGAGATGCCATCATTTTACCCATACCATTTAATCGTTGTGAATGCGCTAATTTGCCTTGCAGCTTTCGTGTTTCAGTCAGATTAGTCAGCAACACTAGCTGGCCCATATTGTTCAATAAGGCCGTTGTCGCTATTGAAACACGCCGGCCATCCTTGAGCGATATTTCATGCCCATCATCTGCTTGTGGCGCAAAACACAACCTCACAATATCACGCCACTGCCTACCAACCACAGCAGTATTTAACAGTTGTGTCGCCGCTGGGTTACATTGCTCTACAACACCCAACCTGCCGATAACAACAACACCTGCAGGCATTATTTGTAACAATTGATCTAACTTATCACTCTTTTCATTAACCACATCAACTTTCTTGTCGGAGTGCTGTTGCAATTTGGCTATCTGCGCTTTTAACTCCTGGTTTTCAGCGCGAAGCTGGTCTAACATCTGCTCACTCATTTTCGCTGAATACCATATTTTTTCATTTTTTCAACTAATGTTGTACGCCTTATCGCCAGTAATGTTGCAGCCCTGGCGACCACCTGATTACTCTTATTTAATGCTTGATTGATCAACTGGGTTTCTATTTCAACCAAATATTCTTTTAAATCAAAACCGTTATCAGGGATATCAAAAGGCACTATTTCCCTTGGCTGATATGTCGCCTCAAGTGCACTTATAAAACTAAAATTTTGTTCAAGATCCATATCACTTTGAACCTGATAACGCGATGGGTCTGGCTCATTGACATGGCGAAACTTTACCGGTAACTCCGTGACCCCTATAACGCCATCTGGATACATAATTGCCAGGCGTTCAATAAGATTTAACAGCTCTCTTACGTTACCGTCCCAAGCGTGGCGCTCTAATGAATCAATGGCAGACACATGAAATTTCAAATGCCCTAACCCTTGCTTAACCACCCGCTCTGTAAACGCATTCAATAAAATAGTAATATCACTTTTACGCTCACGCAAAGAAGGCACTTCAATAGGATAAACATTCAGACGATAAAACAAATCTTCTCTGAAGGCGCCCAGCGCTACCATTTCCTCCAAATTTCGATGTGTCGCAGCCACAATTCGTACATCTACCTTAATAGTTTTAGTACCACCGACGCGCTCAAAGCTTCTCTCTTGCAAAACACGTAGCATTTTGACTTGCATCGGCAGTGGCATATCACCAATTTCATCCAGAAATAAAGTGCCACCATTTGCCATTTCAAATCGCCCAGCACGACTTGATATAGCTCCGGTAAAGGCGCCTTTCGTGTGCCCAAACAACTCACTTTCCAATAACTCAGGCGGAATGGCCCCGCAATTCACAGGCACAAAAGGCTCATTTGCGCGACTTGAACTGTTATGTAACGACCTTGCAACTAACTCTTTACCCGTACCTGACTCCCCTGTAATCAATACATTAACATCGCGATCGACGACTTTTTCCATCGTCTTTTTAAGATCATTAATCGCGAGGCTATCACCTATTAAAAGAGGAAATTTATGCGCCGTTTTCGCTTTATCAATCATACGCACAGACTGATGCACTTGCGCTTCATGCAATAAATCTGTCAAAATATCGTCACTTGGTATTTCTGCAAACACTCTTAATAATTGTTTTTTAGAGGAGGCTGTTAATCTTTCAGTCTCATACCAATCTTCCAATAAACAGATTGGGGTATTGTGAAAATTATCCGCGACAAATTGGATTAATTTATTAAGGGACAGCGGTAGAGAGCACTTACCGATCAACGCTAAACAAAATCGTGCTGTATTATGCTGGCCTTGTAGAAAATCGACGAAACCTAAAACATCGTATTGTACATTCAAACACGTCAATCTATGTTCAAGTAGCGATCTTCTAGCATCATCATCATCCACTAAAATAACTTTATTATTGTCTTGAATATTCATATCAATCACTGTCATTTTTTTGACATTCTAACAGAAAAACACTCTATGACTATCATTTAATACTCCTACATAAACTAACGATTTTAAATACCGATAAAAAATCAAAAACTTATTCTTCTAATGACAGCAATGCCTTTTTGATTACTGAATAAAATTATAGTACAGCGTCAGCAAAAATTATTTTTATCTACTATTTTTATGTATTATTAATGTCAGACCTTAAAATCAGCTTACTATGTCTTAAAAACTGCATTGTTACCCTTGAAATAATAAATAACCTTGCCAAAATGGATGCTTAATTGTTAAACAAGCACGCAGAATATTTAAAAGTATTAAATAACAATTATGCAATCATAAAGCCCCTCTATTTTAAGGACCATTAATAATGACAACAAAAACGGCCGCATTTATAGGCCTAGGTGTAATGGGTTACCCTATGGCAGGGTATTTACAAAACAATAATGTAAATACGACAGTATTCAACCGAACCCACACTAAAGCGCTGCAATGGCAACAGCAATATGGTGGCAACAGCGCAGAGACGCCAAAAGAAGCAGCTCAAAAAGCAGATATTATTTTCGTCTGTGTCGGCAACGACAACGACGTACGCAGTGTTATCTATGGCGAAGATGGCGTACTTGCTGGCATGGTTGAAGGTAACATTTTAGTCGATCACACCACAACCTCTGCAACGTTAGCTCTAGAGCTGCAAAGCGCCTGTGAGTCTATTGGTGCTAGTTTTATTGACGCCCCTGTTTCAGGCGGCCAAGCAGGCGCTGAGAACGGGAAACTGACCGTTATGTGCGGCGCCCCACAAGCCAGTTTTAATATCGCCAAAGCAATGATGGAACATTATGCTCAGCAAATTCAACTGTTAGGCGAAAACGGCCAGGGGCAGCGTTGCAAAATGGTCAACCAAATTTGTATTGCAGGCATCTTACAAGGCCTAAGCGAGTCTCTAAAACTTGCCCAGGCAAGTGGCTTGGATATAGAACAAGTTGTCGATACCTTAAAACTTGGCGCAGCGGGCTCATGGCAAATGCAAAATAGAATGGTAACTATGGATCAAGATAAATTTGATTTTGGTTTTGCTGTTGATTGGATGCGTAAAGACCTTGGCATCTGCCTTGAAGAGGCACAGCGTTACGCTTTAGATTTACCACTGACCAAAGACGTCGACACTCGCTATGCTAAAATCCAAGCCCAAGGCTTTGGCAGAATGGACACATCATCTCTTGTTAAAGCATTAGATTAGAACACTAGCGCGGTAGTAAAACTCTAGACATTAGCGCATAAAAAAAGCCTCAAATGAGGCTTTTTTTATTATTCTAACACTCTAGCAAGTGCTAATCCCTAGTAGCTTTTTGCAATGGCCCTAAACTGTTTAAATAATCATTATTAAAACCATCCTGGTAGACACTGAAATCTACCGCTCTATCTCTAAAGCTTTTTAATGGCTGACCTAGGCCACCCATAATGCCTTTGGTTCTCTGCCTTCTCACTTGATCTAAATCGAGCTCAAGCGCTATGATTTGATCAATTTCACCAGCTTGATGCATCACTTTACCCGCGGGATCAACAATAATGGAGCGCCCGTTACCACCTGCTAATAAACCATTAATATCAACAAAATAGCACTGATTTAACGCCGCTGTAGCGACCGCGTTAGCCAACTCGATATCTCTGTCGATAGTGCCCGTCAATGTCGGGTGAATAATAACTTCAGCACCTAGCGCTGTTAGTGTTCTACTGGTTTCTGGGAACCAGGCATCATAGCAAATTGACAACCCAAATCGGCCGACGTTTGGCACATCAAAAATACAGAACTCACTACCTGGTGTAATACCTGTCTCATAAGGCATAAAAGGAAACATTTTATGGTAGCGATTAACAATTACGCCCTCAGGATTGATCACCAGAGATGTATTGTAAATACGATCTTCAACTTTTTCAAAATGTGAGCCTGGTATTAGCCATAATCCGTAGCGTTTAGCGAGTTCACATAATTTCAGCTCTGTTTCAGATCCGGTAGCAACCGCTAGAGCGGGGTCAGGGCCTGCAACTGCTAGCTCACTAAACACAGCCATTTTCACCCAAGGAAAACGAAAGGTAAGTACTGCAAGCTGTCTTTCAATTTCTGGTAAATTATCAGCAGCCTGTACATGCATTTGAATGCCGGCTATAGCAAATGGTGTCATATTTCTTGTCCTAATTCTAAAATCTTGTGATAGAAGGTATACTTTCGCAGTGATACATTCTCTTATTTCGTTTTTTTACGCTAATGTTAATAGCTATAAACATTAGCGTGTTTGTTCTGTGTAGCGATCATCGTAAACCACTCATAAGCTACAAGCCTAGTTCACTTGCGGTATATACTTAGGGATTGAGAAGCTAGACATCCCTAAGTCCACATAATTGACATGTCTTTCCCCTTCTTCAAACGCATAAAAACTTAGCAACCAGCTTTGATCTTTCCATAAAACTCTAACCGAGCCATCATACGGACTATAGATAGTGGTATATAAGGTGCCAAAGCCTCTTTTAAAAGCGTCGCTATATAACGGTGGCTGTAAAAAACTTTGGATAAACCGATCAGATGTCTGGTAAACATTACGCAAACTTTGATCTAAAAACATTAGCCTTTCAACAGTTTTTGTTGCGATTGCATGGCGTTTCCAAGTAATTTTCTCCTGGTGGTTAGTCGTCGCTAAATCAGCAAGTACAACCGCATCAGCATTGGGAGACAACCAAACGGTAACAGCATATCCCTGCATATCCAAAACTGTTAAGTTATATGCCATATGACACGGTAAACGCTTTAAAACTGCCACCGCTTCTGCCGTCGTGTCACATGTTTCTAATACATAACGTACAATTAATGGCACTCCGAAACCATCACCGCCTTCAGTTTTACCGCCAAAGGCAAGAGACACGCAAAGCCCGGAGTCATTCATTCCATCGACAATGCCCCACAAACAATCGGACATACCGATAACTTGCCTTTTATCCCATTTCGTCTTTACTATTGTGCCCTCGGTATAAAGAGGGTTGTAATCGTAATTACGAATAAGAAAATTTTCTTCGTGTCTGCGCCACACCGCTTGCGAACAACCTGAAAAATACATCGGCGGATTATACAGAGAAAGTGCGCGTGCGACACTATCACTACCGCCACCTAATTCAACTAAACGCTGATACACAGGTACTAATTCAGGCATATGCTTTTTTAGCTGATTTAAACAGGTAAGGTAGCGCGGCCTTGCATTAACACCTTCGGAAAAATACCAGTTTTTATAACTCGGCCACACTTCTTTAAAATAGCTTTGCCATTTTTCAGCAGGGTAATCTTCACTAATGGACCGAAACGTATAGGGCATATATCCGCACTTCTAAATCGCTCTTTATCACTTTATAAAAGAGCTAACTTTTGATAATTGCTACCAAAAAGTTTAATTAAATTTACCTTTCTCATCTAAGCATCGATATGACTTAGAGCAAAACCTAAGCTGCATAAAGTAAAGGGCAAGAAGCTGCCAATTTAACTGGCAGCTTTATGTAATTTTACATCAAAGTATTTTGAAAGCACCTGCTTCTAATGAGTTAGGTGTATAAGCTAGTTCAACTTGAGTGTCAGTTAACTGAGTGCTTTTAAAGCTGCCACGAATGCCGTCAATCCACATTTTAGCGCGCTCATTAAGCTCGAAATCATCTGTCATCAAACGACCGCGCGTAATAAGAATCCCTAGATCAGCACCCTCATATTCGTAATCGTTGACATCACTAATACGTAAGAAAAACGCTTCATTATCAGTTTCTACTGCACGGCGACGATAATCGAAATAACTGTATTCGACATTCCCCTCATCATCCATTTTATAGATGCCTGATTCAGGCGCCTGATTAATTAGCGCGACACTCTCATCAGTATGCTTAATTACCAGCTGAGACCAGCTATCAATATTGTCTTCTTCTGCCCAACGCTCATTCAACTGCTCAACATCAAAATCAAACTCAACATCACAGAATTCAAGCAAATGGAACAAGAACAATGGTGCATCAGCATGAGCAAACGCAGCATGGTTAGTTAACGAGCTAGCACCTGTTACACGCGGGTTGAGCTCACCTAGATACACCTCACCGTTATCTGTATCAATTAGAAAATCTAGTTCGAAGTAGCCACGATAGCCCTCTGCACGTAATGCCTCACCAAAAGAGAAAGTATATTCACGTGCTTTAGCTCTTATCTCATCGGTAAAAGCACCGGCATATATCTCATTACCACACCAACCACCTTTGTATGGTGTCAGATCTTTAAAGCCAACCAGTTCAGTCATTAATGGGCCAACTACTGTGCCCTTCTTGGTGGTACATGCCTCAATTGCTGAACCGCGACAATTAATGCGCTTCATTATTTTGATTTCTTCACCACATTCTATTTCAGCAGCATATTTGCTGTACTCTTGCTTATTGCTAATGAAATACGTGGTATGTCCTGAATCGCCAAACGCTGTTTGTAATACTAAGTCAGTACCTAGCTGAGCACTGACTTCACAAAGGTGCTCATAGCTTGTCACTTTTTCCAGTAAATTAGGCACACTTGGCACACCTGCTCTATTGCCAATTCTGACTGTTTCAATCTTGTTATCTAACTCACTGCGCAATTTTGCGCTAGGAAAGCAAACATCTAAGCCCAACTCCTCACACAGCTCCTCTGTCTTTTCATCAAACATTAAAAAGATGGCCTTACCTCTTTCGCCCTCGCTTGCGCGACTGCCAATGTAATCAACCACATCTTTGTGTTCAAGTAGATAATTATTGATATCTTCGATACTTTCAAACTCAGCATGCGGTAATTCACCAGGCACGAACACGTTGGGATGCTTGCCATCAAAACAATCTAAATAATTAATATATCTGAAATTTTTAACCCAAGCCGAAATACCCAGCAAGTTAAAGTTTGTTGCACTGATAAAATACATCGGTGTTTCATTACGCAAAAAATAACGTCTAATATCTGATAAGTTTTTTAGTACTGGTTTTTTCATTGTCAAATCTTCCTTTAACTCAGCTTTATCTTTTTCATTGGTATTATTTATTTCCGGTTTGCTTGGCTCTGTTTTTTTTGACGGGGGAAATAACAACTTCAGTATTTGCTGCAGGCACTGAGAGAACAGGCCTGTTTTTAGCGAGCACTGTTTCAAGGGCTGCCTCGGTGAAGACCCCAAGCCCGAAGTCCGGTCGATAGCCATGAATCTCTGTAACATCAAGCGCCAACATGTAATCAATAATTTCTTCACTTATCACCTGTCCTGGTACAAGTATTGGGAACCCTGGAGGGTAGGGAATAACAAAACTAGTCGAGACTAACTCTCTTGTTTTCATTAACTCGTGCATTTCACCTTTTTCAAAATGAAAATACTCACAGTTCTCATCGTTATAGCTCAGGAAAAACGCATCGCGAATATTTCCCTCTGGAGTATTAATATTCGCACCGGCTGAGCATCTAAAAGCATTGTGGAAATAACTAAAATCAGGCAATGGAGGTAAGTCTTGTGTTAATGACTTAACTTTCTTAGCCTGAATTTCACGCTCTTTAGGGCTGCGTACATCCTCATCGTGTTCAAACTGGTTAACAATACTTTGAAACACTTCGATCAAATGCGCAGTGGCACTTCTCGTCGTACCGATATTAATCATGAACAATACGGTATTTCTAGAGGTCTTATTAATCTGGATACCATGTTTATCCATCAGAATTTGATTTTTGAAAGTATCACCATCAATACCGGTATTGCCTATTTCTAAAGTAATACGGGTAGGGTCTACCACAAACTCATCATCGCGCCATGCTTCTTCCATATGTGAGAAGCCTGTTTTACGATCATAATAAGATTCAACACCAGATTCCCTGTATTCTTTAGGAACCATGTCTTTATTAACCAAAAACTTAAAGTATTTATTAAATCTATCATCGTTATACATAGTGCTACGCAAACTCATCGCTATTTCTAGCTGGCGATGCACTAAACCATAACCTTCTAACTCAACTTGACGACGCCCTAGATCGAGCGATGCCAAGATTTGGTAATTAGGTGATGTGGTGGTATGCGTCATATAAGCTTCGTGGAAGGGGCCTTCCACTTTTTGATTATAGTCCTGATCAAAGATATGAATCATTGAACCCTGACGTAAAGAGGTCAGTGTTTTATGGGTAGAATGAGTCGTATAGGTGCGAATACGTGCCTTAGTAGGATCGGGAATTAACCGATTATCTAACCAAGTTGCATCATCATTAGGATCTAATACCGCCATTTTCTTAGAGTATTTTGCATATTGGTCTTTATACTCTTCAGATTTAAATTTACGGCGCAAGGTGCGAGCGGTATGCATACCAGTACGTTGACGGTATATAGGATTAAAACTTGCGAATGCAAACCAAGCTTCATCCCACAAGAATACTAGATCAGGTTTAATTGCTAAACACTCTTCCATGACTCTACGTACATTGTAAACAATACCATCAAAGGTACAGTTGGTAAGCAGTAACATTTTTACTTTATCTAACTTGCCAGCGCGTTTGTACTCAAGCAGTTGTTTCTTGATTTCACGAATCGGCACCGCGCCATACATCGAGTATTCATTAATAGGGTAAGAATCAAGATAGCAAACATGAGCACCGGATAGCACCATGCCATAGTGATGAGATTTATGACAATCCCTATCCACCATCACGATATCACCTGGCTGTATTAGCGCCTGAACAACAATTTTATTAGCTGTCGATGTGCCATTGGTAACAAAGAATGTTTCGTGCGAGCCAAAGGCACGACTAGCATACTCTTGTGCTTTTTTCAGCGGACCGTGCGGTTGTAGTAGCGAATCCAAGCCACCGGAGGTAGTCGACGTTTCAGCCAAAAAGATATTAATACCATAAAAATCAACCATATCCCCTATCCAGTTAGAGCTAATAGCAGACTTGCCTCTAGAGACAGGCATGGCATGAAAAATACCGGTAGGTTTACGGCTGTATTTTTTAAGAGCATTAAAGAAAGGGGTATTATAGCGCTCATCAACCCCACTTAGAATGCAGTGATGCTTCTCTAAATAATCATTGTCGCGATAAAATATGCGTCTAAAGGATTGTGATCTAGAACCCGCTATTTTCTCAGCGGCGATATTAGCAATTAAATAAAGATCCAATTCAGGACGAATATCCTTCATGGTTTTACCGAGTTCGATAATGCGTTTAACATCGTCATTATAGCTTTTAACGCCAATTAAAAACTCATCCAAACCGCCTACATTGGCTCCTTTCGCTTTCATCGGAACGCCTTGGCGCAAAATACAAGCTTGGATATTCTTATTAATTAAAATAGCAGTGATGGCATCTTCAAAACTAGGTACGACAACCACGTCGTAGATAAACTCATCTTCATTACTGCGCAGGTTTCTAAAGACTTGGCGCATCGCTCTAACAGCGGCACTAGAAATATCATCTACAACTAACAGCTCAAAATATGGCTTTGATTTGGTATAGCTTTGCTCAAGTTGACTATGTAGTGATTCAAACTCTTCTACTTGCTCTTGCTCGCCTTGTCCAGAGCCATTCAAATCAATGCTACTACGACGATAAGAATCGCTAGATAAAGCTCGCGAAATTCTTTTAACTGAACGATTTAACCCATGATGATCAAGGGTATTAAAATCTTCCCACAATGCATTAAAATCGTCTGTCGATGGAAACGCATGATACTTTTCAATCCAATCCAGTGTGTTTAAACAATGATTAACAGATTTTCTAATTCGATTAAATTCTCGGTTAGTGGCATCCTTTCCCTGTAACAATTCAGTAAATTTGCTAAGCCGTCCCCAAGTGTCAGATCGCAACTGAGTTACCTGATGATAAAAACCAAGTTCTGCATAGTACTCTTGACTTAATGGCATTTCCCTACCTCGTTCTTATCTGCTAATAAATTCCAAAAATATTTACAATAAAATTTAATAAACAATATTTTTAATTAATAATTTAATGGAACATATTGCTAGTAAAACATCAACTAGCAAAATCAAAATGCTCTTTTAGCAGCTCATTATTTTTTATTAAGATTATGATTTTTAGTATGTTTTGTAAAAACAACAAAACTTTTTAATTTATTTATATCATTTTACAAAATAAAATCACCATGAAAATTTGAATCTACTCAACTAAAACTCACCTCCAACTCAGCTAAGTTTAACCTGAGTATACACAACTAAAACTTGAAAACCGTATATAAACCTTAAATCTGTATTTAATTAAACTCAAAATTGACATTAACAATAACCTAACAAGCTATGTCCGACCTAGCCTTTAGTGCAATATTTGATGATTTATCATTTGCATTTGCAGCTTTTACAATCATTGATGCCGCCCTATCAATCGCCACTATTATTAATAGCTTAACCTTGTTGCAACACAAATGAGCTGTGCCATATTTTTACATACCGCCTTACATCATCGCTAATAATCCGCTCGATTGTATTTGTTAAAAGGAGCCCAATATAAGCGGTATATTCACATCAATACTCTTAATTAACGGAAGCCATCATGTCAGATAACACAACATCACTATTTTCAGCTACTAAAATAGGTGACGTATCATTACCTAATCGCTTTATCATGGCCCCACTGACCCGCTGTCGCGCTATTGACCATCAACCTAATAGCTTAATGGCCGACTACTACGCACAACGAGCTAGCGCTGGTTTGTTAATAACAGAATGCACCATGGTATCAGCACAAACATCTGCCTTTGGTCACGACCCTGGTATTTATAGCGACAGCCAAATTGCAGGCTGGAAGCTGACAACACAAGCGGTACATCAGGCGGGGGGGCGTATTTTTATGCAGATATGGCATGCAGGTCGCGCAGCTCACCCTCTTTTCAATGATGGTAAGGAATGCGTTGCACCAAGCGCGATTGCAATCGATGATGAAACTCATACTGCGCAGGGCAAAAAAGCCTATACCGTGCCCTTAGCTCTGAATAAAGAACAAATAGCGTCATTGGTCGATGACTTTCGCCAAGCGGCAATCAATGCCAAAGCAGCGGGCTTTGATGGCATCGAAATTCATGGTGCTAACGGCTATTTAATTGATCAGTTTTTGCGAGATAGCAGTAACCAGCGCAGTGATGAGTACGGTGGATCATTTGAAAATCGTGCACGTTTTTTAAGCGAAATTTTAACCGCTGTTTGCGAAGTGATGGGTAGCGGTCGTGTCGGCTTGCGCCTATCGCCTTTAAATAGCTTTAATAGTATGAAAGATAGCAACCCTATTGAGTGGATGCGTTACATGGCGAAACATCTTAATCAATTCAAGCTGGCCTATTTACATGTCATGCGTGCTGATTTCTTTGGTATACAAGAAGGTGATGTCATATCAGTCGCACGCGAGAATTATAATGGCCACCTCATGGTAAACATGGGTTACAGTGCACAAGAAGCAGAGCAGGTTGTGAGCAGTAACCAAGCTGACACTGTTGCCTTTGGCACCGCTTTTTTAGCAAACCCAGATTATCCACAACGAGTGAAGGCCGCGAGTGCTTTAAACACACCCGATCAAACCACCTTCTATACCGCTGACGCCAAAGGCTATACGGACTACCCAGTCATGAGCGCATCTTAGCTCACTACTTTTAATATTTGCCCGGTACATATTAAAAGCTTGCGCGCAAACAAAGCCATGACAACTAACATGGCTTTTAAACAGCTAGCTAAATCGCAGTATTAACCAGCTTTTAATACAGCTCAAGTACACCTGTACTGTGCAAGCCAAAACACTGTGCTTATAGTCAACAGCCTGCACCTGCTCTGCAGGGTTATCTTTATTAATCACATCAGCTAACATCACCACTAAACACTACGCATAGTTATCGCCACGACAAAGCTAGCTGCATTAAAATTATTAGAAATTTTGATTTTTAACTAAAAGCTTATTTTTACCGACTTAATTGCTCATTTTCGCCACTAACTTGGTTAAAAACCCCTTCCACCTTGACAGTCTTTTACGATTCATTTATTTTTATTAAACGCTCATTTAATAAAAACTATAGCAATTAGCTCATCACACATTAAATACACAAATAAATTCAGCAATGTCACGAGCGCAACTTGATCAATTGTCATAATTTTATATAACGCTTGCAGCTAACTTTTTAGCGCTCATTAAAGGTAACATGCCAAATGCCTAAAGTAGGAATGCCTGCTATTCGTAAACCACAGCTGATTGATGCAACCATGAATGCTATTAATGATGTCGGCTTGCAAAAAGCCAGCGTGGTTATAATTAGTAGTTATGCAGGTGTTTCACCAGCCATTATCAATCACTATTTTGGCGGTAAAGACGGTTTACTAGAGGCAACTATGCGCTCAATTTTACGACAGTTATCTCTAGGGGTGCAGCACCGCTTAGCGACATGTGAAAGCGATGATGTGATCGCACGTATAGCAGCCATTGTCGGCGGTAATTTCGACCCTGAACAACTGGCTCCTAAAGTCGTTAAAACCTGGCTCGCTTTTTGGTCTCAAGCAATGCACCAGCCGCAATTGTTCAGGCTACAAAGAGTCAATGAAAAACGCTTAATCAGTCACTTACTCATTGAGCTGAAAAAGATAATGCCAGGTGAGCAGGCTAAATTTGTCGCCGTATCAATCGCCGCATTAATTGATGGCATTTGGCTTCGTGGAGCCCTATCGCCTAATGGCATCGACCGTGAATTAGCCAAGCACATTATTGCTGATTACTTAGAGCATCAGCTCACTAAAATACCGAACGAGTCCCTGGCAAAAAATGATTTAGTTGCACGCAAACCAGAACATAACCATGATTATACTCAACAGTTTTAATCATCAATTTTAAACTTATTTGAAGAAGATATTATGAATCAGACACAGTTATACATAGATGGACAGTATTGCGATGCAACCTCTAACGAGACATTTGCCACGATCAACCCAGCGACAGGAGAGACTCTCTCGCAAGTACAAACAGCATCCATGGCTGATGTTGATAAGGCGGTAGAGTCTGCAAAACGCGGCTTTGCCATCTGGTCTGCTATGAGCGGCACTGAAAGAGGCCGCATTCTGCTAAAAGCCGTTGCCTTATTGCGCGAAAGAAATGACGAACTTGCGATGTTAGAAGTATTAGATACCGGCAAGCCTATTCAAGAAGCTGACTGCGTAGACATTGAAACAGGTGCCGATGTCATTGAATATTATGCGGGCTTAGCCACGACAATTAGCGGCCAACAACAAGATTTAGGCGGTACTAATTTTTATTATACGCGACGCGAGCCTTTAGGTATTTGCGCGGGCATAGGTGCTTGGAACTACCCTATCCAAATAGCAATGTGGAAATCAGGACCTGCACTTGCAGCCGGTAATGCGATGATTTTCAAACCCTCTGAAGAAACACCTTTAAGCGTGTTAAAGCTAGCAGAAATTTACACCCTAGCAGGTGTTCCTGATGGCGTATTCAACGTTGTACAAGGCGATGGCAAAGTAGGACAGGCATTGTCAAGACACCCTGACATTGCCAAAGTGTCTTTCACTGGCGAGTGTGGCACTGGCAAAAAAGTGATGGCTGATGCCGCCTCTTCTTTAAAAGAAGTGACGATGGAGCTTGGCGGCAAGTCAGCGTTTATTGCTTTTGAAGATGCCAATATTGAAAACGCTGTTTCAGGCGCATTACTCGCCAACTTTTACACTCAAGGCGAAGTTTGCACCAACGGTACTCGTGTTTTTGTTCACAGCAGCATCTACAATGAGTTTGTGACACAGGTAAAACAGCGTACTCAGCGCATGATCATCGGTGACCCAACTAACGCTAACACTCAAGTAGGGGCACTAATTTCTAAAGATCATATGCAAAAAGTACTCGGTTATATCGAACAGGCAAAAGCCGCTGGCGCCACCCTTGTTTGCGGTGGTAATCAAGTTATCGAGAACGGCTTAGATAAAGGAAATTTTGTTGCCCCTACTGTATTTTGTGATTGCACAGATGACATGCCTAATGTACAAGATGAAATATTTGGCCCGGTCATGTCTATCTTAAAATTTGATAGCGAAGAAGAGGTAATTAAGCGCGCGAACAATACTGATTTTGGCTTAGCCGCAGGGTTATTTACTAAAGACTTCTCACGTGCACATCGTGTCATTGCGCAATTAGAAGCAGGTATTTGCTGGATCAACACATGGGGCAGCTCGCCAGCTCAAATGCCAGTCGGTGGCTATAAGTTATCAGGTGTCGGCAGAGAAAACGGTATTGACACACTCAATCAATATACTCAGGTTAAAAGTGTTTTTGTAGAATTAGGAGACATCGAATGTCCGTATTAGACTCAGCACAACAAAGCCAGCCTATTGATACTAGGGCACAACAAAACGCTGATTCTTACGACTATATAATCATAGGAGCAGGGTCTGCTGGCTGTGTATTAGCAGATAGATTAAGTGCTAGCGGTGAGTTTTCTGTCTTATTATTAGAGGCTGGCGGCTCAGATAAAAGTATCTTCATTCAAATGCCGACAGCACTGTCATACCCAATGAACAGCGCTAAATATGCCTGGCAGTTTGAATCCTTAGCAGAGCCTGGTTTAGATGGTCGTGTTTTACATTGCCCACGAGGCAAAGTACTCGGTGGCGGCTCTTCTATCAACGGTATGGTTTACGTTCGAGGCCACGCTAAAGATTTTGATCAATGGCAAGAACACGGTGCGCATAACTGGGGTTATAAAAACTGCCTGCCTTATTTCAAAAAAGCAGAATCTTGGATGGGTGGTGATAGCACCTATCGCGGCGGTACTGGCCCTGTCGCCACTTGCAATGGTAATAACATGACCACCAGCCCACTTTACCAAGCATTTATCGATGCCGGTGTTGAAGCGGGCTATCCTAAAACTGATGATTATAACGGTTATCAGCAAGAGGGGTTTGGGGCGATGCACATGACTGTTAAAAACGGTGTTCGCGCCTCTACATCTAATGCTTATTTACGTAGAACTATCCATCGTAAAAATTTTACTTTAATCAGCGGTGTTATCTGTCACAAAGTGATTATTGAGAACAAACATGCCGTTGGGATTGAGTACACTAAAAACTCCCAGACCCAACATGTGTATGCCAATAAAGAAGTCATTAGTAGTGCAGGTTCAATTGGCTCACCACAACTTTTACAACTTTCCGGCATCGGCCCTAAAGATGTTCTAGAACAAGCTAATGTCGAGCTCATTCACGATTTACCAGGTGTTGGCGAAAACTTACAAGATCACTTAGAAGTTTATTTCCAATACACTTGCAAGCAACCAATCACCTTAAATGGCAAGCTAGATTTAGTAAGCAAAGGCTTGATTGGCGCACAGTGGTTCTTTTTGAAAACCGGTTTAGGTGCCACCAATCACTTTGAATCCTGTGGCTTTATTCGCTCAAATGCCGGGGTAGAATGGCCAGATATACAGTACCACTTCCTACCTGCAGCCATGCGTTACGATGGTCAAAAAGCCGTTGATGGCCATGGTTTTCAAGTACATGTTGGACCAAACAAACCGACGAGCCGTGGCAGAGTGTGGATCACGTCCAATAACGCGCAAGACAAGCCTAATATTTTGTTTAACTATATATCAACAGAGCAAGATAAAATCGATTGGCGCGCTTGTATTCGCTTAACCCGAGAAATATTAGAGCAACAAGCGCTAGATCAATACCGTGGCGATGTTATTCAGCCAAGCAAAGATATTGACAGCGATGAAGCGATTGATAAATGGGTAAAAGAGAATGTCGAGAGTGCCTATCACCCATCATGTACTTGTAAAATGGGTGCAGATAACGACCCAATGGCGGTATTAGATGAGCACTGTATTGTGCGAGGTATTACTGGATTAAGAGTAGTTGACTCATCGGTTTTCCCTACCATTACTAACGGTAATTTAAATGCACCAACTATTATGGTTGCAGAGAAGGTTGCCGATAATATCTTAGGTAGAACAGCAATTACTGAAGACGCTGCGGTGTGGACAGATGAAAACTGGCAGCAACAACAACGTTTAAATGCACCACAGAGGAAAGTATAACGAATAGACACCTATTTTTTCGATGTCCAACCACAATCAAACTTATAAAAAAGGAAACATTCATGAAAACATTAAATAAAAAATCTCTTTCTAAAAAACTACTGACAGGCACAGCACTGTCACTGAGTTTGTTGGCGACAGCTGCCTATGCTGACTCTTGTGAAAATGTAAGATTTTCCGATGTTGGTTGGACCGATATTACTGCAACCACAGCAGTAACTAGCGAAATAGTTAATGCCCTTGGTTATAAAGCGACAACACAGTTATTATCTGTTCCTGTGACTTATACCTCTTTAGCAAATAATGATATCGACATTTTCCTAGGTAACTGGATGCCGACTATGGAAGCTGATATCGCTAAATATCGCGACGCTGGTACCGTTGAAACAGTTCGAGCGAACTTAGTTGGTGCTAAATATACCTTAGCAGTCCCTAAATATGTATTTGATGGCGGTGTGAAAACATTCGCTGATTTAGCTAAATATAAAGATAAGTTCAAAGGTAAAATCTACGGGATTGAACCTGGCAATGATGGCAACCGTCTTATCCAAGACATGATCGATAAAAATGCTTTTGATTTAAATGATTTTAAACTAGTGGAATCATCAGAAGCGGGCATGATATCGCAAGTCAGCCGTTCTGCTAAGCGTGAACAATGGGTTGCCTTTCTAGGTTGGGCTCCACATCCGATGAACGCTAATATTGAAATGGAATACCTAGATGGCGGCGATGATTACTTCGGCCCTAACTACGGTGGTGCCAGCGTATTTACAAACGTGCGCAAAGGTTATCAAACTCAGTGCCCTAATATGGGTCAATTGGTCAGCAACTTAGAGTTTAGCCTGAAAATGGAAAACGAAGTGATGGGCGCTATCTTAGACGATGGTCAAAAACCTGCTGTCGCCGCTAAAACATGGCTTAAAGCGAATCCTCAAGTACTAGATGCCTGGTTAAAAGGCGTGACGACTAAAGACGGTGGCGATGCTATGGCTGCAGTTAAAACAAGCTTGTCCATGTAATAGCGCACTACAATTATGACCTTTACTTGTCACTGTTTAACTGTGTGACATGTCATCGTCATTTTCCTTAAATTTTGATCAACCCCTTGTGATTTTCTTATCCCAAGGGGTTTATACACCATCAACAAGGAACATCATGAATTGGATCACCGAACATAAGATACCTATTGGCAGCTGGATGGAAGATATTGTCGATTGGCTAACTTATAATGCAGACTTCATATTTGACGCCATCTCCATTTCACTTGAATGGCTAATATTGAATGTCATAGACTTTTTTGTCTGGTTACCTGTATTTGTACCAATACTTGCAACCGCTCTTATCGCTTGGCTTATTCATCGAAGTATCCCTTTGGTCGTCTTCGTTGTTGTCGCACTGTTATTAATTCTCAACTTAGGTTACTGGAAAGAAATGCTAGAAACCTTTGTGCTGGTGCTAACAGCTACCACCATATCTATCGCTATTGGTGTACCTATTGGTATAGCAGCGGCTCATAAACCTTGGCTATATACAGTGTTGAGGCCTATTTTAGATCTGATGCAAACAATACCGACCTTTGTTTATTTGATCCCTACCCTAGTATTATTTGGTTTAGGCGTAGTACCTGGGCTGATTTCAACCATTATTTTTGCTATCGCAGCTCCCATACGCCTCACTTACTTAGGCATTAGCAAGGTACCAGCTGATTTACTTGAAGCAGGTAAAGCCTTTGGAGCGACACCTTTCAAATTACTTTATAAAGTAGAATTACCTGCAGCCATGCCCAACATAATGGCAGGTATTACCCAGTGTATTATGCTCTCTCTTTCCATGGTTGTTATTGCCGCACTAGTAGGTGCAGATGGCCTAGGTAAGCCCGTGGTCAGAGCACTGAATACCGTTAACATCTCTCAAGGTTTTGAAGCGGGTTTAGCCATTGTCTTGGTCGCTATAATTCTCGATCGTATTTTTAAAGCACCTAACGCGAAAGAGGAGGGATAATAATGCCTGCAATTAGTATTCAAAACGTCGATGTTATTTTTGGCGCCAACAGCACAAAATCTCTCGCTTTACTTGATCAAGGCAAAACCAGACAAGAAATTATTGAAACCACCGGCGATACGGTTGGTGTGCACAATGCCAACATCGATATACAAGAAGGTGAGATTTGTGTATTGATGGGCTTATCTGGCTCTGGAAAATCAAGCTTACTGCGAGCAATTAACGGCCTTAATAAAACCAGCCGCGGCAAGTTACTGGTCAGTGATGGCGATGAAATGGTAGATGTTGCCAGCTGTGATAGCGCCACATTGCTACATATGCGCAGTAAACGTATTTCGATGGTTTTTCAAAACTTTGCACTAATGCCTTGGCTAAACGTCATTGACAATGTTGCATTCGGCCTTGAAATGCAAGGAATTGCTAAAAAAGAGCGCCGTAAAAAAGCTCATGAGCAACTGGTGATGGTTGGGCTTGAACAATGGGCTGACAAACTCCCTAGTGAGTTATCAGGCGGTATGCAACAACGCGTTGGTTTAGCACGTGCTTTTACCATGGATACCGATATCCTGTTGATGGATGAGCCTTTTTCAGCGCTTGATCCACTGATACGTTCACAGCTACAAGACGAGCTTTTAGAATTGCAACGTCGCCTGAAAAAAACGATTGTTTTTGTCAGTCACGATCTGGATGAAGCGCTAAAAATCGGCAGTAAAATAGGTATTATGGAATCGGCAAAAATCATTCAATATGATATCGCTGAAAATATTGTACTCAAACCTGCTACTGCTTACGTGCAAGACTTCGTCGCCCATACTAATCCATTGAATGTATTAAAAGGCCACTCGCTAATGACGCCTTTAAGTGAAGTCGATGTGCTTGAAAACGCGGATCCTCAAAGCCATGAACTCAATGTTACTATTGATTTCAAACAAGGCATTCACTTAGTGGTTGATCAGCAACACCACTTGTTAAATGTTAATCAAAATGGTCGTGTTATGGATATCCAATATTGCCCAGAAGCTGAAGATATCGCATCACTATCAACGGATAGTGTGACACTAGTACCCGCTGATATTTCGATGAGAAGAGCGTTAGAAGTTAAATACCATACCGGGTTACCTATTATTTTAGCCGAACAGGATAAAGTTTTAGGTATATTAAATGATGAGAATTTTTACCACGCTTTATTAGGTAAGCATTTCCAAGCAGATATTGCAGCAAGCTAATGTGAGCTGCACTATTAATGTGTGCGAGCGCTAACAAGTTCGCGCACATTATTACTGAGTCATTCATAGCAACTCATTTATATAGCAATCACTGATAGCAGCTTCTAAAACAAAATCTGTTACAAATCCGCCAATATTTCTACTAAATGCTCACCTGGCATTGGCTTATAGAAAAAATAGCCTTGAATAGCTGATATGTTTTTATTGGTTAAATATTGATACTCCTGCTCTCTTTCTAAACCTTCAACAATACAATCTAGCGAAAAATTCTCACTAATATCGATAATTGAATCAACAATAATTTGGTTTTTACGATTACTATCAATATCGGTGATGAAACAGCGGTCAATTTTCACTGCTTTTAACGGTAATTGATGTAAATAAGACAGTGAAGAATAACCCGTACCAAAATCATCTAGCATACAATACAAACCGTGTTGTTTGAGTTTATCCATCTTGTCGATAGTGCTAGAAACATCATCAATTACCATCCCTTCCGTAATTTCGATACGAATCCACTGCGGGTTAACTTGATACTTTTCTAATGCCGCCAGTGTCTCTTCAACAAAACAACTCTGTGAAAACTGTTTAGGGCTAACATTGATACTTATGTATTTAAGTGCTCCATCATTGCCAGACTTCACAAGTTCAACTATAAATCGGCACGCCTCATCTATTACCCATTTGCCAATTTCTAAAATCAAGCCTGACTCTTCTGCTATTGGTATAAATTCATCAGGAGCGACTGATTTCAATTCGCGATTGTGCCAACGCAGTAGCGCCTCCACAGCGATAATAATGCCATTTTTTTGCACTAACGGCTGATAGTGCAACTCAAACTCATGGCCGCTAATCGCCGTTTTAAGATTCTTTTCTATTTGCACTCTTTTGTCCGATTGTTTTTGTAACTCTTTATTAAAAAAACAATAACCGTTACGACTATGCCCCTTAATTCGGCACATAGCGCTATTTGCATTACGCATCAGCAAGCTGCTCTCTTGATTGAGCGCTAAACTAGCTTCTTTATTATTAGAGAACAGAGCGATCCCCATGCTCAGCGAAAGGCGCAAATCATTTTCATCTAAATCAAAAGATAATGATGCTAAATTTATCACTTTATCGACCACGGCACTGACCTGCGTCATAGCCATTGACTCAACTTGCGGAAGATCAGTAACAAGTAACATAAACTCATCACCTGCTATTCTCGCCAAAGAGCCACCTTTGCGAACAACCTCCAACAGACGACTACTGAGCGCTTTAAGCACCCTATCTCCCATCATATGACCAAGGCTATTGTTAATGGTTTTAAATCGATCAATATTGATACAAACCACAGCGCCTGACTTCGCATTTCGACGAGCATTAACTAACGCTTTTTCGACATTGATGCTGAACATTGCTCGATTAGGCAGTTTCGTCAAAGAGTCTAATAAGGACTGTTTCTCCATCTGCTCTTCTATGTCTTTACGTGCTTGTATTTCGCAGATTAAATTTTGATGCTCTATACACGCTTGACAACTAATGCCTAGTCGATCTAATAGCGGGCTAATAGCTGAGAGAATCATGTTGTCTATCGCTTTATGCTTTCTCTCTAATACCAATACTCCAAATAAGGGAATAGGAAAAAAATAATATAATAAATCATTAATAGTATGCTGCTGATATGAACCCTCAGGCTCATCTACATAGCTCGCTACTTTTTCTTCTAAATGCGCTAGCACCTTTAAAGAATTATCTTTGTGTGGAAAACTGATAAAGCTTAACTGCAAATCAAATTGTTGAGAGTAGTGCTGCTCACGACTTTCATGAAAAACATAAGCGCAGCTCAAACTAAGACGCTGTTGCGCCTTTTCCAAAAATGCGACAAGCATCTTTTTAAGCTCTAAATCTAAACCTATATTCATCGCTAGCTCATGCTGAATAGAGACTATTTGTAAGGTACGATTAGCTGATGTTATCAATGATTTAAACTCCAATAGTCATTCTTCAATGTAATATGTGATTACCTACTCCCTTAATCACCATAATAATTCAAACAATAAATTACATTCCTTTATAAGCGATTTAAACAACGCTCACTTTCATGCTATTTTAATAATGCGGTTACTGCTGTTTTATTATAAAAATGAATACTTCCGCTACAACCGCTAGCTATTTCTCCAAACACAAGGGCACCGAAAAACAGCGCATCATCACCTACATACTGCTGTATTCCTGTTAATTCTTCGCTGTATTGATCCTGCAAAAAATGATATCGACTCACACAATCAAACAAAACCGCCGCCTCTAATTTTTGCTCAGCTACTGTATTATCAACAGATGAAACGGCAGCTTCTATTAATAGTTTTGCATTGCCATGTAATATGTACACTAGTGTATTCTCTGGTATTGAACCTAGACAAATCAAATGAGCGCCCAGCATTGCTATTGGCGAGCGCACTAAAAAATCATCATCTAAACGCTCGATACCAAAAGGATAACTTCTAACTTCACTAAAGAATTGCTCTTCATTAATCGTTAACTGTCCTGTTACTTGTCGATAAATATCACTGGCAGGCTGGAAATTAAGCTGCTCTATTCGATTACCATTAACTTTCGTAGCCAAAAAAGGCCCCGCAAATACTTCCCAGCCGTGCCCTACTGCTAACTGCCACGATTGAGCAAAAGCAATAACGACCATTGCATCAAGCACAACGCCCTGCTGAGTAAACAAACAAGGTTTTTGTTGCAAACTTAACGAACCTACGCCGCCACCAAAAACGGAGCTATCAGCACCTAACTGATGTAATAACTGGCTTAAAGCCAAGTCAATATTACTCGTAAAACCATCGACTAATACCATAAAAGAATCGGCATTAGTGATACTTAACGAAGGCTGGTAGTCGCTTGACTCAAGTAGTGAAAGCTTAGAAATAACGGTGACTTCAACACGTTCAAAAACAGGGATAACTAATATCCCTTTATCTTGTATTTGGTTATTGACAATAATATTAGGAAAGATACCGCCAAATACTGCCATTGACTGACTCATTAATATTTCGTCAAAGCGCGGGTGATACTCAAAAGATTCATCGCAGCATAATATAAAAACAGCACTAGCTTGCTGTTCGATAACATCCTCTAATAACGCCATTAATATCAATGGGGTTACTTCAGATTTATATATCGGGCGACCAAATAAACGACTCAAATTACTACCTTAAATGACTGCTTTAATAGATGAACACTAATTGAGTGACTAACAAAAAATCGATCTTCGTAATAAAAATGATTTAGATTAACAATAGTATAACTTATTACAACATACAAATTTAGTACAACTACATTTTAGATTTTTTTAAAATTCTAATAAAGCAATAACAATTAACCAGTTACCTAGACAAATATATTAACATGTCATACTGACCTTGCAATCATCTATCCGCTATCGCTTAATTTTTAATTTAAGATAAATAGCCTTTACTCTAGACAGTAAAACCTTAGATAATAGCGCAATGTTGCTACCCAAGATAAAACGTTATTTAATTCCTATTCGTAATTTACTCGCCTGGTTTGCTTTTAGCTGCTTTGTACTAAGTATTTTATTAGTGACTATTTATAAGTACCTACCCGTTTACTCTACCCCCTTAATGGCTATTCGCTACTTACAAGCGACATTTGACACTGCAGCTAATTCATCACAATACAAAATACAGCACCAATGGCAGAGCTTACCATTGATCTCAAAAAATCTACAACTCGCTGTTATTAGCTCTGAAGACCAACAATTTTTTAAACATTATGGTTTTGATTTTGCAGCCATTAAAGCGGCTATATCTCACAATAATGAAGGCACTAGTTTACGTGGCGCCAGTACCATTTCACAACAGAGCGCTAAAAATGTTTTCCTGTGGCCACAGCGTAGTTGGCTGCGTAAAGGGCTGGAAACTTGGTTCACTATTTTGATAGAGCTTATTTGGGATAAGCAAAGAATACTCGAAGTTTACCTCAATAGTATTGAAATGGGAGACGGTGTTTATGGGGCCAATGCTGCTGCCAAACATTGGTTTAATACACAGGCTAAGCATTTAACAAAGCAACAGAGCGCGGCTATTGCTGCTATTTTACCCAACCCACGTAAATATCGAGCAAACCCAGCTAGCTCTTATGTCAAAAAACGCCAACGCTGGATTTTGAAACAAATGCGCAATAATGTATTAACACCCTAGCAATACATCACATCTCTAACGTAGTGCTATGTTAGTTTGACAGAGGCGAAACTGGGCTCAAAACTTGCCGCATTTAAAATATCAGTACTATTAATATTGAACTTTGGCATCGTTAAAGCCATGTTCATCGTATGTATATCTAAACTGGTATCGGTCCACATCCCAGTGCGATCTTCCCTGGGTGAAACGCCAACGTATTTTCGATAACAGCGACTAAAATGTGGTGTAGAGACAAAACCACAAGCAGATGAGACTTCAATAATAGACATGGTTGTCTGTTTTAATAATTGCCTTGCTCTGTCTAGGCGTAAACGCAAATAATACCTTGATGGCGTACAATTTAGATAACGATGAAACAGTCGCTCTAACTGTCTTCTGGACACACCGACAAAGCCTGCCAATTCATTTAGCTCAATCGGCTCTTCAATGTTAGATTCCATTAACTCAACGATTTCAATCAATTTTGGCTGTGCTGTACTAAGCAGATGACGAAGCGGTACTTTTTGCTGATCGCCTTGCGAGCGCACTCTATCACAGACAAACATATCTGAAATTGCCGCGCTTAAGCCCCGCCCGTATTGTAATGTAATGATATACAAAATCATGTCCATCGGCGCACCGCCACCAGAGCAGGTTAAGCGATCACCATCGTGAGTAAATAACCGTCGGTTACAATTAACCTTGGGAAACGCTTCTTGTAATGGCGCTAGATACTCCCAGTGAATACTGCAGTCATAACCATCAAGTAAACCCGCATCAGCCAATACGTAAGTACCAGTACAAATACCACTGATAACGACTTTCTGTTTCGCTAACTTCTTTAAATATTGTATTTCTGGCTTGCCGTAGTTTTTGGTAATATTTAAGCCACCAGCGACAATCAGCGTTTGCACATGCGGTGCGTTTTCAATAGCGTAATCCACTGCTACTTTCATACCATCACTAGCTTTAACATTATTACCTGATGCGCTAATTAACACCCAATTATAAAGCTCTTTACCCGATAACTGATTTGCCATTCGCAACGGCTCTACCGCTGATGCCAAGGCTATCATCGAATAATCATCTAACAGCAAAAAGCCAATACACGAAGGCTTAACTTCTACGCTTGCAACTGGGGGTATATTAGCTTTTTGTTTCATTGAGGTGCCTTATCAAGTAATCAATGTATTATGTCAGTTATAAATATAATTGTTGGTCTGACTCATTCGATAGTACTATTCAACCACTGTGCAAGTTGCCTATAAACGACGATGCTCGGGCAAAAACAACTCAATATTAAACATTGAGTTGTTTCTGTGTCTCATCATTACTCTTTTGTGTTCTTTTGCGTACTTTGATCAGCCTCCCATTCCAAGTTTGCGATCTCTTTAGGCGCATCATCAAGCATACTGACCCATTCACCCTCTATAGATTCTGCCCCTTCACTGATGTTATCTAATAACAAAGAAGCGGAATCTGGAAAAGCATCAACAACAGCAGCTGCAACATCTGAAGTGTTCTCAGGTGCAGCGTCTGATAAGGTCTGTACTAGGTCGATAGCAATTTCAGTATTAAGCGCTGCTTGGTGTGCATATTCCAAACGGCTGGCACTTTCTTCTAATGCAGTGCCATCACCTTTAACATACTCTTCATCATCCATATTTGAAATAAACTCTGAGGCAATAGAGCCCGCACTATCAGGCAGAGCTTCAACAACCGCTGCTGCAACTTCTAACGCGCTATCAGGAGCGACTTCACTAAATCTGTGCACCAGATCAATAGCCGCATCAGTCTCTATCGCCTCTTGATAAACTTTTTCTAGGTATGCTTGATCAACAGCATCGGCATCTTCACTGTCAACTTCCTCATAATCCTCATTTTGCTCTAAATCACCTTCAGATATATTTTCTGCCAGCTCTGTGGCAAATGATACAACTGTTTCAGGAACGGCTTCAGCTAAAGTCACAGCTACATCAAGCGCTTGTTCAGGAGAGGCCTCCCACAATTGCGCTGCGATATCTAATGCATCTTGCTCACTCGTATCTTCCGCCTCATCGGCAGGGCGAAGATCTTCACGCTCTTGCGCCATCACCTGTGCATAATACTCTGCTACTTCCAATACCGATTCCGGTGCGGACTCCACCGCTATTCTGGCCATATCAACTCTTAATTCAGGTGACGCAAAGCCTATTTCAGCTGCCACTGATACCACTTGTTCAGGGTAGTGTTCAGCGAGCCTTTTTACCAAATTGTAGGCAAGATCTGGTTGCGTCGCTACAATGGCACGAGTGATAGCCATAATTTGATCAGGTACCGCCTCACGCATTACCTCATATAATCTCAACACATCAATATCTTCAACGGATGCCAGTGCACACGCCATTTCAACCGCCCTTTCAGGATGACTAATTGCGATAGCTCTAACCATTTTAACAGCAGCACCTTGATCGGTATGGGCAATATCTATCGCCGTTTGAGCATCATTACTAAGCGCTCGTGTCGGCTCGATATATTCTGTTCGTGGATCAAGATCAACCATCGCGGTCATTGCCGCACTTTGCATAACAAAGCTTTCTTGCTTATCAACCGGCAGCGATTCTCTGACCGATTTACGATACATAACAAACCCTGCCAATAATAATTGTACGATCGCCAAGAAATAGAACAGCGAATTATTACCAAAAACATCCATCACCAAAGACGCCGTATAAGGCCCGAGCACTCCGCCTAGAGAAAACGCCAAAATCATACTGCCCATCGCTGCAACCATCTCGTTTTGTCGCAGCCTATCAAATACTTCTGAGATACTCAGCGGATAAATACACGCGATGATGCCAGTGGTAATACTGGTCGCTATAAACAGTGGCCAGGTCACATCTAGTTGCGCCACAATAGTGGCAACGACACCAAAGATCGCCGAACAAAATAGCAAAATAAAAATGATCGTTCTACGATCGTATTTATCAGAGAGATAACCTACTGGAAACTGTAAAATAAAGGCGCCGAAAATAGCTACCGCCATATATAGCGTCAGCTGAAAATCGACTATATTATTCGCTTTCGCAAAAACGGGTAGCATGTTAAACAGAGCAGCATAAACTAAACCGCCGGTAATACAGCACACCACCCCTAAAGGTGATTTTTTCAGTAGAGCGATAATAGACATTGGGATGACATCTTCTATCACCGGGCCTGAATTTTTACTCAGTGCAACCGGAATAATAGAGCAACATAATAAAGCGCCGCCTAAAACAAATAAGGTGTTTTCACTTGGAGGGGCATAATTGAGCAAAAACTGACCTGTGAATAATCCGCCTAAGACCACCGCATTGTATGCAGCCAGCACTTTTCCCCGGCTATTTTTAGTTGCACTACCACTTAACCAGCTCTCCATCGCAGTATAGGCACAGGCATTACAAAAACCGATAACAACACGCATTAAGCCCCATAAAATTTTGTCTTCATAAAAGCTACACGCTAAGACACTGACCGCACCAAGGGCCACACAACCGGCAAAAACTCTAACGTGGCCCGCTCGTTTAATTAGGTTTTTACTATAGATAGCACCTATTAGCATACCGACATAATACAGCGATAAAACTAAACCAATAGTCCCTGTATTTAAGTTTTCAGCGGCCATTTTAACTGGCAGGAATACGTTAATTAAGCCATTGCCCATCATCATGATGAAACAACTACAAAACAGCGCCACTAAAGGCAAAAAAGTCATGGCCATACAAAAATCTCTACTAATTTAAAGTAATTAAAAATCATCCCAACTAAATATCAACATCCATTAAACTGCTAGATACTTAAACCTAGCCGCCATCAATTAGTTTTAATTGGCGAAAAATGATTTATTACCTCAGAGCCCGGCACACCACTTCATTTACTGAAGAAGATCAATGCTAAAAAAGAATCTCTAGTTAACAATAATATTGATGACTAAAACAAGTATAGCGTAAATATTACTTTATAATAAAGTAGGCTATTGTACGGTGAATCGGCATAAAAATGCCTATTAAAATACGTTTCAGTCAGCGTTGAACATCAAGCGGATGATATACTAAGTTTTCAATCAACACATCGCTTATCGTCGATAAAATAAAAGAACATTTAATCAGCTGGTATACGTTATAATGCCCTCTTTTTTACACTGATGGCTCAGTGAGCAAACGCATCTTATTAATGAGGTTTTTGAGTGGAATTATTAGTCACACAATGTTTAGGAAAACAACTTCGCCTGCAGGGGTCTATGGCGGGCTGGCAACAACTTTATTGGGATAATCAGTTAGTGTCTCAAAAGGATGCGACAAGTGATAGCAGCACTGAGTATCATCATGATTTTCAGCTCAATAATGGCAGTGACAGCATCCAATGTGATTTAACATTAACACTGCAATGGCAGCCTTTTGAGCTAAACTATCAACTGTCAGTCAATGATCAGGTTGTTAGCAAAGGCTCACGCAATACCAAAGATATTGAGCAGCAAACACCGCTAAACCCAATCGAAATCAAGCAAAAGCCTAGCATAATCGGTTTGGGGATCATGGCTTTAAAGCTATTTAAAAGCGCAAAATTAATCAAAGTACTGCTAGCGGGCGCAAGTTTAGGTGCCTATAGCTGGTTACTATCATTTGAGTTCGCAATCGCTCTACTGGTCTGCCTAGTGATTCATGAATACGGTCATATTCGGGCAATGAAATATTTCAACATGAAGACCAAGGGAATTTACCTCATCCCCTTCCTAGGCGGATTAGCGCTCAGTGACAGTAAAATCAACACCCGCTGGCAAGATGTCGTTATTTCCATTATGGGGCCAACATTTGGTTTGTTTTTATCGATAGCAGCACTCATCGCTTACTGGATAACTGACTTACCTTTTTTTGCAGCGCTTGCCTCACTCAACGCCTTATTAAATCTGATTAATTTATTTCCTATTTTACCGCTCGATGGCGGCCATATTTTGAAGAGCATTAGCTTTTCTTTTAATTCAATGGTTGGCATTGCCCTGTGTACGCTAGCGGCTATCGTGGGCATCTATTTCAGCTTTGCTTTTCATTTGAATTTATTAGCCATTATGTTAATTATCGGTAGTGTTGAAATAATTTCGCAATGGCGTCATCGCCATCATACGCATTTATTACCGCTAGATAGGTACGGTCAAGTTTTTTCTATTATCTGGTATTTCCTGACCGTTGCCGCCTTACTTGCCATCATATTTATAGTGGCGCAAAACGATGATCCTATTATGCGTATACCGCTATATATTCTAAACAGCTAATTTAACAGCGACTAAATTAGCACCGACGCAGCTTTGAAGTATTCACATAAACCTGACTAGGCTATAATCAGTCGCGATTATTACTCCATCATTTGTCGATTAAGTGATGGGGTAGCTAAAATGCGCCAATAAAAAATAATACATCGCTCTAGCAGTAGCGAACGATCCGTTAAGGTATAGAAATATGAATCAAGAGTTATCACAACTACAACCTTATCCATTTGAAAAATTAGCTGAACTAAAAGCCACTGTCAGCCCAGCTGATTTAGAGCACATTGCATTTTCTATTGGCGAGCCTAAACATAAATCACCGGCCTTTGTTGCTCAAACAATTATCGACAACATCGATGGCTTAGCTAAATACCCGACGACAAAAGGAATGACTGAGCTCAGCGAGTGTATTGCCGCATGGTGTGAGCAAAGGTTCTCACTTGCCAGCAATTCTTTGCAAGGTGCCACTAATGTGGTGCCTGTTAATGGTACACGCGAAGCTATTTTTTCGTTTATACAAGCCGCTGTTACCAGAACGCAGGACGCACTCGTTGTCTGCCCTAACCCTTTTTATCAAATTTATGAAGGCGCTGCTTATTTAGCAGGTGCCCAACCACATTATTTAAACTGCTTAAGCGAGAATGGTTTCATTCCCGATTATGACAGCGTACCTGCTGATATTTGGCAGCGCTGCCAAATCCTGTTTATCTGCTCCCCTGGCAACCCAACAGGCTCTGTCACAGATTTAGCAACGCTGCAAAAACTGATAAAACTAGCAGAGCAATATGACTTCATAATTGTTAGTGATGAGTGTTATTCAGAAATATATTTCGATGAGGCTAAACCGCCCATTGGCTTACTACAAGCTTGTGCAAGTTTAGCGCGCAATGATTACGAGCGCTGCGTGGTAATGCATAGTTTATCTAAACGCTCTAACTTACCAGGGCTTCGCTCAGGTTTTGTAGCAGGGGATAGTAAACTGCTACTGCCTTTTTTACAGTATAGAACTTACCATGGCTGTGCGATGCCGATACAACATCAGTATGCCTCTATTGCAGCATGGTCTGATGAAGCACATGTACTAGAAAACAGAGAGGCTTACAGAGATAAGTTTGCTAAAGTATTGTCGATACTCAGCCCAGTATTAGAGGTATCACAGCCTGAGGCTAGCTTTTACTTATGGGCTAAGACACCGATTGATGATGAAATTTTTGCCAGAGATCTATTCGCCCAACAGAACTTAACGCTACTGCCAGGCAGTTACCTATCACGAGAAGTCGATGGCATTATCCCTGGCAAAAATTATGTGCGCATGGCACTAGTGGCGACGATGGCAGAATGTATAGAAGGCGCACAGCGTATCAGAGACTATGTATTATCTCTTGAAGTAAACAAATCATAGTTAATAATTTAAAGCCAGATACCAGCAGGATAGATATGACGACTGAAAACAAGAGTATTGTTCTCTATGGAATAAAGAACTGCGATACCATTAAAAAAGCCAAGAAATGGCTAGATAGCCAAGGCCTTGACTACCGTTTCCATGATTATCGTGTTGATGGTATTGACGAGAGCTTGTTACAACAGTTTTTACACGCTCATTCATGGGAGATACTACTCAATAAACGCGGTACCACTTGGCGCCAACAAAGTGATGACGTAAAAAACACTATAGACCAAACACGGGCGCTGGCACTAATGCTTGAGCATCCGGCGATGATTAAACGCCCCGTGTTAACCATGAGTACGTCAAAAGCCAACAATAGTTTGGTTGGTTTTAAAGCAGATCAATATCACCAATTTTTTATCACTAATTAGTTTAAGGGGAATAATATGAGTTTTTTTGCATTCGGTATCGGTGTCGGCACACAATCATCAACAGGTGACTGGTTAGAAGTTTATTACAATCAACCAATCTTAAACCCTTCTGATGAGTTAATTGGTGCCGTTGGTGCATGTATTGACTATGAAATGGGTTCTGACTCTGCAATTGAGATCTGCGAAGAGCAGCTAAGCGCGATAGAGAACGCATTAATCAACGTTAATGAAAGTGCGCAAGCAGAAATAGTCAATTTATTAAAAGGCTCTAAACAGCCGATGGTTATTACGATATTAGCCACTGATTCAGCGCCTGCTAGCACGCCTGAAGCTTACTTAAAACTGACTCTCTTATCAGCGCGTTTAGTTAAACCACACACTATTGATCTAACAAATCAATTCGCACTTTTACCAAATGTTGCCTGGACTAATGAAGGCGCTGTCTCATTAGAAGACCTACCTAAACGTCAACTAGCAGCGCGCGCACAAGGGCGCATACTTGATGTTATGTCTGTGGATAAATTCCCTAAAATGAGCAACTACGTGATCCCTACCGGCATCCGTATTGGTGATGCTTCACGTGTAAGATTAGGCGCACATGTTGGTGAAGGCACCACAGTGATGCATGAAGGTTTCATTAACTTCAATGCAGGCACATTAGGTGTAGGCATGGTTGAAGGTCGAATTTCAGCCGGTGTTGTTGTCGGTAATGCTACAGATATTGGTGGTGGTGCATCAACAATGGGTACACTATCAGGTGGTAATAATGTCATTATTTCTGTCGGTGAACACTGCTTACTTGGCGCTAATGCCGGCACTGGCATTCCATTAGGCGACAGATGCACAATTGAAGCTGGGCTATATGTAACAGCGGGTGCTAAAGTGACGGTACTTGATGATCAAAACAACGAAGTATCTAGTGTTAAAGCTGCTGAACTTGCAGGCAAATCAGATCTATTATTCCGTCGCAACTCAAATAATGGTCGTATCGAAGTTAAAACAAATAAATCTGCAATCGAATTAAATGAAGCGTTGCATAAACACAACTAAATCAGTGTTTAATTGCTAGTCTGTGCAGGTCAATTCATTGACCTGCTTTTCCTTTTTACATTTTAAAGAGCCTATTTCATGAAAACCTCTGCCACAATTGAGCTACTTAGCGACCTTATTTCGCGTAAATCTGTTACCCCTGAAGACGCCGGATGCCAGGATGTTTTAATAGAACGATTAGAAAAGATGGGCTTCATCATTGAAAAAATGCCCTTTGAAAATGTGAAAAACTTTTGGGCACGCCGCGGCACTCAAAGCCCTGTACTTTGTTTTGCAGGCCACACCGATGTTGTACCATCTGGCCCAACTGATTTGTGGCACAGCGACCCATTTACCCCGACGATTAAAGAAGGTTATTTATACGGGCGCGGTGCGGCTGATATGAAAGGCGGTATCGCTGCTTGGATTACGGCACTAGAGCGCTTTTTAGAAAATCATAGTGACCACCAAGGTTCTATCGCGCTATTGATTACCAGTGACGAAGAAGGCCCGTTTATTAACGGCACGACAAGGGTTATCGATACTTTAGAGGCGCGTAATGAAAAGATTGATTGGTGCGTAGTTGGTGAAGCATCAAGCACTGACAAGCTGGGTGATATTATTAAAAATGGCCGTCGCGGCTCTTTAAGTGGAAAATTGAAAATAAAAGGTGTTCAAGGCCATGTTGCCTACCCTCATTTAGTAAAGAACCCCATTCATTTAGGTGCCAACGCAATAGCTGAAATCACCGCCGAGCAATGGGATGATGGCAATGATTTTTTCCCACCGACTAGCTTTCAAATATCTAATTACCATGCAGGCACTGGCGCTAACAATATTGTACCTGGTGAAGCGGTTATTGATTTTAACTTTCGCTTTTCAACACAATCGACTGAATCGGGCTTAAAAGCGAGAACTCACGCGATTCTTGATAAACAGGCAATAGACTATTCAATTGACTGGGCCTTTTCTGGCAACCCTTTTATTACCGAAAAAGGCGAGCTTATTGATGCCAGTCGTGCTGCCATAAAAGCAGTGACCGGTTTAGATACTGAACTATCAACGTCAGGCGGCACCTCTGACGGACGCTTTATTGCACCTACTGGCGCACAGGTAATTGAACTGGGTCCTGTTAACGCGACGATTCATAAGATTAATGAATGTGTCAAAGTCGATGACTTAGATACTCTATCAAATGTTTATGAAAACATTCTCGCTAGGTTATTAACAGCCTCTGCATAAATATTTGCTGTTAATAACTAATATCAACCGACTCTAAAGTGAACCTGCTTACAAGGTAATTATGATTTACTTTCAAAGCATTGCAAAAGTTAAGGTACTAACAATTATATGAACAGTTCAGTCTTGGCATGTCCTTTGTGTCGCGAGCCTCTTGAGATAACAGGCAATGTTATGCGTTGTGCTAACAATCATTGTTTTGATCAAGCTAAACAAGGGTATTGGAACCTACTTGCTGTTCAACAAAAAAAATCGATAGACCCAGGTGATAACCCACTGATGGTCAATGCCCGTGGTCAATTTCTAGATTTACAATATTATCGGCCATTAGCTGACACAATGAGCAGTATGATAGCAGACATAAGTAGAGATCTTGATCGTATCGATATCTTAGATATGGGCTGTGGTGATGGTTATTATACTGAGCAATGGCAAGCAGCATTAAGTACAGCTAACCCACTAAAAGAGATTAACTTTTATGGCTTAGACATTTCAAAACATGCCATTAAAGCAGCCACTAAACGCACTAAAGATATGACGTGGATAGTGGCTAGTGGCTCAAAAATGCCCATTAAAGACAATAGTTTAGATATCTTAAGTGTTGTCTTTAGCCGCTTGATGCCGGGGCCTTTCGCCAAGGCGTTAAAAACTAACGCTTCGCTGATTTTAGTCTGGCCAACTGATCAGCACTTAATCGAGCTAAAACAGGTAATGTATAATGACATCAAAACCTCTAGCTATGAGCCAGCCCTTGAATTAGAGCCTTTGTTTGCACTAGAAAACCTGCAAGTACTTAAATTTAACTTTGTGCTCACCGCAGAAAACCAGCTCTCAACATTGCTTGATATGACCCCTCATGGCCAACGCATTAATAATGAGACTAAGCAATCGCTGTTAAACCGTTTACCTCTGGAGCTAACATTTAGTGTCAATATTGGCCAATTCAGTAAACGCTAACTAAGCGTGGGTGACTTATGAAACAAGATATTATTCATATATCCTTAGTCGTTAAAGATTATGATGAGGCATTAGACTTTTACTTAAACAAATTAAAGTTCGAGCTGATTGAAGACATCTACCAAGCTGAGCAGAATAAACGCTGGGTCGTTATCGCTGCGCCAAACTCCAATGGGGTTTCGCTATTACTAGCTAAAGCCTCCAAAGAACAGCAACATTTATTCATTGGCAATCAAACAGGTGGCAGGGTATTTCTTTTTCTAAATACCGATGATTTTTGGCGAGATTATGAGCGCATGCTAGCCGATGGTATTCACTTTATCCGTGCTCCAAAGCGGCAAGAATATGGTATGGTGGCGGTATTTGAAGATTTGTATGGCAATTTATGGGATCTGTTACAGCTTAACGATGATCACCCTATCACCAAAAGGCTGGGCTAAAGCTATTTAACTCTGGGGTTACTAACACGTAATGAAAAAAAATAAAGGCCCATTGTTTAAGCTTAAGCGAGTGCTACAAAAACAGGCAACTAAGACTCAACAAAACCTCACATTTATTTTAGTCGGTTTTGCGATGTCACTATTAGGTATTGCTTTAGTCATGGGTGGGCAATACATGGTAAGCGACCCTCTTCATCGAGAAATAGTCGCTTTAATAGGCATAATCATCATTACTATTAGCTGCATACTCGCACTCATAGGTTATATCAGCCTGAGTATTTTAAGGATCTTTTACGTCATTACCAGTGATACGCCAGATGATGACGAAAAAAAATAAAGCACACCCGCACCTTAAGGCTAATCTCTAATGAGCCAACCATTAGCACAAGCTAGCTCTACTTGTTGGTTAACATAATCCCAAAGCTTAGGGGCAAGCTCTTGCAAATAACTGTTGCGCTTAAGTACTTGCGATTTACTCACATGATTAACAACCCAACTGCCGCCATTATTCGCCATATTTTGTACTAGCGGCAGTATTCTATCTATCGATTTGGCAAAACGCGCATCATTGCTTTTAGCTTCTTCAAACTCTAGCCATAAGGCAAGCATAGCATCGCCCTGCTCTGCAGGTAGTAAAGCAAAAATACGCTTAGCCGCTGCTATTTCTTTCTCCTCTTGCGCTGCCATTAACGCTGGGTCTTCAAAAGCAAATAGGTCACCTGCATCTATTTCGACAATATCATGGATCAATAGCATACAAACAACACGGTTAATATCTATGCTGTGCTGAGCGTATTGCTGTAATATTTGTGCGCCAAGCGCAATTTGCCAACTGTGTTCTGCACTATTTTCTTGACGATTATTGTCGCTCTTAACCATTGTTCGTCGATAAACAGCCTTTAATTTATCAATTTCTATAATAAATGCTAGCTGCTGATCAAGTGTTTGCATACTCACTGTCATATCCTTAATTAAATGTTAAATCTAGCTGTTAGAACTGATGAGTATAGCTAAATCTATGCCGCAGATCAGCTCTACATTCAATTAACTTATGGATAATACTGGTATTTTTAAGATCGTATCCAGTCGCATAAATCAGTTGAACTTCGACTTTATTAGCTCAGCGCCATAATGAGTTAAAATTAACGGTAATAAATGGGATTTAACGCGCTACAAAAAAAGAAGGCAACTCAAAGAGTTGCCTGAATATGACAAGAACCGTGTATCTCCAACAATAAAAAACATGCTCATTGTAAGAGAGGGTGAAGCTAACTTGATAATTAATCGAGTTACCTTGCGAGCAAAATAATGATATCGCGAATGATAATGATTTGCAATAGCATTAGTGTGATTTATTATTGGCACCTCTCTCTTTAAAAGAGCGATGTGGCCAATAAAATAACAGTATCGTCATTTAGCTAAAGCAAGTGTTAATAAAAATACGCATAATAGCCCTGACTAAAACTATTGAAAAGTAACTCATAAATTATGACTCATTTAATTGAAATTTCTCGTGCCTGCGATCAGTGGGGCAATGTCCATGTGATGTCTGATAGTATCAATTACTACCTAACCTTCGGTGATGGCGGACAACAAAGCGGCATGCAGGTCAATCAGCCTGAGCGGTTATTATTTCAATATACGCAATCAATGATGCTGGGCATGCTATTCCAGCCTGATGCTAAACATGCATTACTACTAGGCTTAGGTGCAGGTTCTCTCGCTAAAGCAATATTATTAGCAAATGAAGAAATTCAAGTAACGGCAATTGAACTTAGAGAAAAGGTAAAAGATTTTGCACATCAATGGTTTCTGCTACCTAAATCAGATCGCCTAACAATCAATATTGAAGATGCTTTTCAATATATTAAAGGTAGGGATCAATGTACCGATTTACTATTCGTCGATCTCTATCTTGATAACGGTATTCAACACGCTCTTGCGAATCAAGATTTTATCCTAGAGTGCTGTAATGCATTAAAAGATGATGGCGTGTTAGTTCTGAATTTGTGGGATGAAGGTAAAGGCTATCTACCTTTTGATTTAAACTTACTTGAGGAAATTTTTACCTCACAAGCGCTGATGTTAGTCACCGATGAAAGTAATATTATCGTTATCATCGGCAAAAACTTTCAAGCGGATCCACACCCAAGGCGTTTACAAGCTGAAGCGAAGAAGCTGGGTACTAAACTTGATATTCCCCTGCAAAGGCTGATTAACCAATTGCAGGTAAAAAATTAATTAAACTTTATATAGTCGATCTAGATGTGCCTTGCAGAAGACGTTATTTAGCTGTTAATAGCGAGGCCGTTATCAGGGCGCACTGCTTTCCAGTACTTTTTACGCCAGTAGACATTATCTAACGACGACACGATCACCCCTTTTTTAGTTGAGACATGCATAAATTTATTACCTTGCACCACAACACCGACATGTCGAGTAGAGCGAGACGTTTTAAACAGCACAAGATCTCCTGGAATCAAATCTGCTTTTGCAATTTTCTCACCAATTTCAGCCTGAGCAATAGTAGTTCTTGGAACATCTACATCAAATACTGATTTATAAGCGTTTTTGACAAATGCCGAACAATCGATACCTTCATCACTATTACCACCAAACAGATAGGGAGTGCCTTCCCATAACGTATAATAGCCTAACAGCTGCTCTTCAGCTTGCTGTAAAGAGAGGATAGTCACGCTAGATTTACTCTTCTTACTCTTACTAGGGCTACTGACACATCCGACTAAAGAGAGCACTATTATAAGGGCTGTAAAGTATTTAAATGTTTTATACATAATATCTAATGACGCAGTGCAAAGTTACGTCGAATCTCATAAATTTAATTGCCGCCAAGAATATTACAAAATAGCGCAAAGTGAAAGTACAACTTAACAGCGAAGCACACCATTGATGCTGGTTAGAATCATTTCTTTTCTTCATGCGCAGCCAGCTATCTGCTAAAATAGAAAATAATCTATTTTAGCAGCGAACGATGCCACTACCTGGCAACCATATTTTTTAACAGAGAACCTCTATTGTGTTTCAAGATCATCAACTAAATGAACGACTAGTAAAAGCCTTAAATGCCCTTAAGTTTAGTACTCCAACAAAAGTACAAACAGCCACATTAGAAGACACTTTGGCAGGCCAAGACGTTCTAGTAACTGCTGAGACAGGTAGTGGTAAAACAGCCGCGTTTCTAATTCCATTATTAGATCGCCTGTTAAATGTTAAATCAGCAGGTTATGAGGCGCGCGCATTAATTTTAACTCCCACTCGTGAGCTCGCTATACAAGTGCTCAATCACCTTGAACAACTCGCCCAATTTACCTTTATTAAAGGTGATACCGTGTGCGGTGGTGAAGAGTTTAAACCACAAGCTGCTAGGTTGAGAAAAAACCCGGAAATATTAATAGCAACGCCTGGGCGATTGATTGATCACCTTGACAAAGGCACGATTGATTTAAACCATATCGAAGTATTAATTTTAGACGAAGCTGATCGAATGATAGATATGGGCTTTGAAGAAGATGTGGCACGTATTATTAGCAATTGCCCTGAGCAACGCCAAACCATGCTTTTTTCAGCGACATTAGCGCAACATGAATTACCGGCTTTTATGAAGCAAAGCTTGTCTGAGCCAAAATTACATCAGCTCAACAGCCATCGTGAAGTACATGATCAGATCACTCATCAAATCATTCCCGCTAATGACGATAATTTAAAAGATAAACAGCTAATCTCACTACTGCATAAAGAGAACTTTGAAAAGGCGATTGTCTTCACCAATACCATAGTGCAAGCAGCGCGTTTAAATGGTTATGTTCGCCGATTCGGTATCAGGGCAGGCATATTACATGGTGACCTCACTCAAGAGCAGAGAAAGCATGTCGTTAACCTAGTGCAAACCGGTAAACTTGCTATTTTAATAGCAACCGATGTCGCAGCACGCGGTATTGATATTAAAGGCATTGACTTAGTGATTAACCGCGATATGCCAAGAAGTGGTGATGACTACATCCACAGAACAGGCAGAACAGGTAGAGCGGGCAAAGAGGGCAAAGCTATTTCTTTGATCTTGCCAACTGAATGGAACTTGATGGCAAGTATCGAGCGTTACTTAAAAGCAAGTTTTATTAAAAAACAGATCAAAGGTTTAGAGGGTACTTATGACGGCCCTAAAAAGCTCAAATCATCAGGAAAAGCAGCGGGGCCTAAAAAGAAGAAAGAAACTAAAAAGAGTGCAGCTAAAAAGACGGTAAAACCAAAGAAAAAAGCACCAAGAAAAACACCTACCATAATCAATGATGATGGCAACGCTCCGATGACTAGAAAAAAATAGCGGTTATTAAGCTAGCACTTAAGCACTTAGTCCTATGCTTAAGTGCTTTAAAACTAAATGAGTCCGAATCATTTAGCGCACATAAATATTAGCTAATCTAATTCACCTTGATCTTCTAACTCATACATATGTATGTGAAGGTAGGGTATCAATTTGCCAATCGGTTTAGGTTCAAAAAGCCAATGTCCCTGTAAGTAATCACAATTCATTTCTTTAAGTAAGCTTGCCATCTCATCGTTTTCAACTCCCTCTGCAACCACTTTCTTGCCTAGTGATTTAGCCAGAATCATCACCACATCAACCAGTGTTCGATCTTTCTCATTTGTTAACATGCCATGAATCAAACTGGAGTCAATTTTCAAGATATCAGCAGGATAGTTACGTAAGTAATTGATGGCAGAATGGCCCGTGCCAAAATCATCAATCGCAAATTGCACACCCAATTTTCTCATTGCTGTCACGACACTCATTCGGGTCGACTTTTTATCCATTAATAATATTTCTGGTATTTCAAAGATAAAGTTATCACCACTGACATTATTCTCATTTAACGCTTTTTTCCATCGCTCCAGCGCTCTATTAGAATAATATTCACTCATCGAATGATTAATCGCGATTTTTACTTTGATATCACCTTCACTAAACACTCTAATATCACGACAAGCTTGAGCAAAGGCCCAGTGCCCTATTTCCCTAATAGCTCCCGTTTTCTCTGCTAATGGGATAAACATATCCGGCAAGATCAAACCTTTATGAGGATGATTCCAGCGTATCAAAGCTTCGCATATATCAACCATTGAAGTCTTAACATTCACCACAGGTTGATAATAGAGCTCAAATTCACCCTGCTCTAATCCTCGCAAAATATCGTCATTCATCTGCAGATAAATATCAGCTTGCTCTCTCATACTTTCATTAAAGAACACATGTCTGTTGCGCCCAGCACGTTTGGCGGCATACATCGCCTGATCAGCGCGGTGTAATAAGGATGGCACATCATCGCCATCAATAGGATACATAGCCACACCAATACTGACTGACACAAAGTGCTGCTGACCTAAAAATTCAATCGGCTGCTGTAAGTTCTTTTTTAATTTCTCTGCTAATAAATCGGCTTTAATGGCGTCATCTACATCTCTAGCGACAATCACAAATTCATCACCAGATATTCTTGCTATTAAATCGTTCTGTTTAACAGCCCTTTCAAGTCGATGTGCAAAGGTAGTTAATATGGTATCTCCTGCACCTTGTCCTAACTGGTCATTCATATGTTTAAAATGATCTATATCCATAAAGAATATAGCAAAATCATTTTGTTCACGTTTTGATTCAGTAATGGTTTCACTCAGCCTTCTTGAAAAATGGTAGCGGTTGGGCAATCCAGTTAATAGATCATAATTAGCACGATAGGCACCTGCTTTAACATCTTCACTTCGCTGCCTATAGACACTCAGAAATTTATAGCTGATAGCGCTGAACAATAGTGATAAAATAATTGTCGCTAACCAGCCTAAGCCGACAAAACGCTGCTCTTCTTTAATAAGTGTTTTTATTTGCCAAGTGTTTTTACCTACATCAACACTCGTTAAATAAATATTATCATCCAATAATGACTCACCGCTGAAATCAAACAAGTTTTGCAAGCTTTGCTCATCTAGTAACACAAAGGGTAATATTAATGCGCCATTAGCGAGCGCTTCCATCTTAAGAAACTGTTTTAAATCCAGCTCTAAAGAAATAATACCATTTTTCAAACTTCCTAGATCATCAGGTAGTAATAGGCTATGAAATGAGAATTTAAACAGCTGATTATGTTTAACTTCAACAACGACCGCGAGATTATCTTTGGACTGCGCGATATTATGAATCACTTTACGGGGAATTCGGACATTCAGTAAATTTTTGTTCAATCCCAGCGGATAAACTCGATGAACAACACCAGCAGGCGCCCAAGAAATATACTTAATATAGTCATATTTCCTGGCAAAACTTTCGGCCATGATTCGAAATTCTTCTTGCGATACCGGCGATTTTTGTAAAATAACATTGCGTAAACTCTGCAGAGCAGTATTGTTACTGGCTACAAATTTAATCACTTTCTCTTTGATAAAAAGCGACTGTTCCAACGCTTGCATTTTATTCAGCGCCATATGTTTTTCAGCGACATTGTGTAAAGAAACCACACCGATTAACAGTATAGTAACACCTGTTATAACCGCGAAAATAGCGGGGCTCATACGCTTGAGAAACCCAATTCCTAGTCTATTGATCTGATCATCCTGTGCTGGCGTGAACCTACGTTCTTGTCTTCGCATTTTTATGCATCATTCCTTTTAGCATTTATTTAAACTTTAGCGATCCAATCAACCTATTCAGATATTTTATTATTTTTATGTCAGTATCTTGATACAACTCACTTTCTTGTTATAACTTAGGCACTAGCAATAATTAAGTTAAACTATAATTTTACTAATGCCTAGTTAAAAGCCATATAAAACAATGGCCTTTTTTATATTTTCAATTACTTTATTATTCAATAACAATAGCTTTATGGTTATTTTTTAAGCCACAATTCTAATTCGTCAGCTCCACCAATTAATTCGCCATCGACAAAAATTTGCGGTGTAGTACCCTTGCCCGATAAGGCTTTTAAATTACTGAGACTAACGCCATTAACACCCATTTCTATTTCTTCAAACTTGATTCCTTTTGCATTTAAAGCAGCTTTTGCTCTCGTGCAATGGCCACAGCCAGGCTTAGATAATACTGTGAAGTTCTGTGGTTTCTGAGCATGTGGATTAATGTAGTTTAACATTGTATCGGCATCAGATACTTCAAAAGGGTCGCCAGGAAGGTCGGGCTCGATAAACATTTTCTCTATCTTGCTGTCTCTTACTAGCATTGAATAGCGCCATGAACGCTTGCCAAAGCCTATCGCTGTTTTATCTACCAGCATGCCCATTGCCTGCGAAAAGTCACCATTACCATCTGGAATAAATTGGACATTGTCAGCGTGTTGATCTGCTGACCAAGCGTTCATTACAAATGTATCATTAACAGATACACAAACAATGCGGTCAATACCATTACTCTTAAATACCGCTGCTAATTCATTATATCGAGGTAAATGAGTACTCGAGCACGTTGGGGTAAATGCACCAGGCAAAGAAAACACGACAACATTTTGCCCTTTAAAAATTTCTTCTGTAGTAATTTGGCACCATTGACCATCCATTATCGTATTAAACGTTAACTGAGGGATTTCCATGGTTTCTTTATTTTCCAACATTTCAATTTCCTTAATTTAAGTACTTATTTTAAATATATTATAAGTTGGCAATATGGCAAAAAAAATATTAGCGCAGCTTGTAAAAGCTGCGTTACAGTCACCCGTTAATATATTAATTTTACCATCTTATGCACTAACAGCCTTCACTTTCATTTTACCGACGCTGATTTCGCTTACCTCAACCTCATCGCCAATACTTAGCTGTTGATCACTTGTTACCTTCCAGTTGATACCACTGTATTGATGATTAATAAATGAATGCAAATTTAGCGGCTCTTCAAGAGTAAAACGATGACCTATTAAATCATTCTTCACTACTGTTTTATCCTCTACGTTCTGCATTGCCAGCAATGGCTTATACAATATGACGGCGCTCACGACACTAATCAGCGCAATTGATATCAGCACGTTAGTCACCGTCATATCAATGACGCCAGTATAAAAAATAATGCCGCTACTAATTAAGCCGATACTTAAGAAGAACAAAAAGAAGGTAGAGAATCCCAGTACCATCACTTCAACAACGAGCAATATTAAACCGAGTACAATGAGTGACTCAGCCATATTAGCGATAAAAAAAGCCATCACGATCCTTTATTTATAGTATTAATAATTGTCATTGCCTGCGCTACAATGCTGGATGCATCTGTTGCTGAATCTGGTAGTAAAACAACCGTCGACTCTTTCGCGATGGCGTGTTTAGCTTGGATTGCTTTAGAAGCTAAATCTAATTGAATCGCTTTTTGCCCCTCTTCTGTTTTCGCAGCATCACCGACTGTTATTAACGCTTCAGCTTGAGCAGAAGCCACTGCGACGATAGCTTGAGCCTCACCTTCTGCTCTTAATACCTGTTCTGTTTTATCCGCTTCAGCGGCAAGCACTTGTGCTTGCTTTTGACCTTCAGCCACGTTAATTGCCGCTTGTCTATCGCCTTCAGATTCTAGAATCTGTGCGCGCTTAACTCGTTCAGCTTTCATTTGCGCTTCCATTGACTCCATAATAGTCGCCGGTGGAATAATATCTTTAATTTCATAACGTAATACTTGCACGCCCCAAGGTTCTGCCGCGAAATTTATCGCCTCTACGATATTTAAATTCAACTTATCACGTTCTTCAAATGTTTTATCTAGCTCCATTTTACCTAATTCAGAGCGCATAGTCGTCTGTGATAGCTGTACTACGGCAAAACTATAATCTTCGACGCCGTATGTCGCCTTATATGGATCAAGCACTCTAAAATATAAAACGCCATCTACTGTTAACGTAATATTATCTTTCGTGATAGCACCTTGGCTTGGAACATCAACAGCCTGCTCTTTTAACGAGCGATCAGCCGCTACTTTATCAATAAAAGGCATTAAAAAATTTAAACCAGCTTCTCTGCTAGAATTATATTTTCCGAAACGCTCAATAACATATGCACGATTTTGAGGCACAAATATAATTGCAGATCGCAGTAATACCACAACTAAAACAAGAGCGACAAACTGCCAGGTAAACACCAGGCCTAACAATGATTCTAGTAAAACATCCATTTAATATTCCTTGATAATTTTTATCATCTATTAATTTTAAGCAATTCATTTAAACTGCGCATACTATTGACGTTTGTATCATCAAACAGTTTGGTTAACGATCCTTCACATCTTCCATCACCACAAAAGTACTGCTTTGCATAACAAAGGGTAAATTTGAGAGTGTTTCCCCTAAAAACTTGCGATAGCTATCCATATCGGCTGTTCTAACTTTCAGCAAATAATCGAAATTAGCCGCGATCATATGGCACTGCTCTACTTGTGGAACCAGTTTAATCGCTTTATTGAATGCTTCAAGTGCCTTTGTTTTCGTGTCACTCAAAGTTACCTGAACAAAAGCAACGTGCGATTCACCTAACTTGGCTTTATCAACTAAAATACTATAACCCAAGATATAGCCTTGATTCTCTAAGCGATCCATCCTGATTTTACAGGGCGTTTTAGACAAACCTACTATGCAGGCGAGTTCAGTCACACTGATGCGAGCATTTTTTTCTAACTCTCTGATGATCGCTAAATCAAACTTATCTAAATCATTCATCATTACTTACCAAATCACCATCTTTGATAGCCTTAGCATGCTAAATAGATCGATTAATATCTAGCCATTATGACACAGGCCACTTGCCTATACACGATTAACAGGCCTATTTATTGTTACTAGATCACCCTAGCGTAACATCAGTAAAACTACAATTTAATAACAACTAATGGCCACAAATAACAGTACTAAGCTAGCGTTATTTGTGGCTGCATTAGCGATTAATTACGAATCACATTGCCTTTATTATAAGCACTAGCACTGATTGGCGAATTATTTAGGATATATTCTTTTAATACATCAGCATCCACAAAACCACTATTAACATAGCCTTTGTGTTTGTTTAATACTGGGTATTTATCGCCGCCAGATGCAATATAACTATTGATAGCCATTCTATAGGTTTTTGTTGTCTCTATTTTTTCACCTCTCACAGTTACAGAGGTTAATTTACCGTTCGTCACCGTTAAATTGACGCCTGCAAAATGCGCAAAAGCACCGCTATCAACAGGTTTCTCTGCCACTACTTTAAGGTAATCTAATAACTCTTGGCCATTTAACTCCACAAAGCTTGTGACATTGGCAAAAGGCTGTACTTTAAGCACGTCTTTATAAGTAATGTCTCCTTGGGCAATGCTGTCACGCACGCCACCGGAATTCATCACAGCTAAGTCAGCTCCAACCTTTTCCATTTGCGCTAGTGCAATTAAATAGCCCAAGTTGGTAGGTTTGAAGCGAACGACGTCTCGATCTCCTTCTAATTTACCATCAACTGAACCAATCTTTTGCTGTAATTGATCCTGGCCTTTTTCTTGATAAGGTGTCAAAAACTCTTTTAATTGTTTATCTTCAACAATCTCTTGAGTTACAAATACTCGCTCCTTTTCACCTTGCTCATTAGTCACTTTTTTCTTTAAATTAACAGGAATTAGCTGGTAGCTAACTAGTGATAATTGACCATTTTTGAATTCAAGATCGGCGCGACCAACATATTTTCCCCACTCGTGAGCTTGCATAATCATGGTGCCATTTTGCACATCTGGCATACAGGCCATTCCAGCTTTGTACTTAGTAATCATCTCGCCTTGTGCATCGGCACAAACAGGATCTTGTGAGTGTCCGCCTATGATCATATCAATACCATCAACTGCGCGTGCTAAGCTGACATCACCTGGTGCATTAATACCAAAGTTACCACCTTGGTAATGCCCCATATGCGTAGCGGCAATGATTATATCGGCTTTTTCTTTAAGCTCAGGAAGCAGCTTCTTAGCTTCATCGACAGGTTTAGTAAAAACGATATTGTTCATAAACTCAGGGTTGCCCAGCTTTTTGGTATCCTCTGTTGTTAAACCCATTACCGCAATACTTAAATCGCCTTTAGCAAATAATTCATATGGCTTAAACAAACGCTCTTTTGTCGTTTCATCGTAAATATTAGCGGCTAAAAATGGGAAGTTAACCCACTGTTGCTGCTCGCGAATAACAGCTAACTCATTATCAAATTCATGATTACCCAATGCCATTGCATCATAGCCAATCATGGCCATGCCCTTGAAATCAGGTTCTGCATTTTGCAAATCAGATTCTGGAACACCGGTATTAATATCGCCACCTGATAATAACAGTACTTGGCCACCAGCTTGCTCAACCTCTGCTCTGATACTATCAACCAGTGTTTTACGCGCCGCCATACCGTATTCACCATGACGGTTTGACCAAAACCTGCCGTGATTGTCATTGGTATGTAATATGGTTACTTTGTAATTTTTATCTTGTTGCCATTGCTTATTTTCTGCATTAGCCAGCCCTGGTAAAACAGCCATACTTGACACGGTAGCTAGTGCAATAAATGCGGTAGTTTTCATACTATTTTCCCTGCGTTACAGATCAACATTAATTTATGGACATTGACGATTAGTGTCATTTTTGGTGATACATAAAGCACTAACCTCGTTACTAAACTTCGCTGCTAGCCCCTTGTTACAAAAGTTAGCGTTACCTAAATCCTAACATTTAAAATTAGCTAACAATATCTACCAAGCCAATGTATTTAATGATCATGTCATTTTTATGATAGCGCACCGCATTAGCAATAGATAAAATACGAGTTAGCTGATTTTTTAGCCATGCTCTGCCCTGCAAGACTCTAATTTACAATCACTGATCACAGCACAACACATCATCTAAACAATTTAGCGCGCAATTAAAAACGCCTCATACACTCTTAGTTTAAGTTTACGAAAGAGGCTATCACTGATAGTACAAATTTTATAAATAATAAGATATTTTGCCAGCCATACTGTATTTATGAGACCGCGTTTAAGGTATGCTAGCAAACATTATTCCTTATAGTAAATCGCAAATTTACAACCAGATTTACGCTTAATTCAGCAAGTAAAGAATCCAAAAAAATGAACGAAACATACCAGCCTCAAACGATTGAACCGCAAGCCCAACAACACTGGATAGATAACAACAGCTTTAAAAGCAGTGAAGATGCTAACAAAGAAACATTTTACTGCTTATCTATGTTCCCCTACCCTAGTGGTAAGTTACATATGGGCCACGTGCGTAACTACACTATCGGCGATGTAATTTCTCGCTATCAAAAAATGCAGGGCAAAAATGTTTTACAACCTATGGGTTGGGATGCATTCGGCTTACCTGCTGAAAACGCTGCTATGAACAATAATGTAGCGCCGGCAAAATGGACCTATGAAAATATCAACTACATGCGCAGTCAGTTAGAGCGCATGGGCTTTGGTTACGATTGGGATAGAGAACTAGCGACTTGCCACCCTGAATATTATCGCTGGGAGCAATGGTTCTTCACCAAGTTAATGAAAAAAGGCTTAGTTTATAAAAAAGATGCTGAGGTAAACTGGGATCCTGTCGATCAAACGGTACTTGCTAACGAACAAGTTATTGACGGTCGCGGCTGGCGCTCTGGCGCATTGATTGAGCGTAAAAAAATCCCACAATGGTTTTTGAAAATCACTGATTATGCCGACCAACTAGTTGATGATTTAGATAAGTTAGAAGATTGGCCTGAGCAAGTACGTACTCAACAAAAAAACTGGATTGGCCGCTCAAATGGCGTCGAGTTAAGCTTTGAAGTCAACGGTGCTGAATTAGAAGTGTTCACCACCAGACCAGATACACTAATGGGTGTTACTTATGTTGCGGTTGCAGCACAACACCCGCTTGCGCTTGAGGCGGCTAAGAGTAACCCTGAATTAGCATCGTTTATTGATGAATGTAAAAACATCAAAGTTGCCGAAGCTGATATGGCGACAATGGAAAAGAAAGGGATGCCTCTTGGCTTAACTGCTATACACCCTATCACCGGCAAAACAGTCCCTGTATGGACAGCTAATTTCGTGTTGATGGATTACGGTTCTGGTGCGGTTATGGCTGTACCTGCTCACGATCAACGCGATTGGGAGTTTGCGACAAAATATGGCTTAGATATTATTCAAGTTCTACGTCCTAATAATGACGATGTGTTAGTCGATATTACAGAGGCCGCTTTCACCGATAAAGGTATCTTGATTAATTCTGGTGATTTTGATGATCTAGAATTTGATATTGCGTTTAAAGCCATCTCAGCAGAATTGGAACGCCTTGGTAAAGGCAAGACCACGATCAATTATCGCCTGCGTGATTGGGGTGTATCAAGACAGCGCTATTGGGGCACACCAATCCCAGTGATTAACTGTGCGAGCTGTGGCCCTGTAGCTGTCCCTGAAGAGCAGTTACCGGTTGTATTACCTGAAGACGTTGAATTTGACGGTAGTGGCTCTCCAATCAAAAAAATGCGCAGCTTTATTGATACGACATGCCCAGAGTGTGGCGCTGCTGCTGAGCGCGAAACAGATACTTTTGATACCTTTATGGAATCAAGTTGGTACTATGCTCGCTATGCTAGTCGCTCATCTGAAAACGCCATGTTAGAACCTGAAAAAGCAAACTATTGGCTGCCGGTTGATCAATATGTCGGCGGTATCGAGCATGCTATATTACATTTACTTTATTCGCGTTTCTTCCATAAATTAATGCGTGATGAAGGCTTAGTTGACTCTGATGAGCCATTCAAAAGATTATTATGTCAAGGCATGGTACTCGCTGATACTTACTATCGTGAAAACGATGACTCGAGCATTAGCTGGATATCACCAAACGATGTTGATCTAGAAACAGACGATAAAGGCAGAACTTTATCGGCGACACTAAAAACTGATGGCCTACCTGTCGTACATGGTGGCGTCACAAAAATGTCAAAATCAAAAAACAATGGCATAGACCCACAAATGATGATCGATAAATACGGTGCCGATACGGTACGCTTATTTATGATGTTTGCAGCACCACCTATACAATCATTAGAGTGGTCTGATTCTGCCGTTGAAGGCGCTCAACGATTCTTAAAGAGATTGTGGAAACTGACTTTTGATCATTTAGCACTAGATAAAAGCATGACTCTAGATCTGACTGAGCTTAATCAACAGCAGTCAGAACTTAGACGTAAAGTTCATCAGACGATCAAAAAAGTGAGCCACGATGTTGAAGTCAGACAAACCTTTAACACCGCGATTGCCGCCGTTATGGAATTGACTAACAACATTAGTAAATTTAAAGATGACTCTGACCAAGGTATCGCGGTGCAACGTGAAGCCATAGAGGCTTGTATTTTACTACTATCGCCAATTACTCCGCATATCGCACATCAACTATGGGCCGAATTGAACCCACAAACTGACATTACAACAGTGCCTTGGCCTGCGGTTGATGAATCAGCCCTGATGCAAGCAAATGTTGAAATGGTGATATCGGTTAACGGTAAAGTCAGAGGAAAAATGACGATCGAAGCTGATGCTGATGAAGATCTCATTTTCCATACTGCCTTAGCAATGGAGAATGTCCAAAAATTTATTGCTGATAAAACGATTCGCAAAAAAATCGTGGTACCTAATAAGCTAGTCAATATCGTTGTTGCTTAACTAACCGCTAAGCTAGTTAACAACGCCTCATTACATGATTTTTGAGGCGTTGTTAGTTAGCGGACAATCTAATTATGCATGCATTAAGGAGTTTCAATGTCACTGCAACCTTTGCACTCACTGTCTAAACTGAAAACATTATTGATATGTTCTTTATTAAGCCTGCTAATAGGCTGCGGCTTTGCCTTAAGAGGCAATATAGAAATACCTGTAGAGGCGCAGTCATTATGGTTAGTCATCAAAGATGGTAACAGCGCTAGCTTACAAAAAAGCTTTAATGCACTGGTTGAGCAAAATAATTTAACGTTAGATGAATTTGCCGATAATCAAATTATTGTCAACAGAGTAAATTTTAGAAGAATAACGACAACTCTGACATCTGATTCCGATGTTGATGAATACACCTTAAGAGGCGAGCTTGATTTTGATATTGTCAATAAAGATGGTGACATCATTGCCAAGGATCTAGAGGGCTTTGCCGAGCGAACTTTTGAATACGATGCTAATGATGCAGCCGCTGCTAACTCACGTGAAGCCTTTTTAAACAATGAAATATGGCAAAACCTGTCACAACAAATTCTTCGCCAATACGCTGCATACTTTAGACTTAGATGAAAATAAAGGCCGAACAATTAACTCAACAATTAACTAAAGCAATCTCCCCTGTCTATTTAATCAGCGGGGATGAGCCTTTAATTGTTGAGGACTGTGGTGATGCTGTTCGCGCACAGTTGAAAAAACAGGGATTTAATGAGCGCGAAGTGTTGCATGTTGAAACCGGCTTTAAATGGGAATACCTTTTAGAATGCGCTAATGCACTATCGCTATTTGCAGAAAACAGATTGATTGAAATCCGTTTAGGCAGCCAAAAGGTGAATAAAGCGGCGGCCCAGATTATCCAAGAATATGTCGCCCACGCACCTGCTGAAAATGTACTATTAATCATAGCGGACAAGCTAGATGCTGGCGCCAAAAAAGCGACTTGGTATAAAGCAATTGAAAGCAAGGGCGTTGTGGTTGAAATCTGGCCAGTAGAGAGCAATCAATTACCCACATGGCTAAAGCAACAAGCCCTGTCTCGTCACATACAGTTAAATAATGATGCGATACAAATGCTCTGCGAACGTATTGAAGGTAATTTACTTGCGGCAAAACAAGAGCTGGATAAATTACAATTATTGCAAGGTAGCGGCCCTTTAACTGCTGAAGATATTTTGGCAGCCGTCAGCGATAGTTCACGCTATGATGTGTTTGCTTTAATTGATGCCATCATCGCCAATAATACACAACGCAGTTTGAAAATTTTAGACGTACTCAAACATGAAGGCGTTGAGACAACGATTATTGTGTGGGCTATTAGCCGAGAAATACGCCTGCTGCACAGCGTCAAATCTGGTTTAAACCAAGGTGTCAATTTCGATAATCTGTGTACAAAGCATCGCATTTGGGGCAAGAAGAAATTCACCTTCAAACAAGCGGCGATGAAGCAAAGTTTCACTACTCTTGAAGCCATGTTGCGCCAAAGTGCCCAAGCGGATCAAATCATTAAAGGTATGCAACAAGGGGATGCCTGGTTATTAATAACGGACATGGTAATCACTCTCTCGGGAACACAATTACAATTGAGTGAGTAACTATGAAGCCAGTTTATCTATACATTTCAAAAAACCATATTAAAATTTTTTTCTCTTGTTTTTTTAAGTGCTAGATGAAAATTCAATATTGGTTTGGCATCAAAGGGCGCTTACTACTGGTTTTTAGTGTGCTCAGCGCATTCACCCTCTTTGCCAGCACCATCGGCTGGGTGTCTCATAACACTTTGGCAATCGAATTAAAAACTGTCGCTAAAAGCAATACTCAAGCACTAAAGCTGATGGCAAAAATTAAAGAGCACGGTGTCATTATCATGATAACGACACCGACGCTGTTAAGCGCTAAAACTATCAATGAAAAAGAAAAAACAGCTAAACTATTACGCCATCATGTCAGCCAAATAACGGCGTCCTTACCCAAAGTCAGACAACTTCTTCCCCTTCAGCAAAACCACCCTATTAGCAACCAGTTCAGCTCTTTACTAAGCATTTTTATGCAACTAGAACACAATGTCGATTTAAGACTGGCTATAAACAGCGAGAAAGACGAGATTGATAGACGATTGCGCTGGGCATCAGCTGTTTTTCTCAGCGATATAGACAGCCTTAATGAGTACATTAAAAACAATTTATACAGCCAGATAAGAGACAATGATTTCAATATCAAATCAATTATTAGCAATGAATTACAAGTCGCTTATCACCTCAGTGCCGATGTCAGTTTATTAACAAATTTATTAGATAGAGCTCAGCATCTGGATGATTTGAATTCGCAAATAGCCACCAGCATCCACAGTGAAGAAATTGTCTTGCGCATCAAGACTAATTTAAACATCCTTAATGAACGCGTCCACTTAGAGGCCATACAAAATACGGTTGCCCATATTATCGATTTAGCTAGTGCAAAAAATAATATTTTCTCACTGCACGCAACAGAGCGTGACATAAAACAAAACGGATTGCAGCTTTTAGCACGAACTCATCTGGAATTAAGCAACCTGGACAAACTATTAGCAACATTGACACAACAAGCTAACGACACCTCACAACAAGCCATAGATAATGCACAACAGACCATAGATAAAGGTCGCATGTTAATGGTCACCTCAGTTATAGCCAGCTTTTTATTTTCTATCATGATTGTCTGGTTATATGTTGGCCGCAATATGGTTGCCCGCATCACCAGCTTGAACAAAGCGATGCGAGCAATCGCTAATGGTGATTTACAGCAGCAAATATCGATCAAAGGGAATGACGAAATAGGTACTATGGCGCGCTCGCTGAAAAGCTTTCGCGATCAACTGACAACCTTGCAAGAAGAGCTAGTGCAAACAGGAAAGCTTGCCGCTGTCGGTCAACTCTCTGCAGGTATTGCCCATGAAATCAACCAGCCCTTAGCCGCTATCAGGCTATACTCACACAATGGTGTACGCTTTATTCAAGCGAACAAACCTGAGCAAGCGCAAGAAAACTTAAACAATATATCGCATTTAATTAAACGGGCGATTTCTATCATTGATCGTTTAAACGCGCTGGCTCGCAATGAAACTCTCAGTCTGCAAACCGTCGATATTTATGATGTACTAACGCGTGCCTTAAAGGATCATATAAGGGATGAAGTTGTTAATGTTGAGTGTATTAGCAACGAAGTTCAAGCCCGGCAATTCTTCGTCTGTGTCGATGCTATTCAGCTCGAACAAGTCATTATCAACCTGATTAATAACGCGTTAGATGCGATCGCTGATAGTGATATTAAGCAGATCATTATTAGCGCCAAAACCATCCGCGACGACTGTTATCTTTATATTAATGATACCGGGCCTGGAATTGACGACGATGTACGCAATAAAATATTCGACCCTTTTTTTACCACTAAGCCGCGCGGTCAAAATCTTGGCCTAGGGCTCTCTATTTCGTACAACATCATTAAGAGCTTTAATGGTAAACTCAGTGTCCAAAATACACCACATAGCGGTGCTAGCTTTAATATCCAACTACCAAAAGCTACCAACTTAACACCAACGTCATTAACGAGAAATCATCATGAATAGCGACTCTAGCCTACAAGTTATTGTTATTGACGACGAAGCTATTGTTCGCCACTCTATGCTACAGACCCTGCAACTAGAAGGCTATCAAGCTGCTGCTTATGAAGATCCACTAGAGGCAATAACGCAATGCTCTAACAGCTGGCAGGGCGTTATTATCTGTGATGTACGGATGAATTTAATGGATGGCATAGAAGTCCTTGAGCGCATATTGCAAATAGACAGCGAAATACCGGTCATTATGTTTAGTGCGCATGCGGATATAACGATAGCTATTAAAGCAATTCGCCTGGGTGCGTATGATTTTTTAGAAAAGGCAGATGATCCGCAAAACCATCTAAACACAGTACAAAGAGCGTACCATAAGCGCCAGCTGGTATTAGAAAACAGAGCACTTAAAGCGAGCCTTGCTCAAGAACATAAAATAGAGCAACGCCTGATAGGACAATCTGATAACATTCAAAAATTAAGAGAAAGTGTCTTGCGTTTAGCGCAAGTGGATGTCGATTTAATCATTCACGGCGAAACCGGCACAGGTAAAGAAGTCGTCGCACAATGCTTACACGATTATAGCCCTAGAGCCGAGAAACCCTTTGTTGCACTAAACTGCGGTGCCCTGGCTGAGAATATAATTGAGAGCGAACTATTTGGTCACGAAGCGGGTGCCTTTACTGGTGCCATTAAAAAGCGTATCGGCAAAATTGAATACGCAAATGCCGGTACTTTATTCCTCGATGAAATAGAGAGTATGCCGCTATCTTTGCAAGTTAAACTGCTGCGAGTAATACAGGAAAGATCCTTACAACGACTGGGCGGAAATACCAATATAAACGTAGATATTCGTATTATTGCCGCCAGCAAAGTAGACTTACTTGAAGAGTCGTACAGTGGTCACTTTCGTGAAGATTTATACTATCGACTCAATGTTGCAGCCATCAACATCCCAGCTTTAAAGCAACGCAAAGCAGATATTCCTCTACTATTTAGCCATTTTGCTCAAATTTCAGCTAACAAGCTAAAGCGAAAAATTGAGCCTATTACCCAATCCTTGCTCAAACAACTGAGTGCTAATGACTGGCCTGGCAACGTCAGAGAGCTACAAAACACAGCAGAGCGCTGGGTAATAGGCTTGCCCCTTTCATTTAATGCGTTAGACAAACCAGCAGCGGATCACAAGAGCAAAACGATGCTCAGTAGCGAGCACTTAATGACAAGTCATCACGCTCCAAGCGATTTGAGTTTAGATGAGCAATTAGCTGAACACGAAAAAAATATTATTTGCCAAGCGTTACAACAAAACAGTGGCCATATAGAGAAAACAGCAGAGTCTTTAGATATCCCGCGTAAAAAACTGTATTTAAGAATGAAAAAATATAATTTAAACAAAGATAGCTATACCTAAAGCGCTGTCTCAAAAGTTAAGTGTCAAAAACAACCCATTGCTCATTTTTTAAATGAGTCAAAATTGACTCAACCCCATTAAACCCACTCACCCCAACTTATAACAAACTGTTTTTATTGGATTATATTTTTGTCTCCAATTTGGTACAACTATTGCTTTAGTGGTCTTAGCTAATAATTTATTTAGCAACGACGTAACGACTTGGAGAACAAAATGTCACTCATTCAAAATATAATAAAACACAAGACAGCTTCCCTATGTGCCTCTTTATTAACAATGGCAACATTGGGTGCAACAACCCACGTTAATGCACAAACCCGCTGGGACATGCCTCTACCTTATGGCGATGGCACTCACCAAACACAAGTAGCTAGGAGCTTTGCCCAAGAGATCAACGAGAAAGCTAAAGGCAAGCTCAACATTAATGTCCACTCTGGAGGCTCTTTAATTAAGCACCCAGAAATACACAGGGCAGTAAAATCAAGACAGGTACAAATCGGTGAAGTGTTCATTGGTCGCTTAGGTAACAATGATCCTATTTTTAAGCTAGATAACATCCCATTTCTAGCCACTGATTTTGACAGTGCTGAAAAGCTCTATAAAGCATCTAAAAGCGAAATTATTAAAGCATTAGATAAAGATAGCTTAATGCTACTTTACACTTCACCGTGGCCGGCTCAAGATCTATATTCAAACAAAGTGATATCGAGTCTTGAAGATTTGAAAGGTTTGAAAATGCGCTCTTACAGCCCAACAACATCGCGCTTAGCTGATTTAATGGGTACCACGCCAGTTAACATCCCTTTTAGTGATGTTGCCCAAGCATTTACCACTAATGCGATAGACGCCATGATCACCTCACCGAGTACCGGTGTTAACGGTCAAAGCTGGGATTACATTTCTCATTTCACAACGATTCATGCATGGATTCCTAAAAACATGATGTTCGTCAATAAGAAAATTTTCAATCGTCTAGATAAAGATGTTCAACAGATCATCCTAAGCGCCGCCAAAAATGCAGAACAAAAAGGCTGGGCACTAGGTAGAAAATTAGCTGTTGAACACACTGAAAAGCTAAAGGCGCAAGGCATGATTGTCGCTGCACCAACCAAGCAGTTGCAAGATGAGCTCAAAATGATCGGCGATACCATGATCACTGAATGGTTAGATTCAGCAGGTGAAGCCGGTAAGAAAGTGATTGCAGATTTTAAGGCGCAATAACACCTTCTAAAAAATAATAAGCTTAATTCACGCTGCCACGATGGGGCGTGATTTAGCCTAATAGCTATAACACTCGTTATTGGATTAGGTTAATTAAGCCAATGGATAATAACAATATGATGACCATCAAACGTTACTTTTACCTATTATCGGTATTTTTATCGGGATCTTGCCTGGTAATAATGACACTACTCATTCTCTCGCAAATTGCTGCTCGCTCACTGGGCATCATTATCCCCTCATCAGAAGATTTTGCCGGCTGGTTATTATCGGCGACCGTTTTCTTTGGGCTAGCTTATACCTTTAACTATGGCGGCCACATTCGCGTCACTATATTACTGTCTCGGCTAAAAGGCGTTAAACGTTTCTATATCGAAACTTTCAATCTATTTGCCGCACTATTGATCAGTGGTTATTTAATGTTTTACACAGCCTATACTGTCTACGATTCTTATATCTATGAAGAGGTGACGGATACTTACCTAGTGATGCCACTTTGGTTAGTGCAGCTACCTATGGCTATCGGTTCACTATTTTTATTTATTGCGATTGTTGATAATTTCATCGATTCAATATCAGGCAAGAAGCCGTCTTATCTCGTACACGAAGAAGACCTTGGTAATATGGAGTAGATGATGGATATTTTTATAATAGGAACAATCGTATTTGTTTGCATGATATTAATGCTAACCAGTGGTGTTTGGGTTGCCTTAACATTAACTGGCATTTCAATCATCGGTTTAACATTAATCGATAATAGCAGTATTGGGCTATTGCTTGGCACATCGTCTTGGAGCGCTATGACCAGCTGGTCACTTACCGCACTGCCACTGTTTATTTGGATGGGTGAAATATTATTTAGGACTCGCCTCTCACAAGATCTTTTTGAAGGGCTAGCACCATTACTTTCTAAATTGCCTGGCAAACTATTGCACGTCAACATTTTGAGCTGCGGTATTTTTGCTGCCGTATCCGGCTCATCAGCAGCCACCGCTGCAACCATTGGCCGCATGACACTTCCAGAACTGGCTAAACGTGGCTATGATGATGCGATGGCAATTGGCACATTAGCAGGCTCAGGCACCCTAGGTTTATTGATACCGCCATCCATTATTTTAATCGTTTATGGTGTATCAGCAGAAGTTTCTATCGCGAGGCTATTCCTAGCAGGAGCTCTTCCAGGCTTAGTGTTGATTGTACTGTTTATGAGTTACACCATGCTTTGGACTATGTATAAAGGCAAGAAAGTGAACCCTAAAGCTAGTGATGATATTGTGCATTACACCTTCAAAGAAAAGATACAAGCTCTGAAAAAACTGATTCCTATCGTACTGTTAATTGGTGCGGTATTAGGCTCTATTTATCAAGGAGTTGCAACACCAACAGAAGCGGCAGCACTAGGTGTAACAGGCTCTTTAATCCTATCCGCTCTGCTGGGTAGTTTTAGCTGGTCAGGGCTTACATCAAGCATTGTCGGCGCTGTTAAAAATTCATGTATGTTAGGTTTAATCTTAATAGGCGCGCATTTTTTAACACTGGCGATGGGCTTTATCGGCGTTCCCAATGCACTTGCTCAATGGATAGCTTCACTAGGTCTTAGCCCTGTTGAACTCATTATATATCTGTCAATTTTCTTTGTTGTAATGGGTTGTTTTCTCGATGGTATTTCAGTGATTGTATTAACAACCTCTGTCGTTTTGCCAATGGTAACACAAGCAAATATAGACCTTATATGGTTTGGTATTTTCTTAGTGTTAGTAGTTGAGATGTCACAAATAACACCTCCGGTAGGTTTCAACCTATTTGTTATTCAAGCATTGACCGGTAAAAACATTCTGTACATTGCAAAAGCAGCTCTACCCTTCTTTTTTATGATCGCCTGTGCGATAGTCATCATTACTATGTTTCCCTCTGTTGTGTTATACCTACCAACGCTAATGAGCGCATAGCAATAAATTTTCACTATCTTTGCCTTAGTTGCAAAGATAGTGAAATCACATTTCTAGACATGAGTTGTTTTAATTAATGAAACACCAACACCAGAACAAACTGCCACCCTCTGCCATTACAAAAGCAATTATTGCAACGAGCTTATTTATCCTATGCCAAGCAAGTGCACACGCTGAAGAGACATTAATTATCAAAGCGGTTGGTACTTGGGGCTACTTCACTAATTATCAAAAACATGAAGGCCCCTTTTGGAATAAACAAATAGCAAAAGCGACCAGTGGCAGTATTGTCGGAGAGATCAGCCCACAGAGCCATCTTGAACTAAGTGGCTCAGAAATCATGAGGCTAGTCAAAAAAGGCGTGTTTGATTTTGCTTTTGGCTTACCCGCCTATGTCTCACCTGAAAGCGCCATTTTTGAAGGGGCAGACCTATCATCGCTAGTACAAGACATACGAACACAACGCCAAGTTGCCAAAGCCTACTTCCCCACATTAGAGCGCGCTTTTGAGCAAAAATATAATGCCAAGCTAATGAACCTTTATCCATTCCCAAGCCAGATGATATGGTGTAAAAACCGCGTTGATAATATCGATGATTTGCAAGGACGTAGAATCCGCGTGTATTTAACCACTTTAAGTGATTTTGTCGAAAGTGTTGGTGCTATCCCCGTCAATGTTACTTACAACGATGTTCCTAAAGCGTTAGAGCAAAATAAAATCGATTGTGTGATTACTGGTACCATGTCAGCTTACACAACAGAGCTATATCGCGACACACCCTATGGTTTTACCTTACGCGTGGGCTGGGGCTTAGCTTTTGGTGCTATTAATATTAATAAATGGAATTTAATGAGCGATCAGCAGCAGCAAATTCTTCAACGCGAACTAGCTGATCTGACTGATCGAATGTGGTTGGAGACGAATAAAGAAGACAAGGTTGCCTTAGCCTGTTTAACTAATGGCCCCTGTTCTATTGGAGATAATGGGCATATGATCTTAACTGAGCCCTCAGTGCAAGATTTGCTCACTCGTGACAAACTGGTTGACGATGTTATTTTACCTAGATGGGCTGACCGCTGTGGGCCTGAGTGTGCCGCCAACTGGAATCGAACTGTCGGTAAACTGCTGAAGATGCGAGCAAATATTGATGTCAAGTAACGGACATCAAGATCCATTTTAACCCCAGCGATAATCTCGCTACAATTTCAACTACAATTTAAACTACAGTCTCAACCTATGATATAAAAATATCATAGGTTATATATCGCTGCGAATGTTGCAATCTAAAGAGGCGTTTATTCCCTTAACATTCTGCGTAATACTTTGCCTATATTAGATTTTGGCAACTCTTTAACGAAAACTATTTCCTTAGGCACTTTATAACTCGCTAACTGCTCTTTACAGAAAGTACGAAGCTCTGCGCTTTGTAGGCTCTCATCATTTTTCACCACAAAAAGTTTAACCCGTTCACCCGTCTTCTCATTTTTCACCCCTACGGCAGCACATTCTAATACCTTAGGATGTGAAGAGGCAACATCTTCGACCTCGTTCGGATATACGTTAAACCCTGACACTATGATTAAATCTTTCGCTCTATCGACTATTTTGAGACGCCCTGTATCGTCTTGAACAGCGATGTCTCCTGTTTTAAAGTAGCCATCCTCTGTAAAAGCATCCTCTGTTGCCTGTTGGTGGTTCCAATAACCTTTCATTACCTGCGGCCCTAAAACACACAACTCTCCAGCCTCACCGCTTTTCACTTCATTGTTAGCTATATCAATAATTTTGACTTTTGTTGCCAATACCGGATAGCCGATAGTACCAACACTAATAGCATTTACTGGGTTGCCAGCGACAATAGGTGACGTTTCAGTTAAGCCATATCCCTCCAAAATTTGGCCGCCCGTCGTGCGCTGCCATAACTCTGCACAATCATGCGTTAAAGCCATACCACCAGAAATAGTAATATGTAAATGACTGAAATCCAGTGCTTGAAAATCTTTTTGATTACACAGCGCAACAAATAGAGTATTCAAGCCAAGAAACGTCGTAAACTTCAGCTTTTTAAGCTCTTTTATAAAGCTGGGAATATCTCGAGGATTAGCAATTAAGACACTTTGACCACCTGATTGCATGACAATCATTGATATTGTGAAAGCATAAATATGATACAGAGGAAGCGGCGCTATAACGATATCTTTCCAATTTTTATGCGCTTTGCCAATGACCTCACCAGCTTGCAGCATATTAGAGACAAGGTTACCATGGGTTAACATAACCCCTTTTGATACGCCTGTTGTCCCTCCTGTATATTGAAGAACGGCGACATCCTTTAGCTTCATAGCAATTTTTACTGGCTTATTACCTTTGTGCGATATGATTGCGCTACGCAGCTTAATACTATTTTTCAACGTGTATTGAGGAATAAGCTTTTTGACGTATTTAACAACATTATTGATGGCTAATCGTGGTAAAAAACTATGCAGGTCAGCGAGGTTGGTCGTGAATACATATTCTATCGCCGTTTTATCAATGACTTTTTCAACATTATGAGCAACGCCTTCATAAACAACTAACGCTTTAACTTGGGCATCATTGAACTGATGCTCTAATTCGCGTGCCGTATACAAAGGGTTAGTATTGACTACAATTAAACCGGCGCGCATAGCGCCAAATAAGACAACGGGATGCTGTAATATATTTGGCAATTGAATAGCAATTCTATCACCGACGATAAGGGAGGTGTGATTTTGTAAATAGTACGCAAAAGCATCCGCTAATATATTTAATTCGCTATAAGATATGCCGTGACCAAAGCTGCTATAAGCTATGTTATCACCAAAGGATGCACACGAGCGGTCAAAGACATCTAAAATTGATTCGAAGCCATGACTATTAAGTGATGGTGGAACCCACGAACCTCTTGCAAATTGATTCATATTATAACCTTCGAATTCTGCTTTATTATTTTTATTTTATACTGTTTATAAATTACAGCGTTGTCAAATCAAGATTATTGTTGCGGGGGAAATAAGCTCACTAAGGCAGGTGCTAAGCTCAGATCGCCACTAGCTAAAATACTACCTTCCATAAATGCTTGTAACGCATCCGCCTCCCCTGACACAATCTCTAACAACAGCGTAGTACTCAATGTTAACTCTATATCCGCATTTGCATGGGTACCCGCTGTAAACTCACAATTAGCGCCACTAATTTCACAGACAAAAGACTGATTATCTGAAATATTATATTGAAATACTGCATTAACCTGCGCCGCTGCTATAGGGTTGAACCGCTCTAGCATTTGCCCAAAAAGATTATCTAAATTTGTCATTAATACCTCTATAAAATAAATTTTAGACTAATGGCTGACATATTACACTTTTTCGATGACGCTTATAATTTATCATCAACATGTGCATCACACCAACATTCATCACAATATAACCACAAAGAGCCAAAAATAAAAACAATAAAACATACATATATTACCTTAAGGTAATAAAATTTACCTTTTGGAAGCACCGACCTCCTCTATAAAAATCCAATCACTTAATTTTAGCCCTCTCGCCCCAATAACCTTAGAACATTACCGGCAATTTCGCTTATAATAGCACGCAGTTTAAACAGCATTTTTTGAAATCTATATTTATTGGTATAGACACCTTCAATTTTATTTATCATCAAGGACTCATACCTCACTATATGCATGATTCACCCTCGCAATTAATCTCACCATCTTATCAAAACATCGTTATTATCGGTTATGTTTGGCCCGAACCAAAATCATCTGCCGCAGGCTCAAGAATGATGCAGCTCATCTCTTATTTTAAAGAGCGCGCTTGCCAAGTTATTTTTGCAAGCCCAGCAGCCTTAGGCGAACATAGAACGCAGCTTGCTGATATCGGCGTGCTAGAGCAAGCGATCACTTTGAACAGTGACAGCTTTGATGTTTGGATTAAAGAAATCAATCCCGATCTCGTACTATTTGATCGCTTTATGATGGAAGAGCAATTTGGCTGGAGAGTGGAGCAGCAATGCCCGCAGTGTATACGAATACTAGACACTGAAGACCTACACAGTTTAAGGCTGGCGAGGCATACAAACTTAAAACAAGTGATTGCCAATGGTGGTGAATTTGACACCAATTTTGCTGATAGTGCTAAATTGTATACAAATATGCAAAGCCAAGATGTCTGCCAGCGGGAAATTTCTGCCATTTATCGTTGCGACTTAAGCTTAATGATATCAAGCTTTGAAATTGATTTACTGACAACTCAATTTTCCCTGCCTCAGCAATTACTGTTACATTTACCTTTTATGCTTGAACCGCTTACCTATAAAGAGCAAAAAAATGCGCTGCCAAGTTTTCAAGATAGACAGCATTTTGTCACTATTGGCAATTTTCGTCACGCTCCCAATTGGGATAGTGTGCTATGGCTAAAAAAAGATATTTGGCCAAAGATACGGGCTGCTCTACCTAGCGCCCAACTTCATATTTATGGCGCTTACCCTGCTAAAAAGGTAACAGATTTACACAACCCTAAACAGGGATTTTATATTGAAGGCTGGGCAGATAGTGCCGTTGATGTTTTAAAAAATGCGCGTATCTGTTTATCGCCATTACGCTTTGGGGCGGGTATAAAAGGTAAGTTTACTGATGCAATGCAAACGCTAACCCCAAGTGTGACAACCGCTGTCGGTATAGAGGCGATGACAGCTGACAAAGCGTGGCCTGGAAAAGTCGCAAACACTAGCCAGAGCATTAGCGAAGCTGCGATTGAACTCTATCAATCAGCACTATTGTGGCAGCAGGCATCTGAGCGATGTGACGACATTATTGACAGCTGTTATAATAAAAAAGAGCTGAGTTTGCAGCTGGACCTAGCTCTTCTCAATTTACAACACAATCTAGCAGCATTCAGAGCTGCTAACTTTACCGGAACGATGCTTCGCCATCACCATCATAAAAGTACCAAGTATATGGCGCAGTGGATCGAGGCAAAAAACAACTCATGCTGCTAGTCAAAATAATAGTCAGCAAATGGTGCTTGATGAGCACACTTTACACGCCATTTAGCCACATCTAAAATACATAGTAATGACCACTGCGTGGCGAATAAGTCATAGCATCATATCGCTACTAACCAAACATTTAAAATATAGAACACAGGTTTAAATATGAAAATTGAAGAATTCACTCCCGGCCAACGTTGGATCAGTAACACCGAATCAGAACTAGGTCTTGGCATCATTGTCCACAGTGAAAACCGTCGTATTGAGGTTAGCTTTCCCGCGGTTGCTGAAAGGCGCACATACGCAACGGATAACGCTCCCCTTAGCCGTGTTATTTATAATGTCGGTGAAGACATTAGCGATCAGTTAGGTGATACCTTTACTATCATTCAGCGCGAAGAAATAGATGGCTGCTTTACTTATCACTGTCTAAATGAAAACGATGACGATATTTCATTAGATGAGATTGACCTAGACAGTTTTGTTAATTTTAGCAAACCACAAGACCGCTTATTTGCAGGCCAAATAGACAAGCTTAAATCCTTCAAACTTCGAGTTGAAACATTAAAGCATTTACATAATCATCAACGCTCTGGTGTTTGCGGTCTCCTAGGCCCGAGAGTTCAGCCATTACCTCATCAATTTTATATCGCATCACAAGTTGCCAATCGACATGCGCCAAGAGTGTTACTTGCCGATGAAGTTGGATTAGGTAAAACAGTGGAAGCTGGCCTAATACTGCATCAACAACTGATGACACAACGAGCACAGCGCATTTTAATAGTTGTACCTGATTCACTAGTGCACCAATGGCTGGTAGAAATGTTACGCCGGTTCAATCTTATGTTTACAATTTTAGATGAAAACCGCTGTAATGCCCTAGAAGAAAAAACAGCTGATATTGATTTAGACTTACTTGAAACTGATGATATCCCACAGGATATGCTCGATCTTAATCCGTTTGAAAGTTCTCAGTTAATTCTTTGCTCATTGGACTTCTTAACGAATAATGCGCACCGAGTGCCACAGGCGGAAGAAGCCGAATGGGACTTGCTGATTGTTGATGAAGCACATCATTTACAATGGAGTGAAACTCAAGTAAGCCCACAATATCAACTGATTGAAAAATTAGCCAAACGTACTGCTGGTCTATTACTATTGACGGCAACACCTGAGCAATTAGGCGTTGAGGGCCACTTTGCTAGGCTTCGCCTGCTTGACCCCGATAGATACTATGATTTAAACCAATTCAAAAAAGAAGAACATGACTACCGCCCACTCAGTGATTTTATTGAAACATTAATGTTAGACGATTCACCTACTGCGATTGCAACAGGTGAGTTTAACGATAAATTAAGCGAATATTTATCAGCTGAGCAATTAACAACACTGACCGCTAATGCTATAGATGCCGATCTAGCGCAGCTACAAACATTAAGAGACAAAACAGTTGAGCAATTACTGGATCAACACGGTACTGGGCGAGTATTGTTCAGAAATACGCGCGCTGCAATCAGCGGATTTCCAATCAGAGAATTGCATAGCCACGCTTTAGAAAAACCCGATCTATATGACGCTATTGCAGCAGAAGTCTCTACTCAAGAAAAATTACAACCTGAGCTCGTTATGGGCCAAGACTGGCTGTTTGAAGATTCGCGTGTCGCTTGGTTAGTTGATTGGCTAAAGCAGCACCGCTATGAAAAAATATTACTCATTTGCGCTAACGCCGAAACGGCGATTGAATTAGAAGATCATCTGCGTTTGCGAGAAGGTATTAGATCAGCCTCTTTCCATGAAGGCATGTCACTGATCAACCGCGATAGAGCTGCAGCTTACTTTGCCAACCTTGAAGATAACGCCCAGATATTAATCTGCTCTGAAATTGGCAGTGAAGGCCGAAACTTCCAGTTCGCCAGCAAAATTGTGTTATTCGACTTGCCGCTAAACCCTGATTTACTTGAACAAAGAATTGGTAGACTCGATCGTATTGGCCAGCAAAACAATGTTGAAATACATGTGCCCTACTATCAAGATAGCGCTCAAGAAGTGTTGCTTAATTGGTATCATAGAGGCTGCAACTCTTTCACTCAAAGCAGCTCTATTGGTATGCAATTATACAATCAATTCCAAACGCCATTGTTACATTGCTTCAACTGTAGAGATGAGTCAGAAGTAGAATCCCTCATTGAAGAAACCGCTGCTGTTAGAGCGACACTTGAAGAGAAGCTGCATCGCGGTCGCGATAAAATGCTTGAGCTCAATTCATGTAGACCCTTTGTCGCTGAACAAGTTTTGGCACAAATCGAGCAAACTAATAGCCCTCAAGCCCTAGCTAAATATGTTGAAGAGCTATGTGATTACTTTGGCGTAGATATACAAGCTTACGATGCTTATAGTTTTACTATGCACCCTGGCGATCACATGAGAACACACCATTTCCCAGGTCTTACAGAGGATGGGTTGACTGCTACTTGGGATCAAGACCATGCACTATCAAGGGATGATTTACAGTATTTAACATGGGAGCACCCACTTGTTAGTGGTGCTATGGATATGATGCTCAGCGGTGATTATGGCAATACCGCGTTTTGCACTATTAAATTACCGGCTTTAAAAGAAGGCTCGCTGTTAATTGAAGCAATTTTCACCGCTCATTGCGCCGCGCCTAAATCATTGCAGTTAAATAGATTCATTGATGCCAGCGTGCACCGTGTATTACTAGATAGCAGCGACAATGATCTATCAGCTATCATTAGCGGTGACAACATCAATACATTGGCGCAGAGAGTACCGAGCAAAAGTGCCCAAAACTTAATCAAGCACGCCAGAGAGCAAATAGAGCAACAGCTGGTAAAAGTTGAAAAAATAGCACGTAAAAAACAACCTGCGATGATCGCTCAAGCAAGTAAAAATATTGATGAGCATATGTCGATGGAAATTTCTCGCTTGCAAGCCTTAGCGGACATCAACCCTAACATTCGCCAATCAGAAATCACTTACCAGCAAGAAACTTTAGCCGCATTACAAAATTACGCAGCTAGCTTACAATTAAAAACCGAAGCTGTTCGCATTATTATTGTGACGGCATAACGTCTGACAACCACGGCATACTGATTAAGTTCTATCACTATGCTGTGGTTAATTTTTTAGACACACAATTTAAGCGACAACCTTGCCCTACACTCAAAGCTTTCTCGTTATGTCTCAATGCAAGCAATGTGTCACTAGCAAGTGTTTACAGCACATAAATATCTGCTGCCTCTAATTTAATCTCGACATCCTTGGCAACGCCCTCAAAGCGCTCGATAAGCTCATTGAGATCATACCCCCTCTGCTCAGCCACAATAAGACGCGGCAATTCAGAGCTTAGGCAAAACTGCTGTATCAAAGCCTCTAACAAGTTAGACCAACGCCTTTGCCTCTTATTGTTAATGTACGCTCTCTGCAATTGAACAACACATACTACCTGGTGACTATGTGCAGCGCAGACCACATAATCGAAATAGTAGTCACTGAAGTTCTTTTTCACTACTTTAGAATAGACGCTGCTGTCATTCTCAAAAACCAGTAACTCAAATGCTCTTACCTTACCAATGACATAGTAATGTGAGCCCACCGCTTTTTCTAATACTGATAAAAAAGTACGCTCACCTTGGTTAAAGTAATAATGTGATGCTAGTAACACTGATGAGTCTCGACGGTATGCTATTTTCTTACTGTTTTGTGCTCGCAAAAAAGCAGCGATTACTAATGCACTTTTCGTAAATAGCTCATATATCCAATGCATTTCAAGGGCCCCTTATTTTCAAGCGCGCATTTTAACCTTTCCATCGTGCATTTAGTCACTCTAATACTTATTTTTATAAGAAATATTAATTAGCTTAGAAAAAAGCTATTAGCCAACACCATACGCGGGCTTACTTTCGAGCCTTTCTCGCGCTATCGCCGTTATTTTTAATAAAAAGACCCGCTATTTTTTGTTTATTCAAAAAACATATAACAATAATCATAAATAACTTTTTGATAAATCAAATTTTATAATCACAACAAATAATTAGATGATATTTATAATTATAAATCAATAGTTTATGATAAACAAAATACAGTGTGAATATTTGTTTTTATTTGTTTATTTATTGTTTAAAAACATATAGTTATAAAGATCAATTGGCTGTTATATTGTTGCCATTAGCGTGATGTTAAGTTATAATGTTATTATAGTTTTTTGATCAATCTAAAAAGGATATTAACAATGCAAGAAAAAGAAATAAAACTGTTATTTAACGCCAGTGTCTTCGACTCATGCCAGGCTATCCCTATTTCAATGTCGCGTGGCTGGACACTAAAATTCATCACTAAAGACAACAAGGTAATGACATTAGATTTACAAAGAGGCAATCAAGAGAGAGAATTTAAAAGCTTAGACGGGGCATCAGCTGTCGCTAAGAGAATTGGATTCGAATGGCTTAATGTACATATAGGGGACTTAGAATGGAGAGAAAAGGTGTAAATATGAGCATAGGTAACAGCCTAAAACGCACCGTAACAAGGTACGTTTTAGCGCTAGCATGTTTTAAAAGTCATAGCTCAATAACGAGCTGGCACAGCTAGCTAAACTGTTAATAACAACAGATTTTAAAGTATCTTAAACGCGGTAATAACAAGGGTAAATATAACGAGGCACGCCGTGCAATAAGCGCTATTTATTCGACACACAAGGATACAATAGAGCGCCTTTAGAGACCCTCTATACTTGGCTTGACTATGATTTCATCGCTTATTTTACATCAATAATTTCAACGGAAAACTTGATATCTAAACCCGCATAAGGGTGGTTAGAATCGACAGTAACAACAGTGTCATTTATCTCTACAACACAAACCAGTTCTTGCTCATTTTGCTCATTAGTCAATTGGCACATTAAACCAACAGCTAGCTCTTCAACACCTTCGAATACCTCTAGAGAGACATCGTAGACTTTTTCCTCTAACCAATCGCCGTAACCATCTGCTGATTTAATTTTAACTTGAAATTTATCCCCTGCAGATTTACCTAGCATCGATTTTTCCAAACCAGGTACTATTTGGTTTTGCCCGACGATGAAACTCAGAGGCTCTTGCTCTCTAGAGGTTTCAATAACTTCACCTTTATCACCTAGCAATGAATAGTGAAAAAATACTGTGTTATCAGCAGCTATTTGCATAATTTATAAACTCTTTTAATATTTAAATTGATTTAACAAAACGATTAACACTAGCGCATATAAGCACTGTAACTTGTTAATCGCCGACATATTTTGCTATGAATCCGATCCATCAAGCACACTTGTTAACCACTGCCCTAAAACAGCAAGTGACTGCAAACTGACCTCGTGAGACATGGCAAATGTATGCCACTTAGGCGCATAACCTAAAGACTCTAAATGCTTAACGCTACTATCACCAAGCGTGCAGGGAACAACCCCATCTTGCTCACCATGAATACTTAATACCGGTGCATTATGTCTTAAATGACATTGATCTTTGGTTAACAGTCTAGGAAGGTACGTTGACATTGCCGCAATGCCGCCAATAGCCAACTTACTGGTCAAAGCCGTTTCATATGCCAAAGCCCCGCCTTGAGAAAAACCAATCAAGATAATCCTATTAACCGCTATCCCTTGAGCAACCTGCTCTGCTATCAAGTTATTAATATCACAAATCGATTGATCAAGTTCCTTTTCATCGATAACGCGTGCCGGTAACATCGCTTTAATATCATACCAAGAGCGCATTTGCAGACCGTTATTGATGGTCACTTTACGCATAGGAGCACTGGGAAAAACAAATCTAATATGCTGATCTTTTGCCAAATTCAAATATTTCAAGACATCGACAAAATCATTACCATCAGCCCCTAATCCATGCAGCCAAATAACAGCGGCATCTGCTGAACCCGTCAGCTCTTTTACTATTGTTTGCAAAACTCTCTCCTAATTTAAGGCTGTAGCCTATCGATTGACCAACCACTATCTTGCGCGCTGTACACCAAGCGATCATGCAGGCGACCCTCTCGGCCCTGCCAAAACTCAAATCTACTTGGGATAAGACGATAGCCTCCCCATCTAGCAGGTCGCGCAATACCTTGCTCGCTCGCTAATTGTAATTCATTGACTGTCTGTTGTAAGCTCTGTCTAGAGCTCACTACTTTACTTTGATGACTTGCTGCAGCACTAATTTGACTTGCCAGCGGGCGCTGCGAAAAATAGTTATCCGCATACTCTTGTGAAAGTTTCTCTACGCGCCCTTGAATACGTACTTGCCGATCTAATCCATACCAGTAAAACATCAATTCAGCCTGTGGATTCTCTGCTAAATCCTGGCCTTTATTACTTTCATAATCACTGTACCAACAAAACCCCTGTTCATCAAAATGCTTTAACAGCACTATCCTTGCAGATGGCATTCGCTCGTTATTTGCAGTCGCTAAGGTCATTGAAGACACATCATCTATACGCACAGCGGATGCCTCTTTAAACCATTTAGAGAACTGATCAAATGGGCTGTGCGCCAAATCTTTTTTTAAAAAATCAATGCCACTATACTCACGTCTAATACTTGTAAAATCTTGCACACCAACACTCCAATAAGATGAACTATCTTGCTATTTATACCGCTATTTTAAAGACAAAACCGCGACATTATAATACAACATTTACTAATAATTTTATTGATAGAAAACAATGATCGATCTAGCCTATATGATGTTATTACACTACACTTGATTAATAGTTATCGACACTGTTAGACAACCGCAAGCGCAAAGCTAGATCAGTTATATTTAACTGGCGCTGCAAACAGCTGCAATCGGCACCATTTTTATGGCAATATTTTTTATGACAACATTATAGAGAGACATCAACTTGCTAAGAACCCGCTCACAACTCACTTTCTTAATGCTTATCACATTGCTAATGACCGGCTGTACCAACAACCCAGATCAACCCTTTAGAATAGAGTCTTTAGCTAAATCTGAACTCGATATGGTCATTGACGCACACTTAAAACAAACCAATGAACATGCACAAGAGCTAATGGCTAAGTTTTATAAACGCAACCCTAAAGAGCTAGCAAAAGCACCTGCTGGCACCACGACAACCAAACGCATAAACCAGCTTTTTGGCTATCCAAGACAGGTTCAGTTTAACGAACTGGGAGATGCCTATGCAAATGACGCACTACTACTAGCGTTCAACCCTGAATTTCAAGGCGATCGCGTTTTTGCCTTTATGGCTGGCGTTGCCGGCATCATACACAGCTCTTATAATTACCAAAACGAATTTTTTATGCTCGACTCAATCAATGAGCAAAAAATATATAACTCAGCAAGAAACCTAGAAACTGCAACTTGGTTACTGAGCAGCTCTAAAGATGAAAATAATGCTCTCTACCTTTTAAGCAATCACAGTACGGATGATGGATCTGCAAATTTAAGCTTTGAAAGATTATTTGGAAAATTAATTTCTGGGCAAGATATTTTAGCAACCATCATCTCCAACAGAAACAACAGAACAATCAACAAAGTATTACACGGCGTCGCCTCAACGACATTACTACCTATATGAAGCTATTTATAGTTTCATATAGCGCTCCCATACATCGCGACCATGATCGCCAATATTTTCAAGCCACTGCTCAACAACCAACAAACTCTTTAACTTAAACTCTTGGCGCAACTGTACACTGGGCTCTTCAAGCTTAACATTTGAAAATTCCAGCTGCGCCTTAGCATTATCTGACGCTTGCTTTGAGCTTTGCCAACCCTCGCTTTCTATCCTTTGCGCAACGGACAAGACAATGGCTTGATCTTCACTTGAAAGTGTTAGCCACTGCTTCATGCTAATGAACACTATTTCTTTTGGTAGCCACGCATCTAAATTGTACCAATAGGAAAACACCCTAGAGAGGCCAAACTCATTGCTGCTAGCAGCTGAACCAAAAACCACATCCAACTGTTTACGGCTAATTGCTCTAGCTAACTTATCTAAAGGCACAATGACAGGTTCTAAGCCTAAAGACTTACCAAATAGATCTGTCAGCTTACTGTATGGCCTAAAAGAGAGCCCTTTAAGATCATCTAGTGTCTCAATCTTATTACGGGTATAAAGCCCCTGTGACGGCCAGGGGACAGCGTAGAGCAGTTTCACCTCTTTAATTTTTAAAACTTGCTCTAATTCCGCTTTAGATACTTTATATAAATTAAATGCATCTCTATAACTGGTCGCCAAAAAAGGCAGTGCATCTAATTGAAACAGCTGACTCTCGTGATCTAAAGATGATAGCAACCTTGAGCCCATTGCGACTAAATCGTTTTTAACCGCGCCGAAAATCTCCTCGTCTTTATAGCCAGAATCTTTAGCTAACACAGTAATAATGACTCTATTATTCGTCTCTTTTTTCACTTGTGCTGCAAAGCGAATAGCAAGCTGGCTATGAAAGCTGTCAATATTATTAGCGATCGGCATTTTCAACTCAAGCGCATAAACATTATTAAATAAAAGTATTATCAGCACTGCTGCGATCTTAACAAATCTTGTTAATATTTGTTTTTCAACTAAACTACCCAAACCACACCTACTCTACAGATTAGCCATGTTAAATTACGTTAATTCTATCACGCCCACAATTTTATTTAACCGCCTGAGCTCTACATAACCCCTTGCTAAAAACATAAGATCTATTCCAATACCCAAACCACGATCGATTATATATAATTTTTACTGTCACATTATGATTCATTGTTTAAGCTTACTTACACTAAGCAGCCTTATTAAATAGCAGTATGCCTCATTTTGTCATCATCTATAGCGAAAACGAGCTATCTAGTTAAAGTCCAAGCTGTATTTCACTGATATGCAAAATTTATATATGAGGAGTTCAGTATGAATAAATCTATCAAAAAAGTAATTATTAACCTCTCTACTTTAGCGCTAGCAACAATGATAAGTTCAACCAACTTTGCCGCTACCCCAGCTTGTAAAGGCCAAATCAAAGACGCCTGCAGCCAGAACAATGCTTGTGCCTGGGTTAATAGCTATACAAGAAAAGACGGCAAGACAATTAAGTCATACTGTCGAAACAGCGCCAAGAGCAAGGTAAAAAAGAATAGCGATGATATGAATATAAAGACAGCGATTAAAACAAAAAACCAGCAACCTAAAAATACAGCGCTAGATAAAACAGAGGTAATAAAAAGCAATTAAGTATTAGTGCAGCGTGTTCAATGAGCACGCTGCAGCTTTACCAACCTAGATAAATCTAAAAACCAGGCATTGGCTGGCCATTGAGATTAATGACTCCATCCTTAACGGCTAATTTTATTGCAAGATCATCGCCCTCTTCAGATAAGAATCCCATACCAACAAAAAAGCTAATTTGTTCTGGATTATAATTTGGCAAGTATTCTAAGAACTTGTTGGCCATTACAAGCTTAGCATTTAGATCAACTTTTTTCATAAAAGCCTCTCTATCGAACATAGCTTCTTGTACTGCAAATGGTGCCAACTTTAACTGAGCATCACCTTTAAGAGCGGCATCATTAGCCTCTACCTCAACACGATCTACATTAAAAACGATGCCTTTATTAGTAATACCACTGAGCAGATCCATTAATGCCGCAGGATTGGCGGCAATACCGCCTGCATCTTTTTGCAGTTCACCAATACCATCGACAAATAACGACGCACCCTGAAAATCTAAATCAAAGCTCAAATCAAGTACTGGCTTTTTAAATTCAAACTGATCGTATGCGTTTTCTGAAACAATCGAGTCGGCGGCATAAGTCACTTTAACTTTTATGCGATCAGCAACTACATCTTGTGCCACATTAACTAACAGTTTGGAAATATCAAGCTTAGTACCAGAGCCATCAACTTTAAAGCTATCTAGGGTGACTTGAGCATCGCCTTTTTGCGCCAAACCTGCAGTGAGGATATCGCCACTAAGAACCTGCGCTGTTTGCTTCCAGCCCAAAGCTCCTATATCGGCACGACCTAATTCGTTGACATATAAACTAGGCTGAACTAGCCAATCAAGATTCATTGATTCATCAGCAAGGCTAAAGCTACCTGCGCTCGCACCAATACTCAGCTCATTTGCATCATCTTTGAATACAAAGTTATCCGTTGCCAAATCACCAACAATCTTTACTTTATTACTAGCAATATCATATGAATAATGGCTGTTTATAATTAACGGGGCTATCTGCGTGTTTTTTTGGTAAGACTTAATATTCGCAAGCAACTCACCTTCAGCCAAAGTCATTACGCTCTTACTAGCTAAAAAGCTATGAGAATAATCAATATTAAAACTCATAACATTTGTGCCAGTTAACTCTAATATCGATTCCGGCAAATCATTCATTTCAAAAGTAAGAGTATTTGCAGATGAAAAAAGAGAAGCATCTACAGAAGACGTCACAGCAACCGATGCCGACGAGCTTTGCTTAACAGATTCTACATATTTATTGAACTGCTCATTTACTTGTTGCCCGGTATAAACTGTTCCCGCTGCATAACCAGCTCCTGCCAAAACGATTACACCACCAACCCACAAACCCTTACTCATTGCTTAATCCTTGAAATGATAAAATTGGGCATTCTATCACTTCAGAATACAAATAGATGCAGTTAAAACTGGCGAAAACACATTATTATCAAGACAAATCCTCTACAAAAAACACTATACAATGTTGCTTTAAAGCTTTTATATGTATCATAGCAATACTTCCATTAAGAGATATAAAAAATGCCTTGCGAACGCCATCCTGACATTGAAATTTACATCAAAAACACTGAAGCAGATCAAATCATTGCCTGGTTAGCGTCATTGACAAACAGCCTGTTAATAGACAGGCAAGATAGCAACTCAAGTGCTTTGAGCCTCTCTTTTAACACAGCAACTATACAGGCTAGAATCCAGTACAACGTATCAGGCAAGGCATGGAGCAGCTTATGGTTTAAACAAAACGAGACGCCGTGGGATAATGACTTAGATTGCGCTAAAGCAGCATCACTAGCGCTGACAGCCCAAGTACGCTGCGTTAAGTCTGGTTGGAGCGACCAAGAAGATATTAGTGATGATGAACAGTGGTGGAAGATAGAAGACAACGAAACAGTACTAATTAGCTGGAAGGGATAGCGCGCAGCAGAACAACAGAAAGCCCAGATTTAAGCCGCTATATTTAACGAGCCTCTGGCAACCCCTATTTGATCCAACATCAAGCGGCCAGAGGACATCAAAGCAATCTTTTCAAATTGATCAGCACCACTTTGGTTTGGCCTTGCTGTCTGTGCTTGAGTTTCAATAAACGAGTTAACAAACGCAAAGTCACCAAAGCGCAGCTGATGCACCGCATTATTCAAACGCTCAACCAAATAAGGCTTATTAACCTCTAACTGTGATGGGTAAACTGTTTGCGCAGGGCTAACCTCGACAGCAGGCGCTGATGGCATATTAAATTGACTAGGGATATCTTGATTGGCAGTAATCAGGGACAGCAACATAGCAAATTGCGCACCATTAGCACCTTGAATAGCACTAGGTAGGCTCGCAGTATAAGTATCTATACGCTCTAATTGTATTTGATCTGCCTGCATTATATATTCACTTTTTTATTAAACGCCTCATTTACTGACGAACTTAAAGGCTAGTATTTTTAGTTAACGGCCAAGTCTACAATAACTTTAAGCATCTTTTACTATTTATTTAACGAATGCACTCCAAACAAACTACCCCTAAAATCTATAAAGCCGTGGCAAACAACGAACTCTTCAGTGAAAAATGCTAACATTGTGCCACTTTACAGGCTTAAAAAACCAACACCTAACTGGCAACTGGATTAATCATGGGAAGATGGCGCGCACCTCAAGCCCCTAGCTCTAAATACATTACACAAACCGGCTTTGATCGACTCAACGCTGAATTAAAATACTTATGGAAGGATAGAGACCAAAAATCACAAAAGCAGTTCAAGAGGCCGCAGCACAGGGCGACAGATCAGACAATGCTGAATATACCGAAGGCAAAAGACTACTGCGAGAAATAGATCGAAGGGTACGCTTCTTATCATATCGCCTAGAAGATATTACAGTAGTTAACCAAACCCCGCACAATCAAGATATTATTGTTTTTGGCGCCTGGGTTACATTAATTGATGACAACGAAAAGACAAAAACCATCCGCATAGTAGGACCAGATGAAATAGATGGCTCAGGTACACTAGTCAGCATGGATTCACCATTGGCAAAAGCGCTATTTAAAAAACAGGTAGGCGATGAAATAGAATTAATAAAACCAGATAACAGCGCACATTTTTACCAAATAACAGAAATACAATACATACGCGAGTAATAGAGGAGGAGAACGAGAAGGAACAACAAAACTGCCATAAATCATAAAACCCATGATGTCTTATGGTTTCTTATAAAATAATATGGAGTTTTTAAGAATATGAATAAAAAAAGATTTACTACTTATCCACCGAAAGTGGTGGGCCGTGTAGGATTCGAACCTACGACCAATTGGTTAAAAGCCAACTGCTCTACCAACTGAGCTAACGGC
>JBBMRB010000006.1:0-226461 GCA_038900335.1 Gammaproteobacteria bacterium AS21 | reverse complement strand
AGCGCCGATGGTAGTGTGGGGTCTCCCCATGTGAGAGTAGGTCATCGCCAAGCTTTTATACGTAAAGAAAACCTCGTGCACGCAGTGTACGGGGTTTTTTTTCGTCTAACGCTTTGTCGGCGATGACCGTACTCTCACATAGATGTGACATACCGTTAAAAGAGTGGGCGTTTTTGCTGTATTAGAAGCGCAGCTTTAATCGAAAAACGACGAGAGCGCTTGCGCCTTCCTTATAAGGTTTACCACGCCAAGCTTGCTCTAGCAGAACCAATACGATAATTCGCTAAGCTTGCTCTTTTTAAATACGTAAAGAAACCCCAAGTACTGTAAAGTGCTTGGAGTTTTTTTTCGTCTAACGCTTTTTGGCGATATTCTACTCGCACATGGGGAGATCAAAAAAAGAGAGCGACTTGTCGCTGCTTACCCCATGTGAAAGCCCCTGTACTGAAAGTACGGGGATTGGGAGCCGCAGGCATCGCGAAGCGATTGAAAGCACTGCTTTCAACCCATTGTAGGTCATCTCACTTGCAGCAAAATACTGGGCTTGATTCGTAGCTGCGCTTGCGCACTCCCTTAAGGTTTACCACGGCAAGCTTGCTCTTTTTAAAACACATAAAGAAACGCTAATCACAGTGTACGGGGATTTTTTTGTCTAAGGCTTTGTTGGCGATGACTGTACTCGCACATAAATGTGACATATAGTACATAGCCCCTACAATATATAACAAACATAGCTCTATGATATATTTAGTTTATAGCCTCAGCAGTTTTGATATTATTTAATTAAAACGATTAATGGCTCTATCTAAAGTAAGTCGCAAAGACTTCTATATGACTAGTTAGCCACAGTATACGGCTGATGATGTCTGTAAAAACACTGATATTATTAGTGTTCATAGAAACTTAAGTTTGGCAGGATAGAGATTAAGCTTAAGTGTAGTTGTAGTTGTAGTTGTAGTTGCAATCAGAGGTGGTTAGTAAATGTGTACTAACCACCTTTGCTATTATAATTTTCAATGGTATTAATTTTGCAAGACTATAATGATGCTGACTTAGTCAGTTGTTGTTGCCACAGTGTCTCTAAAGAATCAGTATGAGTGGCACCATATATTGCGTTAGCTGATTTAGTGTACCAAGCCCATAATTGATCGCCAAAATCAAAGTGCCACCACTCGCTTGGTAAGTTAGTAAAGCCTGCCTCAATCATCACATTATATAGAATACGTCTATTGTTTCTAGCTGATAGCTGATCAGTATTTAAATCTTCAATATTCTCTAAACTTGCAGTGTAGGAAGCTGGGCTAGCTTCATCAAATAATGAACCCATATCCAGCATCTCACCTTGCTCATTGGCTAGAGTGACATCAACAGCGCCGCCAGTTAAATGCGGGCTAGGTGCACAGCTTAAATTGCTCGGCGGCGACACTAAGTTTCTAGCTTGTGCTAAACGCTGTTGTGTTGAGCATTGTGGATCAGCGTGTTCCATTAAATTGATAAGGGTGTCAAATAGATGTTGTTGAACGCTATAAGGGCGCCAACCATCTAATACAATTAAACGAAGACCATCGGGTAAGTTATTTGCAGCTTTAAGTAGTCGTCGATAAACACCTTGCCTTATATGACATTCAGCGGGTGCACTAGGTATACCCATTCTAGAATACATTGGGTATATGCTAATAGGAGCTGGTGCTAAACTCGCTGGTTGTAGCCTTTCGCCAGATTCAATAATTGGAATTTGGCTAACAAGTTGCCAATTTGGTAGTGGATGTGTCGCAATAGCTATTTCTTTATAGTTTACAGTCATATTATGCCACCAGATTGGGCAGTAGTAAGGTTATTTGCGGGAATATAATTAACAGTATTAATACTGATATCGCTAATAAAACGAATGGCCATATTGTTTTAAATAAAGAAACGATATTGATTTCACTGACAGCTGCTGCGACAAATACACACGCCCCCATTGGCGGTGTAATCAAAGCGATGGTGATGTTGAGGGTCACTACTATTCCTAGGTGTACGGGATCAATACCTGCCATCATGGCGACAGGTAAAAAGATAGGCGTTAATAGTATAAGCGCTGATACCTCCTCCATAAACATACCTGTTAAAAAGGTAATGCCGCTGAGCATAAATAACAACAGTATTGGGTTGTCCTGAAAAGGGGCTAGCATACTGGCAAATTGTGCCGGCACTTGCGCATAGGATAACAGCCAACTAATAACTGAGGAGGCAGCCATAATAATAAAAATGGTTGATGTTAAAATAGCGGTGCTACGTAATGCTGAATAAATCGCTGATAGCTTTAATTCTTTAGAAATAAGACCAATAAGAGCGACATAAGCGACGATTAAAGCGCCTGACTCTGTTGGTGTTACTAAGCCAAAGACAATACCGGCGACAATAATGACAGGTGCTATTAATGCGGGTATGGCGTAATACAGGGCACGTAAAAATTCACTCAGTTTTGGTTTCTTACCACTAATAGGCAAGTTATTACGCCACGCGTAAACCCAATTCATCGCCATAAAGGCGGCACCGAGTAGTAAGCCTGGAATAATGCCAGCTAAAAATAAATCACCAACCGAAGTATTGGTTAATGATGCATATAAAATCATAAAAATACTGGGTGGAATAATCGGGCCGATCAAAGAGCTACCTGCCGTTAAACCTGCGGCATAAGCAGTAGAGTAGCCTTCTTTTTTCATAGCTGGAACTAAGAGCGAGCCTAATGCTGAGGTATCGGCAACGGCTGAGCCATTAACACCTGCAAAAAATACACTAGATAGCACGTTAACATGACCTAAGCCGCCACGTAAGTGGCCGACGAGCACATGGGCTAAACGCATGAGTCGCCCTGTCATACCAGCACCATTCATTAGGTTGCCGGCGAGTATGAATAGTGGGATTGCCATCAGTGAAAACACATTAATGCCACCAAACATTTGCTGAGGTAGCATTCTAGGTAATAGTATAGGGTCTATAATGACGAAACCGACAATAGCGGTAACTAATAGACTGAGAAACAGTGGTACACCTAGTAAAACATTAATAATAAAGGTGCCAAACATAGCAATTAACATGAACTACCTCGAGGCTGTAGTGGTGGTATTACGCTTTAAGTTGGGGCCGCTAAGTAGCGCTACAAAAAATAAGCAAGCAAAGCCAACAGGCAGTGCCATGATAGGGATAGTCTTACTGATACCAAGGCCTATAGTGGTAAAACGAGAGACAGATAGCGCGTACTGGTAGCTATACCAAGCGATATAACCGCTAATGGCAACAGTTAGTATCCAAATATAAAATTTTAGTAGGTTTAGCGCTGGTGTAGGCAGCATGGCATCAATAAAATCGACACGCATATGTTTGTTGTGAAGCCAAGCGGGTGCGATAACTAGTAACACCATGCCTATCACTAAATAGCGCGATAACTCATCCATCCAAATAGGAGAGTGACCGATAAAATAGCGAGAAAAAATACCGTAAATTAGCACGCTGACATTGATAATGAAGCTCAAAGTGGCAACAGCTAGTAATAATTTACAGAATTGATCGATTAATGTTTTACGCACTTTAATCCCTCATAAAGGCAACCCTAAGGCTGCCTAGTTACACTTTGAGACCTTTGCACGATGGTGGCTAGGCTCGATGATATTGTGTTAGAAACAGACTAAAATCCTCACATATATCAATAAACGTAGGTTTTATCTGTTTTTCTTTATATCATTATCACTCGCTACATCATGCTAAGGTCTCACTTTATTATTTTATACCAGCATCTTTAAGGGCGATATCAATCCATTTTTGTTCGATTTTTTGCTCTTTTAACCAGCTTAAGAATGATGGCTGACTAACAGCTTGAAATTCTGCCAACTCTGCCTGTGTTGGGCGATAAGCCTGCATACCGTTATCAACTAAGAACTGGATACGATTTTCAACTTGGCTCTCTACCGCTTCTCGGTTAGTAGCATTCGCTTCAATGACAGCAGCATCTAGCGCAGTACGTAGCTCAGGAGTTAAGCTTTTTAACAGCGCATCATTAGCCACTAAAAATTGATCAGAGTATTGAATGTTCGCTAGTGTTAAATGCTTTTGCACTTCATGTAAGCTACCTAAGATGATGTACATCGGCGGGTTCATTTGGCCATCTGCTACACCAGTGCGTAATCCCATGTAAACTTCTGTCCAAGGGATAGGTGTACCTGAAGCGCCGAATGCCTCATAAAGTGCCACTTGGCTCTTATCCATCGCTCTAAAGCGAAGGCCTTCGAAATCTTTAGGAGATTTAATAGCGCGTTTGTTGTTGGTGAAAGCAAGGAAACCACCTTCTTCAACGACTGCCATCATATGAGTGCCTGTACGCTTGTAGAATTCTTGCTGTGCAAGCTTCCAGTATTCACCTTTATCAAAGAAAGTGCGAGCGCTGTCAAAATCAGCAAACATAAAAGGGATAGCACTAACAAAAATTTCAGGGAATAGAGGAGAGATGCCACCAAATGAAGCGATGTTTAAGCTAGGTGTATTCATCACCTGCTCCATGCGCTCATCTTCTTCACCTAACATACTGTTCGGGTAAAGCTTTAGGCTTAGCTCGCCTTTGGTTTTTTCTTCTACTAGCTTTTTCAAATTGCTGGCAAATAAATGCACGGCGTTTTTTTCAGCGTCTGGTGCACCGTTATAGCTAAGGTTGATTGTTGTTTGCGCATTGACGGCAAAAGAAGTGACCAGAGCGGCAATGCCCAGGGTACAGGCTTTTATCAATTTATTACGTGTAGAGGGTGTCTTATTACTTTTCATATTCAGTTCCATATAATTATTGTTTAATTAAAACGAATGCACTCATTGAGTCTTATTCAACGTCACATGTTTTAGACCTAAGTATTGATAATAGCGATACAGATTAATCACTAAGACTTTCAGTTTAGAATGATAAAATATTATTTTCATGTGTGTTTTAGTTTAGGCTTTTGAGCTGACCTAAATTGTAGACTATCCGATGAAGTGTTGACATTTCAATAACCAATGCGTTGACTTTTATGCAACGCTAGTGCCGACCAGCTATTTGATTAATAGTGCAAGTTAAGGAAAGCCAGCCATTTTCTTATGTCAGCTTAGGTGCATCTTCTCTTAAAAAATTCATACTCGATTGCAGGTGTTGCATTAATGCTCTTGCCGGTATCGATAATTCTCTACTGTTATGGCTCACCACTTGCGCTTTCGCCCCGGCCATTAATTGATGGGCAATAGGAACACAGCGAATTGTATTTGCTTTTATTTCATCCGCTACTGTCAGTTGTGGCATAAAAGTAATACCTAACCCGCAGCTGACATATTTTTTAAGTACAGTGACAGAATTTGTACGAAGGCTTGGTGTTAAAGAAATTTGTTCTAACTCTTCTATTAATCGCACTAACCTTCCCATACCAAAAGAGCTATCTATTAACGCTAGAGGGTAATCGCAAATGTCTTTAAAATGTACCGGTTTATTTTCTTGTACTAAAGGATGATTAGCAGGAGCGATAAGATCAAGAGGATGAGAGGTTTGGACATGACAATGTAGATCAGGCGAGTTTGGACAAGCGTAGACAAGACCAAAATCAACTTCATCGTCTTTGATTAACATCATCGCCTCGTTTGCACCAGCTGTCTTGACGCTTATCTGGATGCCTGGGTAGCAACTGATAAAATCCTGTAAAGGCGCTGATATTAAATCCACAATAAAACCTTCACCTACTGCAATTTTCACTTCACCTTTGCGCAGATCGCGAAGATCGTGGATGCGTGATAATGTTGCTACTTCGCTAGCTTGCGTTTGACGATAGTGATTCAATAACTCACTACCGGCCATAGTAATACGACTACCACGGCTAGTTCGCTCCCAAAGAGGTAAGCCGACATCTTCTTCTAGTACTGCTAACATACGACTGACGGCAGAGGGGTCAACATCCAACTTAGCCGCTGCTTTACGCAATGAGCCAAAGCGAGCGACCGCATTAAGGTATTCTAATGCCCTAGGGCTTAATTTATTCATCGCTGCTCTATGTTATCCGGTTATTTTTAAGTGCGTTAAACTACGTGTAAGTAAGCTTGATGTCAAAAGCCACCCATACATACCCTATATTAAGCTATAATTAGGTTATCTATATCAAATGATCACATATTAAATATGTGTTTAACAATAACATTTGCTCGTCATTAAGCTATATTCACTAGGGTTTGTATGAAATTCAGTTTTAACTTTGAAGATGCTAGCCAGATATTCGTAGGTGCTTTTGCACTTGCTGTGCCTATTTCTTTCTCAGAAGAGGCTTGGCGTTTAGGTGAGATGTTACCGACACAAAATTTACTGATGTTGCTGACACTGTCGGTATTGTTTTTGACGATATATACTTATGGTAGTGTCTTTCAAAAAGACATTAAAACAAGAAAATTGGTTTTTGTTTTTCGCATTGTCATCGCATATGTGATGACCGCTTTCGTCGTCGCCTTAGTGTTATTATGTTTAAATAAACTACCTTTTGTAGATGATCCTATTACGGCGATAAAACGTATTATCGTGATTACAATGCCTGCATCAATGGGAGCGATTGTAGTAGATAGCTTTGATAAAGAGTGAGCTATACTCAAACCATATTTACTAATCTAACTGCTTCTAACTAGGTTTTGCATAAGCTAAACGCGATAAGGTTTTAGTTTCGTGATAGCTATCAAGCCCTGAAACACAAGCGCTCTGCAATGATTGGATATCAATATAGCCATCGTCTTGAATGGCTTCTTCAGTACAGATAACATCTGTTATCTCACCAATGACAAACTGCGTGTTATTGTGCGTAATTGGTACTATCTCTAGTAGTTTAACGGCATATTTTAATCGGCTTTGTTGCACAAAAGGTGCTGGGATTTCATCAATATAGCTGGTTGATAAACCGGTCTTATTAAATTCACTTTGATCTCTAGCATAGCGCGCTGCTGTCTGATGTGCCTGTCGATAAAAATCAGCAGCTACTTGGTTAATTGTATAATGTGATGTACTGATAATATTATCCAAGGTATGGCGATTATTATTATCAGGTCTGATGACAAAGCCAACTAAAGCAGGAGAGGCACCAAGATGGACAACGGAGCTAAAAATGGCGACGTTGGGATGGCCTTGTCTGTCTTGTGTCGCTATCAGGTTGGCACTTTTAAAGCCTGATAAGCTATTGATAAAGTTAGCAAGTACTCGCTTAGGCATTTTTTTAAAATCGCCATGCGCTAAATGTTTAAGAATAATCGACTCCTTAACCTAAACCACAGGTATGACATATTAATATTGGGTGGATATTAGTACGGTGATTTGAGTATTAAGGATCACTTTTTAAAAATTAATGGCAACCATGCATCATTACCAATAAAAACAGATGCATGAGGGCTAAATACTAAATAGCTGCACTGCCTAAAAGAGCGATAAATGGGTTCAGCTCTATTAGCAATTTCCCGGTCAATAAACTAGTGATAACTATAGCGGCACTAGCACCTGCTGTTACGCCGAGTAAATCTGGGCTAGCTAAAGGGTTTTTGATTAGACGCTGTAATACCACACCCGCTATAGCCATACAAATACCAGCAGCAAATGCGATGATAATGCGTGGAGTTCGAGTACTAATATCAAATTCAGTTGGTATGTTCCAACGCCAGCTTAAGCCATCATTATTAAGGTACATCGCAGAAAGAGCGCTTAAGATAGCCGCAGTGAGCACTAACGCACATTTACGGTAAGTTAATGTACTGGTACTGATTACAGAAGACATTGAAAGCTGGTCTTCGGCGTGAGAGCTGCGCAAAGCTAGATAGATAAGCAGTGGGGTGCCAACAATTGCAGTTGCTGTACCTGAGGGAATAATATCAATGGTTATAGCGCTTACGATACGGGCGATAAAGTCAGCGAGTAATAGCAATAGAGCGCCTAATAAAGTCGAATAATATAACTCATCTGTGGCACTCTTCGCGCCGATAAAGCGCGCAATATTCGGTGCAATTAAGCCGATAAAACTGATAATACCGACGGCGGTAATCGTCGCTGACATTAGCCAGATAGCGGCGCCAAATAAAATAATGAGCATGGGGGTGGTTGCCAACCCCAGTGATTTAGCAGCGTGCTGGCCTACTCGTAATAATTGTAAGACCCTGGGTGCGAGCACTAATATGGCAATAGCAATATGTGAGCGACCTACAATTAATGATAATTATGGTTGATATCAGGGCTGATTTATCGCTTAATTGGCATCAGCATCGCTAAGGTAGAACTTAAACATTAATATCAGTATTAAGCTTGGGAAGTGATTAAATTTTGATTTCGAAAAAATATACCAGCTACGTCTTTTCTTTTTTTATGGCGCTATTTATGTCATGTATTATGTCTTTCGTCATTAGTGTGTTTAACGTCGGAATTGTCGACAACATCCTCGCTATTTGGTTAAAATCATGGTCTTTTGCTTTTATCGTCGCTTTTCCTGCCGTATTAATGGTTGCCCCCTTAGTTAGAAGAATTGTCGTTATCTTAATCAAAACTGATGACTAATCTTGCAGATAAGGGCTCATTTTTTTAGCTTGTCTTCATCTTAAAAAATAAAGTGAACTACTTTATTTGCACTTAATAAGCGCTGATTTTCTGCTATCAACACGTGTAGTTAGCGTCGTCACGAGATTAATTATTACGCTGTGCACTATTCTAATTTGGCTATTGCAGTAACGCCAATTTCCCTGTTTTTAAATGATTAACTAATTATTGCACAGTTGCGAAAGTAGTTAACAAAAGTATGACCTAGCCGATAGCAGTTTATGTCGTTATCTATTGGTGCTCATTTATGTAGAGCACATATTATTGACAATATATGACAGCTGAGTATTGATGTGATTGGACATTAATCTGGTTTTAAAGAGGTTTGGTTTAGATGCATGTTTGGTACTAATAATAGGCCTCTAAATTTTAATAATTATGTAGTAAGGATTTAATCATATGGTATTTACAATAAGTAAAAAAATTACCTCTATAAGTATTGCATTGCTAATAGCTGCAGGTGCTCTCATTTATGTTGTTATGCAGTTTCTAGCGTTACCAATCATACAGCAGCAAGTGGAAAATGAGGCGCGAGCACAAGTACTGGCCACATCGAATGATTTAAAAACGACTTTAAGAGAGACGGCGGCTTTAACACAAAGCTTAGCCGCATTAGCTAAAACGCTGCCGTTAGAGCGCGATGCATTTGAAAAATACTTTCCTGAACTTGTGAATAAATTTGGCGATGCCAGTATTGCTGGTGGCGGAATTTGGCCTGAACCAAACAAATTTGATGCCGATAGCCAAAGGTATTCTTTTTTCTGGGCAAGGGAAAGTAACGGCTCTTTATCATTATTAAATGATTATAACGATCCAGCGGGCAGCGGTTATCACAATGAAGGTTGGTACAAAATAGGTAAGCAGCTTGCAGCCGGTCAATGCGCTTGGTCAGAAGCTTATCAAGACCCTATTTCAAAAGTACCTATGGTGACATGTACCGTAGCAATTGAGCGCAGCGGTGATTTTTGGGGTGTGGCAACAGTTGATTTGATGTTATCGGGTCTCGCTGATTTATTTAGTGCTCAAAACGAATTAACGGGTGGCTATAGCTTTGCCATTGATCAAACAGAGCAAATAGTTAGTTTTCCTCAAATACGCACCCAAAGCTTAGCACTTACGGCACTAGATAAAGTAGTCGCAAAAGATCGCACATTAGCGTCATTTGGCCAAGCATTGCGTGAAGGAGGTGAGCTAAATCATTTGCCAAAAGGTGTTGTTCAAAACGATACGAGCACGATGATTGTGCACGAGCTCCCAGCAGTAGGTTGGAAAGTGGGTATGATAGTGCCTGATGAAATATCTCAGCGCCCGGTTAGAGAGCTTTCAAGTAGTTTGTATTTCACTATGATCCCGGTACTTTTATTATTTGTATTGATCATCATTTGGTATAGCAAAGTTATATTGGGCTCAGTGAAAGATACCTCAGATCAAATTAAACTTTTAAGTAGTGGCGGCTCTTCTGCAAGCTTAGAAATTAATACAATGGATGAGATCGGCCTACTAAGAGAATCAGTCAACGACTATGGTAATTACTTAAATAGCTTACTCGAAAAAATAGCAGTAGAGGCTAAGGGAATTAGTGAGGAAGCACAAGAGCTAAGCAGATTAAGTGTAACTTTGAGTGATCGTGCTGGCGAGCAAAAAGATGAAAACAATGTGTTAGCAGCGGCGATCCATGAGATGTCTGCAAGTGCTCGCGATGTTGCTAATAACACCGATGATGCTGCAGAGACGGCAAGTAAGGCGCAAGATCTAGTAACACATGGTCGAGAAATGGTGACTAAAAATGGCAGTGCGGTTATAGAGCTTGCCGCAGCGCTTGATCAAACGTCGGTTGTTATTGATCGTTTATCTGAGGACAGTCAGAAAGTGGGTTCTGTTTTAGATGTCATAAAAGCAATCTCGGCACAAACTAACTTATTGGCACTAAACGCGGCGATAGAAGCTGCTAGAGCTGGTGAGTATGGTCGTGGCTTTGCGGTAGTTGCTGATGAGGTAAGAACATTAGCTGGTAGAACGCAAGAATCTGCAGCAGAAATTGAAGCGATGATTTCACAGTTACAAGAGGCAGCTCAAAGTGGTGTTGCTGTTATTTCAAGTAGCCAAAATCTATCATCTGAATCGATTGAACGCTCAGAAATAGCAGTGAAATCGTTTGAAGATATCGTAGAGGCATTTGCTAATATAAACGAGCGGACATCAGTTATATCGATTACTGCACATGAGCAGGCGAAAGTAACAGATGAAATTCATTTGCTAGCTCAGAGAATCCATGGCATAAGTGAAAAGAACTCTGAAGATGCTGCTAAATTAAAAAATATGAGTCAGTTATCTTCACAGGCTTCAAAACGCCTATATGATTTAAGCCATAACTAATGACAGTAATTTAATAGAGCCACATTAAGCGATAGTACTATAAGAGTAATATATAGCTGCTATCGTTTAATGAGTTACTGATCCTGGCAGTACTCCTTCCATAATGCGTCTGTAACCCGATATAAAATCACTGTGATCACAGTAACTGTTAGCTAGACTATTTTTTCAAATGATAATTTTCAAATGATAAAATTTTATTTTACTGTTATGGTTTAACCTAAAAAGTTATATATCACATAGTGACGATTTGAGCCCTGTCACTATTTAAAATAGGATTTAATATGAAACAGCGCGTATTGAACAAAATTTTAGTTAGCTCTTGTATCGGTTTAGCATCGAGCACAGCCATAGCTAGCTGTGCAGATGTGACAATTGCTGAGATGAATTGGGCCAGTGCCGAGTTCGCTGCTAATCTAGATAAAATTATTCTACAAGAAGGCTACGGCTGTCGTGTCGAGTTAGTGCCTGGGGCTACCAACACCACATTTGCATCTATGGAGTCTAAAGGCGAGCCTGACATAGCTCCTGAGTTTTGGGGGAATGCCGTATCAGTCAGGCTCAAAGCTGCTGAGCAAAAAGGCGATTTGACAATAGGTGTGCAGCTGGTTTCTGATGCGTCAGAAGGGTGGTTTATTTCACGTGCAATTGCCGATAAATATCCACAAATTCAAACGGTTGATGATGTATTGGCTCACCCTGAGCTATTCCCAAATAAAGAGGAGCCCGATAAAGCTGCCTTTATGAATTGCCCAGCGGGCTGGGGCTGTGAAGGAGTGAATATTAATCTAGCGAAGGCCAGTGCCTATAACTTTGCCAAAGCAGGTTTTGCCATGGTTGATCCAGGATCTTCCGCTGGGTTAGAGGGAGCTATTGCCAAAGCATCTGAGCGCAACCAAGCGTGGTTTGGCTACTACTGGCAACCAACCATCGGTGCTGCTAAATACAATCTTAAGAAGCTAGATTTTGCTGCTGATTTTGATGAAGATAACTGGCATAAATGTTTATCGGTTAGTGGTTGTGATACGCCAAAACGTTCTCCTTGGATAGAGTCTAAGATGAACACTGTGACTGTGACAACATTTGCTAAAGAAAACCCGCAAGTGATGAGTTATTTAAATAAGCGCTCTTATACCTCCGCTCAAGTTGGTGAAGTACTGGTTTATATGGACCAAAACCAGGCCAATGGTGAAGATGCAGCTTACTACTTCTTGAAAAATAATGAGTCTTTGTGGCGTAGCTGGTTACCTGCAGAGATTGCAGATAAAGTCGTTAAAGCGCTGTAGTATGCCTAGACTTAGACTAATTAAAAAACCGAGCAATCGCTCGGTTTTTTATTGCCAGCTGTTTAGCTAGTTTTAATTAATTTTGATTCTTTTGCTGTTGAGCGCGACAAGCAGCCGTCGTGAATATTACGTCTGTAGAGCTGTTTAGTGCTGTCTCTGCTGAATCTTGAATCACACCAATGATAAAACCAATCGCGACGACTTGCATCGCTATTTCATTCGGTACACCAAATAGGCTACAGGCAAGGGGGATTAATAATAGCGATCCACCGGCAACACCTGAGGCTCCACACGCAGAGATAGCAGCGACAACGCTGAGTAAAATAGCCGTGAAAATATCAAATTCAATGCCTAGTGTATTGACGGCAGCGAGTGTAAGTACTGTGATGGTAATAGCGGCGCCCGCCATATTAATGGTTGCACCTAGTGGAATAGAGACAGAATATGTATCTTCATCTACCCCTAGTTTTTCACATAAAGCCATATTCACTGGGATGTTAGCTGCTGAGCTGCGGGTAAAGAATGCAGTGACACCTGATTCACGTAAGCACTGTAAAACCAGCGGGTATGGATTAGTAGCTAATTTAAGATAGACAATCATAGGGTTTACAACTAATGCAATAAACACCATAGAGCCAATAAGTACAGCTAGTAAGTGTGAGTAACTAGCGAGTGAGTCAAACCCTGTCTGTGCAAAAGCTGTGGCGACTAGGCCGAAAATACCAATAGGTGCTAAGCGGATCACTAAACGTACAATTTTTGATACGCCATTGGCAAGGTCGTGTAAAATATTTTTGGTTGACTCGCTAGCGTGCTGTAATGCTAAACCTAAACCGATCGCCCACGCTAAAATACCGATGAAATTACTTGTGACTAAAGCGTTCACTGGGTTGTCAACAATCTTAAATAATAAGGTATTTAAAACTTCTAAAATGCCCTCAGGTGGTGTTGTGCTTATATCAGAGGTGACTAAAATGAGTTGCGTCGGAAAAACATAACTAAATAATACCGCGCTAATAGAGGCTAATAATGTGCCCACTAAGTATAAGTGAATCACTGGTTTAAGGCTGGAATGCGCTCCTTTTTTTTGATTGGCAATGGCAGATGCTACCAATATAAAGACCAGTATTGGAGCGACGGCTTTCAATGCGCTAACAAAAAATTCACCAACAAATGAGACGGATTTAGCGCTGCTTGGAGAAAACGACGCCAGTGCGACGCCTGCGATGATGCCAATAACAATTTGTAACACTAAACTGGAGTTTATTAAACGTTGGAGTGCAGTGAAATTTGAACTCATAAATATGTCCTACTGTGTATTGTTGCAAAGATAATGAAAGTCGTTATTTACGATAAGGTGCTTTTGTACTATGACTCAACGCTACAGTTGTCGCTCGTTAGGTTGGCTACAATTAAAGGGCTAGTTAGTAGGTACGAAAAACGGCGCTGAAAATAACATAATTAACTGCGATATAGGGCGTCTATGCCGCTTTTTCGTAAATAAGGCGATCTCTATCACAATAAGGTACAATTATTATCTTGTTAAAGGCGATATTAGGGAGTGTGTTTTGAGCTGGAGTGAGTTTCCAAGTATGTCACGAGCAGATTTGCGTGCAATGCGCCAATCTATTGATGAAAGTTTTAGAGAGTTTAGCCAGCAATACGGTGATGCTTTAGAAACGTTTTTCGATCCATTATTGGATTTTCTAATATTTAGTGAAAAATTATTACTGAATACACCCTGGCCAATAATGATCATAGTTTGTGCCTGTTTAGTGTATCTGGCTAGTCGCAGTTACAAAATGGTTATTGGGGTTGTTTTAGCGCTAATGTCTGTCGGCTACTTAGGTATGTGGGATGATACGATGCGTACATTATCCATTATTAGTGTCTGCACACTGATTGCCATTATGATTGGTATCCCATTAGGTATTGCAATGGCTAAATCAAACAAGGTTCAGTCTGTTGTCTCCCCTATTCTTGATGTTATGCAGACAATGCCCAGCTTTGTGTATTTAATCCCCGTGGTGATGCTGCTAGGTATTGGTAAAGTGCCAGGTTTAATCGCAGTAATCATTTATGCGTTACCACCAGTGGTTAGGTTAACTAATTTAGGCCTGCGTGAAGTGGATAAAAGTGTGATGGAAGCGGCGCAAGCGTTTGGCTGTAGTTCATGGCAAACATTAACAAGTGTACAATTTCCTCTCGCTTTACCATCTATTTTTGCAGGTATTAACCAAACCATTATGATGGCGCTATCAATGGTGGTAGTTGCGTCGATGATTGGTGTTAAAGGGCTTGGCCAGCCAGTCTTGAAAGCGATTACTAATCAATATTTTGCGATGGGATTGCTCAATGGTTTGGCAATAGTTGTGATCGCTATTATTTTCGATCGTGTATCCCAGCATTACGGTCAGCGGATCCAAAAACACAGACAGGGAAACCTTCATGAGTAGCTCTAAGAAGGTTAAAATTTCGCTGCAGGGTTTATCCAAAGTATTTGGTAATAAAGCGCAGGCGATGCTGCCTTATCTAGAGCAGGGTATTGATCGTGCGACAATGCTAGCAAAATACAATCATGTATTAGCATTAAATAATATTACTATGGATTTACATGAAAATTCGATAGAAGTCATTATGGGGTTATCTGGATCGGGAAAATCAACCTTGATCCGTCATATTAACCGCCTTATCGAGCCAACTGCAGGTAAAATTATCGTTGATAATGAAGATGTATGCCAGTTTAATAAGTCGCAGCTTAGTGATTATCGACGACAGAAAACGGCAATGGTCTTTCAAAATTTTGCATTGCTACCACATCGTAACATCATTGATAACATCGCCTTTGGTTTGAAAGTACAAGGCAAAAAAGAAGCCTTCATTAAAGAGATGAGTAACTATTGGTTAGAGCGCGTGGGGCTACAAGGTTTTGCCCAAAAATATCCAGCCCAGTTGTCCGGCGGTATGCAGCAGCGGGTCGGGCTGGCTAGGGCGCTGGCTTGTGATGCCGATATTTTAATGCTAGATGAGGCATTTAGCGCGCTCGACCCACTGATACGTGCAGATATGCAGGATATGTTGCTGATGTTACAGCAAGAGTTACATAAAACTATTGTGTTTATTACCCACGATTTAGATGAGGCGCTTAAGCTAGGAGATCGCATTGCTATTTTAAATCAAGGTCAGCTGATTCAGCAGGGTAATGCACAGAGTATTTTAATGCACCCTGCTAATGATTACGTACAAAAATTTGCTGCAGATGTCAGTCGAGTTAATATATTAAAAGTCAAAGCGGTGATGTCAAAAACGATACCTGCGCTGACAAATCAAAAGATCATCCATGTAAGAGAAGAAGACACGATCAAAAGTGTTTTGCATGATTTTCTAAGTGCTGATGCGCAATATGCTTTAGTATTAGGAGCAGATGGCCAGGCTAAAGGCTGCATAGATGCGGGTAAATTAGCACAGATAGTGAATCAATAATAAAGATAGATAAGAGCCAAAAGAGCTATTAATTTAATGATTTAATGATATGTATAAAACATTTTTTGCATTAAGATAAGGCTACCAACATTATGTCAATCCAAGATTAAAAAGGTATTAAATGGTTCATTGGGCAAGCGATCGAAAAATCAAATTACTGGTAACAGGCCCTAAAGAACAAGTGGGTAAGGCGCTGTTGAAAGCTGGCGAGAGCAGTTCGATATTTGAGGTAATAGAGGCGACATCGAATGCACCCGATTTGCGAGATAAGCAAGTGGTCGCTGATGTGATAGAGCAGAGCCACCCAGATTTTGTGATTAATACCTTGGGTTATAACTCTGTTGTTGTCAGTGAAAAAAAGGTTGATCTGTGTTATTTGCTTAATCGCGATTTCGTGGCGACTCTGGCAGATGTTTGCCGACAAAAATCGATCCCTATCATCCATTTATCTACCGATCATGTGTTTGATGGCCATTATGCTAGTGGCTATAGCGAAGAAGATAAAACGATACCATTAGGTATTTTCGGTAAAAGTAAGTGGCAGGGCGAGCAAATGCTTCGTCAAAAATTAGACAAGCATATTATATTGCGCGTCAGTTGGCTTTTCTCTCACTGGGGCGCTAATTTTTTAACGCACTCGCTGGAGAAGGCGAGAGTAGAAAAAGAAATGTTTGCCGCCGATGATCGACAGGGCTGCCCAACCTCCGCTGAAGATATCGCACGTGTTATTTTTGCAATGATTCGCCAGCTAAATGAAGAAACGGGTGAAACCAGTGGTGCCTGGGGGACTTATCATTACTGTGGTGCTGAAGTGACCACTAGATATAAATTCTTAGAGGCTATCTTTGCCAGAGCCAGCCAGTATGAAGAGCTTTGTGCGCAGACAATTAACTCTATCCCGCGCCATGAGTTATACACTAACGCAGAGAGACCGGCCTCTTCAGTGTTGAACTGTAAAAAGATGTTAAGAAATTTTGGTATACATCAACGTCCTTGGCGTGAAGAGTTGTCCAAGGTGATGGAAATTATATACAAAGCCTACTAGCTCACCAATAGTTAGAAGTCACTAGATGCTATCAGTTGTTAGCACAATCTATCGAGTATGACAGTTACTTATCTATAGAGATAAGTAACTGTATTTTCTATGCTCGACTATTTAAAATAACTATCTGCAGATGCCATATTAGCTTGTTGCAGCGATTATCTATTAATAACCCTTAAAACGGTAGTGGGTTCTTGGTAATGGCAACGGTTGCCATATAGGCGATGCAGCCTAATGCGATGAACAGAAACGTGAAGCGTGTCGCTGCATTTTTATTTGCTTTCATCGCCCTAGCGGCAAAGATAATATAGGCAATTAATGCGATTAGTTTAGCTGTTAACCAACCGTTAACAATAGGGTACTGCTGTAGCAGAGCCATTAAGACAATAACACTAATAAGTAATAGCGTATCGATAATATGAGGCGCTATTTTAGCCCATTTTTGTTGCAGCCACTGTGAATTTACCGATGCCGCTATCACGCGGATAATTAAGAAACTGACGCTCAGTAAAACTAATGTTAAATGGGAATGTTTAGCAATTAAGTACATGATGTGAAGCTCTTTATTAGTGGCTGAATTAAAATTTAGTTTATTGCGCTGATGTTTAATAGCTGAGTAAACTTATCGTGTGTAACTTGTGAGTAGATACGATAACATCCGCACTAATATAGTATTAGTGTATCGCTAAGGAACATACCAGACATTCCCCAGATGTTCACTATTCAATTCTAACGATTTATGATGAGAAAAAACATGACTGATCTAACAAATAAGGAATTTAAACCCAATCCTCTTATTCCCGTTGAACAAGCCTTAGATCGTCTGTTGGCAGATGTTGTCACTCACTGTGATATAGAGACAGTGCCTTTAAAAGAGGCATTAGGTCGCGTGTTAGCACAGCAGCCAGTATCTGCAGTTGATGTACCTCCACAAGATAATAGTAGTATGGATGGTTATGCTCTGGCACATGCGAGCTTACAAGTTAATACTCCCAGTGTGTTAGCGCTATCGATGCGAATTGCCGCCGGGGATAATCCTAGAGAATTAACAGCTGGCACAGTCGCGCGTATTTTTACAGGAGCCAATCTGCCAGTCGGTGCAGATACAGTCATTATGCAAGAGCAAGTGGTAGAAGATGAAGAAGGCGTGCATTTACCAGCAAATATTGTATTAGGTCAAAACGTGCGCCCTAAAGGACAGGATTTAACATTAGGTGAAAAATTACACCCTATCGGCAGAGTGTTATCCGCTGCCGATATCGGTGTGCTCGCATCAGCAGGGCAGGCGAGGGTAAGTGTCTACAAGCGTATAAAAGTCGCTATTTTATCAACAGGTGATGAGCTGGTTGAGCCTGGGGATGAATTGCCTGCGGGCAAAATTTATAATTCCAACAGGGCGATGTTAACGGCATTGATCCAACAGTTAGGGATGCAAGTAGTTGATTTAGGAAAAGTCGCTGATACGTTGGATGATACCAAAAAAGCACTGGCAAACGCTGCGCAAAGCGCTGATTTAATTATTAGTACCGGTGGTGTATCAGTTGGCGAAGAGGATCATATTAAAAGTGCGGTCGATGCTTTAGGCCAGCTTAACATGTGGCGTATTAAATTAAAGCCAGGAAAACCGTTAGCCTATGGGCGCGTTGGTAACACTCCTATCTTTGGTTTACCGGGTAACCCCGCCTCTGCACTGATTACGTTTTGTCTATTCACCAAGCCGTATTTAACGAAGTTACAAGGTGGTATCGTCACAAAAGCATTACGATTTAAAGCGGTTGCCGGTTTTGATCACTTAAAAGCAGGTACTCGTGAAGAGTATTTACGAGGGGTTTATGACGATGGTGTAGTGACCCGTTTTGCCAACCAAAGCTCAGGTATGTTGTCTACTGCAAGTGCGGCCAATGGCTTAATTGTTATCCCTGTTGACAGCGTCTTTGCAGCAGGAGAGCTGGTTGACTTTATAAGTTTTAAAGAGTTGTTAGGCTAAAAAGGTTGGTTGTGGGTTTGGCTGTAGTCAGTTATTGCAGTGAAATATTATAAGCGCTATTAGTTCCTATTAAGGTGATGCTAATAGTGCAATAACCACGCTGAACCGCTAGAATAGTAAGCTTACAATAAAATAATTAGGTTTTAAGTACAGTGAATTCTGATCAAGATCTCTATAGTGATATTCGCCCTTACAAAGACTCTGAAATACCTGCGGTTTTAAATTCGTTATTACATAATAATGAGTTTGTCGGTGCTGTCTCTCAATATAAGTTTCCCAAGCTATATCGATGGTTACCGGCTCTAACAAACAGCATTATTCGCATAGGCCTTGCCAGACAATTCGGCGATATAGAAACGGTGCGAGACTTCCAGTTTGTTGTTGCAGGCTTCATGCAAAAGATGATCTCACGCTCGACCACCAAAACTACGTGTTCAGGTGTTGAGAATCTAGATCCAGATGGCGCTTACCTTTTTATCTCAAATCATCGAGATATCGCTATGGACCCCGCCTTTGTCAATTGGATGTTATATCACAAAGAGATGCAGACGGTACGCATCGCCATTGGCGATAATTTGTTATCTAAAGATTACGTATCAGATTTAATGCGCTTAAATAAGAGCTTCATTGTTAAGCGCTCAGCTAAAGCACCGCGCGAAATGATGAAAGCTTTAACGCATTTATCATCTTACATTCACCACAGTATCGTAGTGGATGAGGCTTCTATATGGATAGCCCAGCGCGAAGGGCGTGCCAAAAATGGCGATGACAGAACAGATGCCGCACTACTTAAAATGCTGCACATGTCACAACGCAAAAACTTTAGTTTCTCACAAATGCCAGCAAAGCTAAACATAGTGCCAGTGTCGATATCATACGAGCTAGACCCCTGTGATATCAGCAAGGCAAAAGAGCTGGCAGTAAAGTCAGCTGGGCAGGGTTATACCAAAAGCGAATTTGAAGACATAGAGAGCATTGTCAGTGGCATTACTGGCCTAAAAGGGCATGTACATGTCCATTTTGGTGATGTTATCAATACAGATATAGAGGATCCTGCAAAATTAGCTGAGTATATAGATCTGCAGATTCATCAGGGGTATCAATTGCATGAATCTAATCTAATTGCAGCAGGGCAAGTCGACGATATTAGTGAGCAAAAGCAACAGGCATTTATGCAGCGCTTTGACACGTTATCTGAGCAGGAAAAAGAAATAGCCATAGCAATGTACGCTAAGCCTTATTTTAACAAGCAAGCGGCGAGCTCAGCACTTTAACGGTGTAGTAGAGCGTCATAAAAAGCAAAGACGTAGATTTAACGAATTTGGAAAACAGTATGACACAGTTAACCCATTTAGATGCCAGCGGTAATGCGCAAATGGTTGATGTAACAGAGAAATCAGTCACCACCAGAGAAGCAACGGCCTACGCTGAAGTACATATGCTAGCGCAGACTCTTGAGTTGATTAGCAGCGGCGGCCATAAAAAGGGTGATGTGTTAGCGGTCGCTAGAATAGCCGGCATTATGGCAGCTAAAAAAACCAGTGACTTAATACCGATGTGCCATCCATTAATGTTGACTAAAGTGAATGTCGATTTGGCTTTAGATGCTGAACAAAACAGGGTGATTATTACAGCGACCTGCCGCTTATCAGGGCAGACAGGGGTTGAAATGGAAGCGCTAACGGCTGCCAGTACAGCGGCGCTAACGATATACGATATGTGTAAGGCTGTCGATAAGGGGATGTGTATTCAAAACCTTAAGCTGTTAGAGAAATTAGGCGGAAAAAGCGGTCACTGGCAAGCTGAAGCTTAAACGTGAGCTTTCCAGTGTATATAGAAGGTTATATCGTATGATTAAAATTATTTATTTTGCCAGTATTCGAGAGGCGCTTAATCTAGCTGATGAGATGATAGCGCTGCCTGATAGTGTGTCGACAACAGGTCAGCTATCATCTTGGTTACAACAAGAGCGCGGTCAGCAATGGCAAAGCGTGCTATCAAATAGCAATGTATTAATTGCTGTCAACCAAGAGATGGTAAATTCTACACAGGTTATATGTGATGGTGATGAAGTCGCATTTTTTCCACCTGTTACCGGCGGCTAGTTTTAAACAGATACGAGTTAAGGGATATGTTTGTGAATAAAGTTTTAAATTTTATACGAGCAATTGTTTATTATAGTGCATTTTATGTGGCGACTATTATCCATGGTTTGTTGTGCGTTATTGTGGCCAGAGGTCTACCTTATGAAAAACGTTTTCGCTTCGTTACCGCGTTAAACTTTTTTTACGTATTTCTTATCAAATGGTGCTGCGGCATTAAGGTAAAAGTTGAAGGCTTAGAAAACTTGCCAAAAGATGGTGCTTATGTGGTAATTGCCAATCATCAAAGTGAGTGGGAAACGATTTTTTTCCAAACCCTTATTCGTCCACATACCATTGTATTAAAGCAAGAACTATTGAAAATACCGTTCTTTGGTTGGGCTCTGGCAATGTTAGAGCCTATTGCTTTAGATAGAAGCCAGAAACGTGGTGCGCTAAAACAGTTATTAGGCCAAGGTAAAGATCGCTTAGAGCGCGGCATTCCCATTATTATTTTCCCGCAGGGGACTCGTCTGCCAACAGGAGAGTTGGGGGTCTTTAATAAAGGGGGGGCAATGCTGGCCGCTAGTGCGCAAGTGCCGCTCATTCCAATGGCCCATAATGCCGGTGTTTACTGGCCTGGAAAGTCTCTTTTGAAAAAACCGGGTACTATTACACTGCGCATTGGTAAACCAATAGCGTCAGATCAGCGAGGTGTTAGTGATTTGCACGATGAGTCTGTCAGTTGGGTTAAAGAGCAAATGCTTGAATTAGATAAAATGTAAGTCCGTTGTTATATGTCTACAAAATCAAACGCCAATAAAGATACTCCATAAGCTAATCGTGACAAATGATAGTGCAGTCGTCGCCACTAGCGCTGCTGCACATCTATTTTCCATCCCATACTTTATGCCCAAGATAGGGTAGATGCTAAGCATTGGCATACACGCTAGTAATATTGCTGTCTGGTAAAATACTGTCGGCATCTTTGGTGTCAAAAGCAGCACCGCTAACACGAGTAAAGGGTGCAAAAACAGCTTGCTCAGCATGATCTGAATAATATCTGTTTTCATACCTTTTAGCTGCAAGCCTACCAGTGTTCCACCGATGGTTAGCAGTGCAATAGTACCGCTGGTGTCACCAAGCTTATCAATCACCGACATCATGATGGTGTTAGGTTTGTATTGAATTAGCGAGCAAAGTACACCTAACACAATACTCCATATTAACGGGTTTTTGATGAGCCGGCTCAATGTCGTTAACAGCGTTTTCCTCAATGAGCTAGTATTCGCTGTCGTATCGGCAACCGCTAGTATAATTGGTAGCATAATCATACTTTCAACCACTAGTGTGAGTGCTATCGGAACTATCGCTGCACTGCCTATTACTTGAGTCAGGATGGCGTAGCCAATAAAACCGCTATTAGAAAAGCAGCTGCCAATACCAATCACGGCACTGGTTGTCATGTCTTTGTTTCTGATTTTGCTAGCGATAAGCATGGTGAGGATAAATGCTAAAATTGAGCCTAACGCGTAGGTCAGAATATAGTTAGGATGGTATATTTCTTTAAAAGATAGGTTCGCCAGCGAGCTAAAAAGCATACAAGGTAAAGCAATTTTTATTACAAAAGTGCCTAAATAGCTTATGCCTTGTTTCGGGATTATTGCTAATTTAGTGATGGTATAACCGATAGCAATCATAATGAAGACAGGTGCGAGCGCCGTCATAATGCTGAATAAACTGCTTAAGTGTTGCAAAGATAATCTCGCTTTATATAGGTGTCGCTAGTCGCTAGCTTTAACAACAAAAGTTTATGTTTAGCAGGCGTTATATGTATAGCTGGTTTTTATATTGCTTGGATAGAGGGTAAAGAGCATATGATCATTAGTTTAAAATCATATTATTTAAAATGCTGGTGGGCATGAGTTTTATTGATGCTGTGTAGCTGGCAAGTACTCAATAAAATCTCTTAGCTAAGTCGTTTTATTGACTACATTTAGCTAAGAGGTTTGTCTCTATAATCTAAGTACTTAGAGCGTTATATTTTTTGGAAGACTAATGTTGAGTTAGTGCCGCCAAAGCCAAAGCTGTTTGACATTACGCGAGTTAATTCAACATTGTCGATACGCTCTTGAACTATCGGTAAGCCCGCAGCTTCAGAGTCAACTTCTTCAATATTCGCCGATGCACAAATGAAGCTCTCTTGTTGCATTAAGATGCAGTAGATCGCTTCTTGCACGCCAGTTGCGCCTAGTGAATGGCCTGTAAGAGACTTGGTTGAGCTAACTGGAGGCATTTTATCGCCAAAAGTTGTCTTCATCGCTTTAAGCTCTTGCATGTCACCAGCAGGTGTTGAAGTGCCGTGAGAGTTGATGTAATCAATCTCACCATCAACTGTGCTCATAGCCTGCTGCATGCAGCGAACAGCACCTTCACCTGAAGGAGCAACCATGTCGTAACCATCTGAGGTTGCGCCATAGCCTACAAGCTCTGCATATATTTTGGCACCACGGGCAATAGCGTGTTCATATTCTTCAACAACTAACATACCGCCACCGCCTGCGATAACGAAACCATCGCGGTTTGCATCGTAAGCACGAGAAGCTTTTTCTGGTGTTTCATTGTATTTAGTTGAGAGTGCGCCCATCGCATCAAACATAACACTTAATGACCAGTGTAATTCTTCTCCGCCGCCGGCAAAAACAATATCTTGCTTGCCTAATTGGATTTGCTCCATTGCAGCACCAATACAGTGAGCACTGGTGGCGCAGGCTGATGTGATTGAGTAGTTCACGCCTTTGATTTTAAAAGGTGTTGCTAAGCAAGCAGATACCGTACTGCCCATAGTACGGGTCACTCGGTATGGGCCAACGCGCTTAACGCCTTTTTCACGTAGGATATCAGCAGCTTCAATAATATCGGCAGAAGATGCGCCGCCAGAGCCTGCAATAAGGCCTGTGCGCACGTTTGATACTTGGTCTTCGCTCAGGCCTGAGTCTGCAATCGCTTGCTGCATAGCAACATACGAATAAGCGGCAGCATTACCCATGAAGCGACGTAGCTTTCTGTCAATCAAAGATTCAATATCAAAATCTTCGATACTGCCAGCAACGTGGCTACGAAAGCCCATTTCTTTGTATTCTTCTTGAAACCTAATGCCAGAGCGTCCTGTCTTCAATGACTCTAGAACTGTCTCTTTATCTTTGCCAATGCAAGATACGATTCCCATTCCGGTTATAACAACGCGTTTCATTGGGTGTCTCCTGTCAATAATATCAATAATTGAGTGCCGCGTGATATGTCAGGCAGCAATCTCTAATAAATTAAAAATCGTCGGTAGATTGAAATAAACCAACTTTTAAATCTTTTGCAGAATAAATTTCTTTGCCATCAACGAGCATGCTTGCATCGGCAATACCCATCACCAATTTACGCTCGATTAGTCGCTTGATCGTGATTTTGTATGTAACTTTTTTAGCAGTAGGTAATACTTGGCCGAAAAACTTAACTTCACCAGAGCCTAGTGCGCGTCCTTTTCCTAGATTACCTTTCCAGCCTAAGAAAAAGCCAACAAGCTGCCACATAGCATCTAATCCTAGGCAACCAGGCATAACAGGGTCGGTTGGGAAATGGCAATCAAAAAACCATAAATCAGGGTTGATATCTAACTCGGCTATGACTTCTCCTTTACCAAATTCTCCGCCATCTGCAGAAATTGAAGTAATACGGTCCATCATTAGCATATTACCTACAGGAAGACGTGCATTGCCAAGGCCAAACATGTCGCCATTACCACAGCTTAATAATTCGTCGCGGTTGAAAGAAGAAGGTCTAGTCATGTTAAATATAGTTCTCTTTTAGTAAAATATCGGCCGATTATACCGATTGTCGCCCCCTTAGGCACCCATTACAGCCCAAAAAAATAAAAACCTTGCTGTTTTTCCTTGATGATTTTTAAAAAAACAAACTATATCAATGAGTTATGTTTTATGTTGTCGGTTTTTTGATTGGGATAATAGCGGGATGTCTATGGCTTTTATGGCTAATATGCTGGTTTTTATAGTGAATTAATGGATATTCGAAAATTTGTTGAGGGACTTTAGTGCTAAATAGCAAGTTTACTAACGCGCACTTGCTATCATCTGATCGTGGCTTAAGCTAAATTAATTAAGATTTTCTAGCAACGGATAAGTCGGCTAAAGTGAATAGCGTGTCTTTAAAGCTAGAGTCTTTAATGTCGTTTAGTGCATCTTTAGCTAGTTGGGCATGTTGTTTTGCCATGTCCTGTGTGTAATTAATGGCATTGGTAGCTAAGATTGCATCTAACACAGGTGTGAGGTCATCGAGGCCTCCTTCTCTTATTGCACGTCTGATCAGCTTTTTGTTGTCAGCATCGGTTTCTTTCATCGCTTGGATCAGAGGCAGTGTCGCTTTACCTTCCGCTAAATCGTCGCCGGTGTTTTTGCCCATTTCTTCAGCGCTAGATAAATAATCCATCACGTCATCAATTAATTGAAAGGCAATGCCCAGGTGCTTACCGTATAGTCGTAAAGCTTCTCTTTCTTTTGCAGAGCTTTGAGCAATAATAGCGCCTGTTTCGCAAGCCGCTTCAAACAGCATCGCTGTTTTAGCAATGATGACTTTCATGTAGTCATCTTCACTAAGATCAGGGTTCTTGCTGTTTAATAGTTGCAGAACTTCGCCTTCAGCAATAGTGTTGGTTGCATTTGATATAACATCCATTACCGCTAGCTCGCCAATTTCGACCATCACTTGAAAGGCGCGCGAGTAGAGAAAATCACCAACTAATACGCTAGGTGCGTTACCCCATTTTGCGTTGGCGGTATCTTTGCCTCGGCGCAAGTCTGACTCATCCACTACATCGTCGTGTAATAATGTAGCCGTATGTATAAATTCAATCGTGGCCGCCAGTTTGATGTGATTATTATCGTTCGCGTTGTTGGGGTATTGGCAAGCATTACTCGCTAGTAGTACCAATAGCGGTCTAAAACGCTTGCCGCCACTTTCTACAATATAGTGACCAATTTTTTCAACTAGAGGGACGTTAGAGCCTAAATGATTAATAATGAAGTCGTTGACTGCAAGAAATTGTGGCTCAATTTTAGTATTTAATTGGTGTGGTTGCATGATGATTTATAATACCCTTTTTAAGATACACGAATGCTAGGTTGTGGCTTTGAATCTGTCAAGTCCTTGTCTTGCCTAGGTTGGAATAAGTGTGAGGATTGATAAAGTTTGGTTTTGACAAAATAAGTTTCTAGCTTGTGCCAAATAAATATCGATATCCCTTCTTTTTAATTCTCTTTTATGCTTGAGCTTAAGTGCATGTTGCTATATAATCTCGCGCCCTAAGCTTGTCCACCTTTTAGCTCCCTGTTATATGGATAGCTCCATTAGAAACAGGTATCATTTTAGTAGCCGGACAAGTTACAACTGGAGAAATATGATGTTTGCAGTAATTGTAAGCGGCGGTAAGCAATACCGTGTAGAAGAAGGCTATACTCTTAAATTAGAGAAATTAGCTGTAGAAGCTGGTTCAACTATCGATTTTGACCGTGTTTTAATGGTTGGAAATGGTGATGACATTCAAGTTGGCGAGCCAGTAGTTGGTGGTGCAAAAGTTACTGCAGAAGTAGTAAGTCATGGTCGTGGTGAGAAAGTTAGCATCATCAAATTCCGTCGTCGTAAGCACTCAATGACACGTCAGGGTCACCGTCAATGGTACACTGAAGTTAAAATTACAGGTATCAGCGTTTAAGCTGATCGATAGGAGATAACTCATGGCTCATAAGAAAGCTGGTGGTTCTACTAAGAACGGTCGCGACTCCAATGCCAAGCGCTTAGGTGTTAAGCGCTTCGGTGGTCAAGTGGTTTCGGCTGGTAGCATCCTTGTTCGTCAACGTGGTACTAAGTTCCACGCTGGTGTAAACGTAGGTTGTGGTAAGGACCATACATTATTCGCTAAGGCGGACGGTGTTGTAAAATTTGAAACTAAAGGCCCGAAAAACCGTAAATACATTACTATTGTAGCTGCGTAATCGGTGTTTTAGATAGAAAGGCTCCGCTTCGCGGGGCTTTTTTTTTGTCTGTTGTTTTTTTTAATGGTGTTTGCAGTCAATTGTACGCTTTAAGTTTATAATGTGAGTGTGAATACTAATGAGGTTGTCTGGCTATTGTGCTTGGCGGTCTTTGGGAGGTTTGAATGAAGTTTGTAGATGAGGCGACTATTGTCGTAGAAGCGGGCAAAGGCGGCAATGGTTGTATGAGCTTTCGTCGTGAAAAATATATTCCTAAAGGCGGTCCTGATGGCGGCGATGGTGGTGATGGAGGCTCTATTTTTGTAGAGGCAAATCCTGGGCTTAATACCTTGGTTGATTATCACTACACGCGCAGGCATAAGGCGCAGACAGGTCAGTCTGGAATGGGTCGTAACTGTACTGGTTCTAAAGGTGAAGATTTGATTCTGCAGGTGCCTGTCGGCACAACAGTTATCGATTTGGATACTGATGAAGTGCTGGCGGATTTGATTGAGATAGGCCAGATGGAGAAAATTGCCCAAGGTGGGTTTCATGGCTTGGGTAATACGCGTTATAAGAGCTCGGTGAATAGAGCGCCGCGTCAAACTTCCAATGGCTCTGCTGGTGAATATCGCAACGTTAAGCTAGAGCTTAAGGTGTTAGCTGACGTTGGCTTGCTTGGTCTGCCAAATGCTGGTAAATCAACTTTCGTTAGAGCGGTTTCAGCGGCGACGCCAAAAGTTGCGAACTATCCATTTACTACATTGGTGCCAAGTTTAGGTGTGGTTAGAACGGAGCAGGGGCGCAGTTTTGTTGTTGCTGATATTCCAGGGATTATAGAAGGTGCTGCTGAAGGTGCGGGTCTAGGTATTCGTTTCCTTAAGCATTTAGCGCGTAACCGGGTGCTGTTACATATTGTTGATATGGCGCCTTGGGATGATATCACCCCTGAAGAAGCTGCTGTTATAGCTGTGAAAGAGCTGGGTAAGTTCAGTACTACCTTGTCAGCGCAGCCAAGATGGTTGGTTCTCAACAAGATAGATATGGTTGATGAGGATGAGTTAGAGGCGCGTTGTCAGGCGGTTGTTGATGCTCTTGACTGGAAGGGTCCTGTCTTTAGAATATCTGCGTTAACGGCGCAGGGGACATCTGAGCTGACCGGTGCGTTGCAGGACTTCCTTGATAAGCGTGCGGCGGCGATTATCGCTAACCCTGATCTTCAGGTCGAAGAAGATGAGATGCGTGCACGTGTTGATGCTGAGGCGCGTGAGCATATCAATCACTTGCGTGAGGTTGCTAGAACGCAGGCGCGAGCCAATAGAGAAGCGCTCAGTGCTGAAGATGATTTTGATGACGATGATTATGACGTAGAGGTTGAGTACGTCAGTGAGTAGGAAGTAAACTGTGATTAAAGAACGTGCAGTGCTGGCTAAATCGCGCAGATGGGTGGTAAAAATAGGTAGTGCGTTATTAACTAATGATGGCAAAGGCTTGGATCGTGAAGCGATTGCGCGCTGGGTTGATCAGTTGGTTGAGCTAAAGCGTCAGGGTGTTGAGGTGGTGTTAGTTTCCTCGGGTTCTGTAGCGGAGGGTATGACGCGTTTAGGTTGGTCTACAAGGCCTGCCCAGCTGTATCGTTTGCAGGCTGCAGCTGCGGTAGGGCAGATGGGATTGGTGCAAGAGTATGAGGCTAATTTTCAGCGCCATGCGGTGAAGACAGCGCAAATACTACTGACCCATGAAGATTTGTCTAATCGTCGTCGCTATCTCAATGCCAGGGGTACTTTGTGCACTTTGCTTGAGTTAGGTGTCGTGCCGGTTGTCAATGAAAATGACACGGTCGTCACCGATGAAATCCGTTTTGGTGATAATGATACGCTGGCCTCTTTGGTGGCTAATTTAGTTGAAGCTGAAGCGGTGGTGTTGCTGACGGATCAGTTGGGTTTGTTTACAGGGGATCCGCGTACAGATGATACGGCGCAACTGATTTCGCAAGCGCAGGCTGATGATCCGATGATCGAGGCAGTTGCCGGTGGTGGTGGTGTGCTGGGTCGTGGTGGTATGGCGACTAAAGTGCGCGCCTCTAAGTTGGCTGCTCGCTCAGGTGCGGTCACAGTGATAGCCAGTGGTCGTGTTGAGGATGTGTTGCTGAAAATTCGCTGCGCGCAAGATATAGGTACTTTGATTCTGCCTTCTCGATCTCCAGAGGCCGCTAGAAAACAGTGGTTGGCAGGGCATTTGCAGGTAAAGGGTACGCTGATTGTTGATGCCGGTGCCAAGGCTGCTATGTTGGAGCGTGGCAAGAGCTTGCTGCCTGCGGGCGTAGTGTCGGTTCAGGGGCGTTTTTCTCGTGGCGAGATGGTGTTGATGGTCGATGAAGCTGGCGTGGCGTTAGCGCGTGGTTTGGTGAATTATGCTGCTGCTGAGGCTCAGGCGATCATTGGCTTGTCCAGTAGTCGGATTCAAGAGGTGCTGGGGTTTGTCAATGAAGATGAGTTGGTGCATCGCGATAATTTTGCCTTAGTCTGACAGGTTATCGTTTTTTGTAATATAAAAATGATAGACATAAAAAAACCGACATAAGTCGGTTTTTTTATGTGCTCAGCACTAAGTGCTGGCCGCTAAATTAAGCGATTGCTTTAATTTTAGCGTTTAGTCTGCTTTTAACGCGAGCGATCTTGTTTTTAGTAAAGATGCCTTTGTTTACAGAAGCGTCTAAAACAGGTTGTGCTGCTTTGAAAACGTCTGTTGCAGTTGTTTTGTCGCCAGCGTCGATAGCTGCTAAAACTTTTTTCATGTACGTGCGAGCCATAGAACGAAAGCTAGCGTTGTGTTGACGACGCTTTTCCGCTTGACGGGCACGTTTTTTTGATCCTGCGGAATTCGCCATGATCTTGCTCCTAAAAAATAGTTGCCGATAAGCAAAATGCTTAGCGGTAAATTGAGAGGCGAGATTATTCATATTTATTGCTGCGATGTCAATAAAAACAAGATATTTTATGCAACAAGGGGTAATATTTCGGCAAATATAGCACAAAGCCATTTATATTGGCTGATTTGGCTTCTTGAATTCACGTTAACGCTGCAAATGTTGCTTGGTTGTGAGTTGTTTATGTTTAATTTTGTAAGGTTGTTAAGTGAAAAAAAATTCTGAGAATATCTCTCAACAAAAAGATAACAATACGCTGATAATTACAGCTAAAAAAAGTTTGTTGCGCTCCAGTTTGTTAGTGTCAACAATGACCATGCTATCTCGTGTGTTAGGTTTAGTGAGAGATATTGTCGTCGCCAATTTTTTTGGTGCAAGCGGCTCTGCTGATGCTTTTTTTGTCGCCTTTAAAATACCCAATTTTTTGCGCCGCCTATTCGCAGAGGGGGCCTTTGCTCAAGCTTTTGTGCCCGTTTTAAGTGAATATCGAACCCAGCGAGATCTGCTGCAAGTACAGGGTTTGGTTAATCGAGTCGCGGGTAATTTAGGGCTGATTTTGTTGGTGATTACTGTTATCGCGATCATCGGCGCGCCGCTACTGACGGCTTTGTTTGCGCCGGGTTTTTATATGCATGCACAAGATAAGTTTGATTTGGCCGCTCATATGTTGGCCATTACTTTTCCGTACTTGATGCTGATATCGCTGACGGCTTTTGCCGGTGCTATTTTAAACAGTTATGAGCACTTTGTGGTGCCAGCGTTTACGCCGGTGCTATTGAATTTATGTTTAATTGGCAGTGCGATATTTTTGAGCCCTTACTTTGCTGAGCCGGTGGTTGCTTTAGCTTGGGGGGTGTTGATGGCCGGTGCTGTACAATTGTTGTTCCAATTGCCGTTTTTGATGAAGATAAAATTGCTGCCAAAACCTGTTGTTGATTGGCAGGATGAAGGTGTCAGGCGAATTTTGACTTTAATGATACCTGCTCTGTTTGGGGTGTCAGTCGCACAAATAAACTTGCTGCTCGATACTGTGTTGGCGACATTTTTGCAAACTGGCAGCGTTTCTTGGTTATATTACTCTGATCGATTAGCAGAATTGCCGCTAGGTGTGTTTGCTATCGCTATTTCGACCGTTATCATGCCGAGTTTGTCGCGTAAAAGTGCAGGTAAATCGATGGATGAGTTTGCATCGACGCTAGATTGGGCATTTCGTATGATACTGCTGATTGGTTTGCCGTCTGCTCTGGCATTGTTTTTATTGGCAGAGCCTTTGTTAATAACTTTGTTTGGCTATGGCAGTATGGGTGAGCGCGATATCGTTATGTCCGCACAGAGCTTAAGAGCGTATTCTTGCGGCTTGTTGGCGTTTATGCTGATCAAAGTATTGGCGCCTGGTTATTTTGCGCGCCAAGATATGAAAACCCCAGTAAAAATAGCCATTCAGGCCATGGTGGCGAATATGGTGTTTAATTTGTTGCTGATTTATCCTTTTGAGCATGTGGGTTTAGCTGCGGCTACTTCGATGTCTGCTTTTCTCAATGCTGGATTGTTATTGCGAGGGCTGCTCAAAGTTGGAGTGTTTAAGTGGCAGCCGGGCTGGTCAAAAGTGGTGCTGCAGTTATCGGTGTCGTGCTTGATGTTATTTGCAGTGGTGTTCTCGCTTAATTCTGAGGTTGAGCAATGGCTGGCTTGGGGAATATTTGATCGTGTATTAAATATGACATTGCTAGTCGTTGCAGGGGTTGCTTGTTATTTGTTGAGCTTATTTGCGCTAGGTTTGCGCAGGAAAGATTTATCAGCTTTATGATGGCTAAATTGGCTTGTTATCAGCCGTTATGTGATTTCTTGGCGTTAATGAGTGAGTGATTACTTTATTTTGGGCTTTAATGCGTGCAGATGTACCAGAATGTGATGAACTGGGCTATAATCTTGCGCTTTTGCGATAGATGTAATCACTCTAGATGGAATTAATACGCTCAATTCATAATTTACGCCCCAAACACGCTGGTTGTGTCGCAACCATTGGCAAGTTTGATGGTGTGCATTTAGGCCACAAACAAATATTGATGCAATTGAAGGCCAAATCGAAAGCCTTTGGCTTACCATCGTTAGTTATTTTGTTTGAGCCTCATCCCTCAGAGTTTTTTAATGCAGAAAAAGCACCGGCTAGATTAAATTCTCTAGCAACCAAATTAACTTATTTGGCACAAGAGGGAGTCGACAGAGTATTATGTCTGGCTTTTAATGATGCATTGTCAGCGATGAGTGCAGATGATTTTATCGATGATGTGCTCGCTGTTAAATTGGCAGTAAAACATTTTGTTGTCGGTGATGATTTTCGCTTTGGTAAAGGTCGTCAAGGCTCTTTTAGTTTATTGCAAGAGCGCGGTACACAATTAGGTTTTAGTGTTGAGAGCACCTTAACTTATCAGCTTGATGGTGTGCGTGTTAGCAGCACCAAGCTCAGAGAGGCGCTAGCGGTACATGACTTTGAGTTGGCTTATGCTTTGGCAGATCGCGCATTCGCCATCACTGGCCGCGTTATGCACGGTCAAAAATTGGCACGTACTTTTGGTGTGCCTACCGCTAATGTTAAAACCACTAAGTATAACCAGCCTTTAAAAGGTGTTTATGCTGTCTTGGTGAAAACGGCGTCATCGCAGGTTTTCCAGGGCGTTGCCAATATCGGCAAAAGACCGACAGTGGACGGTTTAAAATCGGTATTAGAAGTCAATATTTTTGATTTCGAAGATGATCTCTACGGTCAAAAAATCACCGTAGAATTTAGGGCTTTTCTGAGAGAAGAGCAAAAGTTTGCAGATTTAGCACAGCTGAAAACCGCAATTTTAAATGATGTAGATACGGCGAAAACCTATTTTCGTCGTGTGACAAACCAGTAATGGGTATGGAAAACTAAAATGAGTAATTATAAGCAAACATTGAATCTGCCAGATACTGCATTTCCCATGCGTGGTAATCTCGCTAACCGCGAACCAGCAATGCTTAAAGCATGGCAAGAAATGGATCTGTATCAAAAAATTCGCGATATTAGCGCTGGTCGCCCTAAGTTTGTACTACATGATGGCCCTCCGTACGCTAACGGTGACCTACATATTGGTCATGCTGTAAACAAAATCATTAAAGATATGATTTTAAAGTCCAAGACGTTAAACGGTTTTGACGCACCTTACGTGCCTGGCTGGGACTGTCATGGATTGCCGATTGAACATAAAGTTGAAACGATGATTGGCCGCGCGGGAACTAAAGTGCCGCACGCTGAGTTTCGTCAAAAATGTCGCGAATATGCGGCGAAGCAAATAGAAGGTCAAAAAGCTGACTTCATCCGCATGGGCGTTTTAGGTGATTGGCCAAATCCATATTTAACAATGAACTTTGATACTGAGGCGAATATTGTTCGCGCGCTATCGAAAATCGTTGAAAACGGCCATCTGGTCAAAGGTTATAAACCTATTTACTGGTCTGTTGTCGGCCAGTCGGCATTAGCTGAGGCTGAGGTCGAGTATCAAGAGAAAACATCTACCTCGTTAGATGTGCGTTTTCCATTTGTTGATCAAGCATCTGTAGAGCAATTGTTTACCAGTGTTGTTGAAGATAACCGTAAAGGTAGAGGCCGTATATCGTTGGTGATTTGGACGACAACACCGTGGACTATTCCCTCAAACCAAGCGGTTTCAGTACATGCTGATTTAACTTACTCTCTAGTACAGTTTGGTGATGAGCGTTTATTACTGGCAGCAGATTTATTAGAAACTGTGGCAAACCGTTGGGGCGTTGACGCATTTGAATCACTTGCTGTCTGCCAGGGCAGTGCGCTAGAAAACTTATTAATGGAGCATCCTGTTTACGATAAGCAGGTCCCTGTGCTATTGGGTGATCATGTAACGACAGATGCAGGTACCGGTGCGGTACATACTGCGCCTGATCATGGTATGGAAGATTTCGTTGTCGGTAAAAAATATGGCTTAGGCACGCTAAATTATGTTCAAGGTAATGGTGTCTTTGTCGATGCAACCGGTGAATTTGCCGGCATTCATGTCTATAAAGCAGACGAGCCGGTATGCAGTGCATTAGAGCGTGAAGGCAAGTTAATATTTCAAGAGAAATTCAAGCACAGCTTCCCGCATTGCTGGCGCACCAAAACACCATTGATTTATAGAGCTACTCCGCAGTGGTTCGTATCAATGACTGAAAAAGGGTTGTTGGACGATGCGAAAGCAGCGGTTAAAGATGTGCGCTGGGTCCCATCTTGGGGGCAATCACGCATGGAAGGCATGCTTGAATCTAGCCCGGATTGGTGTGTATCGCGCCAACGTACATGGGGCGTGCCTATTGCTATCTTTACTCATAAGCAAACAGGTGAAATACACCCTGACACTGTCGCGCTAATGGAAAAAGTGGCACTGTTGATGGAGCAAAGTGGCATTGATGCCTGGTATGATTTAGATGCCGCCGATTTATTAGGTGATGATGCTGATAACTGGGATAAAGTCACTGATACTCTAGATGTATGGTTTGACTCTGGTGTGACTCATCACAGCGTATTGCGCCAAAGAGCAGAATTAACTTTCCCTGCTGATATGTATTTAGAAGGGTCTGATCAACATCGTGGTTGGTTCCAGTCGTCGCTAAAAACATCGATAGCAATCAATGGTGTAGCACCTTATAAACAAGTGCTTACCCATGGATTTGCGGTTGATGAAAAAGGCTATAAAATGTCTAAGTCGCTGGGCAATACGATTGTGCCAAAAGAAGTGACGGATACCTTAGGTGCCGATATTTTAAGACTGTGGGTCGCCTCTACTGACTATGCTAATGACATGTCGGTTTCTAAGCAGATACTACAGCGTACTGCCGATACATATCGTCGTATTCGCAATACCGCTAGATTCTTAATGGCTAACTTAAACGGCTTTAAGCCCGAGCATGCTGTGCCGTTTGATGAGTTGGTTGCTCTAGATCAGTGGGCGATTGATAGAGCGGCGAAATTGCAGACTGAAATTGTTGATTCATATGATAATTATGAATTCTTACAAGTTTGTCAAAAAATATCGCATTTCTGTTCATTAGATTTAGGTGGTTTCTATTTAGATATCATTAAAGATCGTCAGTACACATCAGGTGAGAACTCTCACGCGCGTCGTTCAGCGCAGACTGCGTTGTATCATATTGCCGAGGCAATGGTACGCTGGATCGCGCCTGTACTAAGCTTCACGGCCGATGAAATTTGGCAAAACCTGCCAGGTGAGCGCAGTGAGTCAGTACAGCTAGAAACTTGGTACACAGGTTTATCTGAAATGGCTGATCATTCAGAGCTAAGTGCTGAATTTTGGCAAACGATTATGGATGTTAAAACGGCCGTTAACAAAGAGCTTGAGACACAGCGTGGCGAGGGTATGGTAAAAAGTAGCCTTGAAGCGAAAGTGACATTATTTGCTGAGCCTGAGCTTAAAAGCTTACTTGAAAAATTAGCCAATGAGTTACGTTTCGTCTTTATTACCTCAGAAGTTGAAGTGCAAGCAAGTACTCAAGCAAGTGGAGCGAGTGCAACTGAAATTAGTGGGTTAAGCGTCAAGGTTGAAAAACTAGATTCTGCTAAGTGTGAGCGCTGCTGGCATCATCGCGAAGATGTTGGTGCAAACAAAGCACATGAATTGTTGTGCGCTCGCTGTGTTGAAAACGTAGATGGCGATGGCGAAATCAGGGAATTTGCATAAGGCTAATAAGCTTTAGCAGATTGTTTGATAAAGGAGGCTAGCCGCAAGGTTATCCTCCTTTTGTCTATTTAGAGCGTCAATAATGATATTAAATTTACAGCTACTAGAAGCGTTGGGGGCAACATGCAAACACTTAAAAATTCATTAGTATGGCTATGGTTAGCAGTTTTTGTTTTAGGGGTAGATCGTTTAACAAAAGTGATTGCGCAGTCAAACTTGATTGAGGGTTACCCAAACCCAGTAATACCTGGTTTTTTTGATTTTACCTTGCTGTATAACGAGGGGGCTGCTTTTGGTTTTCTGGCCGGAGCTGGAGGTTGGCAGCGTTGGTTTTTCTCGATACTGGCTATCGTTATGAGCGTAGTGCTTATCGTCTTATTAAAAAAGACAGCAAGAAATATTTGGTGGTTAGGAATGGGTTTGTCGCTGATCTTGTCCGGTGCCATCGGTAATCTGTACGATAGAATTGTACTCGGTAAAGTGGTTGATTACTTATCATTCCATTTTGGTGCCTATAGCTTCCCAGCTTTTAATGTGGCAGATATGGCGATCAGTATCGGTGCTTTTTTATATATTATTGATATGTTATTTTTTGAAAAGAAAAGACTCAAACACAGCGAAGAGTCGCACTCGCAGGAGAAAGGTTAATGCTCAGTATTTCACCAGAATCAAAAATAGAACTTTTTTTTGAAATCCGGTTATTAGATGGCTCTATCGTCGATAGTAATTTCAATAAACAAGCAGCGACATTTACTATTGGTGATGGCAATATGTTAGCTGGTTTTGAATCTGTCTTAATAGGGTTGCAAGAGCAACAAAAAACAGTATTCACACTAGAGCCAGAGCAGGCATTTGGAATGCCAAATCCTAGTAATATGCAAAGTGTCTCGCGCAGTAAATTCACTGACATGGAACTTGAGGAGGGGCTGATGATTTCATTTCAAGATCCAAGTGGAGAGCTGCCAGGTGTGGTATCCTCGTTTGATGATAAAGAAGTGATTATTGATTTTAATCACCCGCTAGCTGGGAAAAAACTGGAATTTGAAGTTGAGATTGTAAAGATTTTTGCTGAATAAAGCATTTGTGCTAATCTTAATATCAGCTACACTAAATTTTAGAAAAATAGTTAAAAACAATAGGATAATAAAGATGAAACAACAGGGTATGACATTAATAGAATTGATGATAGTGGTTGCCATTATTGGTATTTTATCATCAATTGCATACCCTGCTTATCAGCAGTATGTTGAGAGCTCTCGACGTGTTAATGCACAAGGTAAACTGTTGGAGATAGCGCAGTGGATGGAAAGGCAATATACCGCCACAGGCTCTTACCCTGCCCATGCCAGCTTGCCTAGTAATTACAGTAACATTCCCGATACAGGCACTGCGCATTACAACGTTGCTATCATCGGTGCAGCCTCTAATGCCGTGAGCTATGTATTAACAGCGACACCAGTGGCAAATGGGCCGCAAAGTAGTGATGACTGTGGTACGCTAAGTATTAGTGATGCCGGTGTGAAAACAGCGTCAAGTGGCACGTTAGCCGATTGCTGGAGCCAGTGATTATTTAGTTTGATGCCTTTATAGTGGAAGTATGATGTACCAAAAAGGGTTTACTTTAATTGAGTTAATGGTAGCAATTACCATTGCTATGTTACTACTAACAGTAGGCGTGCCTAGCTTTAGCAGCACCTTGTTGCGCATGGAAAGCAGCGCTATTGCCGATCAATTAGTATCCTCTATTTATTTTAGTAGAAACGAAGCTATTAGTCGTAATAAACGAGTCACCTTGTGCGCTAGCCTCGACGGCGTTGTCTGCGATATAAGTAATGTCAATACTTGGAATAGTGGCTGGATAGCTACTTGGCAAGATGCCTCTAATAATACCGTTGTCATTAGGTATTGGCCGGTGACGAATCAAAATGCTCGTATTTCACTGGCAAGTACCACTATGCCAGATTCAATTATCTTTACTGCACAAGGTGATATATTTTTAAACAGTAAAGTCAGTGCGGCTATTGGTCAAAATGTCAGTTTTAGTACCCAAAGTAGTAGTTGTAGCACAACAGATCAAGAGCGCAGGAATATAACGATAGCTCCTTTTGGGACTGTGACTATTACAAAAGTTGCTTGTTTATGATTACAAAATCAATGCCATCGTATAAAAATCAACGGTTAGTAACAGCAGGTGGTTTTTCACTGATTGAAGTACTGGTGACAGTCTTAATTATTTCAGTTGGTTTGCTCAGTATGGCGACCTTACAGTTACAATCAATAAAATTAAATAGATCTGCTTTACAAAAGCTGCAAGCGGTAAATTTAGCCAATGAAATTGCCGATACTTTATTTGTTAATAGCCAACAAGCTGAAGATGATGACTATACCCTTGCTATCGGTAATCAAACCAATAGTGCACCTAGTGATACCGCGGCGCATAAAGATATCGATCAATGGTTAAGTGATGTACAGCAGCTCCCCGCTGGTAGGCTTGCTATCAGCGACTCGGGGACAATGGCAGGTGTGACCGATATACGTACCTTTGATATTACTATTTGCTGGCAAGATCAAACGGTGAGTGTTATTAATGGCTGTGGGGCTAACCAAAACAGCTTCGTATTTAGAGCAAGTAGTAGAATGAAATGATAGACCATAATTGTCATGAATTTAATCGCCAACAAAATAAGGGCTTCTCGTTAGTTGAGCTGATGGTCGCGCTCGCTATCGGTCTTTTTATGACTATTGGTGTGATATCTGTCTTTATTTCTACCTCGCAAAATTACCGCCTACAACAAGCCATATCAGAAGTGCAGGATAAAGGGCGATATGTCATTCGCAAAATGCGACAAGATATTCAAGAGGCAGGTTTTCGCTTATCTTATGATAAATTAGCAGTTAGAGAAATTACAGGTGCCGGTGGTGCTTGCAGTGTTAATAACGCAACAGCCATTTTAGAGGTATATAAGAATACTTCAGGTGGCGCCCTAACTGACGATATAGCTAAAAGAAACTGCTATTATCTCAATGGCACTACTCTAGAAATGAATAGTATTACCGGTAGTGCGGCAACAGCAGCGGTAGTGGCGAATGCGGTGGTCTTAGTGCCGCAAATGCAAGATATTAAATTCAGCTTTGCGCTTGATTTAGAGGATGATAGCCAGATCAATGTCATTAATAACAAGGTGTATTTATCCCGTAGTGATTTGATTGTCCAACTGTCAACAACTGCTGCTAATGTTGCTACTTGGCAAGATGTAAAAGCGGTGAAAATAGTGTTTGTCGTCGGTAGTGAAATTGAAAATGTAGTTGATCAAGCTCAGACAATTAATGGTGTCGTGATGCCAAGTACACGACTGTATCAAGAGTTCACAGCTGTCATAGCATTAAGGAATCGCATTAAATGATAACTATTAGCTCACGAACATCACAATCGGGGTTGGCTTTAATCGTAGGCTTAATATTTTTATTAATCATGTCTATTGCCGGCATCAGCTCCATTCAAAAAGTGACATTACAAGAGCGTATTTCAGGTAATGCCATTGATAGTAACCGTGCGTTTCAAGCCGCTGAAATAGCATTAGCTGCGGCAGAGGAAAAAGTCTCAGTAGAAACTGTAGACGCGCTCGCTTTGTTAGTGCGAGATGCCCATGCTAATAGCTGGAGTATTTTGAGTGATAGTGAACTGTTAGACCCAGCTAATTGGCAGTGTGATGACGCTAGTTTACAAAATGGTTCTCTGGCAAGTGAAAAAAAGCTATGCACTAAACAAACTAATTTTAAAGACACATCGGTGAATAACGCACCATTAGTTAAATATGAAAAAACGGGTGATAGTGAGTATACTATTACCGTGAGTGTTCAAGGTAATGGGCGTTCAACTGTGATGTTACAGTCGATATACCAGTATAACTAAACAGCGAATGAAGTCTCTCTAAATAGCGTATTGTTAGATGGATGGTCAGTCATAGTAGGGGTAGATTATGAACAAAAACAAGCTTTATGTAGCCTTATCGATTGCGATAGGAGCCACCGGCTTTACTGCTATAGCTGAGGGCCTTAATTTGCCTAATTACCCGCTGCAAACCACTGGCTTTGTTGAGCCTAACGTTATGTTTTTACTGGATAGCTCTGGCAGTATGAGTAGTCCGGATCTAAGCGGCACAGGGACGCGCTTAGATGTCGCTAAACGTGTTGCTATTGATATCATTAAAGAAACTGAGGATGTTAGGTTTTGTCTAAGCACCTTCAATGACAATCAAGGCGGTAGGGTCGTTAGCGAGTGTAAGCTTCCTGTGCAGAGCAATGGCTCGCTACCAATCGAAGATGATATTAATAGTTTGAACGCTAGTGGCTGGACGCCACTAGCAGAAGCTTATTATGAAGTGGTGGGTTATTTTCGAGATGGTAAATCAATTTATGGCAATAACACCGCTGGTCGAAAAAGCCCGATAGAATGGCGCTGTCAGAAAAACTATTCCATCGTCTTAACGGATGGATTACCGATATATGATTCCTACTTTCCGAATTTAAAAAACGATCTTGGTTATACTGATGTTCGTGGTAATTATGATCGCGTTGCAAATGATGGCTATTATGGAGGCCCATATTATAGTTATGGTCCTTACTATTATTTAGATGATATTGCTAAGCTTGCCTATGAAACTGATTTGCGCCCAGACCCTGACAACAATATCTTCGATTTGGCAGGTAAAAGTTTTGATGACAACTTGTTTTCAAAACAAAACATGCACACCTATACTGTTGGTTTTACATTGAGCAATGTAACTGCCTTACAGATGCTTAAAGATGCAGCAGAGAAAGATGGTTATGGTCACGGAGTCTATTATGAAGCGTCAGATTACGAAGATTTAAAAAGCTCATTCTCTAAAGCTTTAACCCAAATTACTGATACTAGCCAATCAGTGGCCGCTTCCTCTTCAAACAGTAGTGAGTTAATCGGTGGCAGTCGTTTGTACCAAACAAGGTATGCGGCAAAAGATTGGAGCGGTGAGTTAATCGCCTTGGATATAGATCAAAACACATTTCAAATATCTGACGATTTAGCGTGGACAGCGAGCTTTAATAGTAATACAAGTCAAAGAGTTGTATATACGGGGCACAGTGACGGAGTGCCATTTCAGTCAAACTTTTTTAGCAGCAGCCAAATCACAGACTACCTTGGTAATGCTAATATCATTGACTATATTAAAGGCAGAGAAATTAGTGGGTACCGAGCTAGAGCAAGTAGTTCAGGGGTCGTGCCGCTTGGCGATATTGTGAATTCATCACCAATTTATTTAGAGCCGCCTCAAGAAGATGTCTATGAAGATGATGAATTTACCAAACCTTATTCCGCTTTTGTTGAAAAGTATAAAGATAGAGGCGACATGATTTATGTCGGCGCGAATGATGGTATGTTGCACGGTTTTGATACGGCAACTGGTGTCGAGAAAATGGCATTTATACCTGAGCAATTACTTCCTAAGCTGAAAACATTAGCTGATGAAGATTACACCCATCAGTATTTTGTTGATGGTACGCCAACAATTCAAGATGTGTTTATCGATAGTAAATGGCGAACAGTATTGGTCGGCGGCTTAGGAAAAGGGGGCCAAGGTTTATACGCGTTAGATATTACAGAAGGCAGTTTTGCCAATAGTGAGGTAGGTGCAAAATCGACCTTTATGTGGCAGTTTACTGACACTGATGAGGCCGACCTAGGCTATACTTTTTCACCGCCTAAAATAATGCGACTCAATGACGGTAAATTCTATGCCGTTGTCTCTAGTGGTTACAATAATAGTGTCGCAAGTGATAGCAGTGATACCTCAATTAGCGCCACCGGCAATGCTGTTATTTTATTGATCGATTTAGAGACAGGCCAATTGGCGCGTAAACTTTCAACAAATGTAGGGACTAAAACACTGGCTGGTGTTGATTCTGTTAATGGTTTGGCTGAGGTATCGGGGATTGATGTTAACAAAGATAATAAAATCGATTATTTATATGCAGGAGATCTCTTTGGCAACTTGTGGAAATTTGATGTCAGCTCAAATAATGACGACGATTGGTCTACAGCGAGTATTTTTAAAGCGATAGATGATCAAGGTAATGCACAACCTATTACGGCAAGTATAGTGCCTGTTTATTTAAAGGATCGCTCACTAGTCATGCTGCTATTTGGCACTGGTAAATATCTAGAAGCGAGTGATGCTGCCTCTGATAATATCAGTTTACAGACATTTTACGGTATTAAAGATGAGTATCAAAAAACAGCTAGCACAGTGTTAAGCAGAGCCGATTTATTAGAGCAGAACATCACCTTTGAAGGAGACGTGACTTTTTATTCTGGAACCGATTCCATTACGGAAGAGATACGACTAACAACGGCAAAAGGGTATAGTAATACTGCAGAAAGTGGCTGGTTTATTGATCTAAAGACGCCGACATATACTTCTGATAAGTTATTCAGTGAATATGACGATAGCGTTGTTTATGAAGAAAAAGGTGAGCAAGTTGTCGTCTCTGCTGCCTATAGAACTAATTATAATGGACATGAAGTTGTAGGTGATGGACGCGTATTCTTTGTATCAAATATCGCTAACGATTCTGATAAATGCTTACCTTCATCAACCAGCTTTTTAACGCAATTAGATGCTTATACCGGTTCACGTTTAAGTTATGTTGCTGTTGATATGAACGGTGATTTAGCTGTCGATGATGACGATGGCGTTACTGTTCAAGATAAAGACGGTAACGATGTGGTGATAAATGCATCTAGCTATAGTACTGATAGTTTAAATACGCCAGTGTTTCTTAATGTAGGTGACTCGAATGTCGAGGTTTTAATTGACACTAATCAGGCCTGTACTAAGGGTGTCGATTGCGGGTTTGGTGATACTCGAGTAGGCCTTAGAGGCGAGCAAAAACTTATTGGCAGCAGAACGCAATGGCGAGAAATACGCAGTAATTAATACTAGGAGTAATAACAATGAAAACAGGAAATATGTTGTTTTCTTTAATATTGGTGTTTGTTAGCTCAGCAACAGTTGCCGCATCTATTGAAGGCGTCATTGACAAGATAAGCGCAGATAAAACTGAAATTTATGTAGGCCAAGAACAGTATCTATTAACATCTAAGTCTATTATTTCTGCGAAAGGGATTTACGGCGAGCAATTAGATGCTGGTGTTCTACAAGTTGAGCAGCTTGTCGAAATAGAATTCACAGGTAAGAAAGTTAAAAAAATTAAAGAGCTGATAATGCAACCTCAGTAAACTGAGAGCAATACACATAAATTTATTACTCTCACTTAGGTCGGTAAGAGAATAACCACACTGAAAAAGCGAATGTTGATTTAGCGATAAAAGTTAACTTTAATATACATTAATTGAGAAAGGGCAATTTGTGACGCAAGTACCAAAAAGTAATAAGGCTTATATTGTAAGTGCTATTTTAATTGTGTTAATTTTATTGGTTACCTTGATCAGCTGGGTGCAAGATAATAAAACAGTTGAAGTTACGAGTACAGAGCAGGCAGAGAGTGCCTTTGAAATAGCCGTCTACTATTTTCCTAGCCGCATCAACGATGCTAAAGCACTGACGTTCTATTTTAATGAGCATGGCCATTCCGTTAAGATGCATCGTGCGTCCAGTATAGAAGAACTTGAAGCCTCAAGAACCTCTCCTAGTTATATTTATTTTAATCAAGCGCAATTTAAGCAAGCTATGGGCATTAAACAAACGATAGAAAAGGTTATCGGTTACCCTGTTAACGCCTATCGTTATCAAAATGCACAGGTATCACCTGCGATGATGATGGTTTTCACTGAGCACGATAGATAGTGAGTCAGTTTTAACCAATACTCACTTATTCAATGAGCGCTGTTGTTTGCTTAAGACCGTTAGCATCGAGTTGATAATAGGCTACTGTTTCAGCAGTCGCCCTAGGCTTAGATGACAAGACAATCACCGTGGTGTTAGGCAGCAATTTTTTTATACCATCAAGTAACTCTTGTACTTCGTGGTTGTTCCTAGCCGGCAGTGCATTGTGCATCATAAGGATAGCAGGGCGCTTAATAAGTGCTCTTATTAATTGAATATTTTGCTTCGCGAGAGTGGATAGTCGCTCACCGCGAATACCTACTTGCGATAAAGCGATAACGATCAGTACAAGTGCTTCAGCTTCGTTTTCAATCAGCGCTTGTTCGACAATATCGACCAATTTTTTGTGCTGTATCGTATTTTTAGGTGCTCTTTCAAAGCCCCACAATAAATTTTCCATGACACTTAAGCGTTGATTCATACGACCTTTGCGTAAAGGCTCAAAGCTTTCAGATAAAATATTAATGGGAGATATCATCAAATGTTTTCTAAGTGCGAGTATTTTTGTTTGTAATTCTGCACTTACCCATTGTTGGCCTTGATCGCTGACACGAAGCCCTAGGGCCATCGCCAATAAAAATTCACAGCTAGGTAGGTGCTTTGGCTTGCCAATACAGGCCACTAATTCTCTGCGCACGCAATCTACATCATAAAACTTATATTTGTTGTTTAGGTTTTCGCTTGGGTTGAGTTGCTCCAGCTCATATATCAAATGATTAGCAAGCTTCTCGCCAATTGCACGCAGCTCAACATATAAGCCGACTTCCTGCAATAATTGGATAAACTGCTCGTCATGACTGATTTTTTGAATGCTCTGCTGTTCATTTTTAGAGTCGATTAAACCAAAGCTGATATTCTCTATCACACTTAAGTGGGTGCTGAACTGGTTTATGTCAAAGCGCTCTATTAGCTCGTTAGCTTCTACGCCGCGTAAACTGGTGAATAAGTCTTCTTTAGTGATTGAGAATTTGTCGTGGATAGCGGGGGCTATTGCCAATGGATCTATGTAGTCTCTAAGGCCAAACTCAAATACCATTCGCCTAGCGCCTATCGCTGACATAGTGTCTTGCAACCAAATCGATAAGCCTTTCCAGCCATCGACTTCAGCCATTGCAAAATCGGTCCACAACTCATCTATACTATCGGTGCTGTTGCCTGAGGCCGCTGACTCATTAATCGCAGTGAGCTCATCAATACTGAGTAAGGGGTATTTTATTTTAGGTGGCAGCTGGCGTAATCCGTAGTTGATATTTTGAAAGATAGTACCTTCAATCATGAACGGTTCTGGGCCAATATAGGCAATTTTTTTGTTTAGCTCTATCGTTGCAAGCTCGTTGATATTGCGCGAGGCCAGCAATATGTCACCGGCGGCAACGGGCTCAAGGTTAGTAATGTTCATGGCCAGCTTTCTGAGTAAGGTCTCGTTGTCACTAAAAATATTTAAGTGGCTGCCAGGCTTAATGCTTAGGTTAATATTCTGGCTGATAAAATCTCCGCGCTCATTGCGAATGTAAAGATTTTTAAGGTGTAAGTTGCCGCTAAAGTCAGGCATATTATCAGCTGTTTTTTCAACTCTATTGATGGCGATATCTTGATAGAAATTTTCTTGGATATATTCATATCGCACTTTAGAGTCTTGATAAAGCTGATAGTAGTCGAGTAACTCTTTCCAGGGGGAAACTAAATCTTTATATGCCGCTATGGCGGCTACTAACGCACCTATAGTGATGTTTCCTTGAATCACTAAGATACCACCAATAGCGTAAAATAAAATCGGTGGCAGTTGATTGAGGAAGTTGTTGATAAACTTCATCAAATACTTCTGCTGGAAAATATCAAAACGTATTTTAAAAAGCTTGCCCAGAGCGTGCGAAAAATTAGCTAGGTGGTAGCGCTGTGTGCCGTGCAATTTTATCTCGCGCTGACCATCGACACTCTCTCCGATTTGTCCTGATAGTTTTCTGACAACACTGACACGTTGCTTTTTTAAGATGTTGAGCTTTCTCTGCATCTTGGGAATAATATAAGCCTGTAAAGGAATCATAGAAATAGAGACCAAGCCTAGCACAGGGTCCTGCATGAACATGAATATCAAAATTGTGATCATGGTGCCGCCTTGAAATAGCGGCTGAGCGACACTTTCACCAATAAAACCAGCCAGCGGCTCTGTCTCGGAGGTGATTGTCGAGATGATTTCGCCCTGGGAAATGCGTTGAAAATGAGCTTGCGGGAAATCGATAACCTGTGAAATCAGCTGGTAGCGTAAACGCCTAACCATGCGTTCACCAATCACCCCTTTAAAGGTATTGATGCGCATTTTTAATACGCCATTAATAAAGACGGTAACAAATAAAACCGTACATAAAATTAATAAATAATCAATGGGGTCATAGTTTTCACCGAAAATCATATGTTGAATGTCGCTAGTAATCGCGTCATTGATAATAATTTTTGGGAGCTCTAATGAAAAGTAGAGCACAGGGAAAATCATTAGTGTAAACAGCAGTACTTTAACTTGCTCGCGGGCACTGTATTTCCATATAAAATGAGTAAGCTTTGGTTCCATTAAAAACATCCAAAAAGAACTTTATAAAATTGCTGTGGGCACTATGGCGAATTTACTAAACAATATAGCAAGGGAAGGCGAATAACACCATTTGCAACACAAAATAGACAGTAACAAAAAGTGCGACAATTAGAGAGAACTTCGTTAAAAGTTCTCTTCGTCAGCAATATTGATCATCGCTTTTATTTTAGCTAGGTAAAGATTAAACGATACAACAGATAGAAGTGTTGATTTACTGTTCTTCAGTAGCGTAAATTTCTTGGTTTAAATAAGCATATGCAGCACTGAAAGCTGGCTGCTGAAATTTCTTTAACCCCAAATCAAGAATGTTAATATCTAACGGATTTCTTTTTATTAGCTCTTTGATATCGGTTGTATTTAAAACATGTACAGGGAAGTCTAATAGCTGTAATGCTGCCTCCATTTTAAAACTAGCGGCGGAGCCTGCAAACTTGCCTTTTTGAAAACGTTCAATAATCACGAAACGCTCAATCTTATAGTCTTCAGCCAATTTAGCAAAAGCAAAATTAAAAGCGCGTGTTGCCTGAGTATCTACAGCATCCGTCAAAGTAATCGACCGCATTCTACAATCGGCAGCATTGAAAGTACCAAGTTCATAATCTAATAAACAGATCACAGCTTCAGCGCCTTTTAATTCTATCCCACAAACTCGCATGTCAATTACCTTCATAAAATTTAGCGCCCTATTGTAGCCCTTAGCAGATAGGCTAACAAGTTTATTGTGTGCTGTATCCTAGGTTCCTATCACACTTTCTATCAATAACTTTGCGTAAATGGGCAAGCGAGTGAGAGCTGAGCTAAATGTTGTTTAGCACAGCTAGCTGTGTATAGTGAATAACTGAGTGTATGTAAATAAGTGAGAGCGTATAATGAGCAGTATCAATATAGCATACGTCAAAACACGCTTTGGTGAATTGATAGTAGGATCTTATCAAAATCAGTTATGTTTGTGTGATTGGCGCTACAGAAAAGCGCGTGATCGTGTTGATCAGCGTATTAAACAAACACTAGATGCCAATTATATATTGCAAGAAGATGAGATTATCGCGCAAACCATTAATGAGTTAGACGAATACAGTGCAGGGCACAGGCAAGTATTTGGTGTGCCTCTACTGTTAGCAGGTAGTGAGTTTCAGCAGCAGGTTTGGCGAGAATTAATTAAAGTGCCATACGGGGCTAGCGTTTCCTACCTGGCGTTATCAAAGCGAATAGGTAATGAAAAAGCGATTAGGGCTGTGGCGAATGCTAATGGCGCGAATGCTATTTCTATTATCGTGCCATGTCATCGGGTGATTGGTAGTGATGGTAAGTTAGTTGGCTATGCTGGTGGTCTTGATACCAAAAAACGGTTGCTAGCGATGGAGGCAATCAATAGCGGGCACGGAGGTATGCGAGAAACATTAGATTTGTTCTAGTGCTCAGCAACAAGACAGTCATCGCTTTAGTGCCTGCTAGTGCGCACTATAGCGGCATTATTCGGCAGTTTTGTGGGCATCTAATGCGGCAAAGTGCTCTTTGAGGATATGGTTTGCTGGCATATCTATAAATTGAGTTGCTTGAGGCGGGGTTTGATAAGCGCTTTTCATCTCTTGTGCGCTTAAGGGTTTAATGCCCTTTTCTGTTAGGCGCCCGCCACAGACATGATCAATAACAATATTAAAATCGCCAATGGCTATTTCCGAGGCATTGTACTGACGCAATATAATAGCTCCCGTTCCTTTCATTCCTTCAAACAGGGCCATCTTAATTAAACCAATGTCAGTTTCTAATCCCACTTTTTCTTTATCATCTAAATAGCGTAGTAAAGTGCCATCAGCTTTAACGCCAAAATGATAGTGGTCATCAATACAGGTAATATTGATACGCTTGTCGCCTTCTAAGTACTCAGCGAGGTCAACTAGGTAGGCAAAGGCTTGATCTATAAAGGACATATGAACTCTCTGAAAGGTGATAAATAAAAAGTAGTCTAACTCTCACTATAACACAAAGATATTGACGGCTCTTATGCAAAAATATTTAACGTTAATAACAATATAGCTGAAATAGTTAAGTATTTTGGCTGTTTTTGATTTTTTGAGCCTTTGTGACCAGATAAAAACCAATAATCGCCGCCGCCAGAAAACCTAATGCTAGCGGGATGGTTGTCTGGTTATAAAACCTGCCGGCAATCACCGAAAAAATAACAGAAACCAAACTAGATGAGGAGGCGACAATAGATGCACCTAAACCTGCAACCTTGCCTAAGGTCTCCATCGCCATTGCAGTGAGATTACCGAATAGAATACCGATGCAGCAAAAACATAAAAAACTGATCATCATGAAAAGTATTAATGGCGGCTGCCCGTTAAATAAATAACTGACAATAAAGAGCGTGCAACTAAAAGCGCCTAGAGCCATTAGAGCGCTAACCGAAAGTTTGTACATGCCGTACTTCATTACCAGCTTGCCATTTAAGAATGATGATACACCAACCCCGGATGCTAAAATGGCGAAATAAATAGGAAATTGATCGACGATACTGTAAATGTCTTGAAAGATAGACTGCGCCATCCCTATGTATAAAAGTAGAGCACCAAATAAAATGCCGGCAGTCGCAGCATAAGCCATCACCGAGGGGGATAACAAAATTATTTTTGATGCCTTCGCTATTTCTTTGAGAGAAAAAGGAATGCGGTTTTCAATTGTTAGCGTCTCTACCTGGCGAATGCTAAACCAAATACCAACAGAGAATGTCATCAAAATAAAGAAGGCGAAAATCATACGCCAGCTAGCAAAGCTAATAATAAGTTGGCCTAAAAGCGGAGCTAGCATAGGAACTAAAATAAAGAACATCATTACAAAAGACATAATACGAGCCATGGCTGCGCCGGTATATTGATCGCGAATAAGTGCTCTTGACGCAATTTTAGGACCCGATACTCCGATACCTTGAATAACTCTGCCTATTAATAACCATTCGAAAGATTGTGCAAATAGAGAAATTAAACTGCCGATACAAAATATAACCATGCCTAATATAATGGCGTATTTCCTACCTTTAGTGTCAGACAGCGGGCCGAATGCAAGCTCGCCAAAAACCATACCCAGTACCAGAGCACTGACAACTAGCTGAGTATCTTTAGTGTCTTGTAAGGCAAAACTTTGGGCAATGGCCGGAAATGCAGGCAGCATACTGTCGATCGATAGCGCCACAAAAGAAGTGATGAGTGCAAACAGAGAAATGAACTCAATTTGACCTAGTGGTTTACGTTGCTTGCTGTCTGTTATTGCAGTCATAATGCTGAGTTGTACCAATATAGTCGCGAGTGTATTAATGGGATTTAATAATTTAAATAAATCAGCGATGTGTAGAGCTAAGTGCTTAATAACCTCATAACAAAAGAGATTAAGTAACAGTGCTCTTCGTATCTTAGGGTATTATCTAAGGAGCTAGCATAATACGAGGCAGTAAATAGTAGATAAAATAATGCGCATCCTTTCAACGCAATGATTATAGCCTGTTATATTCTTTATTATAAGTGCCATTTTTATCTTTAGCTGTTGCGTAAATGTGATACAAAACACAGTAGTTAATGTTGCACTCGTTTACGATGATAGTTAAATAACATGGTTACTGTTACTATTTGGCGATGCAATAAAATTTGCGACAAGGAGCTTCTTTTGATTGACGGTATTGAGCAGATAAACGCGCTGGCCAAGAGCGCAGGTAAGAAAATATTAGATGTTTATAACTCTGATTTTGACGTCGATTTCAAAGACGATGATAGCCCTTTAACTCAAGCGGATACGCTTGCGCATCAAATAATTTGTGCGGGGCTTGCATTGATAGCACCTCACATCCCTATACTATCTGAAGAATCCTCAGCGCAAAGTATCGCCAATCGTTTGTGTTGGTCTAGATATTGGCTGGTGGATCCTTTAGATGGCACTAAAGAATTTGTGTCACGCAATGGTGAATTCACCGTTAATATCGCGCTAATTGATAATGGTAAAGCCATTTTTGGCGTCGTTTATGCGCCAGTGCTCGATCAGTTGTACTGGGGGAGTGAGCAAGGTGCGTTCACCCAGGGAAGTGATGGTTTAATTGAACAAATTTATGTGGCTAGAACGCCAGCATTGCAAGATACCTGGCGAGTAGTGGCGAGTAGAACCCATCAAAATGAAGAGACCAAAAACTATTTGCAGCGCTTTGGTGGTGTTGAGTTGGCAACAATGGGTAGCTCTTTAAAGTTTTGTCTCATCGCACAGGGGCTTGCGGATGTCTATCCGCGCCTAGCGCCAACGTGTGAGTGGGATAGTGGCGCTGCTCAAGCGGTTGTAGAGGCGGCAGGTGGCTGTGTGTTAGAATACCCTTCATTGCAGCCTTTGCGCTACAACAGCAGAAACACCTTATTAAATCCGCATTTTATTGTCTGTGCTGAAAGCCCATTGCTTTGGGCTTAAGGGATGAGAGCGTTGTTGTTTATCGCCTGATTTCAACGCTTACCTCCTGTAGCTTACCGTCACTAAAGCTTTGCCAATGGCTGTTTATATCGCGCATTTCATCCTTTAACCAGCGTTCAAATTTCTTTATTTTAGGGTAGTTGAAATGATTTTCAGGCGCCACTAAGTAGTATGAAAAGCCCGATTGAAAATAATAGGGTAGCGGGCAAATAAGCTGGCCGCTCTCCAGTAGTTTATAAATCAAACTAAACCTAAGCAGAGACATCCCCTGGCGGCCTAGTAATGGCTCAATGAGCATAGTGGAGTCGCCGACATGTAATTTTGATAGTTTAGTATTTAATGACATGCCGACTTTCTCCATAAATGGCTGCCAAGCTTGCTCTATATCAACTCCCTCATCAGTCAGTAGCGGGATATCTAATACCTGTTGTTTAATATCTTTATTTAAATCAATGAGTTTAGGGTGGCAAACTGGTAACAAGTAATCATGGTGTAATAGCTTGGAATGGTAACCAAGATAGTCACCTTTACCATAACGTATCGCTAAATCTATGCCGCCGCTGCTCAAAGACTCCACTTTCAAGGAAGGAGAAATGCGAATGTTAATGCCTTGGTGCAGTTCTTGGAAATGAAAAAGCTTGGGCATTAACCAGCGACTCGCAAATGATGGCAAGGTGGTTATCGTTAATAAATTTGGGTTGGGATCATCCGCCAGGCTCGCTAACCCTTCCTCTAAAGATTCAAAACCTTTTTCGACATAAGGCAATAATTTTTTCCCGTGCTCTGTCAGCACGACTTCACGATTAAGTCGTTCGAATAATTTCACATTGAGATGGCTCTCCAAGCTTTTTATTTGCTGGCTCACGGCTGCTTGGCTGACGAATAATTGCTCAGCCGCCGTTTTAAAACTGAGTGTCTTCGCTGCTTGTCTGAAAAATTTAAGTGCGGTCAGTGGTATTTGTCTAGCCATATCGATTAACTATATCTTAAGTGAAAGAAGTTTTTATCATTTGTCAGTAACAGTGGGAAAGATAACAATAGCATTATTCCAGCACCTAACTTAACTATTCAAAGACGAAATGTAAAGTGCGCATTGCGAAAGGAGAATGACATGAATTATTCAAATCTAAACTTAAGAAAATATAATCTAAAAACAGAATTCACCGATGTGTTCGCTAAAATGTTAGATAAAAAACACGTGCCAGCATATGCAGTGTGCGAAGTGCCAGCTCTATCAGAGTGTAAGGAAGATATTGGGCAAACATACTATCAGCATACTTTGCTAAAACCGGCTAAAACAGCAACGATCACTAAAGAGCTTATGATTCGCGGTAATGCTTGGTAATACTGATGCAACAATAAAAGGTTAACCACTTGCCTGAGCTATCACTTCTTTAAAATAGCAAGGTGGTCGATCTGTTGCATCAACAGAATATCCTAGGCGAAAGCCTTTTTGAGAGAGTATTGGTGTGATCTTAAACTAGAGCTACTGACAAAGCTGCTGCTGTGTATAAAGTAACGCCAATGACTCTCTTGTTTTTTTCGTCATAGCTTTTACGACAAGTCCATAAGAGTGATCTATCATACGCTCAATCTCCCCTGCAGGAATGGTAGTATCTAAAATGACGGTGTTCCAGTGTCGTTTATTCATGTGATAGCCAGGTATCACAGCGCTAAAAATATCGCGCAGCATAACTGCCTGCTCTGGGTCGCACTTTAAGTTGATACTGGCGGTGATTTTAGTTTGCCCAGCTTTGGCTTTTAAGCCAAGAGTCGCAAACATTTTACCTTTTATTTTAAAGACACTGACACCAGGGCCAAATGGGAAATCTTCAATGGCTTCAGGTTTGCTCAAAATATAGTGACGCGCTTGTTGATCATCCATCTTTAGCTCCCTCCTTTATGACAATACTGACTATAGCCAAATCCAGCACAATAATCAGCTAAGTTTGAAAAAGAGTACAGCCGTTACTTTAAAGTTTAGGCTTCTAGTGTTCTACTATTTTAATTTCGTTTACCGCCACAACGAGATAAATCATATTATGAGTCGCTATTTTTTCCTGTGTTAAGCGCTGCAGTGTTATGTGTTTAAGCTAATACTCGCCGATGCTAAGGTCTGGCTGATTAGCGCGCTAATTGTCATTGGTCCAACGCCACCAGGTACTGGTGTATAGGCTGATGATTTTTCAGCGAGCCCTGCTTTTTCAATATCGCCAATACCTCCCGCATGATAGCCTGCATCAACCACGATAGCGCCAGGTTTTATCCACTGTGTTTTGATTAGTTCAGGTATGCCAACGGCGCCGACCAAAATATCTGCTTTAGCAACATGTTGCTCTAGATTCTCAGTGCGCGAGTGGCAAATAGTTACCGTAGCATTCGCGTTTAATAACATAGCGGCCATTGGTTTGCCTAAAATAGGGCTGCGACCAACCACGACAGCGTGTTTGCCATTTGTTGCAATGTTGTAGTGCTTTAACAGTGTCATGATGCCGGCAGGCGTTGCTGAGCCAAAGGCTTGCTCGCCCATCGCCATTAAACCAAAGCCTGAGGTTGTTACGCCATCAACATCTTTGCTAATGCTGATTGCATCGAAACATGCTCGTTCATCAATCTGTTGCGGCACTGGGTGTTGTAATAAAATACCATGCACATCTTCATCATTATTGAGTTGCTCTATTTCTTGTAGCAGCTGTGCTGTCGTGGTGTCATTGCCCATTTTAATACTTTTAGAGCCAATCCCTACGCGTTTGCATGCATTTACTTTCATTTGTACGTAAGTCGCAGAAGAGGGGTCATCGCCCACTAAAATAGTCGCTAAAGTGGGGGTGCGACCTCCCGTTTTTGCTATCAGTTGTGTTGCTACTTGCTGTAGCTGTTGCTCTGTCTCTAACGCTAGAGATTTTCCATCGAGAATAATTGCAGACATTGTTTTTCTCTCTTAATACATAGTGACTAAAACTGAGGCATGACTTAGAGAACATGCGAATCAGCAAACAGCGCCGCCTCGCATGTATCTTGCTAGTCAATTAGCATTTGATTTTTTCCATAGCTGGGTCATAAAGTGAGCGCAGCGATGGCGTAACACGATAACGTTCGCACTCAACTTCAATTTCAAACACCGTATTATCTAACCACTCTTTAGTGACCCCCGCTTCATTGACGACATAGCCCATAGCAACTGTACCACCTAAGGTGTGGCCAAACATGCCAGCGGTTGTTCTGCCGATAATTTTTCCATCTGCATATATTGGCTCCTCGTGATAACAAAGAGGCTCAGGATCGCTAAATAAGAAAGCGACAAAGCGTTTGCTTAGTGGTGTTTTTTTCTTTTGCTCTAGTAGCGCTTCTTTACCGATAAAGCCACCTTCTTTTTCAAAATCAGAGGCAAAGCTTAGGCCAGCTTCTAAAGGTGTATCTTCTTCGGTAATATCGTGGCCCCAATGGCGATAGCATTTCTCCATTCGTAAAGAGTTCATTGTATGATAGCCGTAGGGCTTAATGGCAAACTCAGCTCCCGCTTCAAAAATCGCATCATAAACACTAGGTGCAAATTCGGTCGGGATATATAGCTCCCATCCCAGCTCGCCAACATAAGTAATTCGCGAGGCGCGAACGATAGCGTAATTGACGTCAATTTCACGTGAGCAGGCAAAGGGAAAGGCCTCGTTAGATAAGTCAGCATTAGATAATTTACTCAGCGTATCTCTTGAGCGTGGCCCCATAATAGTGATGACCGCATAGGCCGAGGTCATATCAGTAAAAACAACCATCGCATCATCAGCTTTATTACGATTTAACCAGTGCATATCACGCGTTTGACAAGCGGCGCCAGAGACAACTAAGAACTTTTGCTCGCCAGTGCGTGTGACAGTGACATCCGCTTCAATACCGCCACGCTCATTTAACCATTGGGTGTAAACCATTTTGCCAACAGCAACGGCTATATTATTACTACAAATACGGTTCAGATAAGTGAGCGCATCAGGGCCTTCTACTTGGTACTTAGAAAATGAGCTCTGATCCATGACACCGACTTGCTCACGTACTGCACGATGCTCCGCTCGGTTGTTATCAAACCAATTTTGACGACCGAAGGAGTATTCATATTCGGCTTTTTGCCCTTCATTGGCAAACCAGTTAGCTCGCTCCCAACCGTTCTCACTGCCAAAAACAGCGCCTTGTGCTTTCAGTTGATCATGCAATACTGAGCGGCGCACGCCTCTGGCTGTGGTGAATTGTTTAAAAGGATAATGCGTTTCATATAACAGGCCTAGAGTTTCTGTGGTGCGCTCTTGCAGGAAGCGTTGGGTCGATTGATAAGGCATGTTACGCTTGATATCAACATCCCATAAGTCTTGTGGCGCATGGCCATCTTTAATCCACTGCGCTAACATTTTGCCCGCACCGCCCGCGCTTTGAATACCGACCGAGTTAAAACCAGCGGCTACAAAATAGTTACGCAGCTCAGGCGCTTCGCCTAAGTGGTAGCGATCATCTGGGGTGAATGATTCAGGGCCATTAAAAAAGAGTTGTAAGCCGGTGCGCTCCAAAATTGGCAAGCGGTGCATGGCCGCTTCTAGATAAGGCTCTAAGTGTTCGAAGTCATCGGGTAGTTGATCAAAGAAAAAATCTTCTGGAATGCCTTTCATGCCCCAAGGTTTAGCGTGAGGCTCGAACATACCGACCAGTAATTTACCTGCGTCTTCCTTGTAATAACAGTAACCATCCATATCGCGTAAGGTAGGTAGGCCGTGCTTTAGCTCTGGGATGTTTTCAGTGACAACATAAAAGTGCTCAGCTGCGTGTAAAGGTACGCTAACACCAGCCTTGCGACCAAATTCACGAGCCCACATGCCAGAACAATTGACAACATATTCAGCATCAATATCACCTTGCTCGGTAATAACGCCCGCGGCTCTGCCATCGCTAATTTTCATATCTAAGACTTTAACGCCTTCAATGATTTTAGCGCCACCCATACGCGCACCTTTCGCTAAAGCTTGGGTTACATCAACAGGGTTAGTGACGCCATCCATTGGTAAATGTATCGCACCAAGTACATCGTCAACATTGAGCAGTGGCCATAAATCTTTAGCTTGCTCGGCGTTGATAACATCACATGGAAAACCTGCTACTTTAGCCATTGAAGCGCCACGCTTTAACTCACTCAAACGTTCTTGGTTGGTCGCGATAGTAAGCGAGCCGTTACGTACAAAACCGGTGGCTTGACCTGTCTCTGCTTCAAGTTGTTCATACAAGCTGGCACTATAATTAGCCAGCATTGACATGTTATAGGTTGCTCTTAATGTGGGCACTAAGCCTGCAGCATGCCAAGTGGTGCCGCAGGTTAATTGGCGACGCTCAAGCAATACTACATCGCTAAAACCTAGTTTTGTTAGGTGGTACGCTACGCTACAACCAATAACGCCGCCGCCGACAATAACAACTTGTGCTGACTTAGGAAGGGTGGGTGCCATGTTAAACTCCAGAGTTTAATAATTTGCTGTTTGCCTATTCTTAATAGTGGCTGCAAACAATGATTAATATTGTTGTTTTATATTTCTTTAGGCTGCTTAAGCCTATCTGCTAATTCTTGTTAGTCATTATCCAAAGACGACTGTTTTATTACCGTGTACTAGCACGCGATCTTCAATGTGATAACGCAAACCGCGAGCTAATACCGTTTTTTCAACATCCTTACCTAACCTAACAAGATCATCGACTTTATCACCATGATTTACACGTACCACATCTTGATCAATAATTGGGCCTTCATCGAGCTGTTCTGTCACATAATGACAGGTGGCGCCAATGAGTTTTACACCGCGACGAGAAGCTTGGTGGTAAGGCTTAGCACCGATAAATGATGGTAAAAAACTGTGGTGAATATTAATGACTTTGTGGCGATACTTTTCACATAACGCCTGCGGTAAAATTTGCATATAGCGGGCCAGCACAATGCAATCTGCTTGATACTGATCGACCACGGCTTCGGTTTGTGCAAAGCCAGCGGCTTTATTATCTTTATCTATCGCAACATGATGAAAAGGAATGCCATACCACTCGACTAAGCCTTGCATATCGGTGTGATTAGAGACGACACATGAAATATCACAATGTAAATCACCGCTTTTCCAGCGATCAAGTAAGTCTGATAAACAGTGGCTGCCTTTACTGGCCATTAACACTACTTTTTTGTTAATAGAGGTATCAACCAATGACATATTCATTTGGTATAGCTCTTTTAAGGGTAAAAGCTGCGCTTCTAATTCACTACAACTTAGGGATAAAGAACTAGCTTTGATTTCAAAGCGAGAAAAAAACCAATTACTTTCTTCATCAGAATGATGTGTTGCTTCACTGATCCAGCCACCATGATTGGTAATCACTTCGCCAACTTTTGTGATGATGCCTATTTTATCAGGGCAATCTAGAATCAGACGATAGGTCGTGTTCATTTTCTACTCCAAGGGGCTGAGCCTAACAACCGTTGTTTGAGTTAGGCTTTGGGCTTTATAGATGCTTTAAGACATCTACGACATTAAAGTTGTTGTTCTAGTTGTGGTACAGCTTCAAATAAATCGGCAACTAAACCGTAATCAGCAACACCAAAAATAGGGGCTTCTTCATCTTTATTAATAGCAACAATGACTTTGGAATCTTTCATGCCGGCTAAATGTTGGATGGCGCCAGAGATACCGACGGCAATATAAAGATCAGGTGCGACAATTTTTCCTGTCTGTCCCACTTGCATATCATTGCAGACAAAACCTGCATCAACAGCGGCACGCGAGGCACCGACCGCGGCGCCAATTTTGTCGGCAACTCGCTCAAGCATGGCGAAGTTTTCAGAGTTTTGCATGCCACGCCCACCTGAAATAATGGCGCTGGCACTGCTCAACTCAATACGATCAGACACCTTGTTATCTTCACTAATGAAACGTACTTGTGCTGTATCTGTTACTGTTTGTAATGTATTGATTGTGGCGCAGCCGCCGGTAATATTAACCGCTTCAAAAGCACTGGCACGCACACTCATGACTTTTACTTTATCGTTGCTCTGTACTTTGGCAAGCGCATTGCCTGCATAGATCGGGCGCACAAAAATATCTTGGCTTTGCACTGCTATAATTTCAGAAATTTGCGAGCAATCTAGCAGTGCTGCAACTCTAGGTAATATGTTTTTACCGGTGGTTGTCGCCGGTGCTAAAATGTGGCTAAACGTTTGTTCTGCGTTGGCTTTATCTGGCACTAAATCTAATACTAGCGCTGCTATATTCTCAGCTAAATGATGATTTAAGACGCTATTATCGGCGTAAATAATATGATCAACTTCAGAAATTTTACTGCCAGCCTCGCTCACTGCTGAGCAGTTAAACCCCGCGATTAGTAAGCTAATAGGTGAGCCTGTTAGTGCTTTTATTTGCGCCGCTGCCTGCAGTGTTGAAAGAGTCGCACTGTTAAGTTGTGTGTTGTCGTGATCAGCGACGACTAAAATTGAGTGGCTCATATTAAAGAACTCCCGCTTCAAATTTAAGTTTGCTAACCAGCTCATCGACACTATTGACAATAATACCGGGCTCTCGCTGCGCTGGTGGCGTAACACTTAATAACGTTGTGCGTGGTGTGACATCGACACCGAGCTCTTCGCTAGTCAGTTTTTCTAATGGCTTGCGCTTGGCTTTCATAATATTAGGTAGTGAGGCAAAGCGTGGCTCGTTTAAGCGTAAATCTGCGGTGATAACGCACGGTAAATCCATGGCAATGGTTTGTAAGCCGCCGTCTATTTCACGAGTCACATTGACTTGAGTTGCCGACTCGTTAAAGGTGATTTTTGATGCAAAAGTTGCCTGTGGCATATTCGCTAATGCCGCGAGCATTTGGCCCGTTTGGTTGTTATCTGCATCGATAGACTGCTTACCTAATATGGCGAGCTTGCAATCTTCCTTGGTCATTAAAATATTGAGTATTTTAGCAATGGCTAGTGGCTCAGTTGTCGCCGCTGCTTGCACATGAATTGCACGATCAGCACCTAAAGCTAGTGCTGTACGCAGCTGCTCTTGACAGCTTTGCTCACCAACACTGACAACAATGATTTCTTCGACAATGCCTTGCTCTTTTAAACGTATCGCCTCTTCTACAGCGATTTCGCAAAATGGGTTAAGTGCCATTTTTACATTGTTTAGTTCAACATCTGAGTTGTCAGCTTTAACGCGAGCTTTAACGTTAGCATCAATAACTCTTTTAACAGGGACCAGTACTTTCATTAGTAAACCTCATAATTAAGAGCGCTTATAAATAATATTTATATTATATATTTTTACAAGAATGAAATAATTTAAAATAATTTCACCAATATGATCATATAAGTGCTTTTTGTGTCAATTTAAAGATTCATTATTTTTTTAATACTTTGCTGATGCAGGGTTTATCAAGAATTTAGTATTGCTAAAAAGTATGACACCGCCTCGTACTGTTATAAAAACTAACACTTAAATATTTTTTCTCAATTGTTAGCGTAGGCATCAGTTGTCAAAAACAGTAGAGCAGTTCTACTGTTTTTTGTTTTTAAGTAGATAAAGAAAGTGTTAATTAATCATTGAACTTGTTTGTGCTAATACATATGTTGTCATCAATATTATTGTGGTGATGTGTTTATCGTCTTTTTTCTAATTGACCCATATTAAGAGGGCTGCTTATATAGGGCTTTACTCTCTTTTCATACTATTTAAACCTTAGATTTATATAATCAGTACATAACTAGCTATACTCTTAGAGAGGAAAATAATAATGAACCCTGAACTAGGTTAAATGTGGTTTTTACCAGGTTAGAGCCTTAGTACAAGGTAAAGGGGTATGATATGAATTCATTTATACAAAATACATTAAAGGTATTTATATTTAGCTACTCTATGGGCTTTTCAATATTCGCTCAAGCAGCACCAGTTCCTATTGTTTGGGATATCCAAAGTAATAAGCTCGCTGGCAGTATCCAGTTCCAGCTAGAGCAACGCGCTATGGCGAAAATAGAAGCGCTAAGCCAAGGTGAGCTTAAGTTCAATGTTGTGTCGATCGATAGCTTGTTCTCTACTAAATCGACGTTTAGTGCCGCTCGTTTAGGTAAAATACAAGGGATGTTCATGACTCCACAATATTGGGGTGGTGCTGATGTGGTATTTTCAATATATGGCGATTTAGTGGCTGCTTGGGAGTCTCCTGATCAATATAAACAGTGGCTAGAACAGCATCGCGGGCTTGAGGGCCTACAGTCTACATATCATCGATTTGGCCTTCATCAAATAGGTTATATGGTATCACCTGCAGAATCGATAGTTTCGATGGTGCCGATCGCTAAGTTAGATGATTTTGCTGGCCAAAGTATTAGAACTCCACCGGGTATGGTGGCTGATTTTTTTAAGTTATTAGGTGCTAAACCTAAACAAATATCGATGGCGCAGGTGATGGCGTCGTTAGCAAACCACCGTATTAATATGACTGATTATTCCAATATTCTAGTTAATGAAAAAGTAGGGCTTTACGGTGTTGCTAAGCATACCAATTATCCAGGCTTTCACTCTATGGCGCTACTTGATTTTGTGGCCAATAAAAAGGCGTGGGATACTTTAGAGCCTAAGCATAAAGCAATAGTAGAGTTAGTTATTAGCGAATGGGAACAAAGTTTAGATCAAGAAATGGACCTTAAATTGGATCAGGTGATCAGCAGGTTAAAATCGCAGGGCGTTATTTTGTATCAATGGGATGCGCAAGAGCTAAAAAAAGCACGTAATATAGCCGTGACGATATGGCAAGAGTACGCACAAAAAAGCCCACAGGCAGGCAAAGTAATCTCCCAGTTAATGGCTTGGTTACAGCAAAATGGTAATATTTAAGTGCTAGTGAGTACTTTGTTGGTCATTAGTGCTTGCTAGTCTGGGAGGGTAGAATAATATAAGGCAGGTATATTGCGCAGTATTTTTCCCTGTTATAGATAGCCAGTAGCTATTAGTCACGATATACAATAATTTAACCGGATGGATTTGATCAATCTAAAAATGTTATTACTCTTTGAGTGTTAGCACAATGAAAAGGAGTAATTGGTGGGTTTATATAAGCATAAAACATTAGTGATATTAATATTGAGCTATTGTTTTTGTTATTCAACATTTAGTTTAGCGGCTCAAGCACCTAAACCAGTCATTTGGAACATACAGAGTAATAAAATAGCCAGCAGTATCCAGTTTCACTTAGAGCAGCGAAGCATGGCGCGAATAAAAGAGCTGAGCGATGGCGAGTTAGTATTTAATGTTGTACCTGTCGATAGTATTTTTGCTGCTAAATCAACTTTTAATGCTGTTCGTTCTGCCAAGGTAGAAGGAATGTTTATGTCACCGCAGTTTTGGGGTGGCGCTGATATCGTGTTTACTATTTACGGCGATTTAGTGGCTGCGTGGGAGACACAGGATCAGTACCGGCAATGGTTAGAACAAGAGCAGGGAATTCGCTACCTACAAGCGACCTATCATCGCTTTGGCTTGCATCAAGTTGGCTATATGGTATCGCCGATGGAGTCAATTATCTCGCAAACACCGATTGCTAATCTGGCCGATTTTGCGGGTAAAAATATCAGGACGCCACCGGGAATGATCACTGATTTTTTTCGTCTTCTAGGTGCTAAACCTAAGCAAATGTCAATATCACAGGTAATGGAGTCCCTGGAGAACCACCGCATTAGTATGGCGGATTATTCTAATATCGTGGTCAATGAAAAAGCGGGGTTATACGGACTTGCCAAACATACTAATTTTCCAGGGTTTCATTCAATGTCACTGCTTGATTTTGTGGTCAATAAAAAAGCGTGGGATAGCTTAACGCCCGAACATCAAAAAATAGTGAATATAGTGATTAAAGATTGGGAAAAAAGCTTAGATGAAGAGCTGGAATTAAAACAGCAGCAAGTCGTTCGTCTGTTGGTATCACAAGGTGTTACTTTGTATCGATGGGATGAAAAAGAGCTCAAGAAAGCACGCAACATAGCACAGCAAGTGTGGCACAAATATGCGTTAAAAAGCCCAGAGGCGAGCAACGTTATATCCCAGTTAATGGCTTGGTTAAAGCTTAATGGTAATATTTAAACAAGAGCTTGTTTGCGCTTATCCTGATCGTAATAAATAATCGCAATAACAGGGACCATTAAAATAGCAAACCCCGCAATAATAGGGATAACTGAATCGTTATAATAGTAGCCGATGATAGCTGCAATAATAATAGATATGATGGTGCTAATAGAGCCAATGAGTGAAGCCGCAACACCTGCAATATGGCCAACATTTTCCATTGCCAAGGCATGCATATTACCAAATAGAATACCTAGGCAAAAATACGAAATAGCGGAAAATAGTAAAAAGAACCAAAGTGAAATGGTTAATCCTGCCAGTTGGGAAATAAATAGATAACTGATGGAGACTATGAAAAGAGTACATGAGCCGATAAGAATCAGTTTGCGCATCCCTATTTTTTCAACTAACTTGGCATTAACGAAAGATGCAAGCATCATCACAAATGCTAAAGATCCAAAATATATTGCGAATTTATCGCCCAGTAAATATAGCTCTTGAAATACTTGCTGAGCGGTACTTAAAAAAGCTAATAAAGCTCCAAAAGTAAGGCCTTCAGCTAGCATGTATTTCACTGCTTGTTTGTTTCTTAACGTTGCTAAAATAGATTTTTTAGCTTGTTTTAATGAAAATGGCACTCTTTTTTCAACCGGCAGCGTTTCTGGTAAGCGCACGCTAAACCACACTAATGCCAGTAACGAATAGATACCTAACATAACAAATATTCCCTGCCAGTTAGATACCAGTAATATGCTTTGCCCAATAAGGGGAGCAACGGCTGGCACCAGCATGAATACCATCATCACAAGGGATAATATATGGGCCATGCTTCGCCCTTTATAAATATCTCTAGTGATAGCCGATGGGATGATTTGCGGCCCTGCAGCGCCTAAGCCTTACAGCGCTCTGCCTATTAACAGCATCGTAAAACTGCTGGCAAAAATAGTGATTAAAGTGCCAATTAAAAAAATAAAGAAACCTACATAAATAGGTGGTTTTCTGCCAAAACTGTCAGAGGCAATACCGTAGACTAAAACACCGATAGCGTAGCCTGCAAAAAGAGAGGTGATGATAAACTGGCGATCATTATCGCGGGTAATCGCCAGCTCTTCGCTAATAGCAGATAAAGCGGGTAAAATGGAATCTATAGCCAGTGCATCAACCGCGACAATAACGCTCATCATAATGATAAACTCTAGACGAGAGATAGCAATCAAAGCTTGCTTCATAGCGATAATATCCTAATGCCTGAAAATAGAGCCAAAGAGGCTGAGCAGTATAGTCTAAATATTAAATAATAAACCTAAGTTTTACATGTTTTAGTAAGGCTTGGGGTAGCATTCTAAGGGGCGCTTTTATTATCGTTATTGCTGCTATCCAAAGATATTTTGAAGCTGATATATAGTGTGTTTTAAATAACTTTCAAGATCCTTCAAAGTTATAAGATTATAATTGCTCTGGTGTATCTCGCTATAAAAAACTACAATATAAGCCTTTGATCCATCGCTCACTAGTGCTCTGCTTTAAACATTAAACCTAATAAAGTTTTAGGTGCTTTTTAGGTAGCTAGCAACACAAACTGCATTGTTAATAGAAGGTTCTATGCTAAGTCAGCAACAAAGACATCAATATTTAGAGACATTAGGCATTAGCAGTTGGTTGCCACGAACCGATCTTAAAGGCGCTGCGCCTTCACAGGACTGGGTGCATACTTTTATTTATGGTGATATAGCTGATACCGATCATTCTAACGAAGGGTATAAACCAGAGCCTGTCAGTGTATTAAGCAATAATACCAACAAAAAACCGGCACAAAGCAGCCAGGCCCATCAGGTCAATGCTGCTCAAGCACGAGCGTTAGCGGCAACTTTTGAGCCATCTACAAGTAAATCTAATGATAGTGCTCAAGTATCACCATCAGCGACTAATCAACAACCAACACAGTCATCTAGCCATCTGTCACAGGATCAGCAAAGTGAGCACCTACCAACTTCACAAGTTACTGCTGATGGCACACTTGCATCACCCGCTGATAATTTAAGCAAGGTTAAAGCTCAACAGCGCAGCAATAATAAAGTGGAGCCTGTTTACACGCCAGCCACAGTGACTAGTAGCAAAGCGGCGCCGGTGATGCGTTTAATGTTTTGGCAGTACGCCGAAGTATTAGTCGTTGATTCGCTACCAGCGCAATTAAGAGGCACGCTGTCCTCGGTTAAATATGAGCAGTTGCTGACTAATTTAATCAAGGCGATGGGTTGTGATGCCAATAGAATTAGCATTAATCATCAGGGTGAAATAGTCAGTGCGCAAGGCAGTGCACCCTATACGTTAAACTGGCCGACGCTTGCCGGTGAAAGTATTGATCAGGGGTGGCAGCAAGCGGTATCGGCTGTGCAGCATAAGCTGGCTAAAACATTACAATCGTATTCACCAAAAGTGGTATTGATGCTAGGTGAAGCCTCAGGGCAAATGCTGATGAATCTAGAAGATGATTTTGATGCAATACGCGGGGTCACTTTTTCAATTCGACAAGATATAAAAGCAGTGACTACCTTTAGTTTAACTCAAATGTTAAATGTACCTGGTTGCAAGCGTGATGTCTGGTTTGATATACAGCCAGTACTGGAGCATAAAAATCAGTCTCAAACCGCGCTATAACGGGTAGTTGCCAGCAAATATGATTACTTTTACTCGTGTTGATAAACAAGTCAGTGACTTAATAGCACAACAGTTACTGCTATTGCAGCAAGCATGCTTTAGCCCGCCTTGGTCTCACAGACAAATTGAGCAACAGTTAGTAAGTAAGCGAGGCTATAACTTCGTGCTAATGGATGCTCAGCAAGTGGTTGGTTTTTTGTACTGTCAGTCTGTCTTTGATGAAATAGAAATTTTACAAGTTGCGATATCAGCGTCTATGCGCGGGCAAGGTTTAGGTAGAAAGCTGATATCACAATTGTTAACTTTTATTAATGACGCTAATAAACAAACAGATCAGATCAGTGCTCAAGCGCCAGAATTTACGCATACTATTGTTAGGGTATTACTTGAAGTGCGTGCCTCTAATGCAGCGGCTATCTCGTTATATAGTAGTTTAGGCTTTGAGCTAGACGGCACTCGTAAAGGCTATTACCCCGCTCTTCTAACAGGTGATTGTGCTGAAGATGCTAAATTATACAGTTTAGTTATTCATAGTAGTAAAATAAGAGATGTAGAGCTGTGATTATCGTGAATAACCCAAGCAGATTTAAAGGCATGTGATAACCAATGATTAGTTTAAATACCGATGTGTTAAATGGTGCGAGCTTTTATTTTTTTAATATCATTTATGGCTGCCTTCTCATGTATACCGCTTATCGCTCTCCTTGGCATGTACTAAAAGCCAATCAAGGCTTGCAGCATTTGTGCTTTGGCGCAATGGTATTGTTGGCTGTTATTTGGAGTATAAGAGCGGATGTTAGCACAGGCATAAGCATCCACTTTATGGCGATGACAGCACTGACGTTAGTGCTTGGCTGGGACTTGGCTATCGTTTGTGCCAGTGCAGCACTAGTCATCACCGCATTTGCAACGAACAGCTACTGGCAAAATTTCACTGCTAATGCGGTGCTAACCATCCTTATCCCGGTTGCGATTACGCAAATGTTCGTTTATTTCGCTAAATATAAACTGACTAAAAATTTCTTTGTTTATTTGTTCTTTTGTGGCTTCTTCTGTGCAGGCCTAAGTGCAATGGTTGTTGGCTTGTCAGTGTCTGCAACGTTGTGGATTAACGATGTATATCCTTGGTTGCAAATTAAGCAAAATATCATGACGATTATTGTGCTGACTATTTTCCCAGAAGGCTTATTAAACGGTATTTTGATGACTGCAATCATGGTGTTTTATCCTGATTGGATACGCAGTTTTAACGCAAAGCAATATATCGATGATCAATAGCGACTACTTGAGCTGGCTCAATAAAACCTGCGATTAGCTTTTTCAATGAGTTCGATTAAGAAATAGCAGAGCATTTATGTCCATTAATCGGTAGAATAGCGCCATTAATTAGACGGGCACTTGTTATTGAGTGCCGGTCAGCTTTACCTAAATTATTTGAGAAGAGCCAATGTCTGAATTAAAAAATGATCGCTTTTTACGCGCACTACTACGTGAGCCTGTTGATGTAACCCCAGTATGGATGATGCGCCAAGCTGGCCGCTACCTACCAGAATACAAAGCTACGAGAGCCAGTGCCGGTGATTTTTTATCACTTTGTAAAAATAGAGAACTCGCTTGTGAGGTAACATTACAGCCTCTAGAGCGTTTTGATTTAGATGCCGCTATCTTGTTTTCGGATATTCTTACTATTCCCGATGCGATGGATCTAGGTCTGTATTTTGCTGAAGGCGAAGGCCCTAAATTTAGAAAAGTGTTAAGAAGTGCAGCTGATGTTAGCGATCTTAGAATCCCTAATGCAGTTACTGATCTAGACTATGTAATGAACGCTGTCACTGAAATTCGCACCGCTTTATCGGGGCGCGTGCCGTTGATTGGTTTTTCTGGTAGCCCATGGACGCTGGCGACTTACATGGTAGAAGGTGGTGCATCGAAAGATTTCCGCCATATTAAGAAAATGATGTATGCAACACCTGAAGTGATGCATGAACTACTAGATAAACTGGCAATTTCTGTGATTGATTATTTAAACCAGCAAATCAAAGCGGGCGCGCAAGCGGTTCAAATATTTGATACATGGGGCGGTGTTTTAAGCCCGCAGATGTATAACGAGTTTTCGCTTAAATACATGCAAAAAATCGTTAATGGCCTGACGCGTGAAGCACAGGGGCGTAAAGTGCCGGTGATATTGTTCACTAAAAATGGCGGCCAGTGGCTAGAGCAAATGGCATCAACCGGCGCCGATGCACTAGGTTTGGATTGGACAACTGAGCTCGGTGATGCACGTGCCAGAGTTGGGCAAAAAGTAGCATTGCAAGGCAATATGGATCCTTCAGTGTTATATGCACAGCCTGATCGCATTAGACACGAAGTGCAAAGATTACTGAAAAGCTTTGGCCCAGGTGAGGGGCATATTTGTAATCTAGGTCACGGTATTCATCAGTTTGCCGACCCTGAGCACGCTAAAGTGTTTGTTGATGCTGTCCATGAGTTTAGTGCGCAATATCATTAATAATGCTGCTCTGTGACGATAGCATATAAAGGATTAACGAAATGGCGAAGGCTAAAACGGCGTTTGTTTGTGGTGACTGTGGCGCTGATTACTCGAAATGGCAAGGTCAGTGCTCTGCTTGTAAAGAGTGGAATACGGTGACTGAAGTGCGTTTAGGTACACTGAGCGCACAGGCAAAGCCTAGATTTGATGGTTATGTCGGTAAAACCAGCGACAGAGTCATTAATTTAGCTGCAGTTGATCTGACAGAAATGCCGCGATTAGCCACTGGCAGCTCTGAATTAGATAGAGTGTTAGGTGGTGGTTTAGTGCCGGGGAGCGCCGTATTAATTGGCGGTCATCCTGGTGCTGGTAAAAGTACCTTGCTGCTACAAGTGATGTCTTACTTAGCCGATACTGTATCGACTATGTATGTCACCGGTGAAGAATCTTTGCAACAGGTGGCAATGCGCGCCTCACGCTTAAAGCTTACGCCAAAAAACCTAGATATGCTCTCTGAAACCAGTGTTGAGGCTATCTGTCAAAGCGCGACGCAATTAAAACCCAAAGTCATTGTTATTGATTCCATCCAAGTAATGCACATGGCTGATATATCATCGGCGCCAGGCTCGGTATCACAAGTACGTGAATCCGCAGCTGAGTTAACCCGCTTTGCCAAACAGACCGGCACTATTTTGTTTTTGGTAGGCCATGTCACTAAAGATGGCTCGTTAGCTGGGCCTAAGGTACTTGAGCATATTATCGATTGCTCATTACAGCTTGAAGGCTCTGCCGATAGTCGTTTTCGCACATTGCGCAGTCATAAAAACCGCTTTGGTGCGGTTAATGAGCTGGGGGTCTTTGCGATGCTGGAAACGGGGCTTAAAGAAGTTAAAAATCCGAGCTCTATTTTCTTAAGCCGAGGTGAAGAGGCAAGTCCTGGTAGCGTGGTAATGGTGGTTTGGGAAGGTACTAGGCCATTATTAGTTGAGTTGCAAGCGCTGGTGGATGAGTCGCATATGAGTAATCCAAGGCGTATTGCTGTCGGTTTAGATAGCAATCGTTTAGCGATGCTACTGGCAGTTTTGCATCGCCATGGCGGCTTGCATATGGGCGATCAAGATGTGTTTGTCAACGTTGTTGGCGGTGTCAAAGTATTAGAGACCAGTGCCGATTTAGCTCTATTGCTGGCCGTTGTTTCCAGTTTTAAAAGCCAAATATTGAGTCAAGACTTAATGGTCATTGGTGAAGTGGGTTTGTCCGGTGAAATAAGACCAGTACCTAACGGGCAGGAGCGTATTAGAGAAGCGGCTAAACACGGTTTTAAGCGGGCGATAGTGCCTAAGGGCAATGTCCCTAAAGGTGGCATCAGTGGTATGGAAATTATCGGAGTTGTTAAATTAAGTGATGCACTAGATGCGATGTGACTAATTTGATAGTAGGGCAAAAGATACAGCGCAGATAGTATAATATCTGCGCTGTGATGCCCGCATTTAGTTAATGCGTTTGTACTTAATACGCTCTGGTTGATGATCTTTACCATGACGCAGTTTGTAGTCTTCAGCGTATTCGCTGTAGTTGCCAGTAAAGAAGTTGACGTTAGAATCCCCTTCATAAGCAATCATATGAGTACAAATACGGTCTAAGAACCAACGGTCATGGGAAATAACAACAGCACAACCAGGGAAGGCTAATAACGCTTCCTCTAGTGCTCTAAGAGTTTCGATGTCCAAATCATTGGTTGGCTCATCTAGTAGTAACACGTTGCCACCGCTTTTGATTAGCTTAGCAAGATGCAACCTGTTGCGCTCTCCACCTGATAAATCGCCGACACGCTTTTGCTGATCAGACCCTTTAAAGTTAAAGCGACCACAGTAAGCTCTTGAAGGTGTTGTGTAAGTGCCGATGGTGATGACATCTTGACCATCTGATAACTCTTCCCAAACGGTTTTGTCATCATTTAAATTACGGCTTTGATCGACGTAAGATAACTGTACAGAGCTACCAATTGAAATCTCACCGCTATCTAAACTCTCTTCACCGACAATCATTTTGAACAAGGTAGATTTACCGGCACCGTTACCACCAATAATACCAACAATCGCTCCTTGCGGGATGGTGATGTTTAAATCATCAAATAAGAGCTTGTCGCCAAATGATTTACGGCCATTGGTGATTTCTATTACTTTGTCTCCAAGGCGTGGCCCAGGTGGGATATAAAGCTCTTGAGTTTCGTTGCGCTGTTGGAATTCTTTTGAATTCATTTCTTCAAACTGGCGCAGACGAGCTTTTGATTTAGCTTGGCGACCTTTCTGCCCTTGTTTAACCCATTCAAGCTCAGAGGCAACCGCTTTGTTATGGGCCGCTTCCGATTTAGCTTCTTGGGCTAAGCGTTGATCTTTTTGCTCTAGCCAAGATGAGTAGTTACCCTCGTAAGGAATACCGTGGCCACGATCTAGCTCTAAAATCCAACCTGCAGCGTTGTCTAAGAAATATCTATCATGGGTGATAGCAACCACTGTTCCTGCATACTCTTGTAAGAAGCGCTCTATCCAGGCAATAGATTCAGCATCTAAATGGTTGGTAGGCTCATCAAGTAGTAACATGTCAGGCTTATCTAACAATAAACGACAGAGTGCAACACGGCGTCTTTCACCACCGGATAGGTGTTTAACCTCAGCATCCCAAGGCGGTAAACGCATGGCGTCAGCGGCTCGCTCCAACATTGTCTCTAAGTTGTGGCCATCTTTCGCTTCGATTAAGTTTTCAAACTGTGCTTGTTTTTTGGCAAGCTCATCAAAGTCAGCATCAGGTTCTGCATACGCTGCGTAGACTGCATCTAAACCGGCAAGGGCTTCTTTAACATCAGCGACTGATTCTTCAATAATTTCTCTGACATTTTTGCTGTCATCAAGTTGTGGCTCTTGGGGTAGGTAACCTACTTTGATGCCCGGCATCGGCTGTGCTTCACCAATAATGTCAGTATCAAGGCCTGCCATAATACGAAGAAGGGTGGATTTACCAGAGCCGTTGAGGCCGAGTACACCGATCTTGGCGCCAGGGAAAAATGATAGCGAGATGTCTTTTAATATTTGTCTTTTTGGTGGGACAATTTTGCCCACTCGGTTCATGCTATATACGTATTGAGCCATGATTTAGCCTTGTGCTGTTGTTAAGCTGCTTTTGGGGTAAAGCGCTGTTCCAAATAGTTAATGATATCGCCTGATTCGTACATCCAAGTGATTTCGCCTTCATCGTTTTCTATGCGCAAACATGGCGTTTGGATTTTACCGCCCTGTTGCGCTAGTTCGCTGCGAAAAGTGGGATTGTTTTTGGCATCGCGTAATTCGATATCAAGCGAAAGTCGTTTCATCGATCTGCGAGCTTTAACGCAAAAAGGGCAAGCTTTGAATTCATACATCGCTAATTTTTGCGTTGCTTTGTCGATATCAAGTTGTTCTTGTTGATTGCGAACAACACCTTTAGGTGAAGTAAGAAAATCAATAGTGAGGACGATCCGGCCAAGTAGCCAGCGAATAAGTTTCATAACAGTTCCTAATCTAGCGCAGTCATTTAGTCAGCGAGGTTTACACTATTTTATAGTAATAATAGGTATGGATAAACGCTTTAGCTAAATTACACGCCAGATAAAAATTAAGGCAGGGGTTGTCGTACCAATACGCTAGCTGATAAAGACAGTTTTCAGCATGGCGCAGTGGGCGTTTAGCGTACTATTTAATGGAGATTAAACCGGCGAGGGCACTATCGAAAATTGTATTATCATTATTGACAATGCTTATCATCATCGCTCCCTCTAATAACGATATTGTTTGAATAGCTAATTGTTTAACGCGCGCTTCACTTAATTGCTGATCATATGAATAAGCTTGTTCAAGCCAGGCTAAGTTTTTTCTAAAAAAACGTTTTATTTCGACACGCACTAATTGCGGTAAAATATCAGATTCAGCCCCAAGTAAGCCACACAGGCACATTTTTTTATCCTGCTCTAGTGAGTGTTTAAACAAAGAGGCGAAAAAAATAATAGGGTCAGTACCGCAGTCATAGAGCGTTTTAGGGTTGCCTAATGCATTGATGAAGTTATCAGTGTACTGCTTTGCTAGTTGCGCTGCTAAATCTTCTTTAGTGGGGAAATGGTAGTGGACACTGGCGCTTTTTATACCGATTTCTTTGGCCAGTTCACGAAAACTAAAATTATTATAGCCACCTTCTCTGACTTTTTTTTCAGCAACTTGTAATAGCTCTTGTTTTCTATTCATAACGATTACCTTCCACTATATAAACCAATTATTCAAAATGCATAATGGCTGATAATCGATATTATACACGCAGCTTTGCTCTATCAACAGTTAGTATAGTTATCAACATGTTAAATCTAGTCATCTATTAGCTGTTTTTTGCAGCTAATGTTCTGCTTATATGTTTTGTCGATGGTGCGATGATTTTTGAAAAAAGCATTGACATTATTGGCTTAACACTTCAATCTACCTACCGGTAGATAGATAAGTAGTAAAACAGTAACTAAAAAGAGAATATTATGAAAATATATGATGTTGAGAACTTTCCTAACCCACTTCGTGTTCGCATTGCTTTAGCTGAGAAAAACGCAGTTGATAAAGTCACATTTATCCCTGTAGACTTAATGAGTGGCGAGCATCGCAACGCTGAGTTTCTAGCTAAAAACCCTGCTGGTGGCGTACCGATTTTAGAGCTTGACGATGGTACTTGTATTGCTGAGTGTTCGGCCATTATCGAATATATTGATCATAGTTTTGCCGGATCGTCACTAACAGGCACAACGGCTAAAAGCCGAGCGGTCATTAGTATGATGCAGCGTCGCGCAGAAACGATGGTATTGGATGCAATAGCAACTTATTTTCACCATGGCACCGATGGTTTAGGCCCTGTGCTTGAAACCTATCAAAATAAAGAATGGGCTGATAAGCAATTAGAAAAAGCGGTTGCAGGGCTCGTCTATTTTGATTCGCTACTCGCTAATAACGCATATTTAGCAGGTGAGGAGTTCTCGGTTGCTGATATTACATTGCATGCAGGTTTAGTTTTTGCAGGTTTTGCGAAAATTGCAGTACCCGCTCAACTAACACATTTAGTGGCATGGCAGGCGCGTATAGTGAGCCGTCCAAGTATTGCCGCCTAATTTAATAAAATAGCATTAAGGAATAATTTATGAAAATCGCCTCTGACTTTAAGCAACGTGAAATAGTACACACGCATACGTTACCTTGGATTGCCTCGCCAATGGCGGGTGTTGATCGTCGTGCTCTTGATCGTGTTGGCGGCGAAGTTGCGCGTGCTACCACTATTGTGCGCTATGCACCAGGTAGTCATTTTTCGCCGCATACCCATACCGGCGGGGAGGAGTTTATTGTGCTTGAGGGGGTGTTTCAAGATGAGCACGGTGATTACCCTAGCGGCTCTTATGTTCGCAACCCACCACAGTCAAAACATACCCCTCGTTCTGATAATGGTTGCATCATGCTAGTTAAGCTCTGGCAGTTTCAATTAGAAGATAGAAACCATATTAATCATCAAATGAATACGATGGATCAGGCGCGATTATCTAATGGTGTCTACATTACACCTTTATATCACGATCACATTGAAGAAGTCGCCCTGTATCATTTAGATGCCAATGCACAGCTAGACCTTCAGCCGTTAGGCGGTGCTGAACTGTTTGTACTGGAAGGTGCGATTACAGAGCAACAAGATGAGCTGATAGAACATAGCTGGCTCAGAGTACCAATAGGCGATGCCTTGAATATTAGGGCCGGGCGAGACGGTGCTAAAATTTGGCTTAAAACAAATCATTTACTTGATGTTGATCAGCAAATAGCACGTGTCAGCCAAGCGTGAATTTGATGTTGCGCGAGAGCTGAAAAAATTAGTATTTGTCAGCAAAAATAAGATTGTTATTCGCACTTAAATCGTAAAGCGGCTTATTGTGAGGGCATTAAATACAGTTAAGTGATATTTACTGACGCTTTATTGCAGATAAACTAAAAAAAGCGACTAAATTTGTCGGGATTAGTGTTATCAACCATCAGCAACTGGTTATAATACGCGACAATGTTCAACCTTGAGAAAGGTGCGTTAAATTCATTTTTTACTGTGTTTATTTGGGCGTCCGAGCGTTCAAAGTCTAGGGGAAAGTTATGTTTAGCAAAGATATGTCAATTGAAAGTTATGATCAGGCGCTATGGAGCGCAATGTGCTCAGAAGAAAAGCGTCAAGAAGAACACATTGAATTAATCGCTTCTGAAAATTATACCAGCCCTAGAGTGATGCAAGCACAAGGTTCTGGCTTAACTAACAAATATGCAGAAGGCTACCCGCAAAAGCGTTACTACGGTGGCTGTGAGTACGTTGATATAGTAGAGCAGTTAGCTATTGATCGTGCAAAAGAGTTGTTTAACGTCAGTTACGCTAATGTTCAACCGCATTCAGGATCGCAAGCGAACGCTGCTGTCTACATGGCACTTTGTAAGCCTGGTGATACTGTTTTAGGTATGAGTTTGGCTCACGGCGGTCACTTAACACATGGTGCTAGCGTATCCTTTTCTGGTCGTATTTATAATTCAGTACAATACGGACTTCACCCACAAACAGGTGAAATCGATTACGCTGAAGTTGAACGTTTAGCGATTGAGCATAAACCTAAAATGATAGTTGCTGGTTTTTCTGCTTACTCACAAATTGTTGATTGGCAGCGTTTTAGAGAAATCGCTGATAAAGTAGATGCCTACTTGTTTGTTGATATGGCACACGTTGCAGGTTTAGTTGCAGCAGGTGTTTACCCAACGCCAGTACCTTACGCTGATGTAGTCACAACAACGACTCATAAAACACTGGGTGGTCCGCGTGGTGGCCTGATTCTAGCGAATGCTGATGAAGAGCTAGAGAAGAAGTTAAACTTCGCTGTTTTCCCAGAATCTCAAGGTGGTCCTTTGATGCACGTGATTGCCGCTAAAGCTGTTTGCTTTAAAGAGGCGATGGAACCTGAATATGTTGATTACCAAAAGCAAGTAGTTGCCAATGCGCAAGCTATGGCTAAAGTATTTATGGAACGTGGTATTAATATCGTTTCTGGCGGCACTGAAAACCATTTGTTCTTAGTTGATTTGATTGCTAAAGACTACTCAGGTAAAGATGCGGATGCGGCATTGGGTCGTGCTAACATCACTGTTAACAAAAACTCAGTACCAAATGATCCAAGATCACCGTTCGTGACCTCTGGATTACGCATCGGTTCTCCTGCAATTACACGTCGCGGTTTCAAAGAAGCAGAGTGTGCACAGTTAACACACTGGGTTTGCGATGTGTTAGATAACATGGGCGATGAGTCTGTTGTTGAGCGTGTTAAGCAGCAAGTTATCGAAATTTGCCAGCGTTTACCTGTTTATAAATAAATCAGACTGATTTTTTAATATTTATTTAAAGGAGCTGTAAAGCTCCTTTTTTTGTGGTGTCGCATTATATTTGCCGCTAAATGACGTGTTTTTTGAAAAACACATTTGCCTTATTTGCGAGGAAAATCAGTGATAATCACTATTAAATAAGCTAAAACAGGATTATCGTGCAAATTTTAGTATCCAAACAATAATATATAGACATTAAACTCTCATCTAATTACTATTCGTGCGCATTTTTTAGATGCCTCAATCATTACTTTTGATAATTTTTTAGAAATAATTATTGAGCTGTGTCTTTCTAGATGAATGCGCTATAAATAAGAATAGACATTTAAAACTACACTATTTAAGATAATCTTATCGTTTATAGTCGCTAGCTATTAAATGATCAAAAACCTTAAAATATGAAAATAATAAATGGTGGAAAGGATATGAAAAAAATACAACAACTGCTGACGGCATTTGTTTTAGCATTTAGTGCTAATGCATTCGCTGAAGAAGCAGGAGCGTTTAGCAATTTTATCGCCGGTGTCAGCAGCCAAGTTGATGGTTTCTTTAATGATTACACAGGATGGTTTGTCGGCCTTATCTTTAAAAGTGTACCTGTTGGTGAAGCAAGCTTCCCATTGATTGTTGGCTGGTTGTTACTCGCTGCGGCAATCTTTACAGTGTACTTTGGTTTTATTCAGTTCAGACGTGCAGGATTAGCGATTGATATCGTTAAAGGTAAATATACTGATCCTAACTCTAAAGATGAAGGTGAGGTTTCTCACTTTCAAGCATTAACAACAGCGCTATCTGGTACTGTTGGTCTAGGTAACATCGCAGGTGTTGGTGCCGCTTTAGCAATTGGTGGCCCAGGCGCTACTTTCTGGATGATCATTTGTGGTCTTCTAGGTATGGCTTCTAAATTCTGCGAGTGTACTCTGGGTGTTAAGTACAGAACTATCCTGCCATCAGGTGCGGTTTCTGGTGGTCCAATGTACTACCTAAGCCAAGGTCTTGCTGAAAAAGGTTTAGGCGGATTAGGTAAGTTCCTAGCTGTTGGTTTCGCGCTAATGTGTATTCTTGGCTCGTTTGGTGGCGGCAACATGTTCCAAGCTAACCAAGCACACGCTATGTTAACTTACGCTTTTGAAGTGCCAAGTGAGTTCGGTATTATCACAGGTGTGGTAATGGCTGCGCTAGTTTTCTCTGTTATTGTTGGTGGTATGCCTTCAATTGCTTCAGTTACTGAGAAAATTGTTCCTTGGATGGCTGTTCTTTATGTTGGTATGGGTCTTATTGTCATAGGCGCTAACATTGGTCAAGTCGGTGCTGCTTTCGGCGCTATCTTCGACGGTGCTTTCACAGGCGCTGGTGTTGTTGGTGGTGTTGTCGGTGCGCTTATTCAAGGTTTGAAACGTGCGACCTTCTCTAACGAAGCAGGTGTTGGTTCTGCAGCAATAGCTCACTCAGCTGTAAAAACAAAAGAGCCTGTTACTGAAGGTCTAGTATCACTACTTGAGCCTTTCATCGATACAGTTGTTATCTGTACTATGACTGCTTTAGTGATTACTATCGCCGGCTTAAACGCTGCTCCTTTTGATGGTGGTGTTGCTTCAGGTTTAACAGGTGTTACTTTAACAGCGGCCTCTTTCACTGCAACAGCTGGTGTCTTTAAGTACTTGTTAGCGTTAGCGGTTATCTTGTTTGCTTTCTCTACTATGATCTCTTGGTCTTACTATGGTCTCAAAGCATGGACTTACTTGTTCGGTGAAGGATCAACAACTGAGTTAGTATTTAAATTGATCTTCTGTTTCTTTGTTATCGTTGGTGCGACTATTCAGTTTGGCGCGGTTATCGATTTCTCAGATGCGGCAATCTTCGCAATGTCTATCTTCAACATTGCAGGTCTATACTTCTTAATGCCTATCGTGAAGAAAGAGCTTCACTCTTTCATCGCTAGAATCTACTCTGGTGAAATTAAAAGATTTGATTAATAGGTAACTTTATTTCGATAAAGTGATATAAATAGAACCCGCTTCGGCGGGTTTTTTTATTTATAAGCTAAAATTATTGTAAATGATAATTAGGGATGCACCGATGAGCGATCAGTTAGATCAAAATACTGGATTTCATATAGATTTAGAGCGAACCTTAGTTCGTGATGGTCCTAAGTTTCTCTCTCACACTTTGGTTATCAAAGATAGCGAAGCGTACATTATGCCAACGATCAGCTCGTTGCTGTTTTGTGTGGTTTATATTGTGGTAGGCTCATTTTTAATTTTGCTGGCAAGCTATGTCTATCTCAATACTAAACAATTGGATTTGAGTATTTTCTTAGGCGGTTTTGGCGTGGCGATTACCACTTTTGGTTTTACGCTAATACAGCCATTTTTAAAGCGTGCGAGTTTTGATAAAAATGTAGGCACGTTTTCAAATTCTAGTGATAGGGATGTAAAGTTAGAGCGGATTTTGTCACTGCAAATTAATAATAAAATAGTGATTCGCAAGCAGGGTTTGAACTATTATTGCTACGAGCTAAACATGTTAACTAAGAATGGCCGTCGCATTAATATTCTAAATCATAATAATATCAGCCAGCTATTGATAGATGCTCAGCACTTAAGTGAGTTTTTAGAGGTCGAATTGGAAGATTATAGGCGCGAGATTCTACTGTAAATTAACTGTACAGTAATCCGCTATGTGCTGCGTTGCTTTATCTGCAACGAGCATGCTTAAGCGGCTTGTGCAGTTAAACGATTAAAATAGTATTTTCCTCAATACTATTCCTACCCACTTTATATTATCTGCTGTACAATGGCGTGCTATATTATTAATGGCTGCAAGCACAACTATTTTTGTGCTATTTGATCGGCCAAAACGCTCTTTTGATAGGATTATATTATGCATTGTCCATTTTGCACCGCAGTAGACACCAAAGTTGTCGATTCTCGATTGGTAGCAGAAGGGCAACAAGTGCGCCGTCGAAGAGAATGTTTGTCCTGCCAAGAACGTTATACTACCTATGAAACTGCAGAATTGTTGATGCCACGACTGATTAAATCAGATGGATCAATGCAGCCTTTTGATGAGCAAAAATTACGTGCAGGTATTCTTAGGGCTCTTGAAAAGCGCCCCGTTGGTGTTGAAGATTTAGAGGCACTTATTTATCGTGTAAAACTTGAATTGCGCTCCTCTGGTGATAGAGAAGTCGCTGCTCGCAAATTAGGTGAAGCCGTCATGGCTGAGCTGAGAAAGCTCGATCAAGTGGCCTTTGTTCGTTTCGCTTCTGTGTATCGCAGTTTTGAAAATATCAGTGAATTTAAAGTAGAAATAGATGATCTTAATAGTGAATCTCAGCTTTTAGAAACACCGACTAATTAAGCATATGTCAACTTTTTGCGAAAACGATCATCGCTTTATGTCGATGGCGATAGCTCTAGCTAAATTCGGTGTGTATACCACCAGCCCCAACCCGAATGTCGGCTGCGTGCTCGTTAAAAATAACGAAGTTATTGCCACAGGTTACCATTTGCAAGCCGGAAAGGGTCATGCTGAAGTCAATGCGTTAGCTAAAGTCACAGCACAACAAAGTGAGCATTGTACTGCCTATGTCACCTTAGAGCCTTGCTCACATGTGGGTAAAACCGGTTCATGTGCACAAGCGCTAATAGCGGCGAAGGTGACTAAGGTAATCTGCGCCATGCAAGACCCTAATCCATTGGTCACTGGTAATGGATTTTCCTTATTGAGAGCGGCTGGTATTGAAGTGGTGGTCGGATTGATGAGCGAGCAAGCCAAGGCGTTAAATCCTGGTTTCATCAAAAGAATGTCGCAACAATTACCTTGGGTTAATATTAAACTCGCGATGAGCTTAGATGGTCGTACTGCAATGCAAAGCGGTGAGTCACAATGGATAACAGGGCCTGCAGCACGAGCTGATGTTCAGCGCTTAAGAGCTCAAAGCTGTGCGATTATCACCGGTATTGGCTCAATTCAACATGACGACTCTTCGTTAATGGTGAGGGAGCATGAGCTAGAGCTTGATGCTAATGACTTTGATCTTGAGTTAATTAAGCAAAAACAACCCCTTAGAGTGGTGTTGGATTCTAATAACCAATTAGCCAAGCATGCTAAAATTATCAATCAACCTGGGCGCACATTACGCGTTATAGCCTGCCCTAAAACAGAAGATAATGACGATATTATCTGTATGGCAAATCACAGTGGTAAAATAGACTTGCAGGCATTGTTACAGTATTTGGCTAAGGTAGAGCAATGTAACAATGTTTTGGTCGAGGCGGGTGCAACCTTAGCGGGTAGCTTCGTTGAAAACGGACTGTTTGATCAACTAACAGTGTATATGGCGCCAACCATATTAGGTGCCAAAGCTCGGCCGTTGTTGGCGATTGATAAAGACTATATGGCCCAGCAACAGCGTTTACAAGTGGTTGATCAATGTATTGTTGGTGATGATATTCGCCTGACTTATCAGCCAGTAATTAAATAATATGACGATGCGCCATGGTGTTCATCATAAAATTAAACAGTGTATTTGACGATTATGTTTACAGGAATAATAGAGACCATCGGTCACATTGGCGCAGTTAAAACGCAACAAGGTGATATGCAATTGTATATTCGCACACACGATTTAGATCTTAGTGACGTGGTGATTGGCGATAGTATTGCGACAAATGGCGTCTGCTTAACGGTTATTGATTTACCTGGTGATGGTTTTTGGGCTGATGTCTCACTAGAAACATTGCAGCATACTAACTTTGTTACTGCAAAAGCAGGCGATAAAGTTAATTTAGAAAAAGCACTATTGCCGACAACACGCATGGGTGGTCATATTGTTACCGGCCATGTTGATGCAATAGGTGAAGTGCTAGATAGAACACAAGATGCTAGGTCAATCAGATATCTGATCAAATCAGGGGCGAGTATTGTCCGTTATATTGCTAATAAAGGCTCTATTACCGTCGATGGTGTTAGTTTGACCGTCAACAGTGTTGAGGGTGATGTGTTCTCACTAAATATAGTACCGCACACGGCAGAGAAAACACTGATGGCCAGTTATCAAAGTGGTAGTAAAGTGCATTTAGAAGTAGATATTATTGCTCGGTATATGGAGCGCTTGCTCAATGCGGGCAGTCATGATGCGCACGAAAAAAATGATAGTACGGGGCTTAGTATGGCTGTATTAGCTGATTTTGGCTTTGTGAGATAAACCTGTTTAATCGCGCTTTAAATAGCACAGATTACTAATGAATATAGAGAACAATGTGTGATGGAACTTAATAGCCCTGAAGAAATTATTGACGATATACGTCAAGGTAAAATGGTCATCCTGATGGATGACGAAGACCGTGAAAATGAAGGTGACCTGGTTATCGCTGCACAAATGGTCACAGCACAAGATATTAACTTCATGGCGACTCATGCACGTGGTCTGATTTGTTTAACGCTGACCAAAGAGCGGTGCCAGCAATTAAAGTTACCGTTGATGGTGAAAAGTAACGGTGCTGCTTTTGAAACGAACTTTACCCTGTCGATAGAAGCGGCAGAGGGTGTAACAACGGGTATTTCAGCTGCTGATAGAGCACACACTATTCGCGTAGCCGTTAAAGCGAATGCGCTAGCTGAAGATATCGTCCAACCGGGTCATATATTTCCGTTAATGGCGCAACCAGGTGGCGTTTTGCGCAGAGCAGGGCACACTGAAGCTGGCTGTGATTTGGCGCGTTTAGCAGGTATGACACCGGCGGCTGCTATTGTTGAAATAATGAATGATGATGGCTCGATGGCTCGACGCCCTGATCTTGAAAAATTTGCGAAAAAACATGACCTTAAAATAGGTACTATTGCTGATTTAATTCACTATCGCACGACTAATGAGCACACTATTGAACGTGATCAAGAATCTGTCGTCACCACTAACCACGGTGATTTCAAATGCATTACCTATAAAGACTCTATCCAAAATGTCACCCATATCGCTTTTGTAAAAGGTGATATAAAAGAGACAGAGCCGACGTTGGTTCGCGTTCATATGCGCGGTGATGAGCTACGTGACATGGTGGGTATAGGTGAGGATACGCACTGGAGTGTCGATAGAGCCTTAGGCCTAGTCGCAAAAGCAGAACACGGTGTTGTCTTGTTACTAGATAATGGTCAAAAAGAAGATTTTTCTGTCGCTCTCGATCGTTTATTAGCGAAAACTAATAGCCGACCTGCGCCGGCTAATTACAGTTCATCAGGTGCTTATCTAACCGTTGGAACGGGCTCGCAAATACTGCGTGACCTAGGTGTTGGTAAAATGAAGCTAATGAGCTCTAAAATGAAATTCAATGCTATTTCTGGGTTCGATTTAGAAATCAGCGAATATATTACTTGTGAAGAAGGTGCATAAAATGTCAGTAGAAATTATAGAAGGGGACTTTGTCTCAGGTCAAGGTAAGTACACAATTGTCGTCGGTCGTTTTAATGCATTTGTGGTAGAAAGTTTATTAGAAGGCGCGCTAGATGCGCTCAAACGTCACGGTATTAGCGAGAGCGATATTCGGGTAGTGAGAGTCCCTGGTGCTTTTGAGATACCACTGGCAGTACAAAAAATAGCGGCGCAAAAAAAGGATGATGCAATTATTGCACTAGGCGCGGTTATTCGCGGTGGCACACCTCACTTTGAGTATGTTTCAAACGAAAGCTCCAAAGGTGTTTCTCAAGTGGCGATGGATTACGGTATTCCTGTTGCTAACGGTATTTTGACCGTTAACAGCATTGAACAAGCGATTGAAAGATCGGGTACAAAAGCGGGCAATAAAGGTGCAGAAGCTGCCCTATCTGCAATTGAAATGGTTAGCTTATTACGCAACCTAGAGGCTTAATTCTGTGACACAAGAGCAAAACACTAACCCTAGTGCTGCTAAGGGTAAAAAGAAAGTATCTAAAACCGACATGCGTAGATCAGCGAGAACATTCGCTGTACAAGCTGTTTATTCGTGGCAGATGGCTGGGCAGGCGATTAATGAGTTAGAAGCTCATTTTCGCGTTGAAAATGATATGTCGAAAACAGATGTAGCGCTCTTTAGTGAGTTGCTGCGTGGTGTTTCTCGTCACAGTTTAGAGCTAGATCAGGCGTACGCTCCTTTTCTCGATCGTCAACTAGATGACTTAGACCCAATTGAACGTGCGGTTCTGCGTATTGGTACCTTTGAATTGGTTCATCGTATCGAAGTGCCTTATCGTGTGGTTATTAATGAAAGCGTTGATTTGGCAAAAGTATTTGGTGCGACAGAAAGCCACAAGTACATTAACGGTATCTTAGATAAGCTAGCACAGCGCGTGCGCATGGTGGAAATAAGAGCACGTCACGAAGCGAAGAAAAAGTAACGAATAATGGAAGAGTTCTCGCTAATACAAAAATATTTTGCCCAGCCTAATGAGCAGGCAATGCAAAACAATACAGCACTGGTATTAGGTATTGGCGATGACTGTGCAATTATGAGAGCGCAAGCTGAGCAAGATATGGTGTTTTCTATAGACACCATGGTAGCGGGCGTTCACTTCCCTAGAGATGCAGCTGCTGCTGATATCGCATGGCGATTACTCGGTGCCGCGGTTAGTGATTTAGCAGCAATGGGCGCAGTGCCTAGTTGTTTTACCTTAGCGCTGACAATGCCAGAGTTGCAGAGCACTTGGCTGGCTGAGTTTAGTGAAAACTTAGCCGCTGCCGCTCATCAATATGGCATAACGTTGGCAGGGGGAGACACCACCAAAGGGCCTTTGACATTAAGTGTACAGGCGCATGGTTTTGTCGATCGTGCTAAGGCACTGCTACGCAGCACTGCGAATGTCGGTGATTATATTTGTGTTTCCGGCTCGCTTGGCGATAGCCGCGCTGGCCTTGATCAACTGAGCAACAAAGATTTTAACAGCGAACAGCAATATCTGTTAAGTCGCTACTATCGGCCCTCTCCTCGTATCAGTACTGGTTTATTGATTAAAGACTACGCCTCTTCTTGTATTGATATCTCTGATGGTTTGTTAGCTGATCTACATCATATATTGCAACAATCAGCGGTCAGTGCTCAAATTGACAGTCGGTTATTACCATTATCAGCACCATTACTTAGTGTCGCAGCTGAAAACGCCATACAATGGGCGCTATCTGGTGGTGAGGATTTCGAGCTGCTTTTTACAGTGCCTGCCGCTAAGTGGCATGACTTTGAGCGCGCTAGTAATGATCATGATATTGCTATCACAAAAATAGGCGTGGTTAGCGAACAAGATGCCGGTATTAGCTGCTGTAAACTATTTATTAATGATCGGTGGGTTGCTGCTAAAGCTGCTGGTTATAATCATTTTTCTAACTAATCTAAATGAAGGTTTGATGTGAAACTTCTTGATAAACTACCAGAAAAACTACGCGATCCGGTTCATTTTTTAGCCTTAGGTTTCGGCAGTGGTCTTGCACCAAAAGCACCGGGAACATTCGGTACCTTAGCGGCGATACCGCTATTTTTACTGTTGTCTTATCTGCCGTTATGGCTGTATTTGCTAGTTGTCATTGCTGCATGTGTTTATGGTGTTCACCTGTGTGGTAAAACCGCAGATGATATGAAAGTACACGATGCCCCAAGTATCGTCTGGGATGAATTTGCCGGTTTTTGGATAACAATGATCGCCATTCCGGTAAGTTTTACGACCGTGCTGCTAGGTTTCTTGCTATTTAGATTTTTTGATATTTTAAAGCCTTGGCCAATCGATTGGATAGACCGTAAAGTAGAGGGCGGCCTAGGTATCATGCTAGATGATATTGTCGCAGGTTTTATGGCGCTGGGATGTTTGCATTTAATTAATTATTTCTTGTTGTGATGACATTGCAATAACTGAGTTTGCTCCCAAATAAGGTTTATTATTTTTAATTGGGATTTGTCACTAATATCAAATCCCAAACTCTAGCCCAATACCCAGCTTAATATTTTTCACTATTTATAGCAGTTTTATAGTTAGGTATGCACTCACCGAATTGAAGAGGTTATTAGTGTCAGTACGTGATAATAAAGAAAGTACCATACAGTATGTTGCTGAGTCTAAGTTACCTATGCCAATGGGCACGTTTACTATGGTCGGCTTTGAAGATAGCGCAACAGGTAAAGAGCATGTGGCCTTAGTCTATGGCGATGTCACCACGGATGAGCCTGTGTTAGCCAGAATACATTCAGAATGTTTGACGGGGGATGCTCTGTTTAGCTTGCGTTGTGATTGTGGTTTTCAGCTACAAGAAGCTTTGAGCAGAATTGCTAAAGAAGGCCGCGGTATTATTTTATATCTTCGTCAAGAGGGGCGCGGTATTGGCTTATTAAACAAAATTAAAGCTTACAACCTGCAAGATCGAGGAGCAGATACCGTTGAAGCGAATGAGCAATTAGGTTTTGATGCCGATCAACGTGAATACAGTATGTGCTTACCTATGCTTGAGCATTTTGGCATTAAAAGTTTAAAATTGATGACCAATAATCCAAAAAAAGTAGCGGCGATGCAAAGCTATGGGGTTGAAGTCAGTAGTAGGGAGGCAATCAAGGTTGGCGAAAACAGCCACAATGAGGGCTATCTTGCGACCAAAGCAGGCAAGCTTGGTCATATGATGTGATACTCATCAGTACTGCACTATGACTCAATAGTGTAGTACGAATGGTGTAGTATGAATAGTGTAGTACTAATATCGCTCAATACTCTTTTTGAGCCCAGTAAACTAGGCTGCACATGGCTCCTGTGTCGCCAAACATGCAAAACTAGCTTTTAGATCGTACTATTTATTACCCTCGATATGTTGTTCCACCGCTGCTGTTATTCCCGTTATATCCAAGGCGCAAATTGCAAGTTGCTGTTCTCTACTGCCATGTGGTATTAAGCGATCAGGGATACCTAAATGAGTGAAGGTCACTGGTTTGTCTGCTAAATATTGGCTGACAGCAGAGCCTGCTCCCGCGCTAATCGCATGATCCTCAATAGTGAAAAAATGTTGATGAGTCAGCGCTAAGCTTGTTAATAATCGCTCGTCTAAGGGCTTGGCAAAGCGCATATCAACGAGTGTTAAATTATATTTTTCGGCAACGATAGTGACATCATTAATAAAAGGGCCGAAATTAAGAATTGCCATTTTCTGCTCAGTATTAGCGATCAAACTATTATTTGCTTCTTTTAATAGCCTTGCTTTGCCGATGGCGATAATTTGCGCGCTCTTGTTAACGCTCATGTTGCTGCCAGTACCGCGAGGGTAGCGTACAGCAACTGGGCCGTTGTGGTGATAAGCTGTGTTAAGTGCTAACCAAAGCTCTTGCTCATCACTAGGGGTCATGATGATGGTGTTTGGAATGCAGCGAAGTGCGGCAATATCGTAACAGCCTGCATGAGTTGCGCCATCCTGGCCGACTAAACCTGCTCTATCTATGGCGATAGTGACATTTAAGTTTTGAATGGCGATATCGTGAATATATTGATCGTAGGCTCGTTGTAAAAAAGTCGAATAGATCGCGATAACAGGTTTAATATTCGCGCAGGCCAAGCCTGCGGCAAAGGTCAGTGCATGTTGTTCGGCAATAGCGACATCAAAAAAACGCTTTGGGTATAGCTGGGCAAAAGCAATCAAGTCAGAGCCCTCTTTCATCGCCGGGGTAATCGCTACTAATTGTGGATCTAGCGCGGCTTGATGGACTGCCCACTCACCAAAAATATTAGCGTAGGTTTTCGCTTTTACTGTGGGTTTAGGTTTGTCTAAAGGCTCAATTTTGGTAATTGCATGATAGCCGACAGGGTCTGACTCCGCAGGTAAAAAGCCTTTACCTTTTTTGCTGATAATATGTAAAAACTGTGGGCCTGATCTGCTCTTCAGTTGCGTTAAGTTGGCAATTAGCGCGCTAAAGTCATGGCCATCAATCGGGCCTGTGTAATCAAACGCCAGCGCTTCAAATAATGCGGTATTCGCTTTTTCTGCATCTTTAGTTTTAAGTTTGTTGGCAAGGTAGCTTGCTAAACCACCTTCGTTTGCAGAAATTGACATATCGTTATCATTGAGAATGACTAACAAATTTGCTTTAGTATGGGAGGCGTGATTAAGTGCTTCAAAAGCAAGGCCGGCACTTAGTGCGCCATCGCCAATAACGGCGATGCTGTAGCGATTTAAATTATTTAAGCTATCGGCAATGGCCATACCTAATGCCGCGCTAATAGAGGTGCTAGAATGGCCAGTACCAAAATCATCAAACACGCTTTCGTTGCGATCAGGAAAAGGATGCAGGCCATTGAGTTGTCTAATCGTCAGCAGTGCCTGGCGACGATTCGTTAATATTTTGTGCGGATAGCTTTGATGGCCAACATCCCAGACTAAATGATCATTAGGGGTATCAAACAGATAATGCAAGGCGATGGTAAGCTCGACGACACCTAAGCCGCCACCGAAATGGCCTCCCGTTTGGCCGACGCTGTAGAGCAGGTATGCTCTTAGCTCGATCGCTAGTTGATTGAGTTGGTGCTGTGCTAACAGGCGCAGTTGCTCGGGGCTATCAATACGATCAAGTAAGGGCGTAGTAGGTCGCTCTCTTGGAATCTGAGTGAGCATCAGTGGTCGCGTTCGATAATATATTGAGCAAGCTCTGTTAGTTTTTTACCTTGCTCACCAAGGCACTGTGTCGCATCGAGCGCCTGGCTGTAAAGCTCGGCTAATTTAGCTTTAGCACCATCTAAACCTAACAGGGCCGGGTAAGTTGGCTTGTTTGCCGCTTGATCTGAGCCTTGTGGTTTACCAATAATATGAGCGTCGCCAATAACATCTAAAATATCATCTTGTACTTGAAACGCTAAACCGATGGCTTGTGCATAGCGACTTAAAGAGTGAGCAATTTCCGGTGCTATATCTTGATTGCTACTCAATATACCAAGCTCTATAGAGGCGCTAATTAAAGCTCCGGTTTTAAAGCGATGCATATTTTCTAACTGGCTTAATGTGAGCGCTTTATCAACATGCGCTAAATCAAACGCCTGCCCTGCGATCATGCCGTTATCGCCACTGGCTTTCGCTAGAGTGCTGAGCATTTTCAGTTTGCGTTGATCGCTCAATGTGTTTTCTTGATTTGCTAGCCATTGAAAGGCAATGCACTGTAAGGCATCACCTGCGAGTATGGCTGTCGCCTCGTCAAACGCAATATGACAGGTCGGCTTGCCGCGACGTAAATCATCATTATCCATCGCCGGTAAATCATCGTGTACCAGTGAATAGCTGTGTATTGCTTCTATGGCACAGGCAGCAGCATCAGCATTGGCTATATCACCGTTGAGGGCTTGGTTAGTCAGGTAGATAAGGGCCGGTCTTATACGTTTTCCGCCATTTAACACACTGTAACGCATAGCTGATTGCAGTGAATCTTGAATCGAAGAGTGTTGTAAACGCAGTTCTAATTGGTTTTCAACGCGAGTTTTATATTGATTTAAATCGGCTTCTAGTGACACTACTTACATCTCAGCTATTCGTTAAATTCTATTTTTTAGCGCTGTCGCTTACCAGCAATACACTAACGAGGTGGCAACAGTACTAGCTTTCAGTATTAAAAGCAGCGGTGACTAACTCGCCATCTTGCTCAGTGAGGATCAACACTTTTTGCTCGGCTTCATCCAACATTTTTTGACATTCTCGCGTCAGTTTAACGCCTTCTTCAAACGCCCCTAAAGATTCATCAAGTGATAGATCGCCGGCTTCCATTTTGTTGACGAGAACTTCAAGGTCACTAAGCGACTGTTCAAAAGACGCTGCTTTTTTCTTAGCTGGCATGGTATGTTATCCTATTGTCGCTTTAATAACCTAGAGAGGGCGCTATAAGGGCGGTGTAACTCAAGTGTAATTAAAGGTTTTTTGTAAGATATGTGAGTAAAACCTCAATTTATAAAGTCAGCTGCCGACATATCTTATGGTTAGCAAAAATAAGTTGGAATAATAGTAAAAAAGACCGATGCTTTCAATGTATCTATTGTTTTGGATAAATTTTCACAACAACAGTTAGTTATTGCACTATAATCATTTTTGTATACTATTTTGAATAGTTTAACTCAGTTTACTTTTAATTACGCAAACTTATAGGTTCTAAATGTTTGAGCCTGTAAAAGACATTATATAATATTCGTTGTAATAGGAGTTTCATGTGGATATAGCCACACTCGTTGGTATTTTAGGTGCATTTGGTATTGTTATCGCGGCCATGGCCACTGGTGGTGATATAGGTGTTTTTGTCAATACACCTTCAATATTGATTGTACTCGGGGGGTCTACTTTTGTCGTTCTGATGAAATTCACCTTAGGTCAATTTCTTGGAGTCGGTAAGGTTTTAAGCAAAGCCTTCATGTTTAAATCAGTTAAAGTAGAAGATATTATAGCTGAAACAGTTGATATGGCGGATGCGGCAAGAAAAGGCGGCCTGCTGTCACTTGAAGAGAAAGTTGCCAGTGTCGATTTTATGAACCGTGGCATTCAGTTGCTCGTTGATGGTCATGACCCTGAAGTTGTTAAAGGTTTACTGTACAAAGAGAAAAAGCTAACAACGGACAGACACACCTCAGCGATTGATATATTTACTGCGATGGGCGATGTTGGCCCCGCAATGGGTATGATCGGGACTCTGGTAGGTTTGGTACAGATGCTCTCTAACATGAGTGATCCTAAAGCGATTGGTCCGGCGATGGCGGTAGCGCTTTTAACGACCATGTACGGTGCTATTTTGGCCACCATGTTTGCTATTCCTATTGCGGATAAATTGACTATTCGTCGAAATGAAGAAGAGTTGAATCAGATGCTGATTATCGATGGTTTATTGGCAATTCAAGCAGGGCAAAACCCTAGAGTAATTGAGCAGATGTTGCGTAACTACCTTCCTGAGAAAAAACGCCCAGCTGACGAGGATTAATAGCTATGAGTGAAGAGACAGAAGACGAATGTCCCGTCTGTGTTCCCGGGTTGCCAGCATGGCTAGCAACCTTTGGCGACTTGATGTCACTATTAATGTGTTTCTTTGTGCTATTGCTATCTTTTTCCGAAATGGACGTTTTAAAGTTTAAGCAATTGGCAGGGTCGATGCGCGAAGCTTTTGGTGTGCAAAACCAAATTAAAGTGGAGGACGTGCCTAAGGGTACATCAATAATAGCGCAAGAATTTAGCCCAGGTAGACCGGAGCCAACACCTCTTAATGAAGTCAGACAAATGACCATAAATAACGATATGAATACGCTTGATATTCGATCGGAGCAAGGTCAATCGGACGTGCTTGATAGTTTGCAAGGCGAAGCTGAGCAAGTGAAAGAGCAGGAAGAAAAAGATCAAGCTAAAAATGATGCGATACAATTTGCTGCCGTGCTTAGTCAAGAAATTGATGAGGGCAGCATTGAGGTAGAAACAGACGGCAAGAAAACGATTATTAGAGTGCAAGAAAAAGGCTCGTTTGTCTCAGGTTCTGCTAGATTAAGGGACGAATACATCCCGGTAATCGCCAAAATTCGTGATCTGCTGTTAACGATCAATGGTAAAATAGGTATTGAGGGTCACACTGATAATATACCTGCGGATGGTAGGGCTTTTACATCGAACTGGGATCTGTCAGCGGCACGTGCCCTAGCGGTAGCCAATGAGATTTTTGCTGATCAGCGCATTGAGCAAAAGAAATTTGAGATAGTTGGGCGTGCTAACACACGACCATTAGCGCCAAACAATACAGCGGCAAATAGAGCGATGAATCGTCGGGTAGAAATTATTATTGAACGCGGTAAAGACAATGAGAGCATTGATCGTATTAAAGTGAAAGAAGCGACTGATACGAGCTCAGATGCTTTGAGCCGAGAAGAAATTTTTTAAACGCAACCGCTAAAAATATAAAAAGACAATGAGCCGCCTGTGAGTTATCTATATCGATAGTTTGCAGGCGGCTTTTTACATAACGGCCCTTTGCTATCTATACACGCTAGATGCACTCACTACTGCAAAATTATATTCACTGCCTGTTATTACATTAGTCAGTTTGATAAATTAAGCGATCAATGACTGTTTGATAATCAGCTTTTAATGCCCTCCAGCTAACATCTACTTTAACAGGTATCAACTCGTCGATACCTTGCCCACTCGCTAGAGTGTTGGCAATGCTAGCAATCATCTTTGCAGCGTTTTGTGCCTCAGTTGCTATATTCTCACTACCCTCATAAAGATACTGCTGTGCAAATAGCTCAGGGTATACTAAGCGCTTAGGTAACACTGGAATACAGTGCTCATTGACAGCTTCAAGTACCGATAGCCCTTGAAACTCATGCACTGCAGTTGATAAAAATATATCGGCGTGTTTAAGCCATAACAGATACTCGGCTCTGGTCTCAGCGTAGCCAAATTGATCCAAGCGGTGAGCAAAGTTTTGCTCTATTTGCTGAAATGATTCAGGAATGTGGCGAAATTTTTGACCCATAATACAGAGCCTAAAATTCACATGATTATCTTGCAGCGCTCTGATGATAGCTAATAACCTATCGGGGCCTTTGTCGTATTCCCAGCGTGCTGCCCAGGCAATTAAGATAGGTCTTTTTGCGCTTTTTAACGCTATATTGTTTGTATACTTTAGCCATGCTGTTGCTATTGATGCAGTGCATGGTTGCGGCACAGAGGTTTGGTTACTGTTAGCGGTTATCAATGGCACTGGGATGACGCTGCTCTTGGCTGTCAGTGTGGCAATAATTTCACTGGGAATGAAATCAGGCAATTTTTTAAGTAGTTGCGCCGCGCCTGTTATAAAGGTTTGAAAGTTAAATTGGCTGTTAAAAATTAACTGATCAGCACTTAATGCGGTGTATAAGTTGAGTATCATCGGCTCAACATTTTTTTGAGCGCGATCAGTAGCGGGATAGGCAAATTGGTTTTCGTGAAAATAGACAATCGTTTTGGTCGCGCCAAGGCTTGGGATAAAACCGCGCAGTGCCGACAGATCTGTCATTGACGTTGCGATCACTAGATCATAGTGCTTAAGTAAAGTTTCGCGATGTTCACCAAATGCCCAACTCATGCTATTACCGCGAATACGCCATGAAAAATAACGAGCAGGCAGGGTCAGAACGCTCCAGTTATGTTCACTAAAATGAGTGACAAGACCTTTACGCCAATATTGGTGGCTGTCTGCATCGTAAGCACTGAGCAAGAGTATATTCACAACAAACCTTAATAGAGTAATCAATGGGCTCAGTAGAGTAAGCGGGTATTGATTGTGTTAACAGAAAAATTTAATAAATAGTGACACTACTGTGAAATTGTAATGTGTCAATGTGATTTTTTTATCCTGCAAAAACATGCTGTCAGCAGTTGCAATGTCTAGTATCATTCACACAGTGTAACAGCCTATATTACGATAAGAGCATTAAGGTTTTGGTGCCTATAGAGGGCTTGTTATTGGCTGGCAAAAATATGAATTTAAAGATAAAGGTATATTAATAAACATGGGCTGTGATGAGTAGACAGATAGCTTGCACTGGGTGTGACCTGCTTCTTGAGTTACCAAGTGAGGTAGGAAAAAAATCAAAAATTTGTTGTCCAAGGTGTGAGCACACAATCACCAGAGGCCATAGCAATGCCCTGGATTACGCTTTAGCGATAGTGATCAGTTGTATATTCGCGCTGTGTTTGTCATACAGCTTTGATTTTATTTCGTTTGAAGCCAAAGGCCAGTTTCGGCAGATTTCACTGATTCAGGCCACGGCTGAATTGTATGTTTTAAAATTCTACTTTTTAGCGTTACTTGTCTTTGTATTAACGTTAGCGTTCCCTTTATTGTATCTGTTGTTATTACTGCGGGTTTTAATACCACTTAAGTTTCCTCAACGTGTCTCTCGTATGGGTTATGACACTAAGCGCAAGCCAATCTATATTATTAGGGGTATTAGCAAATTAGCGCCCTGGTTAATGGTGGATGTGTTTTTAATCGGCGTACTGGTAGCGTTAATTAAAATGTGGTCGCTCGCATCGTTAACGTTTGGTTTTTCGTTCTGGGCTTATATTTTGTTTGTGTTAATGTTCAGCTATATCCTATATTTGGTAGATCAGCCAAAACTGCTGAAATGGGTGAATAATGAGTAATCGCTTTTCTAAAGGGTCTGCAGCTGCAAATGGTTTAGCTGGTTGCAGAACCTGTTTGCAGCTCAATGCGAGTGAGTTAACGCACTGTCATTACTGTGGTGATAAGGTCTCGATGAGGATAGATAGAAGCGTGCAGAAAACGATGGCGCTATTGTTAGCTTCGATCGTATTTTACCTGCCCGCTAACTTATTGCCTATCATGCGTACTAGCGTTTTAGGCAATGAAGTGGACAGTACTATAATATCGGGGGTCCTGCTGTTTTTTGATGAAAAGGCTTATTTTGTGGCCTCCGTTATTTTTATTGCGAGTATTGTGATACCCATTTCAAAAATGTTTGCAATATTATGGTTGTGCCGCAGTGTGACCTCTAACAAGGCGATCAAACACAAAGAGCTCACGAAATTATACACATTGACGGAATTTATTGGTAAATGGTCAATGGTTGATGTATTTGTCGTGGCAATATTGGTAGCGTTAATTCAAGTAGGTAATTTAATGTCAATTAAACCCGGCTTGGCGGCAGTATCATTCTCTGTCGTTGTCATATTGACGATGTTATCGGCACAATGTTTTGATTCAAGATTATTATGGGATAGGGCTGAAGATAAATGACAGATCAAATCGAATATGTCGCACCTGTTGAAAAGAAAAAAACAGGCTTGTCTATTATTTGGGTTATCCCATTACTTGCTTTATGTATTGGCGGTTGGATGATTTATCAGCAATGGCAAAATAAAGGAATTTTGGTCACAGTATCCTTTGAAAGTGCCGAGGGTTTAGAAGTTGGTAAAACTAAAGTAAAAAGCAGAAATGTTGATATCGGCACGTTAATTGGCGTGCGCTTTAATGATGAGCGTACCCGTATTATTGCCAGTATAGAAATAGATAAATCGATGGACGATTTTTTACGGACCGATAGTCAATTTTGGATTGTGAAGCCGCGTATCGGCACCAATGGTATCAGTGGTATTGGTACTATTTTGTCAGGGGCTTATATTGAGGTGTATCCTGGTACTTTTAAGAAGTCATCTAATCGTTTTGTTGGTTTAGAAAGACCGCCCATTACTCAGCTCAATGCGGCGGGTCTGCATTTAACGTTAGAATCAGACCACGGCAGTGGATTGTCAGTAGGTGACCCGATTATTTACCGAGGTTTTACCGTTGGCCGTATTTTAACTTATTCATTTGATACGATCAGCAAACAAGCAAAATATGATGTTTTTATAGAGGCTCCCTACGATGCACTCGTTACCAGTAATAGCCATTTTTGGAATGTTGGTGGTATTTCCCTAGAGAGCAGCGCGCAGGGATTTAAATTAAATATTGCAACATTAGAGTCTTTTTTGACCGGTGGTGTTGAGTTTGAAGTACCGCAAGGCCTCGATTTAGGGCTTGCGGTTAAGCCTTATATGCATTTTAAACTCTATAACTCAAAAGAAGATGTGCTTGAAAATAGAGACTACCAAGCGTTTGAGTATGTAGTGATGGTCTCTGACTCAGTGAGGGGCTTAGTTGCAGGTGCTCCTGTTGAATATAGAGGAATTAGAGTCGGCTCTGTTATCTCTCCATATTTGACGCCGCAATTAACAACAGCGCTTAATATTGAAAAAGCAGAGGGCGCACAGAAAATACCGGTACTGATTAAAATTGAGCCGCAGCGCTTGTTAGGTCAAAGTACTGAACAAGCCATTAGCGAATTTAATGAATCATTTGTCAACAATATTAAAATTGGCTTAACAGCTAATCTTGAGAGCGCAAATATCTTAACGGGAAGCTTGTTGATCAATCTAGATTTCAATGGTGAAGGCACTGATCAAATCGAAGAGTTAGGCGCTTATATGGTGATCCCAAGTACTAGACAAGGCCTCGCTAAAATACAAGACAGCATTGAGGAGTTTCTTGATAGTGTCAATCAATTGCCATTTGAGCAATTAGCGACAGATGCCTCTAGTATATTGAATACAGCAGATGGTACGTTAAAGTCATTGCGCAGTGTGGTAGCCAATGTTAATAAATTATTAAAAAACAAAGATACTCAACAGCTCTCACGTAACCTCAACAGCAGTATGTTGGAGTTACAAAAAACATTGAAAGGTTTGCAGCCGGAGTCAGGCGCTTATCGTGAAATAGAGAAGACAATGTTTAAGTTACAAAAAACACTCGATGATCTTCAGCCGATGTTAAAGAAAATAAATAACAACCCGAGTACATTAATTTTCAGTACGCCAAGGGGTGCAGATTTGGAACCTAAGAAAAAATGATTAAAATGAGAATATGGTTAATCACCAGTGTGCTTTTATTATTGTCAGCGTGTTCGGCAATAGAAAAAGAGCAGCCTGTCAATTATTACGTACTAGATGCCAAGCCGAGTGCTTTAACAACAAAGGCGATTACCCAAAATATCGCTATTGATAGAGTGGAGTTACCTGATTATCTTAATCAGCCTAATATTGTATTGCGAGATGATAGCCAAAAGCTACATGTCGCCTATTATCATAGTTGGGCAGATGATCTTGGTAGCTCTATTCGTCGGGTGATTATTAGCGAATTAAATGTGTTGAGCAATGATTCACGTTTTAGTGCGCGGTGCACTGATTGTGAATCCATTAAATTGAGCTTAAATCATTTTTATCCGACAACTGAGGGTGAGGTCGTTTTAGCAGGGGATTATCAAATTAAACCTTTGAATAAACCGATGACGACACAGCGTTTTTTGATTACGCTAGATTTAGAAAATGACGGCTACGAGCACGCTGTGGATAAAATGCGATTAGCGTTATTCCAACTGGCAGCAAAAATAAATAATACGTTAATAGCTTTGACTAATAACTAGTTTAGCGTCATTAGAGTAGTGCATTCTCTTTATTAAATAGCTTTAAATAGTTTGTTAGTATGTGCTCTTTTTGATCGATGTTAGTGCCTGCATTGGTCAATAGCTTCAGGTATTGTGGTGTGTTATGTATTTTAGTCAGCATAACATTGAAATCACTAATGATACTTTTCCCCCAATCGTTATTCGGACACGCTAGGTAATATGCGGTGTATGGGGCTATTTCAGCAATACTCACATTGACAAGTTTATCGGATGAGATACTGCGGGAGTTACTATAATAAGCCGCTACAATTGGGTATTCGATTAAATAATCAAACCTATCATTAGTCAATAACTCGACTAGTTTTAACGAGCTGACAGTATCTGCATGTAGTTTTGAATCATCTGGTCGCTGTTGTATTAAGGTGTCTAAAGCAGGAGTGTAAGATCGGCCTTGATCGAACACACTTCTCCAGCGGTGGTTTTTAATCAACTGGGCCAGCTGAACTGGCTGGTCTGTAGCCATTTTTTGATAGGTTGATCGCTTCATAATAATACGATTTGACGGCGCAATAGCGAGCGGCAGCGAATATCGAGCGAAGTCGGGTCTAACTCCCGTTTTGATCGAGACAGGGTTGCAAAGATGCTTGCCCTTTTTTATATCTCTCCAAGTTCTACTAAAGTTTGTTACTTGATTAATATGTCGATAATTAGGCATGTTTTTTTGATACATACTAATCACATGATCAATCAGCCCCTGACGTGCATCATCACCTGCTACAATCATAAACGGCGGCCAGTCGATAGTTGCCCAGTTAATCCTTTTTTCAGCGCTGACGCTAACAGGATACAAAGACACGACTAGAAAAGTTGTCAACGTTAAACTTGTTTTTATAAGGAACATCCTGCTATACATAAATTAAAGAATATACGGTGCTTTACACATAACTAACACTAAGACATGTCGTTTAATGGAAGATCAACATAACGGTTTGTTGTGCTTTGGTCAAAGTTATTTAAAAACAAAAATTGATACAAATCAATATTTGCGACCACTTTTACATGTGAAATCATAATTTTCTACCAAGCTTCCTCCCTATTTTAGATAACAGTGCTATTATCTATAATAACAATTAAATATTATAATCTAAGATGACAGCTAACAATGCGGTGTTATCATAGATGACATAGCTTACATGGATTAGGGTTAATAATGGCGAAGATGAGTAATAGTGAATCAGTAGCAAAAGAAGTTCTTTTTCCGCAATCACAAGAGCTTGTATCAACGACCGATTTAAATGGTGTTATTACTTATGCAAATGAAGATTTCTGTGCAATTGCCGGTTACTCATTTGAAGAGTTAGTCGGACAAAACCATAGTATTGTCAGGCATGGCGATATGCCAAAAGCTGCTTTTAAAGATCTTTGGTACAATTTAAAGCAAGGACGATCTTGGCGAGGTGCGGTAAAAAACAGATGTAAAGATGGTAATTATTATTGGGTCGATGCCTTTGTTACCCCTATTTATAAAGAAGGGGAGCTGGTTGGCTATCAGTCTGTGAGAACGAATTTATCAAAAGAGCACAAAGAAAAAGCAATATCTGCCTATAAAGCACTGTCTAAAGGTAAGCAGGTGATGAGTATAGCAACTAAGTTAAAGTTGCAGTATCTCGCTTATTTACTGATCAGTATGTTAACTATCTCCTTAACATTTATTAGCCCTTGGTGGTCATTGGCTTTTATCGTTATTCCATTCGTTACTTTTTATACCCAATTAGTAGAGTTTCCCGCTTATATCAAAAAAATATTGGGCCAATATGATAGTGTATCAAGACTGGTTTTTAGCGGTAATAAACTGTTCTCGGTGATTGATTACCAATTTAAAATACACGAGGGTAAAGTCAAAACTATTCTAGGCAGGCTGATCGACGCTGGTCATGAACTGCAGCTAAATGTAGATAATTTAAAATCGACAGCTAATTTAACCAAACTTGGTGTAGAGCAACAGTCAACTGAGTTACAGCAAGTATCGAGCTCGGTTGAAGAAATGGTGTTAACTAATGACGAAGTTGTTAGTTATACTGCAAATGCTTTGGATAAAGTGGCGCAAACAAATATTGATTGTGAGCAAGCAAAACAAGCGATGGCCGACACGGTTGTACAAATAAATTCATTGGCAGGTAATATTTCTGACTCGGTGGCATCCAAAGGTGAATTGTCAGAAGAGACAAATAAGATCAGCTCTTTGATGCAAGAAATACAAGGTATCGCAGATCAGACCAACCTATTAGCCTTAAACGCGGCAATAGAGGCAGCGCGTGCAGGTGAGCACGGGCGCGGATTTTCAGTAGTCGCCGATGAAGTTAGAGCGCTTTCAAGCAGGACGCATGTAGCAACGGAGGATATTTCACGATCTGTCGCGCAGATACAAAGCATTTTGATAAAATGGTCACAAACCATGCTACAGGGCAAAGCAGCGGCGGATGATTGTGCCGAAAAAGCGACAGAGACACAAAATGCTGTTGCCAGTGTTTACATGACAATGATCGAGGTGTCAGATATTGCTCAACAAATATCAACAGCTACAACTCAGCAAAATGCAGTCTCACATGAGATATCTAAGAACATAGCGAATATCAGTGACGTATCACAAAGTAACTCTAGCCAAGCTGATACAGTGCATTGTGATAGTGAAAAAATATCAGATAGAGTGAAGTATTTAACCGAGCTAGGTACTGCTTTTAGTTAATCTATTTGTTTTTCGTTATAATAAACGCACTTTTTAGTGCGTTTTTTTATACCCTTAATTTAAGCCTCGTGACAATAGGATTTAACATTGAAAGTTAGCGATGTGCCGGCCACTATATTACTCACTTTACTGGCAATTTTAATAGCGACTAGTGCAAGCGCTGAAGAGCTTACAATTAAAAGAATAGATAGTAGATGGCAGCAAAAATTTAACGCCGGAACGCTGAAAACACCATACAAACATTATATGGCTTTGTTAAAGGGCGAGTGTTTAAAGATCAGTGAGCATTGTTCATCAAAGCATCAGTATTTCACCGCCATGCTTTGGGCACTTGATAAAGAAAGTGCAGGCACAGGAGTTAGCGCACTAAGCAGGCAACTAGGCTTTGTGCCATCTGCACCATTACAAGTGCTGCTTTCAAAACGAGCAAAGCGGCCACCTCCGGATAAAAATAAGGTAGATATTTATGACTGGCAGTTTGCTAAAGCTAGCGATTGTATTAAGTGGCAATGTCGTCTGGCTAACGTGCCACCTGCATTATTGTAAGTCGCATTCACATTTGATAACAAGGTAAATTATGAAGAAGAAGTTGGTGTCGGCTAAATGGAATTTAATTTCCGTAGTGTTGTTATCGCTGGTGGTGCTAGCACAGTTTTGGTGTGCATATCTACTGTACACATACTATCGTTACGGCGGTGTATTTAAATCGGCATCTGGGGCTGGCACAAACACAATGGCAGCGGGCGATACTGTCTATTTATTAGGATGCCTGGTGCTAATAGCTGTTGCTATGATGTCTGCTTATCATGTTTTTAAATTATTTAAAGTGACTATTCGTACACTACTTAAACCTGCAAAAACACAGTGATCAGCGCGTAAGTTTTTGTTATCGACGCCAAGGCCGTTTATCTGATCAATCTACTGTGATCCTCTCTTTTTTAAACTCGCTAAAAGTTTTGCCGTGCATCGATGTGCTCCATGTCGTTGCATTTTCCCTAACTATTATTAAGATTCATCGCCTTTAACTAGAGCTTATAAAAAATTGAGCTATAGACCCTGGGTGCAGGCATTGCAAATTTAGCAGCTAATAGTTATTGGTTATTTTGTTCGACAATCAAACAATTTTGTTTGATCGATGGATTGATTAAAAAATAACGAGCTATGATAATAGCTTGAAGTCGCCGCTAGTGACTCGCAAACGACAGCGACAACATTAATAAAAATGCTGAATAAATATTTTATTACTCGATCAATAAAAACAAAAAAACCTCAGTAGTACGAGGTAGGAGATCAAATGAAATTAAAAGTCTTAATTAAGGGCACTCAGATCGTTAACCGTGCTATTCATCTTAAAAGCCGGCTGAGCCAATTCAATAAACTATTAAAACCAGTAGCAGTGACAAGCCTGTTACTTTTTGGCTCAAACTTAGCGGTAGCTGCTGAGAAAAAAATGGTATTTATCCAATACAAACCTCACACAGTTTCTCTAGCGTGGAGCAAGGGAATAGAGGAAGTATTAGATGTGCAAAAAGACGTAGATTACCAGCTGTTAGATGGTCAAGGTAAGGTCGATGTGCAAATAAACTTAATGAATACGGTGATTAACCAGGGTGTTAGTACCATTTTTATTCAGCCGGTTGACAGTGTTGCTGTCTCTCCCGCTATTAAAAAAGCTAAACGCAAAGGTATTTCAGTCATCACCTTAAATATTAATGCGACGGCAAAACACGCAGCGCACATAGAAATGAATCACTATTTTGGCGCTCGTCAAATTGCTAAAGTAATGGGTGAAAAAATGGGCGGTAACGGTAAAGTTGCCATACTTAATGCGCCTCCTGGGATTATCATCCGCGATCAGCGTACCAACGGTTTTATTGATGGCATGAAAGAGTATCATCCAAATATTCAAATTGTTGCCGACCAAGTCGCTGATTGGAGCCGCAAAAAAGCACAGGACGTATTTAGTACGATTCTGATTGCTAACCCAGATATTACAGGTGTCTATGGCATCAATGATTCAATGGCACTAGGTGCTGTTGATGTCGCTAAAACGAAGGGGCTATTAGATAAAATAGTGATCTTTGGCAACGATGGTGAACGCGATGCGCTTGAGTCTATTGAGCGAGGCGAACTCGCTGGCACTCAATATACAGATGTATATCAACAAGGGCGTTATGCCGCCTCTGTCGCCACAGTACTCGCTACTGGTGATGTAGATGCGGATGACATTAAAGAGCAAGCTCATTTGCTAATGCCGTATCTGATAGTCACTAAAGATAATGTTGAGCAGATTAAAACAGAGCAGCGCTGGTAAGATATAGTGCAAAGGGCAGATGATTATGCCCTTTGCCGTTTTCATCGCTCAGTACCCCCTACTACTATTGTTATCTCGTTTAATCGGCACTGGCGCGTGCAGTGTACGCAAGCTTTCCATTAGTTGAGTTTTTTTATGTGGCAACTTAAAAATATCCCCAATAGAGAGTTACTATTATTCTTTATTGTCGTTTCTTTAATTTTTTGTCTGTTTTCCCCGGTCTTTCGCAGCGCCGGCAATGTTGAAAATATTCTAATAGGATTCTCTCATCTTGGTATTTTAGCGATAGGCCAAGCCCTACCCATCCTGATGCGAGGCATTGATCTTAGTGTCGGCTCTATTTTAGCGCTGGTTGGTATGGTCATGTTTGATGGTTATGTTATTTTTCAGCTACCAGGTTATATCGTCATTCCTATTGCGATTGCTGTAGGTACTTTAGCTGGTGCTATCAATGGCATATTGATCACCCGCTTTCGCATACAGCCATTTATTACCACCTTGGCGACAATGGCCGCATACAGAGGCATTACTTATGCGATCTCAGGTCGGCAGCTGGTGCCAAGTAGTGCGACTCAATCGATAGATGATGAACTGCTGAGTATGTTTGATGAGTTCATCGGCATATTTCCCTACGCTTTCTTTTTACTGCTGCTGGTGTTAGTTATCAGTCAGTACATCTTATCGCGTACTCGTATTGGTTTGGATTTATATACAGTGGGGGGCAACCCAGAGGCGGCGCGATTGTGCGGCATTAAAGTCGATAAGATGATTATTATTAGCTATGCTTTTTCGGGCTTTTGTGCGGCGTTAGCGGCGATAGTAATGGTATCGCAAATGACTACCAGTACTGAAAATTTAGGTATAGGTATCGAGTTGACAGCCATTGCTGCAGCAGTGATCGGTGGTATTAGTTTGAAGGGTGGGGTCGGTAATGCCTTTGGCCCGGCGATTGGTGCTTTTCTGTTAGGGGTGATTTTAGTGGGTTTAACCCTCACCGGTATTTCAACATATGCGCAACCTGTTATTACGGGTGCTATCTTGATCGGTGCTGTTGCTTACGATCGATTTAAGTTCAACAAACGGCTAGGTCAAAATGCCCTGGGAGCGAACGTATGACAGTATTATTAAGCGCCCGTAATTTAACTAAAAAATATGGCGCACTAACCGCACTAGATAACGCTAGCTTAGAGTTAAAGGCCGGTGAAATTCGATCATTAGTTGGAGCAAATGGTGCCGGCAAATCGACGTTAATTAAAATATTAACTGGCGCTATTCAAGCCAATGACGGCTGCGTTTTATTAGATGGAAAACCACTAAAACTAGGAGACCCAACTACTATGATAGAAGCGGGTATAGCCTGTATCTATCAGCATTCAAACTTAGTCCCCCAGTTGAGTGTATTGGATAATATCTATTTAGGGCGCCAGCCCGTGCGCGGCTTTTCTCGTTTGGATCGCAAAACACAGCGAGAAAATGCGGAAAAATTACTAGAGCAACATGCCTTTGATTTAGATCTAGATGCACTTGTTGGCTCTTTGCCGACCGTTAAGCAAAAAGAAGTCGAGATAGCCAAAGCGCTGGCACTTAATGCTAAGGTGTTATTAATGGATGAGCCCTCTGCGTGGTTATCCCACACTGAAGTCAAAAATTTATTCACCACTATTCGCAATTTACAGGCCAGTGGTGTTGGCATCATCTATATATCGCACATGTTAGATGAGCTATACGCTATATGTGACAGTGTTACCATTATGCGTGATGGTCAGGTGGTTGCAGATTGCGCCATCAATACATTGACTCGCCAACAGCTGTTAGAAAAATTCATTGGTAAAACACTAGCCGGTGCAGCGAGTCGTGCTAAGCAAGTTGATCAGAAGGCGAAAAAGACAGGTGAGGTAATACTTCGCTGTGAAAATTTGGCGAAGAAGGGAGAGTTCAGTAACATTAATTTCGATTTGGCAAAAGGTGAAATCCTTTGTATCACCGGCCTTATCGGCTCTAAAAGAACAGAGTTAATGCACGCCATTTTTGGATCAAACACGTTAGATCAAGGGCGAATTACCCTGGCGGGGCGCGAATACGCCAATTTGTCACCAGCGCACGCGATAAAACATCGTATTGGATTTGTACCAGAGGATAGGCATCGCGATGGCTTAATGATGCAGGCGAATATCCAAGATAATTTATTAATGGTCACGCTAAAGAGTGTTGCTCGCTTTGGCATTATTAATTCAGCAGCAGTGAAACGACGTGTAGCTGAACAAATTGAACAGCTCAATATTACACCTGCGGATCCGCAAAAGGTAGTCGCTAAGCTCAGTGGTGGTAACCAGCAGAAAGTATTGATCGGCAAGTGGTTACAATTACAGCCGCAGATATTAATTCTAGATGAGCCCACTGTCGGTGTCGATGTCGGCGCCAAGGAAGAAATTTACAGTATTATCCGCACGCTTCGCGATGCCGGGACCGCTATTATCGTTGTCTCCTCTGACATGGAAGAGGTGATGGCTATTGCCGATAGAATTATGGTGATGCGTACAGGGCAGATACAGGGGATTTACAATGCTGCGAGTGTCGATCAGCAACAAATTATTAGCTATGTCGGTGGAGGCTCACAATCATGAGTAGTATTTCTGGCAATAACTCAGCTGCTGTGCTGTTGAGTAAATTTGATTTGACTACGATGGCTCTGCCCGCAGCGCTTATTATCATGTCGTTGGTCTTTAGCTGGTTAAACCCCGTGTTCTTTAGCGGCGCAAATATCGTGGCGATTCTACACCAAAGCTCGATTGTCGGCATCATGGCTCTGGCTATGACTTTCGTGATTATGACGGGTGGTATTGACCTCTCTGTCGGACCGGTATTGGCGATTTCTGGGGTGATTTGTGCTTGGTTACTGCAACTGACTGATGGCTCGGTAGTGTTTGCTATCGCAGCTACCTTACTCATTTGCTCTTTAATTGGCGCACTTAGTGGCACTTTAGTCGCCATTATTGGCCTGCCAGCCATTGTCGTCACACTCGCAGTGATGAGTATTGTACGTGGCGCTGGCTTGTTAGTAGCCGGGCCAAGCTTACTGTTAATTCGTGAGCCAGAAAGTTTCTTATTTATTGGCTCAGGGCTGATTGCTAATGTACCAGTACCTGTTTATATCTTCGTTTTGCTGGCTGCTATCGCCATTTTTGTACAGAAAAAGACGACCTTTGGTATCTTGGTTTTGGCGACTGGTGATAATCAGCGCGCTGCGTTTCTCAGTGGTCACAATAGTAATAAAATAAAAATTATCTGTTATGCGCTATGTGCGTTAGGCGCCGCCATTGCCGGTATTATCCAGGCCTCACAAGTGCATACCGCAGCTGCGACATATGGTGCTGGTATTGAGTTGGATGTTATCGCAGCGGTAGTACTTGGCGGTACCAGTTTAATGGGTGGCAATGGCACCATGGTGCGCACAGTGATGGGGGTGTTGATGATCGGTATTATCAACAACGGTTTAGGAATCCTTAATGTACCTGTCGAAATGCAACTGATAGCCAAGGGTTGCATTATTATTTGTGCGCTACTCGTCTCCCAAATGCAAAGGCATCGCACTTTATAAATAGCCACCGTAGCAATTACCAAAAAGCAGCATCAACATAGGGCAATACATTGAGCCAATTAAACGAAGTTACCCGATTAACTAGTTACTGCTGCACTTTAGCAGAGAGCCCCCTGTGGTTAGCGCAATCAAATCAATTACTGTTTGTCGATATTCATCAGGGCCAGTTGTTGTGCTGCGATAGCTTGGGGCAAATGCAACACAGCTTTGATTTTGAGAAGGAAGTAGGCGCCGTAGTGCACTGCTGTGAGCAGTATTTAGTGGTGGCAAGTGGCTGTACGCTGTATCAATTTGACCGTCAAAGCTTGCAGTGTATTGTTTTGCTAGAAGTGGCTGGTGACGATCAAAATTTGCGTTTTAATGATGCCAAAGTTGACCCCTTTGGCAATCTCTGGATAGGTACAATGGAGCGTAGTGAGACGCAGCCACGCGCCTGCTTATATAGGATTAGTGCAGAGTTAGAGGTGAGTATCATACTGGAAGATGTTATCGTCTCTAATGGTTTAGATTGGGATCTTGAGCGAGGGTATATGTATTATGTCGACTCTCCTCGTCAGCGCTTAATGCGCTACAATATAGATTTTTCATGTGGTCGCCTTAGTGATCCTCAAGTAATATATGAGCTCACCAACAGCGATGTTTTCCCCGATGGATTATGTCTAGATAATTCTGGTTTTATCTGGCTTGCCCTTTGGGGCGGTAGCGGGCTTATTAGAATAGACCCGCAGAGCAAACAAAAAGTACAGTATTTAGCTCTGCCTGTCGCTCAAGTGACTTCTTGTGCCTTTGGCGGCAGTGATTTTTCAACGCTGTATATCACCACTGCCGCGGTCAATAAAGAGCAGGGCAAAAAAGGCCCACTCGGTGCAGGCGCTATTTATTGCTATACACCGGAAATAGGTGGAAGGGCTCCCAATGCCTTCGCAATGCCTATCAAATATGATGATCAAAAAATGAGTAATGATAATTAAATGGATTTTTATTGGACCGGTGCAGCAGCAGGGGCAAAAATACTCGATATCATTCGCGATCAAGGCCCTATCTCGCGAGCTGCACTGTGTCGAATAACTCAGCAGGCGCGCTCGACTATGTCGTTACAGGTAGAGCAGTTACTGCAATTAGATTTAATTGAAGAGGTACCCGTGCAATCACAAGGCCAGCTAAGCTCTAATAGAGTGGAGCTACAGCTTTCTGATAAGCAGGGAGTTTTCCTAGCTATCTATATTGGTTTAACACATTTTAAAGTGGCGCTTTGTCATACCGATACCCGCATTATCAGTTATCAGCGCCAAAAGAGTGTGATCAGTGATGGCCCTGCAAAGATATTAAACAAAGTGTTCCAGTGTATCACTTTATTGCTAGAGGAGGCCGGTGTTGCTAAAGAGGCGATCATTTCGCTGGGCCTTGCTATCAGTGGCCCGGTAGATTATCGCAAAGGCATAGTTTCCTCACCTGTAGGGGTGGTATCTAGCTGGCATAATTATCCTATTAGAGCAGAGTTGGAAATAAAATATCAATGTCCAGTAGTTGTGGATAATGATGTCCATGCCATGGCCTTAGGTGAGCAACAACGCGGTTTGGCTGGTGGTTGTGATGACTTTATTATGGTCAAATTATCACTGGGCATCGGGGCGAGTATTGTCGCCGATGGCAAGTTGTACAGAGGCGCTAAAGGCGTTGCTGGCTTTATTTCACATAACCAAGTTGAGGGTGATACTACCCCTTGCATCTGCGGAAAATTGGGCTGTCTTGAAGTCGTTGCTGGTGGTGCTGCAATGGCCAAGCAGGGGATGGAGGCGATATTTGAGGGTAAAAGTAGTATTTTAGTGCAATTGTTGCAGGGCAAACCTGAGCTGGACGAAGCGGAGAGGCCTCCGCAAATAGCTGAAAAACTACCTGAATTACTATCGCGCAATATAGGGCGTTTAACCGCCGCTGATATTGCTATCGCCGCTGATATGGGTGATAGCGTGAGTTTTGATATACTACAGCGCAGTGCTCAGGCAGTGGGTGCTATCATGGCTCAGCAAGTTAATTTTAATAACCCTTCACTACTGGTTCTAGCCGGAGAGCTAACTGAGCTAGGCGATAGCTACTTATCGACAATTCGCCAAGTTATTTTCGCCAAGGCTATGCCCCTAGCAACATCTGATCTAGCAATAAAAGTCTCTGAGCTTGCAGATATGCAGGGGCTAATTGGAGCTTGTCGGCTAGCACAAGATAAATATTATGCCTTTGACAGCATCAAGCAGCGCATTGAAGAGCAAAAGGCTGCAAAGGCTTAAGCTTGGTTGCTGGTTTTAAATTAGCTTATCAGGCGTTAAAATTTATAGCCAAGCATGATGCTATAAACCCATGGGTCGATATCGACATCAACAACTGCCGTGCTAGCAGAGTCAAAATTGATGGCCGCTTTGGTATCAATATCAATGTAGCGCACTGAACTGTTTAGCAACCAATTATCATTGAGCTGATAATCAAAACCGACTTGTAAAGCGGCTCCCCAAGAGTTGTCTACTTTAAGTTGACCATCACCGACAGCAGTGACTGTATCAGCTGCTAGATGCTCACTAAAAAAGGCTGTGTAGTTGATGCCTACGCCAAAATAAGGGTCAAATTTACTTTCAGTAGCTATGTGATATACCATGCTTAAAGTGGGTGGTAACTGTTTTACGCTACCTATATTTGCGCCCGCTAATACGCCACCTTGGCCTTTAATATTGTGCTTAAAAGGAGATGCGGCTAGCACCTCAAAGCCCCATGTTGGTGTGATCATATACTCAAAAGTTAGGCCCAATTGCGAGTTGCTGTCCACGCTGGTTTCAGTGCCAGTATCAGTGCTTTGATTGAGTATTACATTGCTGCTACTGTCATTAGGGGTAATTGAAGTTACACCTGCGCGAACAATGAAATCGCCAGCTTGATAAGCGATTGCAGGCGCTGATATAGAGATAAAAGACAGAGTTAAAGCGAGGGCTAAAGGTTTGGCTAGTGTGTTCACAGCGATAGTCTCATATGATTTAGTGGATAAATGTAATGAGGCTATTAAATACAATTCAAGGTGACAGAGTATTGATCTATATTAATTTTTTGTCGGTCAATAGTAATTTTATGGGTTTGTAATATCGTCTTAGGGCAATCAAGGTTGTCTCAAGTGAGCATAAAGGCAATCTATAATAATAGATGCCCTGATTCAGATTTTGGCTTGAGCTAGAGTGTTAATTTTCTGGTTATTTTAATAGCTTATTTTACCGCTAATACCATAACGCTCTAAATACTTCGCCTCTTGCTCTGCGTGTAGTGTTTTTCGCCCCTGATCCCAAATATTCATTAAATTTTGGCGCTTTTTCTCAGCTAGCATCAAAGAGAATATCGGTTTCTCGACTAACGCATTTTCTAAGCCTGGGGAGACAATTTCAAGTTGATCCTGCAAAGCCGTTGAGCTGAGTAAGTATTTAAGAACAAATACATTATCAGCATAAATATCGACGCGATTAGAGGCGATCATCTTGAAAATCCTAGGTACTACATCGCCATCACCAGCCACTATTTCGATATTGGCGCTGTTAGCAGGGTTCTCAATATGGTTTTGATAAGGCTTGCTCATTGACTGGTAATTCCAGCCAGGGCCGGTAGCGATACGCTTATTTGCTACTGACTCGATGCCAGTGTAGCGCCATGGATCATTGCGTCTAACAACAAAAGCGGTAGGGTAGGTAAATGTTGCTTGTTTAGCGTAGACAAAATTATTTTCACTATTGGGTGAGAACTCAATCTCTGGCAAAATATCGCAGAGCCCTTCTTCTATCATCGACATACCGCGTGCTAAAGGTACGGGAAAATACTCTAGTGTATAGCCAGCGTTAGTGTAAATATCAGTGAGCATATCAATAACGACACCACGTCTAGGCTCATCTTGAGTCGGGAAGATAGTCATTGGTGGCCACTGATCATAGCAAACTTTTAAAACCATGCTTTGAGCGTTTGCAGGTAGTGCGTATAAAGAGAGAGTTACGCAGCATAAAAATGCCGTTTTAATATAAGCAATGTTAGCTTTCAACACGGTTTCTCCCGTTGTGTTTTGCTTGATAAAGTATGTCATCAGCGCGTTTAAAAAATTGCGTCACTTGCGTTTCATCTTGCCGGCGCTCAATCACACCAATACTGACACTCATATTCAAAGAATGCTGCTCAACTTGTAATGGTGTCTCTTTAATTATTTTGCATAATTTGTCGGCGAGCAATACTGCGCCTTGTTTATCAGTGTCCATCAATAACACCGCAAATTCCTCGCCGCCGACTCGCGCAAACAGATCAACTTTGCGCAAGTTAGAACTAATCAACTGGCTGAAATGGCAAAGGGCTTGGTCACCGACAGCGTGGCCAAAATGATCATTTATTTTTTTAAAGAAATCAATATCCAGTGTTAAGAGGCAAAGCGCTGTGCCCTGGCGTATGGCTAAATCAGTTAAGCTTTGCGCCTTTTCAAAAAAACTTCGTCTGTTGTGTATACCAGTGAGTTCATCGGATAAAGCCATTTGTGATAGCTTAATATTTAAACTCACTAATTGTTTAGTACGCGAGGCGACTTCAGCTTCAAGTAAAGCGAGCCTCTGCTCTTCATTAATCAGCATTAACTGACGATCGTTTTCAATGGTTGATAGCATAGTATTAATTTTTTGTTGCAACACACGCAGTTCGTTGTGATCAGTTATTTCTAAATCAACTCTCTGCTGACTAATGTTTTCTAAATTAATGTTATCGACTTGGCCTGTTAGGCGCTGTAAAGGAGTTCCTAAAAAACGCTTGAAGGCCCACAAAAATAGGTACCACAATACGATCGTTTTAATGACAGCATTAATCAAAATCAAGGTAAAACTAAAAGCTAGTCGATCAAAGATGACATTGGAGGAAGAGTAAAGGCGTAAATTTCCAAGTGCCACCTCTTGATTGTTCACTGTCCAAGTTAAGTTTTGATCAACAGAAAATAATGATAAAGGCACAGAGGTTTCAGGGTATGTCCGCAGTTTGATAATGGATTGCTCGTGTACATCAACAATATCGACACCTTGCACAATAGACATTCGCACTAAGCCATTTGCCAAGGTTGCTAATTGTTGGCTGTTGAGTTGCCATAAGTTCGCCGTTATGGGCTTTGCTATATTCTCACACAGTAGATACAACTCATCTATTAATGACTTTTTGATGCGTACGTATTCAGCAGAAAACTGGAAAATGGTCATCGCAATGGTCAACGCTAAATACAATACAAAAACAACACGTAATAGTTTTCGTGAAATACGATTAGGATGAAAAAATGAGGACGGAGCATTAGCCATAAAGTAGTCTACGTCTTAATTATGCGAAATCGCTGTTAATTACTAAATGCAGGTATAAGCAACTTAAATGAAGAAAATCATGCTGATATCAAGAGTAAAAAGCCACATTAAATGAGACTAGAACACTATTGGCAGCTAAATTCAACAAGGATAAACAAAAACAATCATCAAAATGAGTAAAGTGAATTTATTGTCTCTTTATGAAGACATTTGTTGTTGTTTAGCTGCTATCCAGATAATAAAACTATGCATGGTGTTAACAACAAATTGTACATTGTAGTATCACACTTATTTATCGTTCTTTGTTAATATAGTGCGTAAACTTTCATAACAGTAAAGAGCTATTAGTGGATATATTATTAAACTTAATTAGTGAGTACGGCTCGCTTTCTTACTTATTATTATTTATGTACTGTGCAATGAAAAGTGGAGTGCTTCCGCTATTTGCAGGAGTAGCTGCTCAGTACGGTTATCTCGATTTATCATGGGTCATCATATCTGTGTTTTTAGGTGGCTACTTAGGCGATGAGCTTCGCTTTTGGCTAGTGCGTAGATACGGCGATAATTTCGTAGCATCGCGGCCTAAATTAGCCAAACTTGCTGATGGTGCAAAATTATTATTGGCTCGCTATGGATTAATTTATCTGTTTATTTATCGTTATCCTAAAGGCATGCGAACTATCGGTGCGTTACCTGTTGCTCTAACAGATATAAAGTGGCGTAAATTCACCCTGCTCAACGGGGCGTCTGCATTATTATGGAGTGCTGTTTTAGTTGGTGTTGGTTACCTTTTTGGCCGTATGTTACAAGATATTATAGGCGAGCAGTGGCGTATAGTGAGTGTTTTGTTGTTGCTAGTTTTTATTGTCCTCTCTTATATAGGCTGGCGGTCAGTAAGAGACAGTGTACAAAGCACTAACTAATTGGCTGATTATCTAATAGGGATATGCACACAGTAATGAAAAGAAACAAACTGCTTCGTATTCATGTTGTTGCGCTAGTTTTGCGTTTAAGCTTATTGCTGTTTCAGTTAGCGTGTTTGGTTATACTTTATAGCTATTATCAGTACGGCGGTTCTTATCGGCCTAAAACAGGCGCTAAGTTGTTCGTTGAATCTGGCGACCCTGTTTATCTTATCGTGTTACTTATGCTATTACCTTTTGCGTTGATTTCACTATCCCATGTCTTTAAACAGCTAAAGGCCATGATTAAGGGCAATGCCTAAGGTCTTCTTCAAGCTGGTGCCGATCACTGTTCGAGGTTAATTATCAGTATTTAGCTGTTTTTTGCAGGCTGTTTTTTAATTTACAATCTAACTATTTTTGAAAACTTTGATTTAGCGGCTAAATTAAAGATAAATTAAACAGCAAATACGTCGATACAGACTAATATATATTAAGTATCCTCTCGTTAGTGATTTAAACATCATGGTGTGGATGAGGAAGATAGGTGGGTGTCTAAGGTGTGCTTATAGCTTGCAAAGGCAGCCTGAAAGTTAAGATAATAGGGGTAATGTATAAAGAGGATAAGGGTTTTCAAAGTGAGGCGCTTGTGCAAAAAGAGCGTTAGTCGCTAATTAAACTTATACTCACGGCCAGAATGATTGAGTAGCAACTATATTCTAATTTACATCAGTAGATACAGTGGCGATAAACAATCTGAGTTATATTTCTAGGACCTGTTATACATGCTATAGTTAAGTGAATGATGAATTTTATAATTCATACAATTGATGTATTGGCTTTTGAAGGTGATTTAGTATGAAGGATAAAAGTTTAAGAGAAGAAGAAACAGATAATTCCGTTAAATCTAGAACAATAGGTGAAAAGACAGAATCACAAAAGTGGGTTGCATTTGGTGTCAATAATGAGCTGTTTGCAATAGAAGCGTTAGAGGCGCTTGAAGTACAAAAGTACAGTGAAATAACCCCTGTTCCAGGCGCAAAACCTTATGTTCGCGGTTTAATAAATTTACGTGGTAAAGTTATTACCGTTATTGATATTCGGACTTTATTTAGACTAGACCGTAAACCAATTGACGATAAAACAATTATTATACTTGTTGAGTTCAATAAAGATGAGATAGTCGGTTTCATTGTCGATGATGTGAATGAAATTGTAGATATAGAGACTAAGAATATCGGTGTAACACCAAAAATTTCCGGTAATGATGCGAAAAATGAGTTCTTAAAAGGAGTCACTTACGTTAATAAAAAAATGATCATTATCTTAGATATTAAGAAAATTAATACTTATCTTACGCCAGTAATAGAAGAAGAGTTTTAATATATCAGGTATTGCCCAGCTAGCGGCTACAATTAGTCAAGAGTCTAGCCGAAACAGCGAGCACCTAAAGAAACTTGAGCAGCAATCAGCCACCATCAAAAGTATTACTGACAAATTTAAAGTATAAACAGAGCTATTATTGGTAATTATTAAAGTTATCAAAACAATAAGCCATCTTATTTGATGGCCTATTTATATCATATAGGTTATAACCCATACAGTAACAAAGTGCCGATGTTTCCAAAATGAACTTACCAGCCTAAATGAATTGAACACGATAGTATTCAGCACATTTAGGTAGCAAGATTGCTTGTATTATCTATCTAAGGAATGTTTATGAATGGCTCGATCAAAAAAATAAAAAAAATGTCAGTCGTCACCACAACTTTTTTCGCTCTAAGCTACACCAGTGTAGGTTTTGCAGCTGGGTTGTTTGACAATATACTAGAATCAGTGGTTGAGAAAGCTTCTAAAGATATTATTAGCGGTATCAATGGCAATAACCAAAACGACACTAATAATGTACCTGCACCACCTCCTAAAGCGACTAAAAACACCGATAATAAATCGCAAAAGGCTAAACAGGTCCTCACGCGGCCAACTAAAGAAAACCACCAGTACGTAACATATAAAGATTGGCATGCCACTGTTGATACCGTAAAGGGCGATGATGGGCAATGGCTGACAAACTGTAGTGTGCGTACAGGTGGCGATGGCACCAGTGTTATTGCTGTGCAAATACCTTGGGGTAACGTGGCCGCAGGAACCGGGCCGACAGTGGATTATAATGAAGTGACCTATCGCAATTTACCGACCAGCTTACAAGGAAAGCAAGAGGTATCTTGGGTTGTCAGTACCTCAAAAGGGGCTTATAGTTATAGAGGCGAGACATATACAGGGCATGATGAAACCGGTCATCCTTTTGCTATTAACAGGATACAGGGCAATATCGATAACGGCGATAGCTTAAAAATGTTGCGTGCGTTTGCCAAAGGCAGCACAGTTACTTTGTATGATGACTATTCAGGCGGTGATATACATACTGCATCTTTAAGTGGCTTTTCAGCATCTTATCGTAAGGCGTCTCAGTGGTGCGGTTTTTCACCAGATAGTGTGTTAAAAGTAGCGCCTTCTCATAGTACACAAGCAGATACTCAAACGAGCAATCAAAGCAATACTGGCAGTAATATTAGCAGTACAGATGCTAGTGCCTCATCAATACCTGAGCGTAGAAGACCGCGACAAGAGAGGGACCTGTGGCAGCAATATCAAGATTGGCAAGCGACAGTGCGAACCTTTGAGACATCAGGTGGTGACTGGGTTACAGACTGTTCTATCTACACAGGCGGAGATGGTGATGATGCTATTTCGCTATATATTAGCTGGGATGATGCGCTACCCCCTGACTTTCCTCTAAGCATAAGTTATGACGAAGCGACAGCAAAAGGCCACGCCACACAGTTAAAAGGTGATGAGAAGGTTGAATGGCTAGTATATAGCGCCAACAAACGCAGCCGCTTTGCTAGCACACATACCAGTGTCGGCCATAATGATGGAATCCCTTATGCAAGTAATAGTATTAGCGGTGATGAGATATTAACGGCGTTTGCCCAAGAGGGAAAAGTGGTTGTAAAATCGGCTCACTCAAAGCAAGAGTTGTATAGCGCATCCTTAGCTGGCTTTTCCGCAGCTTATCAACAAATGGCAAACTGGTGCGCTTTCCCAGCGGATAATATATTGAACTAACTCCTAACCAGTTATATTTAATAGCTGGCGCTAAACTCTTTAATCGAAAGGTTTTAAGAGCCTAACTAAAGAGTTTAGCGAAACGCTAGAGTTTGTAATAATATTGTGAAACTTCTTTGTAATCAATATCTTATATTGATCAATGCAAGGTGTAACACCAACAAAAGACACACTTCCCGGCTAAATACTCAGATCGTTTTATAAAGCTTTAGTCGGTTTAAGTACGATTTCTCACATTCAAATAATTCATGCTCTATTTCTGCTAATGGTTATCATTTGCTTTTGGTTGACAGTTTAATCAATGTAAATGTATAGTGGTCACCTTAAATTTTTGCTCATTGATGAGCAGCGATTGCCAGCCAGTCTTCTGCTTTAATATATGAAGTGCCAGCCAGTAAATTAATCACTAATTGAACTAGGTTGCGAGGCTTTATGTCTTATACATATACCGCTACGTTAATAAATACTCACCGCTGTGTTCTTTTAGAAAATATGAGCACTGACGCGAATTACCACCTCAGAGCGAGCATCAGAAACGCCGTTATTCAAACTGTTCATATCAAAACAACCTGATTTAACGATAGCCTGTATTCCCCTCCTAGTTAAAGCACGGGATATTACCCTAGGCAATCGCCCTGTGTGAATTAACAACACAACAACCGCAAGCAATTGATAGAAAGGAATGAAATAGTGAGTATGATTGATAATTTTAAAAGTAAAGCAGACATTGATGGTGTGTCATATTTAAAAGTTAGAGAAGCGGTTATTGCTAAGGTTACAGATTTAGGTTTTAACTATGAGGAGGCGCAAGAAGAAGCAAAAGTAAGTGTTAAGCTATCAGTGAGTGAAATATCTTTTTTTAAAAAAGGCCAAGGCGTCGGCTTAGAACTGTGTGCTTCTAATCTAAGTACTTTGTGCACCATTAAAGAATTTGTTCATAAGCGCCTGCTAGATGCTATGCCTGAAGCGGCAGCGGCATTAACATGGCTAGATGGACAAAAAAAAGGTGATTTACCGGTAAACTTTCGCTTTGCCACCGTTGTTTCTAGTAAAAAACTCGGTAATCACTTTATAAGAGTGCGTTTAGCAGCACAGAATTTGGCTGACTTTGATAAAGAGCAATCTCATTTTTCTTTTATATTAGCGCAGCCTAACGATACAACCCCACAATGGCCTTATGTCGATGAACAAGGTAGAGTTGTATGGCCAAAGAATGAAAAAACATTACACCGTTCTGTGTATACCATTCGTCAGATTGATGTGGCACAAGGGTGGTTTGACGTTGATATATTTGTCAATAAAAGTGGCCGTACATATCAATGGGCTTTGAAAGCAACACCAGGAGATATTGTTGGTATTAGCGGCCCAACCGGTCGTTTATTACCAAAATATAGCCATAAAATGTTAATTGCGGCAGATGAAACAGGCTACCCAGCGGTTGCTCGTTTACTTAGCTCGCTGCCAGAGAGCTGCCATGGCGATATTGTTCTTGTCGGTAATGGCACTATCGATTACCCGATGCCTAGTCATCGTAATTTTCAGGTGCAGCACATTGATAGAACAATAGATAAAGCAGCGTTCGTCAGTTGCTTACAAACAATTGCTATCGATGTAAACACCCAGGTTTGGCTCGCATCACAAAGCAAAGAGGTGCATGGAATACGTGATTATTATCGCAATGAAGTAGGTATCACAAAGGCCAATAGTTATATGGCTGGGTTCTGGGCGCATAAAGAGCATACACTGGCCTAGTGTGATTGATGGTTATTAAATTAACCATTTGTTATAGCGAAGTGATAGTCACTATTAATTAATCGTGTTCGCGCGTTATGTATACAGGTAAAAATGAATGTCTTACTCATTTTTACCTAGTCTTTTCCTGATGTTAGCCGATCAGAAACTTGCCTTTTACCTCGTTAAAGATTAGTCAGCATGCTGTCTTAAGTTGTAAAAATAGATGTATAAATAGTTGTAAAAATAGTTGTAAAAAGAGTTGTAAAAAGAGTTGTAAAAATAGTTGTATAAACGGCTACACAAACTAAGCAGCGAAGTTATGAGATAGTATCGCTACGCCAAGGCTTTATTATTACAAGCTAGGCCTGCTAGCGAGAGTGAACTTTTGTTAGTGATTAACATCCAATGGGCTAACTATATAATTTACATATAATTCGCAATTGGTAATCAACATGAAAATACGCACACTGCTAATATCTGCTCTTTTAATTAGTAATAACCTATGGGCAGCCCCTGCAAAAAACCTTGATAGCTACTGGCAGCGTGCAGCTGCGACTGAAAAAATGACGGTTGATCATTCTGCTTGGCAGCAAGTATTAGATAAATACTTATCAAAAAATCAACAACAACAAACCTTCTTCAATTATAAAAGCGTCAATAACCAAGATGCCCAGTTATTAAAAAGCTATATTAAGTCACTACAAGATTTAAACCCATTGGAGTTGACGCGGGTGCAACAAAAGGCCTATTGGATTAATTTGTACAACGCCGCAACCGTGTCTTTAATACTCGATAACCGCCCAGTAAAGAGCATCACTAAGCTAGGTTCTGGTTTATTTGCTTTTGGCCCTTGGGATGACAAGTTGTTGATCATCAATAGCAAAAAGGTCAGCCTAAACGATATAGAGCACCGTATACTACGCCCGATATACAATGATGCACGCATCCACTATGCAGTGAACTGCGCCTCTTTCTCGTGCCCAAATTTAGCGACAAAAGCCTATACTAAGAGCAACACTGAAGCCCTATTAGAGTTGGGAGCAAAAGAGTATGTCAATCATACAAGGGGTGTTAGCGTCACTAACAAAGGCCTTGTTTTATCTACCATTTATGACTGGTACCAAACTGACTTTGGTAAAAATGAAGCAGGCGTAGTTAAACATTTACAAAAGTACGCAAAGCCAGCACTAGCAGAGCAATTAGCCGCTGCGACTGCCAAGAAATTGAATATCAAATATGAATACAATTGGGATTTGAACCAGACAAAATAGTAGTGAGTCTTGACGGTGCGTACTCTAGACATTGTTTTTAGTGGGCTTGTTTGTCAATTTAAAAACGGTGGATAGAGGTAGCGGCTTTGCAACTCGCGTTCGTACCGCTTGCTATAAGAGCTTTGCAACGAATGCTCTGCAGAGCCTAACAAAATAGCTAATACTCTTATTTTAAGTTACGTTATTAAAGTGTTTTTAATACTTTGGCAGGCTCAGTTTATTGCTTTAGGTAATGCATAAGCTTGTCGATGCAACTTTGCTTTCGCTGTTATGTTTTTGAGTTAAAGAAGTGTGCAATTTCTCGCGATAGTGACTGCAACGTATATTTATTTGGTTGAATTGAAACTAATAGATCTAGCTCTTTACAAGCTTGTGCTGTTGTCGGGCCTATGGCAGCAATTTTGGTGTTGGCCAGTTGGTTATTAAAAACATCTGCCCCCAAAGTATCGATAAGGCTTTTAACGGAGGAAGGGGAGGTAAAGGCAATACAATCGGCAGCGCTGGTATTAATCAATGTTGTAATGTCTTTATTAATATCTGCCAGGTAGTCAGTACAGTAAATTATTGGCGCGAATACTTCGTAGCCTTTGCGCGTTAGCGTTTCAATTAACACAGTGCTACTTATATTTGAGCGAGGGTACATGATTTTGGGCGTGGTAAATAATGCAGAGGGGAAAAAACTTAACAGTGATTGTGCGGTGTAGTTTTCAGGGATAAGTTGCGCAGTAATGCCGTAGCTACGCAGTAATTGCGCGGTACATGAACCAACGGCGCAAACACACAAGTTATTAAATAAAAGGGTATTGAGGTTTAAATCTCTCAAGTAATTTATTGTCTTCGTGACCGCGACTTGAGAAGTAAAGATAACAAAATCCATTTCTTTGAATTTCCTCATAACATTGTCTAGCGATAGGGTTCTGTCAACGTCACTAAATTCAATGGTAGGGAAAGGGTGAATAGCGAATTTTTTAGCTGGTAAGAGAGCTCTTGCATTGTGAAGGCTTTGTTGCGGCCTTGTTATTAAAATATTAATTTTTTCAGAAACCATGAAGGATGCCTAACTTGAGTGAGGTGTTGATAAATTTTTTAACAATTAATAGGCCTGCTCAAATGACTCTTCACTTTATTGAGATAATCAATCATATTGATGAATTAGCTTGCCACAAACTATGCTATTTAAGACAACCAAGAAACTTGATAGTTCTGCCTTGTTGACAACAAAATTAAATTTCAAGATCTAGATCACATGTAAAATAGTTAAAATTTAGCACGGTGATTAGTTATATATTAGAAGCTTAAAAACAGCTAGGTAATGTCGTGTTTTTAATTGAATATTTTAAATAGACTGACAACCGATACAGCGAGATAACTGACATTAACCGTGATGTTAAAATCAGTTACCTCCTGTTAAATTACTACTTTGAAGTGATTTTTTGTCTATGCTTTGCTAATGGGCATAGCGTTCCATTGATAGCCCAACACTGTCTATATCTGGTGGTTTACAATTAATAATATCACTTATATATTTTGCAGAGCCTAAAGACATCGTCCATCCTAGTGTGCCGTGGCCAGTGTTGAGAAATAAATTGTCGATACTGGTCTTGCCTAATATAGGAGTTCCATCTGGAGTCATTGGTCTTAAGCCAGCCCAAAATTCAGCTTTAGACAAATCAGCGGCATGAGGGAATAAATTAGCTATAGAGAATTCTATATTTTTACGACGTTTTTGTTGTAACTCTAAGTTATAAGAAGTGATTTCAGCCGTGCCTCCCACTCTAATGTTGTCGCCCAAGCGGGTAATTGCTACCTTGTAGGTTTCATCCATTATTGTTGACTCAGGTGCTGCAGAAAAATCATCAATTGGCAGAGTAAGTGAATAACCTTTCACCGGATACACCGGAATTTTTATGCCAATATTTGACAGCATGTGAGTGGAGAATGCCCCTAAAGCCATTAAATAACAATCTGCAGTAAACTCACCTGCACTGGTAGTAACACTGACAATTGTGTTGTGCTCCCTGTTGAGTTTTTGGATACTGGTGTTCATCACAAACTTGACTCCTAACGCCTCGCACTCTTTAGCAAGCTGTGTAACGAACATGTGACAATCACCTGTTTCATCCTTAGGTAAGCGAAGCCCTCCTGCGATTTTATCAATAGTATAGTGAAGGGCTGGCTCATACTCTAAGCATTGCTCAGGTGTAAGGACTTGGTAGTCAATGTCGCATTCGTCTAATACCGAAAGGTCTTTTTTAGAGCCTTTTATTTGGCTTTGTGTTCGAAATAATTGCAGCGTACCTTGTGCCCTATGGTTATATTGAATATTAATTTCTTGTCTTAGCTCTTGTAAGCAGACCCTACTGTATTCTGCGATTCTCATCATTCTCGATTTATTGATATGGTAATCTTTATTGTTACAATTGGAGACCATTTTAGTCATCCAAACTAATGTTTCAGTATCGACATCCTTGATGTTGATTTTTAAAGGAGCTAATTCCTGCATAAGCCATTTGATTGCTTTCGCTGGAACCCCAGGGGCAGCCCAAGGCGCTGAGTACCCAGGTGATATTTGCCCAGCATTGGCAAAACTAGTTTCATTCGCCACGCTTGATTGTCTATCGATTACGGTTACCTGGTGCCCAGATTTAGCTAAATACCAAGCACTCGTTACCCCAATAACACCAGATCCTAAAATTAAAATTTTCATTGCATCCTCAATATAATTTCAAATATGAAGGGCTATATTAGACGACTTAGGTAATGCTTAATCATGGTATTTCAGTGTGTTTTCAGCATAAAGACCTAAGAAAAATTAAAAAATAGGTTTTTAATCTAAAGGCTGTAATTAGCTTTGATATAACAATACCAGTTAATATTTAGATGCTAATTAAATATCTGATCTATAACTATTTTTTTATTAAATAGATAAAAAAATAAACAGCACAATCGATTCATTATTTAATAAATTTGGTGTATAACTTAAAGTTGAAAATCACGATATAAAGCATAAAAATTATATACCTTAGATTGAGAGTTATATTGCATAGGGGGTCAAATGAGCACAAAACCAGAGATAACTATTTCATCATTAGATTCAGACAGATTGTATGAGTTAATAGATTCTTTACCAAAAAATAGCTTAGTGGGAATAACGGAATTAGAACAGGAGTTGGCACGCGCAAATACCGTGGAGCCATCGCAAGTGCCACCGACATTAGTCACGATGAATTCAACCGTCAGGTTTTCTGTTGAGTCATCTAAAGATGAATTTTTATTAACCTTAGTGTATCCAAAAGATATCAGATCGAGTAATAAGAATATATCCATTCTAGCGCCAGTAGGTAGTGCGCTGCTTGGTTTATCTCAAGGGGATGAGATCGAGTGGCCCAAACCTGGTGGCGGGTTGATGAAGGTAACGATAGAAGAGGTAACTTATCAGCCTGAAAGGTCAGGGGAGCTTCATCGATAAAATAGTATTACTCGCTCTTTATCTTATTGAGTATTATGGTTAGCGGCTTTAAATAGCCAGCTTGAGGCGCGCATTATCTAGAAGAATACTATCCGACATTCTTCTAGATGAAGCGGGTTTAATTAAACCAAGTAGAGGCACTACTCAGGTTGTTTTGCTAAATTAATCAGTACATTTTCAAGGTGATCTTTTGATAGCGGTTTATGCAGATAATAGCCTTGTCCAAAATCACAACCTGAACGTTTTAGCTTTTCAAATTGCTCTAGTGTTTCAATACCTTCTGCAATAACTAAGATGTTTAGTTTTTTGGCCATCATAATAATAGCCTCACACAAAACTATATCGTTATTATTATCAGCAATGCTGTCGACAAAAGATTTATCTATTTTAATATAATCGATAGAGAACTCTTTTAAATAGGAAAAAGATGAATAGCCAGTACCAAAATCATCAATAGAAACCTCAGTGCCATTGATGCGCATAAAATCAATGACTTTTGATACCTCTGCCTTGTTTTCCATCAGCAGGTCTTCTGTTATTTCAAGGCCAATAGCGCTAGTTGAGACCCCTTTTTGGCGCATACTAGTAAGCCATTTTTTCAATATAACCCCATCGTTCATATAAAGAATAGGTGAGGTATTAATTTTAACTTGGAACTGACTATTAAACGTTTTTTTCCAGTATGCAACGTGCCCTAAAACCTCTTCGAATACCCAGTTGCTAATATCTATTATTAACCCGCTTTCTTCAGCTATTGCTATAAAATCTAGGGGTGAAATAATACCTTTTTTCGGATGCTGCCACCTGATTAACGCCTCAACCTTAGAAATGTCACCAGTTTGCATATTAACGATAGGCTGATAATTAATTAAAAACTCACTGTTTTTAATTGCTTGGCGCAGGTCTTGTATAGTCTCTTTGCGCCTATTATATTCAATGAGCATTGATTCAGTAAAATGACACGACTGATTGCGGCCTTGTTTTTTAGCTAAATACATAGCTTGGTCAGCATTTCTAAGCATACTCTTAACGCTATTCGCATTATCCGGGTACGTTGCTATGCCAATACTTGCCGAGCAATTCACTACTTTTCCTTTGAAGTAATATGGCTTGGCTAGTATTTGAAGTAACTCTTCTATACTGCTATTTAACGCAGCAGCAGATGTTGATTCTTCAATTAAGATAACAAACTCATCCCCACCTAAACGAAATAGAACACCGCTTTTATTGATGGATTTTTGAATACGCTTTGCACTCTCTTTTAGCACAAAATCACCTGCTTCATGCCCTAAGCTATCGTTAATACTTTTAAAATTATCTAAATCAAGTATGGCAAGCGAAACAGATTGCTTGCTGATAGAGCATTGATCAAGCGCCTTTTTAATTTGTTGTTGGAACATATGTCTGTTTGGCAAGCCTGTGAGGCTGTCATAATGGGCGAGCTTCCAGATGACATTATTTTTGTTGATCCTTTCAATAGCGACCTTAGCTAAATTGGCATAATGTTCAATGAGTAGTAATTCCTCATTAGCAGGCTTACTCACTACTTTATGATATATAGCAAATGTACCTATCACTTTTTCTTCATTGTTTATGATCGGCGCAGACCAACAAGATTTAAGATCCGCACTACTTGCTAGCTCGCGCCAAGATGCCCAATAAGGGTGTGTTGAAATATCTTCGACAATAGTAAACTCCTTCAAAAATGCGGCGTTACCACATGATCCGACACCTTTGCCTATGGCTAAACCATTTAATGCATCACTATAGAAGGAGGGTAAGTTTGGCGCAGCTCCATGTAACAAGTGCTTGCCTGATTCATCGAGTAATAAAATACTTCCGATTGCATTAGGAATTTCATTTTCTATTGCGGATACTATTTTCGTTAATATTTTTGGTAATTCCGATGAGTTAAGCGATAATTCAAGCACCTCATTGCGAAGATTACTCGACCTGTTATTTAATAATAATGACTTGTTTTGTGTTTCTAGATATTGAGAAAAAATTAATGAAAAAAGATTGGTTAGTATTAAAGTGAAGAAAATTCTGACTAAATTAAACTCTGAAAACTCATGATAAGTAAACATCAAAGCTAAAATCATTAATATTAGATTAAAGACACTCGCTGTTATTGACGGCAATAAATAAAACAACAGGATAATTAAAGGGTATAACCAATAGACGGTTTCAGCCCCTTTAATATAGATCACCACAGTAACCATAAAGGATACAAATACCGCTAAGAACACACTGTAAAATTTCGACTCACCAAAATATTTGACCCGATAAAGTATCCACGAAAGTACGAGAATCCCTACTGAATCAACAGTGAACTGTGTTAAATCTTGCTTAATTATTGCGACCACAACAAAAAAAAGAACGGTTAGCAGGCACATCCATATGACAGGAAGTAAAAGTTTGTCTTTTACACTACTCTCTCTCATTACTACCTCTAATATCTATACAATAATTATTTGAGTTCAAGATGAAGTATAACTACTTTAACAGCATGCTTATTTAGAATCACGTGAAAAAGCACCGCTTTATTTAGGAAAAATAAGAGATAAACTCGCTCTATTTTAGTTTTAAATAAGGCTATACCTGCACATATACCCATATTGCTATCGTGTGATCTGATCTATATATACGATAAATATTTTACTATTTAGCTTCTTAATTATAATTAGGCTTACAAATTATTTTAACAACAAACACATTTAATGTGCTTTCATGTTTATAGTATAGCTCTGTATTATTGGTTAATATATATGCAGTGATAATATTAGGCATAAAGTTAGTAAGGTCTGATTAAGTTTCAGATTCAAAACTAGATTTAGATAGCAAGTAGCTAGCCCAGTAAAGAGAGCAACTGCTAATAGCTTTATTGTTTTAATACTCAAGTTTAGTGATTGCCTGCCTGTAGGCGTTGATTTAACGCTCTTGTACTGAGTATCTATGGACTTTAATCTAAATAGGACGCTATCAATATCGTAAACATGTAGTAAAAGAGTGAGAAGCTGATATGGTTAGATATTGAACAGTGCATGTCGCCATGCAGCGCCTAAATAAACAGCGAGGGAATAGTTTGATGAATATGCTTAAAATTTGTTTAATCAGTCTCTTTTTTATACCTATGCTCTCTTATGGTATCGGTGGGAATGACCCAATTAACGGTATCGATATTATTATTAAGAAAAACCCCGGCTCAAAGCCAATTACAAACTTTGCTTTAGGTAGTGCAGTGATCAAACAAGCCAATGCTTTAGCGGGCAAAAAACGTACTAATTATCTTAGTAAAGCCATAAATGATCAGCTAAACAAGCAAACAGCCGGGCAGTTTAAAGGAAAAGAATGGCAGAGCGTGCTATCTAAAAACATCAGCTCTATTAAATGTTTTTCCTGTAAAGATGCTAAAACGTTCAATTTCAAAAGCAAAGAAGCCAGTTATAGCATCCAAATCATCAAAAATAGCAGAGTGATAAACTCAAAGCCTGGCAATGCAGTTTTGAAGCAAAACCCTAGTTGGAACCCAGAAAAAGTTGCGCCTAGCCGATATTTTAAAAACTAAACATAGTACAAAATTACAATTGATCGATTAAATAAGATATTGCTACGCAGCCACCAACCCCCTTGTATTGCCGGCCGTCAATTTTGTGAATAGTTTAGGTGTCTTTAGGCAATAGTGGGGCGAATTTTCTTTGGTTCCGTTTCTTTTTTTCGTAAAAAAGACATGAACTCGACGCAGTCGAAACCGCATTTAACTCACTTGAACTTAAACCTTAGAAAAAATATCAGTTAAATATTTGGTCGTTATCTCGGCTGTTTTAAGCGCTAATTTACAAAGCCAAAAGCTCTTTTCAAACCAAAAGAGCAAACCAAAAAAGTCTTCTAAGGTAAGACTTAGAGCTTGTTTGTAAGTGACGGGTTGATTCGTTCACTACGCTCCTCACCCTTCGGGTTGCCACGATAAAGCTGCGGCCATGTGTCGCTTCGCTCGACTCAAACCCGCTCCGCGGGCCCAAAACCAGCTGCTCCACCAAAAAAAGGCCAAAAAAAAGCCCCCTAGGTGACTACTTAGGGGGCTGATTTGGCATTTGGTGGAGGTGGCGGGTTTCGAACCCGCGTCCGCCAATCCGCTGCCTCAGGATCTACATGCTTAGACGCTTCTATTAAGTTAACCCAGCACGGCCCGAAGGTCAGGGCGTTTAGGGCGAGCCTCTTTAGTTTTTAGCCGTTCAGCTTGAGACAAAGCTTCCGGGCGATCCCATCTCGAATGACACAACAAATCCTCTAGTTATAGGCACCTGAAGGTGTTGCGTAGCAGCCTAAGCTGCTAGTGCGTAGTTATCGTCGTTTGCAACTATAACTTTGTAGTAAGGGATTAACGTGATTCACTACACTCACGACATGCACCTAAGGGTTTGTAATCGGCGTCGAATCCAAGTCACCCCCAAGAACTGGCTATTATAGAGAGTCTTTGTAATATAGAAAGGACTATTTTTGTGCTGAGCTTAAATATTAGCTGATTAAGTGGGTTATTGTTAAAAAAGGCACTTGAGCACTGAAAACGAGAGGGGTTCATAGCTTGCAAGCTATCACTACTATTTAACAACGCTAATTTAGGCTGTTAAATAATAGTGATATTTAGAGGTTAGCGAATAGCTAACAGTATTTTTTGGTTATTGCGATCCACTTGGATAAACAAGCCGCGATTATTACTTTTTAATGCGCGCTCAAAGTCTTTCATGTTGCGCACAGTGCGCTTGTTGACCTTGGTAATGACATCGCCCGCGGCTAAGCCATTATAGGCAGCGGCTGAGTTAGCGCTGATCGATGATACAAATACCCCTTTGTTGTTGAGGTTTGTTTTAAATGTAGCGCCTGCTAAACGGGTATCTATATCAGCAGTGGCCAATGACGGCTGATTTGGTGCCTGGCTAAATTGCTGTGGGTTACCTACTGCTACATTGAAAGCGCGCTGGTGGCCATCGCGTAGCACTTTTAATTGCACTCTATCGTTGATGTTTTTAATGCCAATTTGGCTGCGCAGCTGGCTGCTTGAGTTAGTGGCCTTGTTGTCGACTGCGATAATAATATCACCCGCTTCAATGCCTGCTTTTTTAGCGGGTGTGTTGTTGCCGACACCGGTAACAAGTACGCCTTGTTGGCCGTTTCTCAAATTGAAGGCTTGTCTTAGCTCATCGGTGATGTCTTGTATGGCAACGCCAATTTGGCCGCGCCTTACCTCGCCGTGTCTTAAGATTTGCTGCATGCTGGCCTTGGCCATGTTGATCGGAATAGCAAAGCCAATACCGACATTGCCACCGGCTGGGGCAATGATCGCTGAGTTGATACCGATTAGCTTACCTGAGAGATCAACTAATGCGCCACCTGAGTTACCAGGGTTAATAGATGCATCTGTTTGGATGTAGTTCTCATAACCTTTAAGGCCTAAACCGGATCGGCTCAGTGCGCTGACAATACCGGTTGTCACGGTTTGGCCTAAGCCAAAAGGGTTGCCTATCGCCACGGCAAAATCGCCGACTTGTACTCTTGATGAGTCAGCTAATTTAACTTCTTGTAGGTTGTTAGCATCGATTTGTAAGATGGCGATATCCAGGTCAGGGTCTGAGCCTAGAAGGCGGGCAGTAAAGCTGCGACCATCAATCAGTGATACCTTTATATCATCGGCATTGTTGATGACATGGTGGTTAGTCATCACAATCCCCTTGCTGGCATCTACTATTACCCCAGAGCCGGCACTGGTGTTTTGTCGCTGCGAGCGCTGGGGCTGCTGCGAGTCAAAAAAGCGTTTGAAGTAGGGGTCATTCATTAAAGGGTTTTGTCTGACTTGCCTTGTTGATGAGGTCGCTATATTGACGACGGCGCTGTCAATTTTTTGCAACATAGGGGCAAGTGTGGGCAGTACGTTGCCATTAGCGTCCGTTGCCGGTAGCGCTGCTTGGCTAGCAGTACTGAATAAACTCATTAGAATAAAAGAACATAGATAGTGTTTGATTTTCATATCTGCCTCTTGTGTTTGGTATATAGCTTTGTGATACGCAACACGATAAAAGGTTCTAGACGAGCTTGAAATAAATAGTTTTTATTGCCAAGCAGTGCTGTATTTGTAGCGTATTGCATAGAGTGTTGTAAAGAGTTGACTAAAATTTCTGACTATTATAGTAGGGGGCAAATTACATTTAACAAGGTGGGAGTGCGTTGATAATGGGTTTTTCTAGTTGTTAAGAAGTGTTTTTTTGAAGATGTTAATGTGATTGGCGACTCTCTTTGTACCCTAAGTTGACTACAAAGAGAGAGCTGCTGGTGTTAGCGGGTGCTTAAAATACGTTGTTTTTGACGGCCCCAGTCTTTCTCTTTTTCGGTGGCGCGTTTGTCGTGTTGCTGTTTGCCTCGCACTAGCGCGATTTCACATTTAACACGGTCTTCTTTCCAGTACAGCGCTAGGGCGACACAAGAAAAACCTTTGGCCTCAACTGCAAAGGCAAGGTTTGATATCTGTCTGCTGTGCATTAGTAGTTTTCTAGCGCGCTTGGGCTCTGTCACATAATGTGTAGAGGCTTGCTTTAGAGGTGTCATGTTGGCATTAACTAGCCAAGCTTCACCATCTTTAAAGGTGACATAAGCATCAGTTAATTGGGCGCGCCCATCCCTAAGACTTTTTACTTCCCATCCAACAAGCACTAAGCCTGCTTCTAATTTTTCATCGATATGATACTCATGTCTGGCACGTTTGTTCAGACAGATAGTATTACCGGTATTTTTTGCTTTTTTCTTTTTAGCCATAGCGGCAATTATAACCATCAGTAAGCCTTTGGGATAGCTAGCTTAATCAAAAAACAGTAAATATTCTATTAGTTTTCTATTTAAGCTCACACTTGCAGGTATTGGCTGTAGTGTCCTTATATCAAGAGCTGAAAATATTGTGTGACAAGTCACTAAACAGAGTTAGCTTCAGCATAAAAATTATGTGACATAATCGGGCATTTTTAGTATTTTTTAGCTAGTTGTTAAATGGCGCTGGAAAAGAGCTGCGCCAAGTGTTATTTGTTAGTCGCTAAGCTGTAAAAATTGTTAGCTTATAAAAGTATAAGGTTGAGCAAGCAGCGTTAATCGTGGTCGATATTAGCGATTGTGATTTTTATTTAATGATAAGTTCAAAACGGATTCGGACATCTGCTGTCCTAAATGGATGATGGTTTATGGCATAAGCTAACGGTGACTTAATAATGAGTTCAATAAATAGTGATAATTCAGAATGGAAGAGCCGCTGGGTTTTCTTTTTTGCAGCGATGGCTGGGGCAATTGGCCTAGGTAATATTTGGAAATTTCCATTTATTATGGCTGAAAACGGTGGCATCGCTTTTATCGGCATTTATTTTGTTTGTGTGTTGCTGTTTGGTGTGCCCTTGATGCTCAGTGAAGTGGTCATCGGCCATATTGGTAATGCCAACCCGGTCACTGCGATGAAATCAACTGCGATACGCTCAAAGGCTAGCAAGCATTGGTCAGTGGTTGGTTATTTGAGTTTGCTTGCAGGCTTAGGGGTCTTTATTTTATTAACAGTGGTCGCAGGTTGGGCGATTAGTTATTTAATTGAGATGTACCAAAATATATTTGTTGATATTGGGCGCTCCCAGGCTATTGAGATTTTCTCTGAGGTAAAATCAAACCATCAAGGCCTATTGCTATCGCAGACATTGTTTATTGCTCTTATTGTGTTTACGTTAGGTTTTGGTGTTCATAAAGGTTTGGCCAGAGGGCTTAATTATTTAATCCCGCTCTCTATAGTGGTGTTGTTAGTGTTGATTTCACAGACAATTAACGGTGATTACTTTTACCCCTCGCTAGATTATTTATTTAAATACGAAAAAGAAGAAATATCATTTAACTCATTTCTATTAGCGATTAAGCATGCCTTTTATACACTATCGATTGGTGTCGGCTCGTTGATGGTGTTTGGCTCATACGTTCCAAAAAGAAGAGGGATAGGTGTGATTGTGATGTCTGTTGCCCTATGCGACATTATCATTTCATCACTTATTGGCTTAGTCGTAATGCCGGTATTGTTATTTAGTCAAATGGATTCAGCTACCGGTTATGATTTGTTGTTCGTCACACTGCCCGTGGTGTTCGGTGAAATGATCGATGGGCAATTCTTTGGTGTTATTTTCTTTTTGTTTGTACTGTTGACGGCTCTGTCATCGGCAATGGTGCTGTTAGAGCCAAGTGTCGCCTGGCTGCAACAACGTTTTAGTTTGCATCGCTGGCCGGCAGTTATTTTAGCTGGGTTTATTGCCTGGGTGATTGCGCTGTTATGTATGGGTGGTAACTCAGTGGTGGCGCAAACGGGTAATGCAAATTATGAATGGTTTTCCTGGGTTAATACCGTCACCGCTAATGTATTGATACCGGCCGCTGGCTTTTTAATTGTTATCTATGTCGGTTGGGTTCTTAAGCCTGAATTGGTCAGGAGTGAAATGGAAAACAGCGGGGCGCTGTGGCTGTATATTTGGTATTTTTTGATTAGGACCTTTGTGCCCTTAGTTTTCCTATTGGTTGTTATGTTGAATCTTTTAGATATTTAAATAATTGACTGTAATATAATAGGCTTTAGTTAATGTTTTTTGCAGAGGGTGTTGCTCTGTATTTATGTTCAAGTATGTTCAAGGTTATGTTGGTAAAAATCTAAATGACTCAAATAGATAGAAGTGCCTTGGTGTTTCATTCAGCCAAGCAAATGTTTGATGTAGTGAATGATGTGCAGTTTTATCCTTCTTTTTTACCTTGGTGTGCAGCATCAACGGTGATTTCTTCATCGCCAGAGCAAATGGTAGCAAGTTTGAGTTTGTCAAAAGCGGGTTTGAAATATGATTTTACTACGCGTAATAGTTTAACTGAGCCATCTGAGATTAGTTTTGAGCTGGTAGAGGGGCCATTTAAGCACTTATTTGGTACCTGGACATTTAGCTCATTGGATGAAGATGCCTGTAAAGTTAATTTAAGTATCAATTTTGAGATATCTGGCAAGATCGCATCCTTTGCTTTAGCCAAGGTGTTTACGCAAGTCGCCAACACTATGGTTGAAGCGTTTGTTGCCAGAGCAGATGATTTATATGGCGTGAAGGGTTTTTAGAATGATCAAAGTAGAAGTTGCCTATGCTGGGATAAAGGTGCAAAAAATAATTTCCCTTGAAGTAGAAGAGGGTACCAGTGTTTATGATACCGCGGTGTTATCGAACATTGTTGATGTCTTCCCTGAGATCGATATTCAAACAGTGCCGATGGGTATTTTTGGTAAAGGCATCAGAAAGCCAAAAGAAGAAATTATACGTGAAGGTGATAGAGTCGAGCTTTATAGGCCGTTAGTTGCCGATCCTAAAGTCATTAGGGCTCGTCGAGCTGAGAAGCTAAAAGAGAAAGAAAAAGAATAGATGATGCCCTCACTGCTGTGTTTATTAGCTAGTGAGGGCATTGGTTGTTAATAGTGAGTTTTATTCTGGACGCAAATCGCCATTAATATTACTCAGTTGTCCATTTGTGAAGAAAATAGAGACGCGTGATAACACAGGTTCTTGCTTGTCACTTTTAAGCGTATAGATGTAATCCCATCTGTCTGCGTTAAAAGTGTCTTCAATAATCGGTGTCCCCATGATAAATTGAACTTGTCTAGGGGTCATGCCTGGTCTAAGTTGATTGACCGAATCTTGAGTCAATATGTTGCCTTGAGGGATGTCTAGTTTGTAGACGCCTGGGAACTGAGAGCAGCCAGAAATGAGAATAACTGACGTAATAAGTAATAAGAATTTTCGCATGGGTAAATTATTTCCACTATTATCCAAGATTTAAGTTATTATAGTTTAACATCCAGTTGCTAGAATCAATAGAGAAAGATAATTATGGCTCTTGAAAATCAAGAATTAAGAAAAGTTGGTCTTAAAGTTACTCTGCCTAGAGTAAAAATTTACCAAATATTAGAAAAAGCCGGTGAAGGAGACCACTTTAGTGCAGAAGATATTTATAAGCTTCTCATGGAACTTGGTGAAGATGTCGGTTTAGCTACTGTCTATAGAGTATTAACTCAATTTGAATCAGCAGGTCTTGTTTCTCGTCATCACTTTGAAGGTGGTCATTCAGTATTTGAATTGACAAGAGAAGAAGAGCACGACCATATTGTCTGCATTAGATGTGGGCGCGTGCGTGAGTTTATTGATACTGAATTAGTACAAAGACAAAATTCTATCGCAGAAAACTTAGGCTACAAACTAACGGATCGTACTTTATACTTATACGGCACCTGTGCAGCAGGCTGTGAAAAAGCTTAATTATCTAGCGATAATTTGATAATAAAAAGCCAGCGATTTGCTGGCTTTTTTATGTCTGCTGTTTTGCTGTTAGTGTTTAATAGTTAGTGTCAGTTTGCCCGTGAGATCTGTAAATAACTCAGTGTAGCTCTAGCATTTCTTTAGCGTGATCAAGTGTGCGCTGGGTAATATCAACGCCACCGAGCATACGCGCTATCTCGTTAACACGCGTCTGATCGCTAATAATGGATACTTGAGTGTGGGTGTTGTTACGGCCAGATTTTTTGCTGACATACAAATGCTGATGCCCTTGTGAGGCAACTTGAGGCTGGTGGGTAATACACAGTATTTGGCTAGTTTCGCCGAGTTTGCGTAATAGGTTGCCGACAACCTCTGCTATCGCCCCACCAATACCAACATCGACCTCATCAAACATTAATGTCGCTGTTGGGTTGCTTTGCGCGGTCACCACTTGAATTGCTAAGCTGATTCTTGATAGCTCGCCACCGGATGCAATTTTAACCAGTGGTTTTGCCTCTTGTCCTTTATTGGTGCTGATGATGAATTCAACTTCTTCCAGGCCTAAGGCGCTAAGGTGATCATGTGGGTAACTAGTTAAGTTAACAATAAAGTTTGCCGATGGCATACCCAGTAGCGCAAGTTGTTGGTTGATCTGCTTGTTTAGTTTTTTAGCGGCACTGATTCTCTGCTTACTTAGTTTTTGCGCGAGTAGTAGGTAGTGCTCTTTCGCTGTTTTGGTTTGTTCTTGCAATAGGCTAATGGCATCATCAGAGCCATTTATATCGTTCAGCTCTTGTGCTATTTGCTGATGAAATTCAATGAGCTGGTGTGGTTCAACGCGATGTTTTCTAGCGAGATTAAAAATAGTTGAGAGGCGCTCTTCTGTGTCCACTAGTTTTTGTGGGTTTATTTCAACATTGCTTAAATATTGGCGTATTTCAGAACCCGCTTCCTCTAGCTGAATAAGTGCGCTATTTAATAATTCACCTGCTTGCTCAACTCTACTGCTACCTTGTGGTAGTTTGTTATGAAGGCTAATACATTGGCTTATCAAGCTGGTAATTTGTTGGTTTTCATCTTCATCTAGAATGTTTAATAGTTGCTGGCCATCACCAATAATTTGTGATGCTTGGCTCAGCGTTTTTTGCTCCTGCTCAAGTAACTCGACTTCACCTGACGTTAAATCGAGTTGATCAAGTTCCTCTACTTGATAACTTAATAATTGCACTCTTGCTTGCATCTCATCGCTTTGCGAGGTGAGCGTATTAAGCTTTTTGTTGAGCGCGTGATAAGTATGGTAGCTGTTAGCCGTGTCTGCTTGCAGGCGTGAGTGGCTGGCAAAATTATCGAGCAAGATGCGATGGTGCTCTTTTTGCATTAAGCTCTGGTGTTCATGCTGGCCGTGAATTGCGACTAAAAAGCTGCCTAATTCACGCAGTGAGCTCAACGGGCAAGGGCTGCCGTTAATGAAGCTTCTCGAGCGCCCCTCACTGGTAATGATGCGTCTGAGGATGCATTCACCATCTTGATTTAGCTCTTTTGCATCGAGCCATGCCTGCGCTTGTGCGAGTTTAGATATATCAAATTCGGCGATGATTTCCGCTTTTTTAGTGCCGCTGCGCACGGCGCCATTATCTGCTCTGCCACCTAACGCTAATTGCAGTGCGTCAATCATGATAGATTTACCGGCACCTGTTTCACCGCTGACGACCGTCATACCTGAATTTAGCTCAAGTACTAAGTTTTCAACAATCGCAAAGTTATTTATAGATAAATGTGTAAGCATGAGAAATACCTAAAATCTGATAATTTATACAGTGTTTATAGATCATTTTTTAACAACTGGCAAGGTAAAATGTTTTGTTGCAGCTTTTTTAAGCAAAAGACTTGAAGAGAACAAGCGAAGCCCCATATATGCAGCAAATATAGATTAGCTTTTTATAGTAAAGCTTGAGATTGGATATAACTCGGAGAACGAAATGAGTGACAAGCAAGATAAGCCAGCAGACTTAATGGAAGAAGATAATAACCTAGTGGTTGAATCTGATGATGTGGTTGAAGCTGAAGTAGTGCAAGAGCAAGACGCTCAGCCAGAACTAGTTGATACACAAACAGCAGAAGATCCTTTAGCCAGCTTGGACTTGATCAAGCAGTTAAGTGAAGCGCAAGCAGAAATTGCAACGTTACAAGATCAAATGCTACGCACAGTGGCTGATGCGCAAAATACTAAGCGCAGAGCTGAGCAAGATGTCACTAAGGCGCGTAAGTTTGGTACAGAAAAATTTGCCAATGAATTGTTGCCGGTGGTTGATTCGCTAGCAATGGCATTACAAAGCGCTGCTGACTCTGATAATGAAGCGGTAAAAGCGCTGAACGAAGGCGTTGAAATGACGTTGAAAATGCTGTTAAACGCATTGGAAAAATTCAATGTTGAGCAAGTAGATCCACAACAAGGTGACGCTTTTAATCCTGAGTTGCATCAGGCGATGTCAATGGTTGATGGCGGCGATGCTGCAAGCAATACCGTGGTGGCAGTAATGCAAAAAGGATTTACTATTAGCGGACGTCTATTGCGCCCAGCAATGGTAATGGTAGCGAAATAGCGAGGCTGACAAATTTTTTGTTAAGTAGTTCGAAAAATTATCAGTTAATGACAAATGTAAGCTTGAATTAACATAAAACGTATCCATATATAATTTAAGCGGTCAGAACAGAATATAGCACAGCCTAATGGCGTGTAAATGGAGATAGAAAAATGGGTAGAATAATTGGTATTGACTTAGGTACAACTAACTCATGCGTTGCTGTTTTAGATGGCGGCACTGCCAAAGTTATCGAGAACGCAGAAGGCGATCGTACAACTCCTTCGATTATCGCTTACACAGACGATAACGAAATTCTAGTTGGGCAACCTGCAAAGCGTCAGGCGGTAACTAATCCTGAAAACACTTTGTTCGCGATCAAGCGTTTAATCGGTCGTCAATTTAAAGACAAAGTTGTTCAAAAAGATATTTCAATGGTTCCTTATAAAATCGTAGCAGCCGATAACGGTGATGCTTGGGTTCAAGTAAGAGACAACAAATTAGCAGCGCCACAAGTCTCTGCTGAAATTTTGAAAAAAATGAAGAAAACAGCGGAAGACTACTTAGGTGAGTCTGTAACTGAAGCTGTTATCACTGTACCTGCTTACTTCAACGATGCTCAACGTCAAGCAACGAAAGATGCTGGCCGTATTGCTGGTCTAGAAGTTAAGCGTATTATCAATGAGCCAACAGCGGCTGCATTGGCATACGGTATGGACAAGTCTAAAGGCGATAAAACAATCGCAGTTTACGATTTAGGTGGTGGTACATTTGATATCTCTATCATCGAAATCGCTGAAGTAGATGGCGAGCATCAGTTTGAAGTGTTATCAACTAACGGTGATACATTCCTAGGTGGTGAAGATTTCGATTTACGTTTAATCGAGTTCTTGTCAGGCGAATTCAAGAAAGACACTGGTATCGATTTACACAGCGATCCACTAGCTCTTCAGCGCTTAAAAGAAGCCGCTGAAAAAGCGAAAGTTGAACTTTCTTCAGCACAGCACACAGATGTTAACCTACCTTACATCACGGCTGATGCGACAGGTCCTAAGCATTTAAATGTTAAGTTGACTCGCTCTAAGCTAGAAGCGCTAGTAGAAGATTTAGTTAAAGGAACAATTGCTCCTTGTAAGCAAGCGCTAGCTGATGCTGACTTAAGTGCTTCAGAAATTGATGAAGTTATCTTGGTTGGTGGTCAAACACGTATGCCAATGGTTCAAGCAACGGTTGCTGAATTCTTCGGTAAAGAGCCACGTAAAGATGTTAACCCAGATGAAGCAGTTGCTGTCGGCGCTGCGATCCAAGGTGCGGTTCTTTCTGGTGAAGTGAAAGACGTTCTACTACTAGACGTGACTCCACTAACACTAGGTATCGAAACAGCAGGCGGTGTGGCCACTGCATTGATTGAGAAAAACACTACGATTCCTACTAAGAAATCACAAGTATTCTCAACATATGAAGACAACCAATCTGCGGTAACTATCCATGTTATCCAGGGTGAGCGTAAGCAAGCTAACTTAAACAAATCGCTTGGTCGTTTTGATTTACAAGAAATACCACCAGCACAACGTGGTATGCCGCAAATTGAAGTGGCATTCGATCTAGATGCCAACGGTATCTTGAACGTATCTGCGAAAGATAAAGCGACGGGTAAAGAGCAGTCTATCGTGATCAAATCTTCTTCTGGTTTATCAGATGAAGAAATCGATGCAATGGTAGCTGACGCTGAAGCAAACGCTGAAGAAGATAAAAAATTCGAAGAGTTGACAGGCGTTCGCAACCAAGGCGATGCTATGATTCACTCTGCACAAAAAGCATTGAAAGAAGCTGGCGATGCGATTTCAGCTGATGAGAGCGTGGCAATTGAAGGCGCTATCTCTGAACTTGAAGTAGCACTAAAAACTGATGACAAAGCTGACATCGAAGCTAAAACTGCTGCATTAACTGAAGCAATGGGTCCTGTTGCTGAGAAAATGCAAGCACAAGCGGCACAAGGTGAAGCGGGTGCAGAGCAAGCTGAATCAAACGCATCAGACGATGCTGTTGATGCAGAGTTCGAAGAAGTAAAAGAAGCGGATGTTGTTGAAGATTCTGACAAAAAATAATAATTAACGATCATATTAGTTAAATAATTTGATTGATCAATTGTTATCCGGTGAGCCTAGCTCACCGCTGCTTTAGAGCCTCTGATCAATGTTAATTGTCAGAGGCTTATCACGTTTTAAGAGCCCAGTTTGATCTCTTAAAACGTGATAAATAAATAAATGCTAGCTGCCACAATGTAACGTGGTAATAAACGTCAAAACTGCCTATCAGAGTTAAAGTATGTCAAAGCAAGATTATTATGAAATTCTTGGTGTCGATAAAAACGCCAGCGATCGTGATATTAAAAAAGCCTATCGCCGTCAGGCCATGAAGTGCCATCCAGATCGTAACCCTGGTGATGCTGAAGCAGAAACAAAATTTAAAGAGCTAAACGAAGCTAACGAAATACTATCAGATTCCCAAAAACGTGCTGCCTATGATCAATATGGTCACGCTGGTCTTGAACAGGGCATGGGCGGTGGTGGACACGGTGGCCAAGGCTTTGGTGATGTGTTCGGTGATGTGTTCGGCGATATTTTCGGTGGCGGAGGTGGTGGGCGTCAAAGCTCAGTACAGCGCGGTGCCGATTTAAGATACACCATGTCTTTGAGCTTAGAAGAGGCGATTCGTGGCGTAGAGAAAAATATTAGTGTCAATACACTAGCCAGTTGTGATCCGTGTGATGGCTCAGGTGCTAAACCTGGCACTAGCAGCAGCACTTGTCAAACCTGTGGCGGTGTTGGCCAAGTTAGAATGCAGCAAGGCTTTTTCTCTGTACAACAAACGTGTCCAAATTGTCGCGGCGAAGGGCGTATTATATCAGACCCTTGTAGCAGCTGTCATGGTCAGGGACGCGTTAATAAAGACAAGAAATTATCTGTCAAGATCCCAGCGGGAGTTGATACAGGTGACAGAGTAAGACTAACAGGTGAAGGCGAAGCGGGTGCAAATGGAGGCCCAGCCGGTGATCTTTATGTGCAGGTCGATGTTAAAGCGCATGATATTTTCGAGCGTGATGGCCGTCATTTATACTGTGAAGTGCCTATTTCTTTCTTAGATGCTGCACTTGGCGGTCAATTAGAAGTGCCAACTTTAGATGGTCGTGTTAAATTAAAGATACCTGCTGAAACACAAACAGGTAAAATGTTTAGATTACGCGGTAAAGGTGTCTCTCCAGTTCGCGGTGGAGCTACCGGTGATTTAATGGTTAAGGTGCTAGTTGAAACGCCTGTTAATCTTAGTAACAAGCAGAAAGAATTGTTACGAGAATTTCAAGCGACAACCGATGATGTTCAGAATAAACATAGTCCTAAAAAACAGTCCTTTTTTGACTCTGTCAAAAAACTATTTGAAGACTAATTTACAAAATATTAAAGGGCCGCTTAGCGGCTCTTTTTATTTAAGTCAGGTTTTATATTATGGGAAATTTAGTCAAGAGCGCAGCGCAGTTGTGGCAGTTAATACAACAAGAAGCACGTGAGGAAATGGTTGCAGAGCCTATGTTGGCTAGCTTTTATCATTCAAGTGTTATTAATCACTCCACTATCAAATCGGCACTATCATTTTTATTGGCATTAAAATTATCTGATGATGTGATGTCGCCTGTGTTATTGCGTGAGATTTTAGAGCATGCAATGCGCGCAGATCCGCAAATGTTAGAGTCTGCCTGTAAAGATATTTTAGCGGTTAAAAACAGAGACCCCGCGGTTGATCGCACCCTTAATGTATTACTTTATTTGAAAGGGTTTCAAGCGCTGCAAGCACATCGCGTGGCGCACTGGATGTGGCAAAATAATCGCAAATCGATGGCGTTATATATTCAGCATCGTGTCAGCATTGTCTTTCAAGTAGATATTCACCCAGCGGCTAAAATTGGTTGTGGGGTGATGTTTGATCACGCTACCGGTATCGTTATTGGTGAAACCTGCGTGATAGAAAACGATGTCTCCATATTGCAAGGCGTGACATTGGGCGGTACCGGTAATGAAAGCGGCGATCGTCACCCTAAAGTCAGAGAGGGTGTGATGATAGGTGCAGGCGCTAAGATCTTCGGTAATTTGGAAATAGGGCGCGGAGCAAAAGTAGGTGGTGGCAGTGTCGTCATCAACGATGTGCCTCCGTGCACAACTGTGGTTGGTGTTCCTGCAAAAGTTGTCGGTGATTCCGGTTGTGATAAACCAGCACTGAATATGGATCAAAAATTTAATAGCACAAGGGCATAGAATGATGAGAGTAGCAGTAATTGGCGCAGCTGGGCGTATGGGTAAGGTATTGATTGAAGCTGTGAATATGCATCAACAGCTGACCTTAGGCGCAGCAATTGTCAGTAGAGATAGCTCTCTAGTAGGGGTCGATGCAGGTGAGCTGGCAGGTGTTGGTAAATTAGGCGTGCTCTGTGCTAATAACTTAGAGCAAGTGGTTGCTGATTTTGATGTGTTGATTGATTTTACGACGCCGCAACTGACGATGGCTAATTTAGCTTGTTGTGTCGCCCATGCTAAAACCATCGTTATCGGCACAACAGGCCTTAATGAAGAGCAAAAACTAACATTAGAGCAGGCAGCTACTGCTATCCCTGTCGTCTTTGCATCTAATATGAGCGTTGGTATGAACTTGTGTTTTAAAGTGCTGGAGACAGTGGCACAGACACTGGGTGATGATTACGATGTGGAAATAATTGAAACCCATCATCGTCATAAGGTTGATGCGCCATCAGGTACTGCAGTGAGCTTAGGTGAGGTCGTTGCTAAAGCATTGGATCGCAACCTAAAAGAGCATGCGGTATATGGTCGCGAAGGTATTATTGGCCCGAGAACGAAAAAAGAAATTGGTTTTGAAACGATCAGAGCTGGCGATGTGGTCGGTGATCACACTGTTTTATTTGCCAATGAAGGTGAAAGAATCGAGATAACACACAAGGCAAGTAGCCGTATGACCTTTGCTAAAGGGGCAACCAGAGCTGCTGCCTGGCTAGCTAAAAAAGAGGCTGGTTTATATGATATGCAAGATGTATTGTCTTTAAAGTAGTTATCGGGGCGAAAATGCTTTAGTCTGTTATTGATTTAGACATAGGTATAGCGTGTATTTTGCGTGAAATATAGCGCATTTTTTTGCCGATGGGCTATGATATGTGTATTCGCTAATACTGATGTAATTGTATTACTACGATATTTTAAATGTTTATAAAGGAGATTAATAATGGCTGTGGAAAAATTCCCTGCATTAGTAGAAATGGGTTTCGAAGAACCTTCTGATATTGATCGCTATACAGTGCGTATCGAAGGTGATGTTGATATTTTAAAAGTTTACCACCGTCGTCATCAAGGTGAGTGGATGACAAAAAGCAAAAAATTCAAATTTAAGCGTCAGCACAAAACCCTGCGCGTAAATGAAGGCCTTACTGCTTATCGTGATACGACTGAATCTTCTCCTTTTTTCTTAAAAGCAGTAACAGAACTTGATTTGTTAGTAGCAAATGATAAAAGCGTAAAAGCTAAAAAAGAAGATATACTGGAAGAGATTGAGCATTTAAATAAAGTGGTTGCTCGTAAGATAGAAGATTTGAAACGTCAAATCGAAGATCTTTAATTCCGTACAATCTTTTTGTATTATAAAAGCACTTGTCGGAATGAATCCCCAAGTGTTTTTTTATGCCTGTCGATATATATACAATTTTCAATGCTAGGAAATATGCACAAAGCCAAACTTTAGCGATTGATTAGTAACGCATTGTTCAGGCTCGCAGCTTAGCTGATAAGTTAGCTTAACAAAAAATTTCCGTTACTTAGTGTATTTTGAATGTTGATAACAATAGCGCAAAGAATCGAGCTTTATAACCGTAAGAAAATTACAGCACACTTGCCCCAAGCCGGTGTATTGATTGCTATTACCGATGAGCTTGAGCCACATGTAATTCTCACTAAAAGAGCTAAAAAGCTGTCTAGCCATAGCGGCGAAATCGCCCTGCCCGGTGGTAGGCGTGATGATAGCGACCCCAGTGTGGTATTTACTGCATTGCGTGAAGCACATGAAGAAATTAATTTATTACCTGAACAAGTCAAAGTGTTGGGTAAAATTGATGATCAAATATCCCTACATAATATCAAAGTCACCCCCAGTGTTGGTATTATTGCTAATGACATAGAGTTTACTGCTAATCAAGGTGAGTTAGATTGTGTGTTTAAGGTGCCTTTAAGTTTTCTGCTGGAAGCTGCTAACCAGTGCGGCCATTTAGCACAATATCGTTACCAGTCAAAATTTGCACCGTGTTATCTATATGAGGGCCACTTAATATGGGGGCTTACTTCTTATATTTTAGCTGAATTCCTCAATGTGACATTAGATGCTGATATCAAATTAAAAACACGACAAGAAGTTGTACGCTAGTTTTCGCGTGTGGTTTGTGGGCTATATCCTGTCGAGTCAGTGCCATGGTTAGCAGTCGATAAAAAAATACTCATGTCTGTTTATTAATTGCTATAATTAATAAAAAATAATATTAGATGATGCCCGTCTCTTTAGGAGTGAAACATGGATTTCAAGAAGTACCTTACAATATTGGCGCAAAGAGATGGCTCTGATTTATACCTTTCAACGATGGCAACTCCCAGTGCTAAATTTCAAGGAGAGCTCGTTTCTCTTAGTGATGAAAAAATACAGGTTGGCGAATTAGAAATCATTGCGCGTGAAATAATGGACGATCAGCAATGGCAGATTTTTCAAAAAGAGCTTGAGATGAACCTTGCTATTTCTATTGCTCAAGTCGGCAGGTTTCGAGTCAATATATTTAAGCAGCGCAACCAATATGCCCTAGTGGCTCGTAGTATTAAATCTGATATTCCTAAGTTAGAAGAGTTAGGCCTGCCCGATAATCTTCGTGACATAGTGATGAGTAAACGTGGCTTAATATTGTTTGTAGGCGCCACCGGTTCTGGTAAATCGACATCACTAGCGGCGCTGCTAGATCATCGCAATGCCAACTCTGGTGGCCATATTATTACCATCGAGGACCCTATTGAGTTTGTTCATCGCCATAAAAAATCAATTGTTAATCAACGTGAAGTAGGTGTCGATACCCGCAGTTTTCACAATGCTTTGATTAACACGTTGCGCCAAGCCCCGGATGTTATTTTAATTGGTGAGGTAAGGGATAGAGAGACGATGGAGCATTGCTTGGCCTTTGCTGAAACCGGCCATTTAGCTATTTCTACACTACATGCCAATAATGCCAACCAAGCGTTAGATAGAATTATCAACTTCTTTACCGAGGATAGGCATAGCCAGGTGCTGTCTGACCTCTCTTTAAATATTCGCGCGATAGTTTCCCAGCGATTAGTTAAAACTATTGATGGTAAGCGCACGGCGGCGATTGAAGTTTTACTTAATACCCCAACCATACGTGAGCTTATTCTTAAAGGGGATATTGAAGGTATTAAAGAGGTGATGAGTAAGTCTGAAAACCTGGGTATGAAAACGTTTGATTCTTCATTGTTTGATTTAGTAAAAGCAGGGAAAATCAGTGTTGATCAAGCGTTGCGACACGCTGATTCTGCCAATAACTTAAGGTTGAAGTTAAAGCTCTCAGATAGAGATGAGGCGCGTGATGAATCAATAGAAAAAGAAAGTGATAAACCAAGAGCCGAGCCATTAGCGCCAACGCAAAGTCCAAGTAAATTTGAGTTGCTATAAACAATATAAAATAAGTGACATTGCGCGCTAATTACCACGATAGCTAGCGCTTCATCTGATGTGTCGAGCCCTCGTTGTCATTAAATAAAGTCCAACCAAGTTTGATGTTGTAGCGATACCTCGCTATAACTAATGTGATGTTTAGGTGAGTTAATGAATGAAATAGTAGATGAGCTAAGAGAAAAGAACCAAGATAGATTTGCATCCATTGAATTGCCTGATGAAGATGAGTTAGTACTGATACAAGAGCAAATACTGCTTCATTTACCCAATGATCTAAAAGACTTTTTGCTCACTGTCAGCGATGTCGCTTACGGTTCGCTGCAGCCGGTGACTGCAACAGATGATTTTAGTCATACTTATTTGCCTGAAATGACATCCGTTGCTTGGGATAAAGGCTTGCCGCGAGAATATATCCCGATCTGTGAAATGGATAATGGCTATTATTTTATCGCCCAAGAAGGTTATATCGGTGTATGGAGCTACAATAAGGGCGTTTTAGATGGCCAGAACTGGGAGTCTATTTGGATTTGGTGCGAAAAAATCTGGCTAGCTAGCTAATGGTTTAAGTAGCAGTGTTGATATACTGCTACTGTTTTGCCTTCTTTGTTATCTCAATTTTTCGTCTGACTAAAACCCACAATAAAAAAGCGAAGTAACCAGCGAGTAGCGGCCAAACGCCTAGTCGCTGATAAGGTGTTAGCCCCTGTAATGGCTGCACACTCGATTTTAACACGGCTTGCGTGTAGCGAGGAGCAATATCCACAACCTTGCCTTGGGCATCAACTACAGCTGTTATGCCATTATTAGCACTGCGTATTAGCCAGCGGCCGTTTTCAACTGCTCTCATTCTAGCGATTTGAAAGTGCTGATCTGGGCCAATAGAATGACTAAACCAAGTGTCATTAGAGACGGTCAGTATGATATCTGCTGTTTTACTGTATTGCCTGACCAGTTCTGGGTAGGCTATTTCATAACAAATAGCAGTGCTGTAGTGATAATCACCAACACTTAATAGTGGCTGGTTTTTAACTTCAGGTATGCTAAATGTCAGCTCTGGAATATTTAAGAAGTTAAAGAGGTCTCTAAACTCCGCTTGAAAAGGTACGTACTCACCAAAGGGTACCAAGCGCTGCTTATGGTAGTAGCTACCCTGGGTCATATTCAAGATAGAGTTGTGAATGCGTCGACCATCAGGATGGTTATTATCTGGCTCTTGCATAGGTAGGCCGCTAATAATAGAGCCGCCTTGTTGTTGCTGGGCTGTGACGAGTGGGGCAAAAAAGCCATCAACATTTTGATAGAAGCTAGGGATCGCTGTTTCAGGCCAAATAATAACGTTGTTGCCAATCAGCGGTTTGCTCATTTGGTAATATCTTTCAACAATATTACCTAGCTGGTTGCCTTGCCATTTAGTTTGTTGTGCAATATCAGGCTGTACAATGGCGATATCTATTTTAGCACCTGAGCTGTGAGTCCACTGTGTAGGAATAACAAAACTTGTGCCGATGATTAATGTTATTAGTGACACACTGATGACTAATTGCCTAGTGCTGCGTTTAACAACAATCATTGCCAAACTTAAGCTGATAACAATAACCAGCGCCGAGTTAAGCCAGACACCGCCTATAACTGCATAGACCGATAGCGGTGTATCTAATGTGCTGTAACCTAAATAAAGCCAAGGGAAGCCGGTGAATAGCCAGCTACGCAGCCATTCAAACAATAGCCAAATAACACCAAAGCTGAGTGCGCTGTGTATCGCACTAAAATATTTTTGGTATAGCCATGCCTGTAATAAAAATAGAATAGCCAGTGCTGCACAAAACAGCAAGGTAAGTGTCGCTGCAACAATAGGGTGAGTGTAGCCATAGGTGTGAATGCTGACATAGACCCATGATACCCCAGTACCAAAAAAACCTAAGCCGTATAACCAGCCAAGTAGGCAAGCTTGTTTAACGTTTTGGTTTTTAAGTAGCAAGTATAAGATGGCTGGGGTGATTAACGCGCAGGCAAAAAGATTAAAAGGTGCGAACGCCAATGTCGTCGCAGCACCTGATAATAAGGCGAGTAAGGCCTTTTTTTTCATTGTTTAGTCATCGACCTTTTCTACTTGTAAGAGCCGTATTCGACGGTTCTCTGAGGACAGGACTTTAAACTTAAAACCATCAATGATGATCTCTTCATCCTTTTGCGGTAGGTGGCCAAATCGTTGTGTGACAATGCCGCCGATGGTGTCAAAGTCATAAAGGTCAAAGGTCGAGCCAAAGTATTCATCAAAATCTTCTAAGTCAGTCAATGCTTTGACTAAAAAAGCATTGTCATCAAAAGGTCTGATATTGCCTTCATCTTCAATCAGATCATGCTCATCTTCTATCTCGCCAACGATTTGTTCCAATACGTCTTCGATAGTGATGAGGCCTGCAATGCCGCCGTATTCATCGACAACAATCGCTAAATGGCTGCGGGTTGTGCGAAACTCTTTAAGTAAAGTATTGAGTCTTTTGCTCTCAGGGATGAACGTTACCGTTCTTAGTTGATCTCTGATAGTGAACTCGGGGTCATTATCATCTAGTAATAAACTAGGTAATAAATCTTTTGCTAGTAAAACACCGATAATTTCATCTGGATTTTTGCCTACTACTGGAAAGCGCGAGTGCGCACTGGATATAATAGTAGGTAAAAATTCTTTGATAGTTTGATCTGCTTCGATAATAACCATTTTTGATCTAGGCACCATAATATCGCGTACCTGTTTGTCACCAACGTTCATCGCTCCTTCAATGATAGACATTGCTTCATGGTCTAATAAATTATCATCTGCAGCTTCTTTGATAACGTCGAGTACTTCCTGCTTCGTTTTTGGATCAAGTGATAAAGCATGGGCTATGCGCCCAAATATACTTCGAGGTTTTTCTGATCGATCTTCACTCATGTGTTTTTTTAGCTCCGAGCTGTTGCTCGTAATTAGTTAGTTTCTAGGTAGGGATCAGCAATATTAAGTTGAGCGAGAATATCTCGCTCAAGCTGTTCCATTTCTTCAGCTTCATCATCGTTTATATGGTCAAAACCTAAAAGATGCAAGGTCCCGTGCACTATCATGTGCGCCCAGTGATCAAAAAGCTGTTTGTTTTGCTCTTGTGCTTCTTTTGCAACAACATCCGCACAGACAACTAAGTCGCCTAGCTCGAGTGTGTCTTGTTCAACACATTCGGGCATATCAAAAGTAAAAGATAGTACGTTTGTTGGGTAATCTTTACCGCGATACTGACTATTTAGAGCTTGGCTTTCCTCTGTGTCGACAATACGCACACACATTGAAAAGCTCTTGTCATAAGCTTTTAGGGCGGTGTCGACCCATTTTTGAATGTGTTGATCACTCGGTAGCTGTTGCTGATTTACAGCAAATTGAACATCTAGCTCTGCTATCATCATTATCGATGACTCATAGAGTTGCTAGAAGGTTTCAAATCAAAGCGATCATAGGCTTCTACAATATGTTGCACTAAGTGGTGGCGCACCACATCTTTTGAAGAGAAGTAGTTAAAGCCGATGCCTTCAACGCCGGTCAATACCTCTGCTGCATGACGCAAACCTGACGGTACGCCCTTAGGTAAATCTACCTGGGTAATATCACCAGTGATAACAGCAGTAGAGCCAAAACCAATACGCGTTAAGAACATTTTCATTTGCTCTCTGGTGGTGTTTTGGCTTTCATCCAAAATCACAAAAGAGCCATTAAGCGTGCGCCCGCGCATATAAGCGAGCGGTGCTATTTCAATGATATTACGCTCTATTAGCTTTGCGACTTTTTCAAAACCTAACATTTCAAATAACGCATCGTATAAAGGGCGTAAATAAGGGTCAACTTTTTGTGATAGATCGCCAGGTAAGAACCCTAGTTTTTCACCGGCTTCAACTGCCGGTCTAACTAATAAGATACGCTCTACATCTTCACGCTCTAGTGCTTCTACGGCACAGGCAACGGCGAGATAAGTTTTACCGGTACCGGCAGGTCCAATACCAAAGTTGATATCTTTGGTTAGGATCGAGCGTACATATTTTTGCTGGCTAGGGCCGCGCGGTTTAACCAATACTTTGCGAGTACGGATAACCAAGTTGGCATCGACAATGCCCTCTTGCGAGCTGTGCTCTTCTTCAATGCCCGATTGTTGCATCGATAAATGTACTTGTTCTAAATCAAGCTCTTTACCGTTGCACGACTCTAGATACATATCTTTCAGCAACTGCTCTACTTTTCTGATCAGTTTTTTATCACCAACAATATTAAAATCAGTCGCTCTGTTGCTAATAATGACATTTAGGCGTTTTTCAATCAGCTTAAGATGTTCATTGTATTGACCGCAAAGGTTTGCCAGCGCTGCAGTGTCACTGTGTGATAGTGTAAAACTGATTGAATCACTGGTATTAACTATGTCGACTGCCATTTAAATTGATCCTATAGGATTAGCCACTTGATGAGTTGAATTGCCTGGGATGTAAGGCTGTAATTCATCTAATTCAGAGCGTAACAACTTACCAATTAATGAGTTGGTGTAGGCTTGAATGATTTCGACATCAGCAAACTTGCCGATTAGGTTCGCATCATCGCAACGAAAGTTAACCACGCGGTTGTTCTCAGTACGACCTGATAACATGCCAGGGTCTTTCTTAGAGTAATCATTAACTAGAATGCGTTGGCTAGTGCCCACCATTTGTCTACTGATCATCTGTGCGTTGTGGGTTATTTTATCTTGTAGCAGTTTTAAACGCTCTTTTTTGGTCTCGTCCGTGACGGTATCTGGAATATCAGATGCAGGAGTTCCCGGTCTGCGACTATAAATAAAGCTGTAAGATATATCAAAACCGATGTCATCGATCAGTTTCATTGTCTGCTGAAAATCAAATTCGGTTTCACCTGGAAAACCAATAATGAAGTCAGAAGAGAAACAGATATCAGGGCGCATTTTTTTAATTCTGCGCATTTTTGATTTATATTCAATCGCAGTATGGCCGCGTTTCATCGCCATTAAAATAGCATCAGAACCAGACTGTACAGGTAGATGCAAATGGCTGACTAACTCAGGCACATCGGCGTATACATCGATTAAAGAGTCGGTGAATTCAACTGGGTGAGATGTGGTGAAGCGAATGCGATCAATACCATCAATAGTGGCAATGATACGAATAAGCTCAGCTAAATCAGCAGTGATACCATCAGGAGTCGCGCCTTGGTAAGCATTAACGTTTTGCCCTAACAAGTTAACTTCACGTACACCTTGCTCTGCTAGCTCATTGCACTCTGCTAATACGCTATCTAACGGGCGGCTAACTTCTTCGCCACGAGTATAAGGTACCACGCAGAACGTACAGTATTTACTACAACCTTCCATTACTGAAACAAAGGCTTCAGCGCCGGTTGCAATAGGTGCAGGCAAATTATCGAATTTTTCGATTTCAGGGAAGGTAACATCGACAACACCAAGTTTGCCCTGATCGGTTAAGTCGATCATTTCAGGTAGGCGGTGTAGTGTTTGTGGGCCAAAAACCATATCGACAAAAGGGGCGCGCTTAAGTATTTTGTCGCCCTCTTGGCTGGCTACACAGCCGCCAACACCGATTTTTAGATTCGGGTTTTTTTCTTTCAGTTTGCGCCAGCGCCCTAGTTGATGGAACACCTTCTCTTGCGCTTTTTCTCTGATAGAACAAGTGTTGAGTAGAAGTACGTCGGCGTCCTCAGCGTTTTCAGTGAGTTCGAGCTCGTGACTTTCGCCTAATAAATCAGCCATACGAGAAGAGTCATACTCGTTCATCTGACAACCATGAGTTTTAATAAATAGCTTCTTTGCCATTGCGCACCTTGTTCTGTTGTTCTGTCATTGGCAAAATGCCAACATGTCAATTATGTGTTTTTAACCCTACTTCATTAACTGGCACTAAGATGGGAAGTTAAATGTTGTAAAGTATCGTCGCTACCTCGTTATGAGTGAATAACAACTTGTTAAAAATATCCTAGCATTATACTGGTGTATCTGACTTATAGCTATTTCACAGACCAAATAGTCAAAAAATATTCATTTGGATTGTAATTGCCATGGCTGTCCCTATTAACAGCGTATTTGCTTGGCTTATTTAACGGGCTAATATGTACAATGATTTTCCTAATGTTTGTAATCTGAGAGAGTAATATGTCCAAAGAGGATGCTATTTATCGCGTCACTTTTATCAACCAAGATAAAATTGTCGAAGTGTTTGTACAGCATGTATACCAAAGTGATATTTGGGGCTTTATTCAACTAGAGGGCTTTATCTTTGGTCAGCGTTCAGAGTTGCTAGTAGACCCAGGGGAGGAGAAGGTAAAACAATTATTTAACGAGGTGAAAAGCTCGTTTATTCCAACACAGGCTATTCTAAGAATTGATGAGGTCGAGCGCTCAGGTATTGCTAAATTGACCCCAGTAAAAGGTAATGTGTCGCCTTTTCCATCGATGCCAACACCGCGTAAAGATTAAAAACAAGCTCTCAATAATGTGTTGCTAGTATTGTTGAGAGCATTGTTTTAACGGCTCGTTAGATACAAGCTCGACCTTTTTTCTTGCTCAATAAGCGATTAGCAGTTGCTGTTTCGACGCTACCATCTGCAAAAATCAGCTCTACTTCATCAAGGGATATACACTTTAATTTGTTGTTTGTCCAAGTGTTTGACCATGTTGTCGTTTTGCTAGCACCAGCGGCAATAGGGCCAGCTAGACGCACGTAGGCACTTGATCTTTTGCCTTTTTTCGGTTTGATCACATCGCCAGCGCTGTTGTAGGCTGTGAGTTTAAAACGCGCATAACTGTAACTTGCATTAGTTATGTTTTTAAAATCAATTTTGATGCCTGCACTTTTTTTGCTTTTTGAAATAACTGGCGAGGCATCAGCAGTGATTAGCGGTGGGTAAACAAGGTTGTTTTTCTTCGTTTGTGTACAACCAGCTACAATTAATGCAACAATTGAAAGTGATAGTAACTTCCACATAATTTCTTCCTTAATTCTTTATTTTTATGCTTTAAAATAGCGTTACTACAAGCATCTAGCTTATGCTGGCGTTAAATTAAAACGAATATTTGTTTGCGAATAATAAAAACGTGAAAGATTCTAACCTATTCACATTAAATTTTCTTTTTTTTTCGATATTTTGATAAAACAGCCCAGCCTCAGCTTAGTTTGTTAAATAGCGAGTAGCGTTTTGCTGGCTCTATTAGGTATTTCTCGTGCTAGCCTTGGTAGTAAATAACCTGAGAGCTCAGCCTGTACTTGCTTCATTAATATTTTTGCATCTTCATCGCTAATGTCAAAATGCGCAGCACCTTGTACAGGGTCAAGTACAAATAAATAATAGGGTAGTGCACCGGCATTAAAAGAGGCGCAGTGAAGAGCCTTTTGTGCGACAACGCTGTCGTTAATGCCCTTGAGCAATACTGCTTGGTTTAACACTGTGACATTGGCTTGGCGCAATAAAGATAGGGCAGCGCTTACCTTGGCATCAAACTCATTCGCATGGTTAGCATGTACAACCACAACACAGTGTAATCTGCTTTGGGCTAGTATTTGGCAAAGCTGGTTGCTGATTCGCTGTGGTATGACAATGGGCAGGCGGGTATGAATACGTAGGCGTTGTATATGTGTGATTTTGCCAAGATCATCAACAAAGCGCTGTAACCTTTTATCAGATGTTGCCAGTGGGTCTCCTCCAGAGAAAATGACTTCTTCGATGTCCTTATCATTTTTAATGTAATCTAAAATTTGCTGCCACTGTTGGCTATCAATGGTGTTTTGCGCATAGGGGAAGTGACGTCTGAAACAATAGCGACAATTGATAGCGCAGGCACCGCTTAGTGTTAGCAGCACTCTGTTTTTGTATTTATGGATTAGCCCTTTAAGATGATTTGCCGAACTCTCCTGTAAAGGGTCTGTGACAAAGCCAGGAAAATGTGTCATTTCTTGAGTATCGGGTAACACTTGTAATAACAGTGGGTCTTGGTAATTGCCTTTTTCTATTCTATCGGCATACGGCAGTGGCACTTTTAAAGCGAATGATTGATCTGCGGCTATCGAAAAAGGTAACTTGCTTTTATCAAGTGCTAAATAGGCACACAAGCTATCGATATCTTCTAGGCAATGGCTGAGCCAGTATTGCCAAGATTCAGCTTGAGGTTTATCTACACTATTATCTGCATTATTATCTGCATTATTATCTGCATTACGATCCACTAGATGTTGCTCATTGCTTGATACCGCAATATTGTCATTGATATCGTGCAGCTTAATGTTATCCAAAGAAGTACCCATACAGTGTGTGCAAAGAGAGTAAAAAACAGGGCGCATTGTGCGGTTTTGCTGGTTTTGTGTCAAATAAAGCTTAATGGGTAGTCAGTTATTATCACGCTGAATTTCTTAAGTGGCTATCTAGCAGTGTTTAGCGGCAAGTTTTGTAGTAGAATGCGGGTATAAAATTATTGGAAGGCAAGTATATGAGGCGAGGCGGATTGTAGTCCTCTTATTATTTGTTCATTCCATTCCTTATTATTATTGAAATAGAGACAATCATGGCATATTCAGCAAATCAGCTTAAAAATGGCTTAAAAGTAATGATCGAAGGCGATCCTTGTACAATGCAGCAAGTAGAATTCGTAAAGCCGGGTAAGGGACAAGCGTTCACTCGTGTTAAAATGCGTAACCTATTAACTGGGCGCGTATGGGAGCGTACTTTTAAGTCTAATGAATCTCTTGAAGGCGCTGATGTAGTTGATCGCGATATGGAATATTTGTATACAGATGGCGAAATGTTCCATTTTATGGTGCCAGTTACGTTTGAGCAGTACGCTGTTGAAGCCACTGCGGTAGGCGATAACTCTAAATGGCTACAAGACAATACTACCTGTATGATTACGCTTTGGAATGACAGAGCAATTGCTGTCACTCCTCCTAATTTCGTAGAGCTTGAAGTAACAGAAACTGACCCAGGCTTAAAAGGCGATACAGCACAAGGTGGATCAAAGCCGGCAACACTTAGTACAGGCGCAGTTGTTCGCGTACCGCTCTTTATTGAGCAAGGCGAAACACTGAAAATTGATACACGTACTGGCGATTATGTAAGTCGCGCACAGTAATTATTGTTTTATTGAAGGTTTTTAATACTTAAAAACCTTCATTCTTCTCTCTTGTAAAGCCCTCATTTATGATCAATACACAAGCTTGGCAACCAAGCGCCACAATAGCTGTACTTAAACAACGTGCTAATGCTTTAGCGAAAATACGCTACTTCTTCACGCAGCGAGAGGTAATGGAAGTTGATGTGCCGGTATTATCACACTGCGCCGTATCTGACCCATTTATCGATGCTATTAGTGCAAGTTATCGCCATTATCCACAAGGTAGTGCTCAGCAATGCTTTTTACAGTCCTCCCCTGAGTATGCGATGAAACGTTTGCTCGCTGCGGGATCTGGTTGCATTTATCAAATGGCAAAAGTGTTTCGCAATGGTGAAATAGGGCACAAACACAATCCTGAATTCACCATGCTAGAATGGTATCGTATAGGCTTTGATGAGCAACAATTAATGGATGAAGTCGCGGCTTTAGTGACACAAATTACGGCGATTGAGACATTTAAAAAATTAACTTATCAACAAGTCTTTATCGATTATTTGGATGTTGATATATATTCAGCGAGCACCGCGCAATTAGAAGCTTTAATGCGATCTCGTATTGAAATTGATGCACAGCTAGATCGTGATGGCTGGTTAAATTTATTAATGTCACACTGTATCGAGCCACAGCTTAAAGGCGCTGTGTTTATCTACGATTATCCCGCGAGCCAAGCGGCACTTGCCAAGGTCAAAACCAATAGTGCAGGTGTCAGTGTGGCCACAAGGTTTGAGTTGTTTGTCAATGGTGTGGAGCTGGCAAATGGCTATCACGAATTAACCAATGCCAGCGAGCAACAAAAGAGATTACAAGCGGATATACAACAAAGAAAGGAGCTGGATTTACCGCAAAATCCGACGGATCAGCGTTTAGTCGCTGCACTTGCATCAGGGATGCCCGAGTGTGCAGGTGTGGCATTAGGTATTGATAGGCTGTTAATGATCGCATTAAACAAGCAGCATATTAGTGAAGTGTTGCCGTTTGATTTTAGTCGAGCTTAAGGTGTCGCAGGCTTTGGTTTTAAAGTGCCGCTAATAATATTTGTTTATAAATTTATTAGCGACATAGCTCGTTTCAGTTAAAGTAAACTATCTTGAATTATTAATTAATAAGCCGCGGTAAATCTTGTTCTATGGTGTTTCGGCTGTTCAGCTTCATCGATTAATACCACTGCAAAATCTTCCATAGAAATTTGTGATGTGCCATTGGCATCACATACTAACTCATCTTTTCCTAATCTATATTCACCTGTGCGCGTACCAGCAATAAGCATTGCCGGTGGGCTAAGGTAGCTCCAGTTAGCGGTTTTATCACTTTTGCAAACTTCGTGCTGAGCAAAACAAGCTTTAGCAATACTGACCACTGAATCAGGTAAAAAATTTGGTGCTGTTAATACCGTCATCTCAGCTTCACCGGGTATTTTCAAACTGGCGGCACCGCCGACAATCAGTAGTCGTACCTGTGTTTTGGCAACGCCCGTTAAAATAGATTGGGTGATGTTGGCAAGGGTCGCTTCATCGCCAGAGGGTGGGCGCACAGCACTGATCACTAGGTCTTGACCTAGGCTGAGCCTTACTACATCATCGATGTTACTTGCATCACCTATACAGGCTTCAACTCCAGCAGCTAATTTATCAAACTGAGCTGATGTGCGCGTCACTGCTTTCACTTGATGGTTGCGAGCGAGCGCCTCCGTTACAATTCTACTGCCGACATCGCCCGCTGCGCCAAATACTGTAATTTTCATGTTATTTCTCCTAGTGTTTCATTAAATAAAATTAGTGATTAGTGATTAGTGATTAGTGATTAGTGATTAGTGATTTTTTTATTTGCAGCGGCCGGTTAGCAAATTGGCTCAACCAGACACTGATAAAAACGATAGCGACGCCAGCGCACTGCAGTACACTTAGGCTTTGCTCTAGTAATAACCAGCCCAGCACGACCGCGGTTATCGGGCTTAAAAAACCTAAAGTAGATACTGATGAGGGCTCCAGTCGTGCGAGGCCTCTAAACCAAAGCAGGTAAGTGACTGCGCCGCCAATGAGACCTAAATAAATAAAACCTAATAAGTTTTTGTCAGAAAGAGGCGGCAGTGCCGGCTCAAACCACATCGCGAAAGGTAAGAGTAATAGGCCACCAGCTATGAGCTGCCAACTGGTAAAGGTTAATAGTGAAACCGGTGGTTGCCAGCGTCTGCTTAGCACTGTGCCTAGTGCCATAGACATTGCCCCTGCGAAGCCTGCGAGAATGCCGATAGGGTCCAGCGCTGCCTGAGGAGTGAGAATCAAAACAGCGATACCTGCTAAACCAATAATTGCCGACAAGATTGCCAGTGAGCGTATTGGCGAGCCTAATAATACCCTTGCTAGTAAGATCACGATAAAGGGTTGAATCGCCCCAACTGTTGCCGCAACGCCACCGGGTAAGCGGTAAGCTGATACAAATAATAGCCACCAAAATATTGCAAAATTAAGGGCGCCGAGCAGTAATATCTTTAACCACCAAATACCGTTAGGTAACTTACGAGCTATAAGCAGTAGTAGTAAACCTGCAGGCAGAGCTCTTAGCATGGCGACTGTCAGTGGGTAATCAGCCGGTAGGTACTGTGTGGTAATCAAGTAAGTGCTGCCCCAAATAACAGGGGCCATTGCTGTGATTAATAAGTCGTTTGCGCGAGACATAAGTCAGTCCTTAATAATTTATCTTGAGGTCAAGATAAATAAAATATATCTTCACGTCAAGATATATTTTTCTTTATTTAAGACGAATGTCTCTTTACCTCAAGATAAATATTTGTGATGATCTCCTAATGGATAAAGTAGATAAGATAATAAAACAGTGGAATAGTGAGCGCCCCGAGCTTGATGTCAGCTCTATGGCTTTGATCGGGCGCTTTAAAAGAATTAACCAATGCCTGAGTGTCGAGATGAATAAAACCTTCGCGGCACATGGTTTGAATTTAGCGACGTTTGATGTGCTGGCAACGCTGCGCCGGGCAGGTAAGCCTTATGCATTATCACCCAATGATTTAATCGCCACGACAATGGTGACTTCAGGGACGATGACTAACCGTATTGATCAGCTAGTTAAAGTAGGTTTGGTTGAGCGAATAAAGAACCCTAATGATAAACGCAGCGTTGTTGTTTCACTGACACACAAAGGCTTTTCTGTGATTGATCCCGCGTTAGATGAGCACGTTTTGACACAAAAAAAATTAACGTCAGCTCTGTCAAAAAATGATAGTGAAAACCTTAATAAACTACTCGCTAAATTTTTAAATAGCATTGAAAATTAATGAGTTAAACTGAAATGAATAAGATATTTAGGTCACGCTTAAAGTAATGATTTAAACACTATTTAGATTGATTTTTTTGATGTGGTTACGATAATTAGCTGAAAGCAGGTTCGCTGCAAGGTAAGAAAAATGGCTAGCTCAGCCGTAAATTAATGACACTCTAGGCGTAGAGTTTGTTAATTGACGACTGGACTAGCCTGAAATATTAAAAATAATATATTTTAATATGTGCTTTACAAATACATCCTTGTGTTTGCGTTTATTATAAATTTATTCGTTGCTAACGTAACCTCAAGCCCTGTTACTTTTCGTTCACCTGCTTTTTGTTTTCTTGTTGTTGTACTGTCGTTGTTGCGGTTTTTTGATGAATATTTTCTACTTTTCTTTGTTTTTCATAAAGAAATGTTAAAACTTCAGAGCGTAAGCGGTTGTACTCAAGATCCTTTGCAAGGGCAAGGCGGCTGCGTGGGCGCTCAAGTTTTACATCTAAAATTTCTCCGATGGTCGCTTCAGGCCCATTAGTCATCATCACAATTCGATCTGATAATAAAACCGCTTCATCGACATCGTGAGTAATCATGATGACAGTGTTGTTTAGCTCGTTTTGAATATCCATTAATGCATCTTGCATATGTGCGCGAGTCAGGGCATCGAGGGCACCAAAGGGTTCATCCATTAATAATACTTCTGGCTGCATCGATAACGCTCTGGCAATACCCACGCGTTGTTTCATACCACCGGATATTTCACTAGGGCGCTTATGCATAGCATGGTCCATATGCACTAGTCGCAAGTTGTATTCAATCCACTCTCTCATTTCTATTTTTGACATGGTTTTATTGAATACTTGCTTAACTGCTAGCTCTACATTTTGATAGGCTGTTAACCAAGGTAGTAGAGAGTGGTTTTGAAAAACAACTGCGCGCTCAGGCCCAGGTTCATTAACCTCTTTGTTTTGTAACAGCACACCGCCTTTTGTCGCTTGGTACAGCCCTGCCACTATGTTGAGCACGGTTGACTTACCACAACCTGAGTGGCCGATTAGCGAGATGAACTCGCCTTTTTCAATTTGTAAATCAACACCCTTTAAGGCGGTAAAGCTACCTGTCGGGGTTGGGAAATCCATATCAATATGGCTGATATCAAGAAAACGAGACTTACCGGTGTTGGTTGCTGTGATTGATGACGACATCTTTTATATCCTTGTTTATTCAGCTAGCTTGATTTATCCCAAGAGACTTTACGCTGTAGTTGCAACATCATTTGGTCTAATAAAAAACCGATAAAACCAATAACGATGATAGCCGCCATAATTCTAGCTAGTGAGTTAGAGCTACCGTTTTGAAACTCATCCCAAACAAATTTACCTAACCCCGGGTTTTGCGCTAACATCTCGGCGGCGATTAGAACCATCCACGCGATACCAAAAGATAAACGCATGCCGGTAAAAATCATCGGAATAGATGCCGGTAACACAATTTTGCGCACATGGGTCAATGCAGGTAGGCGCAGCACTTTACTGACATTTAATAAATCACTATCGATGGATGAGACGCCGATAGAGGTATTAATGACCATCGGCCATAAGCTACAAAGGCTGACAGTAATCATAGATGTCAGAAACGATTTGGAGACAGCAGGATCGTCTGATACATATACCGCACTGACAACAATAGTCACTAAAGGCAACCATGCTAAGGGCGATACCGGTTTAAATACTTGCACAATAGGGTTAAGTGCTGAGTTTAAACGCTTACTTAAGCCCATCCATATACCTAGCGGTATCGCAATGATCGCGGCCACTAAAAAGCCGCTGGTGACAGTCACTAAGCTGGTAAAAATTTGATCAAGGAACGTCTCTTTACCAGTATATGCTCTGCTTTTTACAACATAATCAGGATCTTTAGCAAGCTTTGCAGCGTTGCGCTTTTGTAGACGCTGATAAAACGCATCTGCTTTTTCACGCTCAAGTGTGTGCTCCTCATACAAGGTTACAAACTGTGTGGCGACAGCAGCAGGGCCTGGGAATTCGCCGAGAGATGTCTGGATACTCTGGGCGGTTATTGACCATAAAATTAGAAATATACTGATGCCAATCATCGGCAATAACATCGCTTGTGTTACTTTTTGTAGAACATTTTTAGCGATAGCTAGTAGTTTTTCGCTGATCGTCGCCGAGCTTAGTTTGACCGTTGTCGCACTCATTATTTATCTCCGTAGTGATAGCGTAAGATGTAAAATGTTATAGCTTGTCACCTTTTTTCAAGCCAATGCTGAACTTTTCTAAATAGGCGTTTGGCTGGCTACCGTCATACATAATGTCATCGATAAAGTGCTGTTGTGGTGCTTTAAAACCAGTTTCTGTCGAAAAGTCAGGGAATTGCTCAGCAGGGATTAGTTTGTCTTCAATCAGTGATTGTGCTGCTAACTTGTAGATATCAGGACGATAAACTTTAGCGGCTAAATCCTTGTACCATTGATCGCTTTTATCTTCTGATATTTGGCCCCAGCGACGCATTTGTGTGAGATACCAGATCGCATCTGAATAGTAAGGGTAGGTGGCATTGTGTCTAAAGAAGACGTTGAAATCAGGGACGTCACGCACATCACCTTTTTCATACTCAAATGTCCCTGTCATTGAATTGGCGATCACATCATAATCGGCGCCAACATAGTTAGATTGCGCTAAGATTTTAACCGCAGCAGGGCGGTTGCCATTACTGTTATCATCTAACCATTTGGCGGCGCGAATCAGTGCGCGAGTTAAACGGATAGTCGTGTTTGGGTATTTTTCTGCGAACTGAGCTGTGATACCGAAAACTTTCTCTGGGTTGTTTTTCCATATTTCATAATCCGTGACCACAGGGACCCCGATGTTTTTAAATACGGCTTGTTGATTCCAGGGCTCGCCAACGCAATAGCCATGAATAGTTCCGGCTTCCATTGTCGATGGCATTTGCGGTGGCGGGGTAACAGATAAAAAAGCTTGAGCATCAATTTGCCCAGAGGTATCACCTTTATGTGGTGCGTAATAACCTGGGTGAATACCGCCAGCAGCTAGCCAGTAACGCAACTCGTAGTTATGAGTAGAGACAGGAAAAACCATCCCCATTTTGAACGCTTGTCCCTGTGCATTTAGCTGCTCTATTACCGGCTTTAATGAGTCAGCTTTAATTGGGTGTACAGGTCGACCATCCTCCATTTTAGGAATATTTGGCTTCATTTTTGCCCAGATATCATTAGAGACAGTAATACCGTTACCGTTTAAATCCATAGAAAAAGGGGTAATGATGTGTGCTTGAGTGCCATAGCCCATAGTCGCTGCAATAGGTTGCCCTGCGAGCATATGTGCGCCATCTAAAGTACCATCGATAACACCGTTTAATAACACTTTCCAATTAGCTTGTGCCTCTATGGTGACATATAAGCCTTCATCTTCGAAATAACCATTTTCATAGGCGATGGCAATGGGTGCCATATCCGTTAGCTTAATAAAGCCAAATTTCAGCTCTTCTTTTTCAGGTTCACCAAGTTCACTACTGTAGGCAATATTAGTCGTCGCTAACAATACACTGACGCTTAATGTTAATAATTGTAATTTTTTTGCTAACGGCTTTTTCCAATTCATTATAGATTCCTGATAATGTGGAGGCGCTTTTAAATGACTCGTTTTCCCATTTAAAAGCACCCGTTATTAAGATGATTGTTGTAATAGCTTTAGCAGAGTTCGTGCCAATAAATAACTCTTTGATACTAAAAGAAATAATTTTTAGCGATGTGGTGGTGTAGAGTGAAAGCGCACTAAATAAATTTAATGCACCATGTTTGTTCACGTTCTTGATGTCGATAGCACCTCACAGACATCGATTATGTTTTTAGCGACAAAGACGAGAGGGTGGCCTTGGCTTATCGCCATTTTTTTCAAAGTTTCAGTCGCTTGCTTTTCTGTTATTCGCTTTTGTTGCATCAATAACTCTTTGGCTCTAGCAATCAGTTTTCGCGATTCTAGTTTTGTTTTTAATTGTGTTAACTCACTACGTAATGATTGGATCTCTTTAAAGCGCTCTATAGCCGTAAACAAAATACTTTGAATACGCTTGGGCAGTATTTCATGGGCTATATAGGCGCTGACTCCTGATTTTATGGCGCGTTTAATGAGTGTCGGTGAATCATTGTCGGCAAAAATGACGATAGGTAAGGGCAGTATTTGGCTGATTTCAGCAAGCTCTTTTAGAACTCTGTCACTTGGTAAATTGATAGCGAGCACCAGGATGCTAGGCTCGCACAGTTCTATTTGGCTGATCAGGTTGTCTTCGTACGATATATGTTTGGCAATATGATAATCAAAATCAATCAATGCTCTCCTTAGCATTGAGCTTGGCTCGGGTTTATCTTCTACTAAGAGAATAGATATATTGTCACTAGTAGTTAATACTCGCTGAGTATTGTCAGCGTTATCCTTAATCGCTTTGTTAGTCAGGCTCATTGTGTTTTCAACCTATATGTTATGTCACAGTTTTTATATACTCATAAACAGTAATACAAAAAACGAGCCAACAAATTTATAGATGTATAATCAAATGGTTGCGGTGTGTAAGATGTGTTTTTATTGAGAAACTGCACCAACTAATCAAATTTTTCATTTCTATTTTGCGCTGAACGCACTGTTTTGAATCGTCTTAAGGTGCCAGTGATAACTGACGGTAAAGGTTAACGGTCGTCACTTTTTTGAGCTAAACAGCTATGAGCTAAACTGCTATGAGCTAAATAGATATGAACTAAATAGATATGAGCTAAATAGATATGAACTAAATAGATATGAACTAAATAGATATGAACTAAACAGCCTCTTGTTTATCTAAAGTCTTCACTGCAGTATGGACACTGATAATTACTTAGGCTGACAACATAATGCTCAATGATTGTGTACCACGTACTTTCCTCGCTAGAATAAATAGCGCTACAACCCGCTTGCAGCAAATTTGCTGTTACCTCTTGGCAATACTCGTTAGTTTTATTATGCACACAACAGCTGCCCATGCTGACTGGCAACAAACTTTAACAGCGGCAAAAGGGCAGAGCGTCTATTTTAATGCGTGGGGTGGTGGCGATAACATCAATCAATATATTCAATGGGTCGCTAAGCAAGTTGATCAGCAATACGGTATTACTCTTAAGCATGTCAAACTGGCCGATACAGCGGATGCAGTGTCGCGCTTAATCGCTGAGAAATCAGCAGGTCGTGATGATGATGGCTCAATTGATTTGATGTGGATTAACGGTGAGAACTTTAGAGCGCTAAAAGATCAAAAGCTCATCTATGGCCCCTTTAGCCAGAATTTACCCAATTATCGTTATGTCGATGAAAGCGCAAGGCAAAGCTTAACACTAGATTTTGGCACAGCCGTTGAAGGCATGGAATCCCCTTGGGGGATGTCGCAAGTGGTTTTTATTTATGATACGCAAACGCTGAGTGCACCACCTACATCAATGCTTGAGCTACTTGAATATGCGCAGCAAAACCCTGGGCGCATAACATACCCAGAACCGCCGCAGTATTTAGGTACCACTTTTTTAAAGCAGGCGTTGTATGAGTTAATAGCAGACCCTAGTGTGCTAAGTGAGCCTGTTGAAAATATCGATTTTGAGCTGCTAAGTAAGCCGCTGTGGGATTATTTAGATCAGTTGCATCCAGTCACCTGGCGCTCAGGTGATGTCTTTCCCGCCAGTGCAGAGGCGATGATCCGCCTATTAGATGATCAGGAAATTGATATCAGCCTGAGCTTTGATGTGTCATCGGCATCAGTACAAATCGAGCAGGGCAATTTAGCTGATACAGTGCGCTCTTATGTGTTTGATAAAGGCACCATCAGCAACACCCATTTTGTCGCGATACCTTATAACTCAGCAAGTAAGGCAGCTTCGCAAGTTGTGGCGAACTTTCTATTATCGCCACAGGCACAAGTAAAAAAACAGACGCCTACTGTCTGGGGGGATTTAACGGTACTTTCTCACTATCGTTTATCAGCGCAACAACAACAGCAATTTGCACAGCTACCTAGAGGCATTGCGACATTATCGTTAGAGCAATTAGGACAAAGTATCCCCGAACCTGACACATCGTGGGTCGCTGCATTAGAGTCAGCATGGCGCGCACGATACGCTAAATAATGATAAAGGCGCTCTAATATGAAAATTGTCAGCATCAGCAGGCTGATCAGTGCGCTCTTGTTAGCGTTACTCGCTATTGGAGTTATCGGTACTTTACTGCCGGCATTTAACTACTTACCAGTGCTGGGCTACACTGAATTTAGCTGGCAGCCTTGGATAAATCTTTTCCAAGCGCCTGAATTATATAGCAGCCTGATGCTGACATTATTTAGCGGTATTACTGCTACGATTATTGCTCTATTTGTTGCGCTAGCAACACTCAGTTGTTGTTATGACACTCGCTGGATGCGCTATTTACAGGCAAGCCTGTCACCCGTTTTAGCAATACCTCATGCGGCGATGGCGATAGGTTTACTGTTTTTGTTAAGCCCAAGTGGATGGGTTATCCGCTTATTAAGCCCTGAGGTAACTGGTTTTGACAGGCCGCCAAATTGGCTGACAGTACAAGACCCTTACGCATTGTCATTAGTGCTAGCGCTAGTGATTAAAGAGACGCCGTATTTACTGTTCGTGCTGTTAGCCAGTGCTAGGCAGCTGCCGGTTAAGGCGAGTATACAACTTGGGCAAACACTGGGTTATAGCCGTTTAACAATATGGCGAAAACTGTTACTACCTTTGTTGTATCCGATGATTAGGCTGCCCATTTTTGTGGTGCTGGCATTCTCACTCACAGTGATTGATTTAGCTATTATCATCGGCCCTAATACCCCCTCGACATTGGCAGTGACTTTGTTTCGCTGGTTTCAAGATGCTGATTTAACACTGCGCTTGCAGGCCAGTGCCGGCTCAATCCTATTGATCATGATAATTGCTATTTGCTGCTGGTGTTGGCAGCAGGTTTATTTGCTCGCTCATTATTTTAGTAGGGCCAGCTACAGTGATGGGCAACGCCGTACCAAGGCAGATAGCTATTTAAAACTAGGCAGTTATTTGTATTTATTGATAATGGCTGTCGCCGCCTTAGCGCTGCTCGTTCTACCGCTTTGGGCTTTTGCTAAGCGCTGGCGTTTTCCCGATGCGCTGCCTGCAAAATGGAGTTTAGATAAATTTAACGCAAGCACTGATTTATTAACGCAATTGAGCACAACCACCTTACTTATTGCCTTTAGTGTCGCGTTTATCGCGCTGATAATCAGTGTGCTAATATTAGAGCATAAACGGTTATTTAGTGGAAAAGTCTTTTGGTTTGATCGCTTTATTTATATCCCTATCTTGCTACCCCAAGTTGGTTTTTTGTTTGGTTTACAAATCGCTCTTATATGGAGTCATTTAAATGGCTCGCTAGCTGGCGTTATTTTATTGCATACACTGTACTGCTTACCCTACGTTTATTTAACACTGCAGGGCCCGTACTTAAAATTCCAGCAAGCTTATTACACCCAAGCATTAGCATTAACTCAGCGACCGCTATATGCCTTTGTACAAGTAAAATTAGCGATGCTTAAAGGGCCATTATTAAGCGCGGCTGCGCTGGCTGTCGCGGTTAGTATTGCCCAGTATTTACCGACGCTGGTGGCAGGTGAGGGGCGCATTAACACACTAACGACAGAAGCGGTGGCACTTGCGGCATCAGGTGAGCGCAAGCAGGCGAGCTTAATGGCATTACTGCAGGCGTTTATGCCTTTATTAGTCTTCATTATGGCGCACTTCATTGCCAAGCATTGGACCTCTTGGCGCCTAGCTATTTCTTATCGAGCTAGCGATAAAAATAATATAAGTGCTAAATAATGCGCACTATCAACTGTTGTTTTTAAAGTAGAATAAACTTGCGCCCATACCAATAAACAACGTGCCGCTAATACGATGAAACCACTTCATATTATTGATGTTGGCCAATAGACCTTTGGCTCGCTGCGCAAGATAGCCGTAAGTTGATAGTGATAAAAATGAAAACGCCATGAATATCAAGGTCATAATAATAAACTGTGGGGCGATGGCTAACGTTGTATCTAAAAACTGTGGGAATAGTGCAGTGAAAAATAAAATGGGTTTTGGGTTGGTCGCCGCCACTAAAAAGCCCTCTTTAAAGTAAGAAGGTAGCGCGCGATTAAGCTCAGCGCTAGAGCTGCCAAGTTGCACTTTAGCACCCGTGCTTGCGCGAAGTTGGCGAATACCTAGATAAATTAAATAAGCGGCGCCTATCCACTTAACCAAGCTAAATAAGGTCGATGAAGCGAGCAATAAAGCACTGAGCCCACTAACTGATAAAGTAGATAAGCATAATAAGCCTAAAATATTACCTGTGGCAGATACCATTACCACCTTGTTACCATTGATGGCGCCATTGTAAATAGCCAGTAAAATAGCAGGCCCTGGGCTAATAATATAAAAGAAGGCGACAAAGATATAAATAATTAAGGTGTCTGTATTCATAGTGCTCTCATATAATGGTCAGTGCTTAAAACTGCTCTCAATGTTGTAGCAGTAGTGGGTTACCTTGTTATAAGTTAAGGTCCCCAATAATCAAAATAATAGGTAGTACCTTGTTTAATGCTGATCTCTAAAGCATTGCCAGAGCCACAGGCAATACGATGCAACCCAGCACTCACTGCTGCTTTAGTGTTAAGAGCATAGGGCCATATTTGGTTATCGATCATTAATGCACCACATTGGCCGCCATTATTATCTTCCATCACTAAGTATGTTTTCTTATCTGCTGATGGCTGGTAGCGCCCGCGTAATTCATAGCTCGCACTTGGCTCGTGTCGCATCACAATGATCACTAATAATGTGATGATAATGATGGCAATAATACTGATAAGCAAGAGTGATATTTTAATGAAGCGTGGCAATGACAAATCCTTGTTCGCTATTAATACAGACGAAAGTAAGTAGTCGGGCGTTAAAAATAAGGGATGTGAGTGATAAAACCAACCTTTTTAGATGATTAGCCACATTTTAACAAAGACATATTAGCGCTAAATAGTTGAAGAGGGTATCTAAGCTAAGTGCAGCACATTATTGCCCATCGCCTGGCAATCTTCAGTATCATGAGTCACCAAGATGGTTGGCAATTTGCTGATCTGCACTTGTTCTAATACAAACTCACGCACACTTTGTCTGAGTGTGCTATCAAGCTTACCGAATGGCTCATCTAATAGTAAATATTCAGGCTCAGACAATAACGTACGTAATAGCGCAATCCGCGCTTGCTGGCCGCCCGATAAGTGTTGCGGCGTACTCAGTGCTTTATCGGCAAGGTTGAACTGGCTGAGCTTATCTAATGCCAAGGCTTGGCGCTGCTTGCCTTTAATACGAGCGGGGATAGCAAACATCAGATTTTCTAAGTTATTCATGTGCGGAAATAACAGAGGTGATTGGTATAAAATACCGACTTTTCGCTGCTCAACAGCTAAGCGGGTGAGACTCTTGTTGTTTAAGCGCACCTCGCCGCTCGCTCGAAAAGTGGCAGGCAGTGTACCGCATAAAAAATTCAACAATGTTGATTTACCACAACCACTTGGGCCCATAATGCTAAGTACTTCACCTTCATTAACGCTAAATGATAGTGCTGATAGCAGCGGTTTATCAGTTAAATAAATCGAGACATCGGTGATTGTTAAAGCAGACATACAGATAAGCCTAATAAAAATAAAGTCATTAACTATGTTATACGCCTAGCACACTGCTGTGGATGCTTTTTTATTAATATTGACGATGGTTAATGAAAATTACACAAAAATCATGTTTCACACAGTGAAATAAGCGCTTTTGTTCTACTTTAGCATTCGCTACTATCAATCACTATTAGCGCGCAACACGGCGCTAATTATAATAAAAATAGTGCGATATATAATTTAGTAGGACAAGACAATGGCGCAAGCACCGAATATTCTATTTATTATGGCTGACCAATTAAGGGCCGATTATCTAGGCTGTAATGGTCATCCAAGTATTAAAACACCGACCATCGATAAGCTGGCTAAAGAGGGAGTCAATTTTAGTCGCGCTTATACGCAAGCACCTGTATGTGGGCCTTCTCGCATGTCATTTTATACCGGGCGTTATGTTAGCTCACACGGTGCGACCTATAACAATGTGCCGCTTAAGCTATCAGAGCAAACTCTGGGTGATTACTTGCGCCCTAGCGGATATCGAGTGGCGTTAGTAGGTAAAACGCACATGAAAAATGACGTTCAGGGCATGACGCGCTTAGGAATAGACCCACAATCATCAAGAGGGGTACTAGCAGCGCAGTGTGGTTTTGAGCCCTACGAGCGCGATGATGGTTTGCATCCTGATCAGCACGTATCGCCCGATTTGGCTTACAACCAATACTTGCGTAATTTAGGCTTTGCAGGCCATAACCCCTGGCATGAATACGCCAACTCGGTTGAGGATGATGAGGGTGAAGTGCAAAGTGGCTGGTATATGCGCAACTGTGATCGCCCAGCAAGAATCCCAGAGCAGTATTCAGAAACTGCTTATACGACCAACCGTGCGATCGACTTTATCGATGAATCTGCAGGGCAGCCGTGGTGTCTACATTTAAGTTATATAAAGCCACATTGGCCGTACATAGCACCAGCGCCTTATCATAATATGTATAGCGCTGATGATATTGTTGACAGAAACGCTAGCCAGGCAGAAAAAGAGACAGATCACCCCGTCATCACCGCATTTATGGGCCATATGGAATCGCAAAATTTTGCTCACGATGAGGTGCGCGAGCGGGTTATTCCGCCTTACATGGGGCTTATTAGCCAAATTGATACGCATATTCAGCGAGTGATTGATCACCTGAAAGAAATTGGCGAATACGAGAATACAATCATCGTACTCACTGCTGATCACGGTGATTATCTTGGCGATCACTGGCTGGGTGAAAAAGAGCTATTTCATGAGGCGAGTGTGCGCATACCATTGATTATTCACGACCCGCGAACAAGCGCCGATAAAAGTAGGGGCAGCACAGATGACAGGCTGGTTGAGGCTATTGATCTAGTACCCACGTTTTTAGACTTAGCAGGTGCTAAAGAGTGTAGCCACAGTTTAGAGGGGCGCTCTTTAATGCCGGTATTAATTGGCGAGCCACAAATACCGTGGCGTGAATATGCAGTCAGTGAAGCGGATTATGCTTGGCGCAATGCCCGTAAACGCTTAAACCTAGAGCCTGATCAAAGTCGCGCGGCGATGATTTGTGATACGCGTTGGAAATATATTCACTATGAGCACTTTCGCCCTCAATTATTTGATCTATTGAATGACCCTCAAGAGCTGCACGATTTAGGCGAAGAGCCCGCGCAACAAGTAGTAAGGGAGCGCATGAATAACGCATTATCAATGGTATCGCCAGCGAAAAAATCGCTCTAGCATCCGCAACGACAGTGTTGATCAGCAGACAGGGAAGGCACATGCCAATGGCTATTTATTTGGTGTTTGGTGAGAGGGTTTTATATTGAGTATTTAGGGAGGAACTAAATACTTATGTCAGTAATTAAAGGCAAATGATCACTGGTGTCTAACCAAGTTAAAGCACCTATGGTTAAGTGGCTTTTATTAATGAGGTCTTGTGACAAAAAAGTGTAATCTATATGGTAAGGTCTTTCAGTTTTTCGATGCATATAAAATGTTGGAGTAGTTTCTTTACCTTGCTCTTCATTAAACTGGTAATGATATAAACTCCTTATTCCTGAATGCTTTAGTTCATTGACGACATCGGTGTGGCTCCACCATCGATCGGGCTCATCCCATATTGTATTGCTATTAAAATCTCCTAGTATAATAGTTTTTTCCTGCTCCAGTTCAGCGCGGTGGATTTGCAGGAACTTCCAAACTTGTCCCATATAACCGAAGCTAGGTGAGTTTGCAGCTTTAGTCCAAACAGCTAATAGGTTGATATCATCATTTATCTTACAAGGAAGGAAAAGTTCTAAGTCCTCGGTGTTCCAACTTAAAGCAGGGTGAGGGAACTTAATGCCTTTAATAGCATAAGAGCCTTGCCAGTGCTGTTTTTTAAGATGATGACCGTTTCTAGCAAAAACACCCACACCTTTGTTTCTCGATTTTCCTATCCATAAGCAATTACCAGCCCAATTTTTATACTCTTTAGTGGATTGTTCAGGGTCTTCACACTCTTGTATTACTAAAATATCAGCGTTTAAAGCATCTAACTCCTTAGTTTTGTTGCGTAGCGCCCCATTACAATTCCATGTCACAATTTTCATTAAATACTTTACCACTATAAACATCTGCGATTTTGTTAGAGCATATAATGAGATCATTAAAAGTTCTAGATTTAATGAATTTATAATAAATGATAGGTGTTTTTTAAATGCACTGGATATTAAAGGCTCTAAACGTTATGCACACTAATGTGCTAATTCAAGATGGGTTGGGGATTGCAATAAAAAATTATTGAAAGATGTGAGCTTATAGCACGAATCATTTAAAACCTTAACAAAAACAAGCGACACCTGCTGTTTGTTGTTATATTGAAACATCTTAGATATCTCTCATAGGGGGCTAAAACATTGTGCAGCTAGCCTGTCTGTTAGTATTGTCTTAAGCACCTATCATCTACTTGCCATAAGTTCTGTGGACTAATTACATGTTTACCTACTTTTTTATCACCTTAAGACACATTTAATCATGCATATAGCCAGTCAATTCAAGCCTGCTTGGTGGGCTAAAAACCCTCACTTACAGACAATTTTTGCCGATTGGCTAACGAATACTGAGCAGGCTATTGGTATTAATGAGCGTCTTGAATTAGATGATGGCGATTTTTTGGATGTAGTTTGGACGACAGCGATTGACGCTGAATACAAAGGGCCTTTGGTGGTGGTCTTTCATGGTTTAGAAGGTTCAATCAAGTCGCACTATGTCCATCGATTATTATCTTTGTGTGAGCGTATGAACTGGCCCGCAGTGATGATGCATTTTAGAGGCTGCTCGGGTGAGCCTAATCGTCTGTCACGTGCTTATCATAGTGGTGAAACATCAGATGCTAGATTTTTTCTTGAGCTTCTAACTAAACGCTACCCCTGTGCCACATTATTTGCAGCAGGTTATAGTTTAGGGGGGAACATGCTACTTAAGTACCTAGGCGAGTATGTAGATGATCCCTTATTAAAGGGAGCTGTCGCTATTTCACCGCCTTTAAGTTTGTCAGCCTGTGAAGAGCGTTTGAAATCAGGGTTTTCCCGAGTGTATCAACAGCATTTGCTCTCGCGCATGAAACTCAATCTTCACAAGAAAATAGCGTTAATTCCCCAGCTGTCCCAGCAATTAGCGGGTGATCAGCATTTAACGAGTATCACTGATTTTCGATCATTCGATCAACAAGTGACGGCAGTATTACATGGTTTTGAAAGCGCTGATGACTATTATCAAAAATGCAGTGCGATGCAGTATTTAAAGCGGATTAAAGTACCTAGTTTAATTATCCATGCTAGTGACGATCCTTTTATGACGCAAGCTGTTATTCCTAAGCTCGAGCAATTGTCTGCTGCGATTACTTATGAGTTATCTGAGCACGGAGGTCATGTCGGTTTCATTAGCGGAAAATACCCTTGGCGAGCTGAGTTTTATCTTGATCAGCGTATTATCGAGTACTTTAAAAATATATATATTGGTTTGCATGAGGCCTAAAGAAAATACGCATATGATGACAAGTTTAAACGAAGTTTTTAATCAACATTGAATATATTTACTCTCTAATGGTTGATCTACTACTAGAGTGCACAGCGATGATTAACGCTTTATTCAGCCTTTACGACACGTACATTTGATAAAATTCTGCCGCCATTGATAGCCCATTCACTGTGATCATTGGCGTTCAATGTTACGCTGACAGTATTTTCGCCTGGCTTTAAAAAACCAGCGCTAAGATAATACCATTTTGAATATACCCTAGATACTTTGATCCCGTTAACGTAAATATGAGCGTGGCCTTGGTTGTTTTTTACTTCGCGATTAATAGCGGCGGCAGTAAACTCAAAATTTTTGGGGATTATCTGAACATTGTAGCCACCCATAATATCAGGAAAAACCAGATGTGTTACGCTTGGGACAGGTTTATCTGGCGCTACATTTCGTAAAGGGTGTTGGTGCATGTCCAACATCGGCACAGCCATTTTATTTGCCTCCATCATAGGCATGACAGCAGTATCTATAGATTGAATCGGCTTAAGGATAAGTGTCAACACGACCCCTAAAGCCGCGCCAATCACTAGGTAGGCAATTTTTTCCATTTGACTTGCTATTGCGGCGGCGGCATCGCCGCTCGCAGATCATCGACGTTTATTTTAAGTGTTTTGGCTGCTGCGTCAAAATCTGGTGGCATTGAGTTGCCCAGTGCCTGTATCAGCGCCTCTTCACTGAGCCCCAATGTCTGAGCTGGCTGTGAGAAATCCGGGCCATCTTGGCCTCTAGGGCCTGAGTTGTCAACCTCACCATGGTAGCAATCAATCATGTAAGGCGCTTCATCAGCGCTTAGATGATAATGATAAATCCCTTGTGGAAACTCTGGTGTTGCCTCTACATGGCCGCTACACGCATCTAAATCATCATTAGTGACAATTGCGCCTGCTAGCCCTAAATTGCCATAAACAGGAAAACCATCTTCTAATACTCCAACCATAACAGAGTGAGCGTCAGCGCTGTCTAATCCTTGGGTGATGCAAACGGGAACGCCGTGATAATGATAGTTGCTACCGTCTACAAGGGTATGACCATTACATTCATCTAAAAAGGAGACATGATCATGAATGACTTGGTCATCCTTGGCGACCACTGATCTATCCATATTTTCGTAATCATTAAAAATTTGCGCGCCGCTGAGCGCTACACCTATACGCCCTAACGAGGTAGAGGTAACCTTTTCAACGTAATTCGGCGCAGTGGTAATAGTCGTGTCAATTTGTGTTTCTTTAAAAAACTCTGCAGAGCTAGCCACTGTAAATGCACTGGCAGGTTTATCTGAAAATGGCTGTTGGTTGGGGTTTTTGGGAATTAAATATTTCTCTGCAAAACCATGGCTTGGTATGCCATTGGATTGAAAGCGAAATGTCTTTGCCCCTTCATCGAGGGTGATGGTTACGTTATCGCTCCAACTTGCAGCAACCACAGCAGAAGCTGTATCTATACTGCTGTCATTATTAGAGTTTATAGGTGCGCTGTTAAAAAATGAAGGGGAGTTCCAGGCGATGATTGCAATCACAACGCAGAGAGTGGCGGTACTGAATAATATTCTATTTTTCATGTCATCCCTATTGGATAATTAGCAAGTTACATATTATAACGCTAAGTTTGTCGTGTCTTTTCGCCAACTGTCGGCTGCAAGTGAAGTGTTTTTTCTTTTGGTTAAATACCAATATAGATGTATATGACAACATTAGTGATCACAAAGTCCAGTATTTAAACACTGAGGGTTTCGCTCATTATTTTTCATTATAAAATAAATAGCAGCATATGTTGCGCTTGGTATAGGTTAATCAATCAGAGTTTATATGACTTAAAAGCCAAGAAATTCTAGGGACGCTATATTCTTAAAAGGAAAAGCAGTCAGTATAAAAGCGGATAGAAGACAGAGCGGTATCAAACTTAAGGTGCGATAAGGTGGCGAAAATTAATATCAGATGTGTTTAAAGTAATTTAATATTTAAGTTGAAAATTCTAAAAGAGATGTTAGATATAATGTGTTTTACAAAGAGGACCATCTTTATAATTAAAGATGGTGCCCGGAGGCGGAATCGAACCACCGACACGAGGATTTTCAATCCTCTGCTCTACCGACTGAGCTATCCGGGCAACATGCAGAACTTCAACAAATTGTTTCCTCGTTGAAGAGGCGCGTATTAAACCTTTATCTTTATCGCCTGTCAACCAACAAAAAGCATAAAATTAAAAAACAGCGAAAATACGTTAATTAAGTGCTCGTTTTGTTGGTTATATAATCACTTGTTATTTTTTGCTCGGCGGGACGTAACCTTCTACTTTGGCGTAGTCGGTGTCAGCCATGAATTTATCCATTTCCTCTAGTAATAAGGCTCTGCTGCTAGGGTCGATCATATTCAAGTGCTTTTCATTGATGATCATGGTCTGATGGCTGGTCCATTCCATCCACGCTTTTTTAGAAACCGTTTCAAATATTTCTTTACCCTTTGGGCCAGGGTAAGGTGGACGCTCTAGTCCTTCTAGTTCTTCTTGGTATTTAATGCAGTGTACAGTGCGCATGTTGAATCCTATATTTAAGTGTTTAATACTGTAGTAACAATTTTTTAACGGGGGCTGCTAAGCCGACGTTGACAGGTTGGTTAGGGTTATACCAAAGTGTTGGCGATGATTCCATTATTTGTGTTGCCTGTGCCATTGCGGTGCTATCAGCTAATTGTATTTTCACCGGTGTAATGTCTAGATGAAAGTGGCTGAAAGTATGCCTTAGAGGCTCTAAATAACGAGCGCTATTAATATCTACCTGTAAGCCTAGCTCAGTTTTTGCATCGCGTAGGTCAGCAATTTGCGGCAGGCTCCATAAGCCTCCCCATAAGCCAGTAGGCGGGCGTTGATATAATAGTTTTTCGCCTGCGTTGTTTTCAATAATCAGCATCAGTGTTTGACGAACAGGAATCGCTTTTTTAGGTTTAGAGTAGGGGAAGTCTTTTACTCTATCTAACGCTTTAGCTGCGCAACCGCTAACAATAGGGCAACTGTCGCATTTAGGTTTGCTACGGGTGCAAACTGTTGCGCCCATATCCATCATCGCTTGGGTGTAGTGGCCTGCTCTGTTGTAGGGCGTGTTGTGTTCTGCGTGTTGCCATAGTTGTTTGGCGATGTCAGCTTTGCCAGCCCAGCCTTCAACGGCGTAAAAGCGCGCTAACACACGTTTTACATTGCCATCTAATATGGCGGCGCGTTGGTTGCTAGAAATCGATAGAATAGCACCTGCAGTTGAGCGGCCGATACCGCTGAGGGTTTCTAACTCTATAACAGATAGCGGGAATACCCCTTGGTATTGATCGACTAGCTGATTTGCTGCTTTGTGCAAGTTGCGTGCTCTAGCGTAGTAGCCAAGGCCTGTCCATAAGTGCAGTACCTCGTCGATATCAGCCGATGCTAGGCTGAATACATCAGGGAGTTTTTCGATAAAGCGCTGATAGTAGGGAATAACTGTAATCACCTGGGTCTGTTGCAGCATGATTTCAGATATCCATGTACTGTAAGCGCTCTTATCTTGCTGCCACGGTAAATCATGTCTACCGTGTTGCTCAAACCATCGTAAAATCGTATCGCTAAACTCTACGGCGCTAAAAGTACGCGCCGCATGTGTTGTGTTTTCTACTTCGTTGAGCAATTAAAATAACCCCTTTAATGCATCTTTTAGTTTATCTTTCGCTTTTTCTTCTACTTTGTTTTTTAACTCTTGTTTAAGCTCTTCCTGCTTTTGTTTGATGCTGGCGCCCAGTTTCTTTTCAAGCTCTGCTTTTAACGCGTTTTTAAGGATATCTTCGACCACGCTCAGATCAGGCTTGCACATTTTAAGTGGGTCATCGCTAAAGTTACCGCGACAGTTGACAGGCCATTCAATATTTTGAATTTTGTTGTTAACAGAGCAGCTCTTTTTAAACAAGTTTTCTTGGATTGTTAAACCAACACGATAATCTAAGCTTTGCGCTGCTAGGTTAATGCTGCCTTTACCCGTTGCGTTTAAGGCATCTAAATCAGCTTTAAAATCATTGTTGCTGATAACGCCGTTTTTGAAGTTAAGTAAGCCTTTAATAGTGGCGAATGCTGTTGATTTATCGACACTTTGGGTGGTTTTTACGACGCCACCTAAAGACGATATTTTATTGACTGTCTCACACATTTGTTGCGCAGCATCAATGCCTTTGATGACACCATCACTTAGCGCTAGCTGCACTGTACCGTTTAAACTGTTCACTATGCTGTGGATTGATTGCCCAGTAGCAGTAAGGTTGCTACTGCTGCTTAATGATCCGGTTAGGGCATCGCTTTGCGCGAAATCTGTTAACACAGGGCCAATGCTTAGCTTGCTAATGTTGTTGCTAATTTGTAGTTTAAGCGGTGCTTTACGTGCATCTAGGGTAATGTTATTAGAGATGCTACCTTGATAAGCCTGCATGTCTAAGTTTGGAATTTTAACTAAGCCGTTGTCAGCATTAATGTTGACTAGCACATTGGTTAATTTTGTTTTTTGATAATCGATACTGGCAAATGTGATCTTGCCGGCCAATTTTAAACTTTTTAATACATCTACAGGAATAATGGCTTCCTTAGAGTAAGCAGTGCTGCTTGCTGTTTTTGCAGGGCTCGGCGAGCTAGTGCCCGCTGTGTTAGTCGCTGTGTTGTTGCTCACAGCGGGTAAATAGCGATTGCTATTAAGGTTATCGCCTTTCAAAGCGAAGTTGATAAAACCATTGCCGAGTTGGTAATTAGCATTACCAGATATTTTCGTGTCATCGATACTAATTAATAACTGTTTAAAATCTAGTTGCGCTAGCGAGCCGGCAATTTGTGTTGTTAAAGCGATAGAGCGCAGCGCTTTATCATCACTGGTGGCTATTGGTGCTAATTTGAGAGTGGCTAACAGTTTCTTCAAGTCAAAGCGCTCTACAGCGATCAGCCCTTCTAATTGATCTAATTTTTCGCCGTTTATTTTTAATGTGCCACTAGCATTGATATCGCTACTGCTTAAGGCCAAGTCATTAATGCTGATGGCATTTTTGGCTAAATCTGCATCGATATTAGCTTGCAGCTTAAGGTCAATAGTTTGATCTGTCGTCACGCTAAGCTGGGTATCTAGGTTGTTGATTTGAAAATGCTGTTTCGCTAGCTCTATTAGGAAGTTACCGCTGAGCTCAACCTTACTCGCCAGCGTTTGTTTGCCGTTGCTGCTCAGTTGTGCATCAAAACTAAGTTGGGCATCAAATGGCTGATCTAATGCTATGTTTTGGCTATTGAAGTTGAAGTTTTCAATCGTTGACACGCTGTTGTTAACAAGGTCGGTAAAAATAACAGTCGAATCTTTAATGTTGATAGTATCAACAGCAATTTTATTAAATTCAAAGCTGCTCTGAGTTTGAGGCGCGGGCTCAGATGTTGGTGGCGTACTTGGGCTGTTGGTATCGCCTGTTTGTGTATCGCTCTGCCAATTATTGCTGTTTTTATCTTGGGTTAAATTTAATTTTAGGCCTTCAATAGTGATGCCTTTAACTTTTATTTCGCCTGAAAATAATGGCATTAACATGACAGAGACATTGGCGTTGGTTAATGATGCCAATGGTGCTTTATCTGGGTAGTTTGCTGCAATTGCCTGGATGTCTAATCCAATGTTAGGATAGATAGACCATGTAATATCACCATTTATTTTTAATTGGATGTTTGCCTTATCAAACGCAGCTTGCTCGATTTCTTGTTTGTAATCATTAGGGGTAATGTACAAGCTTAACAGTGTTGCTGCAGCAACAGTGATAATGACAAGCAGGAGTACAAATATGCCGATAAATTTAAATGCTTTTTTCATGATAAATCCTTTTAATATTACTTTAAATAAAGGTTTTAAGCTGTGACCACAAGGTGGCACGATAAATATGGGTTAAATGTTAGTGCTGCTATTGTGGCACGCCTTATAAAAAAATGCTTGTTGTAGCACTGTGATTAATGGATAAAAACAGGCAAAAATCACTTTTCATTAGGTGACTAGTAAGCAACTGTCAATATTTTTAATTGCCTGATCATTGCCCTGCCAACGAATACGCTTTGCTTAGCCTAATAGATCACCTAGCCAGATAAAATACTAAGTCCTTAAAAGCCATGTTTGAGGCGGTTTTATCTGTTCAATGACTGTTCCCATAGGCCACTTGAGGATATACTTAGCTCACTAAAATATAGTGACTAAGTTATCAGATAACTTTCACTATTATATTATAAAGATTTTATTTATTCACAGACCATGAGCATAGTTAAGCGTCATCTAAGGCGCTGGCAGTATTTGCAAAGAGTGATTCTGTAATGACATTATGAACGTGTAACTAAAGGTAGTCGGTATGTCTGAGCGCAAGGCTAAGATCAATAGAGAAACAAGTGAAACACAAATAACAGTATCAATTAATTTAGATGGAACAGGTAAGTTTCAAGCGGATACTGGAGTGCCTTTTCTTGAGCATATGATGGATCAAATCGCTCGTCATGGACTGATTGATATAGAGATAGAAGCCAATGGCGATGTCTATATTGATGATCACCACACGGTTGAAGATATCGGTATTACCCTAGGCCAAGCGTTTAAAGAAGCAGTTGGCGATAAAGTGGGTATTGTGCGTTACGGCCACGCTTATGTACCACTTGATGAAGCGTTATCACGCGTGGTTATCGACTTCTCTGGTCGCCCTGGTTTATCGTTTAACTGTGAATTTACCCGCGGCTCTATCGGCAAATTAGACACACAGCTGTTTTGGGAGTTTTTCCAAGGGTTTGTCAATCACGCCGGTGTCACCTTACATATCGATAATATCAAAGGCTTTAATGCACATCACCAAGCTGAAACGATATTCAAAGCATTTGGCCGCGCATTACGTATGGCTTTAAGTGTTGATCAGCGCGCACCAAACTTGATGCCATCGACTAAGGGAAGTTTATAATTATGAGTACGATTGCCGTGATAGATTACGGTATGGGCAACCTGCACTCGGTATCTAAAGCCTTAGAGCATGTCGGCTCAAACGTCCAGGTTCGTATCACTAATGATCCTAAAGTAATTGCTGATAGCGATCGCGTTATCTTGCCAGGTGTCGGTGCTATACGTGACTGTGTTGCGCAAATGCTCGCCTGTGATGTTGATAAAGCAGTGGCTTCAACACTGGCTAGCGGTAAGCCGTTTATGGGCATTTGTGTCGGCTATCAAGCATTGATGGATAGCTCAGAAGAAAACGCTGGTTCGGATTGCCTAGGTGTATATTCAGGCGAGGTGAAACATTTTGCCGATGGTATCATTGAGGATGGTGAGCGCCTTAAAGTACCGCACATGGGCTGGAATCGAGTATCGCAAACGATTGATCACCCACTGTGGCAAGGCATTGAAGACAATAGTCGCTTTTATTTTGTACACAGCTATTATGTGGCGGCAAAGAATCGCGCTCAAGTTGCTGGAAGCTGCCATTACGGTGTTGATTTTGACGCGGCACTGAGTGATAAAAACAGCTTTTGTGTGCAGTTCCACCCTGAAAAAAGTCACACAGCTGGTTTGCAGTTATTGAAAAACTTCATCAATTGGGATGGCAAGCTGTAACGGCATTAGGTTGTTTATCCATGTATCAGAGCCTAGTAATTAATCAATCAGAGAATAAACAATGGCATTAGCAAAACGCATCATTCCCTGCCTAGATGTTGAAAATGGCCGGGTTGTAAAAGGTGTGCAATTTTTAGATATCCGCGATGCGGGTGACCCTGTTGAAGTTGCAAAAAGATATAACGAGCAAGGTGCTGACGAAATAACCTTCTTGGATATTACCGCGACGCACGAAGGCCGTGAAACCATGGTTAGCACGGTTGAAAAAATGGCCTCGCAAGTATTTATACCCTTAACAGTAGGTGGTGGTATCCGTAGTTGTGATGATATTCGAGCCATGCTCAATGCCGGTGCTGATAAGGTCTCTATTAACAGTGCGGCGATTTATAACCCCGATTTTGTTAAAGAGGCGGCGCAGCGCTTTGGCTCGCAATGCATTGTTGTAGCCATTGATGCTAAAAAAGTCTCTGGCGCTGATGACATAGATCGCTGGGAAATTTTTACCCATGGCGGGCGCAAACCTACGGGTATCGATGCCGTGCAATGGGCCGTGAAGATGGCTGAATATGGTGCTGGCGAAATTCTATTAACGTCGATGGATCAAGATGGCGTTAAAAGTGGCTATGATCTAGGTGTCACCCGTGCAATATCACAAGCGGTTAATATTCCTATTATTGCCTCAGGTGGTGTCGGTAATTTACAGCATCTTGTCGATGGTGTTAAACAAGGTGGTGCCGATGCGGTGCTCGCTGCGTCTATTTTTCACTTTGGTGAATATAGTATCGAAGAAGCGAAAAGCTTTATGCAACAACAAGGCATCGAGATGCGTCTGTAACTCGCTAATCCACTTCCCCTAGCCTGATACATGTTATCAGGCCAAGTTCTATTCTACTAACATCTTCGCTGTTTGCCATTTTGGCTTGTTCAATATATAAATTTTATCTATATGCAGTGCTGTGACATGAAAAATTATTAGCCAAATCAGCACCTAATAAAATCAAACAGCGACAATCTTGTTGTTAGCTATTAACGCTACGATAAAGAAAGCGGACATACTGATATAAAACATAAAGAGTAACGAGTGTCGCAGCATAGAGTTGAAACTGTGCTAAACATGCAAAAATCTTAATGTATAACTCATTAAACTGTAGCTGTTCAAAATAGTCACTAGTGGCTTGCATGGTCGGTGAGCCAATAACCAATGGGAAGGTAAAGCTAGACATCGCGGGTGTAAAAGGGCGGCGTATTAATTGTACAACAATGACATAGCTGACAATACTCATACTCACGGCAATGATTAGCAGCAGTATCATAAAACGGGTCGATATCGTCTGAAAATACAGTAAGTAAGCTAATAGACAAAGATTGGCAGGTGCTGCAAATAACGCCAGTGCTGGACGGGTATCAGGTGTTAATAATGGTTTTGATATTACTGCGTATGTAATTAGCGGCAAGATCAAAAAGTAACTGGCAATGGCAAAAATCACAACGCTTTGACTAAATACTTGTTCAATAATAACATGATTAGTTGCGAGCCAAGCAAATGATGAGTGACTCGTTTGTGGGTAGGTTAAAACCGCGACGATAGTTGCCACAAAGGGAATAAACCAGCTGGGAGCGACTTGCGCCATTTGAAAGTTTTGATAGCGAGTGATAATGAAAAAAACTAACAGTAGGGTATGTAAAACCACACCTAAAGCCCAGATCAATATCGCACTATCACCGCTAAAGTTAACGCTGGCTATCATTGTGACCAAGGCGATAGTCGGTGATAAAGGGCCGATGCTGGGATCTTTTATCAGCTGTAAAAAATGTAGTGGTGAGTAATATAATTTACAGATAACTGCGATAATAATGAGCGTTGATAGTAAGGCTGTCGCTATTTGAAAAATAGCGGATTGCGGATAGACGACTTCTAGATTCCAGCCTAAACTTGCCAGACCAAAAGCTAGCCCAGCTATTGCAAAGGGCAGTTGTTGTAAGCGTTGTTTAGCGCTTATCACAGAGTATCTAAGCCCTGTTTTAATTGCTCGGTTAATAGTGTTGCTGAAATCGCTTTACAGCCACTGGCATTTTGACCGCTCCACAGTGGCATAAAATCAGCAGATCCTTGTGCTTGCGCCGCGTTTCTTAACTGCCCCATAGTAATAGCAGCTAACGGGAAAGCAGGGGTGATCGCGCTCATCGGGCCAAGTTCTGTCACGGCTTTATTAACAATGCTACGTGCAGGCCTGCCTGTGAATACATTGGTTAGGCAGGTTTGTTGCTCACTAGAGGTTAATGCTTGGCGATGCAGATCGCTGGTTTTAGCTTCATCACACAGTAAATAGCTGGTGCCTATTTGAACCGCACTAGCACCTAGAGCCATAGCGGCGCGAATACCATTGGCATCGCTAATACCACCGGCTGCAACAATCGGAATCTTAAGCTGTTTTGCTAATTGTGGTAATAGGGAGAAGGTGGTTTGTTGCAAGCTAATATCTGTCTCTATAAACATCGCTCGGTGACCGCCGGCTTCCAAGCCTTGGGCGATGACTATGTCGGCGCCATTTTGCTCTAGCCAAATACCTTCTGCTAAGCTGGTGGCGCTACTGATAATAACTGCTCCCCAGGCTTTAAGTTGCTCAACAAGATGTGCTTTAGGTAGGCCAAAATGAAAGCTGATAATCGGCGGCGCATAAGGACGGATGGCGTCTATTGTTGCCTGGCAAAAAGGTGTTCTGTTATTCTCAGCTTTGGTGTCTTCATCAATATTAAGTGCTTTAAAATAAGGTGCTAATTTATCGCTCCATTGCTGTTGGCGATGCTCATCAATCACAGGGGCTTGATGGCAGAAGAAATTTAAATTAAAACTATCGATACCGGCTGCTCTACACGCTTGTATCTGCTCTACTATTTGCTCATTACTCAACATTGCGCAGGGGATAGAACCCAGTGCTCCGCCTTTAGCGACAGCAATAGCTAACTGATGATCTTGGACACCGGCCATGGGCGCTTGAATGATAGGGGCGCTGATGTTGAGTTGTGTTAATAGCGACATAGTAAGCCTTACAGATAGCGAAGAAAATAACGAGTAGTGAGTTTATTGTTTTTTAATATCAGTAGTGAAGCGCTTCACTACTGATATTAGTGTCATTAAGCGCAGTGCAGGTTATGCATTAGCGCTTTTTTTATCCAATGTAATGTTGGATGTGTTTTGGGCAGTACTTTGAGCGCCATCTTCTTGGTCTGCTTGAGTTGTAGATTCAATAGGGGCAGGTAAATGATAAACAACGGAATCATCATCGGTGAAATCCATTGCTTTTTGGCTGATTTGCAACGCCTTCTCATGCTCGCCTAGGCTTTCAAGTAATTTAGCTAAACCGCGATAAGCGCCGATACTTGGGGTGAGTGCAATACTGGTTTCATAATGCTTAACTGCTTGTGGCCAGTCTTCGTTCTCCATGGCCAAACGGGCAGCACAAAGTTGCAATGATGCCTGCTCAGGCTGTTTTTTGATCCAGCTGACCACCAGGCGATACTGTCTGAAGACATCGCTCGCTCTAATCGTACCGAATATATTAATTAGCTCGTCATCCCAAGTGCGTTGAATGTGCGGGCGTAAAAATTGATCAGCTTGATCTATCGCATCCACTGCAATTAATGCTTGGGCATAAGAGGCAATCATCGGCGTGGTTTTGCTTAGGCTATTAGGTAATGCTTTCCAGCCTTTAGTTAATGCTTTTACTCTAGTGTCGCTATCGCTTTCAACAGGCAGTTTTTCTACGACACTATTGAGCATTTGGTTATAACAGAGCGCTTCTAGTTGCGCTAATTGCGCAGCGGATAGTACTTTCTGCTTTTTAAGTTTCGGTAGCAGTGAGATTAAGCCATCCCAATCTTGCTGATCTTGGTGTAAATCAGCTAAATCTCTTAAAATGCCAGTGTGTTTAGGAGCGAGGCTATGTAAGCGTTTTAAAATAATAAAGGCTTGGGCGCTGTGGCCTCTATCTACCAGCACTTCAACCTCTTGTAGGCTAATGCTGACTTCAGCTTCTGGTGCTATTTCACGCGCTTGAGCAAAAAAGTAGTCAGTTTGCTTTTGATCACCTTGTTCATGTGCGGCTTTTGCAGCGCCTAAGTAGTTGATTAAAGGTTGGCCAGCGTCAGGAGCGGTTTGTGAAAGTAGGCGCTGAGCTTGCCACCATTGACCTTCTGATAAGGCGATCAAGCCTTTATAAGTGCGCTTTTGGGCGTTTTTAGCAATGCGGTTTCTATTCCAGCTGCCTAAGTATTTAGTAGGTAAGCCGACCCTAAAACAAAGGTTTACTAACCAGTGAGTCACTAAAAAGAGCAGGAAGGCAATAACAGCAAATACCCAAACGCTGGTCTCTATGGTGCTATTGTTATAAGAGAGCAGGACATAACCTGGGTCTTGTACCATTTTCTCACCGACAAAGGCACCCCCAGCAAGCACGATAAATAATAAAATCAGCACAAGTTTCATTAGTTAACAGCTCCTTTTTTAGCATTGTCTATCTTAAGGGCAGCGCCTTGTTTTAAATAGCTTTTAAGTGTGTTTAAAGAGCCCGCTATACTCGGTAATTCAACGCTGATGGTCTCCTGTTGTAGTTCTTGCAGACCTTTTAGTAAGCCTTTGGTGGTGCCATCGTTTGCTTGAAAATAGGTGCTAATGATTAATTGCGCCTTTTCTAAACTTTTAAGATAAGGCGCTTGTTTGCTTTGTAGTAGGGCAAGTTGAGCTTGCTCGAACAAAATGTGTAAGTTTTGCAATAAGCCTGCTTGTTGCGCAGGTGATAACAGTGGCTCAATAGCGCTGTCTCTGTGGCTGATAACCACAAGTTTTGCTAGTTTTGAACTCATAGTGTCCCATATTTTTGCCATATTACTTTCATTCGCTTGTGCTGCATCGCTGGCGACATCATCAAGTATTTGCGGCAATTTTTTCTTATCCGTTACTGGCACTAGTTTTAAGTTATTGATTTGCTCGTTCAGCGCATCCAGTTTTAAATATAAACCTTCTTGGTCGATATTAGGGACAACAGATAGTGCTGCAATGTCTGCAGCTAGCGCTTTTCTGACGGAGAAGATAGAGACATCATCGCTTTGCTGTAAAATTTTATCAGCCGATTCAAGTAGTGCCAGAGCGCCAATCGGTGTTTTTTCCATCAATACTCGCTGGTTTGCCAAGCGCAGTAGGTATTCTACTTCTGCTAACAGCCAGTCTTTACGAGAGTTGTTTTTCAAGCCCGCAGCTTCTGCTTGTTGAATACTCTTTGTTAAGCGATCTTGCAGATCATCAATTTCGTTAGCTTTCGCCGTTTGCGCTGTCTGTAGAGCACTAATATTATTGGTGATTGTTGTTAGGTTGGCAGCAGCACTTGTCGCCGCTGATTTAGCGCTGTTAGCGCTTGCAGTCGCATCACTAATTTGCGCACTTAGTTGCTGCTCTAAATTTGCTATTTTAGCATCAAGGCTGCTAGTGCCTTTATAGAAATCATTGTAGATGTGTGCAGAGCTGATCACTATCGCAACGATTGATATGGCGATGGCTATTTTAGTTAGCTTGGCATTTTTGTTGATATCATCTGCTAGTGTATGCTCTGGCTCACACTTAAGGTCATCTTCAGGGCTGCTAAGCTCTGGAGCAATAGCGGCATCATCGGGTGTTGGCTCTATATTGGCATCAATGACAGCATCATCAGTGTTAGCTGATTTTTTTTCTAAGACGATTGTTTCGTTGTTATCTTTATCTGTCACTTTAGCCTCTTGATTATCTGTCTGGTTATTGAGAGCGTCATCGACTTGCTTAGCTGCAGGCTCATCACTGTTAATGTCACTTGTTGCAGTATCGTTAGGCAAGTGTGTGGTAGTGTTATCTATTGTCGCTTTGTCTTCAGTAGCTATTTTTTTATCGGTCACTATTTTCTTTTGTTTTTTCATGGTTAGCTTCCAAGCCTTTGACTGAAAGTAGCTTTGCTAGCATAGTTTTGTTGTCAGCTGCATTCGCTACAAAAATACGTTGATAACCAAGCGCCTTGGCAATGTTAGCAACTCGCTGGCTCGGGACTATTAAGTCGGTGGCGAGTAAGGTGGTAATGCTAAATTGCTGTGAATTACCTCGGGCAATTATCGTTAAATTCTTTAGTGCTTCGCCACTGGTAATCAGTGTGGCTGATAAATTAGATAAGTGTATTTTTTCGCTTATCTCTTGATCAGTATAAACAGGAATGGCTCTATTATAAAGTGGTGCTTCACAGACAATTGCCGATCGCGATTGTAATGTACTAGATAATAGCTGCCGACCTGCGCTTCCCTTGAGAATAAGTACTTTTTTCGCGCTGATATTTTGTAGATCAGGGTGTGATAGCAATACTTCAGATTCACTTAAACCCTCGCAAACTTGTGCGCTAATATCATAGTGCGCTAATGCCTGTGCGCTCGCCTTACCAATAGCAAACCATTTTAGCCCTAAGGGCAGCTGCGGCCAATATTGATCGATCAGCTCGCCTGCGATTCTGGCAGCGTTAGTGCTGACACAAATAACAATATCAAATAAGTCTAAATCTAATATGTATTGTTTGATAAGCCCAAAGTTCTCGGCTTCAGCGTTAATAGGGTTAATAGCTAGGCACGGTAGCTCGATAGCACAGCACTGCTGATCTATGACGCACTGTCGTAAATCTGCAATGCTGTGCTGCGGGCGCGTAATTAATATGTTCAGTTGTGCTAGCGCTTCATTGATAGGAGTGTGTGTGTTCATCAATTAGCTTTGTTGACGGTAGACATCTGCTAAAATTTCACCCGCACCTGCGGCTAACAATCTTTCTGCTAAATCGATACCGATAGCTTCGGCGTCTCTAACATCGCCGCGAATTTCATCTCTTAAAATTGTCGTGCCATCTGTTTTTGCAACAAGACCGCGCAAATGTATTGCTGATTTACCTTCGAGTGTCGCATGGCATGCAATAGGTACTTGACAGCCACCGTCAAGGCGTTTGTTCATCGCGCGCTCTGCTAAAACACAATAGGCTGTGGATGTGTGGTGTAGTGGTGCAAGTAAGGCTAATGTGGCTTTATCATCTAAACGACATTCAATACCCACAGCGCCTTGGCCGCCGGCTGGCAGGCATAAGTCTGTTGGTAATTGATATTGAATACGCTCTTCAAGGCCCAGGCGAATAAGGCCAGCACTGGCAAGAATAATTGCATCGTACATTCCATCATCTAGTTTACCTAAGCGGGTTTGTACATTGCCGCGCAGGTCTTTGATGACTAGATCAGGTCTGTGCTCTTTTATTAACGCTTGACGACGTAGCGATGATGTACCAACGACTGCGCCTATTGGCAGTTTAGCTAATGAGCGGTATTTGTTAGATACAAAAGCATCGGTTGGCGTTTCTCTTGGGCAAATAACGCTTAGACCTAGACCTTCAGGAAACTGCATAGGCACATCTTTCATTGAGTGCACAGCGATATCGGCGCGACCATCTAGCATAGCGACTTCTAACTCTTTAACAAATAACCCTTTGCCACCAATTTTAGATAGAGGGGAGTCTAATAGAATGTCGCCTTTTGTAGTCATCCCTAATAGCTCAACAATAATACCTGGATGATGATGTTCTAATTCGGCTTTAACATATTCTGCTTGCCATAATGCTAGTTTACTTTCACGAGTCGCAATTCTGATAATAGGTGGTTGCATAATGTAGTTCCAATAATGTCGCTAAATCTGATGATAATAAATTTGCCGCTAGTGAAGCAATATAAAAAATTGCTCAAAATTGTAGCACGACAAAGGTTCTTTGCAGATCAAAACTGCTATAATCTCGGCAAAAATTGCTATCAGTATTGATTATTCCCAAAATATTTCGTTTGCGATAGCGTTTAACACACGGTTGAAAACAGTCACTTGGCATCAGTTGAGTCGTTTTTTAATTAACATAAATTTTATTATCAGCAGATAAGGGTACATACAATGAGTAAAGAGACTAACCAACAGTGGGGTGGTCGTTTTAATGAGCCAACGGATGCGTTTGTTGCACGTTTCACTGCATCTATTAATTTCGACCAACGTATGTATCGCCAAGATATTGAAGGCTCTATCGCCCATGCGAAAATGCTGACTCAAGCCGGTGTCTTAACACAGAGCGAATGTAGTGATATTGAGCAAGGTTTGGCTGAAATTAAAACAGACATTGAGAATGGTCAATTCCAGTGGTCTATTGAGCTAGAAGATATTCACATGAATATTGAAGCGGCGCTGACTAAAAAAATTGGTTTAACAGGTAAGAAGTTGCACACAGGGCGTTCACGTAATGATCAAGTTGCAGTGGATATTCGTCTTTATGTACGTGATGAAATTGATGGTATCCTCCAAGAAATCACCCGTTTACAACAGGGCTTACTAGGTATCGCAGAGCGTGAGGCAGATACCATTATGCCAGGCTTTACCCATTTGCAAACGGCACAGCCAGTAACCTTTGGTCACCATTTGTTGGCGTGGTTTGAAATGCTTAGCCGCGATTATGAACGCTATGTTGATACTCGCAAACGCGTTAATATTTCACCGTTAGGCTCCGCTGCTTTAGCAGGTACTACCTACCCTATTAATCGCCAAATCACGAGTGATTTGTTAGGCTTTGATAGGCCATCAGAAAACTCTCTAGATGCAGTATCTGATCGAGATTTTGCTATCGAATTTTGCGCAGCGTCTAGTATCTTAGCAATGCATTTAACACGTATGTCTGAAGAGCTAGTATTGTGGGCCTCTTCGCAGTTTGATTTTGTAAACTTGCCAGATAGATTCTGTACGGGATCATCTATTATGCCGCAAAAGAAAAATCCAGATGTGCCAGAGCTAGTCAGAGGAAAAAGTGGCCGTGTATATGGTCACTTAATGTCATTGTTAACGTTAATGAAATCACAGCCATTAGCGTACAACAAAGATAACCAAGAAGATAAAGAGCCGTTGTTTGATACCATTGATACTATTAATGGTTGCTTACGAGCTTATGCTGACATGGTGCCTGCACTAGAAGCTAAACGTGAGAATATGCGTGAAGCAGCGCTTAGGGGCTTTTCAACAGCGACTGATCTAGCGGATTATTTAACTCGTAATGGCATGCCATTTCGCGATGCCCATGAAGTCGTAGGCAAATCAGTTGCCTACGGTATTGCGCAAAGTAAAGACTTGGCGGAAATGAGCTTAGAAGAGTTACAAGTGTTCTCAAGTGACATTAAGGCAGATGTTTTTGATGTGTTAACTCTAGAGGGTTCAGTCGCCGCTAGAGATCATATTGGCGGCACAGCACCTAATCAAGTACGTGCAGCAGTTAAGCGCGGACAGCAGTTATTAAACTCGCGTAAATAGTTTTCAATAGCGCAATAACTCAGCACATTAAGTGCTGAGTTAGCTGTATTGTCATCCGCATTATCATTATTATATTGACTAATAATATGAGTCACTTTGCTCGTTGCTCTGTAATATTTGTTGTAAAGCCTGCATTGATTGTCGGGTACTGTGAACAAGTGATAAATTGAAGAACTTAGACGGTACATTACCTGCTGGATCAATCCATGCCTGGTAATTTATTTTCACCAAATTATTGTCTAGTTGTTGTATTTTCCAGTTTGATTGAGCGTGCTCAACGCGTACCAAGCGTTGATTGATAGGTTGCTCAAATGAGCAGTTGCTAATGTCGATAGTGATTATGTCTTCTTTAAACTGAGTGTGTACGCAGCTGATCAGTTCGCGATCTTTAAAAGGCCACGGGCTAGTGATGATAGAGCGTATAACAAAATCGTTATTAGTACGTATCGCCAGTGTTTCAATCTTATCTAATCGATCAAACCACTGTTTAGTCAGAGCTAAATTTGAAATGACTTTAAAAGCTTGAGTTTTAGATTTATTGGTATAAAAACTCGCATTCACTTGTTTGTAATCACTGTTAGGGTACGCTTTCACAACGATTTGTATAGGCTGTTGAATTGTAGGTGTAGCTAAAATATCAGTAGCTGAATTGCCAGCATTAGCTAAGCCAGGCGAAGCTGCAGAGGTATTACCTGTAGAGTTTGATGTAGAGCACCCTGCTAATATTAAGGCAGGCAGTAGTACAATTGCTATAAATTTCATAGTGCATCCCGCGTATTTGATATACGCTATTAACAATAACCTTAGTGTGCACTATATGTGCCCTCAGCGCTTTAATTACAGACTCCATAATAGGAAATTTGTTACAGTAGAGCTGAAAATAATTTAAAAAGTGATCCTGATGGAAAATAAAGAACAGCCAAATAATCCGCTTCATGGCAAAAAACTGGCTGATATATTACAAGAATTAGTAGACGTTTATGGCTGGGAAGAGCTTAGCTTTAAAATTAATATCAATTGTTTTAAAAGTGATCCCAGTATTAAATCAAGTTTGAAATTTTTACGCACAACTCAGTGGGCAAGAGATAAAGTCGAAGCGTTATACGTAGAGTATTTAGATAACCCTTGGAACCAAGCGAAAAACAGTACTGATAAACCAAATCATGACTAACTCAATTTGAATGATCTTAATTAATAGATAATTGCAATGTTAATAAGACAGTGCAAGGAGGCACGATGGTAAATAACAGGCTTATTTTTCTTGTTTTCTTGCTGTCTTTTTTTAATGCTCGCGCCAATGCTGTTGATAGCGATAGCGTTGCAGAATTTAAAAAGTTAATGCAAGCGGGGCAAGTCGTGTTGGGGGTCGGTGCTGAGGCCAGTGATTCTATTTGCCTGATGAGAAAAACAGCGGCTGCTATTGGCGAGCAAATGGGTAAAACGATTACCCTAAAAGCAGTGCCTTCTAAGAGGTTACGCAAATATGTGGAGCAGGGTACGCTTCACGGTGATTTTAGTCGCTCGACAGCGTTTCAAGCTTTAGTGCCAAGTGCATTAAGAGTGAAAACAGCGATAGTTGAATTACCTTTTTATGCTTATGGTCTCAATCCTGATGAAAAACAGGTCACTGACTGGGATAGCTTAAAAAAATATAAGCTGGCACAGCCTAGGGGCTACAGTTTTATCCATAAGTATTTAAATGATCACGATATCAATTTTTTAAGCTCAGAGCGCTCAGCCTTTGGTTTTATTAAAGCGGGACGCGCTGACTTGCTGGTGATGGATGCAAAATCAGCATCATTGCTTATTGCTAGGTTCGCACCTGAATACGATGATATAAAAAGAGTGGGCTCGCTACTAGGCTCCTTAAGTATGCATACCTATATATCTGCTAGCTACCCTGAGCTTGTAGATCAGTATAATCAAGCATTAGCAAAGGTTAGGGCGTTGCCTGGCTATGAAAGGCTGTTGTCAAATGAGGGTTGTGAGTGATTTTTTGATAGCGATTAAGGTTGTAAGGCCTGTCTCTAATGAAAACACAGGCCAGTCATTAGTTAATCTATATGTAGATCGACCATTAAATCATCGGCAATTGATTCAATCGCCTCCTGTAAATCATCTAAATTCGTATCATCGGCAATACTTGCTACGATATCCGCTTTAAATATAATTTCAGCAGACATAGAACCTGATACTAAGTACGTACTGAGGTCTTCAACATTGGCGTTGTACTTGTTTAGTACGCTAGATACTTCACTGACAATACCGGGTCTGTCATGTCCCGTTAATTCGATTTCTAGTGACTTTCTCTCAATATCATCGCCTGCATCATCTTCTATCGCTTTAATAGAAATAATGAAGTCATCGTTAGATAAAGCAGTTAATGCACTATTTAATTTATCGTAATTAGTTGCTGATATTGCAATGACAACAATACCGACAAAGCGTCCCGCTAAATGCGACATAGCAGATTCTAACCAGTTGCCATGGTTGCCTGAAATAGTGTTTGATAATTGCTCAACAATACCGGGTTTATCTTGAGCAGAAAAAGAGATGACAAAATTCGTATTCATAATTAATCCTTAAAGCTAATGAACTTAGGGGTGTACGTGGCACAGTGTTTCGCGCTTGTGGCTATGCTCGCTTAATGAGGTTACCCTTATACTGCCTTTAAATAAGCCGCTTTGCTAGATTGTTTTAAAGTATTAACGCTATATAAGCAGATAATCGCTTGCTAATAACTAGTTTAAGAAATTGACCTACAACGATTATTAGCTAATAAAGTGCATTTTTAGTCGTGCTGCAATACAAGCTGCGCTATGTTCTTGGCATCAATCGCTGGTGTTGCACTATTAGATAATTGCGCATTAATAATAGCGCCATTGACTAAAAGCGATAGGGTGTCAGCTTGTTTCGCTTTTAAATAGCTATCATTTTGCTGAATGTATTGAAAAATAAGATCTCGTATCTGCTGTTTATGTGCCACTGCAAATTGATGTACTTCATGTTGATTTAAAAACTCACCCGTTGCTTTGATGAAGTTACAACCGTAAAAGTCATCAGATTGAAACCAGTTAAAAAGCATATCAAAGATAGCTAATACTGGCTGCTGTGCACTAGCGTCTGCGTTGTCTAAAGAGGTTGTTATTTGTTGCAGTACTTGATTGTGGCGACGTTTTAATACCGCCATAACTAGCTCATCCTTACTGCGAAAATGTTTATACATCGTCGCTTTAGACACTTTGGATTTTTCTAATATCAGGTCAATCCCTGTTGCGTGGTAACCGTGTTGATTGAACAGATCAAATGCTGTATCTAGCAGGTGCTCTTTCCTTGGTTGTGCTCGCATATCAAAACTCTGTTAATAAATAGTTTGTTTATAATAATGTAATCTAGTTGACATGAACAGATCTGTTTACTATTATCATTAAAGTGAACAGATCTGTTCATATAGCGTTGTAAGCTATTACCTTAGAGGATAAGTTATTATGTCAATTGTCACCCCATTAGAGCCAATGACCGCAGGTATCCATCACTTAGGTCTTAGTGTGTTAGATATCACTAAAACTAGTGCCTTTTTTATAGATGTGCTCGGCTATAAGCAAGTTGGCGAGGTCGCGGGTTATCCGGCTATTTTTGTCTCAGATGGCACGACGATGTTGACGCTTTGGCAGCTTGATCAAACAGCAGATGTGGTGAGCTTTGATCGCAACAAGAATGCAGGGCTACATCATGTTGCGCTAAATGTTAGAAGCCATGAAGCACTAGATCAGTTAAATAATACTTTCCAATCACTAGACAATGTTGACATTGAATTCGCACCGATACCTTTAGGTGATAGCCCTATGCGTCATATGATGTGTATTATACCGGGCGGTTTAAGAGTAGAGTTTATCGCAAGCTAACTATGTTTGAATAATCGATTTCAGTTAAAGTCATTTTAACTGAAATCGGTTTCAGTTTAAGCTGTATAGATAGCTTGGTCGGTAATGATATTGCTCAGCGCAATATCCCAGCTCTCTATTGCTAAATTCTCTACTTTTTGTATTTCGTGAGCTAAACCCACTAGCATAGGCTTGCTGCTTTTAGTGTTTGTATCACTGTGTTTAAATTCAAAGCTTCTATCGTAATAACCGCCGCCCATACCCATGCGATGTCCTTGTTGATTGAAGGCCACGAGCGGGAAAAGTACTAGATCAAGCTCCTGTGCCGGCTTAACCTGCTGATATGGTGCGCTAGGCTCCGCAATCTGGTATTTGTTGACGCCCATTTTGGTGTCAGCCGTGTAGTGTACAAACAGTAACTGGTTGTGCTTATCGGGGTCTAAAACGGGTAAGTACACCGCTTTGCCATGTGCCCAGCAGTAATCAATTATATGTAATGGATCTATTTCGCCATCTGCAGCTAAATACATCGCAATGTGTTGGGATTCATTAAACGAGCTAAGTAAGTGTAGATTTTTTAATAGATTTTCACTTGCTAGTTGCTGTTGCTGCGTTGATAAGTTTTGTCTCTCTCTGCGCATTTTGATGCGCAGTAGCTGCTTATTAATCAATGTTTCTTTCATCTGATATCCATACTTATAACCACACCTATTGCTTTTTAGCGCAAACAGCGGTGTCTTTATTATCTAAAAACTAATCATAGTGTTTTTATCAGAATTCGCAATACTGAGCACGGTGTTGTCTGCATTGTGGCTTTAGGGGGTATCAGTTTTATAGGTAGAGGAATGTCAGAGGGATTGGTGCTGCTAAAGTAGATAAAGGGTCCCCAAAAGTGCCGGTATTGACTTTGGTCCTGAACCGGAAGGTTCAAGGAGGGAGCTACTGAATTACATTAGGCTTTCCGTAAACGGACATGCACACAATAATCACAAACAGCACCCATGTTGGGAAGAATCGGCTCGAGGAATTACGCCAACGATCGAACACCCCAGGGATAGAATAATTATACTCTTTTTACAGAGAAAAATAACTAATATTGCCAGTTAACGATAAAAAATAGTCAATCTGATTAAGCTATGATCAGTATTGTTTATTTACTAAACAAAAATGTATTAACCAATAATGTTATCGTTATTAAATAGTTAGCTTGAACGAGCGGATAGATAAATGAGCAGGTATCGTTAGAGTAAAGGCTTGGGGTTTATATTGAAAATTAAGCGGTTATTCAAGTAATCGAAGATTAATTGTTCCAGCTAATATAACAAACTATATTGCGCTGCATTATTGTTATAAACCCTGTAGATTAGTATAAAAACAGGTTGATCATTAACTACTAACCCATAAAGCGTGTGGGCTAGTAATTGTCAGTAGTCACTATTGTGATTTAGCGTTTGCTGTTAGTGATTTATCTATTTTTTCAGATAAGCGCAGCATAGTGTCTTCCATTTTAGCTCTTTGCTCTTTTTGGCTAGACAGAAATTCATTGCTGATATTTAACGCGGCCATGACAGCAACACGCTCCATACCTAGAGTTTTACCGCTGGCTCTTATTTCTAGCATTTTTTCATTTAAGTGATTCGCCGATGCGAGTAGTTCTGCTTCTTTATCTGCTGGGCAGCCGATAACAAATTCCTTTTCCAATAATTTGATAGTGATATTCTTATTCATGCGTTTTGCTCCAGCGTTTTTAATCTACTAATCATTTTTGAGATCTGGTTTTTAGTTTGGTCATTTAATTGCACTAGATTGGCTTTTTCATATAAAGCTTGTTGCTCAGATATCCTCGCTCTTTCTTCCCTGGCGATCAATGTCTGTAAATCTTGCTCGAGCTGTTCATTTTGAGAAATCAATTGTTGGTGTTGCGTGCGGTTTTCTTGTTCTGTCTGATGAGTGTTGTTTAGTTGCAAGCGCATTTGGCTGTTCGCTTTTTCCAAACTATCACAATGTGTAAGAAGCTGTTCTATCTTTACTTCTAACTGCGTTAAATATGAATCAGTCATTATTATTCCAAACCGGCGGTTGTTGTTCAGTGATTAAGTACCCTTATAAAAAGGTACAAAAATATGTTACAAAGCTTAGAGTAAAATTTTGTCGGTGTTATCTAAGCTTTTCAAATATTAATTAAGTATAATGCTAGGATTAATCAATGGGAATGCATTGACTGACTTTGAATGTAAAAAAACAGCTTACATTTATTTGAGTTAGGTTACCATTTACTAGTAAATATACGTTAAGTGTCAATTGAATTAGAATAGCGTACAACAGCCTACTTAGGCTTAATAATTGGATTATTATGAGTGATAGCACCGCGATCAACCTTGAGAAAATTAGTTTTGAAGATATAGCTAACTTATTAGTTAGCGAGAAAGTAGTCATGGTTTCACCAGCTGAGTTACATGGTCTTGTCTGCGGGCAGCTCGCTAGTGGCGCACGTTTGAGCCATGATCTTTGGTTGCAAATGGCGCATGACTTCCTCGATATAGACACATTCAGCAATGAGACAAGTAAGGTTGGCTTAGTCGGTCTTTATCAGCAGAGTTTAGGGCAGTTTGAGAGCATCGAGATGAGCATTGATATGTTATTGCCAGATGATGACTATGAGATTAACCAACGTGTTGAGGCGTTAGGGCAGTGGGTACAAGGCTTTTTAGCAGGGTTTGGAACGCAAGGTAAGCACAGCGATAAAAGCTTGGGCACTGATGCTAAAGAAATGCTTAATGATTTAGCGCAGATATCGCAAGTTGCCAGTGTCGATTTAGAAGAGGATGAAGAGAGCGAAACTAACTTCTTTGAGCTTAGTGAATATGTGCGCATGGGCGCTCTTTATATCTTTACAGAGTGTAACCAAATGACAGAGGCTGTAGCTGAGAGTGAAAGCCCGACAATTCATTAATAAACACAGGCACTCTAGATTTTTTATAGATCATAGCGGGTCGCTGTTAACTTAAAGTAGCGCATGCAGCGACTGATAGCATAAGTTATTAATGAGCCGGTAAATATTAAATTATATAAGGTAGGCGAGAGTGATTAGTATCGATCAAGCAGAATTTGCCAAGCGCAGACAGACATTGTTATCACAACTTGAGGATAACAGCGGCGTCATCATAGAGTCCTCTACATTGGCTGCACGTAACAGTGATGTCGATTATCTTTTTCGCCAAGACAGTAATTTTTTCTATTTTAGCGGTTTTAATGAACCCAATGCGTTATTGCTACTTAAAAAAGTAGCGGGCAAAATTGAGTATCATATGTTTTGTCAGCCGCGCGATAAAGATATGGAAATATGGTTTGGCTACCGCACGGGTGAGCAGGGCTTACTGGCTAACTACCAAGTAGATTTTGGCTACTCAAACGAGCTGTTAGATGACACTATGGTTGAGCTTCTCGATGGCTTAGAAAACCTATATTACAGTCAAGGCAAAGCAGGTTTACATAAAAAAATTCATCGATGGCTCAGTGCTATGCGCAAAAAAAGTCGAGCAGGTGTTATCACCCCATCGACTATAAAACAGTTGGATGATTACACTGATGAGATGCGCTTAATTAAATCGGCAAAAGAGCAGCAGCTAATGGCGCTGGCGAGCGAGATATCAGCCGCGGCCCATGTGCGCGCAATGAGCGAGTGTAAACCTGGTGTCATGGAGTATCAATTAGATGCTCATATTCAGCATCACTTTGCGATGAGTGGCTGCGCGCAAGCGGCTTATCCAAGTATTGTTGGCGGTGGCAAAAATGGCTGTGTTTTGCATTACATCGATAACAATAAAACATTAAATGATGCTGATTTAGTGCTGATTGATGCCGGTGCAGAATACCAGTACTATGCCGGTGATATCACTCGTACCTTCCCTGTTAATGGCAAGTTTAGTGGCGAGCAAAAGGCATTGTATGAAATTGTCTTAAAAGCCAATATTGAATGTATCGAGATGGTTAGGCCCGGTACTAATTTTAATGATATTCACGATCACGCTGTGCGAGTGATTACTGCAGGTTTAGTGGAGTTAGGCTTACTTAACGGTGAGGTTGATCAGTTAATTGATGCACTTGCCTACCGAGAGTTCTTTATGCACAAACTAGGGCATTGGTTAGGCATGGATGTGCACGATGTAGGTAACTATAAAGTAGATGGCAAGTGGCGTGAGCTACAGGCAGGAATGGCAATGACTATTGAGCCTGGTATTTATGTCAGTACTGATAATATGGACGTTGAGCAAAAATGGCGCGGTATCGGCATTCGTATAGAAGACGATGTTTTAGTGACGGATAACGGTGTACAAGTAATGACGGCAGGCGCTCCTAAAACAGTCAATGATATTGAAGCGCTAATGAGCGCTAGCTAAGCACTGAGCCCTTAATCTTATCCAATAACCTTAATTAGTAGAGACGCCATTGATGAAGCAGCAATATGATATTGTGATAATAGGTGCTGGCATGGTGGGTGCTAGTTTCGCCGCGGCCTTAATTGAGCGGGCGGCAGAGCTGAATTTATCAATTGCTTTGATAGAAGCTAAGGCTTTAGCAGATACTGACAATACGCTCAGTTACCAGCCTAGCTTTGATAGTAGAGCAACGGCATTATCTTATGGATCGTCTCTTATCTACCAGCAATTAGGAGTGTGGCAACAGCTACAGCAGCACGTGCAAGCTATTGAACATATTCATGTTTCTGATAAAGGCCATTTTGGCGCTACGCGCTTGCACGCAAAGCAAGAAAAGGTTCCCGCTTTAGGTTACGTTATTGAAAATAAATGGCTGGGCGATGTGTTGCACCAACATATAAAGCAACATCCTAATAGCCAGTGTGTTGAGTTTATTTGCCCTGCCAGTATCGAAAGTATTGAAAGAGTCGATGGCAACATGCAGCTGCAAGTCAAACATGAGGGCAATCAGTTTGCGCTAAGTGCATCGCTGGTGGTGATGGCCGATGGTGGGCGCTCTTCACTGCGCGAACAATTAGGTATTGATTACACGCAAAAGCACTATCAACAACACGCATTAGTTGCCAATGTGGCAATAGATAGAACACATAACAATGTCGCTTATGAGCGTTTTACAGATACCGGCCCCATCGCTATTTTACCATTGGCTAAACAGGCGCGAACACATCGCTGTGGGCTGATTTGGACGGTGCCGGATGAAGATATCCAGAGGATGAGTGGCTTAACGGATGATCAGTTTTTAACTGAATTACAACAGCGTTTTGGTTTTCGTGCGGGTCGTTTTAAAAGTGTAGGTCAGCGTTTTAATTACCCGTTAACCTTACAGACAGCGCCAGAGCAAGTGCGAGCAGGGCTGGTGGTAGTCGGTAATGCCGCCCATACCTTACACCCTATAGCAGGGCAAGGCTTTAACTTGGCGTTACGTGGTGTCTTGTCTCTGGCAAAATCTGTATTACAAGCAGCTAAAAATGATCAGCCTTTAGGCGACTTTACAATGTTAAGTGCTTATCAGCATGAGCGCAGCGCTGATCAGCAGGCAACAATTGGCTTTAGCGATAAAAGCATGCAGCTCTTTAGTACAAACCAGCCTTTGTTAGCACTAGCTCGAGATATTGGCTTGCAGTGTTTGGATATATGTCCACCGGCAAAAACAGTGTTTGCCCGCAGTGCTATGGGTTTAGCAAACCCTATGTCGAATTTAGATTAAAGGTAGTTAAATGCAAGCGGATATGAGTCAAATACAAGCAGTGGATGTGATCGTAGTCGGTGCCGGTATGGTCGGTTTAACAGCGGGCCTTGCGTTACATAATGAGGGTTTTAAAACCTTGGTTATCGATGGCCGCGACGATGATTTTTTAGACTTGGCGCAAACAATACAGCCGCAATTAGAGTCAACTGATAACGTTGATAATTACGATAACAGAGTCAGCGCACTGACCAAGGCCTCTGAAAATATTTTCAGAAATTTAGCTGTCTGGCCGAAAATGACTGCCATGCGCACTAGTGCCTATCGCCATATGCATGTCTGGGATGGAGAGGGTACAGGTGTTGTTGATTTCTCTAGTGATGAGTTGCACCAACCTTGCCTTGGCCACATTGTCGAAAACTCAGTGGCACTTGCAGCATTAATAAATACCGCAAAAGAGCAGGGTTTAACCATTATGACTGGCACTAAGGTGGTCGGTTTATCATCCCCAAGTGATAGCGCTAAACAGGGCTTTAGAGAGTTAATTTGTGAGCGTAAACAAGCAGCGCAAGCAACGGTTAGTTTAACACTGCAGGCAAAGCTTGTGGTGGGTGCCGATGGCGCTATGTCCAAAGTTAGGCAGCTATCAAATATTCCTTTATGGCAGTACGATTATGGTCACAATGCGATTGTCGCTACAGTAAAAACAACGAATACACACGCAAATACTGCCTGGCAGTGTTTTACCAGTGATGGGCCATTAGCTTTTTTACCTTTGAGTGATGCCAATACCTGCAGTATTGTTTGGTCTACCTCAGTATTACATGCCCAAGAGCTAATGCAGCTAGATGAAACCGCATTTTTAAAAGCACTTAGCCGAGCGTTCGAACATCGCTTAGGGGATGTGTTAGCCATCAGCGAGCGCGCGATGTTTCCCCTAAGACAGCGCCATGCCAAACACTATATACAAAGTGGTTTAGCGCTTATCGGTGATGCGAGTCACACCATACATCCTCTTGCCGGGCAAGGTGTCAATTTAGGTTTGCTAGATGTCGCTGCTCTTGTCCAGGTGCTCTGTCATGCTCGTAAGCGAAAACAGCACTTAGGTAGTCAGGCTTTATTGCTGCGTTTTCAAAGAATGAGACAAACAGATAATTTAGCAATGTCAGCGTCTATGCAGGCATTTAAGTGGTTATTTGAGCCACAAAATAGCGCTGTTACTATTGCTAGAAATGTCGGTATGCATTTGTTTAATAAAGTCACGCCTATTAAACAGCATATAGTGACCCAGGCTATGGGGTTATCTGGTGATCTACCTAAACTAGCGTCAGAGCAAGCTAACAAGTAAATCTGCACAGCTTGTTGGTTGTAATCGTTAGATTGAGGTAACAATTTTTGAGCAGAGCAGGTAGAATATGCAACCCTTTTATCATCGATAAGATGCTATTATCGTAGAGTGGTAATAATAGGGCACTAATTTTAAGCCGCTGTGTCATTTAATACTCTTAGGTAATTACATAGCAGCTAAATAGTCATCCGTCATTTATATTGGAAAACACATGTCTTCTCTAAAAACACTTATCTTGAATAATGGTGCTGATCGTCGCTTGCGCGGTGGTCACTTATGGATCTATTCAAATGAAGTAGATAATAAAAAATCACCACTCAAAGATTTTGTCGCCGGAGAGCAAGTACTAGTACAAGCTGCCAGTGGTAAAGCACTAGGTATAGCCTACGTTAACCCACAAACTCTGATTTGTGCGCGTATTATTGGTCGCGATTTGAAATTCAGGCTCGATCGCTCGTTAATTGTGCATCGTATTAACATTGCTTTATCCCTGCGTGAAGCTTGTTTTGATAGCACTTGTTATCGTCTAATATACGGTGATTCTGATGGTTTGTCAGGTTTGGTAATCGATCGCTTTTATGATGTTTTCGTGGTGCAAATTTCAACAGCAGGCATGGAAGCAGTGGTCGATGATATCGTGTCAGCTTTAAATAAAGTCTTCACACCAGCTGCTATCGTATTGCGCTGTGATGGTAAAATGCGTGCAACCGAAGGCCTGCCAAGTTATGTTGAAGTCATACAAGGTGAAGTGCCAGAGCTAGTACCCTTAGAAGAAAACGGCGTGTCGTTACTCGCACCAGTACTTGGTGGGCAAAAAACCGGTTGGTTCTATGATCACCGTTTAGCGCGTGGCACTATGCAAAAACATGTTGATTCAAAACGCGTATTAGATCTATTCAGTTACGTTGGTGGATGGGGTGTGCAAGCACTTGCTGCAGGTGCTGCTGAAGTGACTTGTGTTGATGCCTCTGAATATGCATTAGATGTCGCGGTTGAAAATGCGAAGTTAAACAATGCAGATGATAAATTAATTACCTTGCAAGGTGATGCGTTTGATACCTGTAAAGCATTGATCCAAGATCAAGAAAAATATGATGTTATTATTGTTGATCCGCCAGCGTTTGTCACCCGTCGTAAAGATATTCGCAATGGTGAACGCGCCTATGGGCGTATTAATAATTTGGCGATGCGTCTGCTGAGCAAAAACGGCATTCTTATTAGCGCCTCATGTTCAATGCATTTAGAGCGCAGCAGCTTGATTGATATCGTGCGCTCAAATGCGCGCGAGTTAGATCGTAATGCGCAAGTGATTGAACAGGGTCATCAAGGTCCTGATCATCCGATTCATGCAGCGATCCCTGAAACTGAATATTTAAAATCAATTACATGTCGCATATTACCAGGTGCTTAATTAAGCGCTGATGGTGTATATAAAAGCGTATGACTTATTTAAGTTGTACGCTTTTAAGGCATGCCAGTTTTTTGTACAGCGTATATCAACATCAATTTTCCTCTATTTCGTTTATAAACCCTCTCTTTTAGCCAGCTTTCTTGGTTTTAGGCAGCGCTATGTTTAGCAGATTGCATAAAGATAGAAATTGTTAATATATTGTTAAGCGCTGAGCTTGCATGATGTTAATAGAGTGTGGGTGTTATTTAGCCCACATCAGTTTGTAAATGATAAAATTGATATGCGCATACAGCTGAAGATGTTCGATGGTGAATATGATTAAAAAAAATTAACATAAATTCATTAACTGCCGTTATATTAAAGACTTGTAAAAATAAAATAAAAATCAGTCTAATAACGACTTAGGTTATTAAGAGCGCAAGCAAAGCAATTGTTTGTTGTTAATACTAGCGATAATTCGATTAGTAACTACTTATATTTTAGACGCAAATGGATATTGCTAAATAGGCTTGATTGCCAACAATGCACTAAATAGTATTGCTGAGATAGTGTCAGAAATACTAAAAAAACCAGCGCTAGCGTCCCAAAAAAGCTAAATCTATATTGATAGATTATCCTGTTAAGTATTAACTAAGGTATTAAAATAATGTCTTTTTTTAAAAAATATTCCATTGTAAATCAGCTGACAATTTTCATACTGGCAATTGTTATTATTATTTTTGCAAGCTTCACCGCTTACGTTAATTATAATGTAAAAAAGAGCTCTATCGCTACCGCTGAGCAGTCGACGGCACAACAGGCAAAGTTAATCGCAAGTAACCTTGATTTCTTCTATTCCACTTTGATACAGCAGACAAATGAAATAACCAAAGTATTTACGCTACTGTTCCCAGAAAAACTAACGATTGATCCCTCGCAAACCCTAAAAATCGGCGAATATAATGTGCCGACATTAATGCATGATGGCCAGGCTATATCAAACAACTTTACAAAACCTGACCTGTTTACCAGTATGACAGGCGGTTCAGCGACTGTGTTTATGCGCGTCAATGATGATTTCCTGCGAGTGAGTACTTCTCTTCGAAAAACAGATGGCAGCAGAGCATTTGGTACATTATTAGGTAAATCACACCCAGGCTATAAGCAGTTGATCAATGGCGAGAAATATCAGGGTACTGCCTTTTTGTTCGGCCGTAATTACATGACTAACTATATCCCGTTTAAAGATGATAGCGGCAAGGTGATTGGTATTCTCTATGTTGGTTTTAATTACACCAAGAGCTTAGCCGATTTAAGTAAATCTATTACTGAGCTGAAAATTGCACAGACAGGTTACGCTTATGTCGTGGATATTAAATCCGCTAAAAACCGCGGCAACTTAGTGATGCATCCTACATTGCAGGGTGAAAATATTGAAAAGTCGGTGGAGGATGGTGCAACTATCCTTAATCAAATAACAGACGAAAGTGTACTTTCACTGCAACTAGATAATTCAGCTGGAGAGCAGATCTTGGCTTTCGCTCGTTCTGATCAATGGGGCTGGGGAGTCGTTTTAAATGGTTACAGCAAAGAGTTCACCAAAGACGCAGATGATTTGAATTTAGAAATGTTGCTGCTTTCAATTATTAGCGCTTTATTGGTCAGCTTTTTAATATTGACTATTTTGAAAATTAAATTAAAGCCAATTAAAACGATTTGTGGCTACATGCAGGCGATAAGCACAGGAAGCCTTCATGTCGATATTCAAACAGGTTGTGAAAACTCTGAACAAAGTAACAATGAAATACATTACTTAAGTAGTAGTCTAGCTGCCATTATCGCAGGGCTTCGCGATGTTACCTCGCAGATAAACACCTCAATGGATACTACTGAATTACATTTAAAAAAGGTGTCAGAAAACGTATTAGATTTAAGTAATGATCTGACGTTACAGCAACAAGAAACAGATACCGTCGCACTATCGATACAAGATATGAAGCTTGCATCTCAGGAAGTTGCAAACAATGCTGCGGTCGCTGCTGATCAAACACAATTAGTACGTAGTGAAGCGCAAAGTGGTGATAAAATTGTCAAGGGTGTTGTTGAATCGATAATGAGTATATCGACTGAAGTTAATGAGCTTACAGCGATGATAGAGCTCGTTAAAGAAGACAGTATCGCAATAGGTACGGTTGTCGATGTTATCAAGAACATAGCGGAGCAAACGAATTTGCTCGCCTTAAATGCAGCAATTGAGGCCGCAAGAGCCGGTGACTACGGTAGAGGCTTCTCGGTTGTTGCCGATGAAGTACGTAATCTCGCGCAAAAAACCGCGATATCAACCACTGAAATTCAGACTATGATTGATCGTTTACAAGTCAATACGAACAATGCAACGCAAGGTATGACTGTGTGTAATACCAAGGTGCAAAGTAGTGTTGAAATGACAGCGAAAGCTGGCGAATCACTAGCTCAAATTACCAGCTCGGTTGCTACAATAGCTGATAGTAGTGTGCAAATAGCTTCTGCTGCAGAGGAGCAAACAGCAGTGAGTGATGAAATTGGGCGCAATGTAGAGAGCATAAAAAATATTGCCTCAGATACATCTCAGTTTAGTCAGAATATGATTGATACCGTTAATGAATTAAATAACGCTAACGCGCAATTGAGAAAAGCAGTGAGCGTATTTAAATAATTTCGATGAAGGCAAAGTGTTTAATGAGCGGTGCTGAATTTTTCAATCCAGCATCGCCCATTATTAACTTTTAGCTTAAAGTGCCATTTCTGCTTTTGCTTCTTTAAAGCAGGCAATCGCAAAATCTAAATCTTCAATAGAGTGCGCTGCTGATATTTGGGTACGAATTCTCGCTTGATCTTTAGGTACTACAGGGAAAGAGAAAGCGGTGACATAAATACCTTTTTCCAACATACGCTCTGCCAGCTGCGCTGCTTTTTTGGCATCGTATAGCATGATAGGGATAATCGGATGATTGCCTGGTAATAAATCGTAGCCAATTTGTTGCATACCCTTTCTAAAATACTGACCATTAGTTTCTACTTTATCGCGCAATTGTGTAGAGCCTTGCAATAGCGCAAGTGCTGCGATACCGCCGGCGACAACCGGTGGTGCTACCGTATTTGAAAATAGGTATGGGCGTGAGCGTTGACGTAATAGTTCGATGATTTCTTTCTTGCCACTGGTATAACCGCCACTTGCGCCACCAAGAGCTTTGCCCAGAGTCCCTGTTGTAATGTCGACTCTATCCATACAGCCGCAGTGCTCGTGTGTGCCACGACCAGTTTTGCCGACAAAGCCTACCGCGTGGCTGTCATCAAAGTGTACGAGTGCATTATATTTTTCAGCAAGGTCGCAAATTTTATCAAGCTGTGCGATAAAACCATCCATCGAAAACACGCCATCAGTGCTAATCAATTTAAAGCGTGCACCGGCCTCATCTGCTGCGATGAGCTGTTGTTCTAAATCGGCCATATCATTATTTTTATAACGATAGCGCTTTGCTTTACACAAGCGAATACCATCAATAATACTGGCGTGATTTAAAGCATCTGATATGACTGCATCTTCAGGGCCGAGTAGAGTCTCATATAATCCGCCATTGGCATCAAAGCATGATGGGTAGAGGATGGTGTCTTCAGTTTGTAAAAAATCTGTTAATTGATGCTCTAATGTTTTATGGATTTGTTGAGTACCACAGATAAAGCGCACAGAGGCCATGCCATAGCCCCATTGATCTAAGCCTTGGTGAGCAGCTGCTAAAACATCGGGGTGCTGTGCTAAACCTAAATAGTTATTGGCACAAAGGTTTAATACCGATTTGTTGTTAACTGTTACGTTAGTACTCTGTGCTGAGAGTATTTGTCGCTCGTTTTTATATAGCCCAGCTTGGGTTATTTCATCAAGTTGGTGCTGTAGATGCTGTTGGAATTGTCCGTACATAATAGTTACCATTTGCTATAGACAGCGTGTCGCTAGCTGTCTGTTATCAATTAAAAGTTAGCGAGTTTGCTTTGTGTTTAACGCTCAGCCCAGTTAAGAATCACTTTGCCGGCATCGCCACTGACCATGGCATCGAAGCCTTGTTGAAATTGTGTGTAGTGTAAACGGTGAGTGATGATAGGGCTGATATCTAGGCCGTTTTCTATCATGGTCGACATTTTGTACCATGTCTCATACATTTCACGACCATAAATACCTTTAATCGTTAACATATTAAAAATGACAGTATTCCAATCAGTCGCTCGCTCTTCACTTGGGATGCCTAGTAATGATATTTTGCCGCCATGACACATGTTTTTGATCATATCGTTAAAGGCAACAGGGCTACCAGACATTTCTAAGCCGACATCAAACCCTTCGGTCATTCCCAGCTCATGTTGAACTTGTGTTAGCGATTCTTCTTTTGCATTAACGACGCGAGTTGCTCCCATCGCTTTGGCCATGGCCAAGCGTTTAGGGTTTAAATCTGTGACGACAATATGGCGAGCCCCCGCTTGTTTGCAGACAGCAGCTGCCATACAGCCGATAGGGCCAGCACCGGTGATAAGTACATCTTCGCTAAATAAATCAAACTGTAGCGCTGTGTGTACAGCATTGCCAAAGGGATCGAACATAGCGGCGGTATCTAAATCGATGTCGGGGCGGTGTTCCCAGACATTGGCCATTGGCAATACCACATACTCGGCAAAAGCACCTTGTCTGTTAACGCCTATACCGCTGGTGTGAGCACACAGGTGGCGTCTTCCCGCCATGCAGTTACGACACAAACCGCAGACAACGTGACCTTCACCTGAAACTATCTCGCCGGGTTGGAAAGCATTAACATTGGCGCCGACTTCAACAATTTCTCCAACAAACTCATGCCCTATGACCATAGGTACCGCAATAGTTTTTTCAGCCCAGCTATCCCAGTTATAAATATGTAAGTCAGTACCGCAGATGGCTGTTTTAAGCACTCTGATTTTAACGTCATTAATACCCATTTCTGGTATAGGTACTGTCTCTAGCCACAATCCTGTTTTAGCTTCTTTTTTTACCAGTGCTTGCATTGTTGTCATCGTATTTCTCCACTTAATGCGAATGGGCAATTATCGGCTACGCATAAGTTTGCTGTGTTGTTGGTTTATTAAAAATAATAAAGTTCTTTAATACATACAAGAAATAAATCCTATATAATGGAATAATCATACCCCTGTTTTTTCCAGTTTAAAAGATATTTTCTTTTATATTGGAATTTTTTAAGAGAGTTCTATGGCGCAGCAGCAAAAAAATAAGCACGATTTAGGTCCGATAGCCCAAGTACTATGCGAAAAAGTAAAAGGATTAAGGAAGAATAAAGGTTGGACACTTGAGAGTTTCGCCGAAATATCAGGCGTTAGTCGCTCTATGTTGTCACAAATAGAGCGAGGCCAAGCTAACCCAACACTCGCTGTCGCTTGCAAAATAGCACAGGCGTTTGCTATTTCTGTTGGTGAGCTTGTTGATGAACCTTGGACGTCATCAGCTATTGATGTTATTCGCCGAGATGACCCCGGTGTTTTATTTCGCAGCGACAGCCAGTGTAAAATTCGCACATTATCACCGCTTAATATGGAAAAGAATATTGAGTTTTATGAGCTTTCAATCAGTGTTAATTCACAGTTAGAGAGCAGTGCCCACTTTGAAGGCGCCAAGGAGTTTATAACCGTGCAAAAAGGCAGTGTTGAAATAACAGCAGGTGTTGATAACAGTATCTTACATGAGGGTGACTCGGCGCATTATCGTGGTGATGTCAGTCATTGTATTAACAACGTAGGTGACAAAGAGGCCGTTTGCTTTTTAGTGGTCAGCTATAGTTAACGATTATTCATTAGTCGGTTAATCAGTTGCTTAGTATGGTTAATGACATATTTATGAGCTAGGGCTTAGCTAGAGAAGAAGGGCCTTTAGCCTGCCTAAGTCGCCCTTAAATAGGTAGAAAATGTTGCTGTTTTACCTGGCCGAAAGCAAAACTCGACTCGATCGACATAATGCCTGCTATCGCTGAGAATTTATCGCGGATAAAGGTCTCATATGCCTGTAAATCACTACTGACAATCTTTAATAAATAGTCTCTATTACCGGTCATTAAAAAACATTCTATCACTTCATCTAGCTTGGCTATTTCACGCTCAAAATTTTGCATGATAGCGGTATCAGGGCGCTCTAAACGCACGCTAAGAAAAACGTTCATACTGAGCCCGCAATGCACTTGATCAACGATCGCGGTATAAGCAGAAATAATACCCTGCTGTTCTAGTTTTTTGACTCTTCTAAGGCAAGGGGAGGCTGAAAGGTTGACTCTCTCAGCGAGTTCTTCGTTTGATATTCTGGCGTTAAGTTGCAATTCTTTTATTATTTTCTTATCTATATTGTCCATGATGTTCTCTTTTTGGCAGATTATGCCAATATCTTAAGTTTAATGTGTTGAAAACACCAGCCTATTGCGCTGCTCATTTGCTAATATTTTGCTAATCCTTCGTACCTATATTTGAGAATAAAAATATGAGCAGTAGTAAAAAGACCCATATTAACGGACATAAACTTTCACCAGAATCAATGATGTTGCATCATGGATATGATCCTAAGCTATCGGAAGGTGCAGTGAAGTGCCCGCAGTTTCAAACATCGACATTTGTGTTTGAATCAGCGCAGCACGGTAAAGACTTTTTTAACTATGCATCAGGTCGAGTTGAAGTGCCTGAGGGTGTAGAGCCTGGTCTGATTTATAGCCGCTTTAATAATCCCGTTTTAGAAATACTGGAGGGGCGCATTGCGCTGTGGGATGAAGCTGAAGATTGTTTGGTAACAGGCAGTGGTATGGCTGCGATCTCGACGACAGTGTTAGCTCTATCAAAGCCTGGTGATGTGGTGATCTACGCTGAGCCTATTTACGGTGGTACCGATACTCTGCTCAATGGCGTTTTAAGCCAATACAACTTGCAGGCGGTTGGTTTTAACAGTAGTGAAGGCCACGCAGCTTTAGCTCAGGCGCTAGAAAAAGCAAAAACAATGGGTGATATATCCGTTGTATTGATGGAAACCCCCGACAATCCAACGAATCAAATGATTGATATTCAAGCGTGTAAAGATTTACTCAACGCGCAGGTAAATAATTCAGGTGAAGCACCGGTACTGGCTATTGATAATACAATGTATGGCCCTATATTCCAGCAACCGTTACAATTAGGTGCTGATCTGTGTATTTATTCTTTGACTAAATATATGGGTGGTCATTCGGATTTATTAGGTGGTAGCTGTTCTGGCAGTAAAGCGTTGATTAATCGTATTCGTGGTTTTAGAAACATTATCGGCACTAATATGGACTCGCATACGGCTTGGCTGGTGATGCGCTCGCTAGAAACACTAAAAATAAGAATGACAGCCAGCGCACAAGGAGCAGAGCAAGTTGTCGATTATTTGCAATCTCATCCGCTAGTACAAAAAATATATTACCCAGGCTTATTAACATCTGATGATGAGCAGTATGCGATATTTAAAAAGCAATGTAGTGGCTGTGCATCTACTTTTTCATTTACGGTTAAAGGGGGGGAGGCACAAGCATTTAAAGTGCTAGATTCAATGCAAATGGCAATGTTGGCGGTAAGCTTAGGGGGGACTGAAACACTGGTGCAGCACCCAGCATCTATGACCCATTCAAGTGTACCAGCTGATAGGCGTCAGCAGATCGGTGTTACAGATAACCTTATTAGGATTTCGGTTGGAATTGAAAACCCGCAAGATATAATTGCCGATCTTAGTCAAGCGTTGGCAAAAATAGCTTAATAGTATTTAATGTATTGCTCTAGCTGATTATTAGCCATCAGCTTGTTGTTAAGAAGATCTTATAACTTGCGTTGCGCTACAAATAGTCTCGTTGCAATGTGTTATTAGTGCCATTATTCATATATAAAATTGTTATTTTCATATAATGATATAGGTGAATCGTGTTGGATAATTAGCAAGCATAGCTATTGCTAATTATCTCTTGCATTAAAAGGTTTAACTCCTTTAATATGAGTTAAAGGATTGAAATCATTTGGCTTACGATATTGTTATCGCTTTGGTACAGCAATGATTGAAATGTTTATAAATGGATGTTTTTTTAGCAAATCGGTTTTGTTAAATTTCTTTATATAAATGGCAGAGGCAATCTTCTTAATGGAAAATTTACCACAAGTAGAGTTAGTGGCATCGACACTACAAGCAGATAACGCTGCATTTCTTTTTTCGCAAACACTAGATAGTAGCCTGTTATTGCATTCATCTTTTTCTTTCTTTGGGGTGCAAATACAAACGGTTGATATGGCTTTGCTAATACTGTGCCCTATTTTCGCAGCCATTGGTGTGCTAGTTGCCTGTATATTAAAAAGCCGTCAACAACCGCAGACAAACCAGTATTTCAAACGTTTATTTGATGGCATATTTGCCAATATAAGTAACTTGTTTATAGGCCTTAGTATTGGCTTTGTCATCGCGCTATTTTTTCTTGGGGCTATCAATAACGATATAACATCGCTGGCAAAAGTATTAGTGCTATCTGCATTTCTTGGTTATAAAGCTCCTAGCCTTTGGGGTGTCAAAGCCCAAATTAAAAACGATACTGCTGTTAAGACAGGCAGCCCTGTGAAATCAAATATTCATAAAATACATTTAAGCGATGAGGGTGTTAAACAAGATAAACCAAAGCAAACTCGCTTAAAAGCAGCCGTTAAACCTAGCGTAAAAATAAGTGCTAATTAATATAAAAAAGCGCAATGGCTGTTATAAAAGCTAGATTTTGCGGCTATTGCCGATTATAAGTGAGTAACTACAACTTGAAGATATTTTTCAATGTATTTTCATGTTACCTTTCGGTTATTATTTTTTGATGACCCTGCGTTTGTTCTTTTACATATGATGAGACTTTTTCGAGTTCAATTGGCTATGTTGGTTTTTATTAGCTTATTGGGCGGTGTATTAATATACGAACTTTTTGATCAGTTTTCTGGGTTAGATGCCATTGGTATGGCTGGTATGTTGACAGGGTCTTTTATCGGTCTGTGTAGCGGTAAGAATTTGGGGATGTTTTCGTTGTACCCAAGTATGCTATCTGCACTTAGTGCCAGTGTTATTTTTATGATTCTGGCTTATTTGTCAATGAATAGTAATGACTCGATTATGTTGGTGTTTGGCCAGTGCGCTATTGGCTTTTGCCTGTTAGCTGGGACTGTCAGTGGTTGCCAATGGGGAGGGCACCTGTTTGTTCGAGAACAAGATCTTAGTAAATTAAAAGAAATTTTTGGTGAAGATAAATATCGCAAACCACCGCCCACTGATACAGAATATTCACGAGACGATTAGCTACGCTCAATTGCCATTATCACAGTTGAATAAAGTTGAATAAAGAGAGTAGAAACATACTAATAACTCAGACGTCATCAGCTTCCTAAAGAAGTGGCATTGGTGGTTAAAGTGTTAAAATGAACGATGAGTTTTTAATAAATTTAGCGGATTAGCAATCCGTGTTCATAATAATTGACAGGGTCTATCCTGCATATATCAATAACAAGTAGGTATTAATGTGAATTGGCTATTAATAGCGTGTGCGGTTTTCGCAGGTTCTATGCTCCCAATGCAAGGTGCGATAAATGCACGTTTAGGGGCAGTAATGGTGCATCCGATGCAAGCGACTTTAGTTTCCTATTTAGGAGGTACAATAGCTTGTGTGGTGTTCTTATTATTTGCTCAAGCAAGCCTTCCTGATTACAAGAGATTGGCCAGCATTGACAGCTACCTTTATTTAGGTGGTTTTCTAGGTGTGGTTTTTGTTAGTGGTATGTTGTATTTAATGCCGCGCATTGGTGTGGCTAATATGCTAGCTGCAGCAATACTCGGCCAATTATTGATGTCGGTTGTATTTGATCATTTTGGCCTTGCAGGCGTTACCATTGAAATGAGCACGAATAGAGTCGTCGGTATTGTGTTGCTACTTGCCGGTGTCTTTTTTATACAGCGATAATTCGCACAAGCGCTATTGCGAGTTAATGGGCGCTAGCTAGTCATTGTATAAGCAGGTTCTGCCACGAACCTGCCAAGTTAGCTATTAGATTTATCCGCTTAATTTAAGCAATCAATGCATCAACAGTGGCGATTAGTTTTTCGATATCTGCAGGTGATGTGTAATGCACAAAAGAAAAGCGTAGCACACCATCGTTAGTATCAATATTCATAGCTTCAAGTAGGCGCACAGAGTAAAAATGGCCAGCGCCGCACATAATCCCTTGCTCACCCAGTTTTTTCGCTAATGACATAGACGAGTAACCATCGACGATAATGGCAATTGTAGGGGCGCGATTTGCTGCTTGTTTTGGCCCTACGATGCGAATTTTTGGATGATTATTTAGGTAGCTAAGTAGAGGCTCCATTAATGCTTGCTCAGCATCTAGTAATAATGTGCGTACGCGTTGTGCTCTGCTGTGTTGATCTGTCGCAGCATGATCGGCAAAATGATGTTGATCAAGGCGGTTAAAATAATCGGATAAGCCATTACTGGCCGCTATTTGTGCATGATCCGGCCCCGCTGCACAGAAGCGTTTCTCTCGTAAATCATCATTAAAATAATGTCCTTGGTTAGCGAGCATATTATCCATTGTCTGCCTTATTACCATCACGCCCTGGTGCGGCCCAAATACCTTGTATAGCGAGAACAGGTAGATATCAACGCCTAGGCTATCAATATCCGCTAAGCCGTGACCTGCATAAGAAACACCATCGACGAGGGTGCGAACATCGTGTTGTTTTGCCAGCGTGCTTATTTTTGCTACGGGGTTTATTTCGCCTAAAATATTTGAGCAATGCGGGAAAACTAATAATTTGGTTTTTGCAGTCAATAGCTGTTCTAACTTAGCTATTTCAAGCGATCCGCTAGCGCTATCTACTTGCCATTGGATAACATTTATTCCATGTTTAGCAAGCTTGCGCCAAACACCTGAGTTCGCTTCATGATCTTGATTTGTGACAATGATTTCATCACCTGCACTTAGCCAGCCCAGCATAGCATTCGCTAATACATAAGTGTTTTGTGAGGTAGATGGGCCGAAGTAAATCTCCTGCGCCGTTACATTCAACCAGCTTGCAAGTGCACTGTAAGCGCTATCCATTTGCTTACCTGCTAATTGTGCTTGAGGGTAGGGGTGATAAGGCTGCACCTTGGTTTTAAGATAGTAGCTATTAAGTGCATTGATGACATCGCTACACATATACGAGCCGCCAGCATTCTCAAAGAAGGCGCTATCTTTTAGTGAAGGCTCATTAAAGGCTGGGAATTGCTGGCGTACAAAGTTTAAATCTAACATCTGCTTTCCTCAATATGTTATTTGTTATTATTCTAGTGCAAATACAGGGAAAAAACTGTTCAATATGAAGATGAAAAAAATGATAACATGCAAAGAATGAGTCATTAATAGAATAAAAGTGAATGAATTTATGCATAAAGTAATTTTAGACCGCCAAGATGTTCGCATATTAGAAATATTACAGCAAGATAGTCGAGTGTCTAAGTTAGAGCTTGCTGATAGTGTTAACCTATCGCCCTCGCAGTGCTATCGCCGCCTAAAACGCTTGGAAGACTCAGGTTTAATTGAAAAGTATGTGACGATGCTTAACCTTGAAAAAGCGGGCCTTGATGTATGGGCTATCGTTATGGTGAGTTTTTCAAAAACAGTTGAAGGTGCGCGCGATAAGGTGTTAGAAAAAATACAAGCACTGGATGAAGTGCAAGAATGCTATAGCGCATCCGGCGAGTATGATTTTATATTGCGGGTCAATTCACAGAATATGCGCTCCTTTTCAGCGCTGATAAATAAGCAACTATACTCACAATATATACTGGCAATGCACTCTTATATTTTATTAGAGAGGTTGAAATACCATCCGGTTTTACCTATTACCGCTAGTGTATAGCATTGTGGATTAGTTTATCCAAGCTAAAAATAACTCGAAGTATTCAAGGCGATCCAAAACAAAAAATAAACCGCGCTCTGTTAATGAATACGAAGATTGATAGCTATCACAGCTGGCTTAGCCGAGCGTTAAGAGTGTTCGGCTAGCTGTTTTATTATAGCCCTAAGGTTAGAGTGACTCTGCTGGTTCTCACTGAGTTTATTGAGGGTCTTTTCTTCTAGGCGCTGCATCATATCAATCGTTGTTTGATCGATCTTGAAAAAAGGTTGTGTAGTGTCAGGCTCATGATTATTGGCACTAGTGAGTGTTTCATTACTGGTTCTTTCAAGCTGGCGCTCTACTTTTTTTGTCTGCTGTGCCTGGTAGTAGTCACTATCTAGTTTTGGGAATAATAATTCGATTAAAGTCGGTCTGTGTTCTTCACTGTTAATGTTTTTATCATTGCTTGATGGCAAACTAATAAACTGCCAGTCGTTTTGGTTTTGCTGAAACTGTTGCTGTATGTTAGCTAGTTTCTGATTAATATTATCAATACTGTTTTGTACGTTAGTATTACTGGTTGCCTGTTCTAGATTAGTACTGTGCAGTGCTAAATCAATTTCTTGGATACTCGCAACTTGTCCTTGTTGCGTTAAAAATATACCGGAGCGTTTGACTTGCCCTAATAAGTTATTTTCGCTATCGCTTAAGTCAAAAGAGCCGGTGCTTGCACCTAAATAAATGGCGCCAACACCAGCATCTTTCAAACTAATCAATTGGTCTTGGTTGTTTTCATCGCGAGTCCACACTTTTAAATCAGCAAAAATAGCGTCATTTTCATCGATCCACTTATTACCATCATCATCATATTTAGCTAAATCGGCAAAGCCGTTAAGGCCAGTGGCTCCAAATAATTCTGATCCGTCATTGATTTTGCCATCACTGTTTTTGTCAAACGCCAGAAAACCGCTACCTTGTCCTGCAAATGATATCTCTTCGTTTTCACCATCGGCGTTTAAATCAAAACTGAAACTATGACTGGTTAAACTTGCGCTACCTCCCCCTAGATTAATAATCAGCGGGTCTACTACTTCACGCTGTTGTGTTGTGATTGCCAGTGATTGTTCTAGGGAGAATTCACGGTGCATATCAAGTTGCAACATGAAATCGATCTTTTGACCATCAGCTGTCATGACACTGCCTTGAGTTCCTATGTGCAGTTGTTCTTGCTCTTGGTAAAAGTGCTGCTGTGTTATTTCTACTCTCGCTTGTTGCGGGCTTGAGCTCACTTGTAAATTTAGGTTTTTAGTGGTGCGAGTAGTGTCGCTGTTTTGCACATCTAAATAGGAATTACTTTTATTGGGTTGTGATAACGATAAACTAGAGCCTGTGGAGCGTATATTATTAATCTGCGCGTTAAAGCCGATGCTGGTGCGTACAATGGCTTGAGTTGTTTGATTTTTTTCGAATATCGCTCTATCGGAGCCTTGAGTAATGATCGATTGGCTATTGAAATGGCTCGATTGGTTAGAGTACATGTTGGCACTAAACGTGAAGTGTGTGTCTGTCATAACAGAGCCATTTTGAGCTAAACTATTGGCAGAGTTACCAGTGCTGTTATTTGCATTAATCACTGATTCTGTGCTGTCTTTTTGATGTCGCATATTAAATGCAACATCCGATGATATGATTCTCATAGCTGGCCCCAAGCGAAATCAATATTTTCGATATTTAGAAAATATACTGTTGTTAGTTCTATCGGCAAATACTCATAAATCATCAATAAATTATTAACGTGAGTTGTTCAGCGAACACTTATTAGTATTTATCAGCGACAGTTCAGCTCTTGATTCGGCGAACCAATGACGCTCTAAGCTAAGCGCTCATTAGCGCGATGGATCAATACTATTGCTGTGGCTGTTATTGACTCTAAACCAGCCAGCAATACTGTATCTTTCCCTATTTGCTGCAAGAACTTCATGTGGGAAACTTTCACTTAAAAATATCACTAGGGTACCTAAAGCGGGCTGGACAGTTGCTATTTTAGCGCCTGATTGATGGTATAGGCACAACTGACCTGCATCTGCTGGTTGCCAGTCTTCGTTTAAATATAATACGGTTGATAAGACTCGATTACTTTTACCTTTTAATGCATCAATGTGTTTTGCATAGAATTGCCCAGCTTGGTAGCGGGCAAAGTGGCTTTCGTAATCAAATAAGCCTAAAAACAGCCGCTGATTTAAAGCGCAGCGCAAATGCTCCATCAGCTCAATAAACGCTATTTCCCCTGCACTGTCATTACTAAGCCAGTGGATGCTGTCTGAGCGAATAGCTTTATTCACTTGAAAACTATCAGCGCGACCAATACCGGCAGCTGACCAATGATTTGTAGAGAAAGACATCGCCGTGTTTTTAAGCTGCATCAGCAGTGATTTGGTTAATTGGCTGTCAGTAATACAATAGCCTTTATCGGCAAGTTGATCGCAAATTTGGTCAAGTTGAAGGTCTGTAAAATGAGAGTGGCTCATCGTAAATCTTCTATATAATAAGTGAAAAAGAGAGGGAGGTTTATGTCAGTTTTACCTGTAAACAAGTAGATAGCAAGGCTTTAGTGTCATACTTTAATAAAGAGCGATTTAAAGCTGGTTATTAGGATGTTTGCTCTAATAAAATAGATTTTAGCTGTAATTATTAAAGCTTAGTCGCTAATATAAGGCGTTGATTATGTTGTTAGCTTTTGTCATTTAACCACCTCTTTTAGAATTCTTTAGGACAATTAATGGATCTTTTTATACTACTAAGTATCTTGTTTGTACTGGTTCTACTGCTATTAATAATTAAGTTCAACCGCCTGGGTGGATTCAGCCGTATACGTGCTCGTGGTGCCTATAAAAAAATGATTTTAGTGAAGCGCAAAAGCTGTCCCAGTGCTGGGTTATTTAGTGTTAATGAAAAAGCATTTTATGCGGTGTTGTGCCATGCATGTAAGGGCAGGGGTATCGTGTTTGGTAAATTATCGGCAATTGATGTTGTTAATGCACAGGCGGTATTGGCAGCGGATTATGGCTTAAGAAAATATCGTAAAATAGATTATCAAGTGTTTGATTTTATCGTCTGCGACCCCCTCAGTTTATCTATAATTGCTGTTATTAATTGTCATGAATTAAATGCTGCTGTAAATAAAAAAAGCTCAACAGCTGGCCAGGTGAGTGCCCATGATCAAAAGGCTTGGCGCGATGTTGGTGTTAAAATGTTAACTTGTAATCACAGCGAAAAAAATATGCTAGCACTGCGCAAAAGTATTTTTAATTAATGAAGGTAGCGTATCTAGTGTGATTGATCTGCATAGCTTTCACTTTAATAGAGTGTTGATTGCTGCTTTTATTTACTCTAAAGTGAGTATTATAAATAGATTGAATGATCACTCACAGTTTCTTCAATTGTTGTTCGCCAAGTGTTTTTCTAGAACTAGAGTATTTTAGTACGCATACTCTTGCGCCGTATCTTTTCTTGCTTATTGATTAGTGATTGTTCAACACTAATGGGTGAGCTAATAATGAAAACTAAATGTTTAGGCCATTCGCTAATTGAAGTGATTGTCGTTTTATTACTGATAGCTATTTCTATAAGTGCAATGCTCAGTACGAATTTGACCGCGACAAAGTTGACACGCAATGCCTTAGCCTTATCTGAAATGATTGCATTCACTGACAGTGTTGCCAGTACCATGCGCAATAATCCCCAAGAGCTAACCATTATCAAGAGTCGTTATTTAGCGACGTTGACACCTAATTACATATCCACTTTTGTTTGTTCTACAAGCAAGCGCTGCCTATATCAACTACAAGCTATACGTGATTTGAGGCAGGTGAAAAATAGCTTAGACAGTATGTTTGTCGACTATCGGATGGTGATTTGTCACGATCTTACGCCAAGTGACGGTCAATACGATGCGGGTGATGGTTGCGATAAGTTATATAAAAACCCAATTGTAATAAAAGTTTGGTGGCCTAAGCAGGGGAGCAAAAGTCAATATCAGTACTATTACACCAGTGTTTCGCTATGAGTAGGTCGTTTTCTTTGCACGCCCAAACAGGCTATTCACTCGTTGAATTAATGATATCAATGATGCTGGGATTGCTGTTGAGTACTGCCATCATTAGTGTGTTCTTTAGTGTATCTCGATCTTACAAGGTGAAATCGGCACTGGAAACGATGCAAGAGAACTCATTGTTAGGGCTGCATTTTTTATCTAATGATTTGCAAACCGCAGGCTTTAAAGGTTGTTTTGAAGGCCCATTTCATAACATAAATATAGTATCTAAAGGGGTAGTCGCTAAGCAATTAACTTATTCAACTGCTATTTATGGTACATCGGGCTCATATCAGAATTCAGATGTAATCAGTTTCATTTCTTCAATTGGCACAGTGTTAGATGTGTCGGCAGATATGCCAACGAGTCACAGTAGTATTGATTTGTTACCAGGGTATTCAACATTGTTAAATAAAGAGTTGTTAATAACCGATTGCCTACAGGCAGATTTGTTTACGGTGACCAGTGTTTGGAAACAGCGTTTTAGTCACGATTCAACGAAAAACAGTGATGCTAATCTCAGTGCTACGTATTTAAAAGGCAGTCTTGTTTACCCACTATCGTTGGTTAGCTACAAACTTGCGAAAGGGGTTGGTGGCAATACCGGTTTATTTAGAAAAGTAGGCACTGCTAATTATCAAGAGTTAATTGCCAATGTTGTGCAAATGAAAATAACTTATGGGGTGGTTGAGCCTAACAGTTTCAAATTAAATTATTTCTCAGCTGCAAACGTGGTCAATTTTAATCAAGTCATAAGCATTAAAGTTCAGCTGCTATTATCTTCAGCGAAGGCGGTATTACAGCAAAAGATGCACTATGTTAATTTTGAAAATAAAACAGTGCTAGCGCCAGACTTGAAGTTATATAAAGCTTATTCCATTCATCTAAATGTCGCCCAATAAAAGGTTAAGCATTAATGGCTATATCGCTAAAAATAGAGAGACTAACTGACAAAGAGCAAGGGATGTTCATTATTATTGTGATCGTTATTGTCGCTGTATTGGCTAATATTTCATTATTAGGTATGAGTAATACATTATATAGCACGCGATTAGCCGCCGGTTTTGTCCAGTATTCGCAAGCTTTTCAGCGAGCAAAATTAGCATTGACTGTCAGCCAAAATGGACTTGCAGGCATTAGTAAGTATGCAGTGTCTAATAACAAACCAGCCATTTCAGGCGCCTACCCACAGTTTATAGCCTTTAAAGGTACACAAGTGCCTGCTTGGCATTATATAGAACAGCAAAAGCTTTGGCGTGATGATAGATATAGCGTGTTAGAGCGTAATAAAAATGGATTAATAACCAGTGCTTATATCATCGAAAAACTGCTGATAGTAGACGCCGCTACCAGTAGTGGCTATTTTAGAATAACAGTTAAAGGCTGGGGCAGTGATGCCAAGACCGCTGTCACTTTACAAAGCTTGGTTAAAAGTGGCGTCAGTGTCACTAGATTAACTTGGCAGATCGTTCATTAGGGAGGAGTGTTGTGCGATACCTAGCACTGGCCCAAAGAGGCGTTAGTTTTATAGAGCTATTATCGGTGACGGCTATTGTTGCGATACTTATTTTGTATGGGCTGCCAAGGTTTAGTCAAATCATTAATAGTAGCCATTTAGAACAGCGTCAAAGTGCATTTCTAAATATGCTAAAACTTGCAAAATTAGAGGCCGTAAGGAATTCCAATAGAGTCATTAGTTGTCGCTTAGATGAGCTAAATTTTAACTGTGCAGGGAATAAAGCAACGGGTGTGAATAATTGGAGTAGTGGCTGGATAACATTTGTTGATTTAAATAACGATAAGCTATATCAAGTGATTGAGCAGGTGGTAGATACTAATCGCTTTAATGCTAATAAATGTAGTATGAGCTGGAATAGAGGAGATTACCTTAGCTATTTTAAATTTGGCGTTTTAGCGGGAGGGGTCAAAGCGGGTAGTTTTAATATTGTTTGCGCCAGTGTTAAATCGAAGGTAACTATTAATTGGATTGGTCGCGCTAGAGTGAGTGTGCTCTAGGTTGTGATGGTTAAAATTTTAGGCTAAATACCGCAAGTTAACGGCAAAATATGAGAATGGATTGTATCATCGCCAAGATATACACAGTGCTGTGTTGATTGGCATTGTGCATATCTTATTATACTAAACTATCATATTAAATTATCGCTTTTGAAAGTCTAATCTGATAGCTCAGTTTGCATATATGGTTGGAATAGGCTGGCGTTTATGTTCCGTTTTGTTATAAATGGCAATAATTTTTGCTTCAATGCTCTGCGATACTTTCTTACCTTCAAGAAAATCATCAAGTTGATCATAAGTGATCCCCAAAGCAAGTTCGTCAGCCTTTTGCGGTGCGAGCTCTTCTAAATCCGCAGTTGGTGTTTTATTGACTAATAAATTAGGTGCACCTAAGAAATTGGCAAGTTTACGTACCTGGCGTTTGCTTAGTCCAAAAAGCGGAGCGATATCACAGGCACCATCACCCCATTTTGTATAAAAGCCAGTGACGTTTTCAGCGGAGTGATCCGTACCTAACACAAGTGCGCCAACAATACCGGCAATGTGGTATTGCGCGATCATACGAGTACGAGCTTTAACATTACCTTTAGAAAAGTCGACTTGAGCTGAATCAGCTGTTGATATATCTGCTGATTCTAAGCCGAGTAATACTTGTTGATGAACACCTTGAGCACCGTCTTCAATGTTAACGCTGACATTCTTTGACGCGTTGATGAAACCCAAAGCCATTTGCGCTTCGTCCTCATCTTGTTGGTTCGCATAAGGCAGGCGAACAGCGATAAACTGATACTGCTGTCCGTTTTCTGCATTAAGCTCATCCACAGCTAGTTGTGCTAACTTTCCACACGTTGTTGAATCAACGCCGCCACTAATACCTAACACTAAGTTATGCAGCCCTGAACGCTTTAGTTGCGATTTGATAAAGCTTACTCTGCGCTCAACTTCAAACGCTGTATCAATTTCAGGTAATACCTGCATTAAATCTATAATTTGTTGAGCGTTCATCATTACTACTCTCTATACATGTCGGTCAGGAAAAATGATATCAATCAAAAAGGCCAAAAGTAGCTTTGTTAAACCAGCTGCTTTTTTTCTCTTGTTTTTCTATAACTTGCTGCTCTACTTCAGAGTTTGGCTGTTGCACCGGTGCGGGAGTCCACAATGGCGGCTTAGCAGTGGTGCTGCCAAATAAGCCAAATGTTGCGGTACTCAACAAGCTATCTGCAGAGTCTTGATACGCAGTAATTGTGTAGTTAGGGAAGTTTGTTTCAAGTACTGTTTTGGCATCATTTGCCAAATCATCTAGCTTTAATTGAGTATAAGCTTGGTACATGATTTCCAGAGCTCTAGGGGCTGCTAGTGACTCTTGGAAATTTTCAATCACATAACGTCCTCTGTTAGCAGCAGCAACATAAGCACTGCGCTGCATGTAATGCTCAGCAATCTGTACTTCTTGAGTGGCTAAACGGTTCTTTAAAAATAACATGCGCTTATTAGCATCATCAGCATATTGGCTATTCGGATAGCGTCCTACTAATTGTGCAAATGCATCAAAAGATTCTAGTGCAGCGCCTGGGTCTCTTTGGTTTTGATCAATAGGTAAATACTTTTCTAACCAACCTGAGGTTTGCTCAAAAGCGGTAAGGCCCTTTAAATAATGAGCATAGTCAACGTTCTCATGAGTGGGGTTTAAACGAATAAAGCGGTCAGCAGAAACAATAGCAGCGTCTGGCTCGCTGTTTTTATGATAAGCATAAATTAGCTCAAGTTGAGCTTGCTGCGAATATTGGCCAAAAGGGTATCTCGCCTCAAGTAATTCCAGGTTGGTAATAGCCAACTCATATTGGTCATCTTTTAAAGCATCGAGCGCCAACTGATAAAGTGTCTTTTCCGGAATGTCTGGCTTTTCAGGCTCAGGCCCAAATAAAGAACAAGCTGATGTTAATAAACAAAAACTGACAATGCATAGTAATTTAGAAAAACTCATTCAATAAGACCCTAAAAAGAAACATGTAATGTATATGCGCACTAGCAGCATGAATTAGATTAATGCTAGCTATACTTTGAAACCGTTCTCAAGTGGCACCTATAATAGATACAACTGATGTTTCACACGCTTATAATATGTGATGTTATTGTAACGAGTTATATTCTGGAAACAAGCCTTGATCGGCATCTGTTGGCGTTGGAGTTATTTATTTTTTAAAAAATATGGCTGATTTGGCCTCAATCTAAAGTGTGATAGCGCTATATTACGCTGATTGTAAAATTGTCAGTGGCAATATAGCGAGTCTCAGTGCAAGCAAGGGTCTCGTATTGTTAAAGATTAAGGTATAATGGGTTATATATTTAAGTTATTAGCTGTGTGTTTATTAAATATTAATGTAATAGGCAGCTTACAAGCAGAATTGAGAAGTGAATGTCAGAAAAAATAGAATTAGAAGCTCGAGTACCTAGTGAATATACCGGTAAGCGTTTTGATCAAGTGGTGGCTCTGTTGTTTGCAGAATTTTCAAGGTCTCGCTTAACGCTGTGGATAAAAGAAGGTGCTATTTTAGTTGATGGCAAGGAGCTAAAGCCTAGAGAGAAGCTTTATGGCGGCGAAAAAATAGTCGTCAACGCCATGGTTGAAGATATGGAAGTGCACGAAGCTGAAGATATCCCTCTTGATATCGTCTATGAAGATGATGATATTATGGTTGTCAATAAACCTGCGGGTTTAGTCGTGCATCCAGCCGTGGGTAATCGCACTGGTACTTTGTTAAATGGCTTGTTGCATTATTACCCAGCGATTGCGCAAGTTCCTAGAGCGGGAATCGTTCACCGCTTAGATATGGATACCACAGGGTTGATGGTTATAGCCAAAACGCTACAAGCGCAAACAGATTTAGTCGGCCAGCTACAAGACAGATCAATGGGCCGTGAATATGAAGCTATTACTTACGGTGTAATGACAGGTGGTGGCTGTGTTGATGAGCCAATGGGGCGCCACGGCACTAACCGTTTGAAAATGGCTGTTGTATCAATGGGCAAAGAGGCGGTTACACACTATCGATTGTTAGAAAAATTTCGAGCACACAGCCATATTAGATTAAAGCTAGAAACTGGTCGTACTCACCAAATCCGGGTGCATATGTCGCATATTAATTATCCATTGGTGGGCGATCAAACTTATGGCGGTCGTGCTCGATTGCCTAAGGGGATCGATCAAGATACCGTTGATGTATTAAGAGCGTTTAAACGCCAAGCCCTACATGCTAAAAAGCTAGAACTTTGGCACCCAGGCACTGGCGAGCAAATGAGCTGGGAAATACCTTTGCCAGATGATTTTGTTGCTTTATTAAAAGCATTACAAGAAGATGCAGAAGGTTTCGAAGAATATTAATGGCAGTAATTTCAGCGAGTTGGCCTGATAGCGAGCATAATATCAACGCATTCACCACCACCCGTGGTGACGGCGCAAGTATCGGTCCTTATCAGGGCCTTAATTTGGGCTTGCACGTTGGTGATGATGCGGATGCAGTGGCGACTAACCGTCAACTGCTGCTAAGTTATTGTCAATTAGCTGATGCGCAGTGGCTCGATCAAGTTCACAGTACTATTTGTATTCAAGCACAGCGTGATCAAAAGCTCGTAACAGCAGATGCCTGCTGGAGTGATCAAGCTAACCTTGGCTGTATTGTGATGACTGCTGATTGCCTGCCCGTCGCTTTTCGACAAGGCAAACGCATCGCTGTTGCCCACGCTGGTTGGCGAGGCCTAGTAAACGGTGTATTGGAAAACACGCTGACATTATTTGAGCCAACACACACTGATATTTGGCTGGGCCCTGCCATAGGTGCACAAGTATTTGAAGTAGGTAGTGAAGTGCGCGAGCAGTTTGTTGATAGCCAAGCGAATACCATCACCGCTTTTGTGCCCAGCATTAATGCAGGTAAGTGGTTAGCCGATATTTATCAGCTCGCCAGGTTGCGTTTAGTGGCTGCGGGTGTGCCATTAGCACGAATTTACGGTGGCAATCACTGTACTTTTACAGAGCAAAGCCAGTTTTATTCATATCGAAAACAAGCAGTGACAGGGCGAATGGCCACTGTTATATATCGTAGCTAACTAGTTGTTCTCATAAAATTAAAAATATTGGCACAATATCATTTTTTAATTAACCATCTTGTTTTTTTCAACTCTCACCCAATATAAAAGGTATCCAAAAGCGGTCAACTTTTGAATGGTTACCCAATAATATTGGGTGGGAGTAAACAATGCGTCCTGAAAAATTCACAGCAAAATTACAGCAAGCTATTAGTGATGCTCAATCACTGGCCTTATTACAAAATCATAATCAAATAGAACCTATCCACATCTTACATGTGTTATTGCAAGATCAAACCAGCAGTGTCCATGCTATTTTGGCGCGATTAACAGATATTACTGTGCTGTTATCACAGGTTCAGCAAGGTGTTGAGGATTTACCGCGTTTAACCAACAGTGCCAATGAGATTAGAATGTCTCCTAATAGCGCTCGTCTTTTAGCGATCGCCGAAACATTGGCAAACAAGCGAAACGATCAGTTTATCGCCACAGAAATGGTGTTGTTGGCGATGTTAGATGATAAATCTGATATTGCTAAGTTATTGAAAAAAAATAGACTAACAACTGAAAAATTATCTCAAGAAATTGATAAATTAAGAGCGGGTGAGCGCGTGCAAGATTCAAATGCAGAAGAAAACAGAGAGGCATTGGATAAATACTGTATTGATCTAACAACACAGGCGGAGCGGGGCAAATTAGACCCTGTTATTGGCCGCGATGATGAAATTCGCCGCGCGATACAAGTACTGCAACGCAGAACTAAAAATAACCCAGTATTAATTGGCGAGCCTGGAGTGGGTAAAACCGCGATAGTTGAAGGCCTCGCACAAAGAATTGTTAATGGTGAAGTGCCTGAGGGCTTAAAAAATAAAAGAGTCCTGTCGCTAGATATGGGGGCGTTAATTGCCGGTGCTAAATTTCGTGGTGAGTTTGAAGAGCGTTTAAAATCGGTATTAAAAGAGCTGGCAAAAGCAGAGGGTCAAATAATACTATTTATTGATGAGCTACATACGATGGTCGGAGCAGGTGGCGGCGATGGCTCAATGGATGCCGGCAATATGCTTAAACCGGCGCTAGCGCGAGGGGATTTACATTGTGTTGGTGCCACCACGCTTGATGAGTATAGGAAGTATGTCGAAAAAGATGCGGCGCTAGAGAGACGTTTTCAAAAAGTGCTTGTCGATCAACCGGATGAGCAAAGTACTATTGCTATATTACGTGGCCTAAAAGGTCGTTATGAGGTGCATCACGGCGTCGATATTAGCGATTCTGCGATTATTGCCGCAGTTAAATTATCACAGCGTTATATAACGGACAGACAACTGCCGGATAAGGCCATTGATTTGATCGATGAAGCGGCCTCAGGTATTCGCTTAGAGATGGATTCTAAACCTGAGGAGCTAGATAAACTAGAGCGTAAAATTATTCAGCTGAAAATGGAGCGAGAGGCGCTTAAAAAAGAAAAGGATGATGCAGCAAAGCAGCGTTTAACTGAGCTGGTGGCCAGTATTGAAAAATTGGAAAAACGCTTTGCTGATTTAGAAGAAGTTTGGGTGGCTGAGAAAGCCGTTTTTCAGCGCTCGCAACAAATTAAGGAACAGCTGGATCAAGCGCGTATTGAGATGGAAAAAGCGAGTCGAATAGGTGACTTAAATGCGATGTCTAAAATTCAATACGGGCTGATACCAGATCTAGAAAAACAGTTAGTGCACGCAGCTAATGCTGAAAAAAATGCAGAGCAAAACAATCAGTTATTGCGTAATAAAGTAGGCGAAGAAGAAGTGGCTGAAGTGGTTTCGCGCTGGACTGGCATACCGATTAATAAAATGTTGCAAGGTGAGCGCGATCGGCTGTTAGCGATGGAGCAAGAGCTACAAAAAACAGTGATAGGACAAAGTGAAGCGGTCATAGCCGTTTCAAATGCAGTCAGACGCGCTAAAGCAGGTCTTGCCGATCCGAATAGACCTAATGGTAGTTTCTTGTTTTTAGGACCTACCGGTGTAGGTAAAACGGAATTGTGTAAAACACTGGCGCATTATTTGTTTGATACCAAAGATGCGATGGTGCGTATCGATATGTCAGAGTTCATGGAAAAACACTCTGTTGCCAGGCTAATTGGCGCACCTCCTGGCTATGTCGGTTATGAAGAAGGTGGTTATTTAACAGAGGCGGTCAGGCGTAAACCTTATTCTGTGCTGTTACTCGATGAGGTTGAAAAAGCGCATCCGGATGTTTTCAATATTCTATTACAAGTATTGGAAGATGGGCGTTTGACAGATGGTCAAGGTAGAACGGTCGATTTCAAAAACACGATTGTGGTGATGACGTCAAATCTAGGCTCTCATTTAATCCAAAAACACAGTGAGCAAAATAGTAGTTATAGCCAAATGAAAGCGGATGTTATGGATGAAGTGCTTACTCACTTTAGACCGGAGGTTGTTAACCGTATCGATGAAGTGGTGGTGTTTCAGCGCTTAGATAAAACAGAGGTCGCTAAGATTGCAAAAATACAATTGGCTAATTTGCAACAACGATTGGCAGATAAAGAACTCACTTTAGAGTTAACCGACAGCGCTATGCATTTGTTGGTAGAGCGTGGTTATGAGCCAGTTTATGGAGCGAGGCCAATGAAGAGAGCAATCCAGCAGTGGATAGAAAACCCATTAGCGCAGCATATACTTGGTGGCGACTATTTGGCGGGTACAAATATAGTGGTTGATACTAAAGATGGAGAATTTGTTTTTCCTTAAACAGCAATTGAGCCACAATAAAGCCTAATAATAAAAGAGACATACCTTGGTGTGTCTCTTTTTTTTTGAATAACTGAAACTAAACGCTTATTCGCTGCGTATTTCTAGTGAGCGCTTATAGAATATAACCAATAGTTAAATGGAAAAGAGCATGCAAGCAGTAAGCTACGACACAGCTAAACTAAACACTTTGATTGATGATTTAAATACGCTGGTCTGTGATGAGCAAAGAGTGGCGCTGATTAAAGAGGCCATTATTGATTTGTCAGAGCTTGATAAATATCATCACTTTGGTGAGCGCAGTTATGGTCGTAACCTGATTTATAGTAATCAAAATTTTGAAGTAATTTTAATGTGCTGGCGCTCGGGGCAACAATCAGTTGCTCATGATCACAGTGATTCTCTATGTGTCATGAAATGTGTTGGCGGTGTATTAGAAGAGCAGCGTTATATCAAGCAGGCGATCACTAATAATGCAGTGGATGAAATACTGCCGACTTCGCTAAATACACTGGCGCTTAATCAAGCGATATCTATTACCGATAGTGAGGGCTTGCATAGTTTAAAAAATAGCTCAGCACAGGATGCATGTACTTTACATTTCTATTTTCCACCTATTCACCAAGCAAATAAATACGATACAAATAGCGGTGAGGCAACCGTGGTTAATAGTAAATTTACCAGTGAATATGGTGTTAAACTAGCACCTTAATATTAACACTATGCCAGTGCTATTTGTTTTGCATCACTTTACTCTAGTATATTGAATTATATTATTATTTTCTAAGCTTTAGTTTTACTTAACCAATATTATAAAATCTGTTATATCTATTCATATTTATAATAATTGGTAGCTTACAATGTCATTACATATTCACACCCCTGTTATTCAATCCCTTCGCTTAAGCCGGTCTTTGAGTGCCAATGTATGGTTAAAAATAGAGGCGCTACAACCTAGCGGATCATTTAAAACACGAGGCGTCGGTTATGCTTGTGAAACATATGTCGGGCAAGGCGCAAAAGCATTTATTTCATCCTCTGGTGGTAATGCGGGTTTAGCGGTTGCCTATGCAGGGCGTCGCTTGAATGTACCTGTGACGGTTGTGGTACCGACAACGACTAAGCAAAGTGCAATAGAGCTCATTACCTTGGAAGGGGCTACAGTTATCGTCCATGGCCAATCCTGGTTAGAGGCTCATGAGTACGCGCTTGAGAAGGTCAGTGAGGAAGTAATATATATTCATCCATTTGATGACCCACTGTTGTGGCAAGGACACGCCAGTTTAATTGATGAAGTGGTTGAAGATGGTGTTACACCCGATTTAGTGGTGCTTAGTGTTGGTGGCGGTGGTCTGCTTGCTGGCGTTGTTGAAGGCCTTCTCAGAAATAACTTAAAGCATGTGCCGGTATTAGCGGTAGAAACAAAAGGCGCTGACTCTTTTGCTCAAGCGGTTAATAGTGATCAGCATGTCGCCTTAGCAAACATTAGTAGTATAGCGACCTCCCTTGGCGCGACTAAGGTCTCTGAACATGCTTTCACCCTTGCTAAAACACATCCTATTCATTCTCATGTAGTGACTGATAAACAAGCAGTTAGTGCGTGCTTGCAGTTTCTAAGTGATAATAGATTATTAGTAGAGCCTGCCTGCGGTGCTAGTTTGGCAGCTGTTTATGATGCAGATAAACAAGTGTTAGATATTTTTGCTGATAAGAAAAATATATTAGTGGTTGTCTGTGGCGGTGTTGGTGCAAGTATTGAGCAATTAAATGATTGGAATAGCAGCTTGTGATCGCAAGCTGTTAGAATCGGGTATAACATATCAGTTGATATTTAAGTGAGTGTGAAAGCGTAATTTTTTAATGGATACTTTGAGGGTTAGCTAAATTTAATGAAGTATAAAATCAATCCACAAATGAGCGATTGCACAGCATTGATCGTTGATATAGAAGCTAACTTCGAGCAAAGTCAGTGCGTGTTACAAGATGCTCGTAATAAAATCAAAAAAGTTGAATTCAATAATGTCAGCTATGTCGTAAAATCATTTAAGAAGCCTAACTTGTTCAATAGCTTGATGTATTCTTTCCTGCGTAAATCAAAAGCAAAGCGCTCTTATGAATATTCGTTAAAAATTGCCAGTGTTGTACCACAAGCAATTGGTTATGTTGAGTTCTATCGCACTAGTTTGTTAACGCACAGTTTTTTTGTCAGTGAATGGTTTGATTATGACTTCACCATTAGAAAAGTACTGTTAGAGCAAGATTTGGCTGATCGTGATCAGTTGTTTAAAAGCTTTGCACAGTTCAGTTTTCAGCTTCATCAGCTCGGCGTGCTGCATAAAGATTATTCACCCGGTAATATATTGATCAAAAAAGTAGCAGGTGAGTATCAGTTTAAAATAATCGATATCAATCGAATGCTGTTTAAAGAATTATCTCTAAAAGAGCGGATGAAAAATTTCTCGATGCTCTGGGCTAGTGATACCGATTTAGCGGTGATAGCTGAACATTATGCTAAGGTATCAGGTGATGATGTTAGCGAGTGCCAACAGCTATCTCGATACTATAATCAAAAGAATAAACGCATCAAAAATTTCAAAAAGAAATTAAAAGGGCTACCAGTGTCAGACTGATAGCGCTATCACTTTGTTTAAGATGGCTTATGAAAGAAAAATTTGTTTGGGATAAATATTCAGATCAGCCTTATCAAATAGCAGATAAGGCCTATAAAAAGCAGATGAGAAGTCAGCATAGGGCTGCTAATGTTAAATTAGTATTAACGAATTTGCTGATTTTTCCACTGACCTTTCTGATGGGCTTATTGATAAAAGCTAAGAGGCAGCCAAGTGCAAATAATAGTGCACACTGCTGCGCGCTGTGCGTCAATTTAGATAAAGGCATTGAACAAGTAGCGATGGTTAAGGAGCTTGGTTGTCGCAATATTCAAATCCGTTTGCCGCTCTCTGATATTGATAATTTATCGGCTTATGTCGCATTTGCTAAATCTTTTGAAAACTGTCATATCTTAATCACGCTGATGCAGGACAGGGCGCATATTGAAGATGATGTATTACTGGAGCAAAGCTTAAGTGCAATATTTTCGGCTTTTGCAGGTACAGCGGATGAATTTCAGATAGGTAATGCAATAAATCGTTTGAAATGGGGCTTCTTTAGTATTGCAGAATACTTAGCTTTTTATCAAAAAGTGCAGCGTATTCGCGATAATGAGTTCAAGGCAGTGACACTAGTCGGCCCCTCTGTTATCGACTATGAATATCATTTTACTATAGGCGCGCTGTTTAACGGTGTTAAGTTAAAGTTCGATAAGTTATCCGCTTTGTTATATGTCGATAGACGCGGTGCTCCTGAAAATACCCAGTTGAAAATATTCGATACACGTAGAAAAATTGATTTCTTGTATGCGATTGCCATCTTGAGCCGTAAAAGTGAGGCGAAAATTTTAATAACTGAAGCGAACTGGCCTATTTCTAATACGGCACCTTGGGCGCCTACGAGTGAGGCTGAGTGTGTTGATGAAGAAACCTATGCAAATTATCTACTACGTTATTTTATACTTGCGATCTCCAGTGAAAAAATAGAGAAAATATACTGGCATCAGTTAATAGCACCAGGTTACGGCTTGGTCGATAGCAGGCAAGGATTGCGAAAAAGATCTGCTTTTTATGTATTTAAACAGCTGCTAATAGTATTGCAAAACAGCCAGTTCGTCAGTTATAAAAAAGAGGGGAATCGCTTTGATGTCCGCTTTGTAAACGAGCGGGGTTACGTTGATATAATCTGGTTGAATGAACAGCAAAAGCGCAGTTTTAGTTGTGAGCAATTAGCTAACAACGAGCACAGTGACGTCGTTGTTAAAAATAAATTAGGTGAGGTCATCGTGACAAATATATTCTTATCACCAAGCCCTATCTATGTTTTTACTAGCAAGACATAAAAAGCACAGCGCTATGCAGATGACTAGCAATAGCGCTTGTCTTGAAAACGACACAATCAGATTAAAACTCGTATTCGATTTCAGGTTGTGGAGCTTGTAAATAATAACCTTGTATCATACACACTTTAGACTTCCACAGCAGGCTCATGACTCTAGGGGTTTCAACTTGTGGGGCGATAGTGATTTTTCCCAGATTCTTTAAAGTACTTAATAGGCTTTTAAATTCATCATTTAACGCGTTGTTTTCAGCGAGCTCAGTAATATAACTGCCATCTAATTTGACATAATCAGGATTAAGGATTTTGACAATTTCTTGTGAGCGGTTAGTGCTGCCGTAGTGTTTTAAGCAGATTAAACAATTTAGTTGGCGTAAACCGTCAACAAAGAACTTCGCTTCATTTAATTTAGTCGCAGCTTGAGTTTCACTAATTTGAAAAACAATATTGTCGGCTTCTATTCTGCTGTTACGCAAACTTTGCGCTAGCCATACTAGTAGCCCTTGTTTTTCCCAAACAGTATCTGTAACGCTTATAAAGAGCTTTAGCGCTTTGTTATTAGTGCGCTCTAATTGAAAGCGATCAATACTACGCTCAATAACCCATTTGTCCATTTCTTGATCTAGGTTAGCATGCCCTACACTGGTTAAAAATTGTTGCGGTGAGATCACCTGATTATTGTCATCAATCATTCTAAGCAGTACTTCATAGTGCTGCTGCTCACTATTAAAGACTAATGGGATCAGCGGTTGATATAATAGTAGTAACTTGTCGTTTTCAATGGCTTCTTTCGCTTGTTTTACAGAGCGTAATTCATTGTCAATCGCCTTGTTATCAAGCGTGAATAACGTTATTTTTAGCTCATTATCGGCTATGGTACTGGCTTGAGTGGCTGCTATTTTTGCACGATTGTAAATTTGCTCGACATTAGGTGCTGTATCAGTTAAAGGGACCAGACCAATAGCTGCATCAAGAGGGATTTGATGTTGTTCGTATTGGGTGATGTGCGATTGTAATCGCTTCGCTAAACGTCGCGCTTTTTCAATGCTGGCATCGCTTGATGGCTCTAAATACAAAATACAAAAAACACCATCTTCTAACCTAGCTTTAGTGTGAGTCTTATAAAATTCACTATTAATAATGTCTGCGATGTCTCTGGCGAAAGATCGGCCTGCTTGATTACCTAGTTCACTTTTAGTGCTAGAGAAATTTAATATTTCAATATAGATAAGGTGGCTATCGTTGCCTCCTTGATGAGCTTGGCGAATTTGGTTCTCTAGGAAATTATCAAAAAATCTCGCATTATATAAACCTGTAATGGCATCGAGCTTGGCAAACGTTTCTTCGTCTTTACGTTTCTTTTGCTGATCCATGGTAATTTCAATGCAATCTTGATCGTTATAATGAGCGTGCTTGAGTTCAATATGTGCGGCAAAGTGGCTTTTGTCAGCTCTTTTAGCTAATACCTGGTAGGGTTGTTGGTTTTGACCACTGTCTTTAAATTGCGATATTAGGTTGCTTAATCCATCGTTTTCTTGGGAGGCCAATAATTGAAAAACAGGTTTATTTAATAAAACCTCTTTAACCTGGTAGCCAAGCAGCTGCGCAAAAGCATCGTTTACATAGACAATGGTTTGATTGTTGATAAAGCAAATAGCGAGAGCAGAGTGATCCATCAGTGATTGGCATCGCTTTTGGCTCTCTGTTAATTGCGAGTATAGTGAGCGTGCACTTCTGCGGGTCTGTAAATGGCTAATTTCGCGTTGAATATGTAATAGCAGTAAATCGATATTATCACTTGGTAAAACAGCTTGTATGTTATTTAAAAGCCCTTCAGTCGTCTCTTGTTGCCCAGGTTTATTCACTAGCTGTAAAACCGGAATATCTTTTTCTAATGAAAGCAGTTTTTGAGCCATCTCGTAGGGATTAAATATACTTTGCTGAGATTTGCAAATAATGAGATCCCAAGAGCGTAAGGCAACCGTGGTGAGCAGCTCTTCTAAAGATTCTACATTGTGACCGCGCGGTGCAAATTGGTTGGCTCGTAAATGAGAGATAATAGTAGAGGTTTCTAAATCATTAAATTCAATGAAGATAATATATAGATTTAAGCGATCATCAGTTTTTTCTATAAGGTTATTGGCGAACGTGTGTGGTTCGACTGCGAACTTTGTGACCATAATACTTCCCTATATTTCAGTGTCGCTATTTTCGCGTTTTAAGGTATCACTTGTAGTAAATTAAATGGCGTGCGAGCAAATATATTAAGTTTAGCGACATGATAGAAATAAGCTATAAAAATTTATAGAAAGACTAAAGAAGTAATACCAAGGAAAGATAAATGATATTTAGATAGAGATGATGTTTAGATAGAGATAATGTTTAGATAGAGATGAAATTGGCTGGGGTAGAAGGATTCGAACCTTCGCGTGACGAGATCAAAACCCGTTGCCTTACCGCTTGGCTATACCCCAGTAACAATTTTTAAAATGGTAGCAATGGCGGGACTCGAACCTGCGACCCTCGCATTATGAATGCGATGCTCTAACCAGCTGAGCTACATTGCCATTACCTAAAACACAATACAATTTTAATTGGTAAAATTAAAATTGGCTGGGGTAGAAGGATTCGAACCTTCGCGTGACGAGATCAAAACCCGTTGCCTTACCGCTTGGCTATACCC
>JBBMRB010000005.1:0-234716 GCA_038900335.1 Gammaproteobacteria bacterium AS21 | reverse complement strand
TGCTCAAAATCCTGTTGCGTCGTTTTATCAAAACCACAGAGGAATGCTTTTCTAACCACACGGGAAATACAGTGGTAATAAGGGGTGTCTTCACAGCATATTTGCTGCTCGCGGGCACGAGTCATATAACCTCCTGCTCAGGACTACTTTCTCTGATAATCAATTAATCGTACTTATAAATTACTCTTCTTTTGAAAATTGATCAAATAATTTATGGGTGTCCATTTTTAGATATCCATTTTTAGATATGTTCACGGCCTTGAATTTACTGCCATCAATAGCGAAGAGCGATTCACTGAACATATTCATCTGGCGACACATCTCTACAAACTGGCGGCAGACGCTTCTTATGCCTTTGCTATTATCCTTTCTGAAGTCTGCTATTGTTTTAAAGTCTGGCATTAATCGACTCAGTAACCACATCAATTCAACGTTGCGATGGCTTTCTTTTTCTAAGCGACGAGAAGATTGAATACGGTTGAGATAACCATAAATATAGAGTTTTTAAGAGGATGGCTGGGTGGTAACCTGGGCGACCTGTATCTTTAGCGATAACGCGCTTAAACCCAAGTGCTTCAAGATTTAAACCATCTACAAATACATCCACGACTCGAACGGAATTATCTTCAGTAACAAAGTCATCAAGAACTTCGGGGAACAAGGTTGTTTGTGTTCTTGACTGGCCTAAAATATGATGTGCCATCACGTTCACCTTATGGTTTAGCTGAGCATATCATTATACTAAAAGTGGTGGTTTAATAGGCAATAACATTAAGATTGATCGATCATAAAGAGCTAGAGCTTAGATCAAAAGGTAATCAATAGTTTTCAAACAGTCTGGGTCATAAACAGCCCTGATAACCACAATAATATTGTCGTATTACAGTAATTGAATACGACATTTACACTGGTAAATATATTGCTTAGCGCCAAAACTGATAAGCAAAAAAAGCGACTTATTAGTCGCCTTTTTTCAAAATTAAGATCAGCTACTTAGCTGTCTTATCACTTATTAATTTACTTAGCGACAGGGCCGCAGATTTGATTACGCCCTTGTTTTTTCGCTTGGTATAGCGCGATATCAGCCGCTTTTAATGGGTTAGTTTTAGTACGTGTTGCTGCTATTCCGCCACTGATAGTCACTGATACTTGCTCACCGCTACCGCCTGCACCTCTAGCATTACGTCCTTTTTTATTACTTTTTGTGCGTTTTTTGCTGCGTATTTTCATCTGCGCATCTTCAACGCTTTGGCGAACTTGCTCTAAAGATTCAGTCGCTAGCTCAATATCTGTGGTTGGGAATAACACACAAAATTCTTCACCGCCGTAGCGATAAGCTGTTCCGCCTTTTACTTGCTTGATCTTTTGCGCCACCATACGTAGAACTTGATCGCCGACATCATGGCCGTGAGTGTCATTAAATTTCTTAAAGAAATCAATATCAAGCATCGCCGCTGTATAGTTTTTACCCAGTTTTACCATGCGCTCATTTAGTGCGCGTCTACCAGGTAAGCCCGTTAGCTCATCCATGTAAGCCATGCTCAGTGTACGCTTAAATAGCGCCATCACTAACAGCAATTGATTGAGCGATACTAATAAGCTTAACTGTATTTCATTGGCAGGTGGCATTAACAATAACCAGCCAGAGAACACCAAAGTGATCAGCAGGTAAGCATCTATTAATAATGTTTGTACGAATAGCTTAACCAGTAAGTACAAAAAGCAGACACTGAAAACAGCAATCGCTGGTATCGAGATGTTAAAGCCTTGTATAGCCACATGCGGCCAGTTAATTAACTGGTGAAACTCATCGGCTTTAAATACATACGCTAATGCTAAGATGCCAGGCTGAATAAAAATAAGAGCGATTCTAAATAAGCCGGTAATACTGTAGGTGCCGCGCTCTTTATAAAAGGCAATTAACAATAAGTTTAGTGACATAATCACTATAGCTAATTGTAAATAATGTGGGTTGGCAAAATCTAATTTTAAGAATGTCCAAATAGATAAGCTGACTAGCCCTGCAAACAAGATGCGGCTAAAGTTAAAAAAGCCAACCACTAAAAATAAGATACCGCTAATCGCTAACGGTAACCAGGGAATAAAAAATGCCAATTGTTGCGGTATTAAACTAACAAAGGGAAGCGAATACACTGCAGCTACGATCAATAATATGGGCAGCAACAACAAATTAAATGGTCTTATAAAGTCAAACAAAGATGATCCCTTCTTAAATTAATTATTTGATAACAAACGTTAAAAACTTAACGTGCACTCAAAAGCTCGGCTATTTTATGAAATTGCAGCCCCACAGGCTAGTAAAAACATTAAAAACGCGTTTTATCTCTTTGCTGCCACATTTTTGTCGCTAAAGCGATGGCATCATTTTGGCTATCACATTGCTTAAGTAATACCAGTGTTGCTGCTAGTGTGCTGATCACAGCACCTTGCCCGTATTCGTGGTCTATATCGCCACGCCACAACTGTAATAGTTTATCAACTTCTAACTCTGCATCTTTGACTACACGTTTTTCATAAATACGCAGCCAGTTTTGCTCTGTTAGCTCGCCGTTTTTAACCCAGCGAATTTCACAATCGCTATCTGGGCGCATTTCTGCCTCACCGCCATCACCGCGAATCGTTAAACTGTTTTCAACACCTAAAATGGCACTGGTTTTTTGATGCATCGGCGCATAAGCTGGATGAAATACACCATCGACACAGTGTTTAGCATGTAATGGATTGAGCATACGGCATAACGTGTGTACTGGAGAGCGCAAACCGAAAATCGAGCGCAGTTCAATAATCTCAGCCATTTTAGGCGCCATCTGGCTAATACTCATGAAAGCAAAGTTACGCTGCTCTAACTGCTCACTAACTTGCTGCCAGTTTAAACAGTGTGTTAAACCAAATAGGGAGAGTACATCTTGCGTATAGATGCGACCCGCAGTGTGGCCTTTTGCACCGTGCATATAGACACTAAAGCCGTTTTCGGCGAGTACAAAAGCAGACAGTAAGAACCATGGCAGCTGTCTTTTCTTGCCAGCATAGGTTGACCAATCAACATCGACATTTATCTCTTGCGGGGCACTATTGTGTTGCCTAACCGCTTCAATAAAGCCTGATAACTCTTCAGGCGACTCTTCTTTAACCCGAAGTAGCATCATGAAAGCGCCGAGTTGTTCTGGGCGAACTTGGCCATCGAGGATCATGGTCATGGCATCTTGTGCTTCTGCAAAGGTTAGTGATCTTGAGCCTTTCTTACCTTTACCTAGAATTCGTACATACTTCGCAAAAATGTGTTCTTGCACGCTAATACCTATCTATCAATGTATTTAAACTTAAGCTAGATATCATAAAACAAGCACACTATAAGTCCAACTGAAAGTCCGACTGATTACGTAATAACTGATCAATATATCGATATTGGCAGGCACTAGTCGCTTCTTACCTACACACTAGTTAGTAGCGCTATCGTCTTAAGCTGTCATAAAGATGATTTAATATTGCCACCAGCTTGTTATAATCTGCTTAATCCTATCTTTTTATAAGCTCTATTTAATCAATTCACAGGCTCTTCGCTATGTCTCGCAATAATCAGTCTCACCATTCTATTCAATTTGGCCGCCCTTCGAAAAAAAGCGCAGCGTTAAGCGAATTTGTTTTAGCTATTGATAACCTAAGTATTGAAGGCAGTGGGGTGGGTAAACATTTAGGTAAAACTGTGTTTGTTGAAGGCGCTATCCCCGGGGAGGAAGTACAGGTCAAAATTGATAAAACCCACAAGAGTTACGATCAAGCATCGATCATCAATATAGAAAAACCTTCTGCTCATCGAATTGAACCTGCTTGTGAGCACTATCAACAATGTGGCGGCTGCCAATTACAACACATAGAGGTAGGCGCGCAATTAGCTTATAAAGAGCAAGCGGTGTTATCACTTTTGAAAAAAACCGTGAAAGCGCAACCGATAGCGACTATTGCACCGCTAACATCAGCACCATTACATTATCGTCGCAGCGCGCGTATTGGCATTAACCAGCGCAAATCTACGGATACCAACCAGAGTATTGTTGGTTTTCGCAGAAGGTTCAGTAACAAATTACTACAGGTCAGTAAGTGTATTGTGCTACCTGAGCATATTAGCGGCCTATTTGATCAACTAAGACAAAGCATCGATCAAATTGAAAATGCTAAAAGTATTACCCATATTGAATACCAACAGGGGGAAGAGCAAGGCGCCCTGACCTTTCGCTGTAAATCGATCCTTAAAAATGAAGATATTCAAGCACTAGCACAAATGCTAAGTACCTTTAATTTACAAGGTTTTTTGCGCTACGATGATAAACTTGTCGCCATCAGTGCTGATAAATCGCCTCTTTACTATAGCGTTGATGCATTAAAAATCGCATTTCAACCGGGTGATTTTTTACAAGTAAATCAAGACATCAACACCCAAATGATCAGCAGAGCCATTGATTGGTTAGCGCTAACAACGACTGATAAAGTATTAGATTTATTCTCAGGGTTAGGTAACTTCTCATTACCTATCGCGAAGAGAGTACAGCAATTAATTGGTGTTGAGGGTAGCGAAGATATGGTGCAGCGAGCGAATGATAACGCGCACCTTAACCAAATTGATAACTGCCAGTTTTTCCAAGCTGATTTAGCCTCAACTGTTGAAAATCAGCCTTGGCTCAACGCAAATGTTAACAAATTAATATTAGACCCACCGCGCAGTGGTGCTAGCGAGCTTATTAGCAACCTTTTTGCAACAGAGCAAAGTAGCAATATCAGCCATATCCTTTATGTCGCCTGTGATCCCTCTTCACTGGCACGCGATGCAAAGCAGCTGTACCAGTTAGGTTATCAAATAGAGAAGTTTTGCGTAATGGATATGTTCCCAAATACCACGCATATCGAATCCATGGCGCTGTTTACTAAAGCGACAGTAATCAAAACTAAAAAGACCGCTGTTAAAACAAACTCTAAAAAGAAAAAACTGTTCGCTTAATATCTGTTGATAAAAGAGTGCTGATAAAAAGTGAATTTATAAACAGTGAAGTCAGAAATAGTCATCTAAATATGATCAGCGAAGTTAAACATCACAGCTAAACCTTATTAACTTCGCCATATTATTTAAACTATATTAGTTAAACCATAACCGTGGTAAAAGAGCGTTGATCAATCCATTATGATTCCAATTTTACATGCTGACGATGATCTTATCATCGTCAATAAGCCTCATGATTTGCTCTCAGTTCCCGGCAAAGGCCCAGAAAAGCAAGACTGTTTGATTAACCGCATTATTGCCCAAGGCTACCCAACTGCGGTTATCGTTCATCGCCTTGATTATGCAACCTCTGGGGTGATGGTTATCGCCTTAAATAAGCAAACTCATAAAGCATTGAGTATGTTATTTCAAAACAGGCAAGTTGATAAAAGCTATCAAGCGATTGTTAACGGTGTGATGGTGCACGATCAAGGTATTGTTGATCAACCTCTGCGATGTGATTGGGAAAACAGACCATTACAAATTGTCGATTATGAATGGGGCAAAAAAGCACTGACTCACTGGCAAACCCTACAATCACTTGAGCATAGCACTAGGATCATGCTCTACCCACAAACTGGTCGCTCACATCAATTAAGGGTGCATATGCAATGGATAAACCATGCCATTTGCGGTGACCGTTTCTATGCAGATAACGATGAGAGCCTGTTCCCAAGGTTATGCTTACACGCCCAATTTTTAAGCTTCACCCACCCAAGCACTAACGAGCTACTGAGCATCACCACAGACTGCCCTTTTTAGCTTTAAACTTATCTGCCTCTGTTAACCCTTTTATCACGCTGTTAAAGCGTTATTAATTAACGATCACAAAAGCAGCATTTATAATTTACAACTTTTTACTATTTCTCTATAGTTGTGCATCAATTTAAGCGAATGTGGTGAGCGTACGAACCATCGCTTTGCTAACATAATAATAATGGATAAGAATGATGAACCGATCAGAAGTTAACGAAATAATTGTCGAAAGTAATAAGTTCATCAACTCTTTTGGCTATGTACTGCCACCTTTTGCTTACTGGTCAGCCGATGAGATGAAGACACGCATTGCCACTGATTCGCCTGAAATCTACCAAAGCCGCATGGGTTGGGATATTACAGATTACGGCGAAGGTAATTTTCGCGATCTAGGTTTGTTTTTATTTACCGTTAGAAACGGCCAACAACGCAATGTGAAAAATGGCATGGGCATGCTTTACGCTGAAAAAATAATGATCAGCCTTGAAAACCAGATATCGCCAATGCATCATCACAACTACAAAACAGAAGATATTATCAACCGTGGCGGCGCCACACTGGTCCTCGAGCTATTTTCATCAACCCCCTACGGTGAAATAGATAAGGACGCCGATGTAAACGTGTTTGTAGATGGTCGCAGAACAACCTTAAAGGCAGGCGCACACCTAGCACTAAAACCTGGTGAAAGTGTGACTCTAGAGCCTAATCACTGGCACTCTTTTTGGGGAGAAGGCGGTGATGTATTAATAGGTGAAGTCAGTAATGTTAATGATGATTTAACTGATAATATCTTTCGTGACCCTATTGGCCGCTTTTCAAAAATCATTGAAGATGAACAACCTCTACACCTTTTAGTATCAGATTATGATCACTGGCTAAAGGTATAGAGCTTCAGTACATATTCGCCCCTGTTTATAGCGTACCAGTAAATTAGCATTAACTATTGTCTGCGATCAATCGCTCGATCTAGCTTGCAATTTACGACTATTGCGCTGTGGACAATGCCAACAAAAACAGTGGGCACAATTAACACTACATTTTAGAGAGGATACAACATGATTATCAGCTGCGGCGAAGCACTTATTGATTGCTTTCAAAAACCAGGTCAATACTCCTTTGATGCGATTATTGGCGGCTCACCACTTAATGTTGCTGTCGCCCTAGCAAATGCTGGTAGCGACAGTGCATTATTGACTAACATATCATCTGATAATTTTGGCCAAATGCATGTTAAACATTTAGAAGACAATGGTGTATCGACAGATTTCGTTACCCGCTCAGCACACTTATCAGGCCTAATGTTTGTGCAATATAATGAAGATAAAAGTGCGGCTTACAATTTTTATGGCCATGACAGCGCTGAAATAAACTATCAATATACCCCAGCATTAGATGCACAACTCGCCGCTGTTGACTGCCTACACTTTGGCTCATTTTCACTGGTTAGTGGTCTAACTGCGCACAGTTTTAGCAAAATAATTGATCAGCAAAAAGCAGATAAAATCATTTCTATTGATATTAATGTACGTACTGCGATTGAGCCTGATTTAGCGATATGGCTCGCCAAATTTAATGAGCTGATCAATAAAGCACACATTATCAAAGCCAGCTCAGAAGATGTTTGCCTTTTATATAATTTAACTGAATTCACTGCTGAAAATGCTCAAAATATAATGCAACAATGGGCTGATGACGGTGCAACACTAGCCGTAATCACCGATGCTGGTAACGGCGCTTATGCGTTAATAAACAACACCTTTGTTCATGTTCCAGCTAACCCTGTGGATATTATTGACACCGTCGGCGCCGGCGATTGCTTTATGGCATTTTTCTTAAATTACTTAGATAAAAACCAGCTGCTGAGTTTAAATAATTTAAAGTCTATAACTGCTCAGCAGCTAGCAAGTGCAATGACACGTGCGATCAGCGCGGCCTCTTATACTGTCGAGAAAAAAGGCGCTATATTCCCTAAACCTAGCGACCTTTAAGCAGTAATCCTCAACCTGCTAAGCCTATTAATGAGATAGGCTTTGCATCTATCAGCGCATGTGCTGTACGACGTGATCTAACACTGTTTTATAAGCGTACTCTTCATAATGGCCAAAACCACTGAGCTGCCTGGCCTTTATCTTGGTAAAGATAGGTTGCGTTAAGCCTGTTAAAAATCGTGTCACTAATACCGGTGTTACTTGTGTCAAGGTGCTCTTAGCTTTTATATGCTGAACAAACTCATTAATATAACCCTGCATTTTTTGCAACTCTTGCTGCTCAAAACTACTTTCAATAGCCCCTGCTTGCTCAAAGTTCAAGATAGAGCCACGACAAACAGAGCAATGCTCGCAAGATTGCGGTGCGTTTTGGTCGCCAAAATAACGGGCTAAATTATAATTAAGACACTGATTAAGCTGAAAAAAACGAATCATCGTATTAATACGTTCAATCTCAGCACTCTGTTTTTCACTAACATAGTGCTCAAGTTGCTGCGCTAATTGCTGTTGATCAAAATTATCGAAATAGAGCTCATATACTTCAGTTAGCCCTTTGCTCTCAAGGGTGATCGCTTGCTGATCAGCCATATACTCTAGCACTTGCAGCACTTGTGAGCGTGCTAAACCCGCATCGTTATACAGTTTTTCAAAATCAGGTGTGCCCCATATCTTTTTGTACTGCACACCATTAAGTAAGGCTTGGTATTGATGCTCTAATGATTTAGGCACTTTTGCTGCAAATGCGCTGCGATCAGTTTCCCACTTAAGACGAACATCAGCATAGTAGCTATATTTAGGCTTAATCGCGCCAAGTAGTTCAAGCTGTACTAACAACGTTTTTAATGGCAGTGTGCGAATATTAACTTGATTCGATAAACTATAAAGCTGAGTTTCCCAGTGCATCGCGTTATCCACAACATCACTTTGCTCACTAATACTTTGCAATAAAGCGGTTATATTGTGCGTTTCAACCGTGTCACCATAAACAAAATTTTGCAAGGTGTGCAGCCCATCTAAACTTGCTAATAGCACACAGCGGCTCGGTTGATTATCACGCCCGGCACGGCCTATCTCTTGGCTGTAGTTCTCAATTGATTTTGGCAAATCATAATGTACCACTAAGCGAATATCTGCTTTGTCGATCCCCATACCAAAAGCGATAGTCGCAACAATTATTTGAGTACGGCTCGCCATAAAATCAGCTTGTATAGCACTGCGAACATCACTGCTAAGCCCCGCATGGTAAGCCATTGCACTATAGCCTTGTTGCGCTAGGCTGTGCGCTAAATCATGTGCAGTTTTTTGCAAGGTAACATAGACAATACTCGCCCCTTGCACTTCATCTAATACTTTGCTCAGCTGCTGATATTTATCATCAGCATCTGCTCGAATCAGTTCAATGTCTAAGTTGGCGCGATAAAACCCTGTCTGCACAATATGCTCTGGATGTATCGCAAATTTTTGCGCCATATCACGTTGTACACGACGCGTGGCTGTTGCTGTCAATAATAAAACTAAAGGGATCGCCAGCTCTTGCTGATAACTAGGCAGCTTTAAATAATCAGGGCGAAAGTTATGCCCCCACTCAGAGATACAGTGTGCTTCATCAACCACTAACATCGATATAGGCACTTGTTTGATAAAGCGGCGAAAACGCTCATTTTTAAAGCGCTCAACAGATATCATCAGTATTTTAATGACACCGTTATTTACTCCATCAATCACCGCTTGGCTCTGCTCTTTACTCTGGCTTGAGTCAAGGCTTGCTGCAGCTATGCCCTTAGCGCGAAGAAAGTCTAATTGATCGTGCATCAATGCAATCAACGGTGATATAACCAGCGTTAAATGAGGTAGCTGCGTCGCCGTAAACTGATAACACAACGATTTACCAGAACCGGTTGGAAACACAGCTAAGGATGAGTGCGATGCAAGTAGTTGCTCAATTGTCTGCTGCTGCCCTTCTCTAAATTGATCAAAACCAAACAAACTATGCAGTGAACTCTCAAGCGCCATCATCGCTAATATTTCCTTATTTCAAATCATTGATTGTGCTAAATCACATTTAGATAAACAGGGTAGGTTTTTTAGTGCGCACTGTAAACTCTACACAGCCTGATAACGGCTATTTACAGGGTAATAACAATGGAAGAATAATGTAGGCTGCGCTAATTGAGCAAATTTATGTACTGATTTTTAGCACGCTAGCGCCTGATATGTCGCTAGCGTGGCTTAATTAATATTAGCGTTGCGATTGCAACATTTGTGCTAATTGCGCACCTAATGCTACTATGCTTTGCTGTTTTTTAGGATTGACTAAGCTTAGTAAATCCTCATTAAACGCTTGAAAAGATCCGCCTAATGTCACTTGATTAGCCAGTACATTGACCTTGATATTGGATAATAACATACGCAGTGCAGCAAGCCCGCGCATACCACCTAAGGCACCTGGAGATGCAGCCATAATCACTGCAAACTTACCATCATAGGCACTTAACGGCTTTTCATTTTCAATACTCTGACGAGACGCCCAATCAATCGCATTTTTTAATAAAGGGCTATAAGAGCTGTTGTATTCAGGTGATGCTATCATCAAGCCATCGTGTTCTAACATTAATTTTTTAAATGCTAAAACACCTTCAGGCAGGCCTTGTGCTTCAAGGTCTTCACTAAACATCGGCAAATTCAAATCTTCTAAATGCACAACGCTAACTTCAGCGCCTTGCGCTCGTGCACCTATCGCGGCAATTTCTAACATCTTTTTATTCGCCGAGTCTTTTCTATTACTGCCTGAAAATGCTAATATTTTTATCATATTGATCTCTATTAATAATTTAAGATAGATTGGTGGGATGCTTACTCATCTTCTTATATAAATTAATACCGGCAATAGCATCCTCACTATGATGGTTAACATACAGCACAGCGGATTTACCTGCAGCACAAATTTTTTCAATCAATGCTAAAACCAACTGTCTGTTCATATCATCTAAACCTAGACAAGGCTCATCTAAAATCAGCAGCGGCGGATGCTTTACCATCGATCTGGCAATTAGCAACAAGCGCTGATCACCGAATGATTGCTTACTAAAACTTTCATCCGCACGTTTTTCCATCCCTAACAACACCAGCCATTGATCAGCAATTTTGCGTTGTGTATCCGTGGCTTTTCCATACAAACCAATACTGTCATAAAAGCCTGAGACAATCACATTGCGCAGGCTTGTGCCCACTCTATACTGCCACTGCAATGACGTTGAAACATAACCAATATACTGTTTTATCTGCCAAATGCTTTCACCGTTGCCACGCTTAAAGCCGAACACAAAAATGTCATTGCTATAACACTGAGGGTGATCACCGGTAATTAACGACAGTATCGCCGTTTTACCGCTACCGTTAGGTCCGCTAAGCTGCCAGTGTTGGCCCTTTTCTATACACCAATTAAAGTCCTCAACCACTTTTAATTGATCATATTTAATACAAATATCTGTCAGTTTAACGAGCGGCTTGCCCTCTTCTAATGGCGGCGCACTGCTGTTAGTATCTGTTGGCGGTATGCTTAAATTACTCGTTTTAAGGTGCAGTAATTGCAATAGCTCGTTAGTTGCCTGCTGATCAGTACGATCAATTTGATACAGCAGGCCAGCATCGGCCATATAGCCAATGTGTGTTATAAAAGCAGGTGTTTCAGCCCAACGATTGAGTACCATAATGATGCTGACGCTGCGACTAAGCTCAAGCAAATAATCTTGTAAAAACAATGCAGTCGGGGCGTCTAAACCATCAAAAGGCTCATCTAGAAGCAGTAACTCTGGCTTACTTGCTAAAGCGCGAATTAATAAAACCTTACGCGTTTCACCTGTCGATAATGCGCGAAAAGCACGCTCTAATAAATAATTGAGCTCAAACTTGGTAACCAAATCCGCCACCGTATCAGCACAGATACCATCGCCTGCCAAAATTTCAGCGACACTTGTCGCCTGGGCGATAACATCCATAATATCGGCATCATCTTTTTTTAGCTCTTGCTCAATAAGCTCAGCCTGCGCTTCAAAAGACACCAGTGCGACTTTACTAGGCACGCCTGTTAATGTCCCAGAAAAAACCTCACCATAATTTGCCAGCGCTGCCACTAATGCAGATTTACCAGCACCATTAGCACCAGTAATCACCCAATGCTGATTAGCACTGATTTGCCAGCTAACATCTTTAAGCTCAAAACCTTGCTCAAAGCGTATACAACTATTTTTAAATTCAATATTCATGGTGAGAAACCTATACACACTGCGTTTAACTAGATTAATTTTTATGCGCTGCTAAGAAACATACCGACAAACCCAATTATATCGATGACCACTTTGCTCTATTGCCATTAAACTTAGACAAAAAGCTGAGCGCTATCTTAAATCTTTGGGCTTGCTGTTATCTTGCCTAATTAAAGGCAAAAAAAAGCCAAGATAAAATCTTGGCTTTTGCGATAGTCTTTAAATTAAACGATCGCTTTCATATCTGACATATGGCCGCGTAAGATACCGCCAATGTGCTCAACAGGGTGAGAGCGTAATGCTTCGTTTACTTCGATCAAACGTGCATTATCAACACCGTTGTCTTCATTACTTGTGCCTTTACCGATGATATCAGTATCAACAGTTTTCATGAACTCTTCTAATAGTGGTAGGCAAGCGTGGTTGTAAAGGTAGCAACCGTACTCAGCTGTATCAGAAATAGTCGCGTTCATTTCGTATAATTTTTTACGTGCAATTGTATTAGCAATTAGCGGCGTTTCATGTAGTGACTCATAGTAAGCTGATTCAGCAATAATGCCTGCTGCCGTCATTGTTTCAAACGCTAACTCAACACCCGCTTTAACCATAGCAACCATTAAGATACCGTGATCAAAGAACTCTTGCTCAGAGATTTCAATATCGCCAGCAGGTGTTTTTTCAAACGCTGTTTCTGCTGTTTCTGCACGCCAGCCTAATAATTTCTCATCATCGTTAGCCCAATCAGCCATCATACCGCTTGAGAAAGTACCGTCCATGATGTCATCTTGGTGCTTGTTGTAAAGTGGACGCATGATCAATTTAAGCTCTTCACTTAGATCAAACGCTTTGATTTTATCTGGGTTAGATAAACGATCAAGCATGTTAGTAACACCACCATACTTAAGTGCTTCTGTTACTACTTCCCAACCGTATTGAATAAGTTTTGATGCATAACCTGTATCGATACCCTTCTCAACCATTTTGTCGAAACATAGGATTGAACCTGTTTGTAGCATACCGCAAAGAATGGTTTGCTCGCCCATTAAATCAGACTTAACTTCAGCAACGAAAGAAGACATCAATACGCCAGCTTTATGCCCACCCGTACCTACTGCGTAGGCTTTAGCTAATGCTAAGCCATTGCCTTGTGGATCGTTATCTTCATGAACAGCGATCAGTGTTGGCACACCAAAACCACGTACGTATTCAGCGCGTACTTCAGTACCTGGGCACTTAGGTGCAACCATGATAACGGTTAGATCTTCACGAATTTTCATGCCTTCTTCAACAATGTTGAAGCCATGTGAGTAAGAAAGACAAGCGCCTTGCTTCATTAACGGCATAATTTCGTTAACAACAGGCGTGTGTTGCTTATCAGGTGTTAGGTTTAAAACCACATCAGCAGTAGGGATAAGTTGATCATAAGTACCGACAGTAAAACCGTTTTCAGTGGCGTTTTTCCAAGATTGACGCTTCTCGTCAATCGCTGTTTGACGTAAAGTGTAAGACACATCTAAGCCACTATCACGTAAGTTAAGACCTTGGTTAAGACCTTGCGCACCACAACCGATAACAACAATTTTTTTACCTTTAAGGGCATCAACACCTTCAGTAAATTCATTTAAGTGCATGAAACGACACTTTCCTAATTGCTCTAATTGGTCACGTAACGTTAATGTGTTGAAATAGTTGTTAGACATTGTCATTTTCCGTTTTAAATCTGCAACACATATAAGCTAATAGTTGCAGATGAAGATTTGATTCAAAGTAATTGCAAGCATTCTAACGCAACAAAAGCTTTGCGTATATTGATATAAAAAAACCATTACGTTGCATTTAACGCAACAGTTAAATATTCATTACGATCAATAATAAACCAGCTATTTTCTAATCAAATCTGTATTCGTGCGTTAAAACACCTTATAATCGTCGCTCTTTTTTTTGTGGTACTTGATAACACTCAATGTGAGAGTGTTTCTAATACTAACAATTTATTTATTAAAGCTACTGAGACTATATATAAGCAAGTTACTACGCCTTATATAATTAGACTCTCTCATTGTCTAAGTGACCCATTGTAAGGGGCACCACTGGACTTAAGGAACTGCAATGCCAATTATTACACTGCCTGATGCAAGTACAAGAGAATTCGATCATCCCGTCAGCATTTTAGATATCGCTATGGACATAGGTCCAGGCCTTGCCAAAGCGACCGTTGCTGGTCGTATTAATGGCAAGTTAGTCGATGCCTGCGAAATCATCGACACCGATGCTAAAATACAAATCGTGACAGCGAAAGACGATGAAGGCTTAGAAATCATTCGCCATTCATTTGCACATTTAACAGGCCATGCAATAAAGCAGCTATACCCTGACGCTAAAATGGCAATCGGACCTACCATCGAAAACGGTTTTTACTACGATATCGATTGTCCTGAACAACTGACTAATGAAGATTTAGCAGTTGTTGAAAAACGCATCAATGACCTAATTAAAACAGACTATGATGTCATAAAAAAAATGACGCCAGTCGCTCAAGCTCGTGAGATTTTTGCACAGCGCAATGAGACATATAAATTAGAGATCATCGACAACTTAGATGAATCAGTTGAAGAAGTAGGCCTATATTACCACGAAGAATATATCGACATGTGTCGTGGTCCGCACGTGCCAAACACACGTTTACTGCGCTCATTCAAGTTGATGAATTTGGCTGGTGCATACTGGCGCGGCAACTCAGACAACAAAATGTTACAGCGTGTTTACGGTACAGCTTGGGCCGATAAAAAAGCGCTGAAAGCTTATCTTAAACGCTTGGAAGAAGCGGAAAAACGCGACCATCGTAAACTGGGTAAAAGCTTAGATTTATTTCACATGCAAGAAGAAGCACCTGGCATGGTTTTTTGGCACCCAAATGGCTGGGCACTGTATCAACAAATCGAACAGTATATGCGTAAAAAGCAACAGCGACACGGCTATAGCGAAATAAAAACACCGCAAGTTGTTGATCGCTCACTTTGGGAGCGCTCAGGCCACTGGGATAAATTTGCCGACGGCATGTTTACCACCGGCTCTGAAAACCGCGACTATGCGATCAAACCAATGAACTGCCCTTGTCATATACAAGTATTCAACCAAGGCTTACGCTCATACCGCGACTTGCCGTACAGACTGGCAGAGTTTGGCTCATGTCATCGCAACGAGCCATCAGGCGCTTTACACGGCATCATGCGTGTGCGTGGTTTTGTTCAAGATGATGGCCATATTTTCTGCGCTGAGAAAGATATCCAAACAGAAGTTGCAGATTTTATCGAGTTTTTACATGAAGTCTATGCAGACTTCGGTTTTAGCGATATTATCTACAAGCTATCAACTCGACCTGAAAACCGAGTGGGTTCAGATGAGATCTGGGACAAATCAGAAAAAGCACTTGGCGATGCCTTAGATGCAGCCGGACTAGATTGGCAAGTCCTTCCTGGTGAAGGTGCTTTCTACGGTCCTAAAATCGAGTTTTCTTTACGTGATTGTCTAGGTCGTATCTGGCAGTGTGGTACAATACAAGCTGACTTCTCAATGCCTGAGCGTTTAGATGCCCAGTTTGTTAACGAAGAAGGCAATAGAGAAACGCCGGTGATGTTACACCGAGCAATTCTAGGTTCGTTTGAACGTTTTATCGGTATTTTAATTGAACATCACGCTGGGGCTCTACCAACTTGGTTAGCGCCAAAACAGCTAGCAATTATGAACATTACTGACAAACAAGCCGATTATTGTCGTGAAGTTAGCAATAAATTGGAATTAAATGGATTTAGAGTCATTCAGGACTTGAGAAATGAGAAGATCGGCTTTAAAATCCGCGAGCGCACTCTACAAAAAGTCCCATACCTTTTAGTGGTTGGAGACAACGAGGTTGAAAGTGGCACTGTTGCAGTCAGAACTCGCAGTGGCGAAGACCTTGGTGCCATGACATTAGACGCCTTCGTTAATTACTTAGAAAACGAAGTTGAGCGTAAAGGTCGCAAAGACAATGATTAGGAGAAATCAAGATTAGACGCGATAACAAAAGAGGAGCACGCACCGAAAACCGTGCTCCAATTAATGAGAATATACGAGCTCAAGAAGTTCGCCTTATCGATGAAAACGGCGAGCAAGTAGGAGTTGTACTAATTAAAGATGCACTTGAGCGCGCTCAAGTAGCAGAACTTGATCTGGTAAAAATTTCTGACTCAGACCCTGTAGTATGTAAGTTAATGGACTACGGTAAGTTTCAATATGAGCAGAAAAAAGCGGCCAATGAAGCTAAGAAGAAACAGCACCGCACCCAGATTAAGGAAATAAAATTTCGTCCTGGAACGGAAGATGGGGATTATCAGGTAAAGCTACGCAACCTGGTACGTTTCCTAGAAGCAGGAGACAAAGCCAAGATAACATTGCGTTATCGCGGCCGTGAGATGGCTCACCAACAATTGGGCATGCAACTAATGAATCGAGTCGAAGCTGACTTGGTTGAGTTAGGAGTTGTAGAGCAGCGCCCGAAGATGGAAGGTCGTCAAATGGTTATGGTTATTGCTCCGAAGAAGAAGAAGTAACGTTTAAGAAATTGCGAACCTGCTGCTGTTCTCAATAGCCGCGGGTTTTGTCGTTTCTTATCGGTGAAAATTCATACTAACCTAGTTGTATTTATGCAATGAGAGAATTAGTAAAAAAACTAACGAATGCGTGGAGTATTTTTATAATGCCTAAGATGAAAACTCACAGTGGAGCAGCTAAACGCTTCAAGAAAACTGCTAACGGCTTTAAGCACAAGCAAGCTTTCAAATCTCACATTCTGACCAAGAAAAGTACTAAGCGTAAGCGTCAGCTTCGCCCGATGCTTCAGGTTCACGCCGCGGACAAAAAACTTGTTCAACGCATGTTGCCGTTCATCTAGACCACTTTTTTTTAACTTAACAGAATTGAATATAGGAAGGTAAAGAATGGCTCGTGTAAAACGTGGTGTTCAGGCTCGTCGCCGTCACAAGAAAGTACTGAAGCAAGCAAAAGGTTATTACGGAGCACGTAGCCGTGTTTTCCGTGTTGCTAAACAAGCTGTCATTAAAGCTGGTCAATATGCATACCGTGACCGTCGTCAAAGAAAACGTCAATTCCGCGCACTGTGGATTGCTCGTATCAATGCGGCAGCTCGTATCAATGGCATGTCTTACAGCCGTTTCATTGCTGGTCTTAAAAAGGCAAGCATCGAAATCGACCGTAAAGTATTAGCTGACTTAGCTGTACACGAAAAAGTAGCATTTGTTGCTGTTGTTGAGAAAGCGAAAGCTGCTCTAGCATAACGCACCAAATCATCTATTCAGCACTGTTGAATAGATAAATGCTGGTTTGAAAATAGGGAAAGGGTGCAAACTCTCTCCCTATTTTTTTGCATTATTGATTAATTTTAAAAATACATGAACAAGGTTTAACAGATTAAAATTACTCTATTTAACATTTTTCGCAAGCTGGCTAAAACCAGTCTTAGAGAGCGGTTAAATAGAGTAACTTTTGAGGCAAGCACACAAAGCTGCCATCTGCGAATCATTGGAGTTATAGATGGAAAACATTGAACAACTTTTAGCCCAAGCTTGCAATGCCGTGGATACGGCTACAAGTGTCACTGAGCTAGAACAAGTAAGAGTTGATTACCTAGGTAAAAAAGGGTTATTAACTGCACTATTAAAAGGCCTAGGTAAACTGACGGCACAAGAGCGCCCCGCTGCAGGTGCGCGCATCAACGAAGCTAAGCAAGTGGTTGCAGATAATATCAACCAGCGTCGTCGCGATTTAGAAACTGCTGCTTTAGCGCTAAAACTTGCCAGCGAAAAAATTGATATTAGCCAACCAGGTCGCGGTGAAGATTTAGGCAGCTTACACCCTGTCACCAAAACACTTGAGCGCATTGAGCAATTCTTTGGCAGCATCGGCTATAGCGTTGCTGAAGGCCCTGAAATTGAAGATGAGTATCATAACTTTGAAGCGCTGAATATCCCTGCACACCACCCTGCTCGCGCGATGCATGATACTTTTTACTTTGATGCCAACCGCTTGCTACGCACCCATACATCAGGTGTGCAAGTGCGCACAATGGAAACCACTAAGCCACCGATTCGCATTATCTGCCCAGGTCGTGTCTATCGTTGTGACTACGATCAAACCCATACCCCTATGTTCCATCAAGTAGAAGGTTTACTGGTTGATAAAGGCGTTAGCTTTGCCGATTTAAAGGGCACGCTTGAGCAGTTCTTACGTGAGTTCTTTGAAGATGACGTTAAAGTTCGTTTTCGCCCTTCTTACTTCCCCTTCACTGAACCATCAATAGAAGTGGATATTGATCGCGGTGATGGCAAGTGGTTGGAAGTACTTGGCTGTGGCATGGTTCACCCGAAAGTATTTAACTACTCAAATATTGACCCAGAAGAATTCACAGGCTTTGCTTTTGGCATGGGTGTGGAACGTTTAGCAATGCTACGATATGGCGTAGACGACCTACGTTTGTTTTTTGAAAATGACCTACGTTTTTTAGAGCAATTTAGCTAAAAGCTCGTAACAACTATCGTTTTTATTTAACAAATTATGAATTAGGTGAGATATGAAATTTAGTGAAAATTGGTTACGAGAACTCGTACAACCGACAATAAATACCCAACAATTAGTTGATCAAATCACAATGGCCGGCTTAGAAGTCGATGACGTTGAAAACGTTGCCAGTGATTTTAGTAATGTGATCATCGCCAAAATAATAAGCGCTGAGCAACACCCCAATGCGGATAAGCTACGTGTGTGTACCGTTAGCAATGGCAGTGAAGAATTCCAAGTCGTATGTGGTGCACCTAATGCCAAAGCTGGCTTAGTGACAGCTTATGCACAGGTAGGTGCTGAACTTGCCGGCCCTGAAGGCAAGCCATTTAAAATCAAAAAAGCAAAATTACGCCAAATAGAATCTTTTGGTATGCTTTGTTCAGATGCCGAGCTGGGTATATCTGAAGAGCACGATGGCATCATGAGCTTACCAGCTGATGCACCACTTGGTACTAACCTGCGTGACTATTTAGCATTAGATGACAAAATCATCGATGTCGACCTTACACCAAATCGCGGTGACTGCTTAAGCATCTGCGGGCTGGCACGTGAAGTCGGTGTATTAAATAAAATTAGCGTACAATACCCTCAAGTTGAAGCGACAGAGTCAACACTATCTGAGCGTGTTGCAGTCAAACTAGAAACACCTACAGACTGCCCTCGCTACTTAGGACGAGTGATACGCAACGTCAACGTTAAAGCGCAAACACCACAATGGATGACTGAAAAGCTACGTCGCAGTGGCATTCGCTCAATTGACCCTGTTGTCGATGTGACTAACTATGTACTACTTGAACTAGGTCAACCCCTGCACGCTTTTGATTTAGACCAACTATCTGGTGATATCGTCGTCAGAAAAGCGCATAGCGAAGAGCCGTTAACACTGTTAGATGGTAATGAAATCACCCTGAACACTGACACGCTTGTTATTGCTGATAATAGCGGTGCAATTGCGTTGGCCGGTATTTTTGGCGGTGAAAAAACTGGCGTTAAAGCAGAGACAACTAATATCTTTTTAGAGTGTGCATTTTTCAACCCTATCGCTATTGCTGGTAAAGCACGTGGTTACGGCCTACATACTGATGCATCGCATCGCTATGAGCGCGGTGTTGATTGGCAGCTACAACGCAAGGGTATTGAGCGTGCAACGCAATTACTCGTTGCTATCACCGGTGGTGAAGTCGGCCCAATCAATGAAGCAATGGTTGAAGATTACCTACCAACACTAAGCCAAGTGACTTTACGCCACGCTAAAGTTAACTCCATGCTTGCCTTTAATATGGCTAAAAGTGATATAGAAGAAATAGTCACTCGTTTAGGCATGCAGATAACAGCACAAGATGAAGACACATGGACCTTGTCTATCCCATCTTATCGCTTTGATATCACTATAGAAGCCGATATCATCGAAGAGCTAGCACGCGTATACGGTTACAATAACTTACCCGTTAAAATGCCATCTGCTGCACTAGATTTTACACCACGCCAAGAATCTAAAGTCAGCGTTGCTAATATGCGTCGCACTCTAGTTGCCCGTGGTTATCAAGAAGCGATTACTTACAGCTTTATTGAAAAAAACCTACAACAGCAATTTGATGACAAACATCAAGGTATTGCGCTAGCAAACCCAATTTCTGCAGAAATGGCAGTGATGCGTACCAGTATTTGGCCTGCACTGGTTAAAACTATTCAATACAACCAAAACCGTCAACAAAGCAGAGTACGTTTATTTGAAATCGGCCAATGCTTTATCAGCGATGGTGATGATATCAAACAGGAAAACGTAGTCAGCGGTGCGATTGTTGGTACACGCTACCCACAAGGTTGGAGCAGCGACAACCAAAGCGTTGACTTCTTTGACTTAAAAGGTGATTTACAAGCGCTACTTAACCTGGGCGGTTGTGCAGATGAATTCGATTTCATCACCGGTGAGCACGTGGCATTACACCCAGGACAAACAGCTAAAATTGTTCGCAATGGCCAAGAAATTGGTTATATTGGAGCACTTCACCCTTCATTGAGTAAAGAGTTCGGTATTAACGGTAACCTGTTCTTATTTGAAATCGATCAAGCAAGCTTGCAACAAGGACAATTAACGCAGTTTAAAGGGCTATCTAAATTCCCTGAAAGCAAACGAGATATTGCTGTTGTTGTAAATGAAGACGTAGAATTTAACACTCTAAAAGCAATTATCGCTAAAAATGCAGGCGATTTGCTGAAAAATGTGACATTATTCGATGTCTACACTGGACAAGGTGTTGAAAAAGGTAAGAAAAGTCTCGCTATAAACTTGACGTGGCAGCATCCATCGCGCACTCTTAATGAGGACGAGATCAATACCGCTATAGAACAAGTAATATCAGATTTATCTGAGCAAGCTGGTGCGGTGCTAAGAGATTAAAAGCTAGATTAGATCTATCGCAACTTTTAGGGTAAACACTACCCTAAAAGGGCCCAATACCGGTAACAAGGATTGACCCATTATTGGAAGTCGCAATTAATAGATTAGAGGAAACTTTATGAGTTCTTTGACAAAAGCAGACATGGCTGAGCGTCTTAATGAAGAATTAGGTTTAAACAAACGTGAAGCAAAAGATATAGTTGAAAGTTTTTTCAACGAGATACGTAAGAGTTTAGCTAACAACGAACAAGTAAAGTTATCAGGTTTTGGTAATTTTGACTTGCGCGATAAAAGCCAACGCCCTGGTCGCAACCCTAAAACAGGTGAAGAAGTTCCTATATCAGCACGACGTGTAGTGACTTTTAGACCCGGCCAGAAACTAAAGGACCGCGTAGATAGTTATGCAGCAAACCGTTCTTAACCCCCAAGAACTGCCTGGCATACCTCCAAAGCGCTACTTCACCATTGGTGAAGTAGCGAAACTTTGCGAAGTTAAAACCCATGTATTGCGCTATTGGGAACAAGAGTTCTCACAAATTAGCCCAGTAAAACGCAGTAACCGTCGCTATTACCAACAACAAGATATTATTGTTATTCGCCAAGTGCGCAGCCTCTTGCACGAACAGGGCTACACCATCAGTGGCGCTAAACAATGGCTCAATGGTGATAAAGGCTCACACGATAGTGACCGCTATAAACAAGTCGTTAGGCAGACTATAAGCGAGCTTGAACAGCTACTGCAATCCTTAAAGAAACCGTTTTAATACTGACCAAAACTTGTTTTGCTATTACAGGGCTGTGATTTAATCAGTTGATACATCAAGGTATAACGCTACTGTCTGATCACCAAAGGGTCGCAGCTTCAAACCCAATTACTTCGACCTGCTCTATTCAATCGCTTATAATTCATGGACTATGCATGCATCTGTAGATAAATACAGCGGCTCTTATAAGGCATCGATTTCCCCTACTAGGCTCTACGCTTTAAAGCTTGCACTACATCATTCAGCCAATGAGCTTACGCTGATAAAAGAGCATTTATTATTCACAGAAAATACCAGCGCCAAACATCTGGCGTGTCTTTTTTCATTTTACTAGCGGCCCATACACCTAGTACTTTGTAAATAAGCGGTATCTAACACTAGTATCATTCTCTTATTTGCAGATGATCTAAAGTCTGAGCACTTGAATTGATAATTAAAAATATATGAGCATGCATACTGCCAACTGAAGATTGCCGATTGCCGCGCTTGAGCTACTTACGACTGACCTGCTCGCGACCGACAAGGTATTTATTACTCACTATCAACTCGCTTCTTAAAATAGCATGCACTTGTGATATCTGATTCTTTTTTAGTAGATTTTACTGACATGACATAGATGATTGAACACTAGCGTGCATCATCAATAAGGGGAAGGTTCTGATAAAGCTATACACTCTTATCAGTACTGTTCAGGCTCAGCAGCTATGTATATAGCCAAACCTGAACAGCGTTGCTCTGTGTGTTTACTATTATGGCAACGGTTTTAAATAACCGTTACCATATCAGATATTTATACTGTCTTTTTCTTTTGCTTACTGTGCATAAATAACAGAACAAATAGTACTACCGCAATTATTTTTAACCACCAAAACGGGTGCGGCCAAAGTAGAGCAAGCATCAACAAGCCGCTGGACATACGCTCTAATATATTCAATGGACCCTCTAAGTACCCTTCCATCAAACCTACAAACGCGTACAAGCCAAACATAGTAAAGAAGAAAATTTGAAGTACTTCTACTGTGCTACCACCAATAAAGTTTGTGTAGGCAAAAATCAAAGGCACTATATATAGCCCTTTAGCGACTTTCCATGCGCTAAAGCCTGTAGCCATTGGAGGCGTCTTTGCGATCGCCGCGGCGGCAAAAGCAGTTAGACAGACCGGAGGGGTGACGTTTGAGTCTTGAGATAACCAAAAGATAATCATATGCGCAGACAATAGAATCATTGCAAGTACTTTTGGATCCAACGCTTGCTCTAGTAGCTGACCTTTAAAGTCATCGGGAACTAGGCTCAATAGCATTTGGGCATCCAACATCGACATTGGCGCACTCAGTAAAGGTATTTTTTCTGGATCAATTAGCAAGAAGATACTACGGGCAGCCTCTGGTAAACCACCTGCGACCATCAGCTCTATTAATTTTGTTTCTGCTATTAAATTATACAGTGCTGGTGCTGATAGTGTTGCTAACACGATGTAAGCGGCCGTTACTGGCAGCCCCATACCGAGTATCAACGATGCAAAAGCAACTAATAGCAAGGTGATTAATAAGCTACCATCTGCCCACTCAGTCACCATTAATGAAAAGGTATTGCCGATACCTGTCATCGCTACGACGTTAACGACGATACCAATGGCAATCAATAATATAGCGGTGCTCGCCATATTTTTTGAGCCTTGTGCAAGGGCATCTACTATTTCTTTCACTCCCATCGGCGTTTTAGATAACCAAGACGATACGATAACCGCGACAATAGAAATACCTGCGGCATAGGTCGGCGTAAAGCCATAGACCAATAAACTAACTAATACCGCTAGCGGTAAGATAAAATGCCAACCTTCTTTGAATACTTCGCCAATCGGCTTGCCTTGAGTTTCTACTGCTTGTGCGTGGCTACGCTGCGCTTCTACCCTGACATAAAAACCAACCGATAAGAAATAAAGCAATGCAGGTAGCGCTGCAATAGAAATAATATCTACATAAGAAATCTGCGTGTAAGACGCCATAATAAATGCGCCCGCCCCCATGACAGGAGGCATTAACTGACCTCCAGTAGAAGCTGCGGCCTCAACAGCGGCGGCAAATTTTGCCGGGAAGCCCGCTTTTCTCATTAATGGAATAGTAATAACACCTGTCGATACGGTGTTAGCGACAGAAGAACCTGAAACAGAGCCCATTAATCCAGAACCTAAGACTGCAACAAACCCGGGCCCACCGATAAAGCGTCCCGCTGCACATCGAGCTAGCTCGATGATAAAGTCACCTGCCCCTGATTTGACTAGAAAAGCTCCAAACAGAATAAACATGAACACAAATGTCCAAGATATCCTAGCGATAGCGCCAAACATTCCCTCAGAAGAGAAGAAAGAGCGAAACATAACTGTCTCTAGCGAGAGACCGGCAAAGCCAAACATGCCATCAATATAAGGCCCCCACCAAAAAACGTAGGTAAGTGCGATAATAATCATGCAGGGAATAAACCAGCCAGTCGTTCTTCTGACTAACTCAAGCACGATAGCGATCGCTAAGAAAGCAAAAAGCCAATCCGTTGTAATGAACTTAACACCTCGATCATAGAGCGCATCTTCGAAAGAAATTAAATACAATGCGCAGGCAATGGCCGCAAGTCCGATGAGTATATCGAAAATCAACAACAACTTGGAATCAACTAGACGCCCTTTCGCTGCCGGATACATGAGTGCACAAATCAGCGCAAAGCCACCAAAGTGAATGGCAGAGACGTAAAGTTCAGGCCAGGTGCCTAATGTGTTGAAGTATATGTGCGCTAAGGCGAATACTACGCCAACCCAGTATACTAGTTTTCCGGCGATACTATTTTCAGACCGCTGGGTTAATTGCATACTTTTCAGTGCTTTATCTAGCTCTTTTTTATCGGCCGTAGATTGGCTAACTTGTGCAGTGGACATAAAATTACCTTCGTTCAATTTAATATGAAGTGTAGGTGATAGTAAAATTACACATAGTATAGCCTCTCGCAAGAAGCCTCTATGCTGTGAAACAGTGAATGTGTAATTGCTGTGTAACTACAAAGGGAATTGCAGTAAGAGATGCCATACTAGCTTTGATTGACTCTCGATTACCTTGGGAGTTAATCTATCTAATGCATCTCTATTAGGCGTTAAGTAGCTTAACGCCTGATAATTAAAGCTTAATTAGTCTCTAATAAGTGAGCAGGTATATCGACACCTATTTCTTGGTAATAGCGTGCAGCACCTGGATGTAAAGGTACTGGCAAACCTGCAATCGCTTTCTCTACTGACATCGCTTTGGTTGCTTTGTGAATACCGTTTAAGAAAGCTAAGTTCTCATAAATAGTTTTAGTTAAAAGATAAACGTCTTCTTCAGATACATCATCGCGCACCGCTAAAAAGTTAGGCTGGGCGACAGTGTTCACATCTTTCGTTTGTCCTGGGTAGGTATTAGCTGCAATCGTAAATGGTGTCCAAAGTTTATAACCGCCGTTCGCTTTTTCTATTTGCTCTACCGTAAAATTCAAAATACTAACATCCGCACCTTGAGAAGCAAATGCGCGAGTAACTGCTGAAGTCGGTACGCCTGATGGTATATTCATACCTTCTACTGTTCCATTTTGTAACGCATCCGCAGAGGGGCCATAACCCATATAAGCCAGATCCAAATTATCCGCTGGTATGTCAAGGTTACCTAGAATGGTTCTTCCAGAACCCTCAGTACCCGAGTTCTTTTTGCCGATAGAGAATTTTTTTGCTTGTAAATTACTCATGTCTGCAATAGTGCCAGTTTGAGCGTATTTAGTTTTAATCACAAACTGCTCAACGTTTTGCCATAACATAGAGACTGAGCGCAATTGCTGCTGTGGCCCCGTCTTTTTAAACTCGCCTTCTCCAGCCCATGCCCAAGCGCCATATAACCCTTGCAGGATGGCAAATTGCGCTTCATTCTCGCGAAGTAATTTGATGTTTTCACCGGAACCGGCTGAGTTAATCGCTGATATGGATATTTGGTGTTTTGGCTCTAATTTAATTTTAGCCAATGTAGCCAGTGCCACCCCGACAGGATAATAAGTCCCACCTGTTGAAGCAGTAGAAAGAATATATGAGCGCTTTTCTTCTGCTTGTACTAAACCAGCGGCACTCAATACGACACTTGCAGCGACTGCAACACTTAGCGTTTTAATTTTTGAAGAAGTATTAAACATTCTGTTTTACCTTTTTTTTGATTATTTTGTTTTAATAATAGCAAAAAAAAGGCCAACTACTTTAACTTGTTGTTTATGTAGCATTTTAAGTCTAAAGTGGAAAAAAAAACACGGTCAATAAGCTATTTATTACCTACTCCAAGATCAAAATAGGCCAATTATTGCTTATTGGACCTTTATTGTTAGATATTTAGAGGCATGCGAATAATTGTAAAGTGCCTTAATACGTCACAGTTACAGAAAAACAAAGTATTAATCAAGCGCTCAGAACATTTTGAAAACCCTAGCGTGAGTTTTTATGAGTCAATGTCTAGTTAATAAGCGCAACTCCCGTGTTACTCGCAGAGTAATATTTTGGGCGCGCTTCGCTTGCTGTTTTATTTAAGCTTTTTGCTGTTAATCGCCGCTATTGCTGGCTTTATAAGAAATCTGCACGATTGATGCCATAGCGAATCATTTTTTGATTGATGGTACGACGCGGTAAATCTAACTCGGACATTACCATTTTTATACTCCCTTTATGGCGTGCGAGGGCATTTTTAATCAATTGTGATTCAAAACTTGCGACTTGCTCAGCTAAGGGATTAGCATTTATTTGTTCCTCTTCAATCACGCAGGGGCTCTGTGCATTACCACTTTGCGCATTTTGTAACTGTAACAAATCGGCAATATTTTGCTCATTGTTCAATGCAAAGCGAACGGCAATGTTTTTTAATTCCCTCACATTTCCAGGCCATGAATACTGTAGCAGCGCACTAATATCTTGTGGTGATAAAATCCTAGGAGCTAAATTATTATCAGCCGTCACTATTCTAAAATAGTGGTCAAACAGCAGCGGAGTATCCTCTATGCGCTCCCTTAAAGGTGGGATATGTAATTCCGAGACATTAAGTCGATAATACAAATCTTGGCGGAAGTTCGTATGATCACGCAGGATTTCTTTAGATGCAGCAACCACTCTTAATTTCACTTTGTGCTGTTTATTAGAGCCTAGACGCTCTACCAATTCATCTTGTAAGGCTCTTAATATTTTCACCTGCACAAATAAAGGCATAGTCTCTATTTCATCAAGAAATAAAGTACCTTGATCAGCGTGCTCAAACTTACCTATTCTACGTTGATTCGCGCCACTAAAAGCCCCTGATTCATGGCCAAAAAGCTCACTTTCTATTAATGACTCAGGAATTGCACTGCAGTTTATTGGCACGAAATTATACTGATTGCGCGGGCTAAACTCATGTAGACACTGTGCAACTAACTCCTTACCCGTACCTGTTTCACCATAGATAACGACACTGCTATCTAACGCTGCTAGACGGCTAATTTGTGCCCTTAAACGTTGCATCGGTGCAGACATTCCAATCAAGGTTGCCTCTATACCTTGTAGTGAATCCAAATGGTGACGTAATTTATTATTTTCTCGCAATAGCTTATGTTTATCACAAGCCCTGGCCACACACTCGCTTAATCGCTCCGGCAAGTACGGCTTTTCAATAAAATCGTAGGCACCAAGCTTCATTGCTCGCGTAGCCATATCAATGTCTCCATGGCCGGTAAGCAAAATAACAGGGATATCTTTACTGGTGTTATGGACACGTTGCATAAACTCAAGCCCATCTAGCTGTGGCATCAGGACATCACTAACAATTGCCCCGTCAAAATCAATAGATAACTCGGCGAGAGCCTGCAAAGGGTCACTAAAACTTAGCACTTCAAAACCACAAATACTCAACCATTGGGCTGTAGATTCTCGAACCGTTCGTTCATCATCGACTAATATTACATTCATTTCATCTATCTCTTTTCTTACTGTTTTTATACGCAATGTATTAATATTTGATCATTTAGAGCGTTGCTAATTGATCCTTAGCCACCAGTAAGGGCAGCGTTAATGTAAACGCGATACCTTTATCTGTGTTCTTAGCAGTGATACTGCCATGTAAGTCCTCGATAATATTTTTAACGATAGACAATCCTAACCCCAAGCCCATTCCTATATCTTTCGTTGTATAAAAAGGCTCAAATATCCGTTTTAATTGTTCATCATTCACACCACCACCGGTATCGCTAATCACAAGATATACGCTCATCTGATCAACGCTCAGAGCTATGTTTATCTGTTTTTGAGATTGGCTAGCCATTGCATCAATCGCGTTGCCCAATAAATTATGTAACACTTGCTCTAGTTTAATTTTATCAGCAAGCACAAACACTTTTAGCTCTGATAAATTATGTACAATACTGACATCATGTTTTACCAACTCAGGATTAGCAATTAGCAAAACACCTTCAATAATCGACACTAATTCAAGCTGTTCTTGTGGTTCAAATCTGGCATAGGCAAACATTTTTAATTGGCGAGTAATGCCTGTCATATTATCAACTAAGTGGTTAAGTGCATTTAAAGGCTGGTCCATCAAATCGGGCTGCCCTTTCACTTTATCAATAATCGCCAAATAATTACGCAACGCTGTCAATGGCTGGCTTATTTCGTGAACTAAAGCAGTGGACATGCGCCCTAATACCACCATTTTCTCTGCATTTAATAACTCTTCTTGTGCCATTTCCAATGCAATAGTACGGCGCTTAACCTTATCTTCTAGTGATTCATTGACTTCTTTGAGGCTGCGCTCCAATTTTTTGCGCTTAGAAATATCAACAAGCGTGACTAAATACTCTGCTACAGGGTTTGAACGCATTTGTTTAATACTAAACATCGCAGGAAAAAAAGATCCATCTGAGCGCTTAGCTACCACTTCATAGCCTGTTAAAGGGCTAAAGCTAGCATTAGGTGTTTTCTCAAGACTATCTAATACTCTATTTAACGAGGTAAAATTAGCCGGTTGATCAAACAAAATTGACAAGGGCTGCTTAATAACACTATTGAGAGAAATACCAAACTGCTGCATAACAAGTGGGTTAATAAAAGTAATACAGCCTTTGGCATCTAGTGTAATTAAACCAGATTGCGCGGTGTTAATGATATGTCGCCCACGCAGTTCACTTTCTAATTGCGCGGCTATGACTTGGCGTTGCGATCGTTTTTTTGCTCGCCACTCTCGTATATACATCAGCAATAGAATAAGTAAAACACAAAAACTAAAGGCGCCCAGTGCGCTCCAATAGGCATTTTTATCCACTTTTAGTGTTGTCACTATACCAATACTCCAAAGTGTATCGTCTAGCAGCACTTGTTGCACAAGAAAGGAGTGGCCTCCCATTTTTTTTATATTTAATCGAGTACCATCTAATAAAGTAATAGGCTTAAGGGAACTCAGCTGATGACTTGGTAAGTGTGTGTGCACCTCAGCGTTAGTATTTTCATTGCTATAAACTAAATCTCCCATGCTGTTCGTAAGGAAAAAATCTTCACGTGTCATCGTGTTTTCCAGTGCTTTAGCGACATCTATTCGTACAACAGCAACACCAATTAATGTTTGTGAACTATATATCGGCGCAGAAAAATAAAACCCTACGCCGTTAGTTTCGCCAAACCAGACACCACTGCCTTCTTCTCCTTTTATAGCATCAACAAAAAACGGACTGTGAGCGTAATTTGCCATCGCCGGCTTAGACTTTTCCCGCCAATTACTATGCGCCGTCACTTTTCCTTTATTATTCAACACCAATACTGATGCCGCTCCAGATATCACAGCGGTTTGTTCCAAATAATTTCTTACGCGAACTAAATCTTTGAAATTATTATTTTTTAATAAAGCTTGTACATCTGTTTGTTTAGACACAAGAAACGGCAGCACATGGAACTTATTAATAGCACCACGAACAGCCGTCACTGTATTAAGTAACTGGGAACTACTGTAAGCCTGCGCCTTAGCTCGCCCCCAGTCTTGGACATAAAAGAAGCTTAAATAACTTAAACAAATACTCAGAAGTAAGAAGAAAAAAACAAGATAATAACGCGATTTAATTGATTTCAATGGTAACGTCCGAACTGATAGATATCCGCATCATAGCATTTCTGATTTTATAATGATCTCAAAGCAAACCGTCAGTTTAAATTTACTTTATTAATTTACAGGCGACAGAGTTGAGATCCAAATATTACCCATCCGTTGATTACCAGCTAAGGCTGGCAAGCAATGATTTAACAACCTTAGAGTCATTTTTACCGATTAATGACTGCTGATAGCTAAAATACGGCTTCAGTCCTGCTTACCTAGGCGCTTAAGCAAAGCTGGACTGACCTTTTTATCTGTCATTCCTTTATTTTCTAGAGTGTGCTGAAATAACACATTTTTGGGACATTACCGATCACAGAGAATTTATAAATTTTACAGCACTATCAACACTTTGCTTATAAGCAGTGTTGTTTCTTCCCGATAGCAGCTTGACCTTAGCATTGCACTTTTCTGACATGCCATCTAGGAAGTCATCAATACCATTGAGACTATTAAGCTCTTTGTGTGACCACACCCCAGACTCCTCTATTGTTAAAGTACAGTCCTGCCAAGTTCTTGATTGGCTATACTTTTCACTTTTTCTAAAAAGCCAGCTATGCCCTGCTTTCGGGTAATCAATAATTTGGCTATTCACCAAGTTAGCGTTATTCTTAAGGTCATGGCACAACTTAGCTGGGGCTGTTTTATCCCTACCACCTAGAAACATAATAGTCTTAGTTTTATAGAATGCGTTATCACTAAATACTGATCTACAGCTAGGGTAAAATCCGACGACAGCATCTATGCTATTACCTTCAGCTAATGCATCAGCAGTTTTTATATGCGTAGTATGTAGGCCTTCTTGTGCACCACCTGAGGCCCCTATAATAATGGTTTTATTGACAGCAGCTATTTTCTTAACCGCCTTAATTGCCTGGAATATACTGACTGTTCTCGCCGCTAAATCGATTGATTTAGGGTGAGAGAGATAAAGATAATGATTTTTTTTGCCCAGCTTTTTTGCTATATCTTTAAATGCGCTTTTATATTTATCCGACCCACCCCACCCTGGGCTAAAAATAACAAGATCAGCTGATTCACTGTCTGCTTTGATGAAGTTAGCTTTAGCTTTATAGCTATTAATCTTCCAATTATTATTAAAAATAGCCTGATGATCCTTCGTATCATAGCTAGTATAATTGAGATTTTCTGCTAAAGCTGATTGTGATAAAAAACTTAATGTAACGAAGACTGCTGTGATAAACTTCATCTATCTTGCTCCTTAATTATTGCTAAACTATTAAAAATATTAAGATTTCAGCTGTAAACATAAGTACCTTATGAAGAGATGATTATCTTAATACACATTTTTTTATATTTATAAGTGTCATGTAATGACTGAGTATAGCTCAATATCATTCACATTTTGTTGATACTGCCCACTCACAATTATAAAAACATATCCCTAGCCATTCGCCCTATTAAGAACACTAGCAAAATCAAAAAGAAAATACGGATAAAACCGCTGCCGTAACGCAGTGCTAGAAAAGCACCGCTGAGTGAGCCCGCTATATTACACACGGCGACCACTGCACCTATTGTCCACAACACATTGGCCGATGGTATAAAAAACAATAGTGAGGCGCTAAAGGTGGCTAAGTTAACTAACTTGGCTGAGGCCGATGCATTGAGAAAATCAAAACCAAAACATCTAACAAACAAAAACAGTAGGAAACTGCCGCTACCTGGTCCGAACACGCCATCATAAAAACCAATTAAGCCACCGAAAAAAATGCCTAATATAATTTCTTTGTGACTACCTTGAATATTGGCATGGCTGTGCCCTAAATCCTTTTTAGTGAATGTGTAGATCGCCATCACCACCAGCAACACAAAAACAATCGACCGCATCAGCTCTTTTGCTATTAACGAGACTGACATAGCGCCCAAAAAAGCCAAGATAAAAGCTGCTACCATGGTCGGTAAAATCAGTCGCCAAACTATTTTAATCTTTGTTACATAGCTAAAGATAGATGACAGTGTACCAGCCCATGCCGCCAGCTTATTAGTACCAAACACTGTCGCTAGACTATACTGTGGTAGGGCATGTAATAATGCTGGCAACTGCACTAGGCCACCACCGCCAACTGCAGCATCAATGAGACCGCCAAAAAAAGCAAACAAGCCTAATGTCATTAATATTAGCTCAAAACTCATTAAGGCCACCCAAAGTATTAACTATTCTCAGCTCGCTATTGCTCACGTTCGGTTTCACAAGGTGACAGCTGTTATTCGCTAGTCGTACTATTTTTTCTGTCATTTTATGATCTCGTTTATTGCCGTCTTGATTTGCCTGGGTAATAGGCGCATGCGAGCTTTTAAGATTTGATCACGGCCTGCTTCTTGTGCCCTATCACCAACCGCAATAAGATTAGAGCACTAGATAACTCAATACAAATGACTTATATTTACTTAACACCTCTCTTTTAGTGAGCAATAATGACGTTATCACAATTACAAATGTTTAAAATGGTCGCTGAGCAAGGCAGTATCGCCCGCGCAGCACAGCTATTGCACTGCGTGCCATCTAACATTACGACTAGGCTTAAACTGCTGGAAGAAGATCTTGGTGTGCCGCTTTTCATTAAAAAGGGTCGCGGCTTGATTGTCAGCCCCTGCGGGCTTATTTTTCTTGATTACGCTAATGATATTTTGTCTTTATGCCAACAGGCACGCCAAGCGATTGCCGTTGAATCAATACCAACCGGCGCTTTAAAAATTGGTGCGATTGAATCTTCAGCAACTGGTAGGCTACCCGCTATTTTAGCTAAGTATCATCAACAATACCCGCAAGTGCAGATGCAATTTAGTACCGCCTCTTGGCAACAATTACTCGCTGATGTTATTGATCATAAACTTGATGGCGCTATCATTGCTGCCAAGCCGCAGCACCCTTTAATTAACAGTATTGAGATATACCAAGAGGCTTTGGTTTTAATCACATCAGCAACTGAGCTCGCTATTAAGGAGCCTGCTGATTTAGCCGCTAAAAATGTCTTTATGTGGCCGCCAGGTTGCCCTTATCGACAAAAACTTGAGCAGTGGTTAGCACAAGATAAGGTATCGTTAGCAATCACCAACATTGCCAGTTATGGTACTATTTTAGGCTGCGTTAGTGGTGGTGCTGGGGTGTCACTGGTGCCAAGGGGAATGTTTGATCAATTTAAAAATACAGGCACTATTAAGGGTTATGAGTTTGGCGAGCTAACACCAATAAAGAACTATTTTATCAGTAATAAAAATGTGGGGCCCCACCGTGCAAGACAAGTCTTTTTAGAGTTACTAACATCTGAGTTTTTAAATAGCGTTGATACTCGGCTCAACCTAGCAGCGCCTGATACACTGGCATAAAGCGCGCCCCAAAGCTTAACTAAGGGGCTGTATGATTAAAGCAGCATAGGGTATTGATAGCTGCTTTATTTATCGATATTTTCTTTATGGTTACAGGGAGGTCGGGTCTGTTTTAGTCTCAGGGATAGCGAGTTCTTGCCTAGCGCGCTGCAGCTCTAGTGATGTTAAAGTGCCCTCTTGATAGAGCTTAATCAGCGCCGACCAAGCAATATAGCGAGCATCCACTTCGAAGTGATCACGCAGTACCGCTCTGGTTTCACTTAAACCAAAACCATCAGTCCCTAATGCACTAAAAGGTTGTTTAAACCAGCGGGCAATACTTTGTGGTAGTGTTTTCATAAAATCACTACAGGCAACCACCACTCCCTGCTCATCTGCCATTAACTGCTCAATGTAATTACTCGTTATCGCCTGTGGTGTCAGCATATTTTGACGCTCACATTGCTGAGCATCACGCAGCAATTCGCTATAACTAGTCACGCTCCATATATCACTACTACAACCAAAGCCCTGCAATATTTTCGCGGCTTTTAGCACTTCTTGCATTAAACTACCGCTACCTAACAAATGCACTTTATGACCTGTGCCTTCACTTTTTTGATAGCGATACATGCCTTTTATAATGCCTTGTTCAATATCACCTGCGCCAGCTGTACTTTCAGCCATGGCTGGCATCGCGTAATTCTCGTTATACAAGGTTAAGTAATAGAAAATGTTCTCATCGTTTTGATACATCCGCTCAATACCATCACGTACGATAACCGCCAGCTCATAGGCGAACGCAGGATCATAACTGCGCATATTTGGTACTGTCGATGCCACCAAATGAGAGTGGCCATCTTGATGCTGCAAACCCTCACCATTTAAAGTGGTGCGACCCGCCGTACCGCCTATTAAGAACCCCTTGGTCATGGCATCAGCGCAACCCCAAATCATATCGCCGACGCGTTGAAAGCCGAAAATAGAATAGAAAATATAAAATGGAATCATCGGCACGCCAAAATTAGCATAAGCGGTGCCCGCGGCCATAAATGAAGCCATTGCCCCCGCCTCACAAATCCCCTCTTGTAACAGCTGACCATCTTTTGCCTCTTTATAAGGCAGTAGCGAGCTGGCATCTACAGGTTTGTATTTTTGCCCTTCACTAGAGTAAATACCAAATTGTTTGAACAATGACTCCATACCAAAGGTTCGCGCCTCATCAGGGACGATAGGCACAATAAACTTACCTAGCTCTTTATCTTTTAGCAGTGTCGCTAACATGCGAACAAAGGACATGGTGGTTGATTGCGCTCGAGTGCTACCCTCAATAGCCGCTTTAAATAAACTCAATGGCGGTGCGACTAATCGCTGACAAGTCACCTCGCGAGAGGGCATGTAACCTCCCAACTGTTCACGGTGTTGTTGTAAGTAAATCGCTTCAGGGCTATCTGCAGATGGCTTGTACAACTGCGCCTGAGCCATTTGCTGATCAGTTAAGTCAATGCCAAAGCGCTTACCTATGGCGATACGCTCATCGGCACTAAACTGTTTTTTCTGATGTACTGTGTTTTGGCCTTCAGCAGAGGTCCCCATACCCTCGCCCTTCACTGTTTTCATCAAGATGACGGTTGGTCGCCCACTATTATTGGCCGCTTGTTCAAAGGCTGAGAACAGTTTTTTACGATCGTGACCTCCTCTGCGAATACCGCGAATTTCATCATCGTTCAAGGTTTTCATCAATTTCGCTAAACGCTCGTCGCCATCTATCCAATGCTCCCTAACGGTTTGACCATCAGATACCGTGTAAAATTGATAATCGCCATCGACAGCACGGTCCATTCGCGCTTGTAGTAACCCCTCACTGTCACGAGAGAATATTTCATCCCACTCGCTACCCCAGATGACTTTGATAACATTCCAACCAGCACCGCGATAACTACGCTCTAACTCTTGAATAATTTTGCCATTACCACGTACCGGGCCATCAAGGCGCTGTAAATTACAGTTAACAACCATTACTAGGTTATCTAGGTTCTCACGCGTTGCCATATTAATGGTGCCGAGCACTTCTGGCTCATCCGATTCACCATCCCCAATAAAGCACCAAACTTTACCGCCGTTATCCGCTTTTAAACCACGGTTTTCCAGATACTTCATAAACCTAGCTTGGTATATGGCAGAAGGTGTTGAAAGCCCCATTGAGGCCGTAGGTAGTTGCCAAAAATCAGGTAAACGCCTAGGGTGTGGATAAGATGGTAGACCACCACCGTCTTGTAACTCGCGCCGAAAGTTGTTAATTTGCTGCTCACTTAAGCGATTTTCAAGATAACCACGCGCATAAATACCCGGGGCCGCATGGGCTTGCACCATTAATATATCACCACCGTAAGTGGCAGTGCGTTTGCGAAACCAGTGATTAAAGCCCACTTCAAGTGCAGTGGCCGCTGACTGATAAGTGGCAATATGTCCACCGACACCGGTATCATTTTCATTGGCTTTTAACACCATTGCCAGTGCGTTCCAGCGAATGATATTTTCAATTTTTTGCTCCAGTTCAATATTACCTGGATAAGCCGATTGCTGATGTGCTGCAATCGTATTGCGATAAGGCGTATTAAGTGTCGCCTCATCTAGAGTAATGCCCTGTTTAAGCAAATGGTTTTGTAGTAGGCGCAGCATATCTCGGCTTCTATCCTCGCCCTGCTCTCGCAGCACATCATCTAGAGCCTCTAGCCAATCATTATTTTCAAGGGCTAATTCTTCATCAATATCATGTTTTACTTCTGTATTATTCATCACGCCACGCCACTCTTATGATCAGTTTATGACACAAATATTAGCACAATGGCCTTAGCTTAAATGACCAAAGAAACTAACAACTAACTTTAGTATTGACGATTAAAACTATAATTATTGAATTTATTAGTGAATAATATCAAAATAATCAAAACTAAATTTTAGTAATAAAGACATAGCCAAAATTTCACAAAACATTTTATATGTTTAAATTATTTCCACTGCTGAGACAAGCTGATGCAAAAACTAGACAGAATCGATCGTATTATTTTAGATAAATTGCAACAAGATTCTCGCATCAGTATTGCCGAGTTAGCAGAGGCTGTCAATTTGTCGCAGACACCGTGCGCAAGAAGAGTGAAGCTGCTTGAGAGCAGTGGTTTAATTGCCAAACAAATAGTGGTGCTAGATCAAAAGAAAATCGGCCTACCCATGACGGTGTTAGTACAAATATCACTTGAGAGACAATCCAGAGATAAACTTAAAATTTTTGAGGATGCGATAGCACGCATCCCAGAGGTAATGGAGTGTTATCTGATTACCGGTAGCCAATCAGATTATATTTTAAAAGTTGTCACTAGCGATATTGACCACTACCAACAACTGCTACTCGATCGGCTAACCTCTATTGAAGGGGTTAGCTCAATCATAACTAATTTTGTGATGCGAAGACCCATTAACAAAACGGCCTTTAGTTTAGATCATCTTAATAAGTGATCGCTAGGTTTTAGCTCAACAGCCTAGTAATTAGACGCTTAATACAAAATTCATTTTTCTCTGCTTTAAATCCACTGACTTAAGCGTGACGTTAAGCTGATCGCCTAGGCTAAACTGCTGTGACTTACTGCTTAATTGCTGCTTCGATGGATCAAAAACAAACTCGCCTTGGCTAAAGCTAGCAATAGCCACTAAACCATCAACACCGTGCTGAGCTAGCTCAACAAACAAGCCAAAACTTGTGACGCCCGATACCCTAGCATTAAAGCTTTGGCCGATAAACTGCTGCATATAATCACATTTTAAAGCATTATCTACTTCTCTACTAATCACATCCGCTTGGCGCGACTGCTCAGAGCAATGCACACTTAGGCTTTCGATAGTTTTAGCATCGTACGGGTAAAGCTTATTGGTATCAGCCTTAGCTGTTAAAGCATTAAAGCTTAACAAACCTAGCACACGCTGCCAGTTAGCACTTTTAGGTGCACGAATTTTGGCACGAATCGCCCGATGAGTGATGAGATCGGGGTAGCGTCTGATCGGCGATGTGAAATGCGCATATGCCTGATAGGCCAAACCAAAGTGACCTTGGTTACGCGGTGTATATTCAGCTTGGCTTTGCGATCGCAACAATAACATACGAATCACACTGGCATCATCACGATGCTCAACAGCCTTTAATAACTCATTGTAATGCTTTGATGTTGGCTCATCACCACCAGCTAACTGCAAACCTTTTTGCGCTAATAGCGAGCGTAACAACGTCAATTTTTTCAGTTGCGGGCCTGCGTGTACTCGGTACATACTCGCTATTTTATGCTGTGCTAAAAAATTAGCAGTAGCAACATTGGCGCACAACATAAACTCTTCTATCATACGATGAGCATCATGGCGTTTTATTGGCTCAATACTAGTGATTTTGCCACGTTTATTGAGGTTCAATTTACGCTCATTACTGGCAAAATCAATCGCCCCACGCACTTTACGAGAATCGATTAAATCTAAGTACAATGCATGTAGATCATTAATATGCTCACTAATATTAGGGTATTGTTGCAGCGCTTTTTTGGCCATTTTAGAATGCGGCTTACTAACCATCGCCTGTGCTTGATCGTATGTTAGACGTGCATGTGAGTGAATTACCCCCTCATTAAAGAGAGATTGCATGACCACACCGTCGCGGTTAATTGTCATTTCACAGACTATCGCCAGGCGATCTTCATTAGGATTTAATGAGCATAAACCATTTGATAGTGCCTCAGGCAACATCGGTATCACCTGATCAGGACAATAGATTGAGGTGGCGCGCTGCTGCGCTTCTAAATCTAATAAATCATTGGGCTTTACATAATGCGACACATCGGCAATAGCGACCAGCAGACGCCAATCACCTGAATCTGTTTGTTCGCAATACACAGCATCATCAAAGTCTTTGGCATCAGCACCATCAATAGTTACAAAGGGTAAGGCGCGATAATCGACTCTACCATCTTTGTCTTTAGCCTTTACCTGCGTGCCTAAAGCTTGCGCTTTTTTAACCAGCTGTTGATCCCATTGACCACTAATACCATGGCGCAATAATGCCAATTTTGTTTGCATACCCGATGAATTAGGCAAACCTAGCACATCACAAATCTGGACCTGCGTTAGCTCTCTCGCTGTTGGGTAATGTATGATTTTAGTATTAACATACTCACCGACTTTAGCCTGTAATAACTGTTCGTCATCAACTAATATATGGTGTGATATTTTGTCGCTATCAGCGATCAACACAAAGTCGCGACCTTGCTTATTCAGTATCCCCGCTATGTGAGTAGTTTTTCGCTCAATAATTTTGATCAACTTATTAACGCAGCGAGTGCCTTGCTCAACGGGGGATATAAAAACTTGGACAATATCACCATCAAACACATGGTTTAATTGATTTTTGGCTAAGAAAAGGTCTTTTTGTTCACTGTCATAGCTGACAAAACCAAAGCCATCGCGGTGCAAACTGATCACACCGGTCACTAAAGATTGCTGATCTATAATTTGATAGCCTTTGCGCTGATTAAACATCAACTGGCCATCACGCTCCATTGCACGTAAACGCCGGCGTAGTGCCTCTTTTTGTTGGGCTGTTTTAAGGCCTAAGGATTGAGCAATTTGCTCACGATTGAGATTGTGTTTTACCTTATTAAAAAGGCTTAAAATAAAGTCACGACCCGGTATCGGGTTGTCATATGCTGATAAAGTTGATGATGCGCTTGGGGTATAATTCATAAAAATTCTCTGATAGCCACCCATCGCTTTGTACTGTGTATCAAACTAGGAATATAATAATCTCATATTTGCAAATAGAATGTGAAGTAAAGCATGGGGCGGGAAGACTCAAAATAGAGTCATAAAATATAATGAGCTGCTAAATACGGCTCGAAATATATAACCTATCGATACTGTGATGATCGATAAGCCATTAGTGTTAATACCTTTAATGTATTAACTAAGGAACATGTGAGTTGTTCTCATGCTCCTTAATACTGATACCGTTAATTTTAAAAATTAATCGGAATCAGTTTAATGTCACAAAAATTATTTAGATACAAACAATGTTTTCTGCTTGTGGGCCTTTTTGACCTTGTGACAAAGTAAACTCAACACGTTGGCCTTCAGCCAGTGTTTTAAAGCCTTCGCTTACGATTGCACTGAAATGTGCGAAAACGTCAGCGCCAGACTCTTGCTCAATAAAACCGAAACCTTTAGTTTCGTTGAACCATTTAACTGTACCAGTAGTTGTATTAGACATAATATAAATCCTTAAAAAAATAATAAAATTCGCTTGTAAAATAAGCGTTTAAGCAGGAAGAGAACAAGTATTTAACTGAGGATAACGCGAAGATTTAATACAAAAACAACGAGGAACGTACAAATAAACAAAAAACTTCTCAAACTAGCGATATAAATGGGTGGCTAGCACCCACTTAAGGTATTACTGCAACAAAAATTGTTTAGATACAAACAATGTTTTCTGCTTGTGGGCCTTTTTGCCCTTGTGACAATGTGAACTCAACACGTTGGCCTTCAGCCAGTGTTTTAAAGCCTTCGCTTACGATTGCACTGAAATGTGCGAAAACATCTGCGCCAGACTCTTGCTCGATAAAACCGAAACCTTTAGTTTCGTTGAACCATTTAACTGTACCAGTAGTTGTATTAGACATAATATAAATCCTTAGAAAAAATAATAAAATTCGCTTGTAAATAAGCGGTTAAGCATGAAGAGAACAAATATTTAACTGAGGATAACGCGAAGATTTAATACAAAACAACGAGGAACATACAATAAAAAACGGGTCTTCTTTCAAACAGGGCTAGATATTAACACCAAGCTAATTGATAAAGCTAGTATTATTTACTATAAACAATAAAAGTTAGCTATAAACAGCCTCAAAGACTGTCAGAGAGACTGACAGCCTTTGAAACTTGACGAGCTGTTAGCTTATTTCCAATCTGTAATATGTTTAATTTCTAAGAAGTCTTCCAAGCCCCAGACACCACCTTCACGGCCGTTCCCTGATTGCTTATAACCGCCAAATGGTGACGTGCCCTTAGAGTCCACACCGTTTATTCTAACCATACCGCTACGCACTTTTCTAGCGACGCGTTTAGCTTTTTCAGGATCTTGAGTTTGAATATAGTTGGTTAAACCATAAACCGTATCATTAGCGATCGCAATCGCCTCTTCTTCACTGTCAAACGGGATAAGCACTAGCACTGGGCCAAACACTTCTTCACGGGCGATACGCATATCGTTATTAACATCAGCAAACACAGTCGGCTTAATGTAATAGCCTTTTTCAAAACCTTCAGGTCTGCCTAAGCCACCGGCGATTAGATTGGCGCCTTCTGCAATAGCGACTTCGATTAATGCCTGAATTTTATCGTATTGTAGCTGGCTAATAACAGGGCCTAAGTGATCACCATTTTTACTAGGATCGCCTACTTTCATGGCATTAGCAGCAGCTTTTGCTGACTCTACAGCTTGTACATAAATAGAGCGCTCTACCAACATACGAGATGGCGCATTACAAGATTGACCAGTATTGCCAAAACAATCATTAACACCGCGTGCAACCGCATTGTCATCCGCATCTGCAAAGACAATATTGGCGCCTTTTCCGCCTAGCTCTAAAGTAACGCGTTTTACTGTTTGTGCCGCAGCTTTAGTAATTAATGCACCCGCTCTGGTAGAGCCTGTAAATGACAGCATATCGACATCAGGGTGTGATGATAGTTGTGTCCCCACACCTACACCATCGCCATTAACCATATTGAATACACCTGCTGGAAAACCGACAGCGTCTATCATTTCAGCGAATACAATAGATGACAGTGGCGCTATTTCAGAAGGCTTTAATACCACGGTACAACCTACAGCAATAGCAGGGATCACTTTAAGCGTCACTTGGTTCATCGGCCAGTTCCAAGGCGTAATAAGGCCACAGACTCCGATAGGCTCTTTTATAATGTGCTCGCTTTGGTTGTCGGCACTAATTGCCTCTTCAAACTCCATTTCAGCAAATGCTTCAATAAAGCCTTGAATATGGCTTGAACCTGAACCTGTTTGCGCTGATGTCGATAAATCAATCGGTGCGCCCATTTCTATTGAAATGGCTTGTGCCATATCAGCTGAACGCTTGTTATATTCAGCTAATAGCAGTTTTAATAACCTTAAACGCTCAGCTTTAGGTGTTTGCGACCAGCTATCAAAGGCGTTCTTTGCAGCCTGCACTGCTAAATCCGTATCCGTTTTATCACCGAGGGAAATCACCGCGCACGCTTGCTCTGTCGCTGGGTTGATAACTTCAAAATCATTAGCTACAGCTGGTGTCACCCATGCGCCATTGATGTAAAACTTGCGTTTATCTAACATTGTAATCTCCTAAAAAAATGCGCTTAAATACCAAGCCCGCTCACGGTACGCTATATTCGCTGGTGAGTATAGACATGGATCTTTTGTTTTGTCGCTCAACATAAAACAGGCCATAATTTAAATAAGATAGCCTGTGTAGAGCCGTATTAGTGCTGCAGTTTGTGGTGCAAAAAATCGCAGATCCACTGTGCTATTAACTGTCGCTGTATTGGTTTTTCAATATCATTGATTGCCTGCGTACTTTGCTCAACAGGCAGCAATTGCAAATCACGTCGATTAATCAGTAACTCTTTGGTATAACTAGCATCAAATTCAGGGTGCCCTTGGAATGAGATCGCTCTATCATTAAAGTTTAATGCAGCGTATGGACAAAAATCAGAGCTTGCAATAACCTGGGTATCTGCTGGTAATTCAACCACCTGATCTTGATGATACGCTTGGATAGCAAAGCTATCTGTCGTGTTTTTCATCCAAGCAAAATGCTGCTGCATTTGATACTCACTGACCCCTAGGCTCCAACCTTTTTCAGATTTAATCACCTTGCCTCCTAGCGCTTGCGCTAGCAGTTGGTGGCCAAAACAAATACCAACCATTGGCACATCTACAGCATAAGCTTGCTGTACAAACTCCATCAGTGGAGCAATCCAGCTGTGCTGCTCATATACCCCAAATTTAGAGCCCGTAATTAGCCACGCATCACAAACATTGACGTCTGTTGGCATATTGCCTTCTAACAAATCGAAAAACTGAAATTTTAAATCCGCATCGCTTGCGCTCAACAATGATTTAAACATGTCAGGATACGTGCCATGTTTGGCAATATATTGCTCAGGTGGTTTGCCTGTTTCTAAAACCCCAATAGTCATTTGTTTCATGGCAGTCTCTTTGTACTCAATTAATAACTAATAACAGCTGCTATCTATAACAGCTGCTATCGATCATTGATATTTTCGATAATTTTATAGCAAACAATTGATACTTATACCTTAAATAAGTAAGTATCACATTCAAATGAGCTAATATTATTACTAAAAACTAACTCTTCTCTATTCTTTATGCCGCTGTATACTCTGGCGAATTCTGCACCAAAATAGTTTTTAATAAAAGCAGAGTCTCGCATGTTTTTAATAGCAATCGCCCAGTGGCGTGTCATTGGCTTTAGCTCATCCAAATTAGTCGTATTTGTTAACGGTTTCGCCAATTCTAAATCATTGTTTAAACCGTGGCGCATGCCCGCTAATACAGCAGCAACTACCAAGTAGGGGTTGGTATCAGCACCTGCTACTCGATGCTCTAATCGTGCAGCCGCTCCCTCTATTGCGGGTACGCGCACCGCAGCAGCGCGATGATCATAACCCCAACAAGGGCTTAGCGGTGCAAAAAATCCAGGGCTATATCTTTTATAAGAGTTGGCGTGAGGTGCGTAAACTAATTGCGTATCGGCCATTGAATCTAACAAACCTGCCACACATTGCGTCAACATTGGGTGTATGTTGCCATCTTTACTAGCAAATATATTTTCACCTTGTTCATTGTTCAACGAGGCGTGTACATGCATGCCATTACCCATATCATCAGCGTAGGGTTTGGCCATAAATGTCGCTCTTAAATTATGCTTTTTCGCCACATTTTTAACTAAACGCTTTAATAGTATCGCTTGGTCAGCGGCAAGTAAGGCATCATTTTGATGTAGTAAATTAATTTCAAACTGAGCAGGACCACATTCGGCAATAGTAGTATCTACTGGCAAATTTTGAATTTCAGCAGTATGCAATATATCTTGTAGTACTAATTCAAATTGCTCTAGTAGCTCCATACTGTATTGCTGATCTTTATCTAAACGACGACCATCAACACTTAAAGGCGTTTGTGGATGATGGTTATCTAGTTTAGGATCAACAAAATAAAACTCTAATTCAGTTGCCACAACGGGCGTCAAACCTTGTTCTTTTAATACTTTAAGCTGCTGTTCTAACACAACTCGCGGTGCATATTGACAAGGCTGCATATCTTCTTGATCTAGCATTGTCAGTAACATTTGCGCGCTCGGCACACTAGCCCAAGGTACTGGCGATAACGTCTCAACTATTGGTAAACAGATACCATCCGGGTCGCCTACTTTAATGCCTAAACCAAGCTCTGATGTATCCTCGCTCCACATATCGGCAAAACAGACAGAGCGCGGTAACCTAAACGCACCTTCTGTCAATTTAAACAATGAAGAAACCGGTAACCATTTTCCACGCAAGATACCGTTAAGATCAACAAACAGTAGTTCTAGACGCTCTGTCTCTGGGTATTTAGCCAAAAACTGCTCTGCTGTGGTTTTAAATTTAGCAAGATCGAATAATTCATTAGGTATTTGCATTTTACTTCTCTGCGTATCACGAGCTTATCAGTGGCTCGCTTCTAGTTTTACTTGGACAATTCTTCAGGCTGCTATGCACCCTGTTTTAATCTAATTCTTAGCAAGGCTGTTATCTAGCTGGGCGATATATCAATAACGTGCTTATTAGTTATCGTAATTATCACTCACTATTTGCCTTTGTATTCGCTTTAGCAGTTGCAAACAAACACAGCAAATTATGCGCAATAGTGGCACCTGCTAGCGATGTTATTTGCCCAACATCATAACTAGGTGACACTTCAACCAGGTCCATACCGACTAAGTTAATACCGGCTAACCCTCTTAATAGCTCTAGCGCTTGTGCTGTTTGCAAACCACCGACAACAGGCGTACCAGTGCCTGGTGCACAAGAGGGATCAAGGCAGTCGATATCAAACGTTAAGTAACATGGGTTATCACCGACAACCTCACGCACCCTGGCAATAATCTCAGGCACACCTAATTGACGCACCATATCGGCATCATAAATATTAAAGCCGTGTGTCTCGCTATTGTGCGTGCGTATGCCTATTTGCGCTGAGTGTTGTGGATCAATAAGGCCCTGCTCAGCAGCATGAAAAAACATAGTACCGTGATCAATTCTGCCGGTTTTATCACGCCATGTATCACAGTGTGCATCAAAGTGAATGAGCGATAATTTACCATGTTTTTTCGCATAAGCTTGTAAAATCGGATAGGTAATAAAATGATCACCACCAATCGCTAGTGTCGCTACTTCCTTATCAAGAATGCGGCTAAATTGCTGCTCTAATTCTTGTGGTATATTCGCAGGCACCCCAGGGTCAAACAGACAATCGCCCCAATCAACCACACTTAATTGATCAAAAGGATCAAGCCCCCAACCCCAAGCCTTACCCCAAGATAGCTGCGCTGAAGCTTCACGAACTGACCTTGGCCCAAAACGAGCACCAGGGCGATTAGTCACTGACAAATCAAACGGCACACCCACGACTGCAACATCAACATTAGCCAAATTTTTACTATATTTACGGCGCATAAAACTCAAAACCCCACTGTATACGGGTTCTGCTATTGTGCCGTAATAACTATCTCTGGTTACTGCTAAATCTATATTTGAAAACTCATTAAGCTCATGGTCTTCATTAGAATGCGACATCACTATTATCCTTAAACTAAAGCTTTTATTATTAATTTACATTTAGTTAGCTTAGCTAATTACTCACACTAACCTTACTCCGATGCTTTTGCCTGCTGCTCGTATAAATCTTTTCTCATCGCAGCACGCTTAGTGATCAATGATGCAAACACCACGGCGCAGGACACAAGCAATATCAAGATAGTCGATAACGCGTTGATTTCAGGGTTTAAACCTAAACGCACCTGTGAATATATTTTCATCGGTAACGTTGTAGCCCCAGGCCCAGATGTGAATGATGCGATAACTAAATCATCAATCGATAAAGTAAACGCTAGCAACCATGCAGCAATTATAGATGGCGCAATGATTGGTAATGTAATCTGCAAGAAAGCACTGAGCTTACTACAGCCTAAATCCAAGGCAGCTTCCTCTAAGGAATCATCAAAAGAGACCAACCTTGAGGAGACCACAACCGCTACATAGCACATTGAAAATGTAATATGTGCGACGGTGATCGTCCAAAACCCTCGATCCCAACCAATTGCGACAAACAACAACAATAATGACAGGCCGGTAATTACTTCAGGCATTACCAATGGTGCGTAAATCATGCCAGAGAACAGTGTTCTGCCTTTAAATAAGCCGCCGCGAATCATCACCAGTGCTGCCAAGGTTCCCAGTAAGGTAGCAAGGCTAGCACTGACTACTCCGACTTTTAAGGTCATCCATGCGGCATCCATAAATGCTTCATTTTGAAACAAACTGGTATACCAACGAGTAGAAAAACCACCCCACACTGTCACTAGTTGCGATTGATTAAAACTGAAAATTATCAGCAGTAAAATCGGGATATAAAGAAAAGCAAAGCCCAAAGTCAGCGACGTGATATTAAACCAGCTAAAACGATTAACATTCATTATGATTGCCCTCTCAATTCACGCTCTTGCATTTTTTGGAACAAGACAATCGGTATAATTAATAGTAGCAACAAGATAACCGCTACCGCAGACGATACTGGCCAATCTCGATTATTAAAGAACTCGATCCACAGTGTTTTACCAATCATTAATGTTGATGAGCCACCTAATAAATCTGGAATAACGAACTCACCCATCGCCGGGATAAAGACCAAGAAGCACCCTGCGTAAATACCAGGCAGTACTAAGGGTACTATAATGACCCAGAACGTTTTTATATTGCTGCAACCTAGATCTAAGGCGGCCTCTAATAAACTGTAATCCATTTTTTCTAGTGCGGCATATAAAGGCAGCACCATAAAAGGTAAATACGAATAGACAATACCTATATAGACAGCAATATCGGTATTGAGAATAATCAAAGGCTGATCAATCAGACCTAAATACATCAAGAAATTATTCAATAACCCCTCTTGTTTTAGTATGCCTATCCACGCGTAAATTCTAATTAAGAAGCTGGTCCAAAATGGCAATATAATAAGCATCACCAAAGTAGCGCGCCAGCGCGTGGGAGTTTTCGCCATACCATAGGCAATAGGAAATCCAATCAATAACGTCAGCAGGGTTGATATAAGCGCTATCTTCAAGCTCGATAAGTAAGAGCGCCAATATAAATCATCTTCTGTTAACCAAATATAATTTTCGAAATCTAATTGCGTAATAAGCTGCCAGATACCAGCGAGGCCTGCGGTGTCATCATAGACAGGTACGTAAGGCGGTCTTGCTGTCGCCATATCTGAGAGCGACATTTTGAACACAGAGATAAAAGGCAGTAAAAATAATACTAACAGCCAGATAAACGGAATGGATATTAGTAAGATACGGCCCCAGTTAATTCGATTACTCATAACCCCTCCTACTCAGTTAATACGACAGATGCATCAATATCCCAATACAGCCAAACCTCATCGTCCCAAGTAATAAGGCGTTTATTTAAACGATTTCGATTCACTCGCTGCGCCTTGACAATGCTGCCATCTAGTAGCTGCACATGATAAGTGGAGGTGTTACCAATGTAGGCGATATCCCATACTTTACCTTGAATCATATTGTAATCACCGTCTGGCTTAGCCACACTGATTTCAATTTTTTCCGGTCTAAGTGCCAACCAAACTTTGTCTTGAGCACTCAATACCTTCTCTGTATTGGCATGTAATTCGCCATGTGCTTTGCTAGAGAACTTTGCCATATTAGTGTCGGTGCTAGCCGCTGCTAAAACTGAATCTGCTGGTGCAGTATCTTGCTCTTCGCAAGTACCTAAATAATGACCTTCAATAAAGTTCACATCACCAATAAAGTCCGCTATATATCTTGAGCTTGGCATTTCATAAATCATATCTGGTGTATCAACTTGTATCACTTCACCTTGGTTCATTACCGCGATTCTGCTTGATACTGTCATCGCCTCTTCCTGATCATGGGTCACTATCACGAAGGTCATCCCTAACTCTTCTTGGATATTCATTAATTCAAACTGCGTTTGTTCACGCAGCTTTTTATCTAGTGCGCCCAAAGGCTCATCTAATAGTAATAGTTTTGGTTTTTTCGCTAATGATCTAGCTAATGCTACACGCTGTCTTTGACCACCAGAGAGCTGTTGCGGTTTACGATCAGCCATCGCCTCTAACTGCACCATCGCTAACATTTCATCAACGCGTTGGCGTATTTCTTTTTTCGAGCGTTTTTCTTGCTTGAGGCCAAAGGCAATGTTGTCGGCCACACTCATGTGAGGAAATAGCGCATAAGACTGGAACATCATATTTACAGGGCGCTTATTTGGTGCAATTGCAGACATATCGACACCACCAATGAACACTTTACCGCTGGTTGGTTTTTCAAACCCTGCAAGCAAGCGCATTAATGTGGTTTTGCCACAACCAGATGGCCCTAGTAATGAATAAAATTCACGCTCATAAATATTTAAACTTAGGTTATCAATAGCCGTAAAATTTCCATATTTCTTGGTGACATTTTCAAAGCGAATCAGTGGTTCTATTGAGCTATCTAACCAAGGGGTAAAAACTTTAGTTTGGTCTTTCTTATGAGAGGTCATCAGGTTACCTAATTTTTCAATCGAAATTGTATTCAGTTATGTAGAAATGGCGCTCAAAATTGAGCGCCGTGTTGAGCATTTGAATACGAGAAAGTTATTGACCCGTTTTGATACGTGTCCAAGTACGGTTTAGGTTCCTGGTGTATTTTGCGCCATCAGCTGTGTGCGAGAAAAGCTGTTTCATAGTTGCATCGTTAGGGTAAATAGCTTCATCTTCTAAAACAGATTTATCAAGAAATTTCTGTGAAGACTTATTACCGTTAGCGTAGTTAATGTAGTTTGATGCTTTAGCGATAACCTCAGGACGTAATAAATAATTGAGGAACTCATGTGCTTCTTCTACGTTTTTTGCATCGGTTGGAATTGCCATTTGGTCAAACCAAACTTGCGCACCCTCTTTTGGGATACGATAGCCAACTTCAATACCATTGTTCGCTTCTTCAGCGCGATCTCTAGCCTGTAAAATATCACCGGACCAGCCTAACGCCACACAAGCATCGCCATTAGCTAGTGCGCTAATGAACTCAGATGAATGGAATTTGCGCACGTATTGACGTATTTTGCTGTAAGCATCTTCCGCTTTTTGGATATCTGCTTTGTCTTTTGAGTTAGGATCTAAGCCCAAATACTTTAGAGCAGCGGGGATTGTTTCAGCTGGCGCATCTAAAATGTAGATACCGCAATCTGCTAGCTGCGCAGAATACTGTGGATCAAACACTAAACTGTAAGAATCAACTGGGGCGTCTTTAATACGCTCATCAACTTTAGATTTAACAAAGCCAATACCCGTGGTTCCCCACATGTAGTTAATAGAGTATGCATTGCCTGGATCATAAGCGGCCGTTATTTTTTGGATATCATCCCAAGCATGCTCCAAGTTAGGCAATTTAGACTTATCTAGCTTTTGAAAAACACCTGCTTTGATTTGGCGCTTCAAAAAGCTACCCGTCGGTGTCACGATATCGTAACCGGAAGAGCCTGTTAGCATTTTTGTTTCAAGGATCTCATTAGAGTCAAAAACATCGTAATTAACCTTGATACCCGTTTCTTTTTCGAAATCCGTAATAATAGTTTCGTCAATATAGTCTGACCAGTTATAGACATTAACTACTCTACCTTCGGCTGAAACCATACTAGAGGCTATCGCGAAACCTACTGCAGCGCCCATTATAGTTTGTTTCAGAGTCAAAATTTTAATCATTCTATGTGCCTCTTCTATTATGAATTTGGTGAGTTCTAAGCTATTCGCCTATTAAAAATCGCATATTTGTTAAAACTAATCAAGTTTGTGATCACAAAAATTGTATTTTTTTTATACTCTTTGCTAAATTAGTGGTAATTGACTCTGCGCCTACCTCAACACTTGGTATAATGGCTAAATATTACATATGGAATCAAAGCATGGAACATACCAACAATACACTCACCGTTAACGAAACGACTTATCGCGCTTTGAGAGAGAAAATACTATTTGGTGAAATGCTTCCAGGGCGAGCTTTTACATTGCGAGGTTTAGCCGAAACTTTAGGTGTAAGCCCAACCCCTGTTCGCGAAACAGTTAGGCGCTTAACCGCTGAGCGCGCGCTGAGCTTAAAAGATAATCGCAGAGTATCTATTCCAGATATGACAGCTAAACGTTTTCAAGAAATCCGCCATGCCAGGCTAATACTAGAGCCCGAACTTGCAACCTTAGCCATGATCAATATCGACAGTAAAATCATTAACAAACTGATTGATATAGATAAAAAAACAGATACAGCCCTTTTTGAAGGTGATTTAGAAGGCTATATGCGCGGTAATTATGATTTTCATTTCACTATTTATCGCCTGGCACATAACAAAGTATTGCTCAGCTTAGTAGAGAGCTTATGGCTACAATTTGGCCCTTACATGCGCTTAGTCTATAACCGCCTTGGAACAGATTCACTAGATGATCAACACCGCGTTGCCACCAAAGCACTTGAGGACAATGACTGCATTGGCTTTAAAAACGCCATAATGGAAGACCTGCAACAAGGAATGACCTTTATTGGTGCAAGCAAGACACTTTTATAATTTTTTCCCTTCTTATTTTTACTAAAATCCTATTCCTTAAAGCCTGATTACTCGGACGTTTGCTGCACGTTTTCTAATCAGCCTTTTCTTTTTGCCCACGATATTCAGCAAAAAATGTTTGACATTTAACTATCACAGCCACAAAATGTGATCACAAAATATGGTTATTTCATTTAATAGAGTAACGTTTTTCTATAAATCACCAATTAATTTGGACCCTTATGAAAACAAATAACAGCAGTTTAAATATTGACCTTAGCCAGCTACCGACTCAACCAGATGAGCTAAGAGCTTTCATGTCTCGCTACAAAATCGACGAGGTAGAATGCACTATTCCAGATGTGCATGGCGTAGCGAGAGGCAAGGCGATGTCGGCGGTAAAATTTGCCGAATCGGCACCGACATTCTTACCGTTCAGTATTTTCTTCCAAAGTATTACAGGCCAATACATCGAATACGAGTCTGCACAATACGACACCGAAACGGATATGCTGCTAGTTCCTGATTTAAACACAATCCGTGAGATCCCTTGGGCTCGCTACCCAAGCTTGCATGTGATCCACGATATTCACTACATCAATGGCGACCCAGTGCTGTGCGCACCAAGAAACCAGCTTAAAAGCATTCTTGAACTCTATAGAAAAGAAGGCTGGAAACCAGTAGTTGCACCTGAATTAGAGTTTTATTTAACCAAGCAAAACACGAACCCTGATATGCCACTTGAGCCACCTGTTGGCCGATCTGGGCGCCAAAGTGTTGGTCACCAATCTTATTCAATGGCAGCAATCGATGAGTACGAGCCGGTAATAGAAGATATTTATCAGTTTGCTGAAGCACAGGGACTAACAATAGATAGCATCATCCAAGAAGGCGGTGCTGCCCAGCTTGAAATCAATATGGATCACGGTGATCCACTAGAGCTAGCCGATAGTGTGTTTCTATTTAAACGATTGATACGTGAAGCGGCACTAGCACACGGCTGCTACGCCACCTTTATGGCAAAGCCTATGACTAATCAGCCTGGTAGTGCCATGCACATTCACCAATCGGTTATTGATATAGAAACGGGCAAAAACATTTTTAATGATAAAGACGATAAAGCGACTGATCATTTCTATCACTTTATTGGCGGTCATCAAAAATATTTAGAGGCAGCCACCTGTATTCTAGCGCCTTATGTCAACTCGTATCGCCGCCTAGTACCTAGTGGTTCGGCTCCTATCAACTTAGAGTGGTCCTTTGATAACCGCTCTGCAGGTATTCGTGTGCCTAACAGCTCGCCGGAATCAAGACGAGTTGAAAACAGAATTGCAGGGGTTGATACCAATCCATACAGCGCCATTGCCGTCAGTTTGGCAACAGGCTATTTAGGGATGAAGAACAACATAAAACCACGAGATGAGTTTGTTGGTGAAGCTTATAATGCTGACTATGGGCTACCTCGTGGCTTACAAGAAGCATTGGTTAAGTTTGATCAATGCCCTGAACTTAAAGAGATTTTAGGTGAAGAATTCTCAAGTATTTATCTCAAGCTTAAAGAGCACGAATTCAATGAATTCATGCAAGTCGTAAGCCCTTGGGAGCGAGAGCATTTGCTATTAACTGTCTAGCAAATCGCCATTATTAAAATAATTTATAACCACTCTTTGCTAATACTGTTAATACAGCGCTAGTAAGGAGTGCATTTGCCCTGCTCAATACTTTGAACGCAGATGATTATCTATAACGCTAAAAAAATAAGCTTTATTGATTTCGTGTAGGAGAGAAACATGACTTTTGATACGCAACAATTACAACAAACAAACACAGAGCACCACATTCAACCTTTTTCTGATAATAAAGAATTAGGAGAAAAAGGCGCACGAATTATTACTAAGGCTGATGGTTGTTATATATGGGATTCACAGGGCAATAAAATTCTCGATGGCATGGCCGGTTTATGGTGTGTCAATGTCGGTTATGGCCGCGATGAAATTGCAGATGCCGCCGCCCAGCAAATGCGTGATTTACCGTATTACAATACTTTCTTCCAAACTAGCCACCCACCCGTTATCGCGCTATCAAAAAAACTGGCACAAATAGCACCGGCACACATTAACCATGTATTCTTTACTTGCACAGGCTCTGATGCCAACGATACAACATTGCGTATGGTGCGCCATTATTGGGCAAGCTTGGAGCAACCTGAGAAGAAAATCATTATCTCGCGCAAAAATGCTTACCACGGATCAACAGTAGCCGGTGCAAGCTTGGGCGGCATGAAAGGTATGCACGAACAAGGCGATTTGCCTATTCCTAACATCAATCACATCAGCCAACCATACTGGTATGGCGAAGGTGAGAACACTGACCCTGATGCTTTTGGCTTGAGCCGCGCCCAAGATTTAGAAACAGAAATCCTACGTGTTGGCGCAGACAAAGTCGCCGCTTTTATCGGCGAGCCGGTACAAGGCGCTGGCGGTGTTATTATTCCACCAGCAACTTACTGGCCTGAAATCCAACGTATTTGTGATAAGTACGATATTCTATTAATTGCCGATGAAGTTATTTGTGGCTTTGGCCGTACCGGTAACTGGTTTGGTTGCGACACCTTTGGCATTAAAGCTGATTTCATGCCTATTGCTAAAGGCTTAAGCTCAGGCTACCTACCTATTGGCGGTGTGATGCTTAGTGATCGCGTTGCTGATGTACTTATCAACAACGGTGGTGAATTCAATCACGGCTTTACCTACTCAGGCCACCCAGCATCTTGCGCCGCAGCACTTGCTAACATTGAAATCATTGAGCGTGAAAACCTAGTCGAAAGAGTCCGTGATGATATCGGCCCTTATATGCAAAAACGCTGGGCAGAGCTTGCCGAGCTACCGATTGTTGGTGAAGCTAGAATGGTTGGCCTGATGGGTGCAATTGAGCTTAGCTCAGATAAAAGCACACGTGCCAGGTTCAAATCTAAAGAGGGCACCGTAGGCCTAATGTGCAGAGAGAATTGTTTTAATAACAATTTAGTCATGCGCCACGTAGGCGATAGCATGATTATCTCCCCGCCTCTGACCATTAGCCATGAACAAGTTGATGAGCTAATAGAAAAAGCCAAGCTATGTCTTGAGCTAACATGGAAACAAGCGCAAGAAGCAGGTTATTGCTAGTTAGTAATTTGCCCTCTTATTATGCGACTCTCTATTGATTGTCGCATAACCTCCAACCCTATATAGATGGTATAAATCATTATGAAACTTTCTGGTCGTTTCCTTCACTCTAACGATATCACAGGGCAATATCCTGATTCATATTATGCAGCGACGGCTAACACAACCCTAGAATTACCCAGCCAACAAGGCGATGAACAAGCGGATGTCTGTATTATTGGTGCAGGTTTTACCGGATTATCGGCAGCACTGCATCTGGCCAAATCGGGGTTAAAAGTTATTGTAGTCGAAGCGCATCGTATTGGCTGGGGAGCATCAGGGCGCAATGGCGGGCAATTAGGGACAGGGCAGCGAGTAGATCAAGACGATCTTGAAAACATGGTAGGCAAAGAAGACGCCCATAAATTATGGGATTTAGGCCTTGAGTCCGTCAATTTATGCAAAGCATTAATGAAAGAGCACAATATAGAGTGCGACCTGACAGCAGGCATACTGCATGTCGATCATAAACCAGGCTTTGTCGCTGAAACCAAAGCCTATGTTGAAAAACTACAAACAGAATATAACTATAGCGACATTCGCTTTATAGACCAGCAAGAAACCAGAGAAATGGTGGGTTCAAAAGCCTATTATGGCGGCAGTTTAGATAGCCAATCAGCGCATATTCACCCGCTAAATTTCGTACTTGGCCTGGCAAAAGCGGCAGTAAAAGCGGGGATTAGTATCTACGAGCGCTCTGAAGTACTTAGCTATACTAAAACTGACCCTGCAATCGTGACTTTAAAAAATGGCACTATTAAAGCAAAATTTGTGCTATTAGCCTGTAATGGTTATCTTGATGATCTCGATAAGAAAGCGGCGTGTAAAATCATGCCAATAAATAACTACATCAATGCAACACAACCGTTAAGTGATGAGCAATGGCGTGGCTTAATTAGAGATAACGTCGCAGTTTGCGACTCTAGATTCGTGGTAAATTACTTTAGGTTAAGCGCTGATAAACGCATGCTCTTTGGCGGCGGCGAGAGCTACGGTTTTAAATTCCCAAAAGATATAAAGCAGCTCGTAGACAAACCTATGTTAGAGATCTACCCGCAATTAAAAGATGTAAAAATTGATTACAGCTGGGGCGGCACTTTAGGCATCACTGTTAACCGTATGCCCTACTTTGATAAATTAGCACCTAATGTACTGTGCGCTATTGGTTATAGTGGCCACGGCATCGGTATGGCCACCTTAGGCGGCAAACTGATGGCTGACGTTATTCAAGGCACATTAGAGAGCTTTGATGTTATGGCAGGCGTTAAGCACCCGAACTTTCCAGGGGGCACCTTGTTAAGGTTGCCAGGCTTGGTATTAGCCATGAAGTACTACTCGTTACGCGATAAGCTTTAACACACTAAACAGCTGCTTATTATCCGCAATTAGATAGCATTCAATCTGTCTGATTGTGATAATAAGCTGCCACTCATACTCGATATAAACTCTAAAGTATTAGCTAGCACTTAATCATAAACAAACTAAATCCCCTGTATGAGCTTTGCGCTACTGGTGCCTTAGTTTGACAAAAAAACAGACGTATTAGCTAACTAAATTTTAGCACTCAATCAGATTTCATATCATTACTTGTATAATATACAAGCTATAGAAACACCCGTTTAAAATAAATCGCAGCTTTACATTGATTTAAGGCAAAAACATGAAGATAAGTGAACTAGCCAAAAACGCAGACGTTAATATTGAAACTATTAGATATTATGAGCGTCGACATTTGATTACCCAACCCATAAAACCAGCACAGGGATACAGGGTTTATTCTAAGACAATACTTGAACGCGTTCTATTTATTAAACGTGCCCAAGAACTTGGTTTTACATTGCAAGAAATAGCACATTTATTAGTATTAGGTGAGGGAAATTGCCTGTCAGTTCAAGAAATAGCTCAACAAAAATTAACGAGTGTTAGAGCTAAAATAGTCGATTTGAACCGCCTTGAAAATGTGCTTGATCATCTAGTTACTCAATGTAAAAACAATTCTATAGAATCTTCATGCCCTATTGTTGAATCACTTTTACCAAAAACTTAAAAAAGCTACTTGACTACGTACCTAGGTACGCAATTTATACTTGCCATTATTGATCGTTTAATAATGGAGTAAGTAATGGAAAATAAAACGAGTAACGCTCCTCTGATAGGAGGAGTTATTGCCGCTATTGGTGCAGGGTTATGCTGTGCTGGCCCTTTAGTATTACTGCTACTGGGTATTGGTGGTTCTTGGATAGGCACTCTCACTCTGTTTGAACCTTATCGTCCTTTCTTTATCTTCATCGTTGTTCTCTTATTCGGCTTAGCCGGCTACAAACTCTATCGCCGACAAGATACATGCGAGCCTGGCACTTCGTGTGCGATTGCTCAAACACAGCGTCGTCGAAAGGTTATTTTTTGGCTTTCATCATTGATTGCCCTAATTTTAGTGACCAGTAATTACTGGGTACTTTGGGTTATATAACTATTAAAAAGGAAAATAAAATGAACAAGATTTTACTTCTTACGGGGTTGCTCCTTACTGCCTTTGGCGTAGCAGCGAAACCTCAAACGTTAATTTTGGATATACCAACAATGACTTGCCCTATATGCCCTATTACAGTGACGAAAGCACTAGAGAGAGTCAAAGGGGTTACTGATGTTGAGGTTATGTACCATGCCCGTGAAGCAGAGGTTCACTACGATGATGAGATCACCAACCCTCAAGCGTTAATTCACGCGACCACTAACGCTGGTTATCCATCTAGCGTAAAAGAGTAGGTTGTTATGAGAAGCGCCGTTATTAACTTAGCGTAGCTATTGTAGCAACCCTTCTCGCTTTTGAGTGCTGCCCACTCCAATATTAGTCGTACTGTTAAGTATGATCTGCCTATCTGGATGATGTTTTTTTTAGCGCTCGCATGCTTTATTGCTCTGATTATTTATGCCTTATATAGCAATAAAAATAATTAACAGGATGAAAAAATGAATAATGATGTAACAGAAAATAAGCACAAAGAGCTCTGCTGTGATAGTCATAAAGCTGGCAACAATCCAAAAAACAAACTTCACGTTGCCATCATTGGTAGTGGCTCTGCTGCTTTTTCTTGCGCAATTAAAGCCGCTGAAGAAGGCGCGCGAGTGACGATGATAGAAGCAGCTGAAGTTATTGGCGGCTGCTGCGTTAATGTGGGATGCGTACCCTCTAAAATTTTGATTCGCGCAGCACAATTAGCACAGCAACAGCGCAATAATCCGTTTACTGGTTTGGCAAATCAATTACCAATACTCAATCGTAGTTTATTGGCAAAACAACAAGCATCTCGCGTCGATGAGTTAAGAGCAGCTAAATACCAAAAAATATTGCAAAGCAACCCAGCGCTGGGTCTAATTAAAGGCCATGCTAGCTTTAAAACGGCAAATACATTAACGATAAGAAAATCAAATGGGTGCGAAGAAGAGTTGGTTGCTGATCGCTTCCTCATAGCAACTGGTTCAACACCGACTATTGCTGCGATTGATGGCCTTATCGATACACCATACTGGACATCTACTGAAGCTCTGTTTTCAGAGCAAACACCTGAACATTTAATTGTTATTGGCTCATCAGTCATAGCACTGGAAATAGCTCAAGCGTACCGAAGATTAGGCGCTGAGGTCACTCTATTAGCAAGGCATACGTTGTTATACAAAGAAGATCCGCTATTAGGCGAGCAATTACTAAAAGCGTTTGAAAAAGAAGGCATTCATGTTCTTAGTCACACTCAAGCGAGTAAAGTAAGTTTTGATGGTAAAGAGTTTAATGTAGAAACCAATCAAGGGTTAGTTAACGGCGATAAATTATTAGTCAGCACAGGGCGTCATGCTAATACTGACACACTCAATCTTGATGTAGTCGGTGTGCAGGTAGAGAAAAATGGATGCATCAAAGTAAACGATAAGATGGAAACGACAGCGCCACACATTTATGCAGCAGGTGATTGTTGTGACATGCCCCAATTTGTTTACGTAGCGGCAGCTGCGGGAAGCCGTGCCGGTATTAATATGAGTGGCGGATCTGCAACGTTAGATTTATCTGTTATGCCAGCGGTGATATTCACCGACCCTCAAGTAGCGACTGTCGGTTTAACAGAAAAGCAGGCGAATGATCAAGGGATCAATACTGATACTCGTGTCCTTAAAATGGAAAATGTACCAAGAGCACTCGCTAATTTTGAGACACATGGCTTCATCAAACTCGTTATTAATACGCAATCAGATCAATTAATAGGGGCTCAAATCCTAGCTCATGAAGGTGGCGAAATTATTCAAAGTGCAGCCTTGGCAATTCGTAATAATATGACAATAACAGAGCTCGCTGCACAGCTTTTCCCATACCTCACAATGGTTGAAGGATTAAAATTATGCGCACAAACTTTTAATAAGGATGTGAGCGAGCTTTCCTGTTGTGCAGGTTAAGCTATTGCATCTACCAATGTTTAAAGTAAATATTAATATTCGATGATTAAGTCATTTGATAGGTTAAATAGCATACTGGACGATGTTTAATGCTCTTATTCTGAGTTTTCACACAGTCTGGACACAAAGCGGACATCTAAGCACGCAGTTAATACCTCGTTTAGAGGTACATTATATATTGATTAAATTAGCAACAATGAGCAAGCACCACTTCTGACACACATTGTTTATCATAAGTTGTACTTCTGCTCACGCTCTTTGAAAGCAGTAATTCCACCTTCAAGAATGTGACACACATGTTGACGGACACCCATATCACTCAATTGATTATATCTCTCTCCAAATGGACTGTCATAACTTAGTTCTAAGCTACCCCCGAAATAATCAAACCTGAATTCAGAACAACCGTTACTGTCTTTTTGCTGGCCTTTCTGGTCTGCGATAATCACACACTCCGCATCAGCAGCTACTACCAAATTTGCATTATGCGTAACCATAATGATCTGTCGCTTTTTCTTACACTTACGGACAAAGTCTTTCAATTCAGAGTAAATGGTTCTGTTATCCAAATTATCTTCTGGTTGGTCTATTAAAATTGGATAGGTAGAGTTACTAAGCTCAAGCATCAGGTTCAACAGAACTAATCCACGTTTACCAGGAGACATTTGAACAATGTCGTCATCCTTGTATGAAACAACATAATCAATTTCAAAATAATCCGAATATAGATTTTTAAAAGCATCGAGTTCAGTTGCATGCTTTCTCAAAGAAGGTGCTTCTTTTTCTTTAATTCTGGTAGAAACAGAACTGATATCATCGCAAAGAGTATCTAGGTTGAATTGAAATTTTCCCTTGTCATCAATCAGTCTATCAAAGAGAAACTTTAGGTTGCCATTACGATTGAAGCATTGGGTAAAGACATCGAATTTTTCAGTATTAACTGATAGCTTTGCTTCTATCTTAATGTCTTCATCAATCTGGTACTCAGAAATCTTTGCACTGAGTTGTTGATATTGCGAGAACATCTCTTGATATAAGGTATTTATCTCTGCTCGACATCCAACACCGTTTTGAACTACGACCTTCCTAGCTCTATCTTTTTCGTTAATTTTCTTGAGTTTCTGATCCTCAGCTTTGAGTTGTTTGTTCAGGTTATCCAGAGCTACCTTGTCTTGAACTTTACTTTCTAACGGCAGAAGTGATTCACTTACAATAGCTATTTTCTTCTCTACAGTTTTTAATCGTTCAGGAATAGATGACTGTTTTACTTCTACTTTTTTAAGGAATGCACTAAAGGCATTTGATAATTCCTCTTGCAGGAATCCCTTAAGTTCTCTCAATACGGTCGATTTATCAGAGAGACCAGATTTTATTTTAATATCCGACTGTATAGCTTCGATCCAACGTAATCTACTCTCTTCAACATTAGTTAGAATACCATTGAAATGAGATTGAAAAGCCTCAAGCTTTACTTTGGCTCTTTGGATTGAAGTTCTTGTTCTGATAAGTTTGTTAAACTGCTCTTCATCTTCTCTACTGAAATTCGAATTCTTACGAAGTTTCTCTGAACTCTCCTTGATTCTCTCTATTTCTTGTCGAATAGACTCGGAGTTACCAATCTGTTGAGCTTCTTCTTTTAACTTCAAATGTTGCTCTAAAAGCTCAAAACGCTTATCAATCTTGTCTGAAATTTGTGTACGCAATATGCTGATTTTACTACGAGTGCTATCGACAAATGATTTGTACTCATAATTCTGATTAAGAACTTTACTAATCAGTTCGTTCAAATCTCCCTTGCCATCTTTGTCAGCAAGTTGATTTATATAAAGCTGCGGAATGAAAGTAATTGCTTTTTCGTCCGAATCAACCGATTGGGATAACTTAGAAACCTCTCCATTACTCCATTCAACTTCGAAGTCTACTGTAGACAAATTATCATAGGTTGCTGATTTGGCTTTTAGGATACTGCTCTTCACTTCCGATGGATTGATAGCTTTAGCTATATTGTACAACAACATAGACTTACCAGAAGACTTCCCGCCGATTACGGTATTCAAATCTTTGCTCAACGGAATCCAGTCATCTGAAAATAGTCTTTCTGTAGAAGTATCAAGGTATCGAACCCGACGAATTGTTTGATACTCAGGCTTTTGCTCTGGTGATAACTCTTGGATTTTCACCCTTTCTGGTTCGTAAATAACCTGACGAAGCCCACTGAATGTCGGGTCTGCTTTGACCCAGCAATTACGCCTCAAGGAGATATCGAAAATTTTGCCGAAGTCATGAGCATCTGACCCGTTAACACAAGGTATGACTCGTTCGTAATCACTCAAGATGGCACTCTTTGTTCGACCTTCCCCACCCATGAAGTGCTTAATATCACTGTCCTTGCCAGAAAAAATCATATCCGTGAATTTATAGATATCCTTTCGAGTAGCCATAAATCCATTTTCTCTGATACCAGACACACCATCTTTAGAAGCATTAGCAACAACGATAATTGAGTTATTTTTGAGCCATGTTTCGCCTTCATACCAGCCTCTAAATGAATCATATGATGGTTTGAAGTTTTTCATACCTTCTTTCAAGGCCGCTTCAGGACTCAATGTTGGATCAAGGGCTTTTCCGAGATCTCTCAATTGCGGTTCAATACATCCATAAAGATGAGTATCGTACTTGTATGTCAACCGAGTGAGAGCAGTATTGATTTTAATCACATGGTCTTGGTCTGATGGATCGACAATAACATGTATGTTGATGCCTTTATCTCTCTGCGTTTCGGGTGTAATCCTAAACTCAATGTTCGGGAAAATGGCTTCTATGTTCTGCAAACGTCCATCTTTCTTATACTTAAGCATCTTTTCGTAACCGGAAATGGTGTAGTAATCAGTAACTCCAATTACTGCTACTTCATCACCTTTACCCTCGATTACTTCTAAGTATTTCTCCCAGTCAGATTTGTACTGTGTTTCTAGTACCGAGTCAGGAGTGTGAACGTGAAGGTCCCAACGCCTCCACTCTGAACCATGTTGGAATCTGCTCATAGTGTTACCGTGCTATTAATTAAAAAGATAGTATAGGACACCCATAAAGTTAATGTATAAAAAATAATTATATTCAATTAGTTACTTGATAATACTCCTTGTATATTAATTTTTACTGAACACAAATCATCCGATTGATATCAATAACTATTGCTTAGTCTTTTTATATTATAGTTTTAAATTTGACGTGATTTTATGGGATGATGTATCTAGATGAAGGGAATAGATAGCCTGCTGAAATTTTACTTTTATTTTCCATACATGAGCCATACATAAAACAGCTGCTTTTGGCCGCTTTTAGCCATAATTTATATGGCTGGGTTTGACAAAAGCAGACATACCAACGCCAACCACAGCAGCGCCATAAGCTTAGTGTTTTTTTGTTAAACTTCTAACCTCCCATTCCTGGCGGTAGAATGTCAAATTTTGGCACTTCGTTAGGGAAGATTGCCCATGATGGTGCTGAAGATGCATAGATTGACATTTTAGGAGTGAACTTATTATTTTTTAATGAAGTCGCTGAAACAGAATAAAAATCCCCCGCTGTTACCTCTGCGCACAGAGCAGTACTACAAGTACCACAGAACTGATAATTTACCGCTTTGTCTGAATTGCCAGCACGCGTATATGATGAAGGTGTGCCTTTGGTAAATTTAAAATTATCTTTTGGCACCCAAAGCCCAAACCATTTGTCTGAGCTAGAGAGCACTTGACACTCCTTGCAATAACAAAAAACCGAATTTATCGGGTCGCTATCAAAGTAAAACTCAATGTCGCCGCAACGACAACTTCCAATATGTCTTTCCATGTTATCTCCGATCTAGTTGATGTCCAACGACGATTTCGTAAAATTATTCATATTTAATTTCCTATCCAAAGATGTGACTTCATCTTAGAGTAGATTTTATATATGATAAAGAACATATATATTAAGGAAGCTCAGCCTTATGCCATATACAAAGTCCCACAAAAATAAAACCCGTGAGAGAATTCTTGATAGCTGCTTCAGACTATTTGCAATAAAAGGTTTTGAAGGCGTTACAATCGATGATTTGATGAATAACTGTGGGCTTACTCGAGGCGGGTTTTATGCGCATTTTACGAGTAAAGCGGAACTTTACCGTGAGGCATTAAAATTTAGAGCCAGCAGCACTAAACTTGCCAGCCTTAAACCAGAGGGCACATCTAATAAACAGTGGTTGTCTTTGTTGCTAAATAAATATCTAAGCTTGGAGCATGTGAAAGGAGAGCACTCTTTGTCTTGTCCGTTAGCTTTCTTGGCCACTGACATCAATATGCAAGATAAAGCAATAAAAACAGCTTATGCCGACGTTTACTATGGAATGAATACAGCAATTATGGAGTATGCGAATAGCTATACCGACTGTGACGAACAAGATATTTTATCAGTAACTGCAATGATGATTGGCGCTGTCGCTATAGCTAGAACACTTCAGGATCAAGATTCGATTGCGAGTTTACTAGCAGCGTGCAGACGAGAAGCAGGTATAAAATTAGGTGGAATATAACAGTTTGATTGTGCTACCTCTCATTTACGTGGAGGTGATAGGCAGGTAACGCGTTAAGTTTTTAGTGGCCCATCGGATCAAAATAGGCTTGCCACGTTAGTGTGCCAGCCTTTTTAGATTTTGCTTTTTGCATATAAATCATAGCATTTTCATGGCTAGAGCAATTTATCAGGGCTACGCCAAGATTATAAAATGCATGTTTATTTTCACTTCCTTGGTTTATGGCCTTTTTAAAGAATTCTGTAGCTTCTTGGTGATTGCCTATATCACACAAAATTGTAGCGTAATTGATCAGGCTCGTTTCGTTATTTGACTCTTGCGCTAGGGCACTTTCAAGCAGTTGCTTGGCTTCATTAAAGTTTTGATGCCACTTTGCGCTATCTTTGTAAGTCTCTTCAATTAGTAATTTAGCTTTGTTGTTTATATTCTCAATATTCATTCGTTAACATAACGCTTATCGCACACGGTTGCTTACACTATAAAGTAGTTAAGACAATTCGTTGTGCTTATTATTGTTAATATTGGCACTAACCGTTTTATTAGCCTTTACTAATAGTGCCGTAAAATTACAGATAAAAATTTAACTCATTTCTAACATCAAAATCAAAATATTAAAGTCGGTTTCGACTTTGAATTAGTCGAGTTCATTTCTTTTGCATAGCTAAAAGAGATAATCTAATCATTTTCTTGTCACTAAACTTGTAATCAAAGCCCAGCTATAACCATCTGTTTGATAGTTACTGCTTTAACAAAGTGATCAAGTTGGTGCGTTTGTATCCACCATGTCGCCATTTGCATTAACTGCTCAGGATCATCATTTTTATTGGCAAAGAAAGCATAAAAAGACAAGCCTACATTCTCACCTTTTACCGCTATTTTTTTATCACAGACACTGATTATTTTTGCTCTTAGCTCTTCATTCATGGCATCTCTCTCATTTTATTACTCTCACACTATAGCTCCATACTATTTGTCTCAGAGTTTGCACTAGCATCCAGCGCTTATTAACACATTATCGTAAATTTCTATCGTCTAACTATGTAGTGGATATTTTTAAAAATACAGATATTAAGCTAAACAGCTATGACTAAAATATGGCCATCCAACAATAATATCTGATATGAAAAACAAAATTTTATATTAACTATAAATTAAAACTGACCAACTACCCTGCCAGTAGGCAGTAGCTTATCGATGAACACAACATACACTAATATATTGGATATGCGGATGAGTTAATCCGACAAAATAAGTTTAGTTATGCAGGACTTGCCAAAACTTTGGCGATCAATTAAGCTAGCGTTCATCTTCACTTTTCGGCGAAGGCCGATTATGGCACTGCATAGTACCTACAAAAAAGTGAGGATTTAACCAGCTTAAAGCTAAAAAACTGGCAGGCTTGGAATTAGCAATTTTGCAAACAGGTTTAGAGTCAGGCGATTTCCAGTTTAAGGTAAGCGCCTAGCAACAAGCCGTTGTTATTTGCTGTGCGATTCAAGGCGCGTTAACGCTTAACTGCAGCCAGCATCAAAATTTGCTTAAACTGACATGCGATGCTTTATTAGCAACGATAAGCTAACAATATAAGCTGTTATCGCAATTTATATATTTACTCAAATAACCTACCACTAGTTGGTAGCGTTTAATTCAAAGGAAGGAAAAATGAGTTTAACTAACACACAAATAGCAACACTTGATCGTATTGGTAACAAACTTGAAGACTTAGGCGTACCTTTAATCTACATCACACTGGCTATTATTTATATCTGGTTTGGTGGTATTAAATTTAGTGCGGGCACAGCTGAGGGTATGTACGGTATGCTTTCAAGTAATCCGCTGGTATCGTGGATGTATGCCATTTTCTCAAAACAAGGTTTAGTTAACTTTTTAGGATCGATTGAAATCATTATCGGCGCTTTCTTCTTACTAGGGCGTATAGTTAACCCAGTGTTTTCAGCACTAGCAGGTCTATTGTCGATGGCACTATTTACCGTCACTATTACGATGATGATATTCTTACCTGGTATCAGCACTGAAGCGGGCTTTCCGGTATTAAGTTTCCTAGGTGAGTTCTTGTTAAAAGATATCGGTTTATTTGCAGCATCATTATTTGTAGCAGGTCACAGCTTAAAGGCGATAGCCGCTAAATAATGTTTCTTTACACACTGTACTACCAAGGCCCGAAAGGGCCTTTTTATTATTTTTTTAAAGCTAGCTCATCAGGCGCTCGCTAATTATTGCCCGTGCTATCAGCACAAAGCGTGCTTAACCTCTGTTACTGCATATTAACAATATGGTAAAAACTATCATAATAAGCACTGCTCAATACTTGTAAGCACTGTGTGCACTCTATTCGCAAGGTGGCTGTTCGCATGGTTAGCTAAATACAGTGTCTCGCTCACTTTATGCTTTAAGTGCTGTATTTTGACTTTATCGCTGTCTTTAAATGCACTGACAGCATGGCGAGGTAATACTGTAAAGCCTAAGCCCATACTGACAGGCTCTAAAATCAAATTGATTTGATTACAAAAGCCCGATCTCTTAAATTGGCTAATCGCTTGGTATTGCTCAAAGTTAACACTCAGTAATTGCCCTGCGTGGTAAGCGCCATCTGGATGATCAATAAAACCGAGCTCCAATAACTGATCCCAGCTAGTTATCTGCGTATTTGCAGGTACGATTAATAATAACTCTTCATGTGCTATTGCCCGCAGTTGCATATTTTTTTGTGCTGACAAACATGTCATCAAACCAATATCGACTTTGCGCTCAGCAATCAATCGCTCTATTTCACTATTTGGTGCAAATCGATACTCTATGATCAACTTAGAGTAGCGCTGCTGTAATGCCAATAGCATAGGGTACAGTTTAAGGCCGACGCTACCTGGGGAGGCTATTTTTACCACCCCCTCATGCGCTGGGTCTAATGCCACGCGCTGCTCTAACTCCTCTAGCGACACTATTAGCTCTCGGCCCTCTTCATATAACCGCTCCCCGCTAGGTGTTAGCGTAAAACTTTTACCTTGCCTAACTAATAGTGGTTGCGCTAGCAGCTCTTCAAGCTTATGCACATGCTGGCTGACACCAGATTGCGTCATATTTAAAAGCTCAGCAGTACGAGTAAAGTGGCCAATGTCTACCAATGTGCAAAAGCTGCGCAGCCAAAGTGGATTTATCATTACGTTTTATACTCATAATCATTAAATATGATAATTTTACCTAATAACAAATGCATTGTAACCTAGTGACATCAACATTGAGGAGAAACAAATATGAGTCATACTTATCCACGCAGCTTTTCACACATCGGCATCTCTGTTCCCAACTTAGAGGCCGCTGTTAAGTTCTACACTCAAGTGATGGGCTGGTACCTGATCATGAAACCAACAGAAATTGTCGAAGATGACAGCCCTATTGGTGAAATGTGTACTGATGTCTTTGGTAGCCAATGGCAAAAATTTAGAATCGCTCACCTTTCTACTGGCGATAGAGTTGGCGTTGAATTATTTGAGTTCAAGAACCAACAAAACCCAGAGAACAATTTCGAATATTGGAAAACAGGTATCTTTCACTTTTGTGTACAAGATCCCAATGTTGAAGAACTCGCTGAGCGCATTGTCGCTGCCGGTGGCAAAAAACGTATGGAGAAACCACGCTACTATTACCCTGGCAGCAAGCCGTACCGTATGATTTATATGGAAGACCCGTTTGGTAATATTTTAGAAATTTACAGCCATAGTTACGAGCTGATTTATAGCGAAGGCGCTTATTAAACCTATGTTTATCTAGCCGCTATTCAGTGCTATACACTGTGTGTACTTGTCATTACTAATAGTTAGTGGCGAGTACCACAAATACCCTTCAGTTTTTTATTCCAGCAAGAAACGATGAGATACTCGCCATCAGTTGTTGCGGGCACTGGCGATGTGGCACATGCTTAACATTTTCTAAAATAACCGTCTGTGAAAAACCCGATACGCCCTGCGCTATGCGATGTGCAAAATCGGTAGTACCATATTCATCCTGATCACCATGAATGACCAGTACAGGGCACTGCACTGCCTCTAGGGCCTCTAAACTCCAACAGGCAAAAGCAGGGTCAAGCCATATATCAGTCCAAGCTGCTAGTACCCACTGTGCTTTGTCGCCGTGGTATTTCACTAATTTAGCAAATGCCTGCGCGTTACTAAAATACTCTTTCGCTGCTAATATACCGGTCAATGTCCGCTTTTGAACATAGGCTTGCGCCGACTCGCTAATGACGGCCTGACAAAGTGATTTCGATGTATTATTGCTGGCGATAGTTAGCGCCATCACACCGCCAACACTGTGGCCAAAGACTATCACTTTTTGCAGCTTTAATGCCTGGCAAAGCTGGGGGAAGATAACCTTTGCTTCATGTTCAATAAAGTTAAAGTTAGGCTGTTGCGATACGCCACTAGATTGGCCAAAACCTAGGCGATCATAAGCAATCACCTCTCTGGCTAGCGTCTGCGCTAAATACTCTGCAAAATCTCGCCACATCTGTACACAGCCAAGGGAATCGTGGATTAATATAATGGCTGGTTGATCGAGCACATTTTTCGGTATCCAGCGGCGCACAAATAACTGCCCACCGCTAACATCAATGTAACAATCTTCACTATTAAAGCCAGTCATAAACCTCCTGGGCATATCGCTGTGATGAGTAATGTGTTTTTAATTAAAACAACATACAAAGCGTTCAGTTAAGCGCTTATCACTGAACACTGATGGCATTGTAACGAGATAAGCTAAAGGCAAACAATAGTCCTTAAGTACTGCTCTAGTGCGATACGAGTAATAGCTACAAATCAAAGTAGTAAAGTAGGGATAGCAGGAATATGACCACAACAATCGGCGTAATGACATAAAGCAGTAAGTAGGCGATAACCTTATGCTCATCTCTATAGCGAAGTATTGTTTGATAAGCCGCATCAATCAACGGGAATACCACGATCGATCGGATAAGCATCCCCGCAACGACATAGCACTCTAGCTTAATAATATACCAATACCTATTGGGGTTTATTAGCAAGCTGGGCTCTATTATCGATCGCCCTTGTGGAAAAGCCGTACCTGTTACTAGGCCATAAATAGGCATTAGTGCGAACAGGCAAGCACAGACCAAAAAAGTTCTATCGATCTGCGATCTTAGTGCTATGATTTTCATGGTAGGTTATCGAGCTTCATAGTGAGGATATCAAAACCATTCTAGTCATTTCCTCTTTAATATTAAAGAGCTATATAGGGCTAGCTTTGTAATACAAAAGATAACTTCAATTTAATTGATCAGCTCTAGTAGTTAAAGTGCCTGTTTATTAAACACAACACTGCCCTTTAACCACTAATAGGCAGCAGCTCTATAAATCTTTCACTAAACGCAATGCATCATAAATAGCGGCGTGGGTATTGCGTGTTGATACCGCATCGCCAATACGAAATAGCTGAAACTCCCCAGCTTGATTACGGATAATCGTTTGCTCTCGCCCCTCAATTAACGAGTCATGACAAGTTTCGCCTAAGTTAGATGAGTGTGGTTTTAGATCAAAATAAATATCATCCAAGGGGATAACCCCATGGTTGATTACAATTTGATCAAAGTCACGCTGCTCTATATCTTTAGTGTAATCACTGCCGATAAACGCCGTCAGTTGATCGCTATTTTTTTGTACCGACATTAAACGATAAGTTACCGTAAACTGAGTATCTAAGGCTTGTAGAGTGCGCATATAAGGCACTAAATTCATTGCCATCACCTCTGGTGCAAAAGAGCGATCAGGTGTCATAATTTCTACTTTCGCGCCAGCTGCCGCAATTACTTCAGCCGCTTGCAAGCCCGCATGATCGCCAGCATCATCAAACACTAATACATTGCGCCCAGGTTTTATATCACCTGAAATAATATCCCAGCTACTGATAACATGCTCATTACCCTGCTCTAATATTTCAGTGTGGGCAAGCCCACCGCTCGCGACAATAACAACATCTGGCTGCTCAGCCCTTACTGCCTCCTGCTCTGCCCAGCAGTTGAATTGAAAGCGCACACCTAAACGCTGACACTGCGCCATACGCCAATCAATGATAGAGATCATTTCTTTGCGTCGCTCACTCAATGAGCTCAATCTGACTTGGCCACCGGCCTCACTTGCAGCCTCTAATACTACTACCTCATGGCCGCGCTCACCTGCAACACGCGCCGCCTCTAAACCGCCAGGGCCTGCACCTATAATGACAATTTTCTTAATTTTCTCGGCTCTTGCTATCTCGTGCGGCATGGTTTCTTCACGCCCGGTGGCAGCATTGTGGATACAATAAGCAGCACCACCTTGATATATGCGATCAAGACAATAGTTAGCGCCGACACACGGGCGGATTTCATCCTCTCTTTTTTCAATGATTTTTCGCACGATATGCGGGTCTGTCATATGCGCCCGTGTCATCCCGACTAAATCCACTTTACCTGAGGCGATAGCGTAACGCGCGGTGGCTACATCTGGGATTTTTGCCGCGTGAAAAACTGGCATATTAGTCGCCGCGCGAATACCACCGGCAAAATCTAAATGTGGGCTACCTGCCATACCTTGAATAGGGATGAGATCGGTGAGGCCTGCATCGGTATCAATATGACCGCGCACAACATTTAAAAAATCAACCATACCACTGTCTTTTAAACGTTGAGATATTGATAAACCATCCTCAGCGTTAAGCCCGCGATCAAGCATTTCATCGCCGGTATAGCGCATTCCAATAATAAAATCAGGGCCAACACGTTTGCGCATTTCAGTTAATACATCTAACGTAAAGCGCAGACGATTATCCAAACCACCACCGTAAGGGCCCTCTAGCTCATTGGTAAGAGGCGACCAAAACTGATCCATTAAATGGCCATATGCCTGCAACTCAATGCCATCCATACCACCCGCTTTCATGCGCTCTGCAGCATCTGCATAGTCTTTGATAATACGTTCAATATCCCAATCTTCAATTTTTTTAGGAAACGCACGATGCGATGCCTCACGATGATGTGAAGGTGATACCACTGGTAACCAATGCTCTTTATCCCAGCGTGTACGGCGCCCTAAATGGGTTAACTGAATCATGATAGCAGCACCATGCTCATGCACAGAATCTGTCAGCTCTTTCATCCACGGTACCACTTCATCTTTATAGACGAGTAGATTATTAAATACCGGCGGGCTATCTTTTGATACCGCAGCAGAGCCCGCTGTCATTGTCATCGCAACCCCACCCTTAGCTCGCTCAGTGTGATAGGCACGATATCGAGACTTAGGCATACCATCTTGCGGGTAGGCTGGTTCATGGGACGTCATAATAATGCGGTTACGCAGCGTTAAGTGCTTTAATTGATAGGGCTGTAATAGTGGATCGCTCGACATGGTCATAGTCATCATGCTCCTGTACCATTTTTTAGGGTACTTAAAATCAAAAACGAGAAAGTTAACGGTCTATATGGTTTGATCCTAAAAAAAATGTACACACATGTCAATTAAATAAACTATATTGTTATAACTTGGTTTAAAGGTGTTATTAACACAGCGCTAAAGGTACAATTTATTGATGATTAATAAATAAGGTTAATATGAGTAAGCAAATAGAAAACGAGAACGGTTGGCGCGGCTCGCCACAAGCATGGTTTGATGCCGCGATTGAGATTTTACTGGAGTCAGGGGTACAAGCTGTCAACATATCGGCGCTGGCTAAAAGGTTGAAACTTTCCAGAACCAGTTTTTATTGGTTTTTTGCCGACAAGGAAGCACTATTAAGCGCATTGGTGAATACCTGGAAAGAAAAAAATACCGGCAGTATTGTGCAACAATCACAAGCTTATGCTGATTCACTGGCAGAGGCTGCACTCAATATTTTTGATTGCTGGTTAGATGAGGAGCTATTTGATTCTAAATTTGAATTTGCGATTCGCAGCTGGTCAATACACTCAACACAGATACAGCATGAGGTACAACTAGCAGATCAGTTGCGCCTAGATGCCCTAACAGCAATGTTTAAGCGTTATGGTTTTAGTGAGATATCAGCGGATGTCCATGCGCGTACTATTTATTTAATGCAAATTGGCTACATTAGTATGCAAACGAAAGAGAGCCTTGCACAGCGCATGGAACGTATACCGCTATATATTCAGACATTTACAGGTGAGCTACCAAAAGCTCATGAGCTTGAGCGCTTTTTTCACCGCCATCACTATCAAGTGTAGCGTTAGTTTAGGGACAACTGATCAATGATCAGCTGTCAGCTTAAATTTACTGATATTAGATTGCAAGCCTTGTGACAACTCACCAAGGCTTTGCGTTGTCTTAGCTATGCTAACAATCGCATCTTGGTTATCGACTGACATTTTCTTGATTTTTTGTAACTCAGACTCAATTTTTTCACTATCATGCGCCTGAGCAACAACAGATGATTCAAGCAATGCTAATTGCTCGACAGATATTTGCGCACCATCATTAAGTTCAGCTAACGGTTTCACCATCTCACTGATAATAGCAATACCAGATTCAAGCTCAAGACGCCCGCTGGTGATGGTTTGTACTGATATATCTGTTTCTCGCTCTATAGCGTCAATCATTTCATTGATTTCTTGGGTGGCATCCCCTGTTCGCAGTGCTAAGTTACGCACCTCATCGGCAACCACTGAGAAACCACGACCGCTCTCACCTGCTCGCGCCGCTTCTATTGCTGCATTTAGTGCTAATAAGTTAGTCTGATCTGCTATTTTTTGCACAGTCGTAACCAGTTTTCGCACCGACTCTGATCTTACTTTCAAGGTATTAACCGCTTCAGATGAGCGACTAATTGATGTAGAAATCACCGCAAACTCTTTAGTGGCTTTATCGATTAATTGCTGGCCTTCATAGGCGAGTAATTGCGCGCTAGTTGCCTGATCTTTGGCCTGCGAGGTTGCCCTAGCTGCCTGGTTGCTTTGCTCACTGAAATGGCTGACAGAATCTGCAATAGAGCCTACTGCTGTCAATTGTACATTTGCCGAATTCGCAATAAAATCAACTGAACTATCCAAGGTTGTACTAGAGCTTTTTACCGACATAGCAGATTGGCAAATATTAGACATCAACATACTAAGCTCTTGTGCCATTACAATAAATTCTTTATTTAATTGGCTTACCTCATCATTACCAAGGTCTTGCTCATTAAAGCGTAAATCACCTTTACTGATACGTTTAGCGACTAACACCGCATTTTTTATCGGCAAAACAATACTGCGACTAACAAATACCGCTAAAATAACACCGACAACCATCGCGATAAGAGCCAGCAAAGACATCAGGTTTATGTAATAGCTGCTCTGTGCTTTTATCTCTTTAAATGAGTCGATCGTGGCAACATTTTGCTCGCTAATATACTGCTGTATCGCCAACAGTAAATCACTCAGTGCGGGGTGTGTTTTTTCATTGAATTGAATTACGGCGCTCTCTGGATCCCACTCCACAAAATCGACAGTTTTTAAGAACTCTTTTGAATAAATACTACGAATTTCAACTAATCTAGCCAATTTATCATCAACCATTTTGCCATCACGCATGGCCAAGATATTGATGATATTGTCTAAATCCAGATTGTTTTTATCCAGCTCTTTATACAATTCCACTCGCTCATCACGCTCTTGGGTATTAAGAACTAATAATAAATTAATGGCTGATGACTGTGCTAAGGTTTGCACTTTAGCTGCAAGCAGGCCCTGTTCAACATCTTGGGTAATCAGCTTTTCAGAAAACTGTGATGTGATTTTTAAATTCGTCACAGCAACAACAGAAATGATTAATAATAGAGAGATTAAAATAGTAAAACTTAGGATGAGCCGATTGCGAATATTAATTTTTCTTAAAAAAGACATAATGCTCCAACGAAGATGAGGGACTTTAGACGTTTCAGATGACGTGAAAACAATAATTTAGTACGGCTAATAACATATATCAATTGTTATCAGCCATTAATCAGCAATACACTAACAGCCTAATAAGCGCTCTAGCGCAAATCACTATTGCCGTGATTTGCCGTTAATTAAACAGTGCAAATTGGCGAAATACTCGCTAGCCTGCCACTTTTAGCAAATCATCAATATGCTCACCTAAATTCTCAGGTGTATAGTTACTAAAATAACGCACCGTGCCATTAATGTCGATAATCACCTGCCAAGGTGTGCCGATCACATCGTATTCTTTGGTAATGACAGTGTTTTTATCAAATGCTACATTGTACGGTAATTGATTCTGCTCTTGGTAAGCAATTGCTTTTTCTAAGCTATCTTCAAAGCCGACATTGATTGCCAAAAATTCAATTTTATCGCCATATTTTGCATGTAATTCCTTAAATTTAGGGATTTCAGCTTTACAGATAGGGCACCATGTCGCCCAAAATATCAAATAGACTGGTTTTTTACCGCGATAACTCGACAAACTAAAATCATCGCCAGAGAGTGTTTTTAAATCAAAATCGATGGCTTCATCGCCTAACTCCGCCGCCTGTGTATTCAAACTAAGCAAAGAAAGGGCAATCATACACACCATGGCCATTTTCAGTTTACTTAATAGCGCACTTTTTAGTTGGTCAATAAAAGAAAAAACGACAACACCCATTAATACATCTCCGCCTATTGGCTAACTATTTATCTTACTTATACTAAAAATATGAAATTCTAGATTCACATACTTATTTACTTGCACCGCTCAGAGCTTATTAATTCACCAGTAAACGTTTAAATAGCGATCAAGCTTAATTGAGTCTTAGCTATAAAGCCGCTATTAACGACTTAAAATGTCTAAAAACCAAATTTAATCAGCATCTTAGTGCTGATCTAATGCTAAGTGCCTCAGTAATTTAACCTATGAGCTAGCAATCGTAAATACCACATCAATAATTACAGAAGATAAGATCAACTTTATTGTTAAAGGTTCATAAAATATCAGCATCAAAAAAGCGGATGTTTTTTGATCAAAGAAAATCAATAATAAGTGCACACAAAGCAGCTATAACTGCTCTAAAGCGGCATTATGTTTTTACAGACAGTTAACTATATAAGGGAGCGCGGCGCTTGAAACATAAAGAGAAAAGAGAAAAGAGAAAAGGAAGCATCGACAACAGCTCCCTTTACAAAAAAATCATTGGCAATATTATGCTATTAAATAGCGCAGTGATTTTTTAATAGCATATTAAGTTAGTTATTCAGCTGGTTCCTGATACGCCTCAATACCAAAGCCAGCCATTACATAGCCAACTTCAGCGTATTGATTAATAACCGTTTTAGTTTTAATCTCGCCTATCACATAAACCACATCCCACAGCTCTTTTATCTCGACCGGCTTATCAAACTTAATATAGATAATTTGATTGGCAGGTGGTGGCGGCACATGAAAACACGCACCAAAATAAGGTACTAACAACATTTCAGATATTGTTTGCTCATCACCTTCTAGGGGTATTACAAAACCTGGGATTTTTACTTTTTTGCCATCTAAGTCCTTTCTTACCTTGCCAATATTATCAGGCAGCTGGGTTGCAAACTCAGGGCTTAAATTAGTTTGCTGCTGCCAAGCTTCTATGATTAGGCGCTCAGCTGGGGGGATCAAATCATCCCAAGCCATTAGCGTTGCAGCCGTATTTTTTTCTTCAGCTTGAACATCTGCTGTCATTAGCACGATAAAACTCATTACAGCTAGAACCCACTTTAATGCGCTGGCGCTGCTGTTAAAATTATTAGCTATTTTATTTATTACCATCTTCTGTGTTCTCATATTAGCGATCATTAGCATTATCTATCTATTATCTAGCATTAGGTTTTTACTGCCATACCATCACTCAGTGATTGCAGGTAGGCATTCACCGCGGGAATCAAGCCAACGACTAACGCACCTGTTTGCACCGCTAACAGCATTAGCATTTCTGTTGATGTCAATAACGCTAGCGATAGGCTAATACCGTATTCACTGCGCACATACGGAGCAATCGCCCACATCAATGCATACAAGCTGATCACACCCGCCACAATACCTAAGGCGCTAATCAAACAGGCTTCACTGAGTAATAAACTTAATATATGCTTGGGCCTCGCCCCCATTGCCCTTAAAATAGCTATTTCTCGACGCCGTCCCTGTAAACTGGTCAACAAGCTACTTAGCACCCCTAATAAACCTGCGACGACAACACAAATAGAGACAGCTAGTAGCGCCTGCTCTGCGATTGACATAATCGACCACAGCTCATGTAGTGCTATGCCTGGTAAAATAGCGCTAAGCGCCTCCGTTTTATTGGTGTTAATAGCGCGCTGTAATGCAAACACCTGCATTTTAGATTGCAGCCCCAATAAAAAGGCGGTGATTTGCTCCGGCTCATGATCTTCACCTAACGGCTGGTTGGGGTTTAGCCCATAACCACTATGAATCGCATCTATCGCATTTAAAGTTACATGCACCGTACGATCAACCGCCGTGCCGGTAGCATCAAGAATACCGCTAATGATGAACGGCGAGTCTTTATGACGATTAAAAGATTGATCGCTAATGCCATGAGCAATAACAATACTATCACCAACTTGATAGTTAAGTTTTTTTGCCACTTGCGAGCCAACAACAGCACTAAATTGTGTCGCTAAACCTTCCCCTTTAGCAAAACTTAAATGCTGTTTGCTGCCAAACTGATAGTGTTTAAAATAATCTTGTGTGGTCCCTAACACCCTAAAACCGCGATGAGAATCCCCTAGAGAGATGGGGATAGACCACGCTACTTTAGGATCGGCAATTATTTTTTTATAACTATCCCAAGTGATATTTGCCGTTGGGCTACCTAGCCTAAAAACCGAATACAGTAGCAAGTTTATTTGCCCTGACCTAGCCCCTACTATTAAGTCTGTATTTGATATGGTGTTGGCAAAGCTTTGTTTCGTCTGCACCCGTACTTTTTCAACACCTAACAACATAGCCACAGCCATCGCGATAGTTAACACTGTCAATAAGGTGGTGCTGCTTCTATTGCGTAAACTTTTTAGTGACATGCTAAGCAGGTATTTCATGTGCTATCCTCGCTGCTCTATTGAGCTCATCTAAGCGGAAACTCTTATCAAAATAAGGTAGTAGCGAATCATCGTGACTAACGAAAATCAATGTCGATTTGCGCAAACTACACTCCTCTATTAACAACTGCATCAATAACTGAGTATTATGTTGATCAAGTGCTGAAGATGGCTCATCTGCAATAATAAGTTCTGGGTTCCCCATGAGTGCTCTTGCTACTGCGACGCGCTGCTGCTGACCTATGCTTAAAGAGGTCACGCTGTGCGTAAAATAACGCTCATCTAAGTGCAGTTTTTTTAATAATGCCTGTGCATCAGCTACTAAACTGGTGGTTAGTCTAGCTCTGCGCTTAGCTGAAAAATGACAGGGCAGCATTACGTTTTCAATAACACTTAAATAGGGAATTAAATTAAACTGCTGAAAGATATAACCAATATGATCTGCACGAAACTGATCGCGTTTAGCATTACTAAGTGCTGCTAAATCAGTACCTAACACTTCAATACAATTGTTAGCTGAGCGATCATCAACGACATTAATACCCGTCAATAAACTAAGAAAAGTTGATTTACCACAACCACTTGGGCCACTGACAAACACTTTCTCACCACGCTTAACACAAAACTGCTCTATATTAAGGGTCGCTGTTTCGCTATCAGGCCAATAATATTGCAGTTGTTTTAATGCAATAGCATTCATAATATTTTAGGAGGTGTTACCACCCCCTAACTCCACTGCTGATAAAGACTAAAACATCGTTAAAACGAAAGCTGAGCAGCTTCTCTAGTTAAGTGAAAACCTTGTTGTTTTGTTTCATTAATCAGCTGAACATCTATTTTTTCACTGGCAGAAAACAGCTCAAACCACTGGGTAGTCAAGGTGGCTAGCTTAGTGCTTTGCTGGCATACATAATGATAATTGGCACTAAACTCACGATGCCCCTCTTCTTCGTGCTCATGAGCTTCATCGGAGTCATGATCCGCGTGCTCTTCATGTTCTTCATGTTCTTCATGTTCTTCATGTTCTTCATGTTCTTCATGTTCTTCATTGTGAGTAAAACTGGTTTGGATAGCTGAGTGCTGTATGGTGCACTGCGCTGCTTTGTTAAAAGTAAATAGCTGTATTGGGTTTTCTAAAATGGCTTTGGCCTTAGCTAATGCCTGCTTCTCTTGATCTGTTTTAGCTTGGTGTTCAAAGCCCATTAAATCAACACCTGGAGAAATCACTTCTATCGCTATTTCATTGCCGACTTTGATAATATTAAATTTGCTCACACCATGCTGATGGGCTTCTAATTGATGCACTTCATGCTGCTGTGCTGCCTGTGTGCTCTGTGCTTGTGAAAAATTAGCGATAGGTAATAATAATGTGCAAGCCAGTGTATTAATTGACCATATTTTAGACGTCATGCTCTCTCCTAAATAGCCTAACCGACTGATAAAAAAATCAGGCGATCATACTTTTTAAAAATTAAAGATCTAATTAGGAACTTTGCACGTACTAATAAGTTATTGATGTCGTGCAACGAACCTGTGTGTCGTTATATTTTCTATAAGAATTTATAATATACCAGGAGGTCCACGTACACGGATGATGAAGGTAATAGCAAAAGATGAATCAGTTAATGTAAATAAGTTTTTTTCATTAGCTAATTGAGGAAAACACTGCACATTAATTGGCTGAATAAGATCGCCATTAATATTTTGATAACTTTGACAATCGTGTTGCGCATGATGTGTTTTATCAAAATCAACATTGTGAGCAATGACGCTTTGACTAGCTAGCGCCAATAATAAAGCCAAAGCACAACAAAGAGCTTTAATAGTAGACAAAGAATGATTCATAAACACAAGTTACAACGCTAATACAAATTAAACAGGCCAAAGTAGTCACATGTTATAACATAACAAAATATTTTAATAGCACTGTTATCAAATTATTTAAAAGAGTCACGATGTGTTATCAACATATTAGAAATTAATGAACATGTCTTAAAAAATACTAGCAATATAAAGACAGTACTGGCATGGTAAACTCAATCCGTTTATTATGTATTTGGTAATGTACTATTGATTTAAATAAACTTTTTGATCAATTTCTCTCGTTATTACGCACTGTATTTACAGTTTTGCACGATAGCCGATACTTGCCGTTTTACTTTTTCTAAATAAGCCACTATTAAACTAAATGAAGACTTGAGACCTTATGCTATCAGCCTTTTTTATAACAGATCAAAATCCAAGTTTAATTGTAACTGGCGTATATGACCCAAGCTTAGTAGTTTTATCTGTGCTCATTGCTGTATTTTCTGCTTATTTCACTTCGTATTTGATCGATTTAGCAAAACAAACTAGAGCTAACTACCAAAAACTATCCGGTGCTAGTGCGGCCGTGGTCTTTTCCACTGGTGTTTGGAGCATGCACTTTATCGGTATGCTCGCCTTCTCTTTGTGCGCCGATGCCATATATGACCCGAAAATAACATTTTTATCATTTTTTCCAGTATTTATTGCCAGCTATTGCTCAATCGCACTATTAAGTAACTATCGTGGTAACTTAAAAATCCTCTTCGTTAGTTCAGTATTAATGGGCGCTGGCATTGGCACCATGCATTACAGTGGTATGGCAGCCATGGAGATAGCACCTTTACTACGCTACGACCCAATCACCTTTGCCCTTTCAATTGTTATTGCTGTCTCATTGTCATTTATCGCTTTATATACCCGCTTTCATATTGAAAAGCACTTTGTCAATTTAACAGAATCAACAAGGCGCATGCTCAGTGCTATTATCTTAGGCTTTGCAGTTTCTGGTATGCATTATATGGGTATGGCTTCAGCTCGCTTTGTTGCTCTTGAACCGCTTATACCTTTAACGCAAGACAGCCAGCTAACCTTTATTGCTATTGCGGTGGCAACCGCCACAATTATGATTACTAGTATTGTCGCGGTTATTGCCGGCATTCTGCGCTATCGGGTGTTATTGGCAGAAAAATCTGTTGATGAATCTCGTTTAAATGCCATTTTAGGGACGGCAATAGACGGTATTGTTACCATTGATCACAAAGGTGTCATCCTCAGTTTTAATAAAGCTGCGATTAAAATATTTGGCTGGCAAGAGGAGGAAGTCCAAGGAAAAAACGTTAAAATGCTGATGGATTCAAGCATAGCTAAGCATCATGATGGCTACCTAGAAGGTGCTCAAGATATTGATATTGGCAAAGTGATTGGCATCAATCGCGATGTTCACGCCAAACACAAAAACGGCCAACTATTCCCTATTCGCTTAGGTATTGGTGAAGTGAAACAAGATGATCAACTGCCAATGTATGTAGGCTTCATCACTGATCTAACAGAACAAAAAGCACTACAAAAAGACATCATTGAAAAAGAGCAACAGTATCGCTCGCTAATGAACAACATGCCTGGCGTTGTATTTCGCTGTTTAAATAACGAGCAGCGCACCACTTTATTTATCAGCCCTAACATTTTAGATATGGCAGGTTACGCACCTGATGAATTTACCGATCAAGAAATAGAGCTCAGCTCTATCATGATGAGTGCCGATAAACAATCGACCGAAAAGGCTATTGCAACGGCGATTCAAGAGAAGCGCCAATACTCTGTTGAATACCGTATTCGTCATCGTAACAACAGTATTTTGTGGGTACTCGATAAAGGCAGTTTCCACTTAAATGACAATGGTGATGTCGAATGGATTGATGGTGTATTTGTTGATATTACAGAGCGCAAAGAATACGAAAACAAACTTGAAAAAGCTAAGTTTGACGCTGAAAAAGCAGCTATTGCCAAACAAGCGTTCATGGCAAATATGAGCCATGAAATTCGCACCCCAATGAATGCCATCATTGGTTTTAGCGATTTATTAATGGATACACCGCTAGACCAAGAACAACAAAAGCATTTAATTACCGTTAATAATGCGGCTCGCTCGCTACTGCGATTACTCAACGAAATACTTGATTCCGCTAAGCTTGAGCGCGGCAAGCTTACTATAGAGCCTCTACATTTTTGCCTAAAACCAGTGATTGACAGTATCATTTCTACATTCTGGTTAGAGGCTAAGAAAAAAGATTTAAACTTGACGCTTGCTATCAAAGAGTCGGTACGCACTACTTATTTTGGAGATCCCGATAGGTTGCGCCAAGTACTGACTAACCTTGTTGGTAATGCGATAAAATTCACAGAGCGAGGTTCTGTTAAAGTCACTGTTAGCACAACCGAGCAAGATCATTTATTCTTTGAAGTCAAAGATAGCGGTATTGGCATCGCTAAAGACAGATTAACTGCTGTTTTTCAACCTTTTGAGCAAGCAGATGGTACCACTACTCGCCGTTTTGGCGGCACCGGTTTAGGCACAACTATCTCTAAACAATTAGTTGAGCTAATGGGTGGTTCAATAGATTTGATCAGCGAGGTAGGCAAAGGGAGTTGTTTTTACTTTACACTGCCTTTAGATATTGGTGATGATACTAAAATAGATCATTTTGATGGATTGCATACCCAATTACCACCACTGCGCATTTTGGTCGTTGATGATATTGAACAAAACACTGAGTTATTGACGATATTACTATCACGAGACAAGCATACTATTACCACCGCAAGTGATGGCTTAGAGGCAATTGAGCACTTCAAACAACAAGACTTTGATGTGATTCTAATGGATATCCATATGCCTAGATGCGATGGCATAGAAGCCTCACAAATTATTCGGCAATTAGAACAGACAAAACAGCTTAAAAAGACCCCAATTATCGCTCTAACAGCCAGTGTTTTACAACAGGATAAACTGACAGCTAAAAAAGCGGGCATTAACGGCTTTACTAACAAACCTGTTGACATCAATCAACTCAATCAAGAAATAGCCCAAGTATTAGGCTTTGGTTTAGCAAAAGAAGAAATTATTCAACAACAAGACCCGCAATCAAAACATATTGATTTTGAAAGAGGAATCGCTCTTTGGGGCTCTAAATGCAAACAGTTGACAGAAATCAATCGATTTATTCATGACAATGCCGATAACCTAGAAATTATATTTACCCAAGACATCAGCAAAATAGATAACTCTGAGACTTTAATTCACACACTTAAAGGTGTCGCTGGTAATCTTGGCTTAACTAATTTAATGAATTTATTTGCTGAATTAGAAAAAGCAGGCCTCATCAGTGAAGAGGCAATCATTGCACAAAAAATAAGAATAGAAATTGAGATATTAACTGAGCTTATTAATAGCAATGATTGTGATGATAGCCACAGCGTAGCAACAGCAGGTAAGCAATTACCAGCAGATGAGTTAAAGACACTGTGCCAACAACTGTGTGATGATGCCCAAAACGCTGAATTAAATGATGCATTACTTGAACAGTTACAACGTGGAACCGCTAAAGAGTACCATGTGGCTGTCGCTGATATTATAGAAGCATTTGATGAGTTTGACTTTGATTATGCACAGACGCTGTTAGAGGCGCTAATCAAAAAACTAGCTGATAATTAGGACCTTATTTAATGGATTTTTCTGCAGAACGCTCCCGCATTTTAGTCGTAGATGATGAGCCAGCTAATTTAAAAGTAATGCGTGAAGTACTCGCTAAAACGTATCGCATGTCTTTTGCAAAATCTGGTGATGCTGCACTAGCACTCATAGAAAAAGAATTACCTAAGCTCATTCTACTTGATATTATGATGCCTAATATGAATGGTTTTGATGTCTGTAAAGCAGTCAAAAGCAACCCTGCTACCGCTCATATCCCAATTATATTTGTTACTGCGCTCGGTGATGAGAGTGATGAATTCAAAGGTTTTGAATTAGGCGCAGTCGACTATATTACTAAGCCTATCAGCCCAGCTATTGTTAGAGCTCGGGTAAAAACACAGTTATCACTGGTGCAGGCAGAGCAGTTAAAACAAGCGCACGTCGACTTGGTAGAGCGATTAGGGCGAGCCGCTGAATATAAAGACACCGACACTGGCGAGCATATTGTTCGCATGAGTCAATACAGCAAAATACTGGCACTTGCATTGGGAGTTCCTGAACTACACGCAGAGCAACTGCGACAAGCTGCGCCTATGCATGACATTGGTAAAATAGGCATCCCTGATGCAATTTTATTAAAGCCTGGCAGCCTCACATTTGAAGAGTTCGAGCAGATGAAACAGCATACTGTTATCGGTGCGCAGATTTTATCTAACTCCTCTTCGCCTCTGTTACAACTTGCCCATAAATTGGCAATAGAGCACCATGAAAAATGGGATGGAACAGGTTACCCTAATGGTCTAAAAGGCGAAGAGATATCGATAGAGGGACGCATAGTAGCGATTGCGGATGTCTTTGATGCCCTAACATCTAAACGCCCTTATAAAGACGCCTGGGGTGTTCAACAGACTGTAGAACATATTAGAAAACAATCTGGCAAGCACTTCGACCCCCTACTCGTCGATTTGTTTATTGATAATATCGATAAAATTGTTGAGATTAAAAATAGTAATAACGAGTAGTTTAAACCTTAGCCACTTTGTAATAATAACTCCCCTTGAGTTCAGTAACATACTGGTTCTCAAGGGCTATTAATTCTCAATATTAGTTATACAAACAACTGCTTATAGGCAAACAAACCTTGGCTGCCGCCAGTGTGTAAAAATAACTGATGACTATCGGCTGCAATCTCAGCTGTGTTAGCCAGATCAATTAACCCAGCCATTGCCTTACCTGTATACACAGGGTCAAGTAAGATACCCTCTAACGATGCACAATCTTTTATCGCATCAATAGCACCTTGTGTCGCTATACCATAGCCTTCGCCGACATAATCGCCATTAGTAAATACTTTGTTATCAGCGCATTGCGGATCAAGCCCTAAATGTAGTAACACCTGTTTTAGTAACTTAGTGACTAGTTGTGTTTGCTCAGCGCTTGCGCGGCTAACATTGATACCAAGCACTGGGATATCAAGATCACTTGCAATTAACCCTGCCAACAGCCCTGCTTGAGTTCCAGCACTACCACTAGCTATCACTATTTGATCTATCTTTAATGCGCCCTGCTTTACTTGCTCAGCGAGTTCATAAGCACAGCGTACATAGCCTAAACTGCCGATGACATTTGAGCCCCCAACCGGCACTAAATAAGGTTTTTTGCCATCTGCTATAAGCTGCTCTATTAGCTGCTGTGCATATTCATCACAATCGGCATCGACACTCAAACGATGAATATTTGCCCCTAAAAGACTAGATAATAAAATATTACCATTATCGCCATAATCTTCTTTTGGCGTGCCTTTAACGCTCTCAAGTATCAATTCACATTGAAAACCAAACTTTGCCGCAGCTGCTGCTGTTTGCCTTGCATGGTTAGATTGCAAACCACCAATTGTTATCAGGGTATCCGCACCTTGGCTTTGGGCATCAGCTAACAAGTATTCAAGCTTGCGCGTTTTATTACCACCACCTGCTAAACCGGTGCAGTCATCGCGTTTAATCACTACATTACAACCAAGCTTTGCAGATAGCCGCGGCGCTGACTCTATCGGCGTCGGCCCGTGCCCGATAACAACTCTAGCTATATCATTAAATATTGTCATGTTTTGTCCCACCACTTAGTTATTTTCAGTACGAGATAATCTATCAAGGCCGTCTCGTAGATCAAATTTCAAATCTTCCATATTTTCTAAACCTATCTGTATCCTAATCGTCAAACCACCAGGTGCCCACTGTGTTACCGTTCTATAGCTACTGCAATCAAATGGTATCACTAAGCTTTCAAAACCACCCCATGAATAACCCATGCCAAAAATAGTCATGTTATCAAGCATATTTGCCAGTGCTTTTTTGTCAAACTTAGGATCTAACACCACTGAAAATAGACCTGTAGATCCGCTAAAATCCCTTTTCCAAATGTCATGCCCTGGGCAATCTTCAAAAGCGGGATGTAATATTTTTTGTACTTCAGGCTGCTCTTGCAACCAGCTTGCCAGTACCAGACCTCGCTGCTCTACTTCCTTTAAGCGAATATGCATTGTTCTCAAGCCGCGCAGGGCAAGAAAACAATCTTCTGCACCAGGCAACATCGCCAAATTATCATATGTTTTGCGCAGAGCCGGCCACGTCGCAGCATTTGCAGAAACCATCCCCATTAATAAATCAGAATGACCGCTAAGGTACTTAGTGCCGGCCTCCACTGATAAATCACAACCGTGTTCGTGTGCTTTAAAAAACAACGGTGTCGCCCAAGTATTATCAATAATTGTTTTAATACCTTTGCTTTGAGCAATCGCGGTAATTGCTGGAACATCTTGTATTTCAAAGCTCTGTGAACCAGGCGCTTCCAAAAATATAGTTGAAGTATTTTCCTTGATTAGCTCATTAATACCAGCACCTATCATAGGGTCGTAATATGTCACCTCTACCCCAAAGCGCTTTAGAAAATCATTGCAAAAAAATCGAGTCGGCTTGTAAACACTGTCGGTCATCAGCAAGTGATCGCCACTTTTTAATGTCGATAATAGCGCAAGTGATACAGCACCTAAGCCTGATGGTGATAAAACGGTGCCTGCAGCGCCTGCTATTTCACTCCAGGCATTTTCCAAATGTGAAATAGTCGGCGTACCCTCGGTACCGTAATGAAATCTAGAGCGATTATTTTCTAAATCATCAACTGTTTTAAATATAACTGTTGAGCCTCTGTACACTGGCGCATTAACGAAACCAAACTGACTATCAGGGTCTCGTCCCAACTGGGTTAACTTGGTATCGATATTGAGTGTACGCTTGCTATCTTTCATGATTTTTCCTTTAGCTTTATCGCTCTCACTGGCGATTCAACGAATTTGATAATGAAATAACACCGTTTTCTACATAACGCCAACACCTATCAATAGACTGATATATAAATCTGCAGTTAAATTGAGCAGTAGTAAAAGTAACGATTTAACAAATAGAACAGGCAGTGTAAGCTAAAACAAAAAATGAATACAATGCATTTTATACACAGGTCGTATGAATTATAAACATGAAAGATTTATCCAATATTGACTTAAACTTGCTAAAACTTTTTGCCTACATGTATCAGACAGAATCGGTAACAGCGACTGCTGATAAACTTAATATTAGCCAATCTGCTTGTAGCCATGCTCTACAGCGTTTACGCAACCGTTTAGCTGACGATTTATTTATCCGCATAGACAACCGTATGCTCGCGACAGAGTACGCTAAACGATTAGCCAAAACAGTACTGCCTGCTCTGTCTATGCTATCGGATGGGTTAGACAATGCTCAGCCTTTTAGCAGTGAGACTGAACACACTTTTTGCATCGCGATCAATGATTACACCACTTGGTGCTTGCAGCCCTTTATTGCCTTTTTAAATCAGCACTATGCCAATATTCATATTGAATTTAAACAGCTCGATGAGAGGTTGCCACAGACTGCGTTAGCCAATAGTGAGCTTGATTTAATTTGTGCTCTACCCGATCAGCAAGACTCGTTAAATAGTTTGATGAGCTTAGCGTGGTTTGAAGATCGCTATGTCTGTTTAAGGTGTTCAAAACATCCGATAAAGGGCGATATATCACTAGAGTATTACCTACAAAGTAAGCATGTACTAGTGACGCCTTGGAATGAAATTAGAGGAGTGATTGATAAACATCTATCAAAGAGTAGAAAGACACGAGCGATTGCCATTAAAACGGCAAGCTTATTAGCCGCGCCTTATTTTATTCAAAACACGCACTACCTATTGGCTCTGCCAGAGAAATACGCAGACCATATGAAGGAGCAACTGTCATTGCTTACCTGCCCGCTACCCTTTGATATGCCGAGTTATCAACTGCATATCTACTGGCACAAAACCCGTATCAATGATCCAAAAATAAATTGGTTTATTGATCAATTTTCAAAATTTTATCAGCTATAAATAGCCGCTGATATATCACTTTAAATTAATCATTATATTTGGTTGAAAACTTAAAGCTGATGCGGCTGACAATCACAACTAGCGCCATAGCACTAGTGTGATTTTTACTGATTAGTCGCTAGTTTAAAAATCTTCTAATACGATTTTGCCGATTGAAGTACCTGACTCAAGCTCTTGATGAGCAGCTCTTAAGTTTTCTGCATTAATAACACCAAGGTGTTTACCGACCGTCGTTTGAATAACACCTAGATCAACCAGTTCAGCAACACGCGCTAATAAACGCCCTTGCTCAGCCATATCTTTTGTTGCAAATGCTGAGCGGGTGAACATGAACACATAATGCAATGACAAACTTTTCGCTTTAAGTTTAGTAAAGTCTATCGACTCAGGCCCATCGATTAATGCGATCTTGCCAAAAGGTGCCAACATTTGAGTATAGCTATCAAAATAGCTACCCGTGCCATTTAAGCTGGCAACATGTGTTACTTGGCCAATATTAAGCGCCTGTACTTGCTCTGCTAATGGTTTTGTATGATCAACCACATAATCTGCACCTAACTTTTTAACCCAAGCTTGTGAGCTCTCACGTGAGGCCGTAGCAATGATAGTGGCACCGCTAATCGCTTTTAGTATTTGTATTAAAATTGAGCCGACACCACCTGCTGCGCCAACAACTAAAACAACTTCATCAGATTTATTATCTGAAGCTACTGGCTGCTGTTTTATTGCTAAATGATCGAACAGCATTTCCCACGCCGTAATACTTGTTAATGGCAGGGCTGCAGCTTGTGAATCTGTTAAGCTTTTAGGCTTATGGGCAATAATACGCTCATCCACTAATTGGTATTGTGCATTGCAGCCGGCACGACTAAGTGCGCCAGCATAATAGACACTATCACCGATAGCAAATGTACTCGCTTGCTCACCTGTCGCGACAATTTCACCGACCGCATCCCAACCAATCACCTTGTACTCACCTGCAGGAGGTGCGACATTGTTTCTAATTTTAGTATCTACTGGGTTAACAGCGATCGCTTTCACTTTAACCAAGACATCACGCCCTGTGGCAATCGGTTGATCTAGTTCTATATCTTGTAATGAATCTTTGTTCTCAATTGCTAGTGACTGTGTATATCCTATTGCTTTCATGGCATTCTCCAATGGCTGCTGTGAGCATCAAGCTAGATAGCTGCGATTAATATCGATAAATTGAACATAAGCCAATCATACCTGTTGTATATTGAATGATATACACTACAATATTTGAAATATTATCAAAAAAAATTAGATAATCATGTTATTAGAAGACTTACAGCTCATTATAAAAGTAGCAGAATTTAGAAGCATTACCGCCGCGGCTGCTAGTCTAGATATGCGTACAGCAACGGCGAGCGCCGCTCTGAAACGAGTTGAAAAAGAATTAGGGTCCAAGCTATTTATACGTACCACTCGCCATTTGAGACTATCTAGTGCCGGCGAAAGGTATTTACCGCAATGCGAGCAGGCATTACAGGTGCTAGATCAAGCAAAACAAAGCATGAAGAACGAGCTTGATATTATTGATGGCGAGCTGCGAATCGCGCTCTCTTCTGATTTAGGCCGTAATCTGGTCATCCCCTGGTTAGATGAGCTAATGGATCAATACCCAAGTATTAGCCTAAAATCTAATATTAGCGATAGTAATACCGACTTTTATCGTGATCCCGTGGATATTGCAGTGCGTTATGGCTCGCCAACTGATGCTAATTTATATGGCTTTAAAATTTGTAACGTGCCGCGTTTACTCTGTGCAACCCAGCAGTACTTAGATATTCACGGCACCCCTAAACACCCCCATGAGCTGGCATCTCATAACGCTTTACTCTATCAAATTTACGATATCACTCACGATGTTTGGGAATTTAGCCATGAAGGTATTAGCTATAAAATCAAAATGTCTGGAAATCGGGCCTCTAATGATGCCGATATTGTTAGGCGCTGGTGCGTTGCAGGCAAAGGTCTATCAGTTAAATCGTGCTTAGATTTATCCGCCGATTTGCTCTCAGGTAAGGTTGTCAATATCATGGGGCAATACAAACCGACACCAACCGAGTTATGGCTCGTTTTTCCAAGCAGACAATCTATTACGCCTGCCGCCCGATTGTTACGAGATAGATTACAAGAAAAAACTACTGCGATATTAGAGCAGCTCATAGCACATAAAATTTTAGATGCCCAGACTATTATTTGTTAGACAAGCGAGTAAAGCTCTAGCTACGTGCTGATCTGATTTAAAAATTTAACTGCTCACCATCACTATTTAACTGTTTTAGCATAGCAGTCTCTTTCTAACTCAACAATATTGACACTAATACTAATAGACTCCAACACCAACTCATTTAATGCCTTTAGCATCAGTGCAGATAGCTGCGCGCGCTGCTCTATCGTTCTACCACTTAGTATGTGCACACTGACATGGATAAAATTGGCTGTCGCCAGTATTAGCTGATCTTGCGAAAATGGCACTAGCCTGGTCTTGATATCATCAACACTAAATAGCTGACTGTTAATTGCCGCCTTATGTACCGTGTTTAATAGCACTTTTGCGGGCACGCTCTCTTGTATAGGCGTCGAATATTCAATAATACAATGTGGCATGTTTAACCTTTCGATGATATCCCAGGCTATTGTCCAGTTAAACTAATGTACTGGTTATTATCAAGCTTAAGGATTAAATGGGAGTTGAATTTAAATATAAGGTAGTGATTAGCCGCGATGGCGTTAATGATTATTAAAGAACTAGCGGGCCAAAAGCCCGCTAGTTTGCTGCCTATTAGAAGTTTAACGACACATCTTTGTGTATTGATAAACAACTGGCAATACTCTTAGCTTGATCTAACGAGAGTTTCTCTTGTAAACGAGCACCAATCGTTAGCTTAATTGCATGATCATATTGCTCAATCGCCGGTAGTAATTCTTTATTTGCTTTACTACGCCAATCAATGTCAGCTTTTAATAATACCAATGCTTGCTCAAACTCTTTAAGGGCATTAGCTGTTTTAACTTTTTTCAGTGCTCTTCTCGCCTTAGACAATTTAGTCTTAATAGCGCTTGTACCATTTATTACTCCAAGCTTGCTTTCAACGCCTTTGATGATATCCATCGCAGGTTTGGCATCGGCTTTTGAACTGACTTGTTCAATCACTGATCGCAGCTCTAAAATAACGGGCTCTATTGCAACTAATTGATCAACAGAATTAAGTGTTTTGTTTAATTCTATTAAAGGCTCATACGCAGAGTCTGAATTATTGCGGTATAAGTTACGAGCTTTTGACAGGGCTTTAGCCAGCGTCTCAAATTGAGCGCGCTGCTCTTTCCACTGCGAAGGAATCGTTGACTCTAACGCTGTCTTTTCAGCTAACATCGCCGCATTTTGTTTTTCAAGTGTAGCGATGCGAGCTTCTTGGCCAACATCTCTTTTCGCCCTAGCGATGAACTTGTCATTTTCTTTGAGCTTTTTATCAATATTTCTCACTTTTTTCTGAATCACCCTCACTTCAACATGAAGCGGGCGATAACCCGGTGAGAATTTATCGAGAGCCGCCTGTGCAGTTCTGACATCTTCAACCAGTGCAAAAGTATTACCTGCTTTAACAAAACTTTCTGCCAGTATTTTTCTTTGCTTGACAGGCAGATAACTAATGTCTAATTTTCTAGCCGCATCGATACTGCTTTGTAAATCATCACCCAATGCATCGTATTGACTGAAAACATAAGTTTCTAAGCACGATTGAATCCTAGGGTTCATCGGTGGTGGTGCGGTATCTGATGTCAGTGCTGTACGGTTTGGTAAGTAGTTAACTAATGGCGGATACAAGCCCGCTATTAATAGTGCCACTATTTGTAAACCAATAAACACTATCGCTCCCTTATAAATCTCTATTGTTTTAACAATAGCAGGTGCGACACCTCTTAAATAAAACAGCGCGAAACCAAACGGCGGTGTTAAGAAAGACGTTTGAATATTCAAACCTATCATCACACCTAACCAAACAGCGGTAACGTTAGCACCGGGATCAGATAGCAAGATAGGTGCTACGATAGGCACTACAACAACAGCTATTTCGATAAAGTCTAAAAAGAAACCAAGTAGGAAAATAACGATCATGACCACAACGAATTGAGTCCAAAATCCACCGGGTAACCCTGTTAAAAATTCTTTAACTAAATGCTCGCCGCCAAAACCTCGAAATGCCGTTGTTAATAACGCAGCACCAATAAGAATAATAAAGACCATCGAGGTTGTTTTTGCTGTCTCAACCATGACTTCTTGCAGCGTATTATTAATTTTCAGGGTACGCCATGTGCTCCAAAGCACGGCAATCATCAGACCGGTGACTGCAATAATAGCCAGTGTGACACCTAGTTGGTCATCAGCTGTTTTGATATTTTTAATATTGACATCATAATTAGATAATATAAAACTGATAGCTACTACCGAGACAATAGCTAAAATCGCGGGATAATAGCGATTTTTCTGCTCGCCCATCAGGCGATAACCACCCATTATCATGGCACCAACGGCGCCTATCGCACCGGCTTGGTTAACAGTTGCTATACCTAGAATAATAGAACCTAATACCACGAGGATAAGGCCTAGAGGAGGTATTAAGGCAAAAGCCACCATTTTAAGAAATTTTGCATCATAGTCGCCTTCAAAAGGTACTGGTGGTGCTAATTTTGGCTTAATTAGTGCAGTGACAAGAATGTAAGTAATATACAAACCTACCAAGATCAAACCAGGTATAACCGCACCCATAAACATATCCCCTGCACTGGCTGAGGTAATGTCAAATGTAGAAGGCATGGTGATTTCGCCGGTAATCTCTTTATATTCAGCCTTGCGTATTGTCGCAGCTTGATCGGCTGCGCTAGAGAGCTGATCGGCAAGAATAATCAAGACTATCGATGGTGGTATAATTTGTCCCAGTGTTCCCGAGGCGCATATAATGCCCGATGCCAAAGGTTTAGAATAATTATTACGCAACATCGCAGGCATCGAAATTAAGCCCATTGCGATAACTGTTGCACCAACAATACCAGTAGTTGCTGCTAATAAAGCACCAACAATAACAACTGATATCCCCAAACCACCTGGGATAGGCCCAAACAACTGCGCCATTGCCACCAATAAATCTTCGGCAATTTTAGAGCGCTGTAGCATGATACCCATGAAAATAAATAGTGGAATCGCAATCAGTGTATCGCGCTCTACATCCCAATATAAACTTCGTATATTAGTGACCCCGGCACTGAGCCATTGTACGGGTCCCCCTTGAGCAAAATAAGCATCGGGGCTGCCGGTAAAGAGCCAACCACATAACGAAGCGAGTGCAATAGCGACAATAGCAGACCCAGGCAATGCAAACGCCACCGGGAAGCCAGATGTTAATGCTACTATCAGTAGTACCACTAACAATAATAAGAAAAATAACTCCATCGAATACTACCTTTATTATTCTGATTTGTTGTTGTTATGAGAACACAATTAAGCGGTGGCAATTTTATATAAACACCAGACAAATACACTTTCGTACTGGTTAATAATTAAATCACCACCGGTTTAACAACTAATAATTGCTAAAACTTTTGAACGGGTTCTGCATCAGTTAATTCTGGTTCACTTCTCAAGTCAGCAAGATTAGTCAATAAATAAGCACTAAACTGCACCATCATCGATACCGAGAAAATCACCAAATAGCCAACCATCAAATATTTCACATAAAGGCCATAGCCACTTTGTGAGATTTCAAAACTTAATAAAGGGCTATTGATACTATAACCTTTACCCCACATTCCCATTGTCAAAATAACCCAGCACAACGGCAAGCCCAAGATTATTATGCCAAATGTATTTGACCAAGCTTTCGCTCTTTTTCCTAAACCCGCATAGAGAACATCCACTCTGACATGACCGTCAGAGACCAAGGTATAAGAACTTGCAAATAAGAATAATGCCGCGTACCAAAAACGTACTAAATCACCCATGAAGGCTTGCTCATAGGAGAACACGAACACCAGTATAACAATTTTAAACTCAGCAAAAACCACCAGTAGCGCTAACCAAGTAAAGCCAAGTGTGCGTGTAAACATTGCAATAACGAGAGCGACTAAAATTAACGGATAATGGACATTGGTTCCGCGCTCAATGGATCGTCCTAATGAATCTATGACGTCTGAGCTGACAAAATAGTGGAGCAGGTTTTCAACTCGTAACAGCGAAATCGTAAAATCAGCAATACCAATTAATAACACAGCCCAAAAAGCGGCTCTAATAATATACCGAGAAAAAGCAGATAACAGTTGCGCGTCAGCCCGTAATTTTCGCTTTGGTGTTAGTGCAATATAACCTGCAACAGCCATTATCGCTGCGAGGTAGCTTAAGGTTTGCCACCAGCCCAAAGTCATTGCTTGTTCTGTTAAAGCGACTCTTGGTGCTTCAAAACCAAACCATTCTAATTGAGAAAAATACTCAATCATACTCGGCCATTCAAGCCAATAAGTTAGATATACATTAAAAAGGAATACAAGAGTGATAGTAACGACAGAGCCCGCAAATAAGCGGAATAACTTATCAAGTACTGGTTTCTCTTTGTAAGGAAGGGATGATGTTTCGTTTAATTGCAAATCATCTCCGCTAGCAATAATAGAATCATTCATAGTTTTGCGCCGACTTGTACTAAATTATATAACTTCAGCAGGATAAGCCAAAGCACCTATTTGTAAATTATATTTACATACTAAGCTTAGGTATTGCTTAATAAAGGTATAAAACAAATATGCGGGCTAATTGCCCGCATATTGATACAGCGCTATTAAAGATCTAATACACGGTTACGTTGACGTACATAAGCCTGATCAGACAATGTAGACCAGCGGCCAATATTAGAACGTGCTGCTTCAAAGCTCTCGTGAATACGCTTAGCTAGATCACTGTGCGTTTTAACTGATTCAAATACTTCTTCAGAAGCTTCACCGAAGGCATCGTATATGTCATCGCTAAACTCACGTACTTTAACGCCCTGCTCGTTAACCAATTTATCTAAGTACAAACTGTTCTTAGCATTGTATTCAGCGAACATCACATCATTTTCCATCGAAGATGCAGCTTCTACCATCAATTGGTCAGCTTTTGATAGGCTCTGCCACCATTCGTTGTTCATACCGATAGAAAGCATCGCACCTGGCTCATGCATTCCAGGGAAGTAGTAGTATTTAGCTGCTTCGTAGAACTTCATGATATGGTCATTCCAAGGACCAACCCACTCAGTTGCATCGATAGCACCAGATACTAAGTTTTCATATATTTGGCCACCAGGCAATGATACTGGTGATGCGCCTAATTTAGCTAATACGTCGCCACCAAGACCTGGCATACGCATTTTCAAACCTTTAAAATCATCAACTGAGTTGATTTCTTTACGGAACCAACCGCCCATTTGAACGCCAGTGTTACCACACATTAAGCCTTTTAAGCCATATTCTGCAGCCAGTTCATCCCATAGTTGTTGACCGCCACCGAAGCGGATCCATGCATTCATTTCACTACATGTTAAGCCAAAAGGAACAGAGGTAAAATAAGCAAAACCAGGATGTTTACCTTTCCAGTAATATTCAGCTCCATGGTAAATTTGAGCGTTGCCTGATGCAACTTCATCAAACGCATCAAATGCTTTAACTCTTTCATTCGCAGCGAAATAGTTAACGACTATACGGCCATCACTCATATCAGATAGACGTTGAGCAAAACGTTGTGCACCTGTTCCTAGACCAGGAAAATCTCTTCCCCAGGTAGAAACCATGTTAATTTCCATACGCTCTTTGGCAATGGCCGGTGCTGAAATTGTAGCAGCAGCGGCAACACCACCTATACCAGCTAAACCTGTTTTCAAAAGATCACGTCTTTTCATGAAGGTAACTCCTAATTATTATTTTTTTAACCAATGATGGTTGATTAGCATTCGTAGTGTACGATTAAATCTATGTAGATCACAAAACCGCTCTAGTACAGCAGAATTTTAGTGAAGAGTAAATTATTTTTTTGATTTTAGTACTTATTTATCAGCGTAAATTCAATTAGATATGAGCCAATCAATAAAATAGATAAACCGTTTTTGGTAGAATTGAAGGAGGGTGTAGCGAGTCAAGCTTTATATATTTGGGGCGATCAAAAATAGGCCAAACAAAACACTAATCCGTAGTATGCTTTTGCATTTACTGATCAAAATTTTCTTTAATAACAGCGATCAGCTCGACACAAGCTGATATTCATCATCAGTTGTACCGAGCGCATGTCTATTAAAAAAGAGGTTAAAAAAACCTCTTTTTGGGGTGTTAAATTATTATTTAAATGCGATATTATAATTTAAGATCAATCTATTTTCGTTAGTATCGACTGTTTCTGTTGAACGAACGGTCGAGTTTCTCAAACGAAGAGATAAGCCATCCACTTGCTGGAAAGCATACTTAACTTCAAAGTTTCGCTCCCACTCTTTACCTTCTGATGAAGTGCCGTTATCGATGTTATCGCCACGTGTATAACGCGTCATCAAACTTAAGCCTTTGACTTGTTTAACATCATAATCGAGTCTTAACTGCCAAGATTTCTCGTCTGCTCTATCAAAATCTAAACGCTGTACAGAGTTCCATGTATTAAGGCCGTTATCATCGTCTGCGCCCCATGTCTCTTCATACTCATCACCATTAACTTGCTGATACGATAGTGTCAATTTAGTGTTGTCATGCTTAAGCTGTGCCGCTACGTTGTATAGATCACTGTCATAATCGGCACCGACGTGCCCTTGAGCACTGCCATCGGCTTCACCTGAATAATAAAAACCATCAAAATTTAATGAGGTCTTATCAGATAACTGCCACGGGTAGCTTACCTTTACGTATTTTTGATTTAACACATCTTCAGCTTCAGCATAAGCGACATCAACAGAGACACCGTTATGAAATTGATAACTGGCGCCGACCGTTTTTACATCGTAGTCATCGCCATTGCTATCGGTATATTTTTCAAAACTATCATTTGTTTTCGATGAAGCTCTATCTGACCAAACAGCGTAAAACTTAGCATTTTCAATATTCGTTTCTAAAATCGCTGCTTGCGTTGCACTGGGTGTAGCACGTGAATCTGAATCATTTAATAGCGGATAATCAATCACAACACGACCCGCTTTAAACTTAGTATTTTCACCTAGCTTAAGTTTAATAGCCGCCTGTCCAATTTTAGTGTAACTCTCTTGTGCATTACCGTTATCGTTTAATATACCTGTTCCGCCTTCCCCTCTCTCCCCGCTAAGCTTTAACGATGAAAAAACAGAGGCATCAAAACCGATAATATTATTGATGTAACCTGATTCGAAGTCTAATCTCAGTGCTTGCGATAATGCTTTTGCATCTGTCGCACCGACTTTATCTCTATTAAAATAAAATGTTCTAAGGTTAAGATTAACCTTAGAGTCTGCAAAAAAACCTTGTCCTTGCACTGCATCACTTGCAGCAACAGCTGGAAAAGTTGCCGCTAACAAAGCGACAGATAATAAATTGCGTTTCTTAAACATGGTAAACCTCTAAGAATAAATATATTGCTGTGTTTCTTAAGAAAACTAAAAACAATAATGACATTTGATTACGTTATAATTCTATTTTACTGAAACCATCCTGGTTGTTTTTTGATTTTCCAGCCAAAAATTGCAATAACATCTAAACTAAGACATTAACTCTTACTTGATGAATTTCTCAACGAGAACAGCATAAAGTAGACCTGCTATTACCTGATGAAACAGGTTTTATTATATAAAAGCTTGACCTTTTATAGGTAAAACCCTTAATTTAAATTTATTAATTTGGTGCGATAAAAGTTGATGGCTTTGTTATTTGCCAATTAGACGTCACGTTAGTTAACTTAAAAGTAATAATCTGTTTATAGGAGTTAATATCAGCGCTAGCGCCCCAAACTCGTACGACAAACGTTCCCTCCCTGCCCTCTTTTATCCGCAAAATCTTTTCAGACTTTAATTGCAGCGGCGCTGCTGATACCAAACCAAGCTCAAATTCACTGTGTGAACTGGCTAAGTTTTTAACTTTTAAAGTATAGATATTCTCAATACCACCGCTGACACGATGATAGAGCTGCCCAGATCTTTGCTTGCGAATATCAATAGCTAAATCAGCTCTACTGAGTATGCTATAGCTAAACCCTAGGCAAGCTAATAGCGACAAAGCAGCGAATAACACAAAGATATTGGGGACAGCATAGCCAAAAAACAACATGTGACGAGATTTATGTGATGGTTGCTGCGCACTAAATTTAATCAACCCAGGTTTGAGGCCCATTTTGATCATCACTTTATCGCAAGCATCAATACATAAACCGCAGTTGATACACGGGTACTGCAAACCATCTCTAATATCAATGCCTACTGGGCAAACATTGACACACAAACCGCAATCTACACAATCGCCCTGCACTTTATTTTGTTGATCTGAGCTTATTTGCGCCTTGGCGCTGGCCTTACCTCTAGCCTCCCCTCTCTGGCTATCATAACTGACCACTAAAGTATCTTTAGCATACATAACAGCTTGAAAGCGCGCATATGGACACATGTGTAAACAGACCTTCTCCCTTAGCCAACCAGCATTTAAATAAGTTCCTAAAATAAAAAAGATAATCCAGAAAACTGCCAAATAATGCACATCCATGGTGAAGGACTCTACAACTAAGTCACTGACATCATAAAAATAGCCGACAAAGGTATACGCGGTGATGACACAAACAATTAGCCAAAGTATATGCTTAAGTATTTTTTTACTGAGCTTTGTTATATTCATTGCTTGCTTATCAAGCTTGATTCGCTGGTTGCGATCACCCTCACATTTTTGCTCTAGCCACATAAAAATTACAGTCCAAACAGTTTGTGGACAAACAAACCCACACCACGCTCTACCTATTACCACTGTTGATGCAACCAACAAAAACGTAGCTAACAGTAATAGCCCTGCTAAATAACCACCTTCTTGCGGCCAATAAGTAACATTAAAAATATGAAAGCGCTGCGCACTGAGATCAAACAAGACAGATTGGCGCCCTGCAATATCAATCCACGGTAATAAAAAAAACAATGCCAACAATAAGAAATTTATTCTCTGTCGCAATTTCTGATAATAACCCTGCACTTGCTTGGTATATATTTTTCCAGCGTTTATTGCAGCGAGTACGACATTACTCGAGTGCAAAGCTGCGTTCGCAGTACTGGCATTAATAGTTTTAGCTTGATTAGCAGGCGAATCGGCTGATAACTCGATAATAGGGATTTTATTATTCATTGGCTCACGCATTCATGACTATTAGTTAGATATTCTAAACGCTATTTTAGAATGCCAACTTAGGCATGTACAGACACAACAAAACTCAAAAGATAGTGCACAGATTCGAAACAGAATGTTTCTTATAGCTTAGATAAATAATAAATCCATGATGAGTATCATTCGAAAAACACTCGAATAATGACTTTAAAGATAATATTAAAGTGCCTAATTATCATGACACTTTAATAAAACGAATATTAAATTTACATTAAGTAGCCTATAGAAACTATTGCATTAGCCATTTTCTCTCCATGCCTTTTTATCAAACATGACATTATCACCAAAAAAATGAATTTGCTTGTCTAGACGCGAGATATTACCTTTATTATAAGAAATACTAGCGCTATTGAGAACGTTAACATTCTCTCTGCTTTCAATCCACTTATTCACATTAAGCAATGTGCTCTGCCTCTGCACAACATCCCAAATATAATAATGATGAGGAATAATTATTTTTGGCTGCAGCCTATTTATTATATTGTCAATTCCAGAAAAACCCATCACATGTTCGGAATCATCTATCGGTAATAATGCAATATCAATTTCACCAATCTTTTCCCATACTTCTTCCGGTGGATCACTTCTGTTATCGCCCCAATGAACAATTCGTATCCCTGCAGTTTCTATAACAATAATACAATTATCCCAAGACCTAGGATTATTTGGTGGCTCTATATTGACACCATGTATTTCACGCATGACTTTTTTATAATCATATAAAGAGCAGCACCCATCTGTAGAATGTTTATCAGCAATCCCATAAATATTCACATCAGAAAATTCATATTTGCCAATCAATCTATCTAAAATAACATTTGCATCTAATCGATGTAATGCATCATGATCATAGTGAGCATGAGTGCTTACACCTATATCTACTTTTGTTAACGGAAAATCATTAAAATACCAATCCCAGCCTCGTGCTGGATGATTTCTCCAGGGATCTATCATAATTGACAGGCCATTAGGTGTTGTTATCTTAAAGGCGGAACTTCCATAGAAAGCAATTTCAACATCAACTTTTTTAAGCGTATTAGAATTAGATTGTAACTCAATCATATTGTTATGATTTGATTTCATCTTCCACGCACTTAAACCATTATCTAAATTCTTCATTTATAAACCTAAAATTATTTTTAAACTAATACACTGCATCACGTAAAAATAATGTAATTGATGGTATATATGTTATTGCCATTAAACAGAACCAAATAACTATTACAAATTTCAACAGTGAAGGTAGTATTTGATCTACTGAAACTTTTGCAACAGAACATGCTGCAAATAAGTTAACGCCCAAAGGAGGAGTGAACATACCCAGTGCTAAATTAGTCACCATAATCAATCCAAAATGTACTGGATCTACGCCAAAATAAATAGCAATCGGCGTAAGGATTGGGGCTAAAACAAGAATTGCGGATGCCGTTTCTACAAACATTCCAACTATAAGTAAAACGATATTTATCGCTATTAAAAAAGTGTATTTATTTGAAAATGTTTCAGTTACCCACTCTGCTAAATCAGCAGAAAATCCTGAACGACTTAGTAAAAAACTAAATAGTGATGCCGCAGCAATAATCATCATAACTGTACAAGATGATATTACGCTTTTTTTAAGAACATCCGTTAGGGTTTTAAATGATAATTCTTTATATACAAAACATCCTATTACTAAGGCAAAAACGACAGCAACAGCAGAAGCTTCTGTCGGTGTAAATACACCTCCGTATATACCACCAACAACAATTACAGGCATTAACAAAGGAATTAAGGATCCTTTTAAAGCACTGACAAAACTCAAACTGTCATCTTTATCATTAAGCCCATAGCCCTTAATTTTACAATAACAGTAAACGAAAATAATTAGCGCTACCGCAATTAATAGGCCGGGGCCGATACCAGCAATAAACAATTGGCCAATTGATGTTTCCGTACTGACACCAAAAAGTATCAAAGGAATAGACGGAGGGATTAATACACCAAGTTCAGCAGAAGATGCCTGTACGGATGCTGCGACAGGACGAGGGTAACCATGCTTAACCATTGCAGGTATCAAAATTGACCCTATAGCAAATGTTGTCGCTATACTGGAACCGGATACTGCAGCAAACATCATGCATGTTACTACGCATGACATCGCAAGACCGCCTTGAAAGCCGCCTACAATTGATTTTGCTAGATCCACCAGTCTTTTAGATATACCTCCTGCAGACATTAAGTTACCCGCAAGAATAAAAAAAGGAATAGCTAAAAGAGGAAAACTATTGATTCCTGTAACCATTCTTTGTGCAATTAATAAAAGAGGTAGATTACTGAAAAATTCGATACCGATGAAACTAGCGATAATAATCGATATTGCTATCGGAACTCCTAAAGCAAAAAAAACAATTAAAGCGAAGCCTATAGCAATACTCATAATAAAACCCTTTCAAGATTCGAAGGTTTCTTTCTTTCGTTCAAAGCGTGAACAAGGTTCCCTAAAATAGCAAAAAACGAAAACATACAACCTACTGGTAGTGCTGAATAGACCCAAGACATAGATATTTTTAATCCGGCAACCATTTGAAATCGAACTCTATAAGCCAAGTCACAGCCTAACCAAATTAATAGCAAAATAATCGACAGGCAGCATATACCAATAAATGCTTTTAAATACAGTGCTTTATTATTTGGAACATACCTATATATAACATCAACTGACATCATCATCCCCGTCTTAAAAGCTGGTGCTGATGCCAAAAAAACAGACCATACCATAAGTGATATGGACGCGACCTCTGACCATTCTGAGGGTGCATTAAATATAAATCTTGTAACTACTTGATAAAAGCCTAACGCTACAGAAATAGTTAACATTATCATTGATGCTATAAGCGCAATATTTGTAATGTTTTTTTCTACTCTTAAGAATAAATCCATTACTTCCCCCCTCGCAGAGTGGTGATACTTACTTCAACTATCAGACCGTAAACTACTTATTCGCTTAGGGCCTGATAATTAAAACTATATTAACAACCGCTATTACGAATTTGAGTTAAAAGATCTAGACCATACTCTTCAGAGAAATCGTCATAGACAACTTTGACTTTTTCTTTTAATGCAGCTCTATCGATTGAATCTTCAATTTTCACACCTTGTTCTTTAAGCAGCGCCAATCCATCAACCTCCATTAAACTAATTTGATCTCGTGTTGCAGTTATCGATGCTTTAGTTGCTTGTTCAAACCAAGATTTCTCTTCATCTGACAGGCTGGCGTACAAACTATTTGAAAGCATCAGCACACCAGCTGTATATACATGCTTTGTTAGAGATAGATTTTTTTGAACTTCAGAAAATCGACTAGAGACGATAACACTAATAGGGTTTTCTTGCCCATCTACAGTCCCTTGTTGTAAAGCTGTGAATAGTTCAGGAAACGCTACAGGTGTAGGGTTTGCTCCAAGTGCTCGGAACGTATCCATATGAATTTCATTTTCCATAGTGCGAATTTTCGCACCTGAGAAATCTTCAGGTGTTATTAAGGGTTTTACACTGTTTGTAATATTCCTAAAGCCTGATTCTGACCAAGCCATAGCTTTAATTCCATGTTGGCTAATCATATCAAGGACATCATCTCCAACTTTCCCATCTAATACACATCTAGCTTCTTTGTAATCTTCAAAAAGAAAAGGGAGGTCGAAAACATAAGTCTGAGGAACAAAGTTACCCAGTGGACCTGTCGAGGTTAAAATTGCATCTACAGTACCTATCTGTAAACCTTCGATTAATGTTCTCTCTCCGCCAAGTGCGCCTGCACTATATTCAGTAACCTTAAACTCTCCGTTACTTAAATTTTCTAATGTTGTTTTAAAAGCATCAACCCCTACCGAAAAATGTGATTCATCTGAAAGTGAGTGAGCAAAATTTACTACTCTTTCGGCTTGAACTTGCGCAGCCCCACCCAGACTCAAACAAAACAAAATATTAGCAATTAAAGTTTTCTTTCTCATGATGCAGCCTCATAATAGTTAATTTCATTAATTTTTTGTCTAATTATTAATTTGATAGATAACTTATCAGATCTCATCCTTGTCACTTTATTGTTCTAAAAATCAATTAGTTTCTGATTAATAACTCACTAAGAGCATAAACAATTGAATCGGCCATACCAATGCTAATTTAGCTTAGGCCGATTACTTTTAAACATATAGAAAAAATTAAGTGTTTAAATAAACAGCAATAAAATGCCTAAAAAAAGTGCACATAAATTCATATCGATATTTATTACAGGTTTTTGATATCGCTTTTAAGTCTATATATAAAAGAATTTGATAACTGGCTAGTTTTTATTCACCAACAGTCTCATCAATATTTGATGCTTCATCTGTTAATTTAAATAATATAAACAGATTGCTTAGTCATGGAGAGCCTTTTGCATAGCCTCGGTGTTGTTTTTCTAGAAGAAGGAATTAATACATCTATTGGGTTGGTAGTCTGTTTTTTTGCCTCACTTCGAACTTTTAACAGCTGTTGGCGGCCCTCTTATTTCATACAATAATAAAGCGCTTTAAAATAGAGCATCTAAATAAACAACAACAAGAACCGCCCCAAAAAAGATCAAAAGAAAAGTCACACATCAAAAACAATTATATTCAGAACTTAGCATTCGCGCTTAAACAAAGGATTATAATAAGAAATTTTTCTTATTATATAGCAGCAGCTATTTATTCTTCACGTGTACGTTTAAAAATATAACCATTTTACTTATCTTTGAACTGATCTTGCATGGCTGCGCGCATTTCTTTTTCTAGGGAGATAAACAATTCAATGAAATTGTTAAATAGATAACTTTCTTTACTGGCATCATTCCAAGCTTTTAACAGCTGCGGGTGATGTTCTAATTCCGTATGATGATAAAGTGTTTTTGCTTTTTCCGCTTTACTCTCTTCAAAACCTAATACTTGCAAAGATGTTTTACTCATTTCAAGCGCGGTAAAATACGATTCAATAAAAACATGGTCAGCACCAGCCTCCTCCAGAGCATAGGCATTGCCACGATCGTAAGCGCGCGCAACAATAGGTAAATTGGGATGGAACTGTTTTACATGTTTCACTAATTGCAACACGTGATCTTTGTCATCTATGGCAATCACAAATAGCGATGCCTCTTGCAGCCCTGCGGCATATAACAGCGCCGAGTTTGTCGCATCACCATAATAAGCGTGGATATCAATTTTTCTGACTCGCTCTATCATATCCGTTGACTGATCAATCACCGTAGTTTCAAAACCATTAGCGCTTAACAACCGATTGACAACCTGTCCAAAGCGGCCGATCCCAGCGATCACTACCTGACCCTTGTTATCGATATTATCGGCCTGCTTATCTTGCACCACTGTTAAATATTTTTTGGTGATCACTTTTTCATAAAAGATAAATAATAATGGCGTTAAAAACATTGATAAAGTAATCACAGGAGACAAAATAGCAACCCATTGTTCAGGTAGTGCCTGACTTTGAGAAGAAAAACTCAACACCACGAAGCCGAATTCACCTGCTTGTGCCAAGCTTAATGTTAATAGCCAACCCGCTGATTTTTTAATTCTAAAGATGACTGCTAAGCTTAATAAAACGGCTGCTTTGATAATAATGACAGCGAGTGTTAAACCAGTGATCAGAAAAAAGTTTTCATATACTGATGCAAAACTAATACCTGCGCCAACGGTGATAAAAAACAACCCTAATAATAAGCCTTTAAATGGCTGAATATTACTCTCTAACTCGTGACGAAACTCACTATTAGCTAACACCACCCCTGCTAAAAAGGTCCCTAACGCGGGTGATAGCCCGACAACGCTCATCAGAGCGGAGATTGAAATGACTAACAGTAAAGCTGTCGCTGTATAAATTTCTCGTAATCCAGATTTGGCCACCAAGGTAAACAACGGTTTAGAAACATAATGCCCTGCAACAATAATTAAAGTAATGGCAGTTACGATAGCGACACCATATTGCCAGCCAGACAGATTATCAACTAGTGATATATTAGAGTGATCGGAGGCGAGGGACACAACTTCTGGCATGCCAAAATAGGCTGGTATCGCCAGCAGAGGGATCACTGCTAGCATCGGGATTACCGCTATATCTTGAGATAGCAAGATAGAAAAAGCAGCCTTGCCACCCTCTGTTTTATTGAGTGACTTTTCAGCAAATGTCTGCATTACAATGGCGGTTGATGAGAGAGAGAAAATGAGCCCTACTACTAATGAAGGCTGCCATGGGAAATTTAACGCCATACCTAAAGATGTAATAATCAGTGTTGTTAAACCAATTTGTAAGCCACCTAAACCGATGAGCTTATTTTTCATATTCCATAAAGCTTTTGGTGATAGCTCTAGGCCGACGACAAATAGCATCATCACGACACCAAACTCAGCAAAATGCTGAATTGTATTTGTCTCCTCTCCAGCAAGCCCGGTAACTGGGCCAATGATAACACCAGCAATAAGATAACCTAACACCGAACCTAGCCCAAATCGTTTAGCTAGGAGAACACAAATCACTGCCACCAGCAGGTAAGCTGCCGCTTGGATAAAATAAATCGTCATAATGTTAACTCTTTATAAAGTAATGGTTTAAAACGGATGTTGTCGAATATTAGTACTCAATGACGACACTTTATTGTAATGTGCTGATAATATGGTTTAAATAATACCTTGAAACCAAGTTTGACAAAATAGTTTACGAAACGCAGTCTTAAAAATAACAATTATGTTAGCTATGCTTAGTTACTAGCTCTTTTTGCACAACGTGGACATTCAAACATATAATATTATTGATAAAAACACGGGGATCTGCCGTTTGTACTATGTCTGATTATTTATACCATGATTTAGAAATTTCTTTGCGAGAAAAAATCATACGAGGTAGCTACCCACCCGCAACTAAACTACCTTCCATTAGACAAATGTGTTTACAGGCTAGCGTGTCTAAAACAACAGTACTCGCTGCATATAATCGACTTGAAGCCCAAGGCTTAATCGAAGCCCGAAACCGCTCTGGCTACTATGTAAGAAGCACGCTTAATTTGCAAAGTAGTCACAGTATTTCATTGAAGAAACCCAGTACTAGCAAGCCCACAATGACACCTGTCTTGATCTCACGCACTCAAGTTTTTCTTGATATTATGCACAGAGGTGCTGTATTTGATCTTATATCGAGTGCGCAAGACATAGCCGCTAATACTCAGCTACGCCGCTGTTTAAGCAAGGGCATGCGCCACCAAAACAGCTCACAGCAACTCAACTATGACCAGCCGCGTGGCAACCGTGAGTTAATAAATCAAATATGTAACAACACCAATCTGGGTGCAGGTCTGATACAGGCAGAGGACGTTATTATTAGCAATGGCTGCCAACATGCATTGCTACTAGCGATTATCGCCACCACCGAGCCCAACGACATTATTGCTATTGAATCCCCTGCTTTTTATGGCGCATTACAATTAATAGAAATACTAGGGCGAAAAGTGTTAGAGATCCCAAGCTCCGCTGATTCAGGGCTGAATTTAGAGACACTAGCACAAGCTGCTGCAAACTGGGATATTAAAGCAACGATCGTCTCACCTGCTTTTTGCACGCCCACAGGCGCTTGTATGCCAGACCAAAACAAAATGGCGTTATTGGCTATCGCAGAAAAAAACAGTTTCACCATTATTGAGGATGATATTTATGCCTCTTTATATTTTGGTTTTGAGAAACCCAGATCAATATATTCCTACGATACTCAAGGCCTGGTTATTTTATGCTCTTCATTATCTAAGTCGCTATCGCGTGATCTTCGTATCGGTTGGATCGCCTCAAAAAAATATTCACAGAAAATATTAGCGCTAAAAATAGCGACCGTGATGGCCAGTAGCTCCAGCCAACAACAAGGCTTAAGTTATTACATAAAAGAGGGCCATTTAGACAGGCATTTAAAATTAAGACGCCAATTGCTTGAGAGTCAAAAAAATCAATTATTAACACTGATACAACAACACATGAGCCATGCAGTTAGCGTCAGTCAACCTCATGGTGGTTTGGTATTATGGCTTGAACTAAACAGTGACATAAACACTATGAGCTTATATAAAACAGCGCGAGCACAAGGCATCACTATTACACCTGGCAGCCTTTTTAGCGCGCAAAACACTTACCAATCTTACTTAAGAATCAGTTTCGCTCAACCCTGGAATGAAGAGAGAGTCGCTGCATTTAAATTATTGGCGCAGCTAACTAAGGCTTAATCTCAAGCACTATCTACACCATTTATATAAACTGCTGATCAGTAAAGAAAAAGCAGTTATACTTAAACCCTGATCACACTGAAAGAAGATAAACGATGACACAGCCAACAGCCATACAACATAAAAAAGTAGCCGTTATCACCGGGGGATCAAAAGGTATTGGTCTTGCCATTGTCAGCTTATTTTTACAAGAGCAGTACATTGTTTATAATTTAGACATTAGCCCTAGCGATAAGGGTCATTTTATTGAATGTGATATGAGCCAGTTCCAACAAGTCAGTAGTGCCATTGCACAAGTGATCAAAGAGCAAGGGCGAATAGATATCCTTATTTGCAATGCCGGTATTCACCTTTCTGCCAATATAGAAAACACCAGTGAAGCGGACTTTGACAAGTTGTTTGCCATTAATGTGAAAGGGGCATTTGCTGCGATACAAGCCAGCCTTGACTGCATGAAAGCACAAAACAATGGCAGTATTTTAATCATCGCATCCGATCAAGCCCTAATAGCCAAAAACAATTCATTTGCCTATAACTTATCTAAGCACGCACTCGCCTCCTTATGTAAAACCACTGCCCTGGATTACGCCGCTTTTAATATCAGAGTCAATGCTCTGTGCCCTGGCACCATCGAAACACCGCTGTACCATAACGCTATCGATAAATACTGTCAAAGCTCTGGCGCTGACAAACAACAAGTACACGCTAGCGAAGAAGCACTTCAGCCGCTAGGAAGATTAGGTCAACCTTGCGAAGTGGCACAATATGCATTATTTTTAACCAGTGACAAAGCCACTTTTATTACAGGTAGTTTACCTCTAATAGATGGCGGCTACACTACTGGCTAATTATAGGTTGTAAAATGAAAATCATTGATCCGCATTTACATTTATTTGATCTTGAACAAGGTGAGTACCATTGGCTCAATGATAACAACCCACCTTTTTGGCCTGACAAACATAAAATTGCCAAAAACTTTAACGCTCAAGACCTGACACTGCCGCCATCAATGAGCTTGCAGGGGATTATTCACATTGAAGCAGGCTTTGATAATCAACGACCTTGGCGGGAAATCGACTGGCTTGAATCTAATTACCAGACATCATTAGCCTATCCAGTTAGAACAATTGCAGCGATAGACCTGACTTTGCCCTGCGATACATTTGATGTGCTTATTAGTGATTTATGTAAATATAAAAGTGTTGTTGGTTTTAGGCATATTCTTGATCGACAAGCGCAACACATACTCTCACTAGAGCAAGTGCAAAAAAACCTGATAAAAATAGCGGATCACGCTAAAATTTTTGAATGCCAGTTAGCATTAACGGATACCCCAGCAGTTAATTTATTATTAGACATTCTTGATAAAGCGGCGAATTTAAAAGTCATTATCAGCCATGCTGGCTGTGTTGTTATCAATGACGAAAATCACCTCACTTGGTATCACAACATGCAAGCGCTCGCCGCATTTGATCAAGTCGTGATCAAGGCCTCAGGCTGGGAGATGATCGATAGAGACTACAAAGCATCGTACGTTCAGCACGCTGTGGAGTGTCTAATTGACTTGTTTTCTATTAATAGAGTGATGCTCGCCAGTAACTTTCCGCTGTGTTTATTTAGCTGCTCATATGCCGATTTATGGCACAGTTATGCCGAGCTTGACTTTAGTGCACAGCAAAAAAAGAAACTACTCTACCTTAACGCCAAGAAACACTACCAACTATAAGTTCAGATCAAATAAACTATACCCAGATTCCTTTATAAATAGAAGACAACCGTTAATTAAAGAGGCAATACATGAGCGATAAAGCACAATCAGATGACACGATTCTAGCCCACGGTTTCGGCATGATGGATGAGCAACACTTAGGTGTTATTCCCGGAATTTACCCAAGCACCACGTTTGAGCGCGCAGCAGATAATAGCTACCCTAATGGCAAAGTTTACACTCGCGATCACAATCCTAATTATGAACAACCAGAAAGAGTACTCAGCGCATTAGAAAAGGGTGCTGATGCCATGCTGTTTTCCTCAGGTATGTCCGCTGCGGTCTGTGTTTTTATGACCTTAAAACCTGGCGATCATGTGATTGCGCCAAAAGTGATGTATTGGTCACTAAGAAACTGGCTAACAGGTTTTGCTAAAGACTGGGGTATCACCACCACCTTCGTTGAAAATGGTGATATCAAAGCGCTAGAAGAAGCTGTCATAGCTAATAAGACCAAATTGCTTTGGCTAGAGACACCTGCTAACCCAACGTGGCAAATAGATGATATCGCGCAGTGGGCGAGAGTCGCTAAACAAGCCAACGCAAGGCTAGCAGTAGACAACACTGTTGCGACTCCTTTGCTATGTAATCCATTAGAGTTAGGCGCTGATATTGTCATGCACTCTGCCACTAAATACCTCAATGGTCATTCAGATGTACTCGCCGGTGCCCTTGTCTGCAAAGAGGCAGACGAGCACTGGTCAGCGATGCAAAGCTTTCGCCAATCAAGCGGTACAGTATTAGGGCCTTTTGAAGCATGGCTTTTAATGCGCGGTATGCGCACATTAGCTATTCGTATTAAGCAAGCTAGTGCCAATGCTCTTGCTTTTGCCAATCACTTTGAGCAACACCCGTTAATCGAAGAGGTCCTCTATCCAGGGCTTGAGAGCTTTGCAGGTCATCACATTGCCAAAAAACAAATGAAGAATGCATTTGGAGCCATGCTCAGTATTAGAGTTAAAGGTGGCGAGCAGGCGGCAATTAAAACAGCGGCGCAACTACATATTTTCAAAAGGGCCACCTCATTAGGTGGTGTTGAAAGCTTGGTTGAGCACAGAGCAAGTGTTGAAGGTCCAGATACACCATGCCCTACTGACTTACTGCGCTTATCTATTGGTATCGAAGGTGTTGAAGATTTAATCAATGATATGAATCAAGCTCTGGCAAACATATAAGCTCTCATATTAACCAAGCAGTACAACAAATAGTCTATTTGCTGTACTGCTAACAACGCGCTTTAAACTACTTATTTAACGATCATTCTGCTTGAGCGCATAACGATCTCATCATTTAATTCAATGCCAAGACCCGGTGTTTCTGAAACCACAAATTGGCCGTTAACCGGTTGCGGATCTTGAATACATAATTCTCGGTTCCATGATTTTATTGCATAAGTATGATGTTCATGAATTAAAAAGTTAGGTATCGCCGTCTCTAAATGCAGTGCCGCGGCTGTTGCAACAGGGCCACCACAAACATGTGCCTGGATACGAATATCAAAAATATCCGCGTAATCACATACTTTTTTAGTTTCTGTAAAGCCACCTGACAAACCAATATCTGGCTGTAAAACATCAATACTTTGATCTTCAAAGTAAGGCCTTACTTGCCAGCGATTATACAGACGCTCACCACCGGCAATAGGTACGGAGACGTTCTGCGCCACTTTTTTATGTAGCGAGTGGTTAAGGTAGTTAACCGGCTCTTCAAAATACATACAATCAAACTCTTCAGCAAGCTTACCTATTTGAATAGCAGAGGTAGCGCCAGGCAGAGAGTGGCATTCAAAAATAATATCGACTTCATCACCAACGGCATCGCGAATGGCCGCTAAGCGTGAGCGGTACAATTTCATTTCACCGCGAGAAATAATATTTGTTCTATCGTAATAGGTATTGCCATCCTTATCGTACATGATAGGGTCAACTTTAACGGCATCATAACCTTGTGCTACCGCTTTTAATGCAGCTTCTGCATATTGCTCAGGCTGTGATAATGCCTTGAACTCTTTATCCCAATCAAACTGTAACTGTGAGGCATAAGTGCGCAGTGAATCATTTACTTTACCACCTAACAGCTGATAGACAGGTACATTCAAAGCCTTGCCTTTAATATCCCAAAGCGCGGTATCAATAGCACTCATTGCCGCATAGATAACAGGGCCGCCACCTAACCCCCAAAAGCTTTCACGCAACATTCGCGACCACAGCTTTTCCGTTTGAAATGGGTCGTGACCTATCAAAAAAGTTTCTGCCAGCTCTTTAATCATATGAGCCGCAGCACTGTGCCCTACATCGTAGGCTAAGCCTGCTTCACCGACACCATGAATACCTTCATCAGTATGTACACGAATAAAAACAGGTGTCCACGCGGGACGCTCTGGGCAATGAATATCAAATATTTCGACACTGACAACTTTCATTTAAATCTCCGTTAATGCTAGCTTTGTAATCTTGGTTTTATCTTCATCGTTTGCTAATAACATTAGTTAGTCGCTGGTATTAGCGACTAACTATTGCCTTAATCCATAAAACTTGGGTCCAGCTTATATGCTTTTCGCAACATCGCCGGCCATATTTTTTGGCCGCCACTTTCACCGATATTAACAATGCTCTGCTGCTTCTTAATGTTATCTAATACCGCTGGCGGGATCTGGGTTGAATCCTGCCCTGTCGATTGCAACATAACTTGGATTTCACAGGCGCGTTGCAGATCAAAAAAGCGCATGAATGCATCGCCCACTGTTTCACCTAATGTCATACCGCCATGATTTACCAGCAACATATGATTAGTGTCGCCCAAATCATCTTGAATACGTTTTTTCTCATCATCATTAACCGCTAAGCCTTCATAACCATGATAGGAAAGCGAAGCGAGGGAAAACATCGAATACTGACTATAAGGTAGCAGCCCTGTTTTTTGTGATGCGACAACCGTGGTGGCATTTGTATGCAGATGAATCACACAGTGCGCATCAGGGCGCGCTTCATGCACAGCGCTGTGTATGGTAAAGCCCGCAGGGTTAATAGCATAGGGAGTGTCATCCAGAATATTGCCCTGTAAATCCACCTTGACTAAATTAGAGGCGCAGACCTCATCAAAAGCCAAGCCAAAAGGATTAACTAAATACTCATCAGTCCCTGCCAATCTAGCTGATAAATGAGTGTAAATTAAATCATCCCAACCCAAATCAGCAACGAGTCGATAACAAGCGGCCAAATCAACTCTAAGCTGCCACTCTTGCTCACTTACCTTACCTTTTAAACTGTTAAAGCTTAACTCTTTCAATGTCTGCCCCCTAAAATAATGATCAAGATAATACTGTCGCGCTATTAATATGACAAATAATACAATTGCCTTGTAAGGAAAGTATAGCGTTTTAGCCCATACTTAGTTCAGAAGCGACTACCTTTAAAAATAATGTCATATTTTTGGTGTGCTTTAGCTATCAATACTATGATCTAAAAAAATCGTCAACCTACAAACTTTAACCTGCTTTAGTTAACGAGACAGGTTTAGGTTTTAAGATAACTTGCTGAGCAAAAAACAACCTACAAAAGTTAGAAAACAGAGTATAGCCTGCAATGAATTATGACAAATTCCTAGAAAATGCGGATATAATCAGTAAAAAAGTCATTTTCCTAGACTATCGCTAAAGATTAATGCAAACTAGCGCAACTTATCGTTTTAAAAAACATATTAAGAAAGAGATGTAATTTTTATGGCAAAATGTCTGTTAATAAACGGCCCTAATTTAAATCTTTTAGGTACCAGACAACCTGAAATTTATGGTGCCCAAACACTGGCTGACATAGAACAAGACCTCTCTCAAAAAGCACAATCTGCTGGTTATAGCCTCGAGTGTTTTCAAAGTAATGCTGAAGCGGCCCTTATCGATAGAATCCATTTAGCTCAACGTCAGCAAATAGAATTTATTTTGATAAACCCTGCAGCATATACCCACACCAGTGTGGCATTACGTGATGCTCTACTGGGTGTTGATATTCCTTTTGTTGAAGTTCATCTTTCAAACATTCACGCACGTGAAAGCTTTCGACACCATTCGTATCTATCGGATGTTGCCATAGGCGTCATTTGTGGACTGGGCATTAAAGGATATGAATACGCTTTAGATTTTGCTATCACTCAGCTAAATAAAACCAAATAACACCTTTCGCTATTCTCGATGTATTCGGGATATAACACATAATATTTAAAAAAGAGATAAACACATGGATATTCGTAAAGTTAAAAAATTAATCGAGCTTTTAGAAGAATCGAACATCAATGAAATCGAAATAAAAGAAGGCGAAGAATCAGTACGTATTAGCCGTGGCCAAAACGTTGTTCCACAAATGATGGCAGCACCTATGCCAGCGCCAGTTGCAGCACCTGCAACAGCAGCTGTAGCTGCTCCTGTCGCAGCACCTGTTGCGCTTAACACTAACGCTGTTCTCTCGCCAATGGTTGGTACTTTCTATCGCTCACCATCTCCAAGTGCACCTAAGTTTGTTGAAGTGGGCCAAAGCGTTAAAGTCGGCGATATCATTTGTATCGTTGAAGCTATGAAAATGATGAACCAAATTGAAGCGGATCGCGCTGGTATTGTTGAATCTATCTTAGTAGAAGATGGTCAGCCTGTTGAGTTTGATCAACCGCTTGTTAACATCGTTTAATCACAGCTGTACCAAACTAAAAGGATCCACTTTTATGTTAGATAAAGTAGTCATAGCCAACCGTGGCGAAATTGCGCTTAGAATATTAAGAGCATGTAAAGAGCTTGATATTAAAACGGTTGCCATCCACTCAAGTGCAGACCGTGATTTAATGCACGTACGCCTAGCAGATGAAGCTGTTTGCATAGGCCCAGCTGCATCTGCACAAAGCTATTTAAATATCCCTGCTATTATCAGTGCTGCTGAAGTGACTGATGCTACGGGTATTCACCCAGGTTACGGTTTCCTAGCGGAAAACGCTGACTTTGCAGAACAAGTTGAAAAATCTGGTTTTACTTTCATCGGCCCAAATGCCGCTACTATTCGCCTAATGGGCGATAAAGTATCTGCAATTAGAGCAATGATTGAATCTGGCGTACCAACAGTACCAGGCTCTGATGGCCCGCTGCCAAGTGATCCTGATAAAATCAAGGCGATAGCTAAGCGTATTGGCTACCCTGTCATCATCAAAGCAGCTTCTGGCGGTGGTGGACGTGGTATGCGCGTTGTTCACTCTGAAGCGGCTGTCATCAACGCCGTTCACGTTACTCAAGGTGAAGCCGGTATTGCTTTTGGCGATGAAACTGTCTACATGGAAAAGTTCTTAGAGAACCCTCGCCATGTTGAAGTTCAAGTGTTAGCTGATGGTAAAGGCAACGCGATTCACTTATTCGATCGTGATTGCTCAATGCAACGTCGTCATCAAAAAGTTGTTGAAGAAGCACCGGCACCAGGTATTGACCCTGCTGCGAGAGAAGCGGTTTTCAAAGCATGTGTTGATGCCTGTATTAAAATCAACTATAGCGGCGCTGGTACCTTTGAATTTTTATATGAAGATGGCAAATACTTCTTCATCGAAATGAACACTCGTGTCCAAGTTGAACATCCTGTTTCAGAAATGATCACCGGCATCGACATTGTAAAAGAGCAGTTGCGTATCGCCTCTGGTCTTGAGCTATCAGTTACTCAAGATCAAATCAGTGAAAATGGCCATTCTTTTGAATGTCGTATTAACGCTGAAGATGCTAAAACATTTATGCCAAGCCCTGGTAAGGTTAACTTATTCCATACCCCTGGCGGTAACGGCGTACGTGTAGACTCTCATTTATATGCAGGTTACACAGTACCACCACATTATGATTCATTAGTTGCCAAACTAATTACTCATGGCCCGGATCGTGAAACAGCGTTAAAAAGAATGCAGATCGCTCTAAACGAAATGGTCGTCGATGGTATAAAAACCAATATCGCATTGCATCAAGAAATTATGGCCGACGGTAAATTCCAACAAGGTGGTGTTAACATTCACTACCTAGAGAAAAAACTGGGTCTTTAAGCACTTTGATTAGCGTGCTTTAAAAAAAAGGCAAAGATTGTAAAATCTTTGCCTTTTTTAATGCTCTCAAGCCATATTAAGGTGAGCTATAGTAGTTAACCGATATATAAATAGGCTTAATCTTGACCAAATAAATCGCGAGTATATATTTTAGCGATGACATCCTGCACATCTTCATCAATACGATTGGCAATAATCACATCACTTTGTGCTTTAAACGCACCTAAATCCTCAATCACTTTTGAGTGGAAAAACTCATCTTCTTTACAGCACGGCTCATAGACAATGACCTCGACGCCTTTGGCTTTAATACGCTTCATTATCCCTTGAATCGCAGACGCTCTAAAATTATCAGAACCTTGTTTCATCACTAATCGATAGATACCCACCGTTTTAGGATTTCGCTTTAACACTTGATCGGCAATGAAATCTTTACGTGTTACATTGGCGTTAACAATAGCCCCTATTAAATTGTTGGGAACATCATCATAATTAGCTAATAACTGCTTAGTATCTTTAGGTAGGCAATAGCCGCCATAGCCAAAGGATGGGTTATTATAATGAGAGCCAATACGTGGATCTAAACCGACACCAGATATCACTTGCTTACTGCTGATATTAATACTTTCACAGTATGTATCTAACTCATTAAAATAGGCGACGCGCATTGCCAAATAGGTATTGGAGAACAACTTAACTGCCTCCGCCTCTGTTGAATTAATAAATAGAATTTCAATATCTTGCTTGATCGCACCTCGCTTTAATAAATTGGCAAAAACCGCTGCCCGCTCACTTTGCTCACCAACAATAATGCGCGATGGATGTAAATTATCATACAGCGCTTTTCCCTCTCTTAAAAACTCAGGGGAAAACATGATATTATCAATCGATTTCTCGGCTTTTATTCTCGCTGTAAAACCGACCGGAACAGTTGATTTTATCACCAGCACTGCCGCAGGGTTTATGGCGAGCACCACATCAATCACGCTCTCTACCGAGGATGTATCAAAATAATTAGTCGCAGGGTCATAATCTGTCGGTGTTGCTATGATGACAAAATCAGCTTCACTATATGCTAGCAGAGGATCTAATGTGGCAACAAAATCCAGTGTCTCATTAGTCAAAAACTGCTCGATCTGTGGATCAACTATCGGTGATAATCTGTTATTGAGCAACTCAACTCTATGCTTGTCGATATCAACAGCAACCACTTGGTTATGTTGCGCTAGTAGCATAGCATTTGATAAACCAACATAACCGGTGCCGGCAACTGCAATTTTCATTTAATTCCCTACATTTATTACTAATTAATATACAATAAGTATTTGGGGAAGTTATTAACAAGTTCAATGCCGTGACTCTAACAACCCCCTTAATCTATGACGATAATTTCATTTGTGTTACCTATAACCTAAACAACAGCCAAACAATACCATGAACCCAATAAAAAACAGCGCGATCAACTGGCAAGACAGCACGCCTTTTTCAACACAATTTGATGACTATTATTTCAATTCAGATGGTGGCGCAGACGAATCATTACATGTTTTTGTTAAGCCAAACAATATTAGCGACAGATATCAGCGGGCTAATAATTACCTATGTATTAATGAGACCGGCTTTGGCACGGGTTTAAACTTTTATTGTACTTTGCTGGCATTAGATAAGATTAGCAAAACGAGCGATACTAAAAGCGCGATGACTGCTACTGACCGCAAGCCCATTTATTTTTATTCAAGCGAACTGTTTCCACTATCACTGGCTGACTTTAAAAAGACAGTCGCCAGTTTTCCACACTTTAGTGATATCACTACCCAGATCTGCCAGCAATACCCCCCTGCGAGCAAAGGCTTTCATCGCCTTATTCTCAATGGCGGCGATATTTACCTTACTTTAATGTTTGAAGACAGTATCAGCGCCTATCAACGCTGCAACCATAAAACAGATATCTGGTATCTCGATGGTTTCTCACCTGCTAAAAACCCGGACATGTGGACGGATCCATTATTTAGTCAGATTTCTCGTTTAAGTACGAGAGGACATACCACGTTATCCTCATTTACATCGGCAGGTTTTGTCCGTAGAGCACTACAGGCACAAGGCTTTGATATTAAGAAACACAGTGGCTTTGGCAAAAAAAGAGAAATGATTAGCGCTACTTTTAACCCAGAGCAAATAAACGCTGACAATAAAACGCCTTGGTTTAACTATCAAGGCGCTGATAACAATAAACCAAGAGTGGCAATTATTGGTGCGGGGCTAGCGGGGTGCACCACAGCCGAAGCATTGGCACGCAGAGGCATCGATGTAACTTTATTTGATAGCAGCACTGGTATCTGTCAACACGCATCAGGCAACCTGCAAGGGGCTCTGTACGCAAAGTTACCATCTAAACCTACCGTTGCTGGTGAACTTCACTTAACTGGCTTAGAGTACTCGCTACGCTTGTTAAACGTATATCAGTGTTTTGACAAAGTAACGGCAGAGCAATGCGGTTTACTGCAATTAGCGACGAGTGAAAAAGAGCAATTACAACAGCAAGATTTACTGGCACAAGATAACTACTCAACTGACATTGTCAGATGGGTTAGCGCTGAACAAGCATCGCAAATAGCCGGCACAGCGACACCTTTTAGCGGTTTGTTTTTCCCTCGCGCAGGCTGGGTCTCACCCGCACTGTTTTGTCAAAAACTCATAGACCATGAGCAGATAACACTGGCGTTAAACACCCGCATAACCGAGCTCAAACAAACTGAAGATTTAGCCTGGCAACTACACTGTGATGATCATCAAGCCTATACTTTTGATGTCGTTGTTGTTGCATCAGCCAACCAGGCGACACAGTTTGAGCAACTACAACAACTACCAACAAAAGCTATTCGCGGCCAAGTAACTCACGCTAATAAAAACAAAGCGAGTGTACTCAATACCGTGGTTTGCGGTGCGGGCTACATTTGCCCTGCTACTGACAACCAATTTTGTTTTGGTGCGAGTTTTGATTTACATAACAATACCACGCAACTGCAAAACAAAGACCAGCAAACCAATATCGCCAACTTAAACAAGGTACTGCCCAACTTTGCCAAAGTATTAAACATAGCTGATGAGTTATCTGGCAAAGTCGCCAAACGCTGTTCAACGCCTGATTATTTACCGGTTGTAGGCCCTGCCCCCAAACATCAACAATTTGTTACTCAATTTAAAAAACTAAATAAAGATAAACACTGGCGCTTTGAAAATAACACGGCACCAAACTATCAGGGCCTATTTATCAATACCGGACATGGCGCTAAAGGACTGATAACCTGCCCACTAAGTGCTGAGTATTTAGCGTGTTTAATTACAAATCAGCCAAGCCCTCTCGCTAAAAACTTGTCTGATTCGTTACATCCTGCTAGATTTGTTATTAAACAATTGATTAGACGGACGATATAGTAAGTAGTAGGGAATTATTTTTACTCATAATTTTCGTAATATTGTCATAATAACGGCTAGCGCCTTGTTGTGAAAAACCTGAGAGAGCAGTTACTACGACACCATATGTTCTCTAATAGCGGCATTGTATGTTTACAAGCCGTAAAGATACTCGGAGGTCTCAATGTCTTTCGCCATAATTGATCAAGGACGTAGGGTTAGCACCCCATTACGATCTATTTTCCCTGACAAAGGGGTAGATAAAACGAGCGCCAGTGAAGCCTCACACACTGCTACTCATGACGATAAAGATCTACAAACCAAACATAAAGACTTCCGTGACCTTCTGGAACGTCACCGCTCAGCTGACGATAAAACACCTGCCACCTATGAAGGTTTGAAACCAAGCTCCCATGCTAATAGCTCAAAAAAAGGACTGATAGCCTCTCAAATAATGAGCCAACCTGTACACACCATTATCGAGGGCACGACTGCACATGCCGCATGGGAACGCATGCAAAATTTACATATTAGCCACTTGCTAGTCACTAATGCAGCGGGAAAAACAATGGGGATTCTAGCTAAAAACGATGTTCTTAAAATAGGTAAGGAGTCGACACAAAGCATAACGCCTTATTATAACAAACAAATGATAGCCGGTTTGCCGACCACACAAGTAGACCAAATAGCGGCCTGCTTTTTAGAATTCGATATCAATGGCGTACCAATATTTGATAGCGAAGAGGAGTTGGTGGGTATTGTCTGTCGAGCGGATTTATTGAGACTTATCATTAGCGGTGCCCATATCGAGAGATGGGCGTAATAACAGAAGCAGTGTAACAGAGACTGATTTCAACAAGCTTAAAGTCATTGCTAGCGACCTAGCTTTAATTATTTAAGCTTGCTTTTTCGACAATATTTACCGACTGCGTACACTCGGTAAATAGCAACACGACCTCACCAGATTGTAGTAACAATTTTACGGATGAGACTTTATCCTGCATCGTCAGATCATAACTGCCATAATCTGTACCATCTCGGGTGACAAACTCTTCTATTAAGTTAGTCAATGTCTCTTCACTAAGTGACTGATATGGAATGATCATATATCCCCTAAAACACGACTAAACATTAATACCAAGACCTTGTAAAAACAGCACAAACTCGGCTTCTGTTAAAACTTTAACACCTAGATCGCTCGCTTTTTTTAACTTAGAGCCAGCCGCTTCACCGGCAACCACACAATCGGTATTTTTCGATACGCTACCTGACACCTTGGCACCAAGCTCCTGTAAGTACGCTTTAGCCTCCGCTCGCCCCATTAACTGTAACGTGCCGGTTAATACATAAACTTTACCTGCCAGAGCGAGGGTATCAGCAGCAACAGGTTCGGATTCTGGCCAATTCACTCCCGCTTCTCGCAAGCGCTCAATAACTTGCAGGTTCTGAGTTTGCGCAAAAAAGCTAGCTATATGTTTAGCGACGATAGGGCCAACATCACTGACCTGCTCTAATCTTTCAACTGAAGCCGCAACGATGCGATCCAGAAAACCAAATTCGACAGCTAAGTTTCTAGCGGTTGCCTCACCGACTTCTCTAATACCTAACGCATATATAAACTTTGCAAGGCTGGTATGCTTTGCCTGCTCAATATTTTTTAATAACTTATCTACTGATTTTTCACCCATTCGCTCTAATCGCAACAGGTTAATTTTAGATAGGTTATAAAGATCATCTAGGTTGATCACCATCTCTTTACTGACTAGCGTATCAATTAATTTTTCCCCTAGGCCATCGATATCCAACGCTTTTTTGGAAACATAGTGAACAATCGCCTCTTTGCGTTGGGCAGCGCAAGTCAAGCCACCACTGCAGCGCGAAATAGCTTCGCCAGTAATACGCACAATTTGTGATTGACAAATTGGGCACTCATTTGGAAATTCAACATCACTAACATCAGCGCTACGTTTTTCTAATAGGACTCGCGAAATTTTAGGGATCACATCACCCGCGCGATGCACCACCACATAATCGCCAATTTTCACATCTAAGCGCGCAACTTCATCCATGTTATGTAGCGTTGCATTGCTGACAGTCACACCACCAACAAACACCGGTTCAAGCCTGGCAACTGGTGTAACCGCACCTGTACGCCCTACTTGGAATTCAACATTTTCAATTTTAGTAACAGCCTCTTGTGCTGGAAACTTGTAAGCTGTTGCCCAGCGCGGCGCACGCGATATAAAACCTAGACGCTGCTGTAGCGCATAATCATTAACTTTAAAGACTAAGCCGTCAATTTCATAAGGCAAGTTTTCTCTTAAAGCTTGCATTTTTTCAATGAACTCAAGCTGCTGTTCTATATCGACAGCTTTTGTTAGGTACGGATTAATCTTAAGCCCCCAGGTTTGTAGCAACTCTAGCGTCTCTATATGCCCTTGTGGTATCGCGCCGCCCTCGACCACACCGACACTATAACAACACATTTCAAGGGGCCTTCTCGCCGTTATTTTAGGATCTAATTGACGAATTGAGCCGGCCGCTGCATTGCGCGGATTGGCAAATAATTTATCACCAATTTTTTCAGCGTGAAGATTCATCGCCTTAAAACCGGCTTTTAGCATATAAATTTCACCGCGCACTTCTAATCTTCGCGGATAACCCTCGCCTAAAAGCGTTAGTGGAATGGATGATATTGTACGTACATTATGAGTAATATCTTCACCGACACTGCCATCACCACGGGTTGCACCACGAATCAACACGCCGTCTTCATAAAGTAAACTCACAGCGACGCCATCGAGTTTTGGCTCGCAGGCAAACTCTATTATTTTTTCGTCACTAGCACCTAAACGCTCTTTAATACGCTGTGAAAAATCCGCTAACTCAGTGCCTGCAAATACGTTATCTAATGACAACATCGGCATTTCATGAGTAATTTGACCAAAACCTTCTCTCGGCTTTGCTCCCACTCTTTGTGTTGGCGATTGCTGACTAATTAACTCAGGGTTTGCTATTTCCCACGCTTTTAATTGCTGAAACAGCTTATCGTAATGAGCATCGGGAATTGAGGGAGTATCTAACACATGGTAGCGATAATTGTGCTGATCTATTTCAGCAATCAGCTGCTGAATTTCTAATGGTAGGGAGGTATCTGGCATGGCGTACTCAATTACATACGTTTTTAAAAAATAATGCCGAGCAATGCTCGGCGTTTAATACTAGTTGCGACGATGCAGTTTTTTCATCTCATGGATACGAATTCGCTCTTTATAATGCTCTTTCGTTTGCGGCCTTAATACCGAGCGATCATCGTCTAACAAATTACCGTTTAAATGATTTGCCACTGTTTCAGCGGTCGCTAACATACAATCTAATGCATTCTTAGCATCAAGCGGCTCATCCATAGACATAAAGAAAGAGACGCCCGGTGTTGAAGACTGCGCCATAGTAGCGATATCAAAAGTCCCTGGATTAACCGCATTAGTCATACTAAATTGAATCGCACCTTTATCTTGACCATCTTCAAAGCGATGGAAAACATCCATATCACCAAATTCCATACCGCAAGCTTCAACTACTTGTTTTAAGGCTGCGCCATCTAAATATGAATCTTTGGCCACTACAGTAACGATGAGAACAACTTCTGGGTCATCGACATTGGCTATTAATTTACGTGGTTTTTTAGCTGGTATCATTGCTGCTTGCTTATCTTGTTGTGTTTCAAGTGTATTATCATCATCATTTTTTTCTGTGTCAGATAAGGCTGATTGATTAGTTAAAGCTTGCTCATTTTCTGTTGCCAGCTTTTGATCTTCAACCTTTTCATCTTCACTGTTTTCGTCTTCTGTCTGTGCATCCTCGTAAGGATCTTCAAAATTGGCCATCAGTGGATCGTCATCAAATGCTGAAAAACCTAGGTTATTAGCAATAGCTGGCTCATCAAATGAATCATCTTCATCTATACTACTAGCCAAAGTCTGCTGTTCACGCTCACTGTTGTCCTCAAGATCTTGGCGAATATCATCAATACCTGCAGGAATATCATCTACACTATCACTGCTATCTAATAACGGATCAACCGCTTGTGTATTCGCTGGCGATTGTTGGCTTTGAATTTTCTTTTTCAAAATTTCTGAAATAGGCATATCAAGCTCATTAGATACCGCTTGGTCATCAACAGCTAAATCATGATTAAACTGTTCAACTAACTCTTTTGATGATCGGCTATCATCATAGCCATCCATTAAAGGGTCAGCAGCATCATCAAATACTGGTGAATCATCGACAGACTCATCAAAATCGTGCTCATCTAAATCGTCATTAGCACTGAGCCCTTGCAGTGCAACGGATTCGAATTCAGTTACCTTTAACTCTGGCTCTTTGTTTTTTTCACTAACTGCCGGTTCGCTATCAGCATTATTTAGAGCATTTAATTTTTGCAGTATTTCAGTGTTAAGCTCATCTTTATTTGAACGGCTTATTAATTCTTGCTCAATATCTTCTAAATCAACTTCATCATCAACAACCCTTGTCTCATCTTGCTCAGGCACTTGATCTTTAAGCTGTTCAGCCTCTAGCTCATCATCGTTGGCAATGTTATCGCTATCAGAGTCAGTTTGATCGTCAGACGTCGCATTTTTCAACACTTGCTCTATAGACTCTTTTTCTTTATCTACTGCTTTTTTAGTGTATCTAGATTGCTCGTCACTGTGATCGATATCATCTTCATTAGACAATTGCTTAAGGCGCGCTTTTAATGCCGCTATTTCTTGCTGCTTAGCTTCATCGGTTAAACTAAACGAAGGTTGCTCATCATCCGCTGTATCACCTGCATCCTCTACTTCTATATCTTCTGAGCCGTGTTGCTCTATATCGTCTGTTTGTGCATCATTTCGCTCAAGATTATTGTGACTATCTCTCTCTTCTAACAGCATTTCAAACATATCAGCAGAAAAATCACGACTTGATGGTATAGACTCATCATGTTCTGACATAGATTTAATCGATTGTTCTGTATCCGATAATTCTGCTCGGCTTTCATCATCTACTGATTGCTGCAGATTAGTTTGCTCTGCTGTTTTTTGTTGTGGCTTGGCTTTAAGAATATCGGGAATAGTTAGCTCAGATAAATCTGTGTTATTTTCATCGACATAATCTGGCTGTTCTAATTGCTCAGGTACTTTTTCAGCTTCTGGCTCTGCTGGATCAGTTTGAGCTAAAGGCTCTTTATAAGCTAAAGGCTCTTTATAAGCTGCAAGCTCTTCATCTGCAGGCTGGTCTGCTATGGTGATATCATCTGTTAAAACAACGTCGCTGCTATCTATATTATTGCTATCTATATTATTGCTATCTATATTATTGCTATCTATAGCACTGCTATATGAGTCACTACTTGTCGCATCACTGCTTTGCTGTTCTTTATTTTGTACCGCTCTTTTACTACCAATAATACCATCGGCATTACCAAGCATTGATAATGAATCAACATCAAATTGATCATCATCTACTTTGAGGGAATTAAAGCTATGTTGCGTTTTATTTAATTCTTGGGCGATATTTGCTTGAATGGCCTGCTTAGCATTTGCTAATGCATCAGCGATTGGCAGCGGGTTTTCAGCTATGTCTTTATCAGCGTGGGCTTTATCTTGGACAAATTCACTTTGCGTTGATTGCGTATTGTTTTGATTAGCGTGCGAAAAATTGGCGCCATTTTTTTTGTCCGTATCTTTAGGGACATATGCTCTGGCGGCGCCAAGAGGCAGTTCTGGATTATAATTATCCTCACCTAACTCTGCGAGCTTATCGTCTATATCGATTTTTAGGGAGTTGCTTTGCGCACGCATGCGACGCCAACCATCGACCACAATCAATAATATAAATATGATTGCCCCTACTATTAACCATTCACGAGAACCTATTTCCATAGACTTAAATCACCAACTTTTTGGATATAAATATAAATAACATAAATACGATAATAACTATCCATCACTCTTTACATAATACATGCACTAACTAATGTAAATAAGCCTACTAATTTAACAACATAGCATTTTATTACCATGTTTATTTAAGCTCACCCCTAAAAATGAGCTCATCTATTATTGTTTTTATTTAACTAGATTATTTATCAACAATTTAGCAGCAGAGTCAACCTCTGAAACATCTAAAATCAAAACATTTGATTCATAGTCACCTGCTTGTGGTTGTGGCTGTCCTGATAATGAAATTCTAGCACTAACTTCTACTTTTTGCTGCATTGATATTTTCGCTGTTGCCAGCATAGCAAGGCTATCATCTAATACCACTCGTTTAGGTAAATCAGCGACACGCAGTTTAAGCGCTGCTAGCGGTATCCTACCGGCAATCGGTTTAGCGAAAACAAAGATAGTCGTATTTTCATCAAGCTCACTTTTTAATTGCTCTGTAATCTCGACATCAACAATCACTTTTAGTTTACTTTTTTCAACACTTTCTGCATTTGACTCCGCATTTACCTCTGCTGCTGTTGCTAGTGTTTTTTCTGCTTTAGATGGCGCGATGCCCAGCCTAGCCAGCTCTTGTTGCGCTTTGGCAATACCAGACTCTAAACCTTGAATTGCATTGGGCTGAGCATTAACTAGTGCTTTTTTCCAATAGCCAATGGCCTGTTGATATTGCGCCCTCTCAAATGCTTCTATCCCCAATAAACCTAGAGAGATCACTTCACTATTATCAATAGCTAATGCTCGTTGTATTTGCGCTTTAACTTGTGCTGAGACTTTGTTGTCGACAAAAAATAATGCCTGGGCATATTGGCCAATAACACTCGCGTATTGCGGCGATTGCTCTGGCAAATACTTTAATACATTATTAAAAGCTTGAGCACCTTTATTAAATTCACTAGCACTCATATAACTACCGGCTAGCATGTACCAACCTTCTGCATTTTCAGGAGCTCGCTCTAACTCTGCCTCTAGCATCACAATAGCCTGCTCTAGCGTCGGCCTTTGATCACCTTTTAGAGCATTAAGTTCTTTATTTTTTGCTGACCAAACTAAATCATCGTAGTGACCATATTTAGAGTAAAAACCAAGGGAAATCATAGGTAACAGCAAACAAGAGACGATCACAATCAATAGACGGCGCTTAGTTTTTTGGCGATGTTGATTTGGTTTAGCTATTGCAGCGGCATCCGATAATAAATTTTTCTCCAGCTCTAACTTCAATTCATCAAAGCTTTCATCCGTTAACAGCAACTGCTCTTTTTCTAGCTGTAACTCTGCTAATCTATGCTGAAAAATACTGACATTTTCTTTTTTTCGATCAATATCCACATATTCTTCTGTTTTTTTAAACAGTGGCCAACACAAAAACGACATTGCCAATAATGTTAATAAAATAATACCTAGCCATAACTCAATCATCGTTTTTGTCCAATAAATCCTGTAATCGTTGTTGATGCTTTACTGTTGCATCACTAGCACTTTGCTGTTTTTGTTCTGTATCTTGCTGTACAGTTTTACGCTTTCTACTAATAAAATACACAGCGACAAAACCGACAAAGAGCAAGCCAAATGGCCCATACCACAACACGTAAGTAGCTGGGCTAACACTTGGCTTATAAAGTACAAATTCACCATAGCGCTCAACCATATAGTCTTTGATTTGCTCATTGTCTTTACCTGAGAGAATCATACTGTGTAATTGCGTACGCAAATCTAATGCGATAGCGGCATCGGAACCTGCCAAGTTTTGATTCTGGCACTTAGGACACCTTAACTCTTCACTGAGCGCACGAAAGCGCTGGCGCTGTTCATCAGTATTAAATTCAAAGGTATCAATTGCTGCAAAGACACTACAAGAGAGGACAATTAAAGCCAAAAGCAAACTTGCAATTATTTTACAACGCGTTAAAACAGACACTATTTATCTCCTACTGCTGTCAATGTGGTTTTATTCACTGACCAGCCCAGCCAAACGATTGCATAATAGGCTTTAGCTCTAGCCAAACATTGGCATCGACTGCACCAACATGGCGATGACGGATCACACCTTCACTATCTACGATGTACGTTTCAGGTGCTCCATAGACGCCTAGATCAAGCCCTAGGCTGCCTGGGCCATCAAACACATTAATCACATAAGGGTCTTGGTATCGCTTGAGCCACTGAACTGCTTTTACTCGCTCGTCTTTATAGTTAATACCAATGATTTCAACGCCTTCATCAGCTGCTAATTTATTTAAGTAACCATGCTCTACTTTACACGTTGGGCACCAAGTCGCCCAAACATTCACCAGCCGCACTTTACCTTTAAAATCTTGCTCTGTAATCAGTTTGCTCTCATCTTCCAAGCTCTCTAGCGAAAAAGACGGGAAAGGTTTACCCAATTTTGCCGATGGCAACTCCGTCGGGTCTAATGACAAACCTTTAACAAATAACGCCCCTAATACTAGGCAAATTACTAATGGTAAAAATAATAAAACTCGACGCATTTTATACAACCTTAATGTGATACCAATTTAAAAATTCAAGCTGTTTGCAGGTTAACAACATTCTTTTTCATACGATAGCGACGATCAAACACCGTCAACAAACCTGCGAACATCATCAATACACCACCAAACCAAACCCAGCGCATAAACGGTTTATACTGTAATCTGACAGCCCAGGCACCATCACCTAATGATTCACCTAAAGCCACGAAGACATCAGCAAAAACACCTGCGTTAATATCAGCCTCTGTCATCACACTAGAGCGCGCGGGGTAAAAGCGTTTCTCAGGATGCATTAGCGCAAAAAACTCGCCATCTTTAAGCACTTTTAAAACGCCCACTTCTGCAACATAATTAGGCCCTTGCTGTTTACTCACCCCGTTAAACTCAAAGCTGTAGCCAGCTAATTCAACGACATCACCAGGCACCATACGTATATCACGCTCTTCGCTATAGGTAGCCACTAAACCTACACCTATCACCGAGATCACCACACCTAAATGCGCTATTTGCATTGCCCAGTAACTTTTAGGCAGCTCAGCTAAGGCTTTAATTTTAATTAATAGTGACGGTCCTTTACTTTTACCCGCGCCTTTATTTTTAACTTTCGATGCGCCATCGACGATCAAGCTACTCAATACCCAGAACGATAGTACTAAAGCGATAGTTACTTTTAGAGCCATTGCTTCATTGAACAGATAAGAAGCACTTAGCCCTAATACAATAGAGATAATCAAAGGTGGCAATAGCTGCTTAGTTAACTTTTGTACGTTGCTTTTTTTCCAACGCAACAAGATCCCTACCCCCATAAAGAATACTAACAGTAAACTAAAGGGCACAAATAGCAGGTTAAAATAAGGAGGCCCTACTGACATTTTACCGCCGCCAATGGCATCAATCACTAATGGGTATAATGTCCCTATCAATACCATGGCACACATAATCACTAAAATAACGTTATTGATTAATAACAAGGTTTCTCTTGAACACAGCTCAAAATCAGACTCACTTTTTACATCATATGCTCGCAGCGCATATAAAAATAAAGAGCCTCCCACTGTAATTGCCAATAACACAAGGATAAACAAACCGCGATCAGGGTCTGCTGCAAAAGAGTGAACTGATGTTAATACGCCAGAGCGAACTAAGAATGTACCTAATAAGCTCAACGAGAAAGTAAAGATAGCTAACAACAAGGTCCAGCTTTTAAATAGTCCTCGTTTTTCAGTGACCGCTAGTGAGTGAACGAGGGCAGTACCGACTAGCCAAGGCATAAACGATGCATTTTCAACAGGGTCCCAGAACCACCAGCCGCCCCAGCCTAATTCATAATAAGCCCACCAGCTACCCAGAGTAATACCTATCGTTAAAAAAGCCCAAGCGGTGTTGGTCCAAGGTCTCGTCCAGCGCGACCAAGCCACATCTAATTGGCCGGTTAATAACGCGGCAATCGCGAAAGCAAAGGCAACAGAAAAACCAACATAACCCATGTACAGTAATGGCGGGTGAATGATCAAACCAATATCTTGTAATAATGGATTTAAATCGCCGCCCTCTAGCGGTGTATTGATTAATAAGCGCTCAAAAGGGCTCGATGTAATCAGCGTGAACGAAATAAAACCAATAGCAATAATACCCAACACCGACAACACTCTGGCCATAATATCCATCGGCAGTGCATCAGATTTTAAGGCGACTGCAAAAATCCAGCCACTTAAAATAAATACCCAAAGTAATAAGGAGCCTTCATGGCCTCCCCAAATAGCACTTAACTTGTAATAAATAGGCAAGGCGCTGTTGGAGTTTTCAGCGACATAGACCACGCTAAAATCATCTGTAGCGAACGCATAACCTAAACAGATCATGCTGATGAGTAAAAACAAAAATAGTGACTTAGCTAAGGGTTTAGCAAAGCTCATTAAAAACACACTACCGCGCGTTGCACCAACCATTGGTAATATCGCCAAAAAGACAGACATAACTAGAGCTAGAATTAATGAATACTGACCGAGTTCGGGAATCATTTTTTGTCCTTAGTATTTATTAACATTTGCTTTATCCAGAGCATCTTGCACCTCTGGTGGCATATATTTTTCATCGTGCTTCGCCAACACTTCAACCGCCTGGAAGACACCGTTACTATCCATAGTGCCCTGAGCCACAATCCCTTGGCCTTCACGAAACAAATCAGGCAATATTCCTTCATAATTTACTAGCGTTGTCTGCGCAAAATCAGTAATAGCAAACTCTACCTTTAAACTGCTAGCATCTCTTTTAACACTGCCATCGACAACCATTCCGCCGGCGCGAATACGGGTATTGATAGGTGCCTCACCATTGACTATTTGCGATGGCGAGAAAAACAAATTAATATTTTGATTTAACGCATATAACGTTAAACCTATGGCTGCAGATGCTCCAACTAGTACGAACAGTACCAAGGCTAATCTTTTCTTTCTTTTAGCATTCATTTTTTAATACTCTCACGCTGCATTCTCTTACGATGTGTTACTAAGATGCTTTTTTTATCTAGCCATGGCTGTAGCACATTCAATGCTAAAACGATGAAGGTAAGCGCAAAGCTTAACCAAACATACAAGCCGTGGCCTCCCATATAAAAAAATTGCGTTAATGATTCAAACTGCATACCACTAGCCCTTTATCCTTTGTCTACATTATTTTGCGCTATTGATTTATCAACAGCTTTAAATACTATTACAAATAATGTCTAATTAATGACATCTTTAATCCAAGACGCTCTCTTCTCTCGTCTTAAAATTTCATTGCGTAATCTCATCATCAAATTTACCGCGAAGAAACAGTAGAAACCAAGCACCATAATCAGTAATGGCAACCACATTTCCGCTGGCATCGCCGGCTTTTCTGTTAATTTAAACGTTGCGCTTTGATGTAAAGTATTCCACCAATCAACAGAGTATTTAATAATGGGGATGTTAACTAAACCAACGATCGATAAAATCGCGGCAGCTTTACCTGCTGTTTCAGGCTTATCCATTGCTGAATACAGTGCCATTACGCCAAAATATAAAAACAATAAAATGAGCATAGAGGTTAAGCGTGCATCCCATTCCCACCAGGTACCCCATGTTGGCTTGCCCCAAATAGCACCAGTGAACAAAGCAATTAATGCCATCGACGCACCAATAGGTGCACAAGAGTAGGCCACCATATCAGCAACTTTCATGTTCCATACAATGGCGATTGCACCCGCGATGGCCATCGTAAAATAAATTGATTGCGCTAAGATCGCTGCCGGCACATGAATATAAATAATACGAAAGCTATTGCCTTGCTGGTAATCTTGCGGGGCAAATAACAGCGCCCATACCAGCCCAATAGCTAGCAGCAATATGCTTAGCACACTAAATGTAGGTAACAGTTTACCTGTTATTTGATAACACCCTTTTGGTGATGCCATTAGGTAAAACCATTTAGGCATGATTTGTTTTTTAGTCGTAGCCATTAATTACTCACGGATATTCTTAAAGACGCTGAGATTGCAAAAGGTGCCAATACGATACTCAAAGCCAGCATCGCTCCTAATATAGCGAAATAAGCATTGACCGGTAACTGCTGTACAGAGGCTTGTACGGCGCTGGCACCAAAAATAAGTACGGGGATATAAAGAGGCAACACGAGTAGTGAGATAAGCATACCGCCTTTTTTCAACCCCACTGTTAATGCTGCTGCTATTGCTCCTATCATGCTTAATGTAGGAGTACCTAATAGTAAAGAGATCACCAATACAGGGATGGCATCTGTCGGCAAAAATAACATCATTGCAAAAAGAGGCGCCAACAGTGTTAATGGTAAACCGGTGGTTAACCAATGCGCTAAAGACTTAGCTATTGCCACCATATAGGTTGATTCAGAACTCAATAACAACTGCTCTAATGTGCCATCTTCATAATCTGATTTAAATAGGTTGTCTAACGATAACAATGCCGCTAACAGTGCACATACCCATAGTACACCTGGCGCTAGTTGCGTTAAAAAATCGGCAGCAGGGCTCACACCTAGTGGAAATAGCGCAATAACCATTGCAAAAAACAATAGCGGATTAAGCAAATCTCCTCTACGGCGAAAAGCTAGTAACAAGTCTTTCGCTAACTCCGCCCAAAAAATTCTCAACATCTATTTAACATCACTTATTTACTTAAATTTCCCAATCTTTTGCTAACCTAGCTTACTTAGCCAAACAAAATGCTGTTAGGTTCCCTAATCATCAAGATTAATGCACCTAACACCTTCTTTAATTTCTAGTAATTGGTGGGTGGTTAAAATAACAGTGCCACCACCTTTAACATATTCTAATATTTTGCTTTCTAAACTCGCGACCCCATCAACGTCAATCGCGGTAAAGGGCTCATCCAATATCCATATTGAGTGCTGATATTGTTGATTTTTATGCATGTAGAGCCGTGCTAAATTGACACGACGCTTTTGCCCTGCCGATAAATTTTGACAGTAGACATCAGCATAGTTTTTCAAACCGACCTGCTCTATGGCAAAATCAATAAGAGCCTCATCCAATTGCGGCTGAATTTTGGCGTACCATCGTAAGTTTTCCGTTAGTGTTAAGCCTTGCTTAACGCTAACATTGTGACCTAAGTACAATAAAGAGCCATTAAACTGCTCTCTTACACTAGCTAGGGGCTGCCCTTTGTATAGCACATCACCTTCATAGCCTTGATACAAACCGCACACAATTCTGAGTAAGGATGTTTTACCGCTGCCATTACAGCCTTTTAAATGTATGATTTCCCCTTGTTGTACCTTAAAGCTGAGATTATCAAATAAAACCCGCTCATCGCGTTCACAATATAACTCACTAATTTCAAGTAACGGTGTTAGCACAACACTTCCCTTTAACTATCGAAAAACAAGCAAAAAACAATTGCTTTAAGTAATAACCGCTACACACCTTAGCTATCTATAGGCAATACAGGGGGGTAAAAATGCGCAGTATAACAGCACTCTTTTTTAATTTCTCGCACTCATTGACCTACAATCACAAGTTATAAGCGTCAGCTTTGAGACTAACGACAAAGTAAACAGTATTGTCAGTTACAATAGTTAACACAAACACTCTCTATTTTTATGCACATAAGCCGATATAACTATTAATAGTCTGTGTTCATGTTAATTTACACACAGAATAAACTGTTAAATAACGGCCAAGTTAATGGCAAGTGATCTGCATAAAATGATCACATTATAAGGATTTATGGCGAGTATAAGCATTGCTATAGATCAGTTTTTTGCACGCTTTTTTTAAGATCAGAGGTTATATCGATGGACAGCATTGTCACAGCCACAGCAAGAACAATAGAGAGCCAGGCTTCTAGCTCGGCAAAATCTATCGAAGCTGTATTACCTGTCGATAAAACAGTGAACGCCAAAATAACCCAAATCAGCGCCGACCCGAGTCAAGCAAATAGCCATCGTGTCAAATTAGAGATAAACAACACAGTCGTACAGGTTAGTGTTAAATTTTCTGAGCAACCACCAGCAAAGGGCGATAGTGTGCAATTGCAGCGCTCGCAAACAGGTCAAGTTTCTTTACAGATCACCTCCTCTTCAACGACTAATAACCCAGCTGCGACAACCAGCAGCGTCAATCTGCTTAATAATTTAAGTCAATCTCAAAGTACTAGTCAGGCTAGTACTGCGACGACAGGTAACGCCAACACTATTACTTTAAAAGCACCTGTTATTATTAATGCTAGTGGCGAATCTCTTGCAAAAATTGCGCAAGCATTACCCAAGGGTGTCACACTGAACGCGAATATTATTAGCCAACCTGGCAATACTAATATAAGTACTGCTAACTTAACGAATACAGCGAGTACAACTAGCAGCCAATTAGCAGCAACGGCGACAGCCATCCTTAATAAAATACAAAACACTGCTGTTAATAGCGCCAATCAGGCTAATCCAGTAACCAACACTGCAACTGCAACACTTACAAATACAGTGCAATCAGCAATTGCCAATACAATAAACAACCAAAATACGAATGCAGTGCAGCAAGCACCACTAGCTGCTAATCAAGCCCAAGCGGCTACTACAGCAGCAACAAATAACACTAATCAGCCGCTGACACTAAACACTCATGTTAATACACCAACGCTTGCAACAACAGTGACTGCAGCAGCTACCTCTTTAGCTGTTCAGGCCGCTAACGGTGCAACTGTAAGCCTTACACCAAATGCTAACTCAGCTGTTACCAACACCCCTATTACCAATAGCTCTGCGATAAATGTGCCTGCGATAAACAGCCCTGCCCCTAACACAAATATACTCACTAACAATCTGAGCGTGGGCGCGGTAAACACTGCACCTGTCACACCTACACCGACGACATCTGCGCCTTTGCCTATAGCTGGGATTGGGACTGTAAATGCAACGACAAGCTCTGCAGCTACTGTTAATACTCAGACTAATACACCAGCGAGCAATCAAAGCGCAGCAGCAACTGCACCTTTAGCTCCCTCTTCAACTCAATCAGCAGTATTACCAAATAGCCACCAAGTAGCGACAGCGCCAACAAATACACTACCCAACAACACAGGCTCTTCTAATATAGCCACTAATACAGCGCCTACTAATACAGCACTGAGCAATGCAACAGCGACCCATGCTGGCGTTAATTCACAGCCGCTTGCAGCACAAACGGGCCCTGCTCAGCTGAGTTCTAATAATACATTGCCACCTGTTACCAACACAGCTCAGCCAGCTAACAACCCTACTAATACAGCTACTAATACAGCTAGTATCAGCCAAACACCCCAGACATCAAATACTGCACTGCAAAGTACAGCAGCGCCTGTGTTAACAGGAACCACACAAAGTCGAGCGCCACAAAATGCGCAGTTAAATACACTTAATCAACAGACAATGACAATTAAAGTCGCTGTTGCAGGGCAAACAATATCACTAAAAGCACCAGCAAACTTACCGCCTATTCAACAATTGCAAATCACTCGTTCAGAAGGCGCTCAGGCAAGTATTCAGTGGCAACAAGCAGCCGTTGTGAGCAACCCAACGACTTTAACAGCCAATCAATTCAATTTAAGCGATAAGCAATTACAACTAGTTGAAACCAATTTACGCCAAGCACTACCACAACAAGTACCGATAGCAGAGGGCATTAACCAACTGGTATCACAAGCTAACATGATAGCTAGCAGCCCAAATAATACGGTACCTATTGATAAAGTAGCGCTCAGTATTATGCAGTTATTTGGTGTAAAACCCGGCGCTAATAGCAGCAGCGATACCATAAAACGCAATGTCCAACAAGGTGGCTTATTTACTGAAAGCAAACTTGCTAATCAAGGTCAAAGCCAGCAAGGTGATATGAAAAGTTTTCTCGCTAAAATGAGTAAACTAGCTGAGCAACTACCGACAGAACAACGAGATTTAATACAAAACACCACCGATAAAATGCTGGCGCGAGTAACAGCGAGCCAACTGACACATGTTCAACAGCAGAACCAACATGCCAAAGCAGATATAAGTAACGAGCGGACGTTTCAAATCGATATTCCAGTACAACACAATGAAAAACTGGATAACGTGGAAATGGAGATTAAGCAGCGCAAACAACTTAATGATGAAGGCGAATTCATCGCAATCTGGAGCGTAAAGCTACATTTTGATTTACAAGAGCGTGGCCAGGTAGATGCTGAAGTAGCCTTAAACCCGCAGGACAATTCAATATCCACCACTTTTTTATGCTCAAAACATAGTACAGTGGCAGCTCTTGAGCGTCGATTAGGCTCCTTCAGACAACAGCTACACAATCAGGGCTTTGATATACACACTATTCACTGCACGCAAGGTTCTCAACAGGCCGTTGCCAATAACAGTGTTAACAAACGAATCATAGATATCAGAACATGAAACCAGAAAAGCCTAAACACAATTCAGCTGTTGCCATTAAATATGACATGCAAGAAGGTGGCGTACCCACTGTTGTCGCTAAGGGCAATGGCGAGATCGCCGATAAAATCATTGAACTTGCACGTGAAAACGAAGTGCATATCCATGAAAACCCAGAATTACTGGAAGTATTAATCAGGCTAGAAATAGGCGATGAAATACCCGAGGCCCTGTATCGAGCCATCGCTGAAGTTATCGCTTTTACTTACGAGCTAAAAGCAAACAAATAACTGATATCGACCAATATCAGCATTAAATATTAAGACTGACTTCACCTGCTAAGGCATCTTCAATCTCTTTTTCTGATAAGGTATCAAGCTGTTCAGTCCATTTTAAATCAATGGCCTGCATTGTTTGATCATGTTCCATTCGCAATTGTCTTCGCAGTTTTGCCGCGACAAATCGAGCTTTAGTGGTCGGGCTATCGAGCAATAATTGTGGTACTTCTACAGGGCGCCCGTCACTGTCGACGGCGACCATAGTGAAATAGCAGCTATTGGTATGGCGTAAATCTCTTGAGACAACATTCTCGGCCACCGCTTTAATTCCCACCTCCATCGTTGAGCGCCCGACATAATTAACTTGCGCATAGAACGTAACGAGCTCGCCTACTTTTATCGGCATTTTAAATTTAACTTGATCGACAGATAATGTCACCGCGTAATGATGGCTATAATGAGCCGCACAAGCGTAGGCAACTTGGTCTAACATTTTAAGAATCGAGCCACCGTGTACATTACCGCTAAAATTAGACATATCTGGTGTCATCAACATGGTCATGACTAACGGCTCTGCTAATTGTAACTCTCTTATTTTTTCTTGCATTGTTATACACCTTATTAAATTTATTGTTAACTGCATTAAATTTGCTGCTAATGATTACAATGTTAATACTCGTTATTTTATTACTTAATGATGTTGCTCAGCTTATAGCCGTATTAGTAACAATAGTTCAATAACCTCAAAAGACATATAAAACATAAGGTTATTGATGATTATTTTTATAGTTTTACTTTTTATTACCGCTAATTTAATACAAAAAATAGCCATTGTTCGACAATATGTACCGTTAATAAATATATGCAGTTATTTTCCTATTTTACAGGTAGCCCATAAATGCTATGTTGCTAGTTATTAGTGAGTCATAACAACAACACATATGCACTAAATTTCATATGTTAATTATTACTCATCAATCCATTTATAATAAATATACTGAAATTTAGGTAAAAATATGGATCCGTCTTCTCTTGCAGCAAACGAAAAAATAAAAAACATTATCATAGAACATAAACCTAAACTTGGCGCATTACTGCCAATATTGCACGCGGTTCAAGATGAATTTAACTTCATTCCTCCTAATGCCATCACTCTCATAGCTAATGAGATGAACCAAACCGCTGCAGAGATTCACGGCGTCATTAGTTTCTATCGCCATTTTCACACTGAGCAACCTGGCGCTCATCGAGTTGAAATTTGTCGCGCAGAAGCGTGCCAAGCAAGAGGCGGTAGAGCATTAGAAGCTCATGCCAAAAAGAGCCTTAATATTGATTATCACCAAACAACAGCAGATAAAAATATCACCTTAGACCCTGTTTATTGCTTAGGTAACTGTGCATGCGGTCCAAACATTCGCATCGGCAACGATGTTATTGCCGCGGTCTCACCAGCAAAGTTTGATCTCACTGTCGACAAACTGACCACCAGTACATTGAACTTCCAATAACACTGGGTATAAAAAAGGTAATTTTTATGACAACAACAATTTTTGTACCAAGAGACACCACCACTTTATCTCTATCTGGTGAGCAAGTTGCTGAAAACATTAAGAGCACTGCTAAAGTAAAAAACAGTGACATTAAACTCGTGCGCAACGGCTCAAGAGGCATGTTTTGGCTAGAGCCGTTAGTAGAAATAGCGACGCCAAAAGGTCGCATAGCCTTTGGACCGGTAACCCCTGAAGATATCGACAGCCTATTTTCCGCTGATTTTTTAAACGCCGACAGCGAGCAAGCTCGACAACACCCGCTGTATTTAGGCCTAACCGAAGAAATCCCCTATCTTAAAAAACAACAGCGTTTAAGCTTTGCTAAAGCGGGCGTGATTGACCCTACCGACATCGATGATTATATAGCACACGATGGTTTTAAAGGTTTAGCGAAAGCATTACAAATGTCGGCGCAAGATATTGTGACACAAATCACTGATTCAGGTCTGCGTGGACGAGGTGGTGCCGCCTTCCCTACCGGTATAAAATGGCAAACCGTTTTAAATTGCCCACCTCAACAAAAGTACATTGTCTGTAATGCGGATGAAGGTGACTCAGGCACATTTGCCGATAGACTATTAATGGAGGCAGATCCACTGGCATTAGTAGAGGGGATGATTATTGCAGGTTTAGGTGTTGGCGCAACTAAAGGCTTTATCTATCTAAGATCTGAATACCCACAAGCCTACAGTATTCTCAATGAAGCGATTGAACAAGCGTATCAACATCACTTTTTAGGCCAACAAATTTGTGGCTCACAATGCTCATTTGATTTAGAAGTAAGATTAGGAGCAGGCGCCTATATTTGCGGTGAAGAAACCTCGCTACTTGAAAGCCTAGAGGGAAAACGAGGCTTAGTGCGCTCAAAACCGCCACTACCGGCTATTGAAGGATTACTTGGTCAACCTACCGTCGTCAACAACGTCTTATCACTCGCCGCTGTGCCACATATCATTGCCGATGGCGCAGCCGTTTATGCCGATTACGGTATGGGCCGCTCAAAAGGCACACTGGCCTTTCAAATTGCCGGCAACGTCAACCGAGGTGGCTTAGTAGAACTCGCTTTTGGTACCACTTTACAAAGTTTATTAGATGACTTTGCAACAGGCACATTTAGCGGTAAAGCGATGCACAGTATTCAAGTGGGTGGCCCACTAGGTGCTTACTTATCTAAAGATCAATGGGATACACCGCTAGATTATGAATCCTTTGCTGCAATGGGCGCCGTGCTTGGACATGGCGGCATTGTTGTTTTTGATGACAGTGTTGACCTCGCTGAGCAAGCGCAGTTCTCAATGGAATTTTGTGTTGAAGAATCATGCGGTAAATGCACACCTTGTAGAATAGGTTCAGTGCGCGGCGCTGAAGTGATAGCCAAGATTCGCAACGGCGATAACGTCGATGACAACTTAGAATTGCTAGATGATCTTTGTGAAACCATGATAGATATGTCACTTTGTGCTATGGGTGGTATGACGCCTTTCCCAGTACAAAGTGCAATGAAGGGCTACCAGCAACAAAATATTGCCAAGCTCACCCCAGTGGAGGATTTATAAAATGTTAGAGTACTTTGACCCAACTAAAGATTTAGGTACGCCAGCGATTTTATCTGATGTGATGGTGAGCATTAATATAGACGGTGTCAGCATCGATGTGCCCGAGGGTACATCGGTCATGCGCGCCGCTTCATTACATAACATTAACATACCAAAACTGTGTGCAACTGACAGCTTAGAGCCATTTGGCTCGTGTCGTCTTTGCGCAGTGCATATCGAAGGTCGTCGCGGCTACCCCGCCTCTTGTACCACTCCGGTTGCTGAGGGTATGCAAGTGACCACTCAAAACGAGAAACTTGCAAAACTTAGACGCAATGTTATGGAGCTGTATATATCTGACCACCCGCTTGATTGCTTAACGTGCCCTGCAAATGGTGATTGTGAACTACAAGATATGGCGGGCGCTGTTGGCTTGCGCGATGTGCGTTATGGCTTTAACGGTGAGAACCATTTACAGGCAGAAAAAGACAACTCCAACCCATATTTTAGTTTTGACCCAAGTAAGTGTATTGTCTGTTCACGCTGCGTTCGCGCCTGTGAAGAAGTACAAGGCACCTTCGCACTTACCATCGATGGCAGAGGTTTTGACTCTAAAGTGTCTGCGGGTATGAACCAAGACTTTATCGACTCTGATTGTGTATCTTGTGGGGCTTGTGTGCAAGCGTGCCCGACCTCTACGCTCATGGAAAAAAGTGTGATAGAGCAGGGCCAACCTGAGCACTCTATTGTCACTACTTGTGCCTATTGCGGTGTGGGCTGCTCATTTGAAGCACAAATGAAAGGCGATAAAGTAATACGTATGGTGCCTTACAAAGGCGGTGAAGCAAACCAAGGTCACTCTTGTGTTAAAGGCCGTTTTGCCTTTGGTTATGCAACGCATGGCGATCGTATTAAAGAGCCGATGATTAGAGACAGCATCGACCAGCCTTGGCGCCCAGTTAGTTGGGATGAAGCTTTCACCTTTGCCGCTGACAAAATACATACTATTCAAAACAAGTATGGTCGTGAAAGCGTTGGTGGTATCACCTCCTCACGCTGTACTAATGAAGAGACTTATCTGGTACAAAAGCTGGTGCGTACCGCTTTTGCCAACAACAACACTGATACCTGTGCCCGTGTTTGTCACAGCCCTACAGGTTATGGTTTAAAAACCACACTGGGTGAATCTGCTGGTACTCAGACCTTTGACTCAATAAAACACGCTGATAGTATTGTGGTGATCGGTGCCAACCCAACCGATGCTCATCCTGTATTTGGGTCAATGATGAGGCGCAGACTAAGGGAAGGTGCGAGCCTAATCGTTATCGACCCTAGAAGTATTGATTTATTGAAAACGCCACATTTAAATGAAGCGATTCACCTACAGTTAAAACCAGGCACTAACGTGGCACTGATCAATGCACTAGCTCACGTCATTATGAGTGAAGGCTTACACTGTGAAGAGTTCATTAAAACACGTTGCGATACCGATGCCTTCAATCAATGGCGTGACTTTATCTGCGAGCAACGCAACTCCCCAGAAGATAGTGCACAGATTACCGGTGTTGATCCACAATTAGTAAGAGAGGCGGCTAGCGTATACGCTAAAGCGAATAACGGCGCTATTTTCTACGGGCTGGGTGTCACAGAGCACTCACAGGGCTCGACCATGGTAATGGGGATTGCCAACCTTGCTTTAGCGACAGGCAATATTGGTCGTGAAGGCGTTGGCGTCAACCCGCTTCGCGGTCAAAACAATGTTCAAGGTTCATGCGATATGGGTTCTTTCCCTCATGAGCTACCAGGCTATCAACATGTCGGCGAAAAAGCGGTTCGCGATAAATTTGAAGCCGTGTGGAATGTGACTATTGACGACGAACCTGGCCTGCGAATTCCCAATATGTTTGATGCCGCGATTAACGGCACATTCAAAGGGATGTACGTACAAGGTGAGGATATTGCACAATCTGATCCCAATACTCACCATGTCGAAAAAGCGCTGCGCTCTCTAGATTGCTTGATTGTCCAAGATATCTTTTTAAATGAGACAGCAAAATTTGCCCACGTCTTGCTACCAGGCTCTACCTTCTTAGAAAAAGATGGCACCTTTACCAATGCAGAGCGTCGTATTAATCGCGTTCGCAAAGTCATGCCACCATTGGCAGGCCTTGCTGATTGGGAAGTCACTCTTGGACTATCTAAAGCACTGGGTTATGAAATGCACTATAACCACCCTAGCGAAATCATGGATGAGATAGCCTTACTAACACCCACTTTCACCGGTGTTAACTATCAAAAACTAGAAGAGCAAGGCAGTATTCAATGGCCGTGTAATGAGCAAGCACCAAATGGTACGCCAACGATGCATATTGTCGACTTCCCAATTGGTAAAGGTAATTTTGCGATTACTGAATTTTTACCTAGCCAAGAGCGCAGTACTCGTCGTTTACCGTTACTGTTAACAACCGGTCGTATTTTGTCGCAATATAATGTGGGTGCACAAACTAGACGTACTGAAAACATGACGTGGCACAGTGAAGATGTGTTAGAAGTGCATCCACACGATGCCGATGATCGCGGTATTAGCGATGGCGACTGGCTAGGTATTACTAGCCGGGCTGGTAATACCGTACTGCGAGCTAAAATATCTGAGCGCATGCAACCAGGTGTTGTTTATACCACCTTCCATCACCCTGGAAGCGGTGCCAACGTCATTACTACTGATAACTCGGACTGGGCAACTAACTGCCCTGAATACAAGGTGACAGCGGTGCAAATCGAGAAGGTATCCCAACCTTCTGATTGGCAAAAAGAGTTTAAAGCGTTCGACAAAAAGCAAAAAGGCTTATTAAAGACGCAGCGCACCAGCGATAAAGTCCATTAAGATATAAATTAAGCATTGCTCAGGGTGAGTGTTATTGAATATATTCATTAACACTCACCTTGTGGCAATGTCTAAATTTGCAAACCATTCGACAGATGAAATAAGTAGCCGCTTTTAACAGCGTTTAGATAGTGGCAATGTATCTAGTAGACGTGTTTAAATCAATTTTTTAGCGCTAGATTAAGGAATGGCTTAATGAGCTTAGCCAGCAAAGCAACAACGAAAAAAAACGAGCATGGCTTTAGCATACTCGACACTCGTCAGTGGCGAGATAATCAGTGGCAAAATATCGCAGATAAGGTTGTTGATGAAGTCCCTGTGGCACTAGTTTACAACGGTATTAGCCATGCAGTGATGATGGCAACGCCTTGCGATTTAACAGATTTTGCTATTGGTTTTAGCTTAACAGAAGAAATTATTGATAACACGGATCAAATTTACGACTTACAAATAGAACAACACACCCAAGGTTATGAAATAGCTTTGAGTATTAGCGCTGAAAAAATGCAACGCCTTAAAAAAATCAAGCGTAACATCGCTGGCAACACCGGTTGTGGCTTGTGTGGTATTGACTCATTAGATGCGATGAACCGAAAAGGGAAAACTGTCAAAGCAGCTGCTATGCCAAGTGCACAAGCTATTGCATTTGCTGTGCACTCTCTTGATTCATGGCAGACAATTCAGCAACAAACAGGCGCTTGCCACGCTGCTGCCTGGTGTAATTTAGATGGTGAAAAAATACTGATTAGAGAAGATGTCGGGCGCCACAATGCTTTTGATAAACTGATAGGCGCTATGGCGAAAGAAAAAATAAAGAGCACAGAGGGTTTCGCATTAATATCAAGCAGGGCTAGTTATGAAATGGTTCATAAAGCCAGTTTTTTACAATGCGCTAACTTAGTTGCTGTCTCTGCTCCTACATCGATGGCAATAGAACAAGCAATACAACTAAATATCAATTTAATAGGCTTTGCACGCAATGATAAATTTAACGTTTATCACTGTGCAAATACGAACTAAATACAGAGAAATCTTATGAGATCATCACAACAACAACTGATACATATGGTCAACCAAATTGTAGCAAACAATCAATATGCTGGCGCCGAAAAAGCAGCTCAAATAACCAGCACTCATATGCAAAAATTTTGGGCGCGCTCCATGAAAGAGGATATTAAACAATACCTTGATAGTGATGGTTCAGAATTGTGCGATACCGCTAAAGCAGCTATTAACTTGCTATCACCCTCATCATAGCAACAAAATAACCGCTCACTAGCTTGGGTAGTGATTATCTCACTGCCCTTTATTTAACTTTTTCCTTAAACCACTCTTTGTTAGCCCAATAAGTCTTGCTTTCATACTCAGATACCCACTTAAGTGCACAACCAATCCTGCCTTTCATAAGTTTTACAATGTACTTTGCGATGCTGATAACACTACATATTAGTGCTCAATCCAATATTCTATTAAAATACCTAGCACCAAAGCCAAAAATATCATTATCATACTGGCTATAGATATCACAACAAAGAATAATTCTATAATTATCAGGGAGTAGATAGGTTGAAACAATCGCAAAAACCAAAGATTAGTCTGTACCACCAAATTCTACTACTGACACTGACACCTATCTTTATTTTGTCTATTGTACTGACACATTTTTATCTTCATGAGCACAGTAATGACTCTAAAGCCGCGTCATTTAAACTTGGTTTAACAGTTTCAAGTATAGTAGCGCAAAGTTCACAAGAGGCTATCGAGCAAAAAAGTATTGCCCAATTAAATAAGCTGAGTATTTCGACTCTGAGTATAGATTCGATTAAAGACGTTATTTTCCTCGATAATCAATACAACATTATTCATCGCAGCTTTAGGTTCCCCATTGATATTCAGCCAACTGCGAGCACTCCTTATTGTCATAATCATCAATGCTATTTTGTTAGAAACATATCAAAAAGCAACAAAACATCTGCGCTTTTTAAACAAGATATTAATATCCAGGTACCAAAAGAAATTATTGGCTGGGTTGTCGTTATTATTAAAGAACAAACTCATTCACAGCACAATCAACAAATAATTTTTAGCATTATTGGTTTGATTTTATTTATTTTGGCTATGGCATATATTTTTGCCCGCAGCATTGCCAAAAAAATCATCACCCCACTATTAGATATCATCGCTGTGGTAGAAGCCTTCCAAAAAGGTAATTTTGCGACACGAGTGCAAGAGAACAATGCAGGTAACCTCAGAAAGCTGGCCGTGGGTATTAATAAAATGGCGGTGACAATTCAAGACTCGACCACACAAATGAAAACGCGTGTTGCCAGTGCAACTAGACGCTTGCAATCAGCAATGTATCACTTAGAGCAACAAAATGATGAACTGCGAATCGCTAAGCAAAAAGAAGTCGCAGCCAATCAGGCAAAAGATCAATTTCTAGCACGCATGAGCCATGAATTAAGGACGCCATTAACCTCGGTGTTAGGTTTTGCCAAAATCTTACACGACACCAAGCGTACCACGGATCAAATTGAGCCTATTCGTATCATCAATCATACCTCGCAATTGCTGTTATCTTTAATTGATAATATTTTGGATTACTCAAAATTACAGAACAATGCCATCTCTTTAGAGCAACTGGATTTCGACCCTGAAACCGCTATTCTAGATATTTTAGAGATGCAATCGCCAATGGCTCACTCTAAAGGAGTAGAGCTGTCGCTACTCAATAAAAATGAATGCTCGTATATTATCAAAGGTGACCCGACGCGCTTTAAACAAATCATTTCCAATCTTGTTTCCAACGCGATTAAATTTACAGACACAGGCTCTGTCGCTGTCACCATAGAAATCAAAACTGTTAGCAGTCAATACTCTAATATCATGATCAGTGTCACCGATACTGGTATTGGTATATCAGAAGATCAACTAAAAATACTGTTCCAAGCCTTTGTTCAAGCAGATACTTCAATCACCCGTCGCTTTGGTGGATCAGGTTTAGGCCTCGTAATTACGCAGACCTTAATCAAACTAATGGGAGGTAAGCTAGATATCTATTCAAAAGAGGGGAAAGGCACCAATGTGACATTACAAATCCCCACGCTAATTTCTTCGCAAGTAGCTATTCCTAACGAGCCATTAAATAATAATGAAACCATACTAGTTTACGATAAATTTGCTCATACTCGACGTGCCATCACTTTAATACTCAAGCGCCAGCACAAAAATTACCGTTCAATCTCATCAATTGAAGAGCTAATCGACAATATTGCTTTATATCAGCACATAATCATTGGAGTTGGCGCTGATGATGAAGAAAATGCATTGGTAAAAAAAATTATCCCTCTGATTACTGAAAATAACAGCGCTGTCATATTTGCTTTACCTAATGCCTATACACTGCCTAAACTAGCGAAGTGTGTATCTATTATCAATAAACCAATACGCCCAGAAACAATGATACTGGCGACACACTCACACCTTGCGCCCTACTTAACACCTAGCGATTACAGCACAAAGAAAGCCATCAAAGTAGTGGTTGCAGAGGACAATGCTTTTAATCAAATTTTAATTGCTAAAATATTAGAGAAGCACAAAATACAGCCCTTCATTGCCTCTAATGGCAAAGAAGCAATAGAACTTATAGATCAGCACCAGCCGGATCTAGTCATTTTAGATATCCATATGCCAGTCATGGATGGTTTTGAAGCAACCCGCATTATTCGCCAAAAAAGTGATATTCCAATTATTTCACTAACCGCAAATATTATAGAGCAAGATCACCATAAAGTGACACTCGCCGGTAGTAACTGTATTGTCTTAAAACCAATTAACGATGTTGAGCTTATTACGCAAATTCTAAGATTAGTACACGCTAAAGAAGCCGAGCACGAAGCAGACAGTAGCGACACTAACACCCGCTCATTGTTAACATCTCAAGTAAAACCAGAGATAGACCAGCCTGAGCACAGTGATTCAGGGACTAATATCAGCGATTACGACTTGGATGTCAGTATCCTAAAAGACGAACTATTTAGGCTTTGCAGTTTGATTAAACAAGGCTTTATAAAGGTAGACTACGAGGATATGCGCAACTATGCACACCAACTAATTGGACTCGCTGGGCTCTATGAGCTGCCAGATATTGAAATAACTACGATAGCATTACAAGAGGCACTAAAAGATGAAAACTTAAGAACAACTTGGTTATATTTACACCGATTACAGCGCACTATCATCACCTGTGATGAAGAAGCTTAAAGAATACCGATAACTTAGAACTCTTTAACGATGGGCGTATCTGCAATAAGCTTTTGTAAATTAGTAATCACTAACTCAATTTGTGCCAAACCTTCTTTGTTATACCTTTTAGGACTAGCTGCATAACCAATTTCCAGACCTTTTTCTGCAGCTGACTCAATCTCGTTACACTGCAGACGAATGATATTTAACTCAGGATCCATAGGTATCGCATGACCGATAAAGACCAACCATTTCATTTCAGCTAAGCTACCGTCAATAAGGCTATTCATAATGTCTAACGCCTCCTCTCTACTGATTTGATAGACTGGCGCACGGCCAAAATAGAGCGCGCAGGCAAGGCCACACAATATCAGGCAAGTAACTGCAAACATAATACCAAATTCAGCCATTATTCTTGCTCACTTGCGAGCGTTTTTCTAGCGGCCATTAATTCACTTAATTTTTGAGCATCTAATTTAACTTGTTCGCTGTACTGAGCCTCAATAGCATCCATTTCTTGAGTAAACTCTTTACGCTGCTGCTTATCTAGCGCTTTCCACTCTTTTAGTTTCGGGATGTGTTGGGTTTTTGCAAACACCTGTTCAATGCTAGCTAAGCTATTTTCTGCAAACATGGGCTTAAGCTGGTCCACCAGCACTTTTAAACGAATACACGCCTCTATAATACCGACTTGCTCTGAGTCCAGCGCTTTGATGATAATATCAATACTGTCGGTAATATATTGTTGGCGCTCAGTGTGCTCTTGCAAATGCTGCTCAATAAGCAATTGCTGCTTTGCTTTTTCTCGCTTAACATTGTTTAAATGACTAAAAATATAAACAGACAAGCCAATCACCATTAAACAGCCAGTAAAAATTGCAAAATAAATCATGAATCACACTACTCTAAAAATTTAAAACCTAATTATACGGCTATAGCTACATGGCACAAACAACAAATCCAACATCTATAGCAATTAACTTACAATGATTGCTGATAGCGACTGTTCGTCACCAAAGCGGCTACCAAAAATGTTATTTGTGTTACTTTCTTGGTACAAGCTTATGTCAGAGACACTAATAGCGTGCTAAAATAGCAAGTCAACGCTTAATAGTGGCATTACGCAGAGCTTAACAATGAAGTACTTATTTTTAGAATTTTTTGCACTATTATCAACAATGGTATTAGTTGTCCTCTCAATTTATATTGATGTCGCCATACTCGGGAATCGTATCCCTGAAGTATCTGTGACTGAATTTACTCAATCCGCAGTGATATTACTCACTATCGTATTATTTCTTGCGAAGATAAAAAAAGAGCCCGAGTCAGCGGGCTTATTTGTGCTAATTAGCGGCTTATTTACCATGATATTTGTTCGTGAAGCTGATTATTATCTAGATTTTATTTATCACGGTTTATGGAAAGTACCGGTATTCATCATTTTTTGTGCCACCATTTATTTTGCATATAAACACAACGACACTATTATCAAACCATTAATAAGTTATCAAAACAGCAAAGCCTTTACCTACGCTATCATTGGCTTGCTTATTACCATTGTATTTAGCCGTCTCTTTGGTACTCGCAGCTTGTGGGGCTTAATTATGGAAGATGCGGACCATACCAAAACGTTAGTTCAAGAAGGTTTAGAATCATTAGGCTATTCATTGATTCTAATGGGCGCGTTTATTGCTCACTTTAACAAAAAACAACAGGTTAAAGCTTAGCTTTGAATATGAGTTAGGCTTAATTTGCAGTCATTAGCTGATTGCTATGCTCTTCAACAATACAGTTTTTAGCTGAACCTTGGCAATGTAAAAGGCGTCATCACTGTGACCTAAAAGCTTATCTTGATCGATAGGGTGCTACACATCACATTTGGCAACCCTATTTGGCAACCCCATTTAGCAACCCTGATACCAATAGCCATGCACTGCTTAAAATAGTACACATGATCTACTCAGAATTTTGACGGTTGTCAGCAAGCACATAAATACTACTCGCTAAACCTACATAAAATAGACAATCAGCAAATTTTTCACCACCAATGCGGCTAGATCACTGTCTCTTAAACTTTGTTGTATGGCCCTTTCGAAGGCTTTAACACCTCATCACCTACAGCATGCACGTACTGATCGTTGATTTTTTGAAGTCATCAATATCAACTATCGCCACGCCCATAGTTTTTTTATTTGGTTTGCAACTTTAAGCAGAGCACCAAAACTAGTAAAGAGCCAACTACTGAGAAAATAGAGATAAAGCGTACTATTTAACTCGAGCGTACTGTACTGCTATATGTCTCATTGCTTTTCCCTATTAGCACTGGTGCCTATAGGAAAAAATTCTTTTTTAGCGCTTGTTTACGCTGATCATACTCAATAACTAACTGCTGCATGGTCTCTTCATTAAATTCACGCAAACCACTGAGTGTCATGATTTTCTCACCCTTACCAACAATTCTTTGCTGATCATCCCTAAAGTTAAATTTTAAACACGCACTACCGCGCTTTCCTTCAACATCAAGGCGGACGTCTTCTATCTCTAAAGTGCTATCAGTAAAATCTAGAGTATTGAGGTTAATCGACATACTCTGATAGATAACGAGTGGCCTGGCTGGATTAATCATGGCATTTTTTTTCGCCATCAAAGGTACTAAAATATGTGGGAACGTCAAACCAGAAAACTCTACATAGCTTTTAGCAAGACTGGTTGCTAACGCAATATCTGAGCTTTTTTCACCACTACAGTTAATCGATAAATACTCTTTTTTATCTTGATCAACCACTGCTATATTTTCTTCGTCTGTGCATTCAAAGTTGAGTAAAACATCTTGTGCAATCATGCCTTTAAAACTAAATTGCATGTTTTTGCTAACCCCAAGTTTTGCTAGCGACAAGGCGAACAACAAATCACCAGGTATACAAAACTTCTTAGCTTGGACATCATGTAATGGGTTAAAATCGCCAGCGATACATTTTGCAAACTGGCTGCCATTTTCGCGAGTAAAGCTAAAACTACCGTTATCAGTAGTGTGGTAATAATCAGATAATTTCATATTGTGTCTTGTTCGTTCCTATTGTGTTCGATATGCGTTTCAAACGCATTGTTTCTCGTCAAAAAAAACAGTACTAAATTTATTTCAGCACTGCCATTTTTTAAATATAAGTGATGTATTAATACCGCCAAACGCGAAATTATTACTCATGACGTATTCTACTACTTTATCGCGACCGTGCTTGGTTATATAATCTAAATCAGCACAATCAGGATCTATTTCTACTAAGTTGGCACTGGCGTGAAACCAGCTATTGTTCATCATTTCAATAGCAGTCCAAGCCTCTAGCGCACCACAGGCGCCCAATGTATGTCCGGTAAAACTTTTCAGCGAGCTAATTGGGGTTTTATTACCAAAAACAGCTGCAGTTGCTGCAGACTCGGCAATATCCCCTCGATCCGTTGCAGTGCCATGGGCACTTATATAACCAATGTCACCAGCACTGAGGTTGGCGTCTTTAAGTGCAGATCTTATCACACTTTCCATTGTTATTTTAGAAGGCTGGGTAACATGGCAGCCATCTGAATTAGTGGCGAAGCCAACCAATTCAGCATATATTTTAGCGCCTCTTGCTGTCGCGTGTTCTAGCTCTTCTAAAATTAAAGTACAAGCGCCTTCACCAATCACTAAACCATCTCTGTTTTTATCAAAGGGCCTTGGCGATTGATCAGGTTGATCATTATTCGTACTCGTTGCAAATAGTGTATCAAACACCGCAGCTTGAGTAGCACATAAGCTCTCACAGCCACCGGCTAGCATAATGTCTTGCTTGGCGAACTTGATGGCCTCATAGCCATAACCAATACCTTGGCTCGCAGAGGTACAGGCACTAGATGTCGTTATTACTCGCCCTTTGAGGCCAAAGTGAACACCTATGTTTACCGGGGATGTGTGTGCCATCATCTTAATATAAGAATTAGCGTTTAATCCATCTGATGACAAATTAAGGAGCATGTTGCCAAAATCAGCAATGGCTTTGGTATCCCCTGCCGAGGAGCCAAAGGATACACCTACATTACCAGTTTGTAACACACTATTTTCTAATAAATTGGCATCTTGTAACGCACGCTCAGCACTGCTAACCGCTAATTGGGCTACTCGCCCCATACTACGCAATTGTTTACGCTTATAATGGCTAGGCACTTCAAAATCAACCGGTGCACCTAAACGGGTATTTAGCCCCTCGTACTTATCCCAATCATCAATTCGAACGATACCTGTTTTCATCGCTTTTAAGTTCTTATATATACTAGGCCAATCATTACCAATAGGTGAAAAACCAGCAATACCCGTCACCACTACTCTTCTCATTAGTACATTCCACCATTTACAGATATTACTTGTCTTGTAATATAAGCAGCACCTTGTGACATTAAAAAACTAACTGTCGCGGCAACTTCATCAACTGTACCAACACGTTTCATCGGTATCATTTTTAGTGCTTCACCTAACACCAGATCATCTACCATTTCGGTATCTATCAAACCTGGAGCAACACAGTTTACTGTTATCTTTCGCTTAGCAAGCTCTACAGCTAACGCTTTGGTTGCCCCAATAATACCTGCTTTAGCGGCGCTGTAATTGACTTGACCTCGATTACCCATCTCACCAGACACTGAGGATAACGTCACAATCCTACTGGCTTTTCTGCGTCTAATCATCGGCATGATGAGTGGTTGTAGCACATTATAAAAACCATCTAAATTAGTTCTTATAACACTATCCCACTCATCGCCAGTAATCGCTGGGAAGGCATTATCCATAGCAATACCCGCATTGCAGACCACGCCATAATAAGCGCCATGCTCTTCAATATCCGCCAATATTAGTTGCTCACACTGGGCTCTATCACTGATATCAAACTGTAATACTCTCGCTGTAACACCTAGCACTTCTATTTGGCGAACAACCTCTTGCGCCTGTTCTATATTGCTGCGACAGTGTACTGCAATATCGTAACCATCTTGTGCTAGTTTCAAGGCTATCCCTTTACCGATACCACGATTTGAACCTGTCACTAATACTGTATTACTCATTATTCTCACCTTTTAAAAACAACTCGGCATCCTCTGGCTGATAAACATTTAACTGGGCACTGCCATGAACGCCTGGCGCACTAATACGACACTTAAAAACGCTTAAGCCGTTTTCTGCCATCAGCTCACACTTAGCAACAATAATCAGTTTTGTACCCAAGCTAAACATTGGGGTATCACACTGATATTTGCGGCTACCAAGCAAAAAACCTAATTTAGGTACAGCACCTAAATTTCGCTGCTGTAAACCGGCATACGCACCTATTGTTTGTGCCATATACTCAATACCAATCCATGAGGGTACACCCTCACTGCTTGCAAACATCGAATGTTCAGTCACCAGCACACTCGCAGTTAAACTTGAAGTTGTATAGCTCTCGATGGTTGATAACAAGCTCATTTTGCCACTATGAGGTACTAAATCTGCTACATTATAATGCACTTCACTCAATCTACTTTCCCCAATATCAACGAGATATTATTACCGCCAAAGGCAAATGAATTACTTAAAATATATCTCGGTGTGCGCTCACACTGGTGCTTGTCACTGACAAAATTAAGCTTTGGCAAAGCCTCATCATAAACGCCATCCCAATGGTGTGCGGGTAACCAAGCCTGATGATCCTTAGCACTTAACAATAGCCAAGCAATAGCGGCTTCAACAGCACCAGCGGCACCTAAAGTATGACCTGTGCTGCTTTTAGTTGAGCTACATAACGTGGTATCACCAAAGACTTGATTGACAGCAATAGACTCCATCTGATCATTTAGAGGGGTCGCCGTACCATGTAAATTTATATAATCTATTTGTGCAGCGCTAAGACCTGCACTTTTTAGCGCTTGCTCCATACAGGCAATAGCGCCTCGCCCATTAGGCTCAGGCGCTGAGATATGATGGGCATCCGAGCTTTCACCAACGCCTTCAAGTGCAACGCCCTGCACTGTTTTACTCACTACAAACAAAGCAGCACCCTCACCAACATTGATACCTTGTCGATTTTTACTAAAGGGGTTACAGCGCTCTTCACTCACCGCCTCTAATGATGAGAAACCTTGCACAGTCAATTGACACATCGTATCTACGCCACCGGCAATGGCGACATCACAAAGGCCTAATTCGATTAACCGTTGCGCGCAAGCTAGCGCTTTTGCACCAGATGAACAAGCAGTAGATACCGCATACACAGGACCACTAATCGCAAAATAATTGGCGATAAAATCAGCCGTCGCCGCCATCTCTTGTGCCTGATAGTCATATTCATCAGGCATGACGTTATCTAACATCCACTGCTTAATCAATGGCTCGTTATCGCTAATACCCGAAGTACTAGTACCTATAATGACAGCAATCCGATGACTGCCAAATTTTGCTTTTGCCAGCTCAACTTGTTCGGCTATCTGCAAAGCTGCTAGTAAAGCAAACTGATTATTACGAGTGTGCCAATGTCGCTGCTTTAACGCGATATCAGGAAGATCACCATCGTACAAGCCCAACATCAGTGGTTTTGAGTGACTGTATTGCTGGCTCTTAGTCAAGCAGGCTTTATTGGATTGTAAACTATTGATAACCTGTTGCTTTGTGGCACCAGCACTACAGACAAGCCCTAGGTGATTAAGGTATATTTTATTCACTATATTCGCGCTCAATTTAAATGCCTGATATTAACTTGATAATCACTTTGTAAATTATTAATAGTGGTGCCTTCATCGCTCTTGTTAACCTCTAACAATACTTTAGATTCCCTCATTAACAATCGCTGTTTAGTCGTGTCGATAATTAACCATTTCTGTGAAGAGGGATAAGCGGTCTCTAAAGCCTGCCTAGGCCACAGCGCAAACTGCATTATAGAGACAATTTCTTGCACGCTAATATCAGGTGTGCCCTGTACGCTTTGACTAAAATGCAGACCATCATAGGATGCTGAGAAAACTTTTTGACCGTTTGGCAATAACACAACTACTGTTAACGCCTTACTATCGAGCTTTGTCACTGCGATAAAGTCATGCTGTTGCAGTTGCTTTTTTAAGGCGATATGTTGTTTATAAACAAAATTTTCAGGCCCAGTTGCAATAGGTAATAAAGTAAACACTTCACGCATATCTTGCTGCTTAGCAAACATACTGCAACCGGTCATAACTAGGGCCAGTAACAATACTAAACTGGCTGATATTAGCTTTTGCATAGCTGTGCCAATGTCGCCAATTTTCTAGTATTTTTCACTAACGGGTTAGTTAAATCCCAAGCATAGCCCGCTAAAATAGCGCTAATCATTCTTTTAATCGTTATATCCTTATCATTAGCAAAAATAACACTTTGTAATTCACCGCTGTACCAAGCTTCAACAAATACTCTGAAAGTATCCACGCCTTGTTTTAGTGGTGCTGCAAACTCTTGCTGCCAGTCAGGTTTCTCTCCCTGCAGCTGTTTATCCAGTGTTTGCACCGCTAAGTCTGCTGATTTAACAGCAATGGTCACACCTGATGAAAACACGGGATCTAAAAATTCTCCCGCATTACCTAACAGCGCATAACCCTCGCCAAAGAGCTGTTTTACATTACTTGAATAACCAGCCTTGCAACCTACTTGGCTATCAAAATTGGCATGCTCTAGCACCTTTGCTAACATACCTGCTTGGGAGATAAGAGTTTGTAATTTTTCTTTATTTTCGCCCTCTATGGTATCTAAAATTGTTGATTTTGCAACAACACCGACAGAGCTGCGACCATCACTAAATGGAATCAACCAGAACCAGACCTCTGGGTATTTACTGTGTACTGTTATTAAGATTTTATTGCGATCAAATTGCTCACAGACTATGTTGTCTTCAATATGAGTAAATAAAGACACTCTTGATTCAAAATTAGAAGGCGCCTCTAAATCCAATAAACCCGGTAACACTCTGGCAAAACCGCTGGCATCTAACACAAAACGTGCAGTTTGTTGATACTCTAAACCTTGATCATCTATCACACTCAATTGAACTTGAGCATCTTGATAGTGAAACGCCTTAACGGTGTTGTTCCAACGTATATCTACACCAGCACTGTGCGCTTCATCCGCTAAAACATGATCAAATTTAGCGCGTGGAACTTGAAATGTAGTGCCCCAGCCGTCACTGGTTTTATCAGAGAAATCAAATGCTTCGTATTCACTACCGCGACAAAAAGCAGCACCATTTTTATACTGAAAACCCGCTTTCTCAATCGTTTTTAATAACCCAGCTTTTTCAAAAAAAGCCATACTTTGCGGCAGTAAACTCTCACCAATAGAAAAACGTGGGAACACTGCTTTTTCGATGATAAGCACATGATAGCCTTTTTGCTTTAGTAAGCATGCAGCAACAGTCCCAGAGGGACCCGCTCCAATAATTACCACATCGTAATCCTTAACGCACTCAGTCATTTACTAAGTCTCCTTGTTACGCATTATTGAAGATAAAACCCAAACTAATATTAAGCCGATTAACACAGTCAGGCCGAAATGATGTAATACCGGCGTCTCACTTAAGCAGAGTAAACCAAATGCCAGTAAACTAGTGATTGTAGATAGTGACACCGCCAGCCAAGTAGAAGCAGATTCTTTCGTCTCAGTCAGAAAAATGCCCATATCTATGCCGATACCTAACACTAAAATTAACGCCATAATATGAAACAGATTAATACCTTGCTCTATTTGCGCAACAATCCCTAACGTTAATAAACTGGCAATAATCGAAGGCAAAACAACCGTCCATACGCGTTTTTTATAACGCAGCAATAGTATTAAAAAAACCAACAAATACGCTGCGAGTACCCACATTGTCATTTGCTCTCTATAATCACCCAACAAGGTCGTTATATCATCGACTCTATTTACATACGTGATATGGGTATGGTTTTTATCAATATCTTGCAGCGCCTGCTTTAATACATTATCAACTGGGCCAATTATTTTGAGCACTGTAAATAACTGCCCTTGATGTTTAATAACAAAGCTTTGTCGACGCTCTGATTGCTGCTGTGACCACCAAATTTTCGGTGTTAATCTCGCGCTGATACCAGCGCAGAGCTCTTGTTCAGCTGCTGCCACCTTTGTGCTATCAAACTGTAATTTAGAATAAAATGATGACAAGCTATTATCATAAATCGCCTGTACTAACTGTGCGTTTTCATCCTGGCGTTTAATCGATGGCAGTACTTGTGATAACGCTTGATAATCCTCTAATATGCCCTGCTTCTTAAAATCATTTAACTGTTTGGCAAGTTGTTCTTCTAACTGCAAATTTTGCTCAATACCGTTTGCTGAAAATAACAGAAACTGGCTACTACTAGTAACATTAAGCATTTTCTGCACTGCTCTTTCTTTGTGTAATAACTCCACAGGGGAGCTCTGTAGCAACCTTATATCATCAACCGCTCTATTATAATGTAGTGATAAAACGCTTAAACCTAATAGTACGAATAAGGTTAACGGTAATAGCAAGTAGCTATTTAAACGCGATAAAATGATACTCATGCGAGCAAATAATTTTTCACCTTTTAAAACATAATTAGAACCTAAAGTCTGTGGTTTTTTCATTGTTATATCGCTTAAATACGAAAAACAAAAAAGCACACTTAACCATGAAAAAATAAGACCCGCCACACAAAAAACAGCCATTTGTCGCAACCCTGGAAAGGGGGTTAAGGCCTGCGCGCTATAGGCTAATACACTGGAGAGCAAGCCAAGAAAAAGGCCCGGCAATATTTCTTTAAGAGTCATACGCGCTGTTGTTTGATAGCGATGACACATAAAGTGCAAGGCATAATCGATAGAGACACCTATGAGCCCGGCGCCAAAGGCTAAGGTAATCATATGTATATTGCCAAAGACCAGTACCGTGACAGCCACCGCACTTATCACCCCGATGGTCAGTGGTAACAACATAATCATTAATGAGCTTAAACGGGCGAACACCCAAATAATGAGTGCGATAATACCCACTAGTGAGCCAACACCGATGATTGATATCTCGCTTTTAGCCTGTGCAGCAGCGGCCGCGGCGTGTAACACCAAACCCGCTTTCTGTATTGTGATACCTAGCACGGCAAGCTTCTCTTGTTCATCGCTAACAAGTGATAAAACGCTCTGCTGTAAGCGCGCTGAGTACACCTCATCAACTAGAGATACCGATAATAAATACGTGGGCTGTACCTGCCCAGCTACTTGCAAAAGACCATTGCTGACTTTAACGTTTAAATCTGTTTTTTGCTCGAGCAGCCAAGAGGAGTGCAAAGTGAAAGGGTCAGCAATAATCGAGCTTTTAGCCACACTGATAGGGCTATAAATATTAGCGAGTGCCTGCTGTGCTATTTTTTGATATTGCTCAGTTAAGGCTAACTCACGCAATTTATCTGTTAACAGCACATAGCGATAAGGCTGAAGCTGCTGGTAGTAATCACTCGCCTGAGCATCTATTTGCCACAAAATATCCTCAACTTGTGGTAGTTCAGTTAACCTTGTCGCTAGCTGCCTAACACCTTGGCGAGCCTCTTTATCCTCAGCAGCGCTGACGATTAATAATAATTTATTAGCGTAACTCGCAGCCATTTGATCAGAGGCCGCCTGTACTTTGTGATCTTTATTGGACTGCGGTAACAAAGCGATAATACTGGAATCAAAATTGACGCCAGAACGCAGGGCAAAAGCGACAAAGAGCACTACAAATATCAGCCAAAGTACCGCTAATTGTCTACTTTTATTAACGAAAAAATTGGCCACTCTATCCAATGTTTTTACCATATTCACCGAGTGGAGTACTCGAATATAATACTCGTTTTATCGCCCTGTGCTTCATGTAATACAATACTGCGAAGTAACTTATCGCCGTGTAATTCAACAAGGCTAATCATTTTTTTGATACTGCTATCAATAGGGACTAATTGAGCACTCCACTGCTGCTTATCTAGTTTGCCTTGCAATTTAAAATGCTCTGCAAGCTTTGGCCACTGCGCTGTTAATATCGAAAAAAATATATCACTAAAAACAGCAATTGCAGGATTATCATGACTATCTAAACGGGCGACTTCCCGCCCTTGCTGGCTGTTAATAATAGTGGTTGGAGTCATCTGCATTTCGTTTTCAACAGGCTCTAATGTTTTCCACACTATTTTTTCACTGCGCTGATACGAAAATACACCAGATGAGTCTAGGCTAACGCCAATTTCAGCCAAATACTTACGTTGCTCAAAGCTTCCCTCAATACGCTCTGGCGATGCACTAATATCTTGTAGCTGTTGATAAGTTAGCTCAGCAAATACCGAATTTGAGAACAATACTACAACTAGCATAGCGATGCTTTTTAGTATGGGTTTCATCATCTAAATCTCTGTCACACCTAATTTAGTCATTAATATCTCAGGTGATGCAAATTGCATTTCCTGTGATTCAACAGCCACAGCAACCTGTACGCTATAACCTTTAGTTAATCTTTTATTACTCGCCAGGTCTGTAATCAAATAGTCAATTTTCAAACGGTTTTCCCATTCAACTATCTTAGCAGTCACTTTAAACCTCTGACCAAAGCGCAATGGCTGAGCGTAGCGCACCCGAATATCGATCACTGGCCAAACATAACCAGATTCACTCATCTGAATGTAGTTATAATCAATTTTGTCTAGTACTGCGCAACGCGCTATTTCAAAATATTTAATATAGTGACCATGCCAACAAATATTCATCATATCTACATCGTGAAAAGGCACTTCTAATTCGACACTAGCGACAACATCCATAATACCTTCCTAGTTATGTAATAAAATGATCACTTTTTGCTTTCATCATTTGATTCACGCCAAAAAGGATAAAAATTAAACCATTGTAAAGGCGCTTTCAGGCAATAGTACTGCAAGCGTTCAGCATACAGCTGAACAACCTCATCTAACGCAGCAATTCGCTCCTTTCGCGGCAGTTTTATACGCCGTGAAAACTGCTCGAAATAAATATGATATTGCTTATCTTGCTTGAGACAGAACAATAAAAACACCGGACATTTGAGTAGAGATGCCAAAATGAATGCACCTTGTGGCAACGGTGCACAAGCGCCTAAAAATGTTACATTGGAAGTGCGAGAGCCAGCTGAAACAGGTGTTCTATCACCGGCAATAACAATAAACTCACCATTATCAATACGCTCAGCTAATGTCATTGCAGTCGCTGGACTAATATCAGTGACCTGCATCAATTCGACGCTGTCGCTATTGCTAAATTTTTTCATTAAACTATTAAATTTTTTGGCATGCTGCGTATAAACCAATAGTGTTAATCTCATGTTTGGTAATCTATGAGCTAATGCACTACATATTTCAGTATTACCTAAATGGGAGACAATAATAATTCCCCCCTCCTTAGCATTGTCTACTTGTTCGACAATTTTAGGCGTTTCAAACACCACATCAGCGGCAGAGATCTCCCCCATCCAGACTAATAATTTATCTAACAGTACATCACCAAAATTTAAAAAATGCTTAAAACTGCTGAGCTTATTTGCTGTACGCTCATCTAAAAAAGGAGTGACTCGTGTTAGGTATTGCGATGATGCTTGGCGCGCCTTTTTTTGACTACAATAGAAATAGGCAATGACCGGTAATAGCAATACTTTAAAAACGGAGCGACCAAAAAACCGATGAACCAGTAATAATATACGCATACCCAGCACAGTACCTGCTTCGGATTTTCGCGACCAATGGCTCATTTTATTTAACATGTATTTTACGCGCAATCAGCACAGGCAGCCGCTTTAACATGCCAAAGAATAATCGGGTATGCATCCATGAAATCAGTGCATTATCGCGCCAAACCATAAAATGAGAAACGCCATTCTCAGGATAGTGTACTTTGGTCGCTAAATTAATAATCGCCAAATCTCGCCACAACCATCGCACTAATATTTCAGTATCAAAATTCATTCTATCGCCACATTGCTCTGTGTTTATTAGTTCAGTAATTAATGCCAATGGGTACACTCTAAAACCACACATAGAGTCCTTAATGGTCAATGACAAGGTATTGATCCAGACCCAAATATGAGTTAAATAGCGTGCGTAAAAACGCAGTGCCGGAACACTTTGATCGTACTCAGGGTAGCCACTAATGATAGCTTGCTGGTATTGTTCTGCCTTTTTTAAAAACAACGGGATACTTGTTGCATCGTGCTGCCCGTCTGCATCAATTTGCAAAGCGTGGCTATAGCCGAGCTCATAAGCGACATTAAAGCCTTTTTTAACAGCTGCTCCCTTACCACTATTTATCGCCAAGTGAGTCAGATGTACATTATCTGCATACTTTTTACTAAGCGCTATCAATACTGTTTTGCATTCATCGTTTGAGCCATCATCGACTAACACTATTGGCGTGTTATATGCCAACACTCTTTCGAGCGTACTGCTGATCGCATCTTGATGATTGTAAACTGGAATTAAGATAACAGGTTTAAAACCATCTTTAGCTTTTAAAGCAGATATAGCCACTTGAGTGAATTCCTTGTGCTGAAACATAGCTAAAATGTAACTTGTTTTTTACTTGATCCATACTTAGTAACAGATCAACTTGCATATTTGGCATTAATACCTTTTGGTATTTCACCTTTTCTAGATGGCTAAAATGACCATTAATCGTCCATTTTTGGCGAGCATATAATTGCGCCCAATGTACTTGTACCACACCTGGCAAAATTGGATTATCAGCAAAGTGCCCATCAAAATAAAGCAGATCATGTGGTAAGCAAAATGACCACACACTAGTGCCTTCTTTATCAAAGTGTCGCTCAATTATCGGCAGCTCAACTTGTTTTGCATTTAATTGCTTATCAGACATATCACTTGTTAGCTCTTGTTCAGGCACAGGATTTTCAAAAAGCGCTTCTAAGGTACTCAAAGGTAACTTTCCCTGGGCATTATAAGGAAAATAAGTAAAGAATCGCCATTTGCGAGGCTGTACTATTTTTTCAAAACTCGCTGTCAAACAAGACAATAGTGTTTGTATGACTTGTTTTCTGCCCAAAGCATTATATTGATTGCAACCTAGCAAGCTCAATTCAATTACTGCACTACTCTCTACTCGCTTGGCATAGCGCACAATGACACGAGCGTTCTTCACCCAAGGATGAGCTAACAATGCGTGTTCTATCGCCCTTAATGATACACGCTTACCCTCAATTTTAACCGTGCTGTCCAAACGGCCTAACAGCTTAAATCCACAGCCGACAAACTCTGCCCTATCGGACAATTCAAAACCGCTAGCAGGTTCAACATATCCAGCTTTACATTGTAACGTACCTTGATGAGTTAATGATAATGTAACCTGTGGAAGAGCTTGCCATAACTGCTCGATCTCAACACTCTCGCCACTTACCATTTTTTGATGGTCTACGCTTTGTATACGCCAGGCAATTGCCCCTGTCTCAGAGCTTCCATAAATTTCACGAACCGGTGCTGCCAATAATCGACTGACAGATTGGCTATCTTCAAGGCTTAAAGGTGCAGCTGAAGATACCACAAATTGACACTTTCCCTGTAATGAGGAGCAATCGCTAAACATATGCATGCGTCCCAAATGTGATGGGCTTGCGATCAAACAGATTGTTTTAAAGAAACTCGCTTGATAGACAATATCTTCAATATAGTGGCATGTTTTACTCACAAAACTCTGATGACAACTAACTGGCCAAAATAATTTAAAGACCATGCCATATAAATGTTGATGAGAGACAGTGGCTAATACAGTACACGATACTAATGTCGGCCACTGCAACTCAAGTGTTGCCACCTCAAGTTCTAGCTGGCTAATCGTTTTAGTAATCGCCGTTGGCTGCCCTGTCGAACCAGAGGTATAGATTTGTAGGGCCACAAAATCAAGCGCTGTGTCCGTTAGAGCAACATGTTTATCGCTAAAGCGGTGCTCATCAAGAGTCTCTACTGTGCTAAAATCACCAATAAAACCAGCGACACTCAACCCTAATTGCTCAATCGTACTAGGGCTATCATTCGCGGCAATACACGCTGTCTTACCTAATTGCCACAATGCACACAGTGCCACTAAAAACTTATAGCTATCAAGGTAATACACAGCCCACTTATCACCTTTCTGCTCAGTTATACAAGCTGCTAAACGCTGCACATCAAGGCGAAACTGAGCCGTTGTTATCTGATTATCTAAGCTCGATGCAATGACAGTCTCAGGTAATAGTGTTAACCATTGGGATATTCTAGTCATTGATCTCACTTCGCTGTTTATCTTTTGCCTGTACACGCTGGCGTACTAACCACTCAATAGCAGCTAGCGCTGCCATGAACACATAAGATAAAAAGCCGTTGTAAATCGCCCATATTTCATCACTGGCGTGCACTGCGGTATAAAAGGCGATACTGCCATTAACAACAAAAAATATGCACCAGCAAAGGGTGACTTTACGAATATAAGCAATGGCATTACTTGTTAAGTTTTTGTCTTTTAATCTCGCTAATCGCTCAACAATAGTCTGCTCGCTAAGAAAACTACCTGCAAACAACACCAACATTGCAAGATTGACTAATACAGGATAAAACTTTAGACCAAAGCTGTGTCCTTTAACAAAAACAATCACTAATAATAAGACAGCGCTAGCTATTATCAGCTTGGTTTCAACCTGCTTAAATCCTGTGGTTGTTTTCAACACAGCCCATCTTAATAACAGCAGAGCAAACATGAACAATAGTAAAAGTCGGTGATCTAACACATCTAAGCCAACATAAATTAATGCGGGATAGAGCAAGGTCAAAACAATCGCGATTACTTTAAGAATCTTCGACATTAGTCTTCGTTTAATAGCTTGTTAACTTGTACTACGACATCATTAACAGATCTCACCGCTTTAAAATCTTCGGGTTTAATTTTTTTACCTGTCACTTTTTTTAATTCGACCACTAGGTCAACCGCATCAATACTATCGATATCTAAATCTTCATATAAATCCGACTCTAATTTAATATCAGCGCGATCTATCTCAAATAACTCTTCTAAAATAGCGGCGACTCTATTAAATATTTCTTGTTCATTTTTCATAATTAACTCTACTATTGATGAGATTCTATTAGTGCAACTAAGCTATCAACGCTGCGAAAGTGAGCTTTTGTTTGCTCAGAATCTGATTTCAACTTAATACCGTAACGTTTTTGTAGTGCCAACCCTAACTCTAAAGCATCAATAGAATCCAAACCTAAGCCATCGATAAATAGCGGATCACCATCAACGATTTCGTCTATTTCAACATCCTCTAGCTCAAGGGCATCAATAATCATCTGCTTTACTTCGATATGCCTACTGCTCATGTTTTAATAATTCCTTAGTATAATATTTTTTTAAATCGCTATTAAACTGCCTTACCTTTTTGGATACTGCGATATCTGCTGATAAGTAATCTATGGGTAGCTGCTCATTCACTTGTATCCTAAAGTGTACCTTTTTATTAGGCACCTGATACCAGCGATCATTCTTTGTTAAAGTAGTCGGCGTACACTTTATCACAACTGGAGTCACCGGTGCTTCGCATCTTATCGCGATATTTGCAGCGCCGCGCTTAAACACTAAGTCACTGTCGGCAGTGGTGCGTGTCCCCTCTGGAAAAATTATTAAAGCGTTACCTAAACTCATCGACTCTTTTGAGGCGGCAATTAACGTATTACTATCGCTATTAATAATATAACCAGCCGCTTTTATAGGCCCGCGTAAAAATATATTCTTAGTCAGCCTACCCTTCACAACACAGCAGGCGTTAGGCACTAAAGATATTAAAAAAACGACATCTAATAACGATGGGTGATTAGCAAGAATTAGTTTGGCATCTTTTAACTTATCGGCATCGATAATTTCATAGCTAAGAACACCTAAACTACTCATACATTTTATAAACAAACGAAAGCAGAGCTGTACTGTCTTTTGCATTCGCTGCTGCTTCACACCTTTTTCTTTCATAGGGTAAATGGCAAGTAACGGAAAGACCAAGCACGTTAGTAGCAAGCCACCTAAGCCAAATAAGAAAAAACTAAATGCAGTACCAAACCAGCGCCAAACACGATTAAAATCAATCATCACTGTGCCAAGCTTACTCGCCAATGCCTATTATTCACACGACACTGCATACTTTGCCAAGCCCCTGCTAGTAAACCTATGAACTCAAATTCTTGACCGTAATCAGCCGCTATCGGCTGATCGTCTACAAACGCGCAATCACTGGAGTCTAACTGTATTGTTAAACCTTTAGAGCGATTCAAAATAATGGCAATAGCATAAGGATGAGCCGGTGTGGTCATATACTTGCGATACTCAACAGGCAAGGGAACATCATGTATCACACACAGAACCCGCTCATAATCCAACAATTGTCCCGCTGACTCTAACAGTGCTTGGATAAACAAGCCTTCTTTAGCGGCAATCGATGTCATCGCTGATGTGTCATTGCGGGCGATAGAAAACAAACCGCTAACAGCATTATGTACCGCTAAACTAAATTTAGTAGGCGATACATCTTGTTCTAGAGCAATTGTTTCTAGCAGTGAAAGCGTCAGTTTGGTATCACCATGGCGTGAGGCAAAAACCGAAGGAATTTTTTCACCCTCTTGCATTAACGGTAATATGCTGGACAACGCAGTTTTACCTAACTCACTAAAACGGCGTCTTAAAATGGGTGTAATTGAGGATAAATCAGCAGAGATTTTAGAGTCAGGTAAAGGCGTGGGGTTCAAACACCAATCCCGCCATTGCTCGTTTGTGCTAAGCCCTGGGGCAATTGCCATCCATGATTCTATTTTTAACTCTAGCACCTTACGTCCTTTTCATTGAAGAAACTAAACCTTAGACATAATGATAATTTGACACGTTATCTTTAAATCCATTTATAGACAATACTTGGTATTAAGAAATACCTTCAGTAGCACTATATTACAAAGCATATTAATTTTACCGACGCTTTTTTTAAGTAGCAAGAAAATATTCTATTGTTCAGTGCTTTATGATCAATTATCATGATCAGATATCTTTAATAATTCAAGGACAGCATCATGAAATGGATAGCAACCTGCCTGACTCTAAACTTACTTCTTTTTTCTCAAATAGCTTCAAGCCGAGATACCCAACATTATTTTTCAATACAAGACGCCCTTCAAAGCGAAGCTTTCAAACAAAAACTCGACCCTAAAATCAAGCTGTTTTTCGCTAACAAAAAAGTACGAGTAAAGAAGAGGTTAGGTAACTTTACTTCCAATAAAAAAACAAATTCTTTTAACAAATCAGATTTACAGGCTTGTCAGTGGGCACTACTCTCAGCGCTACTATCCATGCAAAACCGCGCTGTTAAAGAAGGAGGCAACGCTGTCATCAATATTTCTAGCTATTATAAAAAGCAGAAATATACCAGCACTACTAAATTTGAATGCCATGCAGGCGCTATGATTACAGGTGTTGCACTCAATGCTGACGTCGCAAAAATATAATACTTTCCCGCTATAGTATTTAACATTGATCACTGAAAATAAAGACAGTTTACAATTATGGTGTACTCAAGTTCAGCTTAACGATGAACTTGAGCAGGGCTTTTTATCTGCTAGTGAATTAACACGCTTTCATCGCATTAAACGCAAACGTAAAAAACAAGAGTATTTAATGAGCAGAGCATTAATGAGAACGGCTTGCTCTTCATATTTCAATATCGCTAGCAACACATTACTGTTTATCGAAAAGCCTCATGCCCTACCTATGATTTCGCCACTACCTAAAGGTTATTATTACAGTTTGAGTCATAGTAAGGGATTAATTTATTTTGCTATTTCCAATAACCCTATTGGTATTGATGTAGAGCAGCACTTACATAGAACAGATATTATTGGTGCAGCTGAATTTTTTATGTCGGCTAATGAATTAAAAAATCTAATGTCTTTAAAATCAACCGCTCTCAACTACTTTTATCGTTTGTGGTGTGCAAAAGAAGCTTATTTCAAATCTGTACCCCCATCACAACAGCAGCATATATCACTGCAAGCAATAGACTATCATTCATTGTGCGATAACAACATAAACGCAACGTTATTTGAGAAAGAACTGCAGCATCATCAGCTAGCCGTTTTTTGCAGAAAACATTACAGCAATTTTACTATCAACACGCTTACTCGCGAACAATTTGTTATCTAAATTTATGATCGAATACGTTTTTACCCCCCACTTTTATTAGGGCACTATTGAGCTTCTCTTTATCGGTATTTTTTTAGTCTATAATGAAATGATGATGATAAATTAAATGGTCGCTATATGAGTGTTATTTGTAATAATTTGACAACGGCAGTCTGGGTATATGATATTGATAATTATTGCATACACTGGGCAAATCAAGCCGCCTTAGATCTCTGGGAATCAACCACACTGACGGAATTGGTGAGCAGAGATTTTAAGCCTATTACCTCTGATGCGGTGCAAAAAACACTTTTAGATTACAGAGAGACGTTCAAATTAGGTAAAAAAATCTCTAATTTTTGGCAATTTTCACCTAACGACATATTAAAAGAAACATTTTGCCAAATGTCTGGCTATGCTTTTAGTGATAATCGCATTGGCATTTTATGTGAAGCGACCCTAGCGGAATTAGTCACCCATAACTCCCTTAAACACTCCACATTAATGTTATCTACTTATGATTTAACAGGACAGCTAATCAGCAGCAACCCTCCCTTTAAAGACAAATTAGGAGGCGTTATCACATCGTTAGCACAGTTATTCCCATTAGCAGCTAACATTGATAGTTTTATAGCACTAATAACCACACCAAACCCGATATATAGCGAGGATATTTTACTGGCCACTAGACAAGGTCAATTATGGTTTAGCGCCCAGGCAACGGTGTCGATTGAGCAGAGCGGTGGCCATCAAATATTGGTACAACAGTTTGATATAAATGAGCGCAAGCTTGAAGAAGTTCGCTTATCAATGAAAGCCAGTACGGATCCGTTAACCGGCTTACTTAATAGACGAGGTTTAAATGAGGCACTCGCTGCACATATGTGCGATGGCAACGAGCTCTTTATTTTCTATTTAGACCTAGACAACTTTAAAATGATTAATGATTCCATGGGCCATGCAACAGGAGACCATGTACTAAAAACTCTATCAAAACGTTTACTCAATAATTTTCATGATGACGCTGCCGTTTGTCGATTTGGTGGTGATGAATTTATTCTTATTGTCAAAAAAACGGCCGCTTTACATGAGCAAACAGATATCGCTGATAAACTGATAGGCTTAATAAACCAGCCCTATTTTGATGGTGAAATGAACCCTATTCAAGTATTTGCAAGTATTGGTTGTGCTCTTTACCCATCGGATGGGGCTGATATAAGTAAACTACTTATACGAGCAGATGCCGCTATGTATATGGCGAAGTCTCTAGGCAAAAAACGTGAGGTTTATTACGAAAAAGGGATGGAAAACAACATACACAGAAAAAGCTTAATTGCAAAGCACTTGTATTTAGCAATAGAAAACCAAGAGTTAACCTTGTACTACCAGCCGATAATGGACATGCGAAGCAACGAGATTTATTCTTTTGAAGCCTTGATACGCTGGGAAAACAGTATCATGGGGGCTATCCCGCCAGAGGAAATGATGGCGGTAGCTGAGCGCATTGGCGTACTTATTGATATTGAGAATTGGGTTATTAACCAAGCAATTAAAGATCTTGCTGAGCTTAGAAAATTAACATCAAGTACAGCGACTATCGCGATTAATATTTCAGGCATTCATTTTTCAGAGCCGAGCTTAGCCGATAACTTAATGAAGACCTTAGCACTGTACAAGCTAACAAGCTCAGACCTAGTGATTGAATTGACTGAAAGCAGCCTAATTGAAGATATAAACGCAGCAAATACCAATGTCGATAAAATACGAAATTTAGGCATTAGTATATCTATCGATGACTTCGGTACCGGTTATTCTTCACTGGCATATTTACATCAAATACCGGCCAGTGTCGTAAAAATAGATAAACTGTTTACCCAGCGTTTTATGGAGCACACAACCACTATTACTCACATCCACCAGCTGCTAAACTCGCTTAATATAGAGACCTTAATCGAAGGGGTTGAAACCCAAGAGCTCGCCCAACAACTGTTATGCGCAGGCCTTTATCTGCAGCAAGGCTTCTTTCACGCTATGCCTAAACCGCTAAGTGCTTATCGATTAGATAACGTTCAATAACGTAATCATATCTACACAGCTGCTTATATGTGTGCTCATTATGTAAAAGAGTAACTCCCTCTTTATCAAGGTGTTTTAACGACATCATCGCTATCCCCTGACCATGTCACAGTCATGCCATAAAAATGCCATAAAAATGAAATATCAAACCTCTATTATGATTACCATAACTGAAGCTTCTTCGCTGCTTACAGGTATTAGTATCTAGATGATCAATAACATTCGCCCTTTCGTCGCTGTGACATCATTTAATGAAATATTGATAGGTCAAATATGAATCAAAATCGCTTTTTAGAGAGAGAACTCAGCTGGCTTTCATTCAATCATCGTGTGCTACAAGAGGCATTAGATGATAATGTTCCATTAACAGAGAGATTTAGATTCTTAGGGATTTATTCGAGTAATATGGATGAATTTTATCGTGTCAGAGTGGCGAACATTAAGCGCAAGGTTATTTTGAGCATCAACAAACACGATAAAAATACCGCTCTAAGTTTATTCGATGAGATACAACAAAAAGTCATTGATCTACAATCGTTATTTGATGAAACCTATAACGATTTATTAGAGCGTTTAAATGAAAACGGCATTGAGTTAATCAACGAAACTCAGTTATCAGATTTCCACAAAGACTGGCTTGATCAATATTATAAAGACAAATTAAGAAGACATATTTTCCCACTAGTACTGACGGATAACCTGCGTTTAGCAGACCACATCAATGATGACAGTACTTACTTAATGGTAGCAATGCGCAATGAAAGCGAGCAGCAATACGCCTTTATTGAAGTACCGAGTACTAATGTGCCACGCTTTGTACAGCTGCCGATAGAAAAAGATAGCGAGACTAAAAAGGTCATATTATTAGATAATATTATCCGCCATAGTTTAGCGCAAATTTTTGCTGGTTTTTTTGAGTTTGACCATATCAATGCCTATTCCATGAAACTAACACGTGATGCTGAACTTGAACTCACCAATGAAATTAACCAGAGTTTATTAGAGCAGCTATCTAGCGGCTTAAAAAAGCGCTTAAATGCAGAGCCTGTCCGCTTAGTCTACGATAAGAAAATGCCGCAAGCGATGCTCGACACACTAAAAAGCTACCTAGGTATAAATAGCAATCAAGGTTTGATCTCGGGGGGGCGCTACCATAGTTTTAAAGACTTTATTCAATTCCCTAATGTTGGTAATAAATCATTAGAATTTGAAAAACTGCCTCCTTTTGAGCAGCAGTATTTCTCTGATTTCGAGAATGCTTTTGATGCAATAGAGCAACGCGATATTTTATTGTATTATCCTTATCACAAGTTTTCTCATTTTACTGAACTATTACGACAATCCGCGTATGACCCTAAAGTAAGCAAAATTCAGATATGTCTGTATCGTGTCGCTAAAAAATCTCGCATTATTTCTGCGCTTATTGAAGCGGTCAAAAACGGTAAGGAGGTAGAAGTTAATGTAGAGCTGCGTGCACGCTTTGATGAACAGGCAAATATGGAGTGGGCAGAGACGCTAACCTCAGCGGGGGCGAGTGTGACATACGGTGTACAAAACTTAAAAGTGCATTCTAAAATATGCTTAATCACCCGTACTCTAAATGGTCGCTCTAAATCATTTGCGCATATAGGCACGGGTAATTTCCATGAGAAAAATGCCAAGATATATACCGATTTTAGCCTATTTACTTGCGATAAAAAAATAACGAGTGAAGTATCGCAAGTGTTTGAATTTTTAAAACGACCTTATTTAAAGTTTGAATTTAATCATCTTATCGTGTCACCAGTAAACTCTAGGCTATCTATTGGCCGCTTAATCGAAGAAGAAATCCAAGCGGCTAAAAATGGTCTTGCTAATGGCATTACATTAAAAGTGAATAACTTAGTAGATACGCTGTTAATAGAAAAGCTTTACAAAGCGAGTAATGCCGGCGTTAAAATACAATTAATCGTTCGTGGCATGTGCTCGCTATTAACGCAAATAGAAGGCATGAGTGAGAATATCAAAGTCATTAGTATTGTTGATCGCTATCTAGAACATCCCAGGGTCGCTATATTTGAGAACCAAGGGCAACCCAAGGTTTTTATTTCATCAGCTGATTGGATGACACGCAACCTAGACCAACGCGTAGAAGTAGGCTGCCCGATTTACGATGCTGAAGTAAAATCAACAATTATTGATATCATTAACATCCAATTAAGCGATAACACCAAAGCAAGAATTCTAGATACTGATCAAAGTAACCCTTATCAACAAGACGAGCTGCCAAAGGTTCGATCTCAAGTTGCTATTTACGAATACTTAAAAGACAAACAACAAGCGGTTCAGCACAGTGTCAAAATAAGCGCGATAGATGATATCGACGATGAGCCAGAATATGATGAAATCATGTGGAAGCATAGCGAATTAGAGGCCCTAAGATGATACCTGCCAAGCATTTAATAGCAGTCGATTTAGGATCTAACAGTTTTCATTTAGTGATTGCTATTGAACAGGCAGGTTGTATCAAAATAATACACAGCCAAAAACAAAAAATTTTTTTAGCCAGAGGCTTAGATGCAGATAATGTACTGAGCCAAGAGGCCATTGATATCGCTATCGATTGCCTAGCGCAATTTAAAAAAAGCTTTGCCACATTTGAAAAGGCATCTGTAAGAGTGGTCGCAACGCAAACATTGCGGTGTGCACTCAATGGCGAGGCTTTTATCAAAGCTGCTAGGCTAGTGTTCCCCTACCCTATTGAGGTTATTAGCGGTACTAATGAAGCAGAACTTATTTTTCAAGGTGTTGTGCACACTGAGCCCGTTTCAGGAAAAGCCTTAGTCATCGATATAGGTGGCGCTAGCACTGAACTAGTTATCGGAGAGAACTTTAAGCCTAACCTTGCACATAGCATCCCCTTAGGCTCAAGTTTAATTGCTAATCAATTTTTTAGCGAGGGCCACGTTTCAACTCAGTTATTTGATGAAGCCCAAGCTTTCGCCAGAAAACAACTACTGCCCATTGCTGATCATTTTCGTTTACTCAGTTGGCGCACAGCCTTTGGTACTAGCGGTTCAATTAAAGCAATAACCGCTATTATTAAAGAGCTGTACCAAGAAGACACTATTACCTATAGAAGGTTGAAGCAATTAAAACAGCAGTTGATTGCATGGCAGCACTGCGATAACTTTTCCCTAAAAAACATTGATGAGCACAGACGTCCACTTTTAGCACCGGCACTAGCTATCTTGATTAGCTGTTTTGAAATGCTCTGCATCCCTAACATGTCATATTGTTCAGCGGCGCTGCGTGAGGGAGTTCTCTATGGCCTTAGCAGCTCAAGGCCTAGTACCAATATCCAGCAGCGAACTATTGATCACCTATGTCATTTGCATGTCTGTAATCCAAGCTTTAACAAACAATTAATTGAGCAGCTAGAATACTGTAACCACCTGCTAACACAGCATCAGCAAGCGCTCGATAACGATGCTATGGACCTGTTACGCTGGGCTGCCCACCTACATGAAATAGGCATTAATATAAACAGAAAAAAAAGACAGCAACACTCTCAGTATATTGTAGAAAATTCAGATATGACCGGTTTTTGCAAACAGCAACAGCATACGCTCAGCCTGTTAGTGGGCCTTCATCGTGGTAAAATTGATTTAACTGAAATATCAGCGATGTCAAACGCGAGTATGGTTATCAAATTAATACAGCTATTGAGAGTGGCAATCATACTAACCAAAGAGCAACTAGTGCTAGCCGCACTTGCTGATCTGAGCTGGCAAGGCTCACAATTAACTCTACATTTAAAGCCAAACATTGCCGGCTCTGATCATTTGATTTCCTTATTAGAAAAAGAACAACAACAAACACCGATGATGCCGCTCAGTGTTGCAATTAAAAATCATTAGCTAGCGCCTCAAATATTAAAACTGATGATCAGTTTGCAACCACTGTTCAAAGTCACTTTTACTCATCGGTTTCGCCATATAAAACCCCTGGCTAAAGCCACATTGACGAGACTTCAGTAGCTCCAATTGTTGTCTTGTTTCTACCCCTTCAGCGACTACGTCTAAATGCAGGTTTTTAGCCATTGCCAAAATAATTTCAACCATTGCCAACCCTTCTTCATCATCGGCAATGTTATTAATAAACGATCGATCTATTTTTAGCTGATCAACGGGGAAACGCCTTAAATAACTCAGTGATGAATAACCTGTGCCAAAATCATCTATTGCTAATTTAACGCCTTCACTGCGCAGCTCCTGTAAAATATCATAAATACTATTATCATCGACTAATAACGACTCAGTAATTTCAATTGTCACCCGTATTTTGCTGCAGAGCGTCTTCAGTTGCGCCACCCAGCTAGGTGAGGAGACCGTTGAAGATAAAAATTCACGATAAGATTTATTAAGCGCTAAGCCAATATCAAGATTGTAGGTTTTATTAATCTCCACCATATCAGCAATCGCCTGAGTCATTACGAACTGACCTAAATCTGAGATTAAACCGACATCTTCAGCTAAATCAACTAACTCTTGAGCCGGTATGTAGCCAAGCTCAGGGTGTGTCCAGCGAATAAGAGCTTCACAATCACTAATCAAACCTGAGTGCATATCAAAAATAGGCTGATAATGCACTTTCATCTCGCCACTTTCAATGGCTTCTGTCATATCAATATGTAACTGCAAACGTCTATCTGACTCTACTTGCATCTCAGTTGTAAAGTATGCGAATGTATTACGGCCTTTCGCTTTTGCTGAATACATTGCCCTATCGGCATTTTTTAATAACTGCTCAGCACTTACTCCATCATCAGGGAAAAGTGTTATGCCGATACTCGCCCCTATACTCACTTGGTTATCATCAACATCTATCGGTATATTTACTTGCTGCAGTATATTTTGTACCACTAGCTCAATATTTTTTGACGGGCTTAAGTTGTAAATAATCAGCGTAAACTCATCACCACTGCGTCTAGATAATAGATCTGTTTCACGTATGCAGCTAGAAAAACGCTCGGCGCATGCCACCAATAACTTATCTCCTGCTGCGTGTCCTAGTGAATCATTCACTATTTTAAACCTGTCTAAATCGATATAGAGCAACGCAAAACACTCATTCCTTCTTTTTGCATCGACAACAGCTAGCTTTAACCTATCGTCAAACAAATTTCTGTTAGCCAGCTTAGTGAGGGAGTCAAAGCTTGCCTGTTCAACAATTATTTGAGCGGCATTTTTTCGCTCAGTAATATTCTGAATAACACCTTGTATACTGATTTTTTTATCATCAAGCTGTGTTTTTTCAGCCAGAATATGGACCCACTTTTGTTGCTGCGAGGGCAGTGTAATGGCCAACTCAAATTCAAAAGGGACTGAAGAGCGAAGTAGCTCTGTGAATTTTTCATTTAATATTTGTAGATCTTTTTCAGCACAAAAAGCTTTCAACTCTTCAAGGCTTAACATTCCTTGTTTTTTATCTATACCAAATATCTCATATATTTCATTAGACCAAAAAAGAAATCCTTTGTTAACGCAGTATTCCCAACCGCCAACATTAGCAATACTACCAACGCGCTCTAATATATTTTCTCTATAGGTTAACAAGTCAATAAATTTGGTGCGCTCTATTGCTTGTAACACTCGAATGATAAATAGAGTCAATAACAGTAAACAAAATACAAAAAACGCAATTCGCAGTATTGAAAGCGCCTGTAATAAAGCAAGCGGTGTGTTTTTTGCCTGTGAAGCTAATTCCCATACATCACCTGCCACTTCAAAGCGAACAATAACAGGGTCTCCTTCAAATGTTGCATCTTGACCGTAAATTAACGCTGCACCCGCCTCCTTACGTAAAGCGATTGCCGGCTCATGCTGGGAACTAACCCCATTCACCGCATCAATGACGTCATTGATGCGCATAGGTGCTGATAGTATTCCCCAGAACACTTCTCTCTTTAAGCTATCATCATAATAATAAACTGATGTACGACCAATTAAAGCACGCCCTCCTTGCACTAAATTAACAGGGCCGGCTATGATGAATCCTCTGGATCGTTTTAATTGCAAAACTTCCTTACTTTGTTCTGCATTTTTGTTGTAATCAAGACCTAATGCCTTTTCACTTCCTTTAAGTGGATATATATATTTAATCACCAGATCGGGTGCGCCAGCAATATTAAGCAGTAAAGAATCGTTTCGTAACGCCTCTTTAGCATAGAGGTTGAAGAGTTGAGAGCTGAGATTGGGGTTTCCAGAAATGGCGATACTCATCCCTCTTAATAACGACAAGTTATTATTAAGGATTGATTCTAATTTTGCTCGCGTCACAATCAATCGCTGTAATGTGTGCACGCGCTCATCTTGCTGATAGCGATGATTAATATAGGCTTCAATACTTAACTCGATCAATAATATAAGAACCGAAAAAACCACGAATCTATTGACATATTTTTTCCAAGTAAATTTTCGCGAGTAAAAATAAAGACCCATAATGCAACAAAACATAATGACACTAACAACCAGCCAGTAAGTTTTATCAAGCACAATAAATGTCACAAGAATATCGAGCAACTCCATTAACTTAGAAATAACAACATCCTCTGTTAACCAAATATAAGAATATATAAAACAAGATCGAGATTTACTAAATAGTAATATAATTAAAAGCCATTAATCAATTTAAACAAGCTGGGACAGTGCTTTATAAGTTATATGCAAGATGCACAACATAAACAGCCAAAGCTATTACTTCACAAGTAATGTTATTTATTAGTTTTTTAAGAGGGCTGTAAATTAGCAAGAAGGGTGATAAAAACGCAGCTATAGCTGCTGAATTTGACATTAAAAGCAGTGCTAAACACTGACTTAAATTAATGGCAATTAAATAGGAAATCATTGATCAGTATATATAATACACTGATCAACATACTACTGTTTAAAAGTTTTCAGATGGTGATGCCGTCACAGCTTTTGCCATAATTTCAACATAAATAGTGGTCATATTTTTTGCCACTAATTTATCAACATGCTTAATTAAAGCCGATAAATGGACATCGACAGCACTGTCTTCAGATTCACCAATTTTGCAATCAAAATCCCAAAAAGTCGCATCGGCAGGTAACGTTTTTCTACGCTCTCTTTTAAGGTATTTTCTGATGTCGCTTTTTATTGAATCGACAAGACGCGGGGCTGCTATTTTAGGGTGCTCTAACTTAAACGTTTTTTTCATTGGGATCCTACTGAAATGGAGGCCACTGTAGTGTGGTATGTTTCTAATGACTATAGTGTAATGCGTATATGCAAATTTTACCATTACTTTGAGGTTAAGCTAGACGTCATCACTTTAGTTTTAATCTAGAGCCTCAAAAACAGCTAATATCTAGGCGGCCCTTGATGAAAAGTGAGTTCGAAGTTGCCATTAGCTGTGCCTTTCTTCGCAGGTTTAGCCCTTTATCATCACAAATAAAAAATTGGCGGCTTGTTTGCATCTTCCTAAAGTGAAAATAATAAAAATAATGTATGATAGCCCAACAAAATAATCAATATAATAAGAAGTAGGATTTAAATGACAAACCGTCAATCAAACATCATATTTTACGCCGTAATTTCTTTAATAATGTCTGCCCTATTAATCAATATGTTTGCACCAGAAGTTATACAGCAAGCGACTGACAGCAAAGAACAAATAACCATAAGAAAGTCCTTACAAGAAGGAGAATACCAGACAGCGCTAGCGAATTATGAAACTCTTGTGAACAGTGAGCTTGAAAACAACAAAAACACGATCGAGCTAGCAAATTTATATGAAGAGATAGCACAAGTACAACGCCAACTGGGTAATAGCGTAGAAGAGAATAACTATTATCTCAAATCTTTAGCTATTAAAAAATCGTTAAAAAAGATCGACATATTCAGCTTGGCTAAAACTTACTATCAATTAGGCATTATTGCCGAGCAAAGCGAGCAACTAAATCAAGCTCAAAATTATTTTGAAAAAGCGCTGACCACCAGATTAGGTGTTATTGTAGACTTAAAAGAAGAAGATTTAGGCATGTTTGATGGTATGCAACAATCAAGACTACAATACCAAAGGCTTAACAATGAAGGCACTATTGCTAACTATTTAAAACTTGCAAATATCCACAAACTTAAAGAACAGCAGGCTATCGCAAAAGAGTATTATGACAAGGCATTAGCAGCCAGCATTTTAACCTTTGGTGAAGATGACAAAAGAACATTAGATCTTAAAAATAACGGCTTATAGCAGCTATAAGCCTTTGCTTTTATTAATATAAGATTATGCACAACACTTCTTGTATTTTTTGCCACTATCGCATGAACAAGGATCATTACGTCCTGGTGTTTTTTCATAAACAACAGGGCTTGGCTTATCGAGCAACACACTCAACTGAGTGATATTTTCTTCACCACTTTCATCTATGCTAATATTTGCCACTAGCTGATGCTCTGCTAAGAGCAGTTCAATTTCTTCTTTTCGACTGGCACTAGTCAGTGTTAACGTCAAAGGAGATTCAGCAGTGCCAAGCTTTACATCCCTATTGGTTTTATAGCCAGCATTCACATGGTTAAGTCGCGTATGAATACGCCCCTTGTAATACAAATCATGCATGTAAATACTCCCCTTTATAATAAAAATAGCGCGATACGCGAAAATAAGGGCGCTATTATCACACGTTTATCAGTGGATTAATTTTTTAAATGCTCTTATCTATACAAAGGTAGTTATATCTAGCCTTACTACTGGACCTTCTCTATCAATGACACCTAATAAGGTGCGCTGGTATTGGCATGCGTAAATACTTCTTTTATGGCCTTCAAAAATAGGTCTTTAGCTCGGTTAGGCTGCATTGTTTTTTTACTAATCAGGGCAACACCTAAAGTAAAATGTTTAGTGTCGCTAACAATCGCTTTTAACTCACCTGAATCGACATACGGCCTCGCGATTTCTTTAGGTAAAAAACAAATAAACTCACCGGACATCACCATCGCTATGCGTGTTTCGTAATGATAAGAATATCCTGCTAAATTCATATCCTTTAATAAATGAGAAATTTTATCGTGCGGCTTTAACCCCGCATGAATCAGCTTAGCACTGTTTATCATTTGCTCTGTAATCTCATCATCTTGCAAGGCAAATAATGGATGCTCTTTAGCACAGTAAATATAGTGCTCATCACTAAACAAATGTAAATAGTTCAAACCAGCTAAGTGTCTATGGTATGGAATAAATGCAAGGTCTAGCTTTTCGTTCAACACTTGGTTTTCCATACGTGCCATTTGTTCTACTTCAACTTTGAGCTGCACTTCAGGTGCAAAGGCACAAAACCTGCGATAAATACTAGGCAACTGACAACGCGGATCATTACTAAATGAATCACTAAGCGCTATTTTTAATTGCCCAGCAGGGTGCTCACCTAAGTTATTAATAGTGTTTCGAAATAGCTCTAAATGATCAAGTAACTGATTCGTTTGATCATAGACTACATAACCCTCCTCAGTCATAGAGAAACCAGCGCGCCCGCGGTTACACAACCTTAAATTTAAACGAGATTCTAATTTAGCTATATGGCTGCTGATCGTAGGACGACAAATATTTAGCTCGGTTTCTGCCGCTGAAAACCCACCGCACTCAACGACTGTCTTGAATATTTTGAGTTGCTTAATTTCTGCATCGCCAATCTGGCCTAATGATAAATACTGCATAGCTTCTCTGTGAATGATTAAGAAAAAAAGCATAGTAATCTCATTATTTTGAAAAGATAGTAGTAAAAACCTTAATACGTAATAAAAAGCAAACGTTTAAGTAGAGATGAATAGATTGAACGCACAAAAATGTTTGATACGATAAAGGCCTCCTTATTTATAAATAATGGGATCGAAATCTATATTGAAGATTATCTGCTAATCCTCTCACCAAACACTATTCAATTTTCACGAGTATATAAAATGATAAAATCAATAAAAAACAAGCTCAATTGTTCTGTTATCGCCCTTGGACTATCGCTATCTATTGGTGCGGCGGATATATATGCTGCTGAGTATAACTGGCGCTTTAGCAACCTTTATGGTCGTGGTACTGCTTTTGGTGAAGTATATGAAAGCCTAGCGAAAAATATAGAGACCGCCACCGATGGTAAAATCAAAGTACAAGTTCTTTACTCTGGTGAAGGCGTCGGTACTAGCGGTTTATTAGGTGCTGTTAAGTCAGGTCTTGTAACGATGGGCGCACCTTTTCAATCAATGCATGCAGGTGAATTACCCGCTGGTGTTGTTGAAATAGGACTTCCTGGTGGCACTAATGACCCTGCTGAATTAAAAGCGTTATTCCACGACAAGGGCTGGGGCAAAGTACTAACTCAAGCATACGGATCTCAAGGGCTTACTTGGTTAGAACCGTACATCCAACCACCTGTTTATATTATTACTAAAACGCCAATTAACTCAGTTGCGGATTTTAAAGGTTTAAAAATTCGCGCCCCTGGTGCTTATGGTAAATTCTTACGTAACTTAGGTGCCTCACCTGTATCCCTTGCTTGGAGTGAAATTTATACCTCACTTGCAACAGGTGTTATAGACGGCTCTATCGGCTCAAACATGATAGATCATCGCGATGGCAATCACGTTGAAGTAGCCAAGTATATGTATCGTTTACCACTAGCTGGTGCTCAAGTATTGCCTATCGTTGTTAACCGTAGCGCTTGGAAAAAACTTCCTGAAGATTTGCAAGTAGCCGTGCGTAAAGCAACGGAGCAACACGCTGAAGATCAACTTCGTTTGTCACAACAGTGGGAATCAGAAGCTGTGACTCAAATGCAAGAGAAAGGTCTTCTATGGAGCGCTGAACCAAGTGATGCAGATCGTGCGGCATGGGCAGAAGCTGGCGCTGGTCTATTTGATGAATACGCCGCTAAAGATAAATATTCTAAGCAGCTAATCGACATTCTACGTAACACTAAGTAATTTTCGTTTAAAAAATAAAGGTGGTCATTTGATCACCTTTTTTGCTTGTACAGGATGCCAAAATGCTAACAATATTCCTGCAAAAAATATGCATAGCGATTGATAAGATTGTGATGATCACCGGAAAAACGGCAGCACTGTTAATGCCATTTCTTGCCTTTATCGTCGCCTTTGAAGTTTTTTCACGCTACATATTAGATAGTCCGACCATATGGGCTTTCGATCTTTCTCTCTTCCTATTTGGTTATATAGCCGCATTAGGTGGAGCTTATGCCCAACAAAAACGCGCACATATTAATGTCGATATTCTTTACAACCGTATGTCACCTAAAATACGCAGTGTTTTTAACTTGATTACTTACTCACTTGGCATTTTCTTTCTACTGATCATTATTTCGATGAGCCTAGGTAAATACGAAGAAGCTATCGAATTCGACTACCGCCGTCAAAGTGAATGGGCCCCACCAATGTTCCATTTTTGGATCATGATGATAGTAGCCTGTTCACTGTTTATTGCACAGTTAGGGCGAGATCTGATTCAAGAAATATACTTTATAATTACAAACCAAATGATACTGCCACAGGAGCATAGTGATGGGCATTGAGCTACTTACTGCAGTGTTGTTATGCTGTATATTAATATTTTTTGCACTGGGCGCACCGGTTGGTTTAGCACTTGGTGGTATCGCAATGGCGGTAGGCTACATGACTTGGGGAGATGGTATCTTCAACGTCATTCCAACGACATTGGAATCAACATACTTCAGTTTCATTTTACTCGCTATCCCGCTTTACATATATATGGGTCAGCTTTTGACTAAATCGGGCATAGGCGATGCTATGTTTAATTTTAGTCAAATGCTAATAGGACGTATACGTGGCTCACTTGCCATCAGTGTGATTGGCGTTTGCTCAATGATTGGTGCGATGGTTGGTATCATTGGTGCCGGTATTATGACCTCTGGCAGTATCGCACTTAAGCCGATGCTTGAGCGTGGCTATAACAAACAACTAGCCCTTGGCGTTATAATGGCAGGCGGCGGCCTGGGTATTTTAATACCGCCAAGTATTCCGATGATTATGTTTGCAGCTTCAACACAAAACTCTATTGGCCGTATGTTTCTAGGGGCGATGATACCTGCACTATTAACCGTTGCAGCCCTGATAGCTTATGTCATTATCAGCTGCAAGCTAAACCCTGAGCGCGCTCCATTAAATAACGAGCTAGACCTACAACCTACAATGACACCTAAGCAAAAATTCATCACAGCTCGTGATGGCTTATTCGCTATGTTATTAATTGTCGCGGTATTAGGCAGTATTATTACCGGTATTGCCACACCAACTGAATCTGGTGCTATTGGGGTCGTGGGCGCCATTTTACTGGCTATTATGTTCAAGCGTTTTAAAGTGCGCATGTTTGTCGAGGCCGGCTTACAAACAGGTATCCTTGTTAGCGTTGCGATGTGGATTATATTTGGTGCTTCTATTTTCAGTAATTTTCATTTGCTGATGGGCGTACAAAGCATGGTGGCTGATTTCACAGCACAACTTGATTTACCACCTATCATGATCATCATCATGTTCCAAATCATTATGCTATTGTTGGGCTTCATCATTGATGAGTTTATCATTGTATTGATGTGTGCCCCTCTGTTTACACCAATTGCAGTATCCCTAGGTTATGATCCAATCTGGTTTGGTGTCTTAATGATTATCAATATTCTGATTGCGGTGCAAACACCACCTTACGGTTTCGCTCTATTTTATCTCAAAGGTATTGCTCCAAAAGGTGTCACTATGGGTGAAATATATCGCTCGGTCACTCCTTTTATTATGCTCAATCTTTGCGTGCTTATTCTGTGTATGGTTTTTCCAGAGATAGTACTCTGGCTGCCTAATAAAGTAATGAATTAGCGTAATAACAACCCTGCTCGCTCCAAACAACTCGTTTTTATTGGTTGTTTGGAGTAGCTGTTTGTATTAGCAGTGATAGTTTTAGTAGTAATAGCGCGTCATATTATTGTGATCTACAAGCTTCTTCATTTATCAACTCTTTAACTTTTTAGCTTTCGCCATAAGGTACTACGGCTAATCCCCAGTCTTTTTGCAGCCACACTGTGATTATTATTAGAATCCGCTAACACCGCTTGTAAGTGATGATACTCCAATTGTTTTACTGTCAACTGCGCGCTGTTATTAATATCGCTATCTTTAACACTTACATCTACAACAACATCGGCACTGCTATCGATATTAGCGATATTATTAACGCCGACACTATTCGCTAACTCTTGTTCGATATCCGCTAAATCCATATTAGCTTGCAACATGATCGCGAGCCTTTGCACTAAATTTTCCAACTCCCTGATATTACCAGGCCAAGCATAGCTCAGTAATGAGGGCATAGTATCGACCAGCAAGCCGCTATATTGATTGACGCTTATTTTATGCTGCTTAAAAAAATGATTGATGAATAAAGGAATGTCATCGCGTCGCTCTCTAAGTGCTGGCAATGTTAAATTGAGCACATTTAAACGATAGTACAAATCCTCTTTAAAGCTTTGATCGGCCACCATCGACATTAAATTTCTATTAGTCGCAGCAATCACTCGCACATTGATATTTAACACGCTATCTGAGCCCAAGCGCATGATTTGCTTTTCCTGCAAAACCCGCAACAACCGCCCTTGCAAAGCAAACGGTAACTCGCCTATTTCGTCTAAAAAAATAGTGCCATTATTTGCCAGCTCGAACAGGCCGCTCTTACCGCTTTTATGAGCCCCTGTAAAAGCACCTTCATCATAGCCAAACAAAGTACTCTCAAGTAAATTCTCGGGAATAGAGGCACAGTTAATAGCAACGAAAGGCCCCTCTGCACGCAAGCTTGCTAAATGCACACCTTGCGCTATGAGCTCTTTTCCGGTTCCTGTTTCACCCTGTATTAAGATACTCGCATCAGTACCAGAAAAGTGTTTAGCAAGGGTTAGCAGTTTTTTTACTTTTGCGCTATCACCCAAAAAATCATCTAGTGAGCGCTTAGCTAACAGTCCCTTATCGTAGCTTTTTATACGCAGGCTCTGCTCCGCTTTTTGTACCGTTTTAACATCTTGAAATGAAGCGACAGCGCCAATGAGTTTGCCCTGATTAAACACCGCAATTCTATTCGCTAAAATCTGTGTTTTTCCAACATTTAGCAACTGATTATATTGCGACTTTTCTGAGAGAAAAACACTCTCTAACCCTGAATTAGGAATCACTTTATTAATCGGCTGGCTAATAACATCACTGGCTTTTAAACCCAGAATTTCCTCAGCTGCTGGGTTAAACTCTTCTACTTTCGCATCGCCGTCAATATAAATAATACCATCGTGTACAGAGTGTAAAATAGCCTCTAATTTTTCTCTTTTAACACGCTCACCGTGCAGCGACAACGCCAATTGTTGAGCAGAGGTTAGCGCTTGATTTATCGCATCTTGTGAGTAGATAAACACGCTTTTCGCCTGCATCGACTCTGCAATATCGCAGACATGGCTGGCACCAATAATCACACTGCCTTTATGTCTAACGACACTGAGCACCGTATCTATCGCTTGTTCAACACTATTAAAGGTATATTGCTCAACTTCAATATTGAAAAGGCTAGCATAGCGCTCTAATTGCGCAATCGGCTCTATATAGTTAATAAACACCGCTTTAGTGCCTAAACGCTGGGCGCGCCAAAGCGCCTGCATGATATCAAAACCCGATATTTGAATTTTAACCAACGGTGTTTGTAAGTGCATTGCCTCTATCATGGCAGCGTTGCCACCACCTGCCACAATCACTTCTATATCACGTCGTTTATCGAGCTGTAGCAATTTTTCAGCATGCTGCTCGGCAATGTACTCATGCAATTCAAACTGTGCTTGCCAGTGATTTTGCTGTAATTCAATTTTCAACAACTTACTCAGTCGCGCCTGAGAAATAATAGCTAGTTTTATAGACACTGATAGCAGCCTGCATCGCTTAAAGAATCCAGCAGTATCTCACAATTGTTTCAAAATGAAACACGTATTAATAAAACAACACAAATAGTGTTTCACTTTAAATACACAGTATTTATAACAACACAGCAAAATTAATATAACCAATTGTTTTAAAACAAAATAAAATTAATGGCTCGATTTCTGCTATGTATCAGCACAATCGCAAAAATAAAAATGAAAACACATAAAAGCTAAAGTGATTTTTAACCACTTTTAATATTACATTTAGCTCGATTAAACCTTGTCGGAGACAATATGAGTGAACAACAACAGTCAGCTAATACTAATGCTAAACCTCTAGAGGGCTTAACAGTATTGGAACTCGGTCATTTTATTGCAGCACCACACTGCACTAGACTTATGGCTGACTTAGGCGCAACAATCATTAAAGTAGAACCCCCTGGCAGCGGTGATCCCGTCAGAAGCTGGGGCATGGATACTAATGGACACACGCTTTGGTGGTCAGTACACGGTCGTAACAAGCACTGTATTACCTTAAATTTAAAAGCGGATGGTGGCATCACTTTAGCCGAACAGCTTATCGAAAAAGCAGATATCGTAGTCGAGAACTTTCGCCCAGGGCAACTGGCCAAATGGGGTTTAAGCTATGACAGAATGCAGCAACTTAACCCACGGGTTATTTTGGTCCATATCTCAGGTTATGGCCAAAGCGGCCCCTACCGTGATCGCGTCTCTTTTGGCTCGATTGGTGAAGCCTTTGGCGGCTTGCGACATTTAACCGGTTACCCAGCTGAAGTCAGCGATCTAGCCCCTGTCAGAACAGGCGTCAGTTTAGGCGATACCCTTGCCGGTATGTTCGGCGTTATTGGCGCACTCAGTGCAGTCTATGAGCGCGATGTGGCAGGCTCAGGCCTTGGCCGAGAAGTCGATGTTGCCCTGTATGAATCGGTGTTTAGCTTACTGGAAGGCTCGTTACCAGAATACGGTCAATTTGGCGCTGTAAGACAACCAACAGGCTCTGCAATACCTACCGCTGCTCCATCAAACACCTACCGCTGCGCCGATGGATTATGGTTAGCTATTGGCGCTAATGGCGATAAAATTTTTAAGCGTCTGTGCCAAATTATCGGCCGCCCTGAGCTGGCACTTAGTGATAAATATGACTCTAACCCTAAACGTGTTGCCAATGCCCCCATGCTCGATAACTTAATCGAAAACTGGACTCTGACCCAAAATGCCGCCGATGCAGAAAAACTGTTATTAGACAACGACATTCCCGCAGGCAGGTTATTCAATATCGAAGATTGTGCGAAAGACCCCCATTACATTGCGCGCGATATGATCATGCAAGTGCAAGACCCACGTTTTGGCGAAGTGACACACCCAGGTATCGTACCTAAATTTGTTGGCCAAACTTCAAAAGTTAACTGGCCTGGTGCTGCAATTGGTGCCCACAACAACAAAATATATGTTGAGTTACTAGGTTTAAGCGAGCAGCAACTAGCGGCGCATATAGAGCAGGGAGTCATATGAGCGACACAGTTAACATTATCGAAGTTGCCCCAAGAGACGGCTTTCAATCGGTCGTAGAGCAAATAAGCACAGACGATAAATTAGCAATTATTACAGCACTGGCAGACGCCGGCTTAAAAAACATAGAAGTAGGCTCATTTGTGCACCCTAAAGCCATCCCACAAATGGCGGATATTACTCAAGTATTAGCAGGCATTAACGCTATTGAGCAAAAATTTGAAGCGATGGTGCTAGTACCTAACGAGCGTGGCGCACAACTTGCCACTAAGCAGGCGTGTCAGCGGCTCAACTTTGTTTTTTCAGCAAGTGAAGCTCATAATCTTAATAATGTGAACAAAACATTAGAGCAATCATTAGATGAGCTTAAAGCAGTGCAAAACGTGGTATCTGCCAATAGTGCATTGCAATTACGTGTCAGTTTAGCAACTAGTTTTGACTGCCCTTTCGATGGTAAAGTAGCGCCTGCACACATTTTGCAATTGCTGGAAAAAATTACACGCACCTGCCCTGATGCACAAATCGCATTGTGTGATACAACCGGTCGCGCTCACCCTTTTGCAGTTTCAGCATTATTTGAGCAAGTTGTTAAGCAAGTACCTGATATAGCATCATTAATTTTTCACTGTCATGATACTTACGGCCTAGCTATAGCAAACGTTGCCAGCGCTTATCAAGCGGGAATACGCAACTTTGACACAGCCGTTGCAGGCTTTGGCGGCTGCCCTTTTGCCCCGGGCGCAAGTGGCAATGTAGCCACTGAAGATGTCGTTTACTTTTTTGAAAGTGCAGGGATAGATACCGGTGTTGATAGCCAGCGATTAAAGCACGCTATCTCACTAGCTGAAAAAATTAAAGGTGCGCAATTAGGCGGATCACTGCGACACCTTAACCGAAATTAAAAAAACACTACCATGGCACCTTAATGATGCCTTATTTAAAAATAAAAATAGCGAGGAAACACCCACATGAAACACCTAAAAAAAACGTTGGCTGCCGCTTTATTAAGCTCATTAATATCAGTACCAGCACTAGCTGAAACCACTTTGCGTATCTCTTTGCAGCTACCTTTAAAGCATCATTTAGGCCAAAACCTGGTGGCATTTAAAGAACAAGTTGAAAAAGCCAGTAATGGTGATCTAAAGATCGAGATCTACCCGTCCGCTCAGCTTTATAAAGATAAGCAAGTACCGAGCGCAGTCTCATCTGGCGCTATCGAAATGGGCGTCGCCTCTCTCGCTCAATTTGTTGGTACTGTCCCAGCAGTAGATGTTTTCTACGTCCCTTTTATGTTCCCAACTGAAGAGCTTGTTAAAAAAGCAACGGCGCCTGGCAGCAGCGTTCGCCAACCGCTTGATGATGCTATTCTAAAAACAGGCGCACGCGTACTGTGGTGGCAGGCATATGGCGGCGTCGCGCTACTTTCTAAGGGCGAGCCGATTGTTAACCCAGAAGATATGAAAGGTAAAAAAGTGCGTGTGTTTGGTAAAACACTCGGTGAATTTACTAAATCAGTTGGCGGCGCACCCGTTGTTATGTCTGGGTCTGAGCAATTCTTAGCGTATCAACGCGGAACTGTAGATGCCGGTATGACAGGTGTATCAGCGGTAATGCCACGCAAGCTTTTCCAAGTAATGGATAACCTGACGCTAACAAATCATGCTGACATTGAGTTTGTGGTCATTATCAACGATAAAGCGTGGGGCGAGCTAAACGATACGCAACGTGAAATCATCACGGCAGCGAGTCGTAATGTAGAAGCAGATCTTCGTCAAAAAATGTCTAAAATCGAAGCTGATGCACTGGTTGAATCAAAGAAAAACATGAAAGTGTTTGAGCTTGATGCCGACCAACTAGCCGCTTGGAAAAAAGCAACAAGCTCAGTGGTTGATGGTTACATCCAAAGCTCTGGCGCACTGGGCGAGCAATTAGTAAAAGCAGCACAAGAACTTTAAAATAGTTAATCGCTTTAGCTGTATACAACACTAATAATAATATAGCAAAAGAATGCGGCGCTACCTAGCGCCGCACTTTACAGGTGAAAATGAAAACGTTGATTGATCAAATAAACCGTTATTGCGCATTATTTGGTGCTTACTTATTTTTTTCTATAGGCTTAATAATCGCCTATGAAGTAGGTGCTAGATATCTGTTTAATATGCCTACTATCTGGGTTGAAGAAATAGCCAGAGTATTACAGCTATGGGGCTGTTACCTTTCAATGGGCTGGATTTTGAAGAATCGAAAAATGATTCGTATCACTATCTTAATTGAGAGATTAGCACCTGGCGCTGCCAAAATAGCAGAGCTTTTCTCCATCACAATTATTGCCGTGTTCAGCGTCATCACTATCTATTACGCCAGTATCATTACTTTAGAGTCGATCGCCATTGATCGTCACACTTCAAGTATGCTGGGCCTGCCAGAATGGTTGTTTGATGCCTCTATCGTACTCGGTTTTTTCTTACTATTACTGCAATGTATCGCTGAATTTATGAAAATATGCCAAGGCCAAGCCATTAACTTTAATGCGGAGCACGATATATGATTATTGCACTCGTACTTTTTTGCATGCTAGCGTTAATGCTGATTGGCGTACCTATTGCCTTCACATTAGGCGGCATGGGTTTAGCTATGCTAATGATAGCTGACTTTTCGCCACTGATTGCCTCTCAAGCACTAGTCAGTAGTGTCGATAGCTTTATTTTACTCTCTGTACCTCTATTTTTACTGATGTCCAATGTCTTATTAAAAGGCGGTGTGGGCACAGATTTATTTAACGCCGTACAATCTTGGGTCGGTCATTTACCTGGCGGTTTAGGTATTGCAACCATCCTATCATGTGCTTTTTTTGCCGCTATTTCAGGCTCATCAGTGGCCACTGCAGCGACTATCGGCACCGTTGCCATCCCCGAGATGATAGCGCGAAATTACCCGCGCCATTTTGTCTTTGGCCTGCTCGCAGCAGGTGGCACCTTAGGCATACTAATCCCGCCATCTATCCCAATGATTGTCTATGGTGTCATTACGGAAGAGTCTATCGTCGATTTGTTTATGGCAGGCATTGGCCCAGGTATTTTCCTGGTATTAATGTTTACTGCTTATAGCGTATTTTTTGCCTTAAAAAATAAACCCGCTCAACAACAAGCCACAAAAAGCGCTGATGTTAAAGCCAGTTTTAATGAAAGATACAAAGCGACCATGCGTGCTAGCCCGGTATTTATCCTAGCAGCTGTTGTGTTAGGTGGTATTTATGGCGGTGTATTTACACCGACAGAAAGTGCGGCTATCGGCTTAATGTGTGCATTATTGATCGTCTTTATTCGCAAGAGCCTGACGAAGAAAAATTTACATAAGGCCATCATGGAATCTCTACAGACCACTGTCGTTATTTTTATGATTATTGCCGGTGCTAAAATATTCTCTAAAGCGATTACGCTCTATAGAATACCGCAAGATATTACCGAGCTCATTACGCACAATATTAGTAGTGTCGGCTTATTTATTTTAGTGGTTTGTTTAGTGTTGTTAATTCTAGGTTTCTTCTTAGAATCGATTTCTATGCTATTAATCATGGTACCGGTACTGCTGCCATCCCTATCGGCCTTAGGTATAGACCCTATTTGGTTTGGCATCTTATTTGTCATCATGATTGAATGTGCGCTAATAACACCACCTGTGGGTCTAAATCTATTTGTGATACAAGCGGTTGGCAAAGCCGATATCACCGAGGTGATTGCCGGCGTTTACCCATTCATCCTGATTATGTTTTTTGCGGTCATTAGCATCTACCTAATACCGGACATTGCGACCTACATACCATTTAAAATGTAGCGCTAATATCAGCTAACACGGTACTTGCTGTGTCGTGTTAGCTCTTTTTTATCTGCAATTTTTTATCTTCAGTACATGTTATCTGCAATATTTTTACCTCCACTCTTTATCTCTGTTGTCTAGCATTTCATTTGATACCAGTTCGAAGTTGAGCTATGTTAATGATTCATAATAATTAGTTAAAAATCGAATAAACTGATACGCCACGGCTATAAGCCATAAATAATATCAGCAGATTAGTCGGCTTTGATAATACTGCTAGCTGGATAAAAAACATGAAGCACACTATCCGCTTACTGCCTCGCAATGATAATAGCTGCGGCTGGATCAACACTCTCACACCTGGCCATAACTTTGATTCCCTTAAAGGCAAACAATCAGCTGATTGGGTTATCATCGGTGGCGGTTTTACAGGTCTCGCTTTTGCAAGGCGCATGGCAACCGCTAAACCTAATGAAAAAATCATCATTGTAGATGCGCAAAATATTGGCGAAGGCGCCTCTTCTCGCAACTCGGGTTTTGCTGTGGCGACATCTAGCTTTGGTGAAAAATTCAATGGCGAAAAACTAGCTGAATTTAAACGCATTAACAGCATCAATAATGCAGGTATTGACTCACTTCGCAGCATTATACATGAGCATAAAATCGATTGTCAGTGGCGTGAAATAGGTAAGTATCACTGCTCAGCACAGCCAAGCACCAAAAAAGCAGGTGACGATTTTCAAGCTTGGCTAGATGCCGCACAAGTTGAGCACCAAGTGCTTAACGCAACAGATTTAGCAAAGCGCCTTGGCACTGACTACTATCAAAATGGCGTGTGGACAAAAGACGATGTCATGCTACAACCCGCTGCACTCGTACGCGGTTTGAGTAACACCTTAGCTGAAAACGTGACACTATATGACAATTCAGCTGTGATACAAATATCCACTAGCAAACACGCTGTGCATATCCGTACTGATGAAGGGGAAATAACGGCAAAGAACATAGTGATAGCAGGTAATGGTTTATTACATAAAATGATCGACAAACCGACTTACACCCTACCTATCAAGATGACAGCGAGCCTGACTAGGCCTTTAACCAGCAGTGAGCAAGCAATCATGGGCAACCCAAAAGACTGGGGCATATTATCACTGCACCCGATGGGCGCGACCGTACGCTACACTGCAGATCATCGCATTTTAATTCGCAACACCGCGACTTATAAAGCAAATCCATACCTTACAGATAATCAAATGCAGGCAGCCAAGCAAATGCATCTTAACTGTTTGCGCCAGCGCTTTGCCATGCTTAAAGACATTGATTTTGAACATACTTGGCAAGGCGTGCTGTGTGTTAGTAGAAACTCCAGCAGCATCTTTGGCCAACTTGCACCACGTATCTATGGCGCTGGCTGCTACAACGCCTCAGGTGTATCACGTGGCAGCGCTATGGGTTTAGCTCTCGCTGATCTCGCTCTAGGCAGAGACAATCCATTGCTTAGTGATGTTCTACAATACCCAGCACCAACATGGATGCCACCACGACCTTTTTTAGATATTGCAATGGCACTAGAGATTAGACGAAAAAAACTCGGCGCAAGGGCTGATGTGTAGCCACAGAAGGCTAAAATAGTACGCCGCCCATAAAAAAAGAGGCGCTAATTGATATTAGCACCCCTTTTCAAGAAACATATTTACCAATTGCTATTACATAGCCGCTTGTACCTTTTCAAATATACGGCTAAAAGATGTAGCCGTGTTAATTTCAACAGGTAGCTGTAGCTTACGCGCTATATCACTTGCTGAAATCACACCTCTAATATGATGATTCTCTTTATCGATTACTAAGCAGTGACGTAAACCATAATTTTTTAGCGTGTTTATGACATCATTAATATTCGACTTTTTAATATCAGTGTAAGAAAACGCATGTAAATCATTACGATGAATCATCATATCGCCAACAGTAATTTCTTCTCTTACTGCACCGTTAAATACTTTTTGCATGATATGACGCTCAGTTAACTCTCTCGTACTTATCACACCTAAGAACTTTGATTTTTCAGATACGACAATTTCCATTTGAACATGGGTTTTTTGCATCAATTTCAAGGCATCTGTCGCTAAAGTATCTGCATCTATCACCAGTGCTTTATGCAATTTAAAGTCAGTAAAAAAGTCAGTCGCTGGCGATAATAATGTCATTTCAATAAATTGATCCGGAGAAATGATTTCGTCTACTAGTTCTAAGTTATGTAATGCTAATTTTTTCATCAGTATTCCTTAATAATCTTTTAGACAAAGGCACAGTTAATTGATTTATCAGTATGTTAAGTGCCTTTATCATCTTAAATAACAGCTTGTTAGCTAAATATTTGTAACCTGAGCAATATTATAAAAATTATTTTTGCTGAATGATTAACAATATTAAACGTATTTTGCTTATCTGACAGCAGAGGGCTGACACGCGTAATAGCATCATTTTTATAAAACAATTCTTATAAAACAGATGTTTAAGCGATAAACGGAGGAGCTCGCTGATGCTTAAAAGATAGAATATAATTAAGGGATTTAAGATGAGGAACAGTGGAAATAACTTGGCTGCTAGCTTGAGGAAATACCTGTAAGCTTAAATAGAATAAAGCAGGTTTAGCTTTTATTTCAAATTCAGGTTTATCTTCTTGCGGGGTATCTAAGCTAAACTGTATATGCGCACTACTCGCATTATTAAAACCAACGTCAATCCGCTCATTAGATAATGAGAAACTGGTGATAATTAATAGGGAAAGCGAGTATAAAAAGTTTAACATTTTATATGATTTTACCAGTTGGGTTACTCTCTCTTATATGGTGTGAGCTAACAGGCTTTTCAATAGCACTGGCTATTTATTTTATAATTGTTGATAAGTATTTGGCTACGATCAGATTTATGCTACATATTAGCATAAGCTAAACAAGCTAGTTGCAGGTGCTGACATATAGTGATTAATCACCGTCTATAGCATCAGCTGGCATCGGTTTTCCGAGCAAATAGCCCTGAAAGCTTTCACAGCCCTTGTCCATTAAAAAGGCGAGCTGTTCTTGAGTTTCAACACCTTCTGCGACAACGTCCAGTTTTAACGCTGAGGATAGTGATAATATCATCGCAACGACAGCGGCATCTTCTTGGCTATTAATCATATTATCAACAAATGAGCAGTCTATTTTTAGTGTATCAATAGGCAATTTGGTCAGGTAGTTGAGTGATGAAAACCCGGTGCCAAAATCGTCCAATGAAAAGCGAATACCCAGGTCTTTTAGCGTCTTCATTGACTGGATAGTTTCTTCAATGTTTTCTTGCAGCATACTTTCGGTAATTTCCAACTTTAATCGATTAGGGTTAGTACCATGTTGCTCAATCGCCCGTTTTACACTTTCGACAAAATCTACTTGCTGTAATTGTCTTGCACTCACGTTAACAGCCACCGTTAAATGACTGCGATTTGGATCAAGCGCCCAGCTAGATAACTGCTGACAGGCAGTATGCAATACCCAGTGGCCAATATCTAAAATCAAATTAGATTGCTCTGCCTGCGGGATAAACTGAGCAGGCGAAACCATACCTAACTCTTGGTTATTCCATCGAATTAGGGCTTCACAGCCAATCATGGTTTGCTGCTGATTGTAAATAGGCTGGTAGTATAAGATAAATTCTTGCCTAGTAATGGCTTGCACTAACTCGCTCTGCATGACATTGCGTTTATCTAACTGTGTTTGTAGCTCTGGATCAAAAAAGCTCACTTGGTTCCTGCCAAGCTTTTTAGATTGATACATTGCAATATCAGCCTGTTTGAGAAACTCTGAAGCGTTGTATTCAGAGCCATCAAATAATGCAACACCGATGCTAGGTGTAGTACTCACTGTTTGCTTTTCTATTAAATAAATATCAGATAACGATGCTCTAATTTGTTCAGCTTTTTTAGCGACTTCAACACAAGCGCTGTGCTTATTTTGACCTACTGAAGTCATTAATAAAACAAATTCATCACCGCCTAATCTCGCTGCGAACAAGCTTGATGTACCTAACTGCTGTAAGCGATGAGCGACTTGCTTTAGTAATTCATCACCTGCTACATGGCCTAAAGAATCATTAATATCTTTAAAATTATCTAGGTCAATTAACAGCAGAGCATTGATATTAAGGGCGCTATCTTCAGCTCCCTTAAAGACTTTTTCTAATCTATCTTTTAATGATCGCCGGTTAGGTAACGCTGTTAATTCATCATAATAAGCAAGCCTTCTCGCTGCAGTTTCCGCTAGTTTTCTTTTAGTAATATTTGCTCTGACAGCGATGTATTCGCTGATTTTCCCATCGTTATCCATAAACGGAACAATGGTAGTGTTCACCCAGTACAAGCTCCCGTCTTTGGCTTTATTACAAACCTCACCGTGCCAAATATTACCGCTAGCAATGGTTTGCCATAAGTCTTGAAAAAAGCTCGAGGGGTGATAATTAGAATTGACTATTTGGTGAGTACTACCGATCAACTCATCCTTTGAATATTGCGATATTTGGCAGAACTTATCATTAACAGAAGTAATGACTCCTCTGACATCAGTAAAAGCAACGATAGCATGTTCATTCAATGCTTTTCGTAATTTGTTCGTCTCTTTTAGCGCTTTATCTTTGTTGAGCTCCGCCGTTTCTTTCTTGGTAGTATCTGCCGCTAGATACAGCACTGACTCAACACTGCCCTCTAGGTTTTTCTCTGGTAGTAATGTCACTTCTCTATAAACCACCTGTTGATCATGGTCTGTATACTCGTAACGAAACTCGACTTTGTTGTCCAAAAAAGCTTGCTCTACATAGGGTATCAGTAATGTTGACACACTCTGTGGTGAGTAATCCCTGACATTCTTGCCAATAAGGGAGGCATCAATATAGCTCGACATACGCTGCATATAAGGGTTTATGTATAGAAAATTGCACGATTTATCCAGTCGTATAACGCCCATTGGAATGCTCGACATTATCGATTGCAATTCTAAATCTTTTTTATGAGCTTGCTCTGCTGCTATTTTTGCTAAATGATAAGGCCGCTTCAACTCACTCCAATATATTGCTGCATAAATAAATACGGCTGCCATAATTTGAAATAGATAGCTTATCAACAGTGTTGCATTTGACGGCCCCGCTTGAGTGATTAAAGCTAATGAGCACAGTGCCATCGCCACACATGAGCCGGCAAAATACAAATATTTATCTTTATTATGCGTTTGATATTGGCGGATAAAAACATACGCTAATACTGAGTTAGCAGCCAATAGTATACACTCTATATTTGTTTTTAAATCTGCCAAACTCGAGAGTAAATAGGCACTAGCTGCTAAATTATTTAAATGTTTGAGACCAATGTAGCCAATAGCGATTGCACATAATATGCCAGCTAACAGCCAAAACACTTTACGCCCTGACAACTGCAGATGAAATGCAATCGCAGCCATTGCCATCAGCTCAATGATTCGAGAAGATATATAATAAAACACTGCATTTAACATTGATCCTTGAGCAACATCACCTAGCACTTTTGGGTAGGAGTGCAGCTGGAAATAATCAATCATGGCAATTGCAGTAAAACAAAAAATGAGAGTGTTGGAAAAATTACTTTTAGCTATGAACGTGCGCTGGAACAAGATAACGACAATTGAAACACTGACAAAAACAGAGAACAGCTCTACTGTTAATAATATTGACCATAAGTGCGTGGTGTCTAAAACAATAGCCTTGCTAAACACTGACAATACGACAAGCAATACGCTACTACATAACAGGAAAAACAATGATATGTTTTTTCTGCTTACAAAATTAAATCTCATTTACTGACCTCTGTCACTAAAACTGCGTAAATATAATTTACTATTAAAAATAGACCATTGAAGTACGTCTATACATAAAAAGCACACAATTCATCAAAACAGAGCACTAGTGATACATTTATCTATATCATTTCAATAAATAATTTTCAAAAAAACGAACCATTGCTGATTCGCTTTTATGTGATTTTACTGGCTTAAGCTATTAAAATAAACAAACAATACTCAAGATGAGGATCATTAATTAAGTTGGTTAACGAGCTACTCTTGATTTTTGACCTGATCCATATTGAAAAATGGGAACTCTTTCCTGCTCCTCAAAGTAAGCACCTATAAGATCAACTTCAACTTCATGCCTTAAGTGCGCCTCTGAAAGGTTTAAGCTATTAACAAATGAAAACGAAACTGAGTATCCGCCCCAATTGACTCTAGCATGAGCTGTCAAACGAGCTACGAGATTCTGAGTCTCACCAATATAAATGACTTCATTTGAATTAGTGCATTGCAATCGATAAATCGCACAATGTTTAGGTAAATATTTGATGTTTTCCTGTTCAAGAGGTACTGATTCAGACCAGTTTAAACTCATCCAATTTCTATCAGTGCTTCTAGCAAAAGACTGAAGTGGTGTACTACAAGACAATCCAGCAGAATTTAACTCACCATTTTTCAGTTTACAACCTGTTCTTCCTTGCATTTTATTGCTTGGTTTTCGCCAAGAACGATGAAATCGCCCATAATTGCACAGTGTAGAACACCCTTTATTCTTTCGATGTTGCCAAAGAAAGAAGTCTTCCAACCCTTGCCTTTGTGGTGTATCAATTTCAGTAAGTAAAAATGAAAATTCATACACAAAGCATTTTTCATGCCTCCAAACCCAAAGATTCGGGGCAGCTGTGTGAGGATCGTTGTATGGCATATTTTCAGAGTAAACTCCTTTACGCAATGCTCTCAAACGCTCCCTCAGACATCGCCCCGTTTGACCAATGTATATTAACTCGTCCGCACTAGGTGAACTTACACGATATATCCCAGCTTTTTTATTTGGGATTTTTTGATAAACGTCCTGTCCGCCTTCTAGAGGATACCACTCTGACCAATTATGATTCATGACCACACCTAAAAATCAAACTAAACATACCCAACTAAACCTAAAGAGACATTTTTTTAATCCTAACACTTTATCTAGAATCAACATACCCTCAACAAAAGTAACCATCAAAGTATACACCTTTACTTTGAACCTTTAGACCACGTATTAGACTTAATACTTTCTCATTTTTTTCTGTTTCGTAACTCTGGACCAAATAAAATATGATTATGTAGTTCTGACAATAGAAGCTTGTCTGAGTACTTTTTTATTAAGTGTTTTTTAATACACTGAGCATTAAAATTCCATTTTTTTCTTCTTTTAAGTTTGTTGTCACTGAAAGGTGAGTTGAGACAAGAGTTAAAAACGGAGTTTTTCAAGGTAGTTGTCGTGTATAAGTGTTTTTTATTATGCAGCCAGAGTTTTTACCTCAGGGTTTAGTTCTACTGATTCTATGAAGCTCCAGTTCCTAGCACTCTGAGCCCATCGTTCTGGCTTCTTCCTTTTAGCATTGGCATAAACTTCCTCTCGCTGCTTTAAAATATCAATGTCTCTTCCCTCATGTCGCTCATTAGGAGTGACGTAACGTATACCACTATGGTGATGCTCTGTATTGTAACTAACGACAAAATCGTCAACCCAACACCGTGCTTCCTCTAGACTTTTAAACCCTGATTTAGGCAATTGAGGGCAGTACTTAACCGTTCTAAATACTGCTTTCGAGTAAGGATTATCGTTACTCACTCTTGGTCGACTTCGTAAGCTGACAACACCAAGGTCGTACATCTTTTCACGTAGCGTAAAGCTATTCATGGGAGCACCGTTATCTGAGTGTAAAACTAAATCGCTCGCGACACATTTTTCTGACCAAACACTTCATTGTAACAAGTCTGCTGCATCTTGACCGTTTTCACTGCCAAAAAACTCAGCCCCTACTATTTTTCGGCTATAGATATCCATAATCAAGTACAGATAGTAATGCAAACTGTAGTGGCATACTCACCTCGATATAAAAGCGATTATTTAAGCTCTAACAACAAATTATGTTATAAAAAGCTGAGCCATCAAATTTTATTAACTGAATTTGTTAATCTATTTAACATAGAACGGCAGGATACATGTCATAAAAAAGCGGATCATTAAGATCCGCTTTTCAATTTGGCTATTAGGCTGAATTAACTAGCTTAATTATATGACCACAAAAGAGCACTAGTCGCGATAAACATCGATGCTTGGGCAGCTACAGATGAAGTTTCTGTCGCCAAACACGTTATCAACGCGGTTAACGCTAGGCCAGAATTTAGCAGCCTTGCTTGCAGCACTTGGGAAGAAAGCTTGCTCGCGTGTATATGGGTGATCCCAATCAGACATCATGTTTTGCTGAGTATGAGGTGCATTCACTAATGGGTTGTTATCTAGCGGCCACTCACCTGATTCAACTTTGGCAATCTCAGCGCGGATTTTAACCATCGCTTCAATGAGACGATCGATTTCAGCTTTTGATTCCGATTCAGTAGGCTCTATCATCAGAGTACCGGCCACTGGGAATGACATAGTAGGTGCATGTAGACCGTAATCCATTAGGCGCTTAGCGATATCTTCTTCAGAAATGCCAGATGCTTCTTTAAGCGGGCGAATATCAACAATACATTCGTGCGCGACTTTATCATTGCGACCACGGTATAAAATTTGGTAGTGATCCGCTAGTTTTTCAGTCATGTAGTTCGCGCCCAAGATCGCATTTTGCGTTGAGTGCTTAAGACCGTTTTTACCTAACATGCGGATGTACATCCAAGTGATCGGCAAAATACCAGCTGAACCAAACGGCGTTGCTGATACCGCGCCGTTTTCAGCACTAACAGCGCCACCTTGCATGATTTTATGACCAGGTAAGTAAGGTGCCAAATGGCTTTTAACGCCAATAGGACCAACACCTGGGCCACCGCCACCGTGTGGAATTGCGAAGGTTTTATGTAAATTAAGATGTGATACGTCTGAGCCGATAAGGCCCGGCTTAGAAATACCTACCTGTGCGTTCATGTTAGCGCCATCCATATAAACCTGGCCGCCACACTCATGAATCACTTCACAAATTTCTACGATTTCTTCTTCGTAAATACCGTGTGTCGATGGGTAGGTAATCATGATGCACGATAAGTTTTCAGCGTGTTCTAGCGCTTTCGCTTTTAGATCGCTGACATCAACGTTACCCTTTTCATCACATTCAACGATCACTACTTTTAAGCTCATCATTGCAGCAGAAGCAGGGTTAGTACCGTGTGCAGATGATGGAATTAAACAGATGTTACGATGCCCTTCACCTTGCGCTTCTTGGTACTGACGAATCGCTAGTAGGCCTGCGTATTCGCCCTGTGCGCCTGAGTTAGGCTGAAGCGATACATTGTCATAACCTGTCACTTCCACTAGCATCGCCTCTAGCTGCGTGATCATGGTTTGATAACCTTGAGTCTGCGCTAGCGGTGCAAATGGATGAACGTTACCAAATTCATTCCAAGTCACTGGAATCATCTGTGCTGTCGCATTTAGCTTCATAGTACATGAGCCTAATGGGATCATACCGTGTGCTAGTGAGTAGTCTTTGTTCTCTAAGCGTTTAAGGTAGCGCAACATTTCAGTCTCAGACTGATAGCTATTAAACGTTGGGTGCGTTAGCACGGCATCGGTGCGACGCATTTGTGTGCTGATGCCGCTAGCAACTTGACCTGCAACAATTTGATCATCGATCGCCTGTGCATCAAGGCCGTGATCAGCACCTAAAATAATATCAAATAATTGAGCCACATCTGTAAGGCCTGTCGTCTCATCTAGTGAGATACCGTATTGATCGGCACTGACTTGACGCAGGTTACAACCCGCATCTAGCGCGCGCTGGTACAGTGCTGCATCACCAGCAATGGTGATCGTATCAAAATAGCTGCTGTTAATACTAACGCCTTTGCTAGCTAAACCATTGGCTAAGATAGCAGTTAATCTATGAGTGCGCTCAGCGATACGCTTTAAGCCATCAGGGCCGTGATATACCGCATAGAAACTTGCCATGTTGGCGAGTAGAGCCTGTGCTGTACAAATATTTGATGTCGCTTTTTCACGGCGTATATGCTGCTCACGTGTTTGCATAGCCATGCGCAGTGCAGGGTTGCCTTCACTATCGATAGAGACACCAATAATACGACCAGGTACTTGACGCTTAAGCTTGTCACTTGCCGCAAAGAATGCAGCATGAGGACCACCAAAGCCCATTGGTACACCAAAGCGCTGTGAGGTACCTAGTACAATATCAGCACCCATTTCGCCAGGTGATTTTAATAGCATCAGTGCCAGTAAGTCAGAGGCAACGGCAACCATTGCTTTTTGCTCTTGCGCAACTTTGATGTGAGCTTCTAAATCAGTCACTGTACCATCTGTTGCTGGGTATTGAAGCTGAGCACCAAACACATCATAATCCGCCAGCTTATCAGCACTATCAACGACGATATCGTAGCCAAAGTATTGAGCGCGGGTTTTGATAACGTCTATTGTTTGCGGGTGTACATCAGTAGAGACAAAGTAGGTATTAGACTTTTTACGATTAGCACGCTTACATAGCGTCATCGCCTCAGCTGCTGCTGTCGCTTCATCTAATAGCGATGCATTAGCTAACGCCATGCCTGTGATGTCCATTACCATTTGTTGGTAATTTAGTAATGCTTCTAGTCGGCCCTGGGCAATTTCTGGCTGATAAGGCGTGTAAGCTGTGTACCAACCTGGATTTTCAAGGACGTTACGTAAAATAACAAATGGAACTTTGGTGTTGTAATAACCCATACCAATATAAGATTTGTTAACCTTATTTTGATCAGCCAGTGCACGTAGCTCGCTAAGAGCAGCTGTTTCACTAACGCCTTGATCCATATCTAACGCATCATCTAAACGGATAGAACCTGGTACCGTTTTTTCAATGAGTTGATCTAGTGATGCAAGCTTAAGAGCGTCCAACATTTGTTGCTGCTCATCAGCTGAAGAGCCGACATGGCGCTGGGTAAACTCTGAATGATTATTTAACTCATTCAAAGACTTAGTTTCATTTGTCATCTTTTTTACCTGTGTAAAGTAAAGGATATGAGAGACCTGGGTATAACAGCACAAGTATCACTAATACGCAGCTATACACAGCCTCTGGGTATCAATTTGTTCTATTCATGGTACCTGTTAATCAGGCCCACCATTTGAGCAAAGTGCAGCTTAGCCTGATGATAATCACTGTTACTTCACCTATTAAGCAGCGAAAAACACAATAGCGATACGCTTATCTTAATGATAATTATCGTACTGTTGTGATACCAACGTACAGCTAGCACTGCACTTAGAATTGATCAGTATTATGGCTTATTCAGCAACTTCTGATTCGTAGCTGCTTGCATCTAGTAGGTTGTCTAATTGCGATGCATCAGACATTTTTACTTTAGCAATCCAAGCGCCTTCAAACGGATCTTCATTTACTGATTCAGGTGCATCTTCTAACGCTTCATTAACAGCGATAACTTCGCCGCTTACTGGAGCGTAAATATCAGAAGCCGCTTTCACTGATTCTACTAATGAGAATTCAGCACCTGCTTCTATTTGTGCACCTATTTCAGGTAACTCAACAAAAACCACATCACCTAATAGCTCTTGAGCATGATCGGTAATACCGATAGTGACAGTACCGTCACCATTGTCTAACGCCCATTCGTGAGATTTAGCATATTTACGATTTGTTGGTACATTACTCATGTCACGCCTCTTTATTTTGAATAATTAGAAATCAGCTAAGGCAGCCCTTAGTCTTATCTCTGGTAATATATGAATCAGCGCCTGTGCATTTTTTACACAAACACTGTGTCGATCATCCTTTAATCTGCCAGTTATGACACAAAAAGAATAGTAAACTTGATTGTCGTTCTCTGCAAAACTTTAAGGCCATACAGGCCACATAATCTAATTTTTCTAGCTAAATATTAACAGGCGACCGCATTTACTGCTAAACCACCGGTTGATGTTTCTTTGTATTTATCTTGCATATCCAGACCCGTTTGACGCATGGTCTCGATCACCGCATCTAAAGATACATGATGCGCACCATCACCGCGCAGTGCCAAACGTGCTGCATTTATTGCCTTCATTGACCCCATAGTGTTGCGCTCAATACACGGCACTTGCACTAAACCGCCGATAGGGTCACAGGTTAGTCCTAGGTTGTGCTCCATACCAATTTCAGCGGCGTTCTCTATTTGTGAGTTCGTACCACCACTTACAGCACACAAAGCTGCTGCTGCCATAGAGCAAGCCACACCTATCTCACCTTGACAGCCAACTTCAGCAGCTGAAATAGACGCGTTCTTTTTGTACAACATGCCGATAGCGGCAGCTGTTACCAAGAACTTAATGATGCCTTGATCGTTGGAGTTAGGAACAAAGCGCACATAATAAGCAAGTACTGCAGGTATAACACCTGCCGCGCCATTCGTCGGCGCGGTTACAACTCGCCCGCCCGCTGCGTTCTCCTCGTTAACCGCCATCGCATATAAATTCACCCAATCCATCATGGTTAGAGGGTCTTGCAATGCTTTCTCAGGGTTTTCAACAAGTTCGCGCTTAAGCTTGTTAGCCCTTCTACGAATGTTCAAACCGCCAGGTAATACGCCTGTCTCCTCACTACCGCGAGTGATACAGTCATTCATTACACGCCAAAGATTCAGTACTTTCGCTTCAATTTCTTCGACACTGTCATGCCCGTGTGCCAACTCATTTGCCAGCACTACTTGCGCGATACTTAACCCGGCATCTTGTGCCACCGTTAATAACTGAGCACCTGTCGCAAACGGGTAAGGCTCAACCACTGCATTATCCAATAAGCCTTGTGGGTTTTCTATTTCAGCTAAGGACAGCACAAAACCACCGCCAATAGAGAAATAAATATCATTTAAAATAACAATACCCGCGCTGTCATATGCCGTTAAGCGCATACCATTAGGGTGCTGTGGTAATGACTCGCCAAAATTCATCACAAGATCGTGCTCAGGATCAAAAGTCACTTCTCTTTCACCACCGAGTAACAGTGTTTTTCGTTGTTCTATTTCAGCAACATAGCCAGCCACTAAACCAGGATCAACCGTGTCTGCTTTTTGTCCTAGCAAACCAAGCATTACTGCGATATCTGTCGAGTGACCTTTACCTGTCATCGCAAGTGAGCCGTATAAGTTTGCTTTTACCTTTGCTGTCTTATCAAATAATTGCTGCTCTTTTAAAGTATCAACAAATCGATTAGCGGCTAACACTGGCCCTACTGTATGCGAGCTAGATGGGCCTATACCTACTTTAAACAAATCAAAAATACTTAACGACATCACTCTACTCCCGGATTCTTGAAATCACTATTAACAGCACTTATTCAAAGGAATAAAGCTGATAAATAGATGCAACAATTATTATTTTAATAGCCGCAGATTAACAATCCACCTAATAAAACACAACTAAAAGTTTCGTATACGAAATAATATCCCAAGATTTTTTTATAGTACTCTAAAAACGTCAATTCGTTAACAAAAAGCGGCTTATTTACGACAAAAAACAGCAATACATCACCGCGAGTTATCACATAGCAATAAAAAAACTACCAACACGACACCCAAGCTTGATTAAACCAAGCTAAAAAAGCACAATTAGTTTCCTATAGGAAACTTTTCATTTCTTTTATCTTTTTTACTGGTAATATATTGCCTTAAAACTAGTTAACGACAAATAAACAAGTATCTTTGTCATCCAACAAAGACAAAAACACTCGGTATTTGTTAATATTAGTTGGTATTTTTACACTGTTGCCAACACCATTATTACAGCAGCCTCTAGCAAGCCTAATTTAAAACGGAGATATTCGATGTCTGAAAATTTATTACGCACACCACTTTATGACCTACACCTTTCACTCGGTGGAAAAATGGTGCCTTTTGCTGGCTACGAAATGCCTGTGCAATACCCTTTAGGCGTTAAAAAAGAACACTTACAAACGCGTGATGCTGCCGGTTTGTTTGATGTATCACACATGGGCCAAGTAAAATTGGTTGGCGCTAATGCAGCACAAGCTTTAGAGAGCTTAGTACCTGTCGACATCATCGATTTGCCTGTAGGCAAACAAAGATACGCTTTTTTCACTAATGATAAAGGCGGTATTATGGATGACTTAATGGTAGCCAATTATGGCGACTATTTATATGTTGTCGTTAACGCTGCCTGTAAAGAGCAAGATATTGCTCATATGAAGGCGCATTTTGGCGATGATGTGAGCGTTGAAGTACTAGCGGATAGAGCACTAATTGCTATCCAAGGCCCTCTGGCGGCACAGGCATTAGGGCGTATTCAACCAGCACTATTATCAATGGTATTCATGGATACCCAACTGATCGATATCGACGGTGTAGAATGCTATGTGTCACGCTCAGGTTATACCGGTGAAGATGGTTATGAAATCTCTATCCCTGCAGCTGAAACTGAACGCTTAACTAAATTATTTTTAGAGCAGCCAGAGATTGAAGCTATTGGCTTAGGCGCACGTGATTCACTGCGTTTAGAATCGGGGCTTTGCCTATACGGTCACGACATTGATACAACGACCACACCCTTAGAAGCCAGCCTTATTTGGGCGATCAGTAAAAACAGACGCGCTGATGGCGAACGCGCTGGCAACTTCCCAGGCGCTGATATTATCTTATCGCAAATAAGCAACAAAGATTGGACACGCAAGCGCGTCGGTTTATTAGGAGAAGGCAGAGCACCTATTCGTGAAGGCGCTGAGCTATTTAACGAAGCGGATGAGAAAATAGGTGTAGTCACCTCTGGCACATACGGGCCATCAATCGAGAAGCCAGTAGCTATGGGTTATGTTGCCACTGAGTTTAGCAGTCTAGATACCAAGATATTTGCAGAAGTTCGCGGTAAAAAATTACCGATGATCGTCACTCGCGCTCCATTTATAGAGCAGCGCTACTTTAGAGGCTAATTTAGCGAGCCATAAAGCGCTAACCATTGTGTTAGCGCTTTATGGCACAATAGACATCTGACTGTTTTATGCTAAGGGCGTGAGCTCTGGCAAATACTGATTTTTACTTTTCTTCAGCTTTAACGTGACAATGATACTGCCTGATATCAACTGTAATAAACCAAACGCAATGATTGGGTAATCTTGTTGTATCATCGCATAACTTCCCCAAATAACTCCTTCAGTTACCGACAAAAGCCAAGTACCTAACGACAAACCTGATAGATCATGTTCTTTAAATGCGACCATAATTTGTGGATAATTACATACCAACACACTGATCGGCAAAATAATACCCAACCCTACCTCACCCCAAATAAGGCCAACTCCTGCAATAATTAACAATGCAATCGGTGACATTTTCAACTCTTTGATACTGCGCCCATATTTGAGGGCAAAAATAGCAACTAATACAAAAACAATACCCGATAAACCACTGGCAATACCAACAGAATACTGATCACTAACAAAACCATAAGCAGCCCAACCAAAGCTGACAACCGCTGTTGTTAAAGCGGTATCAAGAGAGACGCCACGCACCTTTTTTGCCCTAATGAGCGAGATCAATTGCGGCATCGCTTTGATTAAACCAATAGCTGTTGCCAGAAAACCAAAAATGATTAGAAAATCCATCAGCTTACTATCCTATACAAGGGCTTACTAACAACGAGGTAAAGCCACTTGATCAATAATGTTATTTAATGAGGTAAAGCAGTGCATCAAGCCCTAAGGTTGATATCGCATGATCAGCTTTTTCAACAACTAAAGGTTTCGCATGAAATGCCACCCCTAAACCAGCGGCTGCTAGCATTGGCAAATCATTGGCACCATCACCTACTGCAATAGTTTGAGTTAAATCAAAACCTTCTTTAGCAGCTATCTCCTTCAGGCGAAGCACCTTTTGCTCAGCATTAACAATATCGCCCACGACATTGCCTGTCACCTTGCCATCTACCACTTCTAACGCATTGGAAAAAGCGTAATCAAACTTATATTTGTCCTTTAAATAGCCGGCAAAATAACTAAAACCGCCTGATAATATTGCTGTTTTATAACCGCGTTGCTGTAAAGCACTAATGAGCTTAGCCATGCCTGGCATCATCGGCAAATTAGCAGCAATATCAGCAAGTACTTCATCACTCAAACCTTTTAATAGCCCTAGGCGCTGCTCAAAGCTTTGATTAAAATCTAACTCACCACGCATGGCCGCTGCTGTGATCGCCATGACTTGCTCGCCAACACCTGCTCTTTTAGCCAACTCATCAATCACCTCTACCTCAATTAACGTAGAATCCATATCAAAGACAGCCAATTTACGCTCGACATTAAGTGCAGCTTTTTGTAGCAACACCAAATCGATCGACAAACTCGCAGCTAGTGCTTTTATTATCAGCCGCGCTTGCTCAATCTGACTATCTTCAATACTTAGCTCAATCGTAGTGCAGTGTCGGTCAATTGTTTGAAAAGAGGCACCTGTAATCAACCATTGATTGATAGCACAGCACTCAACCACACTAATTTGATTAGATTCCAATACCATTGGCTGCATTAGAAAAAGCTTATATATTTGCTTATTAGAATCGCTCAAAATCATCACTCAACTGGCTATAAAAAACGTCATTATAAGCACTAACTGTGATTGCACAAGAGCCATAAATCATTTTTATTCTAAGCCTTCGCCAATAAACCATAAGCTGGGCAAAATATTAATCAGCAAAATCTCCTTTACCCTTGAAAACAGGTATAATCAGTCACTATTTTTAAAACAAGCTGACAGCGGATTTAGCGTCAAAAAAGGTATTACATGAGCCAATCACAAATCAAAAAAGCAGTTATCCCCGTTGCAGGTTTAGGCACCAGAATGCTACCGGCGACAAAAGCCATCCCTAAAGAAATGCTACCTATTGTTGATAAGCCATTAATTCAATACATTGTTAATGAGTGTGTAGCTGCTGGCATCAATGAAATAGTGCTAGTGACTCACTCGTCAAAAAACGCGATTGAAAACCATTTTGACACCTCATTTGAGCTGGAGGCAACACTGGAAAAACGTGTTAAAAGACAGCTCTTAGATCAGATAAAATCTATCATCCCTAAAGACACTACGATTATGCATGTTCGCCAAGGCGAGGCGAAAGGCTTAGGCCACGCCATACTTAAAGCGAAACCTATTATCGGTGATGAGCCATTTGTAGTTGTTTTACCAGATGTTATTCTTGATGATTACTATTACGACACGAAGAAAGATAATTTAGTGCAAATGATGCGCCACTTTAGCGAAAACCAAGCCAGCCAAATAATGGTAGAACCTGTTGATGACTCTCTCGTTGATCAATATGGCATTGCCGACTGTCACGGCAAGCAGCTATTACCAGGAGATTCTGCAGACATAACAGCTGTTGTAGAAAAACCAGCCTTAGGGCAAGCACCGTCTAACTTAGCCGTTGTTGGCCGCTACGTATTATCCGCTAAAATATGGGAATTTCTTGAACAGACAAAACCTGGTGCCGGCGATGAAATTCAGCTGACCGATGCGATTGCCGCACTGATGAACACTGAGCCTGTACAAGCTTATTGTATGGTGGGTAAGTCACACGATTGTGGCAGCAAACTAGGCTACATGAATGCCTTTGCAGAATATGGATTAAGAGACACGACACGCGGTAAAGATTTTAGAAAAAGCTTGGTTACTCTACTTGAGCAATACCCAGAGCAATAACCATCTCAAACCAACTGATGGCCGCTATTTAAAATATGCTTTAAATAGCGGCCATCATTTTAAAACCTGCTTAGTCAGCAGGTTGCTGGCGCTTAATTGACTTTTTCAATACTTTTTTAGCTTTACGCTTTTTAGCCCGATTAGAAAGCCCCTTAGCACCTTTGTTCAAGTTAGCGATTTCTTTTTCAGCACCTGATAAATGCGTTTTAATTTTATCGCCACTGGCCTTAATTTTACGCTTTCTAACACGTTTTTCTTTTGGCTCTTTATCATTGGGGTTTTGCGGCACAAAATCGACATTTAATATCGCATCACGCTGCGGCCTAACTGCCGCCTGACTGGCAAATTCACTGTATTGCTCATCATTAGCAAGCTCTTCTTTTACAGTTGTTGCCACCATGCTTTTAGCTTTCTCACTATTTCTTTTTCTAGCTTTAGGCTGGCTTTTATCAATGCTTTCTTTAATTGCACTGCCTTTCACCTGAGCAGGCTTTGCCACTTTCTTATCGCCAGCTTTGAGCTTAGCAGATGATTTAGATTTTTTTGCGCTAGCGATAGTTGCTACTAACTCAAAGTCTATTTTCCTATCATCTAAGTTAACAGCCACTACTTTAACGCTGACCTGATCACCTAAACGGAAAGTCTTTCTCGTGCGCTCACCCACTAAGCGCTGTTTAGCCGCCTCAAATTGGTAATAATCTTTTGGTAATGCCGTAATATGTATCAAGCCTTCAATGTATACATCTTTAAGCTCGACGAACAAGCCAAAGCCAGTCACTGCGGTTACGATACCCTCGTAATCATTACCCACTTCAGCCTGCATATACTCACATTTGAGCCATGCCATCACATCGCGAGTAGCATCGTCTGCTCTGCGCTCAGTCATTGAGCAGTGTTCCCCTAGGTGCAATACTTGCTCAATGCTATAACTATATTGGTAATCAGGATTTATAGTAAAACCATCAGGGCGGGTAATGGTTTTAAGCATTTTATCGCTGTGGATTTGCGAGCGAATAGCACGGTGAATCAATAAATCTGGGTAGCGTCTAATGGGTGATGTAAAGTGAGTGTAAGCGGCATAAGCCAAGCCAAAATGACCGTCTTCTTCTGGGCTATAAACCGCTTGCGACATAGAGCGCAGCATCATCACCTGAATAACATGACGATCGGCCCTATCACTAATAAATGCCGCCAGTTTTTGATAATCAGCAGGTTGCGGATCATCTTGGCCTGTTAACTCAAGGCCAAGTTCAGACAAGTAACTGCGCAGGTTTGTTAGCCGCTCGGTTTTAGGGGCCTCATGAACACGGTACAAACTTGGCACTTTCGATGCAGAGATAAACTTAGCGGTCGCCACGTTTGCCAACAACATGCACTCTTCTATCATTTTGTGGGCATCGTTACGCTTGATTGGTACTATTTTATCGATCTTGCGATCGTTAGCGAACAAGACACGGGTCTCAACTGTGTCAAAATCCATCGCACCTCGCAAATCTCGCGCTTCACGCAATGTTAGGTACAACTTTTTCAAATCACGCAAATGCGGGAGCACATCTTGGTACTCACTGCGTAGCTGATCAGCCTGCTCTTGCTCAGCACTGTTATTATCAAGCATGGTCGCAACCTTGGTATAGGTTAAACGCGCATGTGAGTTAATCACCGCTTCATAAAATTTATAGCTTGATAGTCGACCCACCGCACTGACCGTCATTTCACAAACCATCGCTAAACGATCAACTTTTGGTTTGAGTGAACACAGACCATTAGAGAGTACTTCTGGTAACATAGGCACTACAAAATCAGGAAAATAAACGGAATTACCACGTTTATGAGCCTCTATATCCAGCGCACTATTGGGCCTAACATAGTGTGAAACATCAGCGATAGCGACCCATAAACGCCAGCCGCCTGATTTTTTCGTTTCAGCATAGACAGCATCATCAAAATCTCGCGCATCTTCACCATCAATAGTCACTAGTGGCAAATGACGCAAATCAATACGCCCTTGCTTAGATAGTTCAGTGACTTCTGGCTCTATGCTCGCTATTTGCTCATCGACTTCTTCAGGCCATTGATCAGGAATACCGTAATTGTGAATGGCAACTTGAATTTCCATACCCGGCGCCATGTGATCACCCAACACTTCAATGACCTTTGCTTGCGCTAAGCTACGCTTAGAAGGCTGGCTAGTAATTTCCACGACCACTAATTGGTTATCTTGATAAGTTAAAGTACTATCAGGGTCGCCAATCACTATTATTTCTTGAGTAATTCGTTGGTTTTCTGAGCGCAAATGACCAAAGCCATCTTTACCTTGAAAGCGCCCGACCAGCTTTTGGGTGTTATGCTCTAACACCTCAACAATTTTACCCTCGCGACGCCCACGTGGGTCTTTACCTAATGGCTGTATCAATACTTTATCGCCATCAAATACTTGGCGCATTTGGCGCGCACTTAAAAACAGATCACTGCCCTTTTCTGGGCTGGCGAAACCAAAACCATCGCGATGCCCTATCACTCGACAAGTGATGAGGTCCATTCGCTTAAGTATGGCGAATTCATTTTGGCGATTACTCATTAACTGACCGTCTCTGCACATCGCTTTTAGGCGATACATCACAGCATTAAACGAGTCTTCATCACTGACTGCTAATTGCTCACACAAATCCGGATGTGAAATAGGGGTGTCCCACTTTGCCATAAATTCAAGTATGTATTCTCTACTTGGCACTGGGTTATCATATTTTGCCGCCTCTGTTTGTGCAGCAGGGTCTTTCTTTGTCCAATCTTGGCTCATTTCTTTTTCCATTATTCCATAGTTGCTCAAACTCTTGTTGAGCGATTAAAGGAACATGCAAACAGGCTCATATTGATAAACAGGTTCGCATATCCCCTTTAAACATTTTACTTAATTGAGATTAGTGTAATTCTAGCCTCTTAAACGACAAAAGCCGAGTAAAACTCGGCTTTTGTGAACTTTCAACGAAAAGAACAGCTTAAGGCTTGTGCTCTATTTCGCCCTCTTCTTCACCTTCATAGCCTTCTGTTTCAAATCCTTCGCCTTCGACGAATTCAAAATCTTGCTTAGGAGGGACTATTAAGTCTTCTTTACATATATTCATCATTAGTAAGGCATTAGCAGCAACGTACATAGAAGAGTACGTACCGACAACCACACCAACGAGTAAAGCAACAGCAAAGCCGAAGATCATTTGACCACCGAATACTGCCAATATTACCAACACGATCAATGTTGTCAATGATGTTACTACTGTTCTGCTTAGAGTTTGGGTCAATGAGATATTCATGACTTCAAGTGGCGTTTCAACACGCAACTTTCTAAAGTTCTCTCTTATTCTGTCAGAGACAACAATAGTATCGTTCAATGAATAACCAATAACAGCCAAAATAGCTGCCAACACCGTTAGATCAAACTCTAACTGTAGCAACGCAAAGAAACCTAACACAATGATCACATCGTGCGCCAAGGCCACTACCGCACCTACAGAGAACTTCAGCTGAAAGCGAAAAGTAACGTATATCATGATCATTGCCAAGGCTAGTAACATACCTAGCCCGCCCTGCTCACGTAATTCATCCCCGACTTGCGCACCAACAAACTCGTTACGTCTAAGCTCAATTTGCTGATCAGTGTTAACTTTTAATGCATCCAAAACCTTGTTGCCAAGCGCTGGATCATGATCAGCTTGTAAGCGAATAAGAATATCTTTAGGTGAGCCAAAAGACTGTACAACGACATCTTTAAAGCCCGCTTCTTCCAATTCAACTCTTATTTTTCTGCTATCTGCATCTTGTGGATAATGGACTTCGACTAAACTTCCGCCAGTAAAATCCAAACCAAAATTAAGACCATTAACTGCCATCGCACCAATAGATGCCATTAAAAGTAAAGCAGAAAAAGCGAGAGCAAGTTTCCTTACCCCCATAAAATTTAAAACCTTATTATTTACGCTCATCTGATAACCTTCTATATCGACAATGATTTAATCTGGCGTCCGCCATAGTATAAGTTAACTAATGCGCGGGTCACCAAAATAGCGGTGAACATTGAAGTCACAATCCCCACTGACAACGTAATAGCAAAACCTTTTACAGGGCCGGTACCCATGGAGAACAAAACCACAGCCGCGATTAGCGTCGTGATGTTCGCATCAAATATCGTCGAGAAAGCCTGACTAAAACCAGAGTTAATAGCGGACTGGGGAGGCAAGCCATTGGCGAGCTCCTCTTTTATCCTGGCAAATATCAACACGTTTGCATCAACTGCCATACCCACAGTTAAGACAATACCGGCAATACCTGGCAAGGTAAGGGTCGCAGATAACATAGACATAACAGCGGTTAACAGTACCAAGTTCATCATTAATGCGATGTTGGCAAGTAAACCAAAGATACGATAGTAAACCAGCATAAACAGCAGCACTAAGGCAAAGCCTATTTTAACTGAATCCATACCGAGCTGAATATTTTCAGCACCTAGGCTTGGTCCAACCGTACGCTCTTCAACAAAGTATACGGGTGCAGCTAGGGCACCTGCGCGTAGTAGTAATGCCAATTCCGTTGATTCACCTTGGCCTTCAAGGCCGGTGATTCTAAAACTATTGCCTAGCGCGGTTTGAATCGTCGCTAAAGAAATGATTTTATTTTCAACATACGGAATACGCTGTGCGACTTTCTCACCATCAACCGTTTTGTAGACAGTACGTGCTTTATGCTCAATAAACAGTACTGCCATGCGACGCTGAATAGCATTTCTTGTGGTACTGGCAATTAACTGACCGCCTTTAGAATCAAGATCGATACTCACTTGCGGCTGACCGTTTTCATCAAAAGAGGCACGCGCTTGCGAGACATTTGCACCTGTTACAATGATATCTTTTTCGATAGTCGCTGTACGTGCAGGGTCTGATCTAAAGCTAAATACTTCAGTTTCTGAGCGACTAGCACCAGGTTTGGCCTCTAATCTAAACTGTAAGTTTGCCGTTTTACCGATAATACGTTTAGCAGCTGCAGCGTCTTGAATACCTGGCAATTGCACAACGATACGGTTTCTACCTTGACGTTGTACTAAAGGCTCAGCAACACCTAATTCATTAACACGATTACGCAGTGTCGTTAAATTTTGCTTGATCGCATAATCTTCAATTTCTTTAACCGTCGCTGGCGTCAAGTTAACAATGACATAAAAACTGTCATCTCTTTGCTCATCAGTGACTAAAAATTCTGGGTATTCGTTGCGGATATAGCTCAGCGCTTGATCACGAACATCAGCGGTAGAGAACTTAACGGCTAATGATCCATCTTCAGCATGCTCGACACCACGATAGCGCAACACTTTAGTACGTAACTTTGACTTGATTTCAGAAACATATACTTCTAAACGTTGGCCAACAGCTTGCGACATATCTACTTCAAGTAAGAAATGTACACCACCGCGCAAATCTAGGCCCAGCTTCATTGGCCCAGCACCTATATCTTCTAACCACTGAGGTGTCGTTGGCGCAAGATTTAAAGCCACGACATAATCATCGCCTAGCAATTCAGTAATTGCCTGTTTAGCTTTAAGCTGCAACTCACTATCAGCAAAGCGAATTAAACCCGCTTTCTCTGATAACTCTGAAGATTTGAATGCAATATTATCTCTAGCTAATTTCTTTTCTATACGATCTATAAGCACTTGATCTGTTTTAAAAGCATCTCGTGTGCCCGATACTTGAACAGCGTAGTCATCAGGATACAAATTAGGAGCGGCGTAAAGAGCGCCTATAACCAGCACAAATATAATCAGCAGGTTTTTCCATAGAGGATAACGATTGAGCATAGTGCTCGCTTCCTTTATTGATATAAAAAACGCCATTTGCATGGCGTTTAATGAAGATTCCTTGTCTTAAGCTAGCCTAAACTCAGCTGCATAAACAAAGACACTTTACGTTCAGTCTTAAATATTTTTCATTGTGCCTTTTGGAAGAGCAGCTGAAACGTGTACTTTTTGAAAGCTAAGTTGTGTACCTTCGCTTACTTCTAAAGTCACGTAATCATCATTTAGCTTAACTACTTTGCCAATGATGCCACCAGATGTCATTACCTCATCGCCTTTACCAATGCCGGCTACTAGGTTTTTATGATCTTTTGCACGCTTTGCCTGTGGACGCCACATGAAAAAGTAAAAAATCAGACCAAAGCCGACTAAAAAGATGATATTGAAAATACCTGAATCCGGACCGGCTGAAATACCTTCCGCATATGCTGGAGAAATAAAGAAGCTCATTGCTACCCCTAAAAAGTTATTAAATTAATATTAAATTCTTACTATTGTTTAACGCTAAGTCAATAAAAAATATCAATTAACTTACATCGTTAGTTTTTAACGGTGGAACTTCCATCCCACGCTTGCGGTAAAACTCAGTAACATACTCACCGAACGTACCTTGATCTAAAGCATCACGCATTTCTTGCATTATACGCTGGTAAAAGCGCAAATTATGAATTGTGTTCAACTGTGACCCTAAAATCTCTTTGCACTTATCTAAATGATGTAAATAAGCGCGACTAAAGTTGCGACAAGTATAGCAATCACAAGTTTCATCTAATGGTCTTGTATCTGTTTTATTGGAGGCATTTCTTAACTTTACAACCCCCGTATCGACAAACAAATGACCATTGCGAGCGTTACGCGTTGGCATCACGCAATCAAACATATCAACGCCTCGACGCACCCCTTCAACCAAGTCTTCAGGCTTGCCAACGCCCATCAAATAACGCGGCTTATCCTCTGGTAGCTGATAGGCAATATGATCTAACACTTTGATCATTTCATCCTTTGGCTCACCCACCGATAACCCACCAATAGCGTAGCCATCAAAATCAATCGCCTTTAAACCCGCGAGTGACTCATCACGCAAATTGTCAAACATGCCACCTTGCACAATAGCAAACAGTGCCGCTGGGCTATCGCCATGTGCTTTTTTAGAGCGCTCAGCCCAGCGCAACGACAAACGCATCGAATCAGCCGCCTCTTGCTCGGTGGCTGGGTACGGTGTGCACTCATCAAAAATCATCACCACATCAGAACCCAAATCACGCTGTACTTGCATTGACTCTTCAGGTCCCATAAACACCTTAGAGCCATTAACAGGAGATTGAAAAGTCACACCTTGCTCAGTAATTTTACGCATCTTACCTAAGCTAAAGACCTGAAAACCGCCAGAGTCAGTCAGTATAGGTCCCTTCCACTGCATAAAGTCATGCAAATCACCATGCTGCTTAATAATATCAGTACCTGGGCGCAACATTAAATGGAAGGTATTACCTAAAATCATGTGCGCGCCTATTTCTTCAATATCGCGTGGCAACATGCCTTTTACCGTACCGTAAGTACCTACTGGCATAAACGCTGGCGTTTCAACAACACCACGTGGAAAGCTAATACGACCGCGACGGGCCTTACCATCTTGCTGCGTTTTTTCAAATTTCATAAAACAAGTTCTAGACACAATATTCCTCTTAGTCAGCGAAACAGGCCAACAATCAGCGCTGCAAATGCAGCAAATTTAAATGGGTTAAACCACTAGCTTTAGCGACAAGCTAAAGCTAGCTTTTATTACAGTAGTAAACCTAACTGCATTCATCTTTGTAAATAGGGTTCTGTTTATAAATACTGCTAAAGCACAGCTAAATCAGCAGGTGCAATAAACATCGCATCACCATAACTAAAGAAGCGATAGCGATCCTCTACTGCGACTTTATAGGCATTCATCGTATGATCATATCCGGCAAAAGCGCTGACTAACATAAGTAATGTCGACTCAGACAAATGAAAGTTCGTAATTAAACGATCAACCACCTGATACTGATAACCTGGGTAAATAAAGATACTGGTATCACCGCTAAAAGACGCTATTTCACCACTTTTAGCAGCACTTTCAAGACAGCGTACACTGGTCGTGCCCACCGCTATCACTCGGCCACCTTGAGCCTTAGTCTGCCTTACTTGCTCACAAACCTGCTCAGACACCTCAATATACTCAGCGTGCATCACATGATCCGTCACCGTATCGACCTTAACTGGCTGAAAAGTACCCGCGCCCACATGCAAAGTAACAAAAGCAGTATTAACGCCCTTCGCTTGTATCGCAGCAATTAGCGCTTCATCAAAATGCAAACCCGCCGTTGGTGCAGCGACTGCACCGGGTTTTTCATTATAAACCGTTTGGTAGCGCTCTCTATCCTCTAATTGATCTTCCCTGTTCATATAAGGTGGCAGCGGCATATGGCCATATTGCTCTAACGCGGAGATTAAAGATTGCTCAATTTGAAAAGATAACTCAAATAAATTACCTTGGCGCCCTTCAACCGTCGCTTGAATACCGCCTTCAAACATCAACACCGCACCAGGCTTTGGCGAGCGGCTAGATTTAACATGCGCTAACGCCGCTTTATCAGCTGTTACCCGCTCAATCAACAACTCTACCTTGCCACCCGTGGCTTTTTGGCCAAACAAACGCGCAGGTATCACCCGAGTATTATTGAACACCAATAAATCACCTGGTGTAAGTAAATCTAATACATCAGCAAATTGGCGATGCTCTAAAGCACCCGTTTGCCCATCTAAACATAACAGACGGCTGGCACTACGTTGTTCTAAAGGAAAACTGGCGATTAACTCTTGCGGCAAATCAAAACTAAAATCAGATACTTGCATCAACACACTACATATAATTAAAAAATTACGCGCGTACTTTTTACTATTTCTTTTGGTCATCACCAAAAAGATCAATAATTAAGCACGAGCGAGGATAAGGCGCGTGATTATACAGTAAAATAATTATTTTTTAAGGAAAAAAGAATTTATTGATTGACGCCTTTAAATCCAAGCCTATAATACAGCGCATCCAAACAGACTATTATCTTGCTTTAAAGTTTGTTGATTGAAGATTAATGCCAGTGTGGTGGAATTGGTAGACACGACGGATTCAAAATCCCATGTGTTATAAATTCATCCTGTAGATTTTACAGTAAAAAACAAGACCAATGCCAGTGTGGTGGAATTGGTAGACACGACGGATTCAAAATCCGTTGCAGCAATGTGTGCCGGTTCGAGTCCGGCCACTGGTACCATTTGTCTTGTTGATTTATAAGAGGTTTTAAGAAACTGAGCCTTTTATTAGCCTCGGTTTTTTTGTGTCTAAAATTTACTTCTCACCACCTATATTCTAAAACACTCTTTGTTAAAGACACTCCTAGACTCTTTTCCACCCCTCCCTTTCATTAGCCTCGTCCGGTCCATATCTTATCCGTCTGCGCAATATCTGTGCGTCGCGACATCCTAGTTATGCCTAGACTATCTAATTACTATTCCACTATTCATACGCACAACATCCGCTTTCACCATGCGAACTGACCTAGAGTTAAGTGATCACTCGATGATGGTAATAGCGTCACTTGTCTAAAGTGCTTAGTTGGGAAAACAGAGAATAACGCCAGCAAGTAACTGTGTCAGAATTCTTCTGGGATACCTATCTACCGTATCAAAAGAAACATACCCGCTCTTGGAACCATGAAATCCAGCGGTTTCGAAAACTGGTAAAGCCCTAGTTTTCTAGACACTTTTTTAGGCTTCAACCTAAATAAGTGAACGACTAAAACTATTTAAACCGATGAGAGTGCCTGTTATCTTATGATAACGGGCACTTTCATTTTTACTAAAGAGTACGGATGATATGTTATCACTTTGCTAGTACCAGCTTCAAAGCTATTTGCTAGCAATACCTTGCAGAGTTTAGATTATATAATCTAGGTCTCACTAAACACCGCACAATCCCTACCGTTTTCTTTTGCCTGATAAAGCGCATCATCCGCGCGCTTAAGCCAAGTATCTATCGTTGTGCCTGGCAACCAGCTGGCAACACCTAGGGATACAGTAATGGCCGCGCCATCAGGCGTATTTAACTCATTTTTAACAACCTTTCTTAATTTATCAATAATTGCTTGTTGTTGATCTTTGGCATCGGAGATTAATAACACAAACTCTTCACCGCCAAATCGATAGAGGCGATCGTATTCACGAATATTAGTCGTGATGATCGCTACAAATTTTTTCAATATGTCATCGCCAACTGCGTGGCCATATTTATCGTTCACTTTTTTGAAGTGATCTAAATCGAGAATAACCAATAACTGCTTAATGCCATCTCGCTCAGATTTTGCCAAAGCAGTATTAAGATCAGCATTCATTGCCCTGCGATTGAGTGCACCTGTTAATGTATCAACTGTGTTTAGGGTTTTAAGTAACTGGTATTGTTTAAGGCTATGGCTGGTGTAAACAAAGGTACTGATAGATAGCATCAAAATGGTGACAATGTAAGAGTCTAATGAAATAATATGAAAAACATCAGCAAAAGCGATAATAAAAATCGCTGCAATTAAATTAATACTCAGCGCCTCAACAGGTTTTACCAAAATAAAAGTACTGGCAAATACAGGATAAACCCAAAAAAGGCCATCTATTCCATTGGCAATAACAGTATAAGCAACACCTGTATTGGTAAACACTGCAATAATAATGCTGACGGCCCTAATTTTCTTCGAGCAAAAAGCAAACGCTATTAATATTACAATACCAACAATTAGAGCAACATCGATGATTACTGCACTGAAGTTACTTTCATAATATCTTATGACGACAAATGGCGAAATCCCCAACACGGCAACCACGCCTAAAAGTAACAATAACGATAGTTGATATTTTTCTTGTAGCTGGTTAATCATAGAGCTTCTCAATAAAACAACAGGCAGTTATTACATAATCATAGGATAGATATTGTGATAACGACAATTTAACCTACCTATTATAATAGTACTATAGACTGATAAGTCGATAGCTTTTAGATTCCCTTTATTTTTATAAGCTTGTTTACAACTGTGTCCGTATCAAAGCGTGGTTGGTGCTCAAAAATGTATTAGGTAATATAAATGATCACTGCACTAGCTTTATCATTTCAACATAGCGAGTGCGTGTATCTTGTAGCGATTGGTAATAGATAAATAACTCGCGGATAGTCGACGCCAAATCTTTGTAAGAAGCAAGAGAGGCGACCAGAGCCCCTAGCGACAATTGATTCTCTATCACCAGATAACCCCCTACTGTGTAAAAGAAGAACGGAGTTAGGTTCATGATAAAATTGTTGATAGATTTCATTAAGTATTTGGTTTTAAAAAGTTTCATTCTTAATAAATATAAATGCTGAAATGATTTTCTAATGATAATGTGACCGATATTAGCGCCTGTTATGTCATCTTCATTGATCAAGGCATTTAAAGATCTGACTTCTATTAACCTTTGTTTTACCAATAAATTTATTTTACGTTGAAAGATAGGGATAACAATTAACTGCACAGGTAATAGTGCTAATACGGCAGCCCCTAATACCACATTTTGCATCATCATAAACACAATGATCGTCAGCGCTGTGCCACCTTGTAGCAAAGGCACGACGACTGAATCACCAACAAATGAGCAAATTGGTTCCACTTCTTGCAGTAGTACTGCAGATAAGCTTTTTATGTCACTGCGCTTAGCCTCTTTGCGCTGCTGGCTAAATATAACCAGGCGTAAACGTTTAATTAATCGCTCAGAAACACTGCCTTTATACCAATTAAGAATAAACTTCAAAATACCATTTGCAGCCAGCGCTAACAGATAAAACCCGCACAGTAATAATAAGTAATTGATTTGGCTTAACTCTAACAAGGTGTCTTTAAGTGTGTAGTTTTCACTATTGATAGCATTGTTAATAATGAGCTTAGGCAGCTCTAAAATGGCGTAGGTAATGGGTATCGTCAGCAGCGCCATTAATGCCAATTTTAGCTGATGAGGTAATGTGTACTTTTTGATAAATAAATTTAGTCTCAATGGAATCCGCTGTTGTGAAATCACCTTAAATTTATCTATATTTCTCACTAAGACAGTGTGATAAACAAAAGAATAAATAGACTTTAAAATGATAAGAATCAAAGCAATCGGTGTGATAACTAAAATCACATGCACTATGACATGTAGCCATAAATGATCATGATTAAAAAAATAGGCAGTTAAATTACTGCTCCAAAGATGAATAGTAAGCATAAATTACTTGTTGTCGAATTATCATTGAATGGCGCCTTTGTTTCATATTGATACTCTAAAAATGATGCAGCTATGCGCTGCAATGACGAATCATTACTTTTTATCAATAACAATATGATTGAGGTACGAAGTTAAGCCGCAGTTATATCCAAAAAATTGAAAAGCCGTTGCAATAACCGATTAAACTATGCTCGCCTGAATTCGTTCAATTGAGCATAAATTAAGGTTTATTGTCTGGCGGTGATGATTTGATACTGTTCAGGGGTAAGCTCAGGCAGTTTATTTAAAAAAGCGACCATTGCCCAAATTCTGTCATCATCGTGAGTGGGACCAAAAGCCGCCATTCCAGATGCCATGATGCCATGTTTAATCACCCAAAACTGCTGTCTTGACATTGTATCAGGGTCATTATGATCTGCATCAGCATGCTCATGATCATGCTTTTTTGGGCTGAGCGTCAAATTAGGTGGTGATGGATATAAGCCTAACGTCATATCACTATCTTCTTGTCCTGGTTTTAAATGACAGCCTGAGCACATGTCGTTGTAGTCGGCACCACCAGATAACAGCATCTGTGGGTTAGTTAGTGATGGCACTTCAATATCTGACGCCGCGCGAGCGATAGATTTTGTTCTTAATGTTTCTAATATCCAATAGGTCACAGCATTGTGCTTATTATCAGCGCCTATAGAATATAAGCCTGAATAAATAAAGCCTACAGCCACTAACAAAGCGATCAGTAGGCTAATTGAAATATGTTTAATATAGGTCATAATCATTGTCCTTTAGAGCATGCAAATTAATCTAAAACGCCATGCTTATACAATAACTATCTAAGAAACTAACCCTGTTGTATACAGCTTGCAAAGTACTCGTCTTCACGGTGCTTGCTTCACAGGTTTAGCCCCTTAGGTTATTGTTACTTACTCCAGCGTTAATTACTGAGCATTTTTATTTAATTACTATGACCTGAATCACCATGCTTGCTCGCTTGTTCAGCAGCATGTGCTGTTGCTTGCCCAGTGCTAGCACTTTCATTGCTCATGCACTGCGCCATCATTGCTTGCATAATTGGGTCATTCATATCCATTTTTGCATGATCCATTTTTGCCATAGCATCACATTTAGGTTGTTCCGCATTTTTTTTCTTATGCATTGAAGCATCGTGAGCACTGGCACTAGCCATTAATAAAAAGCTACTTGCTATAATAGTAAGGCCAAGTGTCATTGATTTCTTTATTACTGATTTCATTATATTTACCTATTTAAAAAGTGTGTTAGGGGTTAAACAGTGATTAGAACCAAGCTTGAAAACCGACAACAAATTTTGTGTCATCGCTACTTTCACCTTCTTGCTTTGCTATTTCTTTTGTTTTTCCGTGCTTAGCTTCCCACGTTACTCCTATATAAGGGGAGAACTCGCGGCGTATTTCATAAGCTAAACGCAGGCTAAGCTCTGAGCTGCTAAGGCCTGAACCTACACCTGCTTGCTCATCGTTTTGGCCGGCAAAATTCAGCTCCAGCTCTGGGATCAATACCAAACGCTGAGTAATCATTTGCTCGTATTCGGCGCTGGCGCGAAACTCACTGCGCCCTGATTCCCCAATAAATAATGCGGCACTGATATCATAGTTATAAGGCGCTATGCCTTGAAAACCAAATACTGCCCAATCTCGCTCTGGTTGCGGATCAATGTCATGGCGTACACCTATTTGTAAATCCCAAAAAGGCGTAACAGCACGGCTATACAGTAATTGTAGCTCCGCACTTTCATTGGTTCCGCTAACGCGCTCCACTTCGCTCTTTAGTACCACTTTATTTAAGTCATAACCAAGCCAAGTTTGCGCCTCTAACACATATGAGTCACTATCGCCGCTGCGTTTTTCCAGCTTATCTATATTTAGCATGAGCAGTAATGGGTCATCCTCAGCTTCAGCAAATACGTACTGATTTGTCGATAACAAAGCGATAGACAACAACCGTGAGGCTATTAATTTTTTAGACATTTTTTTTGACTTCTTTATAGGCTTCTTTATAGGCATAGTTTTCATTAGTATTCCCATTAGCTAATCCTCACTTCACGCATCATACCTGGCATGTGATACAACAAATGACAATGATAAGCCCAATTTCCTCGTGCATCCGCCGTTACTAAATAACTAACACTTGAGCCTGGATGTACCATAATCGTGTGTTTGCGCGGGATATAATTAGGCTCACCCGTTTCTAACTCGCTCCAAACACCATGTAAATGAACAGGGTGAGTCATCATCGTATCGTTCACTAATACGATGCGCACACGCTCACCGTATTTAAGATCAAGAGGCTCAGCATCAGCAAAACGTGTACCATTCATCGACCACATGTAACGGCTCATATTACCGGTTAAATGCAACTGAATTTCTCGTTCAGGCTCTCGTCTATCAATGGTTGGGGTCAGATTACGAATATCCGCATAAGTTAATACTTTACGCCCGTAACGCTGTTGATGATCACGTAAACCAATACCTGGATCGTTAATACCATTTTGCATGATATCTACTCGCATATCGACATGCGGGCCATGTTCAGCTTTAGCATGAGCAACATCACTGTTAGTACCAAAACCTGCTTTGCCTAATCCAGAGCCGCCTTTATTCATTTGGCTTTGACCCATTTTACTATGATCCATCTTAGTGTGATCCATAGCTGGACTTGGCTTGGCCATTGCTTGATGATTCATTTTGCTATGATCCATCGGCATTGCGGCTTGGCCCATTTTACTGTGGTCCATTTTGCTATGATCCATCGGCATTGCTGCTTGGCCCATTTTACTGTGGTCCATTTTCATAGCGCCTTGGCCCATATTGCTATGGTCCATGCCCTTCATCGACATACCCATATCGCTATGGCCTAAAGTAGGAGCATAATCCATAGCAGGAATTTCTGCCTGTAGCGATGCATCTGAAGTCAATACGCCACGAGCATAACCTGTACGATCAATACTTTGTGCAAAAATAGTATAGGCACTATCCGCATCAGGCTCGACGACAACATCGTAAGTTTCAGCCACACCAATTCGGAACTCATCAATACTAACCGGCTCAATATTTTGACCATCGCTAGCAACCACTGTCATTTTCAGACCTGGGATACGGATATCAAAAATAGTCATTGCCGCTGCGTTAATAAAGCGTAAACGCACCTTCTCACCTTTAGCAAATAAGGCTTTAAAGCCTTCACTAGGTGTCATACCGTTCATTAAAAAGGTGTAGGTTTCGCCTGTGACATCAGATATATCGGTATCACTCATGCGCATTTGGTTCCACATCGCCCGCTCATTCCAGGTTTTGCCAACACCCTTTGCTTTTATATCTCGCCAAATATCGCCAGTCGTTCTCTCTCGACGATTATAATAATGACTCATTTTTTTGAGTTTGGCGTAAATATCCTCAGGTGTTTGATCTGTCCAATCAGATAACAGTACGACATGCTCTTTATCATATGTCACAGGGTCCGCTTCTTTAGGCTCTATCACTATCGCACCATAAACCCCTGTTTGTTCCTGGAACCCAGAGTGGCTGTGGTACCAATAAGTACCGCTTTGTTTAACCATAAACTGATATTCATAAGTGTCGCCAGGTTTTATACCAGCAAAGCTAAAACCTGGAACGCCATCCATATTTGACGGTAAAATCATGCCATGCCAATGAATTGAGCTATCATGAGATAAATTATTTTTAACTCTAATAGTGACCATTTCCCCTTCTTTCCAACGTAAAGTCGGTGCGGGAAGAGAGCCATTAACAGTGGTTGCGATACGATACTTTCCTGTTAAATTGACCCTTTGATAACCAATATTAAGATCAAACACATTACCTTTTAATACTGTTGGCCCTTTAACTTCACTTGTTTTTCGCTTTGATGTATCCGCAAAAGAGAACCCTGAATGTAAACCTAAACCTAATGCTGTAGAGCCCGCTGCAATTCCTGTCACAAAGCGTCGTCGCGAGACAGTTGAAGAGCTTAGTATTGTCGATGGTTGTTTACTCATAATGTATCTCCCAGGTAAGTCACTTGCTGTGCCGATACACTAGCGTAAGGTGTACTGCTACCATCTTTATTAAGCAATAGTACTTGGTATGCTTTGAAAGCCTTATTTGTCTCCATCCCAGGGCTCCCCATAGGCATACCTGGCACAGCTAAGCCTATAGCGTTTGCTGGCTTATCTTGTAAAAATTGTTCGATTGCAGCAGCAGGTATATGACCTTCAAAGACATAACCTTGCATTATTGCAGTATGACAAGCGTGGTAGGCTGGCTTAACGCCCATTTTTTGCTTGATTATATTAAGGTTACTAGGGTGTCGAACACTCGTTTTAATACCCGTGTCTTTCATATGATCAACCCAAGCTGTACAGCAGCCACAACTTGAGCTTTTATAAACGGTCATTGAGTCAGTGATAGTTTCAGCAAATGCCAATGGCACTCGAGTAATCATGACAATGAGTAGAACAGTGGTAAAAAAAGCACGATAGCTCTTGCGCCATAAACTTAAAATATTCGCGTGTTGTTGCATATTGACTCCTAAAAGCCTGCATAATGGTATTTTTTAGATAATAATCAGATAGAAATAAAGGTGAGAAAAAACAGTGACCACGGCAAATTAGCCAAATAGTAGACGGATTTTCCCTGTATTACGCGAGTATTGGAGGGCGAAAAGCAGTACTTAGAAAGGTTTCAACAAGATTAGAAGCGCACTGCACAACTAGCTCTGAATGATTGATTTTTTTAAAGGAAAGTAAATCGCAAGATACCAGCAAAGGCTGACAAGCGATAACACAAAGGTCACAAATAACGCTGGATTGCTTAGCAGTCATTGGCGAATCATTGTTATGTTCCATAGGCATGATATGCCCCATCGGTTTAGTAGGCTGACTAACACACTGACTTTTATTGGGCTCGACACAACTTGCAGACGTAGTAGGCATAACCCATACTGCAGCAAGTAGTTGCTGACTAAAAAGCCAAAGCAACAATGTGATAGTGAACCTTTTTTTCATAGGATAATAATAGCTTTTGTCAGTTAATTTAAATGTTAAGTAGCCTAAGGGTGCGAAGTATACACTTAAACTCAAGCTTTGAGTCAATGTTTATACCTTAAATTGCAGCACTATTTTATGACAACAATATCTAATTAAATTCCCTAAAAATAAATTTATTTCACCTAACTTACTAAAAAAAACAAAAAGCACCGCTTTTTAGCGATGATATCCTTACAATATTATGATTTTTATTTAACTAAAAGAAATAAACATCCTCAACTTTATAACATCAAAGCAGGTCGTGACATATTCTCCCTAGTGTTTTAACCGCCTGCTGTGTTGATGGCTCAGCACTATTGATACTATTTAAACGCATATAATTACTGTATTTATCCGTGGTTGAGAAAAAACTGCCTGGTGCTATCGAAACTCCTTCCGCTAATGCCCTTTCACGCAGTTCAATTGAGTTAATAGCCTTGGGCATTTCAACCCATAGTAAATATCCCCCTTGTGGGTAACTCACTCTAGTACCTTGAGGCATATATTGTCGTAATAGATTAAGCATAATATCGCGATCGCGTTTATTAATGAGCCGTGTTTTTCGTAGATGTTTTTCGTAATAGCCCTGCGCTAAAAACTCAGCTATTGCCAATTGATTCAATGACGGCGTATTCATACTCGAAATATATTTTGCCATCGTGACTTTTTCTAAATATTTGCCGGGGATCACCCAACCCACTCGCAAGCCGGTCGCTATGGATTTAGAAAAAGAGGAGCAATATATTACTTGATCGTGATTATCAAATGATTTAATTGTTCGCGGTCGCGGTACGCTATAAGTTAAATCGCCGTAAACATCATCCTCAATCACAGGGATATCATATTTTCTTAGCAATGCCAGCAGCCTAATTTTATGGCTATCAGGCATGGTATAACCTAAAGGGTTATTATTGGTTGGGTTTAATAAACAAGCCTTAACCGGCCACTGCTCCAAAGCTAATTCTAACGCTTCAAGACTGATACCTGTCTCGGCATCCGTTGGTATTTCTAACGCTTTTACCCGGTTCATTTCAATCGCTTGTAGACTGCCGAAAAAAATAGGCGAATCAACTAAAATGATATCACCAGGCTGGGTTATTGCCCGCAAAATACAGGTCAGCGCTTCTTGGCAACCAGTGGTAACCACCACTTCATCTGGGTGAATACTGCAGCCGGAATCAATCATCAACCGCGCTATTTGGTGGCGCAGCTTATATTTACCTTGTAGTGGGCCGTAAGCTAGTAACTCACTCCAACAAGCTTTATTAACCTCACTGGTAATTTTAAGTAAAGGTTTTAGCGAGGGCGAATTGACATCCGGTGACGCACGATTCAACGACACCGCCTGCTTATCATCAGCATATTTGAGCATGTGCAGAATTTCTTGCCATCTAGCAGCTTCACTAGGTTTAGGTATTGGCCGGCTAATACGAGGCAGTTGCGGGCGCTGCTTGTGCTCACAAACGTAATATCCAGATTTCGGTTTTACTTGCACTAGGCCGCTATCAACTAAGAGCCCATAAGCTTCTTGGGCAGTAGAAATACTCACACCTTGCTCTTGGCTGGTAGCGCGAATGGAAGGTAGTTTATCACCACTTTGGTAATAGCCTTGCTCTACTCGCCCTTGTAAGTTGCTGGCAACTTGCTCATACAGTTTCATCATTTTCCCAATACAGATTTATAAAACAATACAGATATATTTATTTTTACCATTACAGATAGCTATCTACAAATCTGTACTGGTAAATAAAACTTTTTACTGAATCTGTAATAGTAACAAATATTTTTCTAAAATAAAGCCTAATCAATCAAGGATAGAAAGGAAGGTAATACCATGAAAAAATTAGCCGCTTATATTTACCAGACCTTGCGAGGCTTTTACATTAATTACGATAGCCGTAAAACATTGCTGACATTGGATGACTCACAACTTAAAGACATTGGCTTGAGTTATAAAGAGGCCGTAGAAGAGGCGAGCAAACCCTTTTGGCAAAGTTACACTAAGGATGTTGAAAAGGCAGATCAGGCTGAGATCAACTTGAAAGTGAATTACTGTAGCGTTTGAAAACAACACAAGAGCTGACATCTAATGCTCATACTAATGAGCATTAGTTTAAAAAGCAGGCCTTGGTTTTCGCCAAGGCCTGCTGCTGTAAAGTTTATATATTTTTATTCAATCTCAATCAGTGTTTCGCCTGGCGTTACCCTATCACCTTTTTTGACATGCACAGCCTTGATAACACCTGCAATGTTAGCGTGGACTTCACTCTCCATCTTCATTGCCTCTGTTACCAATACCGCTTGTCCTGCACTGACCGTATCACCAGGTGTCACTAGCACATCGATAATATTACCTGGCATGGCAGCGCTCACATGGCCAGGCTCAGTGGCTTTTGAGCGACCGCTACTACCTTGTGATACATATTCGTTCAATGATTCAAACACCACTTCTTCGGGCATACCATCTAGCGAAAGGTAGAGTTTGCGCTTACCTCCACCAAAATCACCCATCCCTGTAATAGCGACATCATAGACTTCACCGTGTACATCTATTTTAAACTCAGTCGCGAGCCCCGCTGGTGCTGAACCAGCATTGGCTTGCTCAGGTGGCAGTAACACTTCAGCTTCTAAGGTCCCCTCTGCACGTTGTTGTAAAAATTCGCGGCCCAGCTCTGGGAACATAGCAAACGTTAAAACATCCTCTTCTGATTTCGCTAGAACGCCGATATCCATACGCAAATCATATAGCTCTGCGCTAAGTCCATCTGCGGGGCGTCCCTGCATCACCGCCTCATTGCCCACCGCTTGTTTTTGCAGCTGTGCATTAACGGGCGCAGGAGGCTTACCATAACCACCTAATAAATAACGCTTTACCTCATTGGTGATTGTTTTATAGCGCTGGCCTGCCAAGACATTATAAACCGCTTGTGTACCGACTATTTGCGATGTCGGTGTCACTAATGGTGGGAAGCCAAGGTCTTCACGCACTCGTGGTATTTCGGCAAACACATCACGGATTTTATCTAAGGCGTTTTGCTCCTTAAGTTGGTTAGCTAAATTAGACATCATCCCGCCCGGTACTTGATTGATCTGCACCGACACATCTTCGCGGGTAAACTCACTTTCAAACTGATGATATTTTTTACGCACTTCACGAAAATAATCAGCGACCTCAGACAATAGTTTTAAATCTAAACCCGTGTCAAACGGTGTATCTTTTAAAGCTGCAACCTGTGATTCGGTTGCCGGATGGCTGGTACCACCAGCAAACGATGATGTAACTGTATCTATCCGATCAGCCCCTGCCTCTATCGCTTTCATTTGGCATAATTGCGCTAAGCCAGACGTTGAGTGGCTGTGTACGACTAACGGTAAATCGACTGCTGCTTTAATTGCCTTGACCAAATCATAGGTCGCATAAGGCGTTAATAGACCCGCCATATCTTTAATGACGATAGAATCTGCACCCATTTTTTGCATGGCTTGTGCCTGCTCAACAAATAGTGCTGATGTATGCACAGGGCTAGTGGTATAGCAAATGGTACCCTGAGCATGCTTGCCTGCTTTTTTAACAGCCTTCATCGCTGTTTCAATATTACGTAAATCATTGAGGGCATCAAACACTCTAAATACATCAATACCATTGTCCGCAGCTTTTTGTACAAAAGCCTCGACCACATCATCAGCATAATGACGATAACCTAACAAGTTTTGACCACGTAATAACATTTGTAAGCGGGTGTTAGGCAGCGCTTGCTTTAGCTGCCTTAAACGCTGCCACGGATCTTCTTTCAAAAAACGTACACAGGCATCAAAAGTCGCCCCGCCCCAAACCTCTAGCGACCAAAAACCAACTTGATCTAGTTTTTCACAAATCGGCAGCATATCTTCTGTGCGCATACGAGTTGCCAGTAGTGATTGATGGCCATCACGCAGTGTCACATCTGTGACTTCTATTTTTCTATTGTTAACTTGATTCATGTTCTTGCTCCTAAGGACTAACGGCCAACGTGAGCTGCAATCGCTGCAGCTAAAACAAGCGCGATATCGCTTGGGTGGCGTTTTACGGAATAATTTAATAGCTCTGGATGAGCTGGTACAAAGCTAGTGTTAAACTCACCTTTGACAAAATCAGGATGTTTTAGAATTTCTTGATAATAGCCTGCCGTCGTTTTAATACCATGTAGGCGCATATCGTCAATCGCACGACGACCTCGCGCTAGCATTTCATCCCAAGTTAATGCCCAGACCACCAGTTTCAAACACATAGAGTCATAGTAGGGGGGCACTTCATAACCGGTATAAATGGCAGTATCAACCCTGACCCCAGGACCACCGGGTGCATAGTAATGGGTGATACGGCCAAAGCTTGGTAAAAAGTCATTTTTAGGATCTTCAGCATTTATTCTGAACTGCATCGCAAAGCCGCGATATTGAATGTCCTGTTGGCGAAAGCTCAAAGCGAGTCCCGCTGCAATACGCAATTGTTCGCGAACAATATCAACACCGGTAATTTGCTCGCTAATCGTGTGTTCAACTTGAACACGCGTGTTCATTTCCATAAAGTACACTTCATTACCAGTGAGTAAAAACTCCACTGTGCCGGCATTTTCATAGCCGACCGCCTGTGCAGCGCGCACGGCTAAATCACCGATATACTGACGTTGCTCTGGTGTCAGCTGCGGGCTTGGCGCGATTTCTATCAGCTTCTGATTTCGTCGCTGAATAGAGCAGTCACGCTCATATAAATGTATGACGTTACCATGGCTATCTCCCAGAATTTGCACTTCGATATGACAGGGGTCGACGATACATTTTTCTAAAAACACCTCTGCTGAACCAAACGCTTTTGTCGCCTCGGAGATAACTCGCGGATATTGGCTAATGAGCTCTTGCGCGCTATCGCAACGGCGTATACCACGGCCACCACCACCTGAGGTCGCTTTTATCATCACTGGGTAGCCAATACTGGCCGCTAACTCAAGCGCTTCTTCAACATCTGCCAAATTGCCCTCAGACCCTGGAGTAATTGGGATACCAGCCTCGCGCATGCTGTCACGCGCTTGTGTTTTATCGCCCATGCGATTAATTACACTGGATTTAGGGCCTATAAAAATAATGCCTTTTTGCTCACACAACTGCGCAAATTTGGCGTTTTCAGATAAGAATCCATAGCCTGGATGAATCGCGTCACAGCCTGTTTCAATTGCCACATTGACAATTTGTAACGGGTCCAAATAGCCAGCTAAAGGATCATCACCTAAAGAATACGCCTCATCAGCGCGTTTCACATGTAGGGCATAGCGGTCGGGTTCTGTAAAAATAGCAACAGAGCGAACACTCGCCTCTGAGCATGCGCGTATTATGCGAACGGCTATCTCACCGCGGTTCGCAATCAGCACTTTCTTTAACATAAATCACTCCTTCACTTAGAATATGTATAGCCTACAAAAACTTTGAGCAAAGTAAAAATTGATATTTTAATGTTTATCTATAAGGTATACGTGATGGATAACTTTCGATGGAAAAAACATGCCCTCAACTGTCCGACATTTAGCAAGTAGATTGACCTTCAGACAACTGCAGGTTTTTAAATGTGTATACGAATTAAAAAGCTATAGCCGCGCGGGTGACCAACTTGGCTTAAGCCAGCCCGCTGTCAGCAATCAAATTCGCCAATTAGAGCAGATATTAGAAAAACCTCTGTTTGAGTATATTGGCCGCCAGATTTACACCACTGCTACTGCAAATCGCTTAGCGCAGTGCACCCTTGCCATTTTTACTGAAGTGCAGCAGCTACAGCACGACTTAGCGACGCAAATGGATGATGTCTCAGGTGAGCTTAAATTAGTGGCTGTGACCACAGCGCAATATGTATTGCCTTATTTGCTAAAAGCTTATACTAGCCTGCGACCTGAAGTAACAGTGTCCATCAAGGTTAACAATCGCACCCATGCGATAGAGCGATTTAATAATCATCAGGATGAGCTGACCATAATGAGTGTCATCCCATTTGATTTACCGGTTGTCAGCATCCCCTTTTTAGATAATGAACTAGTGGCAATCGCCCCGAAAGACCACCCTATTTTGCACATTCAAAAGCCATCACTGGCACTATTTATCAAACAGAATTTACTGCTGCGCGAACAAGGCTCTGGCTGTCGATTAGCCTTAGAGCTACATTGTCAAAAACAACGTATACAGCTGCAACCACAAATGGAAATAGGTTCTAACGATGCCATTAAACACGCTGTAATCGCAGGCTTAGGCGTAGCTGTATTACCGCGCTTAGGGATATTGTCAGAGCTAGCATCAGGAGCGCTAGTAGAGGTCGATGTCAAAGATTTCCCATTGCGCCGCTCTTTTTGTGTGGTGTACCCAAAAGACAGTCAACCGACACCCGCTATGCGCTCCTTTATTGACTATGTTCAACAAAACATTAGCCAGTTTCAACAGATGTTTCACCGCATTGCCGAGCGCGAATAAGGCTGTTTTAGCTACGCCTTTAAAATATAAGCTTTGAAGGCTTATTATCTCTATAAACAATCGCTATAAACAAAAATCACTCGCTATTTTTTCATTAGTAACTGCATGTTGTCCACACGATGATCACTGTAATATTAACCACATTAAGCACTATTAAATTTGCTGCACACGTTAATAACACAATGAGGTCAATATGAGTTTTTCTGACAATATCAGCCACAGCGTAGCGCCAACATTACTTAATGGCGAACTACATCGATAGCTGATTTATATGAAAAAGGTTCAGCACCGCCAGTATGTCTAAATCATTCTCGCTTGCAGGTTTGCGCTTAGGCTGGATAGTTGGGGCGACTCAGCTTCTAGATAAAGTTAGAACACACCGTGATTACAATACCATTAGTGTTGGCTTAATCAATGATCACCTTGCAGCCATTGCATTAGCAAATAGCGCAACGATTCTCGCTAGAAGCCGCTCTATTACCCGTAATAACTTAGCGATATTGGATGAGTGGGTCACTAACGAGCCGCTAATCAGTTATATTAAACCGCAATCAGCAACTCTCGCTTTATTAAAATACGACCTCGCAATACCATCGCGGGAATTTTGCATCAAACTACTTGAATCTAAAGGAGTATTATTCACTCCAGGCAGCGCGCTCGATATGGAAGGCTATCTAAGAATTGGCTTTGCTAACGACCCTGAAATCACCAAAACAGGACTTGCTAAAGTGTCGCAGTTTCTTAAAGAGCTCGCTATCGAGTTAGCGCAAGAATCACCCAGACTATATTAAAACTTGTAATAGACCCTATAAAATAGCCTCTAAGCAAAGACACTACGAATACTTTATAGGCTGGGCACAGATGCACCATATTTGCATACTCAGTGCTCAGCTTTTTCTTAGGTCACCACCAGCTTAGCTGTAATCAAAGCTTTAGCTAGATGATTAATAACTGCTGCCTAAAGCTATACGCTCATTCTAAACGCGCATAAACCTAAGCTAAACCTTGTATATTATAATGCCTACTGACGTTAACAGTGATTTTAGCCCACTGAGAAGTTTTCACCCTTTGCTGATGCCCTATAAACGCTTGCTCATCGATAAACTCTTCATATACATCAAATTTGTTAGCGTTATCTGCAGCTTGCTGTACATTAAAAACCAAACAGCCGCTCTCTGCTCTAGTCAGTTTGATATGTGTTATTAATGCCGCTTTTACAGCCTCAATTTCAGCATCGGCCACTGTGATATAGCCTTCAAGTATTACTTTTCCCACAATTGCCCTCGATCTAATGAGTGTTGATAAAATAAACACGATTAATTTGTTTAAAATGCATTTCTTGTCGCTGATAATTTATACTATACAACAGCACAAAACACTTTGTGCTAACTAGCCACTTTTAAAGCGTGAAAGTAAAGCAAGAAAGTAAAGCGTGAAAACTTACCTTAAATAATAGTATCAAAGAGTGAGATATTTTGGACTATATTAATAAACGTATTATTAAGGAGTTACACCAGAACTCGCGCATCACAATCAGTGACCTATCGCGTTTAGTGCACTTGTCAGCACCGGCTGTCAAAGAGCGTATTGAAAAACTAGAAGATCAAGGTGTTATTTTAAATTACAGCATTGCTAGCGATGCTGAAAAATCACTGGTTTTGTCAGCGCCAATGTCTTTATAGGCCAAGAAAAGCACTTTATCGATCAGCTAGAGAAAAGCCCCGCGGTGACTGAATGCTTTAATGTTACGGGGGAAAAAGCCTATATTTTCAAGATATGCGTGAAAAACATGTCTGAACTCGACCAACTGTTGGAAAACATCTCTCATTTATGTAAAACCGATACCTCTCTTATTTTATCCTCTGTGATAGCCAGTAGGTTGCCTGATATAACAGCTCAGACGCGTTAAAGTAACTTGGCTAAGCGGGTCAAAAATGGACTAGCTTAGCCACATAATGTTTACGATTGCTCTAGGCGATAAAGGCTGTCAGCGCCTGATTTTTTATCTAGCAAAGTAATAAACTCTTCATGCGCTTGTAGTTCTAGGTCTGTCGGCGCTATCACCTTTAATGCAGTGGCTGGGCTTGCCAACTTACGGATGTCAATTTCACCATCCATATTAGTCGCTTCCTCTTCAGCGGCTAACATCAAATCCGTTTGACCACCGGTCAGCATTAAATAGACATCGGCCAATATTTGCGAATCAAGTAATGCACCGTGTAACTCACGGTGTGAGTTATCAATACCGTAGCGACGACACAGCGCATCTAGATTATTTTTTTGACCTGGATGTTTACGCCTAGCGAGTTTTAATGAATCGACGATAGAGCAAACATCATCCACTTTTTCTTTGCAGCCATTGCGCGCAAGCTCGGCATTTAAAAAGCCAATATCAAACGGTGCGTTATGAATAATTAACTCAGCACCGCGTATATACTCTAAAAAATCCGCACTAATATCACGAAACTTTGGTTTATCTGCTAAGAACTCATTGGTAATACCATGAATTCTGATCGCATCTTCATCTGAATCTCTATCGGGTTTAATGTATTGATGGTAATTATTGTCTGTTAAACGGCGCTTAATCATTTCAACACAACCGATTTCAATGACATTATGACCTTGTGAAGGCTCTAAACCCGTTGTTTCTGTATCAAGTACGATCTGTCTCATAACGCTCTCTTTAATTTACTTGTGCTGCACCGCGATTTGCCAGCTCATCTGCCAACTCGTTATCAGGGTGACCACTGTGTCCTTTCACCCAGCGCCAATCGATTTGATGCATTTTACTTTGCTCATCCAATCGCTGCCACAAATCGGCATTTTTGACTGGTTTTTTGGCCGCTGTTTTCCAACCATTTTTCTTCCAGCCCATGATCCACTCACTAATGCCTTTACGCACATATTGAGAATCGGTAGTTAGGATAACATTGCACGGCTGCTTTAAAATTGCCAGCGACTCTATCGCCGCCATTAATTCCATCCGGTTATTGGTGGTATCTTTTTCACCGCCAAATATTTCTTTCTTTTTCTGCGCATAATACAAAACAGCACCCCAGCCGCCTGGACCTGGATTACCCTTGCAGGCACCATCGGTAAAAATCCTAACTTCTTTCACGTGTTTGTTCCCTTGTTGCTGGTTTTCGCACCTGCAATTTATAAAATTTGCTAACCGGTTTAATTTTTGTTATCGGCGTCATGCCTTCAATATCTTTGCGGGCTAGATTAACGGTAAAAGCACCATTTTTAGGCATTGACCTGCGCCCATATGCCTGTACTTTTTCAAAACGCTTACGCCATTTTAACGAGGCAAATGGCGGCAGGTAATAATCACTAAGACTACGTACAGGAGTTAACCCTAATAATCTCATCCAATCTGTTAGGCGCCCTTGCGATAAAAAATTAGCGTGCTGCCAAGGTGCTTTAACTTTACATTTACACAACTTTGTCACTCCCCACCATGAGGCGGAGTTAAAGCCAATAAGAACAAGATAACCACCTGGGCGCAACACTCGATAAGCCTCACGTAGCACTTGATGCGGGGCGTCTGTAAAATCTAATGCATGATGAAGTATAACGACATCGATACTATTGTGTTCAAACGGCAGCTCAGTAGTATCACACAACACTGTTTTATCAGGCAGGCCAAGCTGATGCTCAGCCCCCACCGTCACCTTATTAACCACTAGGCTTTCAGATGATAGCTGCATATCGGTATTAACGGCGATCTCAACCAAGAAGTAACCAAATAAATTTGGTAACAGCCTGTTAATGGTGCGTCGCTGTGCATCTAATAGCTCAAGGCCCTGCTCAGATTTAAACCACTGCTGAAGATCGCTAAGATTCTCTTGATTATCTACCAGCATATTTTTTGTCATATTTAATATCTGATCCTTTATTACTAAAACCTAAATTACTAAAACCTAAGTAACCAGCAAGTTTTCGCATGCGCTATAAACGGTCTATTATTTTAAACTAACTGGCTCAATTTTACGCCTATTACGACTAATTTATCTGCCGCTATTTGATTAATTTAATAGCTAACACTGCTCTATTTTAGGATAAAAAGTGATTAATTCGCAAAAAAATTAGAAAACAAAGGGTTAAAGAGGCTAGAATCAACACTACCTTGAGCCAGACAAAAGATACTTAACTATGTTTAAAGTCACCGCTATCCCCGCTTTTAATGATAACTATATTTGGGTGTTAGAAAGCCCCGTTGATACTAGCCAAGTCGCTGTTGTCGACCCAGGTGATGCTCAAGCGGTTATCACAGCACTTAAGATGCACAATAAAACGTTACAGGCAATTTTAGTAACTCATCATCATGATGATCATACTGGTGGCGTTAATGAGCTGCGTGAAAAGTACGATATCCGCGTTTACGGGCCTAAAAACTGTAATTTCAGTGGTATTACTCACCCTTTAGAAGATTTAGCCACACTTAGCTTATTCGAAAAAGAGCTACAAATAAAAGCAGTACCTGGGCACACCTTAGATCATATAAGTTATTTTTTAGCGGCTAAAGAACAAACGCAAAGACCTCAAGTTTTTTGTGGTGACACTTTATTTCTTGCCGGTTGCGGCAGAGTATTTGAAGGGAGCATGCAGCAAATGCTCACTGCAATGCACTACTTTAAAGAGCTTCCATTTAACACTGAAGTATATTGTACGCACGAATACTCGTTAAGTAATTTAGCTTTTGCCGCCGCTGTTGAACCTGCCAATGATGATATACAACAACATATCAAAAGTTGCACGGCACTGCGTAACAACAATCAAATCACTTTGCCGACCACTATAGGTGCTGAATTACTAATAAATCCGTTTTTACGCTGCGATCAGCAAAATGTAAGGGAAAGTGCTGCTAATTTCGCCAAAAGAACACTACCTTCTGAACTAGATGTCTTTAGCTGTATTCGCCAATGGAAAAATAATTTTTAAGAGCATAAAACTCTCTCGCATCGGGCGTAATATGTGACAAGACGATTACAGATAGGTTAAAATTAAACCAACTGTTGAAAATAGCAGTTTGATCTTATTTGTTCCCCTGCTAAAATGCGCCGCTAAATTGTAAAATCAGGCGTTTTTTTACGCTAGGGAAGTTTATGTTTCTAAAGAATTTATTTTCGGTGTTATTGATCACTTTACTGGCAGCTTGCTCATCTACCAGCACCAACACCGATACAAACGAGAAGAACTCAGAAATTGTTGGCTCTGACAAAAGCAATGACTTATGGGATATTACCCGTGAAAATTTTGAGTTTACTGATTCATATAGTGAGCCCAGAGTTTTATCTGAAATAGAATACTATAGCAGCTACCCTCCTCATCTGTTAAAAGTCAGCGCTCAAGCCACACCATTTTATCACTACATTCTCAATGAAATACTCGATAGAGGACTACCTGCTGAAGTCGCCATACTACCAGTTATTGAAAGTTTATATGACCCGACAGCATACTCTACTGGCAAAGCATCTGGTATTTGGCAGTTTATCCCAAGCACCGCAACCTACTTAGGTATCGAAATAAATGATTGGTACGATGGCAGACGCGATGTTATCACCTCTACGCAAACAGCTTTAGATTACTTGGAAAGCTTAAACAAACGCTTTGATGGTGACTGGATGCTAACGTTTGCAGCCTATAATGGCGGCGGCGGCACGGTATCAAGAGCGATCAGAAAAAACAAAGAAAAAGGTTTGCCTACAGACTACTGGTCACTCAAGCTTCCAGAAGAGACAACTAATTACGTTCCTAAAATACTGGCAATCTCAGCGCTCATTGATAACCCTGAGCAATATGACTTAGTGTTACCGAGCATTGCCAACGAAGCTTACTTTGAAGAAATCACTATCAACCGCCCTATTAATCTCAACAAATTAGCAAGCTTATCAAAGGTAGATAAAGAAGACCTGACGTTGCTAAATGCAGGTTTTTTAAAGAACATCACCCTATTAAACGGTACCCATAAATTATTAGTCCCTATTGATAAGAGCGAAGCAATCGCCAGTAATGTAGAGACCTTAGAACAAGGCAGTCCGTTTGAAATAGCCAGACACAAAGTAAGAAGTGGTGATGTCCTTGGCAAAATTGCTGCACACTACGGCTCATCAGTTAAAATGATTAAAGAGCTGAACAATATGAGCTCTTCTAGAATACGTATTGGTAAAACTTTATTGATTCCTATGCTTGATGCAAGTAACAGCAACACTCAATTGTTAGCGGGCAACAGTAAAAAACATAAGGTTTATAAAATCAATAATGGCGATACTTTTTGGGGCCTCGCCAGACGCCACAACACCAGTGTCACGAAACTATTAACCGCTAATGGTTTAAGTAAAAACACCACGCTGCGCATAGGCTCATCAATTAAAATACCGCAAAGCTGATCTGCTGCTATTGATACCAATGACTACCCATAAAAAGGCCTGCTTAGCAGGCCTTTTTATTATCAGTGACATTACCCTTATAAAGCATGCAATCTATAGGCATTGTCATTGAGCCCGCTCTAGCACCGCTGACTTACAACACTTTAACTCAGCTCACCTTAACTTAGCATATTCTACTTTAGAACATCCTAACTTAAAACGCTCTAAGCAACGCAGCCTACCTTAAGCTGCGCAGCCTTTAAGCCTGCTTAAGGCAACTACTTAAGCTATCTATCTTTTGGCTCTAATGCCGATTCAAACGCCATTAAACGCTTATGGATTGACAGCAGCTCAACAATGGTTGTCCATGAATTAACTAAGTACTGGAATGAGTTACTGACTTGACCGAAGGCTGTTAGTATTTGCTGCAACACACCAAAGGTAATTGCCCCTGCCGCTATGGTTGGAATCAGTAATATATAAACAAAAATAGCATCTGTTTGCAGATACAACATTCGCGCGACGTTAAAATAGGTGTAGTGCAAATACATTTTAAAATAGTTACGCCTAACACTATCAAATAGCTCAGCTAATGTTAAAGGTGATGCACGCAGCTCATCATCTTCACCGTATACCAGCTCTTTTCGAAAAGCGGCTTCTTTTTTCTGATTTTCAAAATTAATGCCCGGCAGTTTAATACCGACTAAGGCGAGTAATCCAGTACCAAATACTGACCAGAACAACGCGGCATAGAACAGTGGATGTGCGATATCACCAATAATAGGCACTTCTTTCACGTATTCAGATAGTGACCATAATAATGGTAAAAAGGCGAATAAGGTCATCACCGCATCAATTAAGGAGACGCCGAGGCCTTCCATAATTTCTGCAAACTTCATGGTATCTTCTTGTACACGCTGTGACGCGCCTTCTATTTTCCTAAGCTTTGACCAACGCGCTGCGTAATAATCATTCATCGCGGTACGCCATCTAAAGATAAAATGACTGACTAAATAACGGGTCACAACAAACACAAAAATCGCTAAGCAGGCAATTGTTAAGAAGATCAGAATAAAGTCTAATAACTGCGCAGATGAGCTAGCAACATGATCTGGCGTAATCAGCGCATCACTATCCTTACTATCGATTGGCTTGAGCAACGTTTGCACTAAATCAAAAAACGGCCGGCGCCAATGGTTTATTGCAACAGAAACTTGTACTGAAAAATAAGTCGAGAAGATAATGACTGACGAGCCAACGATCGACCACCACTGCCAGGGATGATTTGCTACTTTGAACCAGAACAATGCAAAAATAGCAGTACATACAAAGTAATAACCATAAAAGAGGATAAAGGAATTCGTTACAAAAAAACCTAAACCTATCACCGGCTCTGTTTGTGAGACATCTAAGCCGATAAAGCCGGCAATATTCTCATTGAAGCTATACCAGATAAAACAGGCAATACCAGTGAAGAATACCAAGGAGAGGAAAAACCACTTGGGGTTTGGAAAAAATGATTTAAACATAATTTAGTTTTACTCAATTCAATTTAGATGCGTTTACCAAAGACCATTTTAAACTGATTAGATTCAATATATTAGTTATTTAACCAATTAAATAACAACAAATCCAAAACGCTGATGCACCTATAAAAAGCAACACTAATAATCAAAGAATCGTTAATACGAGCATTAAAAAACCGTCGTTGTTGGTATAAGTTCCACTTATTAAATTTTTTATCTAAAAAACATGATTTTTCTCTTGCAACCAAAGCTATTCGCTATTAATATTTGCGCCCTCGATTAGGTGAGCAACGACGTTAAGTTGTACTCATTTTTGAGATAGCGTTAAAGATGCCGACATAGCTCAGTTGGTAGAGCAACTGACTTGTAATCAGTAGGTCCCGAGTTCGACTCTTGGTGTCGGCACCA
>JBBMRB010000004.1:0-287324 GCA_038900335.1 Gammaproteobacteria bacterium AS21 | reverse complement strand
AGAGAGACTCGAACTCTCACACCTTACGGCACCAGAACCTAAATCTGGCGTGTCTACCAATTCCACCACTCCCGCATGGCAATTAAGTGCATCACTTAATCTATCTCTACTTTTTTGATTACTGTGTAAAGTCAGTAAATGGTGCGGAAAGAGAGACTCGAACTCTCACACCTTACGGCACCAGAACCTAAATCTGGCGTGTCTACCAATTCCACCACTCCCGCATTTTTTGCCTGCCATTTACCAAACAGTAAATGGGGTGAACGACGGGGCTTGAACCCGCGACCGCCGGAATCACAATCCGGAGCTCTACCAACTGAGCTACGCTCACCACAGCAAAATAAGTCTTGGTACGCCCACCAGGGCTCGAACCTGGAACCTACGCCTTAGAAGGGCGTTGCTCTATCCAATTGAGCTATGGGCGCTTGACTTACTTACCCTCGTTTTGGCTGTAAACACATCCGCTACAAGAGAGGTGCGTATCCTAATCTCGCCTCTGCCTATCGTCAAGCATGTTTTATAAAAAAGCATAAATAATTTGATTTAAAAGCGCGTTAGTACTGTTTTCGCTATAAGCTATCATCAAATGGCTATGAAATAGCCAATAATATCCAACCCTGCTGATTTTAATCGATTAATTTAAAGTGTTCAATTTGAACCGTTAAAATTGATAGCGTATTATCAGCCTTACTTTAACAAGGCTGCTAATTTACCGTCAATGAGCAAACTCACACTTAGGCCCTATCAACGCGATGCTGTACAGGCCACAATAACACACTTTAAGCAATCTAATGCCCCCGCTGTCATCGTACTGCCTACCGGCGCTGGTAAAAGCTTGGTGATTGCTGAATTGGCGGCTATCGCTAAACAACGTATTCTAGTGCTTGCCCACGTTAAAGAGCTGGTTGCACAAAACCAGCAAAAGTTTCAACTTTATGGTTTAGACTCAAGTATTTTCTCAGCGGGCCTAAAGAAAAAAGATAGCTCCTCTAAAGTTGTATTTGCCAGCATCCAATCAGCCGTTAGAAACTTGGCTCATTTTCAAGCCCACTACAGCTTGGTCATTATCGATGAATGCCACCGACTCACTGATGATAGCGATAGCCAATACCAGCAAGTTATTAGCACGTTAAAAGCACAAAACAATCAGTTAAAAATACTAGGTCTCACCGCAACGCCCTACCGTTTAGGCCTAGGCTGGATTTATCAATATCATTATCATGGCTATGTTCGCGGCAAAAGTGACTGCCCGTTTGAGAAATGCATATACGAGCTGCCACTGAGCTACATGATAAAACATCAGTATTTAACACCACCTTTACTTTATGATGCCACTATCGGTGAGTATGACTTTGCTAAAATACAGGGCTATCACCAGGGGAAATGCAGCACCTTAGCTTTAAATCGGCTACTCAGCGCCGAGCAACGAGTCACTCAATCGATTATTGAACAAGTGATAAAGTTAAGTACCGAGCGCATGGGAGTGATGATATTTGCAGCGACAGTTAAACATGCTCAAGAAATCTATAGCTACTTACCTAGTGATCAAACAGCTATTATTACTGGAGACACTGACAATAAGGAACGCGATAGTCTAATCCAGGCATTTAAAAATAAAGATATCAAATTCCTAGTGAATGTATCAGTGTTAACAACAGGTTTTGACGCCCCTCATGTCGATGTGATCGCCCTATTGCGCCCCACTCAATCTGTTAGTCTATTTCAACAAATCGTCGGTCGCGGGTTGCGCTTAGCCAAAGACAAAAAGGACTGCCTTATCCTAGACTATACCGGCAGCAAGTTTAATATTTTTCACCCTGAAGTGGGCTCGACAAAACCAACAGAAGATAGCGAGCCTGTTCAAGTATTTTGCCCTTTGTGTGATTTTGCCAACACTTTTTGGGGAAAGTGTGACAGCGACGGCAATATTATTGAGCACTTTGGCCGGCGCTGCCAAGCATTGATTGACAGCCCAACAGAGCCACATCAAGATAGACGCTGCCAATATCGGTTTCGATTTAAAAACTGTCCTCAGTGCGATGCACAAAACGATATTGCAGCTAGGCAGTGCCATATTTGCCAGCAAGCTCTAGTGGATCCTGATGATGTTCTCAAAAAAGCATTACTGTTAAAGGATGCCAAAGTGATACGCTGTGCTGGGATGAGCTTTCAAAACCACAAAGACACCTTAAAAATCACCTACCATGATGAGCAGGGCGAAACCTTAGATGAGTATCTCAATTTATCAAAACCTGCCGTGCTGGCTATTTTTAAGCGTCTATTTTCAAATCGATTACCGGCCCATCTACAAGCCGCTGCGCCAACGCAGTTATCTGAAATAATTGCTTTAAATGACCGCTATAGAGCGCCAGATTTTGTGGTCGCCAGAAAAAGTGGCCATTTTTGGCGAGTAGTCGATAAAATATTTGATTATCAAGGCAATTATAGAAGAGCAAATGAATTATGATGCCCTCTAACAAAGAGCGAATTTTACAAGTAATACATGCAATCCCTGCAGGTAAGGTATCAACCTACGGCAAGGTTGCTAGTATGGCCGGCCTTAGCAACCAAGCGCGCGCTGTAGGACGCTATTTATCGCAGCTACCAGAGGGCTCGACAATACCTTGGCATCGAGTGATTAACTCACAGGGACGGCTGTCATTTGAAATAGGCTCACCGCGCTTTCTTATACAAAAGCAATTACTACAGCAAGAGATGGTAAATTTCACTAATAATAAAGTCGATTTAAAAGCACATTTATGGCATGGTGAGTAAATATAATAACTTATGTACTTGTTATCTTTACTTAATATAACTTAATTTAAGCTCAACTCATTGGTTAATTTTTATCTATGGATATTCGTCAGTTACAACAGAAGAACCAGCAATTAGAAAAAATGCTCAATACTGCTGTCAATGAAGCTAAACTTAATGAAGATGTGCTCAAAAGATTTATAGATATAGAAGTTAAAATGCTCGGCTGCGCCAAGCTCACTGAGCTTATTTCGCTATTATTTACAGATTTTAAAACAATATTTAAACTTAACATCGTGACTATTTTCTTACATAACAAAGATGATTTAGCCGCTCCTTTGTTAAGTTCTCTCGATCAGAACCTTGCTCAGCATCTCACTATTTTTGCAGATAGCCATGAGATCTCTACACTTTTCCCGCAAAGAAAACTGATTGCTGGCGAAATAGAGCGCGCACTAAGAAAACAGATCTTCCCAAACAACCCTTTTGTATTAAGCAGTGTTATTTTACCTTTAATCAACAAAGGTCAAATTATAGGTAGCCTACACTTAGGATCAAAAGAGCTAAACCGCTACCACAGCGAGTATCAATACGACTATCTTGAGCGTATGTCAGCACTACTGGCGGTCTGTATTGAAAACTGTATTATCAGGGAGAATCTTGATTATTTAAGCAGTACCGACGCCTTGACAAAAACATTCAATAGACACAGTTTTGATATAGAGATAAACAAAGCGGTACAAAGGGCGAGCAGACACGAAAACAGCCTAAGCTTACTTTTTTTAGATATCGATCACTTCAAACAAGTTAATGATAATTATGGCCATCCAATAGGTGATGCCGTGCTCAAACTCTTCGCTAGCGTATTAAAATTGCAAATCAGAAACACTGACTTTCTGGCCCGCTTTGGTGGCGAAGAATTTGCTATTTTATTACCTGATTGCTCTTTAAAACAAGCGGAGCAAATTGCTAATAATATCCGCTCAAAAATAGAGCAAGAACCATTCTGTGTCGCCAGCAAATCCAAGTTATCAATTACCACATCTATAGGGGTGAGTTGCTACAACCCCGCCAGCTTATCAAACGCCGACTTTGAAGAGCTATCTAATAACCTTTTACAATCGGCTGATGATGCGTTATATCAAGCTAAGCATAGCGGTAGGAATAAAGTCATTTATAAGGCAATGACCATGACATAGTATCGCTCTTATCTATGATTGTTAGCTGATAATTTGCGCAAAGAGTAATAGCCGCCTATAAGCCTAGTACCCGTAGTTAACCAACAGATGATACTAAACAGCACAGCCAACCAGACAAAACTATTGGCGAACAAACAAAAAGCCAACAAGAACATGATAGTTTCAGTCCCCTCAGCCAGCCCGCCTAAATAATAAAAGCCCTTATTAGGGTATTCTATACTCGATATCGACTTGCGTTGCGCCATGATAGCAAACGCTAGAAAACTACTGCCTGTACCCATAAATGAAAACAGTAAAAGCGCTGCTGGCAGTGCATTTTGTTGAGGATCAGACAAGGCCATTCCAAACACTACCGCTGAATAAAAAATAAAGTCCAACACAATATCTAAAAAAGCCCCCTCGTCACTAGGGCCATTTAATCGCGCCAACTCACCATCTACGCCATCGCAGATGCGGTTAAAAATTATCACTAACACAGCGGCAAAATAGTAATGCCAGGCCAACAGCGGGATGACGCTTAAGCCGACAACAAAACCAGTAATTGTAATTTGATTAGCACTGAGACCGGCGCGCTGAAGCAGCGTTGCTATTTTTTTTAACGAGGGGGCAATAACTTTTAAGCTCCAGCGATCCAACATATTATTTATTTCCTATAAGCATTTAATACTCATACGTTAATATGTCAGAGCTGGTTTCGAAAAATTGAAAAAATAGTTAAGTATCAATAAATCTCATCAATTTATGACAAAAATAACTAAGAGATATCTTCTAACTCAACAATAGACAACGGCGTATAAACAGAGCCGCGCTCGCCCTCTTTACTTTGCAACAATACCACAGCATCTGCCAAGCTATATAAATTCAAAGACGGCCATTTTTTCGGCATTTTAAAGCTGTGACCTTGGTCTAACCGGCCCAGCGTGATGTGCGGATAAAAATCACCCATATTGACATCAATGCCGGTCTGCTTTACAAACTTCCTAACGAGGGCGTTCAAGGCATTTAATTCTGGGCTATGCGATGCTTTTGCCACCAGTAAAGTCCAATTGGAAGCACTTTGATAAGACTCCATTGCCTGCAAATGAATATTAACCGATTGCTCACCGACTAAATGCTGTTGCGCCGCTTTTGAAAGCTCGTCAACTTGCGGGATTGGCAACTCTCCCAAAAAGCACAATGTTAGGTGGTAGTTTTCTGAGTCCACCCAATCGACCTGCACTCTCTTGTCGTATACAGCTAAACTATCAGCACAATTTGCCAGTTGGCGCTTAATAGGATCCCGTAAACGCAATGCAAAAAAAGTTCTTATCGTTTCTACTTCGCTAGTGCTACTAGTCACATTTTCTCCATTTCTAAGATTGCAGTATGATTATTCAAATTACTGTAACTGTAACTGAATTTTATTAACTTTCGTTTTTAATCGTTGTATTTCTTGATTCACCTGAGCTCGGCTACCATCTATTGCCCTGATCGCCGTCTCTGTTTTATTCAATCTTGAACTGACAGCCGCGCTGAGTTGCGGAGCCGCTTTTTTAGCGATAACAGAGACTTTAGCGGTCAGTGAATTTAGAGATTTATGAGCACTGGCTTTATATTGCTCAAAATTGGCATCCAGTGTCGCCACCTCTTTCTTCAATTCAGCCACACTCGCTGCTACTTTATCACTAGAGCCATCATTATTTTTCATTAGCCCTTGAACATCTGCTAACAGTCCCTTTTGCTCAGCACTGATTTTCGTTTGACTAATCTCAAGGTTGGTGACACTGGTACGCAAGCCATCCAATTCTTTTAAGCGCTCTTCCAAGCTCAGTAACGCCGCTTTCTGCTGACTGGTCATAAAGCCTAATTCATCTTGCGCATCTTCTTGTGCGTTTTTAATTTTAAGCTCTAACGTTTCAATATCAATGTTGAACTTAGCGATTAACTGCGCTTGTTCAGTGTTAGTTTGCTCTATAAGTTTAGCAAATTTAGTTTCATATTGCTGATACTGACTATCCATTATCGCCTTTTGCGCTGTCACTAACTCCAGTTGTTTATCTAATTGTTGCTTAAGAGTCTGCCCTGATTTTTCTTCCTGTACTTTAAAATCAGACAACAGCTGCTCTAACTCAGCAATGCGTGACTCCGTCGCCTGCGTCATCAACGAGCGCTGCTGCTGATCCTCTAAGAAATCGTAGCCCAGATAGGCCATCACACCAACGCACCCTAACAGTAACGTGATTAATATTGTATGAAGCCAATGGCCACTTTTGTGCTGTTGATGCGCTATGGATTGAGCAGCCATTTTGTTATGCTGATTATCTGTGTCGCCTTCATTTGCAGAGCCTAAAAATGGCACATCTACATTTAATTCATCTCTTTGTGGCATAACCATACCTTACACTATAAAAGCAGCGACATTAGCAGCTTTAATTGACTAAAAAGCCTGACAATAGTATTTCATTGATCTATTTCAACAGACTATAAAATTATTCTCTTTATAATTTGGCAATCAAAATTGCACGTTTAGGCACACTATAACCTTCTAGGGTCTTGCTTTTATCATTTGCATCTAGAAAGTCTGTTAATGAATGAAAATCCATCCACGGTGTCGCTCGCTGCTCATCTAGCGAGGTCGTAGCGACATCAACTATATCAACCGTTTTAAAACCACATTTGCGCAACCATAGCGCCAGAGCTTTTGCAGAGGGCAAAAACCAGATATTGCGCATCTGCGCATAACGCCCTTGTGGCACTAATACAGATTGCTCGTCACCATCAATTACGATGGTTTCCAATATTAATTCACCACCAGGTTTTAACAAACCTTTTAGCTCTAATAAATGATCAATAGGTGATTTTCTATGATACAAAACACCCATTGAAAAAACAGTATCAACCCCTTCTTTTTCTGCAAAGGTAGGCATATCTTCAATACCTAAAGGCAATAAGTGCACCGGCAAATCGGCACCTAAATAACGTTTTATCACCCCAAATTGTGCTAGAAACTTCTGCGTAGGGTCGATGCCTAATACCGCTTTTGCCCCCTCACCGAGCATACGCCAACAGTGATAACCGTTGCCACAGCCGACATCAATAACCGTTTTATCTTGCAGCGAGCTAATAAATGGCAATAGGCGATCCCACTTCCAATCTGAACGCCATTCAGTATCGATATTAATGCCGTAAATATCAAAGGGGCCTTTGCGCCAAGGCGATAGTGTTTTTAACTGCTCAATGAACAGCTGCTGCTGTGCGCTCGTTAACTGCACGTCCAACTCTTCTTGACTACCGACGCTCACCTGAGCTTTTAGCTCTAACAGATTAGAGCTTAACTCAGGCAAGTCTTGCATTAATTGCTGCCACTGCTCTAAATAGCCATGGGTAAAGCCTGTCATTTTTTGCTCTACTGCTCTTGGCCACAACGCAGCGAACTGTGCTAGGTCGGTGTCACTAAAGTCTTTTGTTAATTGTTTATAATCGATCATACTGTTTCTAAATACCTAAGCTTGTGTAACTCTTATCATGCTATATTTTATTTTACTGCGAATATCGACACGAAATTATATTGCTGAAACCAACATTGACTGCGCGCAAAACCAATAGTAGATAATCGCGATAAGTGCTCTGGCAACGTCTCAGGTACTAAAACATTTTCTAACATACTTCGTTTTTGGCTTATCTCTAGCTCGCTATAGCCATTATCTCTTTTAAATTGATGATGTAGGTCGATAATCAAATTATTATCTTGCTCGTTATCGAACTGTATTTTCTCAGATAATAGCAGCACACCACCAGGATTTAAACCGGCGTATATCCGTGCGAGTAATGCCTCACGCTGTGCTTTGGGCACAAACTGTAAAGTGAAGTTGAGCACCACCATCGAGGCGTTCTCAATTGGAAAATCAATAATATCGCCCATATGTAATTCGATTTCAGTACGATGTTTAAACGCATTAATATGATAGCGACAGCGCTCAAGCATGGCCTGTGAATTATCGACACCAATAATTTTTACATTCTCAGCACTAATACCCGCACTCATTGCCAAACTTGAGGCACCTAATGAGCAGCCTAAATCGTAACAGTGGCTGTTATCGGTGACAAAACGCGCGGAGAAGTTAGCGATGTTCTTTAGTATCTCATCATAACCAGGCACTGAGCGCTGTATCATATCAGGAAACACTTCGGCTACTTGGCCATCAAAGCTAAAATCATTTTTATCCGTATACTGAGCAAAAATATTATCTGTTTTCTTCATCATCAATATCAAATTATCTTAAAAAATCGCAATTTTACTGGGATTAATAACCAATAGATAGTATTGGCGCTAAAGATTGGAATGCAAACGCGAATTTACCATTTTTTCATTTTGGCCGGCCCTAAATATCTATATACTGCTCTGCTAACTATTTTTCAGTTTAGCAACACGCATTAGGATAAATGGATGACAAAGCCTTTTCAGATTCGCAGTAAATTTGAACCCGCTGGTGATCAGCCAGCGGCAATTAAATCTTTAGTGGAAGGAATAAATTCAGGTTTACTCTCACAGACTCTGTTGGGGGTTACTGGCTCAGGAAAAACGTTCACCGTTGCTAAAGTGATTAATGAAATTCAGCGCCCTACTATTGTCATGGCGCACAACAAAACGCTAGCGGCGCAACTGTATGGTGAATTCAAAGAGTTCTTCCCTGATAATGCTGTTGAATACTTTGTCTCATATTATGACTATTATCAACCGGAGGCTTACGTCGCCGCCTCTGATACTTTCATCGAAAAAGATGCCTCTGTAAACGAGCATATAGAACAGATGAGACTATCGGCAACTAAAGCTCTACTTGAACGTAAAGATTGTATTATTGTCGCCACAGTGTCTGCTATTTATGGTTTAGGTGATCCGCAATCTTATCTATCTATGATGCTTCATGTCTCACGCGGTGATGTATTAGACCAGCGCGCAATTGTTAGGCGTTTAGCTGAATTACAGTACACCCGCAACGATGTAGAACTACACAGAGCGAATTATCGTGTGCGTGGTGATGTGATTGATATTTTCCCTGCAGAGTCAGAAAAAGAAGCGGTCAGAATTGAATTATTTGATGATATTGTCGAAAACCTAGCATGGTTTGACCCATTGACAGGTGAAGTGCTACGCAGAGTGCCTCGCATTACGGTATACCCTAAATCGCACTATGTAACGCCAAAAGAAAAATTGCTGGAAGCCGTTGAAAAGATAAAAGTTGAATTAGATGAGCGCCTCATTTATTTAAAATCTGAAAACAAGCTTGTTGAACTGCAACGCCTTGAACAGCGCACCAACTATGATTTAGAAATGATCCGAGAATTAGGCTACTGCTCGGGTATTGAAAACTACTCGCGCTATTTATCTAGCAGACAACCAGGTGAGGCTCCTCCGACACTATTTGATTACCTGCCTGATGATGCCCTTGTTGTCGTTGATGAATCCCATGTCACCATTCCACAAATTGGCGCCATGTATAAAGGTGATAGATCAAGAAAGGAAAACCTAGTCGGATTTGGCTTTAGACTCCCCTCAGCACTAGATAACCGCCCTATGCGCTTTGATGAGTGGGAAAAAATTGTTCCTCAAATGATTTTTGTATCAGCTACGCCAAGTAAATACGAAAAAGAGAATGCGGGTAAAGTTGTTGAACAAGTCGTTCGACCAACAGGCTTATTAGACCCTATTATTGAGATCCGCCCTGCCACGACCCAAGTAGATGACCTACTCGGTGAAATCAATAAAATGGCGGCACAAGAGTTACGTACTGTCGTCACCGTACTAACCAAACGCATGGCTGAAGATTTAACGGAGTACCTAGCAGATCATGGTGTGCGAGTACGTTATTTACACTCGGACATAGACACTGTTGAGCGGGTTGAAATTATTCGAGATCTTCGCCTAGGTGAATTTGATGCCCTAGTCGGTATCAACTTACTACGTGAAGGTATCGATATGCCGGAAGTTGGCTTGGTCACTATTTTAGATGCGGACAAAGAAGGCTTTTTGCGCTCTGAAACATCAATGATACAAACTATTGGCCGCGCCGCTCGTAATATTAACGGTCGCGCCATTTTATATGCTGATAAAATCACCGGATCGATGCAACGCGCTATTGATGAAACAGACAGACGCCGTGCCAAGCAAGTTGAATATAATAAGCTGCACGGCATTACCCCTAAAGGCATCTTCAAATCTGTGGCTGATATTATGGAAGGTGCCTCAACAGTACCTGGGCGAAAAGCTGCAAAACATGTGAAGAGAATCTCTGATCTAGCAGGTGATACCAACACCAATGCCAAAGAAATGAGCCCGAAAGAGTTATCAAAAGTACTTTCAAAGTTAGAAGACAGCATGTATCAAGCCGCTAAAAACTTGGAATTTGAATTAGCAGGGCATTATCGCGATCAATTAGAGGCGCTCAAGCAATCTGCGTTACTATCTTAAAGTGAGGATAAAAGCGCAAGTGATATTAATGCTTGGATAAGATCAGTTGTGAGGGTTTAAATCTAGATGGTATTTAACTCGGGGAAATCGGCAGCGTGTTGGGTAATCCACTCGCTCGCTGCACTATCAATACTCAGCTCGCGGCCCTGGGTTAAACTCACCTTCTGTCGATACTCTTCTATGTGACACACTTGTTCAATCATACGCACAGCAAACGCAGTTTCAGGACAATCAAAAACAATACCAATTTGATAACCCTTACGTCCTTTTAGTCGCTGACAGAATCGGACAAAGCCTTTTGCGACAAACGCTGGTTTTTGTACATTTATTTCAACTTTCACGCAGCTATTAACAGGATAGCTCTGCTGTGTTTGAATATAAACACCAGTACTTAGCTCATCACTACTATCTAATAGCGGGCACTGCTCATCACTAATAACCATTTTCACTGGAACAGTGCTGGGGTGATGAATGAAACTCTGTTGTTGCATATCGCTTAAACCTAATTTTTTAAACAAAGCTTGTAGATACTTTAGCGGCCAGAATAAGTGAAATTTAAGTATTTCTTTATTCATCCCAATAAAACGATACTCAATGTATCATTCTCAAACCACATAGTAATCAAACATTAACAATAGATTAACAGCCGTGCTGTCATTAAGTTCATTATCATCACAATTGTCTGTAAGGTCTAGTACTATTTATCGATAATATTTCAATTTTAATCAAACAACTGTTTGTATTTTTTGTTTTTACTTCAATAATATGCCAATTATTTAACTAAGCTACTTAAAAACAAACAAAAAATATAAACACCGCGATACAGAGCAAGCACTGCTTAATGCTTAGTACGCAACTGGCGAGCAGATAATATCATCAACCACCCACTGCTATAAGCGACAAAATCTAGCCAATCAAAAGTTGAGCCTATAATAATTCGCGCTAAAGCAATGTCTTGTAGGTTAAGTAAAGCCACTAAATTAAAATATTGGCCACACTCTATAATGTAGCAAAAAACTAACACGCTATGTGCCAACAGCGTCGACTTTATTGCCAAGAAAGTTTTCAAGCATAGGTAAATCCAGACGACAATCAGCGCATCACCAACAAAGGGCCGTATGAATTGATCAGTTACAAAACTAGCAATAACGACAATGACCAATAATAAAGCAAGATTATACTTAAAATAATTTACATCAAATCTCAGCATATCGTCCCTCTTATAGTAATGTTAGCGAAAGGACTCAGCATCTAATGCATATTTTTTCAGTAATTTGTGGATATCTGTACGGTTGCGTCCTGCAAGCTCAGCGGCTCTTGTGACATTGCCATCGGTCATTTTTAACAGCTTAATCAGATAATCCTGTTCAAATGCCACCTTGGCCTCGGTGAGAGTCGGCCATGTTTTATGGGTAGCCGATAATGCCTGCTCTACCAGATGGCTGGTAATAATCGGTGTCTGTGTCAGCGCAACGCACTGCTCTATCACATTCACTAATTGACGGACGTTACCAGGCCAGGCACTTGCCACCATTTTTTGCATGGCCTCATCGGCAAAACTAGTGACATTGACACCATGTTTATCTGCACTTTTTTTCAATAAATAACGTGCGAGCACAGGAATATCTTCCGTTCGCTGCTGCAAACTAGGTAGGTTTAAATTGACTACATTTAAGCGATAATATAAATCTTCGCGAAAGTTACCCACTTCCATTTCTTTGCTGAGATTGCGGTGGGTTGCTGAAATAACGCGCACATCTACTTTAATTTGGGTCGTGCTGCCAACAGGGCGAATCGTCTGCTCTTGCAATGCACGTAATAGCTTCACTTGCAGTGTTGTTGGCATATCACCTATTTCATCTAGAAATAAAGTGCCACCATCTGCTAATTGAAATAAGCCTTTATGCTCATTAAATGCTCCAGTGAACGCCCCCTTGGCATGACCAAACAATTCAGACTCAAGTAGATTCTCAGGTAATGCGCCACAGTTTATCGGTACAAAAGGCTGATCACAGCGAGGGCTCGCTTGATGAATGGCATTAGCTAGCAACTCTTTACCGGCACCGCTAGCACCACTAATCAAGACACTCACATCGCGCTGAGCAACACGATAAGCTTGCTCTAACACCGCTTTCATTGCCGATGATCTAGTAATTATTTCAGATTTCCAATCTTCATTTTGTGATGACATTGAACTCTGGATGCTCTTTTGTAAGACCTCTCGCAACTTATCATGCTCTATTGGTTTAGTTAAAAAACCCATCACGCCCTGTTTCGTCGCCGCTATTGCATCATCAATAGTACCGTGTGCGGTCATCAGTATTACCGGCGTGTCTTTGCCAAGCTCTAACAACTGTTTGAACATACTCAAACCATCCATGCCAGGCATTCTTAAGTCACTTAGTATTACATCAAAATTTTGCCTCTTTACTGCAATAATAGCGAGTTCAGCCGTTTCCACAGCCTCTACCTCATAGCCTTCAGATATAAGGCGAATACTCAATAGACGCAGTAAACTAGGATCATCATCAACCAATAATATGTGCGGCTTTTTTAGCTTAATGTGCTTAGTCATTATTTAACTTCTATTGGTTTATCAGTAATGGGTTTTTCAACGATATTTTTTTCAATCTGCAGCAACTTATTAATTTGTTGCTCTTGTTCATTTAACTTTTTTTCTTGATTGATACTAAATTGTGTCTGTGTCGTTAATGCTGATTCAAGTTCAAGTTTTTGCTGAGCGGGCAAAAACACCAGCAATCGAATAAATTCAGCTAACTCACCTTGGCGATTTAATATAAATTGCTGGGCAACAAGTTGAGCACGAAGCCTATTTTGATAGGGAGTATTAGCTACATGGCTCAATAGAATCGACTTTACGCGATCCTCATCAGAGCTGGTGAGTGCATTGAGTAATGGCTGGCGCTCCTGCCAGCTAAGCGCACTAACCATTAGCCAATATTCAAACCAAGGGCTAAGATCACAATCACTATTTGAAGTAAGCTGATTATCAGGATGTAAACAGCGATCTGCTGACAGAGCACCTTGGGGGTTAAATAATAATGTGTTACATGCTGATAATGAAGATATGACAAATATTACAAACAACAGCCTCATACAATTTCCCTTGGCAAATCGATAGTGACTTGCACACACACATCTGCGTAATTAACATCAACGAAACAAGCGTGCCCTGACATCAATGCAGCGCATTCAGCCACAATAGACAAGCCAAGGCCAGAGCCAGAAACACGATCAAGTCTTGGCCTAGAGCCTCGCTGAAACGGTTTAAAATACTGTTCACGATTTTGTGCGCCGATTGCCACACCTTTATTAGCGAACTCCATTACTTGCGAACTACCTTCATGATAGACACGAACAAATATACTACTATTTGGCGAGCCGTGAGCAATCGCATTTGAGAGCAGGTTATCCAGTATCCGCCTGAATAAAATCTCATCTGCATATAATTGCTCAATTTGGAAATCAATTTGCAACTGATACTGATGCTGTTGTAGTGCTAATTGATTATCCGTGACAAAATTTTGCATCATGGTATCACTATCAAAAAACTTTAACTGTGCCTGCGATTGCTGCAACAACATATTATAATCTAATAATTGTTCTACTAAGTTTTCTAATCGCTCACCACTGCTATTAAGCAGTGACAACACTTCTAACTGTGCGGGGTTTAGCTCCCCCAAAACTTGCTCAGATAATAATAAACATCCCTCTTTAATACTAGCAAGCGGAGTTTTTAACTCATGGGCAGCGTGTCGCAACATAGCCTTGCGTAAGTTTTCTAACTGGTTAAGACGCTTAGCTAGCAAATGCAATTTTTGCTCAAGCTCGATTAACTCGCTGGGCCCAGATGACGATACTGGCGATAGCTTATGCTGCTTATCAGCGAGCTCTTTAATCATGATTTCTAGCTTATGCACAGGTGCTAATATTTTACCGCTACTGTATAGCGCTAACAGTAAAGAGGTTGTGATCAGGGCGATAGTAAACCAAACTTGGCGGGATTTTACCTTTTCAATATTGCTTTGCTGTTGCTCTAATCTAAGATCCAATTGGTTGCCAGCACCATTTTTTAGCTGTAGCAAAGTTTGGCGTAATCGGGTTAATGCACTATCTAAGCGGGTTTCATCGGCTGTATAGACTGATTTGAGTAAATTCAAGCTGTGCCTATTATCAAGGCATAATTGCTGATCTTGTATTTGAGCACATAATTTTTGTTGTGCCTCATAAAAACGCTCAAAATAATTAGTCACTAACGTCTTAGTTTTGTCATTTTGAATCACTTGGTTCTGCCTAGTGACACGCTCAATATCAACCATTAATCCCTCTAAAACATTAACGTTTCGCGCAAGTCCAAGTGCATAAATAGGTTCACTCGCCGCAGTTTCTGCCATTTTACTAAGCATCGAATTACTATGCCAAAGCAAAACCACCAAAGGGATTAAAACAAGAGTGAAGCTAAGCACGATTAACTGCTTAAGGGATTTTATTTGAAAAAACAAGTTAAGAACCAATGCCAAAGGATGGATGAGTAAAAGACGTTAAACACTGGTATATCATATTAAAATACCAATAACATCAATCAGATCTAGCCATTTTAGCACTGCTTGATTGAAAGCATAGAAAAAAGCCAGAATATTACACTTTAAAAAAACTAGCGGTTGGCTATTGAGTAAAATAGTTTATATTTTGGTAATAATTTCAAATTCTTGTAAGCTTAACTCGCCATTTCCATCTATATCTAAGCGCTCAAACAACTCAGATAAAGGGCGCAGCCTTACTTCGTTTACATCATTAATTTTTTCGACCGATACCTGGCTTAATAGCGTTAGCTTGTCCTGAGCAGCGACTAGAGCCGCTGGCAGACAGATGGTTATTACTACAATTATTTTTTTCATAACTTAACCTATTAACGCCCACATTTTCGATATTAATATCTTAAAGCCATCCTTGGCTAGTACTGCTTAAATAACACGTTGGATAACGCTAGAAACCATTAAAATTCTTTGTTATTTAATCAATGCTTTGAATTCTTGTGTGCTCAATTGCCCATCTTCATCAGCGTCTAATTCGTTAAATAGCACACCTAAATCGGGATGAGTCTTCGCTTCTTCTTGACTAACTAGACCATTTTTATCAGCGTCTAATTGATTAAACAAAGCAATTTCTTCATTCGCTGCTTGCACAGACATTACTGGTAGCAAAACAATAGCGGCTGATAGTAGTAATTTTTTCATTTAACGTTCCTCTTACAATAGATAACATTTATATTTAGCGTTTACATACACAATCAATATTTGAACAATTTAAAATCATTGTCACTAGCAGTGCTCAACAGCACCGCTATCATTGAAAACTAATTACTGCTCAGTTGATGCGCTAAACTCTTCTAAACTTAGCTGCTCATCTTGATCGACATCTAACTCACTAAACACCGACATTAGCTCTGGGTGAGCTTTCGCTTCTTGTGCGCTAATCATGCCGCTTTGATCGCTATCAAGTTGATTAAATATGGCCGTTTCAGCTTCTGCAGCTTGGATAGACATTGCAGGTAGAAGTAAAACAGCAGCCGTTAATAATAATTTTTTCATGTTAATATCCTTTATTAAATTCTTTAAATATTTTTAATATAATTTATTTGTTTTGATTAGCTTATAACCAGCTAATCTAGCTAGCAGTGCTGTGCTGCACTGCTATTACTTAACACTAATTACTGCTCAGCTGATGCGCTAAACTCTTCTAAACTTAGCTGCTCATCTTGATCGACATCTAACTCACTAAACAAAGATACTAGCTCTGGGTGAGCTTTCGCTTCTTGTGCACTAATCATGCCGCTTTGATCGCTATCAAGCTGATTGAATATGGCTGTTTCAGCCTCTGCAGCTTGAATAGACATTGCCGGTAGAAGTAAAACAGCAGCCGTTAATAATAATTTTTTCATTTTCATTTCCCTTATTAATCAATAATTTAATATATAACTTAACAAAACTGAATAAATAGACTACTACCCAGTTCATAACCTTGGTGCTTTTGATAAGGCCGTGTTTAGCGTTAACAAAAGTTTAAAAATTAAAAAAGCCTTCCCTGGCAAAGGTGTCTTAGCAACACCATGGAAAAACTAATGGATTACTTTTTAGTTAACGCATCGAACTCGCTTAAATTTAGCTGGTTGTCTTTATCTATATCTAAATCACTAAATAGCGATGCTAACTCAGGATGAGCCTTTGCCTCCTCTTTGCTAAGCAAACCACTTTGGTCGCTATCAAGCTGATTAAACAGTGTTGCAGCCTCATCAGCCGCTTGCACATACATGGTAGGAAGCATTAGCACAGCAGCCGTTAATAGTAATTTTTTCATATTAATATCCTTTACTAGTCGATAATTTAAATTTAGTTAATACCATAAACATCTCAAAACTTTTGCTAAACAACAGTGCTTACAGTCATCAAGTTGTTAAGATTAAAAAAGCCTTCCCTGGCAAAGGTGCCTGTTAGAGCACCATAAACTTTAAACCATCTATTGTTCAGAGAACGCTTCAAACTCTGCAAGCGTTAACTCACTATCTTGGTCTACATCTAAATCGCTAAAAATAGTTGCCAAATCCGGAAAAGCTTTAGCTTCCTGTTGGCTGATCATGCCATTTTTATCAGTATCTAACTGATTAAATGCTGCGACTTCTGTAGCGCCAGCATAAGCGGCCATAGCTGGAATGAATAATGCGGCGGCTGATACAATTAATAATTTTTTCATGTTGGTATCCTTTTAAAATAAAATTAATTTGAATATAAAGCTCATTACAAATTCATTTAAATAATTTGCATAAATCCAACTCAAAATGAGCAACCTTGCTAGGTATATATCAACCTTTGTGCCAACTTTAATTTGTTGTTTAATATCAATAGTATATAAAAATAAATTAGCATTGATAGCCAACAAACTGATAATAGCGAAGTGAAATGATGATAATGTGTATCTAAAAAGTAACAGCTATAGCTGAATTTTATAATATATATTAAAATCAATAAGTTAGCATGTACCTTAAAAGAGACACCTGCAGAGTACTGCAGCTAGGGAAACCTCAAAAAACACAACAAAATACTTTATAATCAATAGCATAAAACAAGGCATTGAGTTTTGAGTTTTGAGTTTTGAGTTTTGAGTTTTGAGTTTTGAGTTTTGAGTTTTGAGTTTTGAGTTTTGAGTTTTGAGTAGAGCTAACTCGCTGCTCATTTATTTATCAAGGTTGTGAAGGGAGTGCTGGCTTGAGGGTCTTTATCTAGGTTGTCAATTTGATAGCCTAGTTTAAAAAGGATATATGTGGATAACTGTCTGTACTAACTACCTATATTAACTACCTATATTAACTACCTATATTAGCTATCAGTACTCAGTGTTTAGCACTTGTTTACATGAATATTGCGTAAAGCAAACTCTGGCTAGGCTCTCAAGGCCTGCTCAGAGTCACTGTTATTGTTATTGTTATTTATAACGATCAGCCCTAGCGCTTTGATTGCTGGCTGACTCACTACTATATGTTTTCATCAAATAGCCATTTTAAAGTGCTGTAACTGCTTTTTCTCACACACTTTAATGCCCTCACCCGGTGCTACCATTTGCCAATCACCTGCTGAAATATCAAGTGGTTCGGATGCGATAATGACGCCATTATCAGTACATCGGTAATATAGACTAGGCGCCCAATTATCAGAGGAGTAGCGAAAAGCGTAAATACACTTACCGTCACTCAAAGATGCCGTAAACCTAAAAGCTTCTGTTATGCCATACTCTTTCATTAACTCATTCACAGCACAGCATAGTTTAGATACCGCACTGATCGGATCTTCATCTAAACCAAAATGATAGAGCGCTAAAAATAATGCCTCGCTATCTGTCGTACCCTGTCGGCCCTTATAATACTGATCAGGTATGAAATTTTCTAATTTACGGCGCACCTTTTCATACTCAGCAATTTGGCCATTGTGCATAAACATCCACTTATCAAAGCTAAAGGGATGACAATTGGCACGGCTAGTAAAAGTACCTGTTGATGCGCGTACGTGCGCAAAAAACAGCCGCGAACTAATTTGACGACATAAGCTCAACAAGTTTTGATCAGCCCACGCCGGTAGTATTTCTCGATAAATACCGGGAAAAGGCTTCGCGCCATACCAACCTAAACCAAAGCCATCACCATTTATCGGTGTCTTTGACTGAGACGCGCCTAAACTTTGTTTTATTAAAGAGTTATCGGGAGTTTCTACCAGTGTTTGCAAAAAAATTTCAGCACCTGAATACGCTAACCAACGACACATTTATTGCTCCTGAGCTCTACACATTCGCGGTGTAAAAATTGAATAAAATCTATCCGCTTAATTTAAGCACTTATTCTTCTAAGTTCAATCTATTAATATAAATATGGTTTTTATTGTTCTTTGCTCCTAAACAAACGCAATTTATTATAGAATTAACTCTAATAATAATTTAAGCAAACTTTACTTATTTGTGGAATCAATTGTGAAAAAGAACATTCCAATTGGCAGTGTCCAATCTAAATCGATTCATCACTGTCACAATTGTCATTTGAACTCTTTGTGTATGGCTGTTTCACTAGACATGTCTGAGATGTCGAAACTCGATGAAATCGTCGATCGCGGTAAGCCATTACAAAAGGGCCACTTCCTGTGTATGCAAGGCAATAAGTTTGAGTCTGTTTTTGCGATAAAATCCGGCAGCGTTAAAACCTATATCACTAATAATGCAGGTGAGCAGCAAATTACGGGCTTCTATTTTCCCGGCGACTTAATCGGTTTAAACTCAATCCATACCGATACTTATGAAAGCACTATTCAAGTGTTAGAGACCACCAGCATCTGCCAAATCCCCTTTGAACAACTCGATACTCTATCAGCTGCATTGCCCAAGCTTCGTCGACAAATATTAAAAACGATGAGCAAAGAAATTTGCAATGATCAAAACATGTTGCAATTGCTCGCCAATAAAAGCGCCAATGAACGCCTTGCCTCATTTTTAATCCAGCTCTCTGAGCGCTTTAAAGAACGAGGTTTTTCAGAATCTAGATTTAGATTGTCAATGTCCAGAAATGATATCGCCAACTATTTAGGGCTCACCGTAGAGACTGTTAGTCGCGGGCTTACCAAATTACATAAAAATCAGCAGGTCAGTGTTGAAAACAAAGAGATTGAAATTAAAGATTTCGATTATTTATATGAGTTAAGTAATGGTAAATGTGAGTAATTAAGCTCAGTTGATTATTACCTAGCAAGCACATATTTATTTTTAAAATAAATGTGTCGCTTTTATCTTTAAGCATCACAATACACACCCTCACTACCCATTAAATTGGTTTAAAACTTAATTTATACTAGCTTAAATTCGATTATAGATTTATTTTAAGCGACCTGTATTCAATTATCATATGGTTTATCTTTGAATATTAGCCAGTAAAATTATTCGCATATACAAATGCATTAATTACTGCCTTAAGCGCTGAGCACAATAGCGTTGCTAATATTGCAATGAGAAGCCCGTAAAAATTAAGGTTAATAAATGTCTTTCGACGAACGTTATGTAAAATCTGTTGTACGCACTATTGAGAACTGGCCAGAAGAAGGTGTGATGTTTCGCGATATCACCCCTATTTTTAAAGACCCTAAAGCACTGAGAATGGTATCTGATGCTTTTATTCAGCGCTATATTGATGCCGATATTACCCATATCGCTTGCATCGACGCGCGAGGTTTTTTAGTCGCTTCGATTATGGCCTACCAATTGGGCTTACCTTTGGTATTAGTTCGTAAAAAAGGCAAACTTCCTGGTAAAACAGTTAGACAAGAATACAACCTTGAATACGGAACCTCTGAAATTGAAATGCAAATTGATGCCGTACAAGCAGGCGATCGCGTTCTAGTATTTGATGATTTAATAGCCACTGGCGGCACTCTATTAGCAGCTTGTAAACTGATTAAAAAGTTAGGCGCTAGCGTGGTCGAAAGTGCTGCTATGATCAACCTTCCCGATTTAGCTGGCGCTAGTCTATTGGAAAAAGACAACATCCCTGTGTTCACCCTGCTCTCCTATGAAGGCCTGTAACTAAGCACTTAATGATTTACGTTGTTCACGATGTAAACGATACGGCTAACATGCCAATGCAGCCCAACTCTATTTAGCTTTAAGTTAAATATTGCTGGGTTTTAGCCGTTATCAAAAAAATCAATTTCTATTGTTTTCAGTATTAAACCTTAAAAAACGACTACCCTTAGACTCCAGCTACCCGCACTAGCAGTATAAAATACATTTTTAATTATGTGATTATTAGCAAAGGATTTAACTAATGATTTATCAATTGGCAGCGATTGGGGCGGGAATATGCTTTGCGCTCTCCCCTTTTTTTTCTATGCAAGCAGTGAAAGAGCTAGGGCCTACCAAGTTTAATCGCTTTAGAATGTCAATTGTCTTTGTGATGCTATTAATGATCGCTATTGCCAATTCCTCTTTAACTACTGAGTTATTGGATTGGTGGCTATTAATTGCAGCGAGTTCTTTGATTGGTATTTTCTTAGGCGATACTCTATTATTTTTCGGTTTAAAAAGAATAGGACCTAGGCGTAACTCCGTTGTTTTTGCACTAAATGCGCCATTAACGGTATTACTTGGATGGCTATTCTTAGAAGAGAGCTTATCGTTTTACGCATTATTAGGCACATTTACCATTACCACAGGTGTCATTATTGCCATTGCCTTTGGCAGGCGCACCCCCTCATTACATGAGTTTGATAGCATCAATGGTAAATTAATTGTCGGTGTAGCCATCACCTTAGGCTCAGCACTGTGCCAAGCGGTCAGCTTGATACTCATTAGACCGGCAATGGAAGCGGGTGTCGACTCTGTCTCAGCCAGTATGCTTAGATCAGGCATTGCCGCACTTTGCCTGTGGATACTTGCTTACGTCAACCTCATCAGATCAAGCAAAGCGCCTACACCCACACCAAAATTGACTCTAAGGACATTTATTAATATTGCGATCAGCGGCTTTTTAGCGATGGGCTTAGGTATGTCATTGCTTCTATTTGGTCTTAAAGGCGGTGAAACTGGTATTATCTCGACACTGTCATCTATTTCACCAATTGCAGCACTGCCTATTCTTTGGATTGTAATGAAAAAGCGACCGGCAGCCAATGCGTGGATAGGTGCAGTATTTGTGGTGTCTGGTACAAGCATGCTGTTTTTGTTGTAGCGCTATTTCGCACGACCCTATTAGCTTAAACAAAGAAAGCGCTGATTAACAGGTAGCGTACTGCTTTACCTATGACAATATATAAGCAGCACAAAGCGATATTCAAGCGCAACCAGCCAGCTAATAGACACAGCGGGTCACCAATTAAGGGCAGCCAAGATAATAACAGTACTAATGGACCTCGTGCCTGTAACCACTGTTTCGATTTGATCTGCCTTATCGATAACAGCTTTTTGGCCGGGTAGTATTTAGCGATAATCATACCTAGATAGAAAGTTAAAATTCCCCCTAAGCTATTACCTACAATAGCGGCACACAGTAATTTCCAGGTTGCGATTTGCCCTTCATTTAACAGCCATACTAGCCCTATTTCAGAACCTGCAGGCAACAGCGTCGAGGCGATAAAGCTACTGACAAATAACGCCCAAAGCTGAGCGTCTAATGTTAGCATCTGCCGTTATTAAAAGACGTCATTTTAATGCAAGCCCCATACTGACACAGCGAATAATTGCCATATCATAAGCCTTATCTAACGCCTCATACACGGGTTTAAGCGCGGATCCATGTTCAGATTGGGACTGGATGATTTCCTGCTCTATCAGCTCAATTTCATGTCGCGGTAATTCAACCACTTCCTCAACACTTAATTCTTTATTGGCAATACCTGTAGCTAAATGCTGATAGATAACCTGGCTGGAAAGCTTTTGCATTGATGCCACTTGCTTAATCATCATCCCCGATTTAAAGAGAATAATGGACTCCTCACTCTGCCTATCAACAGGCAAATTAGTGCTACTATCATTAAGTACCGCCAGAAAATCAGCGCCATAAAGCTCTAGTTTTTTATCGCCTACGCCACTTATTTTTTGTAATTGCTGATGTGTGCTCGGCCGATACATGACCATTTCCATCAAGGTTGCGTCGTGGAAAATAACATAGGGAGGCACATCTTGATCTTTAGCTAATTGGCTTCTAAGCGCCCTTAGCGATTCCCATAAAACATTCTCATCGGCATCGAGCTTTTGATTAGCTGCTTTTTTCTTATCGTACTTACTTCGTGTTGTCTGTTTGCGCAGATCTTCACGCAGTTCGATACTTATCTCACCGCGCAGTAGCGGTCTACATTTTTCCGTTAACTTAAGTACCCCAAAACGATCGTAGTCGACACCTAGGTAACTGCGCGCTACCAGCTGTCTAAACACTGAGCGCCACTGCTGTTTATTGAGTTCTTTACCAATATTCCAAATCGATAGCTTATGATGGTTGTACTGCTTTACCTTGTCATTTTCAGTGCCTGTCAACACATCGACAATATGATTAACACCAAAGCTTTGCCCTGTTCGATAAACAGCAGACAATACCTTTCTTGCCGCTTGAGTGCCATCCCAGACCGGAACAGGCTGTAGACAATTATCGCAATTACCACATGCTGGGTGTTGATCTTCACCAAAATAACCTAGCAATACTTGGCGCCGACAGCTGGTAATTTCACACAAGCCAAGAATAGCTTCCAGCTTTTGTCTTTCTACTTCTTTAATATTGTCAGCTGCCTGAGATCCCTCAACCATCTGTCTTAAAAAGACAACATCTTGCAGGCCATAGACCATCCAAGCATTGGCAGCTTGGCCATCACGCCCGGCTCGCCCAGTTTCCTGATAATACGCTTCGATACTTTTGGGTAAATCTAAATGGGCAACGAAGCGTACATTTGGCTTATCAATCCCCATGCCAAAAGCGATGGTAGCAACGATGATAATTTTATCTTCCATTAAAAACCGATGCTGATGATGCTGTTTTAACTCAGACGATAAGCCCGCATGATAAGGTAGTGCATTTAACCCTTTGCTGCTTAGCCACGCCGCGGTCTCTTCAACACGCTTACGCGATAAGCAATACACAATCCCTGCATCATTTTGATGCTCTGATTGAATAAAAGCTAATAGCTGCTCACGCGCTCTGTCTTTTTGGCCGATGCGATAACGGATGTTTGGGCGATCAAAGCCCTGTAAGAACTTTTTACATTGCCTAAGGCCAATCCTCTGCTCTATTTCAGTTTGTGTTCTGCTATCAGCCGTTGCCGTTAAAGCAATACGCGGCACACTGGGAAAATGGTTGGCAAAATGATCAATTTGCAGGTATTCAGGTCTAAAGTCATGCCCCCATTGTGAGACACAATGCGCCTCATCAATGGCGAAAAGTGCAATGGTGCACTGTGATAACAACTGAAATGTTTTTGGCTGAAGCAGGCGTTCAGGTGCGATATACAACATATCTAAATCGCCACGTAATAATTGCTGCTCAACTTCACTTTGAATTCGATAATCAAGCGAGGAGTTAAGATAGGCAGCTCTAATCCCTAGCTGTGACAGTGCTGTCACTTGATCATGCATTAAGGCGATTAATGGCGAGACAACAACAGCGGTGCCCTGTCTTAGCAGTGCCGGTAACTGATAGCACATTGATTTACCACCGCCAGTAGGCATAATCACTAACGTATCATGCCCTGCGATTACACTTTCAATAATATCTTGCTGCGCCGATCTAAAACCGTCATAACCAAATACATCTTTGAGCACTTTGAGCGTTTGCTCTGCCATATTTATCCTAATTTACTGATACCTGTGATGAGTGCCATCAATTATCCTTAAAGCAAGGCGAACTGTCATCCTGTAAATTTAAATATTAAGACTATTGATGATTTAACTGACGTTTAAATTAATCTGCTGTGCCTGTTCGATATTTTTTGCAAACTCATCTCGCAGCCATTCACAAACTAACAACTTGCGCTGATCTTGCTCAATTGGCTTTAATGATAAACAAACATAGTCAGAGCCATCAGACAAAAAGCCAAACGGTGCCAATAGCTGCCCTTGATGCAATTGCCTTGCGATCATATGGATAGACATTATGGCTGCGCCTTGCCCTGCCTGTACCGCCTCTAATGCCGAAAAATGATGCTCAAAATACACATCGTCATTAGCTGTTATTGCCGCTGATTTAGCCTGCCAATTTAACCAGGCATTAGGCCGTGTTTTTGCGTGTATTTTGTTAAATGACAGTCCATTTTGTTGCTCCATTTTAGCGGGCTTAAATTGCGCTCGCTGATGGTGCACACTTATTACTGGCCCAACATACTCTTTGCCAAGAGTATAAAGGTTAACATCATCATCGATGGCGAAGTCGTTTCTTCTAATCGCCAGATCGACAGGGTCGCGTCTAAAATTAATAGCGCCCCCCGCTGATAGCACTTGTATATTAACTCCTGTCGCCTGTTGTATTTGAGCCATTAACGGTATCAGCAGTTTTAAACTAATTGTAGGCTCACAGGAAATAATTAACGCCCCGCTCATATCATCATCAGATAAGTCATCGATAACAGTGCTTAAATCAGCAAATAGTGTCACTAGATGATCCGCTAATACTCTACCTTTAGCACTTAAACGCAACACCTGCGCATCTCTTATAAATAGCTTAAAACCCAAACCTTCTTCTAGGCTTTTAATCTGCTTACTCACCGCGCTATGAGTGACATATAACTCAGATGCAGCGGCTACAAACGTTTGATGTCTTGCGCACACTTCAAAAAACTTTAAAGACTTCAAGCTCCATTGTCGATTAGCTGGACGCTGATGATCGGCCATATTCTCTCTCATTTTATTAATGTTACGTGCCATCATTTATCGCACCATAATTGGCAACCTAATGATATGCAAGCCAATAGCTATGATTTTTTGGCACACTAAGTAGTGAAAAAATCTCACTTTATAATCAGCATCTTAAAAAATAGACTAGCCCTAGCAAACAATCAACAGCCTATAGCGTTAATCACTAATATAACTGACACCCATCTAGGAACAACAAATGAATATTGAGCAATCTTTAATAATAGCGGCGATTACTTGGTTAGCAGTCATCAGCCCAGGAGCTGATTTTGCAATAGTCTCACGCAATAGCTACCAATATGGAAAAAGTGCCGGGCTATACTCAGCCGCTGGTATTGCTAGCGGTTGTTGGCTCCATGTACTTTACGCCAGCTTAGGCTTAACTTTAATTATCAATTACATTCCTAACTTCTTAGTTATCATGCAATATCTAGGCGCTGCATACTTAATATATTTAGGCGTATCGACTATCTACAGCCAAGCGCTTCAAGAGACGAGCCACACACTTAAGCACATTAGCCACTGGCAGCACTTTAGAACAGGCTTGCTGACCAATAGTTTAAACCCTAAAACATCTATTTTCGTTATTAGCCTCTACTCTCAAGTGATTGCTACGACACCTTCACTACAACAATGGCTGTGGGGCACGTTTATCTCGCTGTCGCATTTTGTCTGGTTTGCCGCTATTGCACTGTTTATGTCTGCTAAAGAAATAAGGCACTGGATTTTGCAAAGACAACGCAGTTTTAATCTCATCATCGGCGCGCTGCTCAGTGTATTAGGTATATTATTACTAAGCGCTGATTTATTACTTTAGCGGCTAAATCATATGACTAACGATTTAGATATCGCAAAAAATGACATTTCATAATAGTCAATGAGTGATGATTGAGCGATGATCGAACAGCTCGTTAATTTTATCGCTGAAAGCGAGTAATCATCACATCACTCGCTATGTTTATAACACCACTTAGAGTAAACTACGCATTGTCACTCTTCCAGGATTTTGTCATGCAAACAAACCAGCAAAACACCACTATTACAGACGCTGAATTAGATCAATTAGAAACATTCATTTTTTCGGATATGGTATCTGAAGAATCTTTAGACTTGATTGGAATTCACGGTTTTCTCTGCTCATTAATTATTTCACCAAGCCCTACAGATGAAAAAGAGTGGATGGACATTTTATTTGACGGTGAACCTAACTGGCAATCAGCGCAACAAGAAAACGACATCAAGCAAATACTGCGTAACTGGTATGCAAGTATTCGCAATGACATGGAAAATGATGCAGAGCTAGAAATGCCTTGTGATCTCTCTTTAGTTGTCGAAGAAGATGATGAAGTCGCCGATATCGAAACATGGGCACAAGCGTTTATGGAAGGTGTTTTCCTTAAAGAAGACAGCTGGTATGGCAATAAAGATCAAGAGCAGAAAATTACTGAATTAATGCTACCAATCATGGTGGTTTCTGATTTATTTGATGCTAAAGAATTCCAAGAAATTCGTAAAAATCCAGATGTATGTGAAGAAATGGCTAACGAAATTCCAGATATTCTGGTCGATTTATACCTTATTTTTCAAACACCAGAAAAATAAGCACTCACGCTAAATCGTTAAAATGATGACATAAAAAAGCCACTATTAATAAATCAATAGTGGCTTTTTTTTACCTGCTAATCAGCGTCAATGACTAGCTCTTTTTTAGCTCTGCTAATGCTTTAGATATACCTGAAAGAGATACGGGATAGTAAACTGGCTTACCTGTCTCTTTCACCATAAAAGCTAATACACCTTGGCGGCCGCGCTTAAACTCATTTAGCATGCGCTTATCTAATGCAAAACTAACACCACACTCTTTCTCAGAACATTTTGATTTAAGACCTATCGGTGAATTTTTATCCACTTTAAATGCAACATCTTTAGTAGTATCAAGCACTGGAGGCACTCTTAAAGTGACGACTGGAAACTTAGGATGCTGAACTAAATTAACCGTTGTAATCATTAACGGCTCTTTATTATCGACCAGTAGCATTTGTATTAAATAGCAAGTCTCTTTACCGTTATCTGTTTGACAGCGCCCCTGCCAATCTTTGAATTTTTTACCATCTATTGCGCCGGCGAAACTCAGCTGACTGGCCACTAACATTAATACACTTAACACTAAAACTTTAAAACTTTGGAACGTCATCGTCTCATCCTTTTGAATATGTAAAACAAGCCCTGCTACTATAAAGTACTACCTAATATATTCAACCGAAAATTAATCATTAATGAGACTAAGCCCTTATAAATTATAGATGGTATAACCGTAAATAAATGCACACATAAACAGAGAAATAGTAACGATCGGCTTTATACGACGCAAAATTAGCGCTACGTTTTGCCCTTTAAACAGATAGATAGAAGTAAGTAACATTAAAAAACCTGACAACAGAGCCATATTCCCCCAAAGCTCTCCTATATGCTGAGCCCCATACCAAAGCACATTCCAAAGCCCTGCCAGCATCACAATACTAGCAATCACTTTCACTATAACGCCTGGTAATTTACGGGCCAAGCTCTGTCCATTGACATCTGCTGTGACAATGACGGCTAACATCATTGTCCCCGCCATTATTGATCCCATCGGCAACATATTTTTTACTCCGTATCTATAGTGTTTTTTATAACCTAACTTACGTCAACAATAAGTAATTGGATGCAGATATTACCCTTTCACTCTAGATACCTCGTGTTAATCCTTAACCACCACGGATAAAGGGTCTTGGTGAATCAAAATGTCAGCGTTAGGAAACGCTTTTAATAATAACGCCTCTACTTCATCCGCTATTTGATGCGCCTTTATTAACCTCAAATTATCATCTAACTCTAAATGCATTTGGATAAAGCGCGTCTCCCCAGACATTCTTGTTCTCAATTGATGAAAACCCTGCACATCATCGACAGCCAACACTATGTCTTCAATCTGCTGTAATTCACTCATGGGTAATCTATGATCAAGTAGAGATTGCACCGCTTGATAAGCAATCGCCCAAGCACTTTTGAGAATATACAAACCAATAGCAATACCAAACACGGCATCAGCAATAGGCCAGCCCATATTACTAATAATTAAAGCAAACATTACCGTGCCATTCATCAATAAATCAGACTGATAATGTAGAGAATCCGCTTCAATAGCTTGTGAGCCCGTTTGCTTGACTACCCATTTTTGATAGACCACCAGCGCGCCAGTTAACACGATGGCAAATAAGCTGACCCAGACACCAAGCACCGGTTCAACTAAATGTTGTGGATGGAAAAAACGCTCAATACCTGATATCACCAAGAAGAAAGAGGAGCCGGCAATAAACATCGATTGCGCTAAAGCAGCCAAAGACTCCGCTTTACCGTGACCAAAGCTGTGCTCATCATCAGCGGGCTGCAGTGAATAATTTAAAATAATCAAACTGGTAAATGATGCCGCTAAATCTAATAGTGAATCTACCAGTGAGGCCAGCAAAGTAACCGAACCCGTTTGCCACCACACAAATAACTTAGTCACTAATAATATGCTCGCCACTGCCATCGCATATTTTGCCGCACGCTTTACCAGCACCGCATAACTATCTTTTTTCAAAACCTTTCCCTTTAATAAACATTACTAAGCTAAGAACATTCTCAAGAACGCCAGTATAGGTAAACGCAAACAGCCCAAATAACATAAAAAACAAGCGTTGCATTACTGATCTTTCTAGGCTTTTTAGCGTCATCTGCAATCTCTTGCTGATCGTGCTCTCGCGCCTGTTCTTGCTCAACTGCTTTCGCTGCATCCCGCTGTTGCTTTTTATGCTCCCTTAGCTGTATTGCAGTATGCTGCAATACAGGTGCTAATTTAGCTTGCGCTTGCCACCAATCATCACGCGCTGGCAAACCTGCTGCTGCTTTTGCTCTAAATAACTTTTTGTTCAGCTCAAGTATTTTACCAGGCTTTACATGGTGCTGGTATTTACGCTTTAGATGCACAACTTGCTTTTGAAGCTTAGTGCCTTTTTCAATATCTACCATGGTAACAAAATTAGCATAACCGGTAATAGAGGCGAATAACTCGCCATTTCCCCAGTGTTTATCAGCGATACCCTGCTTATCCATTTGGTGTAATAAAGCTCTAAATTTGCGTAGTGTTTTACGATCAACCGATAATTTCTGGTTGACCACAACTCCTGTCACCTCTTGCCTACAATGCTTGCGCATAATCCGTGTTTTACTGTGATTAAGCTTAAAGCTCTCATCCTTTAAGATACCGTTGATACGCCAAAACAACTTTTTAATCTTACTATCATCGATATTATCAGCAGAAAAAGTAAGATCATCGGCATAGCGTGAATAGCTAAAACCTAATGTTTTAGTGACATCTTGCATGCGTCTATCTAGTTTTCTACACAGTATATTGCTAATAGCAGGGCTAGTCGGTGCGCCTTGCGGCAAACAAGGTTTAGCTTTATCAACATAAAAGCGCTCACCATCTAGCGCGACAATATCTTGATCAGCTTGACTACAAAGTGCTGCTAACACTGTGGCGATATGCTCACTATAACCTAAGGCGCTAAACACCCCTTTGATACGTGCAAAGGTAACACTTGGGAAAAAATTCTCTAGATCGACGTTAATAACCACATCTTTATTGACATGATTAGCGGCGTTAGAAACAATAGAGCGCTCTTTAGCAAAACCGTGAGCCGCATCATTGATATTGATAACATCCAGAATGTTCTCAAGTATCCAATATTGAGCACGCTTAAGCCTTGGCATCGGTGCTGCTATATCACGAACCCCGCCTGTTTTCTTTGGTACTTGAAAATGTTGGTAATGCGATATTTTACTGACACTGCGTTTGAACGATAAAAACCGCAGCTCATTAATTGTAATGCCCATTGCTTGAGCAAGTGCTTGTGAGCTTTCTATCATGGGTAGTTGCTGATTTTTTAATCTAGCATGATCAGCATCGCTGCGAGCTAAGCCAAACGAAATACCCTCACCTAAGTAACTGATATTTGTTAAGTATTGATCATACCAAGCCTTCGCTTTCTGGTAGCGCGCTCGGTTGCGATCACGCTTGCTTTGCTCCCGCTTTTTAAGTGCCTGTTGTTTGCGGTGTTTATGCAGTTCTTTGAGCGCTAACTCTGGGTTTTCATATAGCGATAATTCGCGACCCAGTTCTCGTAATTCAACTTGCAGCTCTTGACGCCTTTGTAAAAAGGCTTGGGTAAGGGATGGCTTTTCTTCTTTAGAATGCCAAAAACCTAAGCGAATCATTTCACTTAAAATATATTCGTCTTTGCTGCTATTACGAATTTGTTGATAAATTTGTTGGCGAGTGAGTTTTTCTGGCTGATTATCAGGCATAACTCACCCCAGCTAGTTGTTTAACATTGCAGTTTTTTATCATAACGGGGGAACACAAACAAAGAAAAGAAAGCAGTAGCGCGCACGAAGATCCCTTCGTAGAACTCTTAGCACTGGCGCAATCAACTCGACGCCGTATGCACCACCTATCACTCATTGGCTTTAACAAAGCCATACCGCAATAGTGATAGGTGGTGACATACGGCCCAGTAAAGATTGAGCCAGTGACGCGTGGATAGTCTATGTACAAGAATGGCGAAACACCATCCGCTTTGCAAGGTAGAACATACACGCTACTGCTTGTTTTGATTGTAACAAATTCAAATATCGAGATAAACATTTTCATCGATCGATACCATTGTTTTTATTGGCTTTAACGCTTTGGTTAAATAATAGACGCAAGGCGATCATGTGCTCACAAGGCCCTTTACGTAATTTATTTTGATGATAAAAATGACAGTGGCAACTCGCCGCACTGATTCTAAAATCGCTATCTATGGTTAATGTCGATTGATAACAAACAGCATTATCGAGCACTTCGCCGTGTAAACTGATACCACCGTTATACTCACTCGGTGTTTGCAGTGTCGCTAATTGTGCATCAACAAAGCGCTGTGCTAACGCTTCTCTTTCATTACTAAAGCGCAACACTGACATATCAAGCGGTTCACGGCTCAACTCTCTTATTCGGTACAAGCCCTGGCTAAGGTCATAGAGCACTTGGCCGTGTTGCGCATATTTTGCCAGCGCCGTTGTGACTGTCACTCGATCAAAACCCGTCGCTTTACTCAATTGTTCAGCACTAGCAACCCATTGTGATAATAGAGCCTGATAGATACTGCTAGCCGTAATATCATCAACCTCTGAGCGTGCTGCCATCAAATCAAAATTAGCCATTTTTGACCAATCATTAGCAGACCAACCTGATAAACCTAGAGTAAAAGATAAATCGCCAAGATCTGCTATATAAAACGATGGCATACCATCACCTAATAAGTGCAATGTAAATTTATCCGCTAGTGGTATTAGACGCTCTAATATATGAATGCGCCTGCGCCCCCACACTCGAACCGTTTGCTCAGTGCTACCTTGATAAATAGAGCGTCGACATATTAGCTCATAACCCCATGGCTCAAAAATAATTTTAACACGGTGGCCTGGCGTTAAGACAAAACGCATTGAGCGCGGCCCCACTCGCTCTTTATGACGCCTTAACATCTGACAAATATTGTGGATATCCATCGGTTGTAAGTCAATCGCCACCATTGGCATAGTCATCGCTGAGCTAACTTGTAAAAAGCCTCTGATCCAGCTATCAGGTAAATCTATTTTTTTCTCTTCAAAACTGTCGCCATCAGCTGTTTGAATTTTAAAACCATCGGGGTCAATGATCAGCTGAGTTTTTTTATAATCTCGAATTTGCTGAAATTGCTCATACAAACCCTGCGAATAATCGATATTAGTAGTGCCGCACTCAAAATCCGTTATTTTTTCAAACACCTCATAACGACAGCTTAACTTACCGTAACTGCTTTCATCCTCTGAAAAACATTCAAAGAACACCTCATCTGGGTTAACCGTGATGACTGGGTCCAATACCCACCATGCATCCATATCATGTTGGTATAGATAGTTAAAATATTGACTTTGAGCTTTATAATACGGTGCGAGCAGCTCACTACTTTGTTTGTTCAATTGGCTAAGCTCATGCTTAACGCGCTCTAACTTATCTTTTGCCTGAGTACCTTTGCTAATAAACTCTGCTAATAGCTGCTCTTGCATTTGAGCAAGCCACTGCTCATAGTCGCTTTTATCACGCGGCTGAAAACGCATATCACAGACGACGACTTGGTGTAGAGCAGAAATAGCTTCTCGAAAAGCGAGCCCCTGCTTTAATGTAGCGACAAAAAATGTTGGCTTGCGCAAGCTATCTGGAGCAAAACTGACACTCGATTGGTTAACATCACTAGCGACTTGGCTATTGCCTTTATATTGGTAGGTAAATTGCATGTTAACCCTGTGTTTTTTGCCAGATCGGCTTTTTGACGTATGCTAATGGGAATGATAAATCCGGATACAAAGTTTGCAACTTAAGCATCGAGCGCAGTAAAAAAGACTTATCTTTAATGATTGAAGTAATACTCTGGCGTGAAAAAATATCAGCGACAAGTTGGGCGACACGATGATCAAGCAACGCCTGCTGCAATAAGAATTTGTATACTCTATCTTTACAAATACGCCCGCGATTGACGAGTGATAGAACGGTAATAAAATAGTGTCGCAAGCGCACGATTACCTCAGGTTTATTCGCGGCATAATCAGCCAAGAAATTACTGGCGAATAATTGTACATTTTCAGTGGGATGCTGGCTCAACTGTAATAAATAGTGCTCGCCCTGCTGTTCTTGAAAAAAGCGCTGCAGCATTTCACGGCCAAAGGCCTGCACATCATCACGATAATTATCACAGACATAAATAATTAAATCTGCCTGCCACTGATCATCGTTAAAGTGCTCTCTAAAGTAGTTAATTGCAAATTCTCTGGCGTCTAACCAAGGCGAATCTAGAATAGTCATCGCCTCTTTTACATTGTTTTTAATATCATCAGGATGCGCTAAATACGCTGATTGGCACCACAGCCTAACGCGTTTATGACTGTGTTTAGCCAACAGCGCCCACTGATTAACACTAAATAGTAATGGCGAGTGCCTAACGAGTAATTCGCAACCTATTTGTTTAGCCGCTTTAGATTGTGCTTGCAGCAATCGCCAAATCAAGCCTTTATCTGCTAAATTGGCGCTACTGTTGATAATATTTAAACACAACTGCTCTAGTGCTAAGTGCTGACCATCTTTAACTTCTGCTTTAAATGATAAATCGATGAGTGCATCGAAACAGCCTTGGGCAAATTCAGTACTGCTTTCGCATGATTGCTCTACTAATGTACATATAGCAGCCCTGACTTGCTCATCAGCATTATAGTATAAATCGACAATTGTATGGGTTTGCGCAACCAGCTCACTGATACTCTGTTTAGCGAGTAACGCAATGGCGAGCGCCCTAACTTCATCATATTGCGATGATGTTATGTCTGCCTTTAATTTAGCGGGGATGTCTTTATAAGACGCTGCATTTAGCAGCAATAAGCCAGCACCTAATTGCTGTACCCATCGCTGTTGATGGCTAATGAATGTTTCAAGCAACAATAAATCAATCGTTAAACTGTATTGGCTTAGTTGTTCTTTAAAAAAACGCAGTATCTGCTGACACTGCCCAATAGCGAGCTCATGCGCATGTAAACAATGTGACATCAGTTGTTTTGCCAACACTTGCTGATCATCCAAACCAAGTGTTAACGTACTAATATTATGATAAAACCATTGTTGTACCAATGCTGAAGGCGATATCACAAGGCTAGCGATAATATCCAGATCATCTAGCCATTGCAGCTCATTACTATTTAACTGCTCTATCGCTAATTGCTGCGCTTTTTCTAATTCACACTGCGCTAGTGCTAACACTAACGCTTTGACAAAGCCTAGCTCATTGAGTTGCTGCTCAATAACTGTTAGAGCAAAGTTTTGAGTCAATAGATAAGGCGATTTTAACAGAGTAATCAAGGTTTGCGGTGTTAGCGTCGCATTGAGGTGTGAATGGTCTTTAATAATGTTTAACGCAAATATGTGCACTGCCTGACAATGGCTTTGCACTAGTAAATCAATGAGTAACTCAGGCTTTTTATCCCACAATTGGCCATAACTTTCATGGCGCATGTCATTATCTTTATCATTTATTTGTAGCCAAGCAGTGCGGCCACTATTGAGCTTAAAGCTAGTACTGTTGCCATGAATAATATGATTAAAGGCCAGTAAGCCTGCAAAATGGCCGTAGTGATTCGCTCGTACAATATCATACTTACCGCTATCTGAATCCCAGCCGTAATAGTGACTTGTCTTTGGCTCACCTGCAGCATCATCAGTAACGGCTAACAGTATGCCGATTGCCATGTGCAGGTAGTGCTCATCATCTAACTGCGCTAAACGCTTTAAACTGCGCCAACTACGTCTTCTGAGGTAGTGACGTGTTTGTGCTGAATAGGCGAGCCGGCTATCGTCTTTAAGCTGCTCATCTTTTACGTTGAAGTTTTCATAGGTTTTTCTATCATAATGCCAACCCCATGAGGCATCAAAAAAAGCTTTATTAGTTTCAAACTGCTGAGTTAGCGTACCAAACATTTGTGCATCTAAACGTAGTTCCGCCATTTTAAAGATATGGCGAATACCCTTAAAATAACCGGGTTCAAAAGCAATCACAGTCATCACCTTAACTAGCGCTGATTTTAAGGTTTGATTGCCTAAACTTAATTGATAAAGCTGTGTTAATGACGTGTTGTGAGTGGCTATTTTTTGCCCAAACCACTGCAATAACAAAGCCGTTAGTGGGCTAACGCTCTGCTCATTTGATGAGTGTTCACTAATGATCTTTCTTAGCTGTTGGGGCAGTTTTTGTGAGACCTCAGCTAAGTAGCTATCACGCTGCTGTTGCGACATTAGCAACAACTGCACTTCTACGGCTAAGCTTTGCACAACTTTATTGTGAGAGTTTATCAGCTTATCGATAATAGCTAAGGCTTTGTTATCGCCAATACGGCCAAGTGCCCAGGCAATAGAATAATCCTCTAACCAATGCCCTTTTAAAACGCCGCTTGATATTGCTTGGATACTACTTTCATCAGCGATTTCGCCTAAGCGCCAAATATAGCGCGCACGCTGCTTAGAGTTTTTCTCACTCTCAAGCTTAGCTATTATTGATAAGGATGCTGTTAATGCCGGCTGCTCAGGCTCTACCTTTGCGCGGTTAACATTGTCTTTATTTGATTCATCAATATAACCTTTGCTAGTTTTAGCAATAATGACACTATCAAACAGTTTATTTGCCTGTTGTAATGAGCAAGGCTCTGCAGTTTTAGTGCCCTCTCTTAGCTTACTACCACGACGACCGTAACGAAAATTAACAAAATAGCGCTCATCATCGACACGAGATAACTCACACAGGTCAACTTCATATACTTTGTCAGAGTTACCTTCTTTAAAAGAGAGTTTTATCTGCTTTATCAGTTTCATAATGGCGCCGTATTACTGTAATTTATTGATTTTGAACATGTTACCCAAGGGGCTAAGCAAGGTCAACGAATCTGCAAGCTGATGGCTGTTTTCAATAAACTTTCAAATAGATTCCATGTTATAACAGCACTATTGATTTAGCTCAAAAACACCTCTATAGGTAAATAAGGCACCTAGTAAAGGGTGTTCTAATGTCATTTTCATCGAAAAGAAGCGCTCATCAATTGGCCGCTCTTCTACGTACACCTTACCCATTAACCAACGCCCTGGGATGGGGATATCACAGCCAAGTACACGCCAAATATAACCAACATCACGAAAAACCAAAGCGCCCTGTTCAGCGCTAACGTTTAAACGAATACCTATACCAAAGCGAACAAACTCAATAACTTCACCTTGTTTCACCGGTTCCATATAGGATTTGAAATGAAAATCACCACGGCGAAACTTAAATACTCTATCCCAGTATAGGTTGCCATTATTAGGTTTAGATGTGTAATGGACATCAACGGCAATATCCTTACCCCTATAAGGGACAAGCGCACCAAACAACAAACCAAAAGGTATTAATAGTTTGGCCACGTTAGAGTGGTGTATTTGTGACATTTTACCCGACACGCAAATATAATCTACAGATTTAGGCTTAAGAAAATAATGACGACGAATAATACTACCCAAACGATCCCAATCATCACCTAACACCAACTGGAATACTGATTTCTCACTCATATAAACTGCCTAACTTTAATTAGATTGCTTGAATTAATGACATTATACCCTGCACAAAACAGTCATTACTAAATGCTTACTCTTAACCTATTGAATTAGCTTTTATTGTGAAGCTTATTTACTATTTAGTATCGAGAGGGCTCAAACCCATCATACCTTGGCAGCTTAGCATCGAGATCTTCCCAGTTTGCTTTTGATGACACAAAATTATGAGATATAGGCCGCTGCGAAATATCGCACTCAACAATACCTAATCTCAACCGATAACGGCTAGGATCTTGTTCATTAGAACTATATACAGGAGAGCCACAATGACGACAAAAATGTCGATTCTTACCTGGTTTAAACACAAAGGTACTCAAACCGTCCTCACCTGAAATAAATTCCAAATCAATGGCATTGATAAACCCGTTGGTCGCAAATGCCGTACCGCTGTTCTTTCGACACAAAGAACAGTGACAATGGATAATATCTGTTATCTGCCCATGAATTTTTATCTTCACATCTCCACACAAGCACTGCCCTAAATACATAAACACATCACCTTTCATAGGTTAAACATAAATTCATACATCACTGATATGATGGCACTGATCATATATCATTAGATATATCATCAATCGCAGCCACCACCATCTCCACCTGAGCCATCATTATCGAACCAACTGCTATTGTCACCACTACCTGAGCTTTTTCTAACACGATTAAAAATCCAAATCAGTAAAGCAATAAACGATACAAACAGCACCAAAGCGCACAAGCTATCAGTGACCAAATCATCTGAGTGCGGCTCATATAAATACCAAGATCCGACAAAGGATATCAAAATCAATATAAGTGAATTCATATACCTTCCTATTATCAATTCATTATGGATTTTAGGTAAAGCGAGTATTATGCGGGTTTTATCTGTTTATAGACACTTCGTATGCTAACTAAAAAGCAAACATAGGTTTTTTTTGAACGAATCCAAACGCCTGAGAAAATAATGATAGTGGGAAAACGCTTGCGATTATCGAAGCGTTTTTGTTTTAGGAAAGTATAGTGATAATTTTATTGCGAGTTTAATAACGCCAGCAAGGATTGATGTAATTCAACAGTAGCTGCAGCAACCACATCCCCTTTAGAATCCATATCTAATTTGTTACCTTGCCAATCCGTGATGACCCCTCCTGCCGATTGAATAACCATAGATAATGCAAGATAGTCATAAGGCTTTAGGTCAAAATCAACCACCGCATCGATATGCCCAGCAGCGAGCAATGCATGGGGATAACAGTCATAACCAAATCGCTTCACTTTACCGGCAGTTAATAGACGTCCAAGCATTTGAGGGTGCTCATCAAGTAATTTTTCGCCTTCATTAATATAGAGTATACAATCACTGATATTCACTTGCTCAGATGTCTTTATAAGCTGGTTGTTACAAACAGCTGGTAAACCAGCTCCACCACTATATACCTCGTTCAGAATTGGCATAGAAATAACACCAACGACGGGTTCAGAGGATTCTACATACGCCAGTAACATACCAAAGAGAGGGTTCCCTGACATGAAAGAGCGAGTACCATCAATAGGGTCAATGACCCAAAGGTTATCACTAGAAGCCTCATCAGTACCGCTTTCTTCGCCCAGTATTGCATCTAGTGGATATTTCTCAGAAATTAATTTTTTTAGTTCTTTTTCTATTAGCTGATCTATGACAGTAACAGGACTTTCATCGGCTTTAAAACTGACTTGCGTTGGCTGGCGAAAGTGTTTTCTTGCCAGTACTGCCGCTTCATCTGCCCAAATTAGGCAATCATCAAGAATGGTTTCATATTGACTAACATTTGGTTTCATCGTTGTTAACTCCATTGTTCTACAATGCTATTGCCAATAGCCTGGCAACTATTTTTATTTGGCGATTATTAATTGAGTATTAGTGTGTGAAAATAGTGCTACCTGATCAGCGCTTACCAAGTTATCGGTGACTATATTATTAATGTCATTGGTTTGCGCGATACGCACACGGCTAGTGGTTCCAAGCTTAGTTTGATCGCATAAAATAATATTCTCACGAGCTTGGGCAATCATTGTTCTAGCGATTTCAGCCTCTTGTAAAGCAAACGAAAACGCACCTTGATCGACGTGAACAGCAACGGGTGCGATAACCGCCAAATCGACATTAAAGCGTGCTATCTCAGACAAAGTAAGCTCTCCATAAGTGGCTGGCACATCTGAAATCATGTGACCGCCAAGCAAAACAAGCTCGATATCGCTACCGCTAGTTTTGATGGTTTGGGCAATATCAATGGAGTTAGTAATCACCATAATGCCGGACAGCTGAGCAAGAGCTTGGCCAAACGCTGACGTTGTCGTACCTGCATCCACCATAATGGAGCTACCGGGGGGAATTAAAGTGACGGCTTTGCGGGCAATATTTTGCTTGGCACGTATCTGCTTGTCTCTGCGATTTTCAAACGGTGCTTCATGTTCTTTATTAGGCAACACTGCCCCACCGTGCACTCTATTGACAAAACCTTTCTTTTCTAGCTCTAACAGATCACGACGTACTGTTTCTCTGGATACTTCTAATAATCCTGCTAGATCATTAGCACTGACTAGCTGATTATTACTTAAAAGTGAGAGAATGCGCTGATGCCGCTCTTTAGGCCACATCATGATAACTTCCTAGCGCGACGAGACGGCAACGACAGCATGAATTTCATCATTGCTAAAGCGAGACAAACAACAGCCATGACACACGTTGAAAAGGCGGCAGCTTGCGAGGTAAGCCCAGCATCATCTAAACGCATAATAGTCACCGCAGCCACATCAAGCTGCGGTGTTGTTAAAAACACAACCGCTGATAAAGTCACCATTGAGCGCATAAAGAGGAAAAAGAATACTGATATCAACATAGGTGATACAAAAGGAGCAATAATACTGACGGCGGTACGCCCTAACCCTGCCCCTAAAGATCCAGAGGCCTCTTCTAATGCAGTGGGAAACTGTCGAAAACCAGTCATTATTGTCAAAAAAGCTTGTGTATGATAGTGATAAAAATTGATAACAGCAATTAATGTCGCTGTCCCATACAACATATAAAGCGGTGTCGACGTTGAATTAAAAGTAAGAATATAAGCTAAACCCAGCACGATACCTGGCACTGCCGCTGGCATAGCAGCGAGCACTTGTATTGCTTGAGAAATAGCCGCAGGTAGGCGTAACAAGCCAAGTGTTAATATGAAAATCAAGAATGTTCCGCCTATTGCAGCACCTAGTGAGATAGCTATCGTTATCCATAATGATGAATACCCCCCTGCGATCGTAATATCGAAGTGCTTTAAAGTAAAATCAAAGTTATAAGGCCACAGTTTAACAAAACTAGCGTAAACAACGATAGCAACAACTGACAAAATTATTGCGGCAATAAAGAAACAGGCAGCAGCCATGGGGATATCGCGACTGGCTAAAAAACTAGGCACGAAAGGCTGTATATTAGTCGCAAGCACACCTTGCTGGCGCTTCATAGCTTTGCGCTCTATATAATAAGACACCACTGTTGGCAGCAATAACATTATCCCGACCACAGCACCCATATTGAAATTTCGCAAACCCACAACTTGGGTATAAATTTCGGTAGCCAATACTGAATAATCCCCCCCAATAACTGCAGCATTACCAAAGTCGGTAATAGTAACTATAAACACCACAAATGCTGCGTTTAGTAGCGCGAAGAAAATAGCAGGCAAGGTTAAATCACGAAACTGGCGAAGTGGTTTTGCCCCCATAATTTCAGCCGCTTCATAAATACGTGCATCTAAAAGTACCAGCGAGGCGCCTATAATCATCACCACTTGAGGAATCGCATACAGCGTATTTGCGATAGTTAGCCCCCAAAAGCCATAGATATCTAACTCAAGCCCAAATACCCGATTAATCACACCATTGCGCCCTAAAAGAAAAATCAAACCGAGCGCTTGCACTAAAGACGGTGCCAATAAAGGCATAATAATCGCCGTACGAATTATCCACTTACCACGAAATGAGCAACGGTGCAGACCTAATGCAATTATAAAACCTATAAAGACACTAAACACCATTGTCGTAAAACCCATCAACAACGAATGCTCAGTGGCACGCCAAAATCCAGTAGATGCTAGTGTTTGTGCATAATTTTGCAGCCCTAAACTACCGTCCTCTAAAGTGATTGAGCGTAGAAAAACTGTAAACATTGGGTAGATAAAAAACAACGTTAAGGCAATCAAAGGCACAATGACACAAGCAATCGTTAATAGTCTGTCACCATCCCAGCGATTTGTTGCTAACGTCTTCATGCTGATGTACCTTCAACATCGTTTAATACCCAAATACAGTCCGTTGGCGTAATATCTAGGGATACTTTTTGACCTTCTTTAAGATCAATAGCACCGTGTATTTCTACAATTAAACTCCCTAGGGGGCTATTTAATTTAATTTTACTTAAATTACCTAAAAACCCGATAGAGTTAACAGTGGCATCTCCTTCGCTAACAGCAACAATTCTAATAGATTCTGGGCGAATACAAGCATCATATTGTGAGTCTTGGCCTGCAGGGCGATTAACTAATAATGCTGGCATCCCTTGTTTTACTGTTGCGGTACTAATTAAATTACTTGTCCCCATAAAATCAGCGACAAAGCGAGTGGCCGGTTTTTGATAAAGCTCTCGCGGTGTACCCGATTGCACTACAACCCCTTGGTTCATACATATGATTTTATCAGCAAGCGCCAACGCTTCTTCTTGATCATGAGTAACCATTAATGTCGGAATACCTAGTGATCTTTGTAACTGTAGGATTTCGTCACGCAATTCGCCACGCACTTGTGCATCTAGTGCGGATAACGGCTCATCTAACAATAACACGCGAGGATTAACGGCAATAGCACGTGCAAGTGCGACGCGCTGCTGCTGACCACCTGAAAGCTGACCCGGTAACTTATCCCCTGCTTGGGGTAATTTAATAATGCCTAATAGTTCACGAACCCGCGCATTAATTTGATCAGCAGGTACCTTTCTAATTTTTAAGCCATAGCCAATATTTTGCGCGACACTCATATTGGGAAACAATGAATATGATTGAAAAACAATACCAAAGTCACGTTTACGTGCGCCAACATCCAGCAATGATTGTCCGTCTAGCTTAACCTCACCCTTATCTAAACCTGTTAAGCCAGCAATAATGCGTAGCAAGCTCGTTTTTCCGCAACCACTTGGCCCCAAAAGGCAGACAAATTCACCTTCCTCTATAGAGATAGAAACATCGTTCAGTGCTTTGAATGAGCCATATACTTTCGTTGCGTTAGAAACAGTTAAATACATTTAGAATAACTCCAATAGGCAATATCAGAACGCCTCGGATGAATGAGATATTGAATTTTAAACGGTATGAAAAAATAAAGAATTTGCGCATATAAAATCTATGCGCATGATTGTTATTGTGATTTATCTACCAAACTTTTCACGCCACTGTGCTTTAACTTCAGTTTGGCGATTAGCAGACTCAATAAAATCAACCGGCGCTAAAATACTACTTAGATCCGCAGGAAGACCAGATGCTTTAGCCGCTTCAGACTGCTCTACATTAGGCATAGTAATTAATGCCTTATATTGACCAAATAATGAAATAGCTTTTTCAGACATACTCCAATCTAAGAAACGCTGGGCAGCTGCCTTGTTTTTGCTACTTGATAATAAGGCAGAAGCTTCAAGTTCATAGCCTACGCCACCTTTTGGAAAAACCATTTCTAAAGGATAGCCATCTTCAATGGATTTCATCGCTGTAAAAGCCAAAGAAATACCAACAACATATTCACCTGTTCTCGCAGCTTTACAAGGTTTTGATCCAGATGATGTGTATTGCGCCATATTAGGATCAACACTTTCTAGCTGCGCCCAACCCTTCTCAAGTCCGAGTGATTGTAAAACTGCATTAACATGTAAGTAACCTGTGCCTGATGAGTTAGGGTCCGGCATAATAATCTCACCTTTAAACTCAGGTTTTGCAAGGTCAGCCCAACTTTGAGGCATGCTTAAGCCTTTCTGTTTTAGACGATCTGTATTAACACAGAATGCCCCCATGTAACCCATTTGCGCAAACCAACGATCCTTAGCATCTCTAAATTCTGGAGCAAGTTGCTCAACGCCTTTTACCTTCACAGGCTCTAATAGCTTAACCACTTGTGGATCCATCATCGCGGTAACAGCCCACCCCCAAATAACATCTGCTTTTGGATTACCTGCCTCAGCTAATAGTCGTGCGCCTAGTTTACCTGTTGATAGACGCAATACATCGATATCAAGATCAGGCATCTCCTTTTTAGCCGCTTTTATATATACAGCAATTTCCTCTTCTTCAAGAGCACTATACACCGTCAAGGATTCTGAAAACGCAGCGGATGTAGAACATAAAAAATACATCGATGTTGTGAGTTTAAATATCAATTTTTTCATCTTTTTCCTTTCTCCATAGTTGTTGAACCGTCGTTGTAAATCATATAAAAAGAGACTAAGCCTAACTTACAAAAAGTAAGCAACACCTCATGAAATGTGTATTTATGTGTTATTGTGTGTATTTGTGCTTTTATTAACCATATAATATCTACAATCGAGTTACAAGTTTTTGCTAAAAATATTCACGGTTAAATCCCTACCATAACAAACCCTATAATAAGGCCATAATATGCACTAAATAAGCGCTACCCACAGAGCGAGTATTCCCTAGAAAGGTGCAAAAAGCGGTGAATAAAAAATGAAGGTTACAATGATAGTGGCAGGATATTACCTATGGAGGATTGTGGCTTCGTAGCTAAGTTGATTGGCGATATTTTTATCTGACATATAGCACAGTTACTTTGGATGCAGAGGGATATTCAGTATGTAGTAGTGATAAGACGTCAAAGAGCTTGTGAGATTTAAAGTCAAAAGAGTTAAGTGCAATTTCGACTGCGTCGAGTTCATTTCTTTTTACGAAAAAAAGAAACGCAACCAAAGAAAAGTTCGCCCTACTATTACCGAGAAATCCCTACGCAATTGCTAAAATTGACGGCCGCTCAGATAGGCCATCCATGGCCTAGCTTCGCTCTTCGCGACATCGTGTCGCTACGCATCGCCAATTTGAGGAATTACTTCGGCGGCAATACAAAGGGGAATTGTGGCTTCGTAGCTAGTTACTTTTGATGCAGAGGGATATACAGTATGTAGCAGTGATAATACGTCAAAGCGCTGGTGAGATTTAAAGTCAAAAGACTTAAGTGCAATTTCGACTGCGTCGAGTTCATTTCTTTTTACGAAAAAAAGAAACGCAACCAAAGAAAAGTTCGCCCTACTATTACCGAGAAATCCCTACGTAATTCCTAAAACTGACGGCCGCTCAGATAGGCCGTCCATGGCCTAGCTTCGCTCTTCGCGACATCGTGTCGCTACGCATCGCCAATTTGAGCAATTACTTCGCCGGTAATACAAGGGGGATTGTGGCTTCGTAGCTAAGTTGATTGGCGATATTTTTATCTGAAATATAACAAAATGGCAGAAATAATCGCTAGTAATGATAAGCTCATGCAGTCATTAAATATGGCTGTCTCATTTTAGAGTTGTTAGGTGCAGGATTAATTCTTAACATTATCCCCTTGTGTCAGGATAGATGTCGTCTTTTACTATCTTGACTCTAGTCAAAGAAAAGAAATTTCAAGTATTGTAAAATTCTTTAACCCCCTGTGTCAGAGTATTTTTCGACTTTTAATTTTGTAGTAGTTTATCCTGATTAAGATCATAATTTTCAATCTATTGAGTTACTAGTGTTTTTAAGAAATATAACTTAGATCCCATAGTTTTTACATTCATCCTACTTCTTTTTAGCAACAGGCTTAGCTCTTTTCCTTGTAGCCTTTCGCTTCACAAACTTCTTACCCATCCCTTTCATCCCTGAAAAGCTCACGCGGCCGACTTCATCTATCAAGCCACTTAAGCCCTCTGTCAAAGGTTGCATGAATTGGCCATACTTCATGTTTTTCTCACTGATAGCTTCCAGTTGAGATTCCCAGTGGGCGGTCATATCAGGTAATACCATTTTTTCAGGAAGGCTATTGACTAGCTGACGTCCTACTTGTGTCGCGCGTATTTCTTTACCTTTTCGGCTTAAAAATTCGCGCTTAAATAACAACTCAATAATGCCAGCGCGTGTTGCCTCTGTACCAAGTCCATCGGTATCTCTAAGCACTTTTTTTATCTCGGGGTTAGACACATATCTAGCTATTCCCGTCATCGCAGCCAGTAAGGTTGCATCTGTAAAGTATTTTGGAGGACTTGTCTGTTTTTCGTCAAGCTTGCCATCGATACAGCTAACTTGATCACCCTTAGTGACGTTAGGTAGTTTTTTACTGGAAAACTCATTGTCCTTTCCCGGCCCGCTTTGCTTTGGAAATAACGACTTCCAGCCATCAGCTAAAACGTCTTTCTGCTTAGCTATAAACAAACCACCTGCCACTTCACTATCAATCTGCTTTTCAGCGTATTCGAAAGGTGGGTAAAACTGGATTAGATATTGGCGTGCTACTAGCTCGTAGATGTTTTTTTCATCTTTAGTGAGCTTACTACAATCCATCGATCTCGCGGTGGGGATAATGGCGTGGTGAGCACCAACCTTTGAATCATTCCATGCTTTGCCTGTTATCGATAAGTCTGCCTGAGCCACTGCATTGGTTAAAGCAGGGCAAGTTTTAGCAATTGATTGCGCTACTCTTGACTTGTCATTTAAGTGCCCCTTTGGCAGGTAGCGACAATCAGAGCGAGGATAGGTAAGTAATTTATGTCTTTCATAAAGTTGCTGGCATATATCTAAAGTTTGTTGTGCACTTAAACTGAAACGTTTTGAAGCGTCTATTTGCAGCATCGATAGATTGTACGGTAGTGGTGGTGCCTGTCTCTTTTTGTCCTCTCTTACAGAACTTACTATACCTGTTTGATTGACAACTTTATTTACAACGGTCAATGCCAGTTTTTTTGATATGACTCTGCCATCTTCATCCATATAAGGCTCACAAGCCTTACTAGGTTTCCATTTGGCACTATATTGCTCACCTTGCCCAGTTTGCAATGTGACAAAAACGTCATAAAAAGGCTTAGATACAAAATTCTCGATCTCTTGGTCTCTATGAACTACCAAGCCAAGAATAGGGGTCTGTACCCTGCCAATTGATAAGACGCCGTTATAACCTGAATGCTGGCCTTGTAGCGTACATAATCGAGTCATATTTATACCATATAACCAATCTGCTCGAGCTCTCGCCAATGCAGAGGTAGCAAGCGGTATAAAATCTGTATTATTACGCAGATTATTAAGTGATTTTTTAATCGCATCAGGATTCATATCACTAATTAAACAGCGCTTAGTAGCTTCGCGTTTAGCTTTGGAGATCTTGCAATAATTGATCACCTCATCAACTAATATTTGACCAACTCGATCAGGGTCTCCCATATTAACCAATGTGTCCGCCTGCTTAATCAGTTTTTTCACCGCAGTGAACTGCTTCCTAGTTTGCGGCTTTATTTGGTGTTTCCATTGAATGGGAATAATAGGAAGATGCTCTTTCTTCCATTTCTTATACTCTGGGTTGTAGGCTTCAGGCTCCGCTTGTTCGAGCAAATGACCAATACACCAAGTCACAACATCACCATTGCCTACTTTTATAAACCCATCACCTTTTTGATGAGGTTTAGGCAGTACATCAGCGACTGCGCGACCCACACTTGGTTTTTCAGCTATATATAAAATCACTTATTTTTTTCCTGGCTAATATCTATCACTTTGAACGTACTTAGCCCTTGTTCCAACGCTTGTATTTTGCATCCTTAGCATCGGGTTCAACTTGTTCATGTAAATGGCCAACACACCCAGTCTCTGCATCCCTATTTGCACAGCGAATCAAGCCTAGATCTTTTTTTTGCGGGCTTGCCAAGGTGGCAGCTGCTCTCGCAAGGCTGGGCTTTTCGGCAATAAACAAACGAGACATATGGATACCTAGTAAAAATATTAAACATTACCTATCTTTAAAAACCAGCTTTAGTAATTGAGTTAGGCTGCGACACTTAAAAAATCATACGTAACTAAAATCACATTACTGCTGCTCTCTGATTGTCATTATGGATAAACCCTTAGGATTTATCCAATAACTCTTTCGCTAGTTGGTAACGATAATTAGCTGGCATACTTTTATTAATCAATAATGCAAACGCCTGCCAATTCCCCTCTTTATTGAGTATAAAGCCAGCGAGTGAATGGTTATCTGATAATGTTCCGGTTTTCGCCTTTATCCCCTCATAACGCTGTGGTAATAGCTCTATCCAAGGTTTGAACTGTTGCAGTATTTGCGTCAGCTGTTGGGCGCTAATTTTGTTTAATCGAGAGAGCCCAGCGCCATCTACTATATTAATGCCCTTAAAAGAGAACTCTTTTTCTAACGCTTGGATATAGTTTTTTTGCGCATCAACCACATTGACCATGGTTTGTGATTCATCGCGTTCAGGCATTAATAAAAACAGCTGATTGGCAATGAAATTATTAGAATATTTAAGCATCGCCGTTAATAACTCTTTAAGCTCTTTTGAGTTAAAGTGTCGATAAACTAGCTTAGCATCAACAGGCACCTGGCTTATGCTGACGTCAAGATTTTTGCCAAAATGAAGACTTGAGAACACCTCACCAAAATATCTTGCTGATTGATCACGCCCCCCCGGTAGCGATATTCTCTTACTGCCTTTTCTAAAACCGCGACCTAAATCATTGGCCAGCTCAATTGCCAATGGCGTTAACGGAGTCTGTTTTTCAGCAGTGCTTAATTTTCCTGCTTTTTTTTGTATATATGCGGTATTAAAGTTGACGACAACGGCAGCATTACCGGCATCATAAGGGTTATCGCTGCTACCGCGGCCATTTAAACGTAATTCTGGGAAGAAACTATTATCTATAGCAATTCTTTCAATGTTAATCAGCCCCAACGCTTTTATCTGCTCACTCATTAAGGCGATTTCTTCAGATGTAATATACGGATCGCCGTAGCCTTTAATCCACAGTGTATTTTGGCTAACATAAAAATCAGTGTGAAAACGATGAGCCAAACCCCAGCGTTTAATGGCTAGATACGCTGTGACAATTTTAAGCGTAGAGGCCGGCACTAACAGCTTGTTTGAATGGATCTTTATTTCATCGCTAGCATTGCTTTTCTTTAATACTAATGACGCCTGAGATAGGCTGTTTATTTTATCCTTATAATGTTTAAGCTCAACTGCTTGCGCTGATATAACAACATTCATTAGGACAGTAAAAATAGCCCACTTTTTAACTTGCAGCCTTAGCATAATAACCTATATATATTGATAAACGATTTGGTCAAAATGATGCCAGAAAGTATCACAATAACCTATTTTTAAAACGAATAAACAGCAATTGTTAAACATTGCAAATAGATAAAAAAATTTAATCATTTTTCTTAGCTTTTTATCAACCCTTTAATAATCAATCACACAGGGCGATATGAACTCAAAATTAACAATATTAAACAAGCGTTTAAAAAAGGAAAAGCATTAACGTATCTTTTTAACAGCGCTATGGTTAAGATTAAATTCATATGAATAATGCTGTATTACAATTCAATAGCCTTGTTAACTAACAAATATAGAGACTGTGATACAGATATCAAAGTAACTTTTTACTTTTAATAGCGTAACAATTTAACGCCCAATAACCGGATCATAAATGACACTATTTGTTTTTAATAATGGTATCTCCTCTATCATCAGCGCGAATCAAAAAGCTTATAACTTTGATCAAAATAGACACGAGAAAAAACCGCTATTATCCCAAGTAAAACAACACAGCAACGACACACACTCGCCAAATCAACAGCATATTATTGATAACAGCGATTTAGATACATTACAAAACAGACGCTTATTAACCGCTGCGGTTATTATGTCAAAACCAGTCATTAGTGTTATGTCACATGAACTGGTGATTAAAGCAAAGTTGTTAATGCAAAAGCATCAGCTCACTAAGCTAGTTGTTATTAATAAAAATAAATCACCAGTGGGCGTTTTAGGATTAAAAGAAATTCAAAAATCAGAATTTCCAGAAACTAGCTTTATTCAAAATATTTTAGAGCCAATAGCTTTAGCGATTTCAGAAAAAACCCTCGTCAGAGAAATTGCACTACATTTTATTAAAAATAAAACGTCTGTTTTTTGTGTTGTCAATGACGAAAATCAAGTCACAGGTATTGTTAGTCGCAGTGATTTACTTAAATTATTAGTCAGCTCTCAAAGAGACGTCAATAGTTAAACTTAAAAACGGTCGATGTAATCATCTGATTGATTTAATGACCCTAGATAGGAAAATGTTTTATGTCATTCGTTATTTTCCAAAATGGAAAGGTCGTATCAAATTGCAATATAGAACAGCACATTGCATTATATACAAGCTCAAAACAGCCTGAACATCTACCTAGTGTAGCTCATAACAGTAAAGCCCGAGGTTATATTGACAATAAGGATAGTACTGATAATCGCAGACGATTAAGAGCATCTCATGTAATGAGCACATCGGTGGTAACTTGTACACCGCAAACATCTATTGAGCAAGCCATCACAATACTTAACAATCAAGATTTCTCACACTTAGTTGTGGTCAATGACGAACAAAAGCCATTAGCGGTTGTGCATTACAACCAATTAATTAAAGATAAAAATTTGGCAGGCTCAACTATTAGCTGCTTATTACAAGAGGACTTCAGCGCAGTGTCTAGCTCAGCGTTAGTAAGAGATATCGCCACGTTATTCATAAAGTTTAAAAATACTGCATTAGCCGTGGTCGATGAAAAGTATTTACTTGTTGGTATTATCAGTCAAAATGATTTGATGGGCTTACTCGTTAGCAGCCCACATCAGCAAATCACAGTATAGCGACTTCGAGCAATAATCTAGCGGTTATAGCAGTTTTATTAACGCTAAATGGACATTATCGTCACCGCAGTTAATGAACAACTCACCACTGCTAATCGTTAACGTTAATGCCATTTTCCTCTGTGCTAACTGCGTTAAACTAGCAAGTTGTTGATGGTCGAATTGATACACACTCATTTTTGGTAATGCTGTATAGGCTTCACTATTTTTTTGCCACCAGACATCCGCATCGCTGCCATAAGCATACAGACAGACATCTCTAGAGCGGCTAATGCCTTTTCTCATTCGCTCTGGGCTTGCTTGGCCTACTTCTATCCAACGATCTATTTCAAGATTATCAGAGACCTGCCAAATATCTGGCTCATCCTGACTAGATAACCCTTTGGTAAATTTTAAGTTTGGATGGTAATTTAAACCAAACACCATCAGCCGCACCATCATTCTGGTCTGTGTTTCTGATGGATGTTGGGTTAAGGTAAATTTACAGTTTTCATAAACATCCCTGTCTGTATCAACAAGTTGTAAATCTACTTTATATAATGTCGGTTTTAAAGCCATTAGTGGGAGGTATCCAAATTACTAGGCGTGGTCAATATACTCATCAGGCTGTCTAAGTTTTCAGCTGCCTCTTTACCTAAATCAGTTAGATAGCCGCCATCATTTTTGGTAATTAAGTTTTTCTCAAACAGCCGGCTTGCTGCATCCACCATATCTTGGCTGGCATTGGCGTGTACTTTTATACCTTCTAATGCTGTTTGGGACTTAAATTGGGACAATAATGTTAATTCATTAACTAGCAAATCATTTATTTTCATATTTATATCCTTGTTATTATTTGATCTTAGTTAAAATCGTTAATTTATTACTTATCTTGAATTAAATTAATGGCTTAAAAAATATTTAACTTAATTATTATAGACCACCTTACTCGCGAATTTTCACTCTTGCAAGCTAAGTTTCAGGCATCGCATCAATTAGATCGGCTAAAATTATTATTATTTTAAACAGGCATTATTGAAGTTAAATAGAGATTTGTTATAGCGCGCTATGGATATCAGCATGTTATGATTATCAGTTATTTATCATTATCAATTTTTTTAAAAGGAAACATTTTGAATAAGAGTCACCTTCATCATCTTGCCACTGCTATCGCCTTTGCTTTTTTGATTACTTGGTATTATCTATTAAATTCTTATGGTTTTTTTGAGTATTTTAGTGAGCTTACAGCACAACAATATCAAGGAGCAGGCTTAATGTTAGGGATAGCCATTGGTATGACCCCTGCATTTTTTATTTGGAGCCGTTTCAATCGATGGGTCGAAAAGAAGTTAGATATAAAAGGGATTTACTATGAAGATGGTTTTTATAAAGATGATGAAAAAGGTAAAGATAAAAACTAACACGCTAACATAAAAAGAGTGTTTATATAGCCTATCACCATGACAAGCTATATAAACAGCTGGTGTTACAAGTGCTGTATTCTGTTTAAACCAGCAATAGCAGCAACACGATATGCCTCGGCCATTGTCGGGTAATTAAACGTGGTACTAACAAAATATGCCAATGTATTACCTTCATCCTTTTGACGCATGATGGCTTGACCAATATGTATAATTTCTGACGCTTGGTCACCAAAACAGTGAATGCCTAGTATCTTAAGTGATTCTGGATCAAATAATATTTTTAGCATACCAACAGGCTGACTGGTGATTTGAGCACGGGCTGTATCTTTGAAAAAAGCTTGGCCAACTTCGTAAGCAATACACTCTGTTGTCAACTCTTCCTCGGTTTTACCAATAGAACTAATTTCGGGAATAGTGTAAATACCTGTCGGTACTTCATCAATATAACGGAAATCATTATTGCCAATAATATCCGCAGCGGTTGATCTGCCTTGGTCAATAGCAGCAGACGCTAAGCTTGGCCAACCAATGACATCACCGACAGCTGAAATACCATCGACTGAGGTTCGATAACGATCATCAACCTCTAACTGCCCACGGCTATTCGCTTTTAAACCTGCATTTTCCAGCGCTAGTTCAGCGGTATTACCAGAACGGCCATTACACCATAAGAAGGCATCGGCTCGGATTTTCTTACCTGATTTCAAGCATAGAGTAATACCACGATCATCGGCAGTCACACTTTGATAATCTTCATTGTGTCTAATTTTCACCGCTGTGTTTCGCAAGTGATAACTCAACGCATCAGAGATCTCACCATCTAAGAAAGACAGTAAACGTCCACGGGTATCAATTAGATCGACCTTTACGCCCAAACCACTAAAAATGGAGGCGTATTCACAACCAATAACGCCAGCGCCAAATATTACAATGGTACGTGGTGTATGGTTTAATTTTAGAATTGAATCAGAGTTATATATACGATCATGGGAAAAATCAATATCGGCAGGGCAATAAGGGCTTGAGCCTGTCGCTATGACAATATTCTTAGCCCTTAACACTTCATCACCTTTGACAGTGCCTGTCACTAATAGTGTTTTGGCATCTTTAAATTCAGCTTTACCAAAAAACACATCCACTCTGTTACGTGCATAAAAGTTGGTGCGCAGCATAACTTGGTTAGCCATCACCTTTTCTGCTCTTTGCAGTACTTTTTGAAACGAGAACCAACGCGGCTCACCTATTTCACGGAACATTGGGTTGGTATTAAATTCAACAATTTGCTTAACAGAATGGCGCAGTGCTTTAGATGGTATCGTCCCTTTATGTGTGCAGTTTCCCCCAACAGATTGCTGTTCTTCAATAATCGCGACTTTTTTGCCATGCTTAGCAGCATTCATTGCTGCGCCTTCTCCGGCAGGCCCCGATCCAATAACTACTACATCATAATCATACTCAGCCATTAACCACCCCTTAGTTTATTTTTTATCAGTATAGAACTTACATTCTCACTGTTATTAAAATGTTACTTATCATTATTAATAGTATAGACAGTCAACTTACATCTGTGCACTTTCGATACTTATTAGCAATGCAGTGACATATAAATACTATTTTAACTCACGACCTAAATCAGCTAATTTTGATTCTTTAGCTTCGCGTGCCACTCTTTCATTTTCATCTTCACAAATTTGTTTATCACCAGCACAAATATCACAAGCGGTATCCATGCCTAAAGCAGCCATTCCACCGCAAGAGCCAGCAATAGGTTTACCCCCTAATAAAACACCGACAGACATAGCAACGACAACCGTTAACAAAACCACTAATACTGCTATAAAAGTACCCATATCTACCTCATTACATACTATCTTTATTTAGTATGATTATTGATTAACATCAGATAAAAGCTTTTAGACAAGCTGTTACCTTAAATTTAAATTAATTAAGTATACGCTTTGCAAAACCAGGTGTAACTTTCTCTTCAAATCCGGTACTGCTTTTAGATATAAAGAAAGCATCGATATTATGATCAATTGCATACTGATATGACTTTTCCAAGCCCATTGCCAAAAATGCTGTTGCCAGCGCATCAGCCAAACCACAATTATCAGCTATCACCGTTACAGACGCTAAATTATGGCGTATCGGCTTACCTGTCGTCGTATCAATGATATGCGAATATCTGACACCATCTTCTTCAAAATAGTTTCTGTAATCGCCAGAGGTTGCCACGCCAACATCATCAACACGTACGATACGTTGTACGCTGCGCCCTGCTGTTGGGCTTTCAACGGCTATTTTCCAAGGATCTTGGCCAGGTTTAAGCCCTTTGGTAACTAGCTCACCACCAATTTCTACAAGGTACACATCAATGCCGGTACTATCAATTAAATTGGCAATTTCATCAACCGCATAACCTTTAGCTATCGATGACAGGTCTACATATAAATCAGCATTCTTTTTGATGCGCTTATCAGCTAAAAGTTGCAATTTTTGGTAACCAACTCTCGCTCTAATCTCGGTTATTTGCTGATCACTTGGTGCTTTGATAACCCGCTTATCTGGCCCAAAACCCCATAAATTAATTAATGGCCCTACTGTAATGTCATAGGCGCCCTTTGATTTTTCGCTAATATCTTCTGCTTTTAGCACAATATTATATAACTCAGTCGATACCTGTTGCTCAGTTCCCGCTGGTTGCTGGTTGAAAAGCGACAGCTCTGAATCTGCTATATATGTAGACATAACTTGATTAATATCTACTAATCGCTGGTCAATTTTGTGTTGCAACAATTGTATTGATGACTGGTTATTAACATCATTTGAAAACCACTTGATATGATAAGTGGTGCCCATCGTTTTACCGTCAATAGCAATCATTTTCTGCTCGGCAAACGCCGAACTTATTGTCGTTGATAAAACGACAAAAACGGCTAGCAGATAAACTGCTAGCCGTTGTGAGGCACTAATAAACATGCCTTTTTTACACTGTAACATTGTGTTTAACCACCAAAGTCATCGAGTAATATATTTTCAGGCTCAACACCTAAATCTTCTAACATTTTGATAACCGCTGCGTTCATCATTGGCGGTCCACACATGTAATACTCACAATCTTCAGGCGCTTCGTGATCCTTTAGATAGTTTTCAAACAATACATTGTGGATAAAGCCGGTCTTACCTTCCCAATTATCTTCAGGCATAGGGTCTGATAAAGCGAGATGCCATTCAAAATTTTCGTTCTCTGCTGCCAGCATATCGTATTCTTCTGAATAGAATGCTTCTCTAAGAGAGCGGGCACCATACCAAAAAGACATTTTACGCTTAGAGCCAAGACGCTTAAGCTGATCGAAGATGTGTGAGCGCATTGGCGCCATACCAGCACCGCCACCGACAAATACCATTTCAGCATCAGTATCTTTAGCGAAGAACTCACCAAAGGGTCCATAGACATTAACCTTATCGCCCTCTTTAAGACTGAAGACATAAGACGACATGATCCCAGGTGGAATACCTGTGCTACCCGGTGGTGGTGAAGCGACACGAATGTTAAATTTAACAATGCCTTTTTCACCTGGATAGTTAGCCATTGAATAAGCGCGTATGGTCGTCTCTGTTACCGTAGAAACGTTATCCCATATTTTAAACTTATCCCAATCACCACGATATTCTTCTTCGATATTAAAGTCTTTGTAATCGACAGTATGCGCAGGGCATTCTAATTGCACATAACCACCGGCACGGAAATCAACATCTTCTCCATCTGGTATTCTAAGGGTCAACTCTTTAATAAAAGTTGCCACGTTAGGGTTAGATTCAACCGTACATTCCCATTTCTTAACCCCAAAGATTTCCTCTTCAAGGTCAAGTTCCATATCTTCTTTAACTGCAACTTGACACGCTAAACGCCAGCCCTCTTTAGCTTCACGCATAGTAAAGTGAGATTCCTCTGTCGGCAGCATAGAACCACCACCGGAAACAACCTGACATTTACACTGTGCGCACGTACCACCGCCACCACAAGCTGAAGGAATAAATACTCCCATTTCAGCTAGTGTTTGCAGCAATTTTCCGCCAGCGGGAACAGTCACTCTTTTATCTGGATCATGATTAATATTAATCGTCACATCACCAGAGCTTACCAGTTTCGAACGTGCCACCAAAATTACTGCAACGAGTGCAAGCACTACGACAGTAAACATGACAACACCAAGAATTATTTCAGGATTCATAACTTAAATATTCCTTTGTTTATTATCATGTATTAAAGCTGTACGCCGGAAAAAGACATAAACCCAAGCGCCATTAAACCAACAGAAATAAAGGTAATACCCAACCCCTGTAAGCCTGCTGGCACATCTGAATATTTCAATTTCTCACGAATACCCGCTAGTGTTGCAATCGCCAAAGCCCAACCTAAACCAGCACCAGCGCCATAAACAATAGACTCACCGAAGCTGTAATCACGTTCAACCATAAACAATGCAGCACCCATGATAGCGCAGTTAACAGTGATTAAAGGTAAGAACACACCCAGTGCGTTATAAAGCGCAGGGAAGTACTTATCTAACACCATTTCCAGCATTTGTACCATTGCTGCAATAACACCGATATAGGAGATATAACCTAGGAAACTTAAATCAACTTCAGGATAACCGGCCCACGTTAATGCACCTTCCTTCAATAATAAGTTATAAATTAAGTTATTGACTGGTGTTGTGATAGTCAATACCACAATAACCGCAATACCTAGGCCAATCGCTGTCTGTACTTTTTTAGAGATGGCTAAGAATGTGCACATACCTAAGAAAAACGCTAATGCCATGTTTTCAATGAAAACAGCTTTAACAAATAGACTAATATAAGCTTCCATTATATTGCCTCCGCTTTAGAGTTTTTACAGATAACAAAGTCCGGTTTTTCAACTTGGCTGGTATCAAAGGTACGCATTAACCAAATCATTAGACCAATAATGAAGAAAGCACTTGGTGGCAATAGTAATAAACCATTACTCATGTACCAGCCATCATTAGTCACTAGTGGTAGAATTTCAAAGCCAAACAAGCTACCTGATCCGAACAGTTCGCGAATAAAACCAACGAACAACAGTACCGCACCGTAGCCTAAACCATTACCGATGCCGTCCATAAATGAAGGTAGTGGTGGGTTTTTCATCGCAAAAGCTTCAGCGCGACCCATAACAATACAGTTAGTGATAATTAAACCAACGAAAACTGATAATTGTTTAGAGGTATCGTAAGCGACCGCTTTTAATATTTGATCAACAACGATTACCAATGAAGCGATAATGGTCATTTGACAAATAATACGCACCGAACTTGGCATGTAGTTACGGATTAGTGAAACAAACATGTTTGAAAATGCTGTTACCGCGATTACCGCCAATGTCATAACCATTGCAGTATTTAAGTTTGATGTTACAGCCAGCGCCGAACAAACACCCAATATTTGCAAAGCAATTGGGTTGTTTGAAAAAATCGGTTTGACAATCATATCTTTAACTTCAGACATTATTAACTCTCCCCTGCTTTAAGGTTGGTCAGGAAATTGGCGAAACCATTTTCTCCCATCCAAAATTGAACAAGTTTGGTTACACCGTTACTGGTTAAAGTCGCACCTGATAAGGCATCGATCTTAAACTCAGAACCAGCAGCACCAGCAACAACAGCAGTTTTAACTAAGCCAATTTTAGGCTCCATTGAACCTTCAGCATAGATTTTCTTACCAGGCCACAACGCTTTCCACTTAGGGTTATCAACTTCACCCCCTAAGCCAGGCGTTTCAGCATGTGAGTAAAAACCAAAACCAACCACTGTATTCAAATCATTTTCCAATGCTAAGAAGCCATAGAGAGTAGACCAAAGACCGTAACCGTGAACAGGTAGGATAACCTTATCTAACTGATCAGCTTCGTTAACCAAATAAACTGGCATCACATTCGCTGTACGTCTAATAGAGGCAATATCTTGCTCTTTAGTTAACGCCGTTGAAAGAGCAGGCTCTTTCGCTGCACGCTGTGCATCTTTATAGCCAACAGGTTTTTCAACATATTCGCCCGTTTTAAGATCCACGTACTTAGTCACTATTTTCTCAGCAAAAAGTTTTCTGACATCCTTTCCCTGATAGTCTATTTTCGCAGCGGCCAAAATATTACTTTGACGGTCTAAGTCTTTGTTAATTAGCTGTTGCGGTTTTAACAGTACTGCTGCAGCAGATACTATGACAGAACATACAACGCACAAAAGCACGGTAACAGTAATCGTTCTGCCGATTGAGTCATTATTAGCGGCCATTGCGTACTAACCTCCGTTTGATATTTGCTTGAACAACAAAGTTATCGATCAATGGTGCAAATAAATTACCAAATAAGATTGCTAACATCATGCCTTCTGGGAAAGCAGGGTTAACGACGCGGATTAATACAACCATCACACCAATTAACGCACCAAAGTACCACTTACCGGTATTTGTCATAGAAGCCGAAATAGGATCGGTTGCCATGAAGAACATACCAAAAGCAAAGCCACCTAATACGAAATGCCAATAGAACGGCAATTCAAACATCGGGTTGCTATCAGAGCCTATCAGGTTAAATAGCACACTCATTGCTATCATGCCCAGGAATACACCTGCGACAATTCGCCATGCAGCAAGCCTCATCAACACCAGAGCACCGCCACCGATTAAGATAGCAAAGGTTGACACCTCACCGATAGATCCCGGTATTTGCCCCATAAAGGCCTGCGTCCAAGACACACCGTTTTCAACTAATGCATCAAGACCGCCAGTGGCAGCAAGGCTTAGCGGCGTCGCACCAGTAAAACCATCTACTGCAGTCCAGATCGCATCACCTGACATTTGTGCAGGGTAGGCAAAGAACAAGAATGCACGTCCAGTTAACGCTGGGTTTAAGAAGTTTTTGCCGGTTCCACCGAACACTTCTTTACCGATAACCACACCAAAGCTAATACCTAAAGCGACTTGCCACAATGGGATACTTGGCGGTAGTGTCAGCGAGAACAAGATAGAGGTAACAAAGAAACCTTCGTTCACTTCGTGACCGCGTTTCATTGCAAACAATACTTCCCAGAAACCACCGACAATAAACGTCACGGCATAAATAGGCAGCCAGTAAGCAGCACCATGTAAGATATTATCCCACAAGCTATTCGCATCAAACCCTGTTAGTGCACCTAAGAAAGCACCTCTAACGCCATCGACTTCTGTTATGCCCATACCAGCCATAGCAGTGTTTGCCTGCAGACCAATATTGTATAAACCAAAGAATACAGCAGGGAATGTACATGCCCACACTAGAATCATCATGCGTTTCAAATCGGCAGCATCACGTACGTGAGCCGCTGTTTTTGTCACATGTCCTGGTGTATAAAAAATGGTATCAGCCGCTTCATATAGCGCATACCAATTTTCATACTTACCGCCTTTGTGAAAATGCGGCTCCATTTTATCAAGAATATTTCTCAAGCTCATGATTACGCCTCTCTCTCGATACGTGTTAAATTATCGCGAAGAATCGGGCCGTACTCATATTTACCAGGGCAGGCAAATGTGCATAGAGCTAAATCTTCTTCATCGAGTTCAAGAGCGCCAAGCTCCATTGCTGATACGATATCACCAGTGACAATGGCGCGAAGTAATTGTGTCGGCAAAATATCCAGCGGCATCAATCTCTCAAATTGGCCAACAGGTACCATCGCACGTTCAGAGCCATAAGTGGTCGTTGAGAACTTGAATTTTTTGCTACGACTTAGCGCAGAAGTAAATACGTTCAGTACTGAGAATTGTTTCGCACCAGGTGCTGCCCATCCCATGAACTCACGCTTATCACCTTGTTCAAGCACGGTTATTTGATTTGCGTAACGACCGATATAATCAAGCGCTCCAGCAGCTGTACGACCATTCCATACAGAACCAGAAATAACGCGATTGCCAGCTGTTTGCGCACAATCTGCAATCAAATCACTAATTTTTGCGCCCACTCTTGTTTTAACAAGCTTTGAAGTACTAACAACAGGGCCGGCAATTGACACATAGCGATCGACAGACAACTTGCCCTGGGTAAATAATTTACCTATAGCAATAACGTCTTGATAACCTATAGACCAAACAAAGCGGTTTCTAGATACTGGTTTCAAGTGATGTATATGAGTACCGACATTGCCAGCAGGATGAACACCTTCAAACTCACTTACTGTTACACCATTAGCCGTAGGGATATTCGCACCGGTTTCTTTACAGAGAAACACTTCACCTTCGCTCAGTTTAGTCAGTAATGTTAATCCATTACTAAAATCAGCACTATCTTCAGCAATAATAAGCTCAGGATTGACTGCTAATGGATTGGTATCCATAGCGGTTACAAAAATTGCTTCTGCTGTCGCACCCACTGCAGGAATTTTAGAGAATGGACGCGTTCTTAAAGCGCTCCATAAACCTGATTCTTGTAACTGTGCAGCCACTTGTTCGCCAGATAATGAATCTAATTGATCAACAGAAAACTTGTCAAACTCAACAGACTCTTCACTATCATCAATTTCAATCACCACAGAGAGCAACATACGACGCTCACCACGGTTAATTTCTATTACAGTACCAGCAGCAGGCGCTGTAATATTTACACCTTCAATTTTCTTGTCAGAAAAGATCAATTGACCGATCTTAACTCGGTCTCCTACCTTCACGGCCATCGTTGGTTTACAACCAACATAATCTGGCCCGCTCACGGCAACCGATCGCACTTTAGTTGACTCAGAAATACTCTGAGCAGCTGTGCCTAATATCGGCAGATCTAGACCTTTGTTGATCTTGATCATATTCTTCACCCAATCACGATTAATATTTTAAGAAATAATTATTGTTATTGTCTGCCATTAACGTTATAGAACAACAATGACAGCGTGTTTATTTTTTATACTACAACAACATTTCCCACCAAAAAACTTGTCGATTATACATGAGCTTCATTGCTCTATCATAGGTTGCTTAACGATAAACCTGACAAAAAAACAAAAAAAACCAATTTCATTGTCAAAAACTCAAATTCATTTTCACTAATCAGACACACTCATCAAGCTTGGCACTAAAGAGGAAAAAATCAAACCATTATATTTTTTACGCAAAAAAAAGCCTGATGCTAAAATTAACATCAGGCTTTATTGTCGTTATTGAGCACTGCCAATAACGCCTTATTTATAACACTTAAGCGACAGTGATTTTTTCTCTAAGCCTAATGTTTAATTCTTTCAATTGCTCTTTACTAACCACACCTGGCGCATTAGTTAATGGACAAGCAGCAGTCTGAGTTTTAGGAAAAGCAATAACTTCACGGATAGAGTCAGTACCTGCCATCAACATAATCAGACGATCGAGACCGAAAGCCAAACCACCGTGTGGAGGCGCTCCATATTTTAAGCCATTTAACAAGAAGCCAAATTTCTCTTGTGCCTCTTCATCAGAAATACCCAGACAGCGGAACACTGCCTTTTGCATCTCACCTTGATGAATACGAATAGAGCCGCCACCTAGCTCACAGCCATTTAACACCATATCATAAGCAATAGATTGTGCGGCTAACGGATCCGCCTCTAATTCTTCTACTGTACAACTTGGCGCTGTAAATGGATGATGTATTGCAGTGATACCGCCATCAGATGTCTTTTCAAACATTGGCCAATCGACAACCCAAAGCGGCGCCCACTCACACGTTAGCATGTCTAAATCAACACCTACCTTGTTACGTAAAGCACCTAGCGCCTCGTTTACAACGTTGGTTTTATCTGCACCAAAGAACACTAAATCGCCATCTTTAGCATCTAAACGCTGCATGATTTTCATTGCAACATCTTCACCTAAGAACTTAACGATAGGAGACTGCAGGCCCTCAGCGCCCTTTGCTAATTCATTGACTTTAATCCACGCTAAACCGCGCGCACCGTAAATACCAACAAACTTAGTGTATTCATCAATCAATTTACGCGTCAATGTAGCACCACCTGGTACTTTAAGCGCAGCCACGCGAGAATCCGCATCATTAGCAGGCCCTGCAAATACCTTAAACTCAATATCAGCCATTAAATCGCCGACATCAACCAACTGCATTGGGTTACGCAAATCTGGCTTGTCAGATCCATATTTGGACATAGCATCAGCGTATGTCATTCTTGGGAACTGACCAAGATCAACATTGATTTTGTTTTGGAACAAACCTGTGATCATTTTCTCAGTGATAGCCATCACTTCATCTTGACCCATGAATGACATTTCGATATCAATCTGGGTAAATTCAGGCTGACGGTCAGCTCTTAAATCTTCATCGCGAAAACATTTAGCGATTTGGTAGTAACGATCAAAACCAGAGACCATCAACAATTGTTTAAACAACTGTGGCGATTGTGGCAATGCAAAAAAACTACCTTCATGGGTGCGCGAAGGCACAATATAATCACGAGCGCCCTCAGGGGTAGCACGTGTCAATATTGGCGTTTCTATATCAAGAAAACCGTTGTCATCTAAGAAATTACGGATATAAGAAGACACTGAGGCACGCAGGCGCAGCTTCTGCTGCATTTCAGGGCGACGTAAATCCATGAAGCGGTTCTTTAAACGAACCTCTTCACTCACTTGTTGATGATCATCTAGCTGAAAAGGAGGTGTTTCTGATTTATTAAGTATAACCAGCTCTTTACCTAACACTTCTATTTCGCCGGTACCCATATCCGGGTTGACAGTACCTTCTGGTCTATCTCTAACTAAACCTTTAATCTCAATAACATATTCATTACGAACAGAATCAGCGGTAGCGAAACTAGCTTCTCTATCTGGATCAAAAACAACTTGTACGATACCTTCGCGATCTCTCACATCTAAAAAAATGACCCCACCGTGATCTCTACGACGGTGAACCCAGCCGACTATAGTTACTTCTTCGCCTGCTTGTACTTTTCGCAAGTCGCCGCAATAATGGCTGCGCATAATATATTCCTATTGAAATTATCTGAAAATTTATTTGTTGTAACTGCTGCCTAATGCAATAGCTACACTGTCGCGTTGTAGAGCTTACAGAGCCCTTAATGTATAGCGCAACAGCTATTAAGACTTCGAGTCAGTTGAACCCGATTGACTATCACTAGCTGATGCTAAATTTTTCTTTTTACCTGTCTTAAAATCAGTCTCATACCAACCGCTACCTGCCAATCTAAAAGCGGGCGCCGATATCTGCCTTGTCACGTTATCGCTAGCACATGCCACACAATTTGGCGCATCTGACTCGCTACTTTTTACAAGCTTCTCAAATTGGTGACCACACTGATCGCAGGAGAAATCAAAAATAGGCATTTTTCTATCCATCATAGTCAAAGCGGCGGATTATACCCAATAATTATATTTTGTGATATTGAAAATGTACTTAAGCTAGAAAATATCATCCTCACTAGCGATTACGCAGAATTTAACACCTAAACAGCGCCAAAATTAGACAACATATGACCTAAGTCGATTCGTGCCCAGCACTGAGCAATGTTGTTTCCAATAAGCTTTTTACTTTTTTATCAATCGCCTCAATCTCGACAGATGTATAAGCTTTTGCCGGAAACTTACCCCAAATAGGTGCAGGCCAGCTCGCATCACTTTCAAAACGCACCACATGGTGAACATGTAATTGATTAACTACATTACCAATGGCAGCCACATTCATCTTGCTGGCGGCGTAACCATCCGCTAAAGCAGCACTTAAATCACAAGATTCGACCATCATTTGCACCCTATCAGAATCTGACAAATGATAAAGCTCTGATATTCCCGCCCTTCTTGGCACCAACACAAACCATGGATACTGCCTATCATTGATCAACAGCAACTGACATAGCGGAAAGTCACCTAATACAATACTATCTGCTGCTAATTGCCTATCGAGCTCAAAGCCAACTTCTAATTTATTCATCACGATTACCTCTATTTTGAGCGCTGCTCAGATACATAAAACCGCCTTTGATCGCAAAAACTCAATACCAATCCATACATACTCATTTAAAATGGATATTCAATGCGTCGCGCGGCGCAACTTGCTAATATTATAAGACTAACTTGCAACGTAATGTATAGCAAACAATGAAATTGACAACAAAGATACTTAACAGCATCACCCAAATCAGCGCTCAAGACTGGAATGGCTTGAGCCAAACCCACTACCCCTTTCTGCGCCATGAATTTTTAAGCGCCCTAGAGGAGAGCGGCTGCACTAACGCCCAATCGGGCTGGCAGCCGACTCACATCACGGTTTATCAGGACGATAAACTAATCGCTATTATGCCGATGTTTCAAAAAACCCATTCAAGCGGTGAGTTTGTGTTTGATTGGGACTGGGCTGATGCCTACAAAAGAAGTGGTTTAGAATACTATCCAAAATTATTGACCGCCATTCCCTTTAGCCCGTGTTACGGACCTCGAGTAGCCAGTTTATTAGCACTGGATGAAATCATCCCCTTTATTTCAACACAAATAACACAATTGTGTGCCGATTATGGTTTTTCTGGCTGGCACGGCTTGTTTCAGCAACCTGCAGAAAAAGCGCTTTTTCAACATCACAATTTTTTAGTCCGACAAGGAGTTCAGTATCACTGGCACAATAAGGGTTATCAAGATTTTGATCACTACCTTGCCAGCTTCACCTCACGCAAACGCAAAGGCATCAAAAGAGAGCGACGTATTGTTAAAGATCAAGAGGTGAGCATACAAGCCATTGAAGGCGCTAACATTAGCGATCAATTGCTACAAGACTTCTTCCACTGCTACCAATTAACGTATTTAAAACGAGGAAGACAAGGTTATTTAAACATCGAATTTTTTCAACATTTAATCGCCACAATGAGTGAGCACATCGTGCTGTTTGTTGCCCAACACCAAGGCGCCACCGTGGCTTGTGCGTGGTGTTTTAAGAACACCGACCCTGAGCAATCGGTACTATACGGTCGCTACTGGGGAGCACTGGAAAATTTTGACAGCTTGCACTTTGAAACCTGTTATTACCAAGCGCTAGAATACTGTATTGAGCAAAAAATCCAACGCTTTGATCCAGGTGCTCAAGGTGAGCATAAAATCCAACGTGGCTTTGAGCCTATTACAACTTATTCTACGCACTATATAAGCCACCCACAATTTAGAGAGGCTATTGCAGATTTTCTAGTGAGGGAAACATCAGCAGTTGATGAGCATAAAAACTATTTAGCTAGTTTTCTGCCCTTCAAACAACACAATGAAGAGCAGAATAAATCACAGAAAACCAAACAAGATTAGCTGAGACTAACAGCCTCTATAATTTGCAGCGGATTATGAGGCTGACTGCTTTTATTCACCTCTTGAGCATTTGCGTATTCATATTCAGGGCGCGGCGTTGAGCGATCAATCGTCAAATTCTCAAAATCAAAGCGCTCTTTATCGCATAACTGACTCAGTGATATGTTTTTCAATGCACCAAAAATACTTTCCATTCTGCCAGGCTGCTCACGCTCCCAAGCACTTAACATGTCTTTAATATTCTGTCTTTGCAAGTTTTCTTGTGAGCCACACAAGTTACAGGGAATAATAGGGAACTGTTTATAGTCAGCGTATTCAATAATATCTTGCTCGCGCGCATACGCTAGCGGTCTAATAATGATATTACGCCCATCATCTGAGCGCAATTTAGGTGGCATTGCTGCCAGGCGTGCGCCGTGGAACATATTTAAAAATAAGGTTTCTACTATATCGTCTTTATGATGACCTAATGCAATTTTATTGGCATTAATTTCTTCAGCAAAAGAATACAATGTGCCGCGTCTTAAGCGCGAGCACAATCCACAAGTCTTTTTACCTTCAGGTATTTTACTGCGCACTACAGAGTAGGTATCTCTTTCCACAATATAATATTCAATACCCATTTTATCGAGGTATTCAGGTAACACGTGCTCGGGAAAGCCAGGTTGTTTTTGATCGAGATTAACAGCCACCAAGTCAAAATCAACAGGGGCATTTCGCTGTAAACTGATCAATAGATCCAACATCGCAAATGAATCTTTACCACCTGACAAACACACCATAATCCTATCGCCGTGTTCAATCATTTTATAATCAAGTACTGCACGCCCTACTTCACGTCTTAGCTTGCGATGTACTTTATTTAATTTTTGCGTGGTTTGCTCAGCACTGGTTGGCTGCGAATCCTGCGATTGTTCTGTTAAATCTATTGATGCATTCATATTCTATTACTTCGTTGGCTATTATTGAGTAGCGCTTTGGGCGGGTACACCGCTATGAAAGCGAAATTCGGTATCTGGGCTTAAAATCAGTTCTTGTTCAATTGCTCTAAACTCAGCAATGCGATCATCAATTGGCTCACCGGCATACTCTTGAGCGAGCTGCAGGTAATCTTGATAATGACGGCCTTCTGATTTTAATAAGGAGCTATAAAACTTCTCTAGCTCGTCATCTAAAAACGGTGCCAATTTAGCAAAGCGCTCACACGAGCGAGCCTCAACAAATGCACCGACAATAAGCACATCAACCAAACGTTGCGGCTCGTAAGTTCTGACGATAGAGCGCATACCACCGGCGTATCTTGATGCATCTAAATGTACATATTCTATATTTCTGCTGACCATCAATGTGATCACTTGCTCAAAATGAATCAACTCTTCACGAGCAAGACGAGACATTTTACGCAGTAGATCAGGTTTTTCAACGTAGCGAAACATCAAGGTCATCGCCGTAGATGCCGCTTTTTTCTCACAGTGAGCATGATCAATCAACATTAATGACTGCTCTGTTAGCGCTTTATCTATCCAAGCTTGCGGCGTTTCACAGGCTAAAAATTGTTTTATTTCATCTAATGCAGTCATTTTTCTATGTCCTAAATTCTAAGGCGCATATTATATGCCCAGCATTGTTGTGATGTCCAAATTTAAAGTAACTAGAAACCAGACAGACCTTAATTCAACCCACCCGACACATTAATGCTATCACCAGTGGTAAATGAAGAGTCATCGCTAATAAACCAATATATCGCTTTCGCAACCTCTTCAGGTTGACCGCCTCGCCCTAACGGCAAGCTATCTTTAATACGATCAACGCGTCCGGCCTCTCCACCATCTGCATGCATTTGGGTATAGATAACAGCGGGGCGAACTAAATTAACGCGAATATTTTCTCTACTCATTTCTTTTGCCAAACCAAAAGTTAAAGTATCAACCGCACCTTTACTGGCAGCATAATCCATATACTCATGAGCAGAGCCAGTCTTAGCGGCTAGCGAAGAGACATTAACGATACTACCACCAACGCCACCATGCTTAGTTGCCATCCTCAACACCGCTTCTTTGGCACATAAAAAATAACTGGTGATATTAGTGCTAAACATGCGATTAAGCCTCGCTTGCGTCACTTGTTCAATACCGATTTGTTTTTCCATTAACGCTGCATTATTAACTAATGCGCTTATAGTACCGAGCTCTTTGTCCATCGCTACAAACATCGATTGCACCACTGTCTCCTGGCTAACATCACCTTTGTATAAAAGACAGCGCTGACCCAGACTAACAATACGTTGCTGAGCTGCAACAGCGGCCTCATCATTTTGCAGATAATTAAGACAAACATCATAACCGTTTTTAGCCAATAGCTCAGCGCTAGCCAGCCCTATACCTCTGGTACCACCGGTTATCAATGCTATTTTTTGCACGCTATTACTCATCTATTTAGCACTCGCAGTTAAGCTCAAGCTCAAGCTCAAACTCAAACTCAAACTCAAACTTAAATTATTTGTCCAATTCAAACGGTGTCATTTGGTAAACGTAATAGTTCAACCAGTTACAGAACAATAAATTGGCATGCGATCGCCAAGTGCTAGCCGGCTTTTGGTTGGCATCTTCTTGTGGGAAATAATTGGCTGGCACCTTGGTAGTCTCATCAACCGCCATGTCCCGATAATATTCTTGCGCCAATGTTTCTGCATCGTATTCTGGATGGCCGGTGACGAACACTTTTTTACGATCGTTACTGGCCATTAAATACACCCCAGTCTCCTCAGAGGCTGCCAATATATTTAAATCCGTGTGATTCTTGATTAAATTGACGGGATAGTCAGCATAACGTGAGTGAGGCGCCTTGAAATAGTCATCAAATCCACGTGTTAATGTCTCATGCTTATGGCGTGTTTTATGCTCAAACACACCTGATAATTTTTCCTCTCTAAGCTTTTTAGGCAGATCGTAAAAAATATTAAGCGCAGCCTCCACAGCCCAACACAGAAACATGGTTGATGTCACATATTGCTGCGACCACTCAATAATTTCAGCGACCTCATCTTTATAGCGGACATTTTCCCAAGGTATTTTACCTAGAGGCGCACCTGTGACGATTAAGCCATCGTAATGATTATGTTTAATATCTTTAAATTCGCGATAAAAACTATTCAAATGGGCAATAGGTGTGTTTTTACTTTCTTCATGATCAATTCGCAATAGCTCAATATCAACTTGCAAAGGGCTGTTAGATAACATCCTAATCAACTGATTTTCTGTCTCTATCTTTTTAGGCATTAAATTTAACACCAGTACTTTAAGCGGGCGCACATCTTGATGCATCGCTCGCGTCTCAGTCATAACAAAGATGTTTTCACTGTTTAATAAATCAACGGCAGGCAATAAATCAGGGATTTTAATTGGCATAACAACCTCACTTAATTAAATATTTGCGGTACTGGTAAATGTTTTGAATTTGAACTAACGAATTCTAATCTCTAAAAAAAGCATCATACTCACCCCAACTTAGTATTCATTATTTCATCTATTTTGGGGTTGACATCTAGTTTGACAGTCGATGTCGGGAACGCTATCTGTGCATTCTCTTGTTCTATAATTTCAGCGACTTTAAATAATACATCCTGTTTAACACGATGAAACCTTTCCCAATTTGTCGTTTTGGTAAAAGTGTAAACAAAAAACTCTAAAGAGGATGCCGCCATTTTATTAAAATTAACCATCAACGTCTCATTGTTGTCTATATCTTCATGCTCATGCAGCATCAGCGCTACTTTATCTAAAATCACATGTAATGTATTAATATCGCAATAGCGCACACCGATAGTTTCATAGATACGACGGTTACTCATTCTGGACGGGTTTTCTACTGAGATACTGGTAAAGGTAGCATTAGGCACATACAAAGGCCTTTTATCGAATGTGCGAATACGCGTCAAACGCCAGCCAATATCTTCTACTACACCTTCTATTTCTTTATCGGGAGAGCGCACCCAATCGCCCACTTTAAACGGCCTATCCATATAAATCATCAAGCCGCCAAAGAAGTTAGCTAGTAAGTCTTTTGCAGCGAAACCAACAGCGATACCACCGATACCTCCAAAAGCTAACACGCCTGAAACGCTATAACCTAAGCTTTGCAATATAACCAAAGACACAGTGATGACAATGGATAATCTCAGCAATTTGCCAAAGGCGTTGACACTAGTGTGATCTAAACTGGTGCTAATACCATCTGGGTCGACCAATTTAACTTCGGTCAAACGAATAAAACGTATTAAGAACCACGCTATTAGAACGATAAACCCAACTTTTCTCAGTGGCTTAACGAAAGAGACTAACGCTTGGCTAACATCGCCATTGATATCCATCACCATGATATTAGCAGCGTGCAAGGCGAGCGAGCCACCAATTAACCAGATCGTCACTATCACTGGTTTGCGCATCGCTTCTAATAAAATATCATCCCAATGGTTCTTAGTTTTTTGCGCCTGCACATCTAAGCGTCTAAAGAACACTTTTGCACAAAAGGCGGCAACTAAGGTTAAAAAAACGACAGTAAAAAGTGCAATGAGCCAAGCGCTCTCGCGCTCAATAGCGAGTGAATCAAATATCCAATGCTCTATTGCTAACAACTCTTGCTCTGCGCTCATATCATCCCTCTATATTGTATTTTCTAATAACTGCGCCGCGATTTGCTGCGCACTATCAAAGCGTTCTTTATCTAATTCAATGTTAACACGGCGCATTTTAGCTAAGCGCCCTGTACCGACAACAGCCTCTTTTTCTAAGTAGCTAATAACCTCTTGCGCTGCCTGAGGATTATTACACACTAATACCGTATCACACCCAGCACTTAGAGCTGCGTGAGCGCGTTTTGCATATTGTGTTCTATCACTGTCATCTACAATATTGGCGCCGTTCATATCCAGATCATCACTAAAAATAACGCCATTAAAGTTTAAACGCGCACGTAATATTTGCTGTAACCAAATGCTTGAAAAACCCGCGGGCTTATTATCTACTTTTGAGTAAATAACATGCGCGGGCATGACAGCGCCCAGCAAACCCTCCTCAATCAAACGTTTAAAGGGCTGCATGTCATCTTGTTGTATTTTCTCAAAGCTGCGCTCATCAACCGCTGTTTCTAAGTGTGAATCAGCACTCGCCCAACCGTGTCCCGGAAAATGCTTACCGGTTGATTGCATACCCGCTTGCATCATGCCTTGCACAAAGCTCTTAGTTAACTCCGTCACTTGACTGTGCTTTGCACCAAAAGATCGAGTACCAATGACTTGGCTGTGCGCCCAATGCAAATCCAGAACTGGGGCAAAACTAATATCGATGTCAAAAGAGGTTATTTCAGCGGCCATCAACCAACCTAGCTCCCCAGCTTGCATAATGGCTAATTCAGGGTCTTGTTGAAAGGCATTATGTAACGCAAACATAGGAGGCAAACTGACAAACTCATCGCGAAAACGCTGAACCCGACCACCTTCTTGATCTACCGCGATAATGATATCAGGGCGCTGCTCGCGGACATCTGCAATCAGCTCGTTCAATTGTTGACGATTTTTATAATTTCGGGCAAAAAGAATCAAACCGCCAACACAGGGAACCTTGAGTGTTTCTTTTTCTTGTGCCGTTAACTTTAAACCCTCAAGGTCTAACATTAAGGTACCGTTATTCATTACAACCCCAATATTTAAATATGTATTTCTAGAATAAAGAGGGATCCCTCTTTATTAGTGTGTATTTAGATACGGCTAAAATACAACTTATCACCTCTAGCTTGCATACCTGCAGCTAACACTGGAATCATTCTATGCAGTGTTTGCTCAATAGCAGCTTGAGTTTTAAATTGTTTTTTCTCCATTTGCGCCAACATTGTAAAATGCGATAAGGTAAAAATAACTGACCCTAAAATAAAATGTAATCGCCAAAAGAACTCATCATCTTCCATCATTGCTGAATGGCGGCGAAACAGCGCAATAAAGGGCTGTAATTTCGCACCGTATCTGCCAATAATAAAGTGCCTTAACTCTTGCTGGCTGTTTTTATAAGACAATTCAAGCAAGCGCGTAAACATTAATAGGGCATTGATATTTTCCTGATCTACTCTTAGTAGCGCTCTCATCAATAGCTCTAACAACTCCTCTAAACTAACATCTTGCTGATTGCCAATTGCATTACTCTCAACAATAGATTGCTCAATATACTCAGAAAACGGTCGCAGAAACTTTTCTGCGACCGACTGAATCAACCCTTGCTTAGAGCCAAAATGATAATTTATAGCTGCTAAGTTAACACCCGCTTCTCTGGTTATTTCTCGCATCGTTGTCTCGGCAAAACCCTGTGATGCAAATAACGACTCAGCGGCTATAAGAATTTGCTTAGCAGTTTTAGACTGTGGCATATCACTCCAAATTCTTCTGTTTTATTAAGACAAACACGTTAATGCTTGCACATATCACTAACAAGATGGCGTTTAACGAATCAAGTTAGTCGTGTTTGATAATTTTTGCATCACACTGCTAACAACACTCGTACTTGTCTTCACCGTTAAATCACTTAATTTTTCACCTAGTGATTTTTTCAGCTCATAGCGAACTTGATAAACATCAGCCGTTTTACAAAGATTCATTATAAAATCATCTGAGGTATTAAGCTCATCTATTAGATTGTGCTCAATAGCACGCTTACCGAACCAAACCTCGCCTGTCGCGACTTTATCAATGTCAATATTCGGTCTTGCTTGCGCTACGAATTCTTTGAACAATAAGTGGGTATCTTGAATCTCTTCAATAAACTTCTCTTTACCTTTCTCAGTATTTTCACCGAACATCGTTACCGTGCGCTTATATTCACCCGCTGTAAAAGTTTCATAATCAACACCGTGTTTCTTCAGTACTTTATGAAAATTGGGTAATTGTGCAACCACACCGATAGAGCCTAAAATTGCAAAAGGAGCGGCAATTAGCTTATCCGCTAAGCAAGCCATCATATAACCACCAGATGCAGCCACTTCATCAACACAGATAGTTAACTTTAAATTAGCAGATTTAATGCGCTCTAATTGCGATGCAGCTAATCCATAGGTATGAACCATGCCGCCTGAGCTATCTAAACGCAATACCACTTCATCGGTTGTTGAGGCAAAAGAGAGTACCGCTGAAATCTCTTCCCTAAGCAAGTCAACTTCTGATGCGCGAATATCCCCATTGAAATCGAGCACAAACACTCTTTTCTCTACTTCTTCATCATCTGTTTGCTCTAAAGCAGAGTCTGCAACAGTGCCTTGTTTTTTATCTATCTTGGCCTGCGCTTTCGCTGCCTTTTTCTTTTCTTTCGCTTCTTTTTTTTCTTTTTTAAGCTGCGTTTTTAATTGCTGTTTATAGACTTCATTATCTATAACCACTTCTTCGATCGCGCTTTTCATATCCTCATAGCCATCATTTAATGAAACTAAGGTGATATCCCCTTGTGAGCTATCCTTCTTGTTGCGTGATGTGATGACTAAGAAACCTATCAGCACAATAAATACTGTCAAAATGATCGTAATCGCTTTCGCCAGGAACATACCGTAATCGTACAAAAAATCAACCAAGTTAAATCTCCAAAAATTCATTACTCAAAGCAAGCTTTTAATGTACCATAAAACTAATACTAAACCATTTTTTCTACTGTATTTTTAGCAGGTTATTCGCAAATGCCAGACACTCAAAACGCAAACTCAAATATTGAACAAATAGTAGCCAAACTACCGGCGCGCTTTCAGCCAGAGCAGGCCAAAAACATGCAGGCAGTCTACCAGTTCAGGTTAATCGATAGTTTTTCTTTTTATATAGAAATAGCAGAGCAAAAATGTACGACCAAGCTAGCTGAACACGATGACCCCAATATTATCTTGACAATGAAAGCCGACATTTTTGTCGCATTAATGGCTAAAGAAATAGATGGTATGTCAGCGTACTTAAAGGGAGATTTAAAAGCTCAAGGCAATGTTTTACTCGCCACTGAATTAGGCAAGTTATTCAAAAAGAAAGCTGGAGACAATTCAAAACTGGCGATTTAAGACACTTTAATAAAGAGTCGTCCCTCTGTTTTATCCCGTGTTGGCTGTCGTACTAACTAACAGCAACTATCTATAATAGCTAATACTGAGGCGACCTTAAATTAAATCATCAAACCTCAAGCTTGTGCTATACTCTTAAACAGTTATTTTATTAGCCGTTTTTTTTGAATAATATCATTAAAAACAATGAAAAATTATTAAAAGCACAGTGTGTAAGCCATGGTAAAACACAAAAAATCACCATAAAAGTATCGCTATGCAGAGTAAAAATTTATCTTATTGTTGTACTTTTGCCTATTTCTTGTCGTTAGCGCTGCTGTATTTGGAACTAAAAAGTTGATACCCAACAAGTATTTTGCTACAAAGCATGGTACTTTCAATTCATAACTATACTAAATCATTAAATTTAAGGACATATTTTATATGACCATGACAACAGCACAGGCTATTTTTAAGAATTTCCTTGGAAATTCACCTGTTTGGTATAAACAGGCAATTATTGCTTTTCTTATCCTAAACCCAATTATCCTATTTACAGCGGGACCCGTTGTTTCAGGCTGGATCTTAATCTTTGAATTCATATTCACTCTAGCGCTGGCATTAAAATGTTACCCTCTACAACCAGGCGGGCTTTTGGCAATAGAGGCTATTGTTTTTGGCCTTGCTGCACCCGAGACCGTGCTACATGAAGTAGAAAGTAACCTAGAAGTTATTTTACTATTAATGTTCATGGTTGCCGGTATTTACTTCATGCAGTCGATGCTGTTATGGGTATTTACTAAACTATTAGTGAAGCTAAAATCGAAAATGATTTTATCTTTTATGTTTTCTATCGTAGCCGCGGTACTATCAGCCTTCCTTGATGCACTGACAGTAACTGCTGTACTGATCAGTGTCGGGGTTGGTTTCTATGCGGTTTACCACCGGGTGGCATCTGGCAACAAAGACAACCACGATCATACTAATGATGATGCTGTTATCCATGATAAACGTGAAGATTTAGAGCAGTTTAGATCATTTTTACGCAGTTTAATAATGCATGGAGCAGTCGGCACGGCACTCGGTGGTGTTTGCACACTAGTAGGCGAGCCACAAAACTTGTTAATTGCCGAAAAGATGGGCTGGAACTTTATTGAGTTCTTCCTGCAAATGGCGCCTGTTTCAATGCCGGTATTAGTTGCAGGTTTGATGACATGCCTTGCCTTAGAGAAACTAAAGTGGTTTGACTATGGTACTGAGCTGCCAGATTCTGTGCGTTTAATACTAGAAGACTTTGATCGTAAACAGGAAGCAAAAAGAACACAATTAGAGAATGTCAAACTGGGTGTTCAAGTCGCTGTCGCTATATTCTTGGTGCTCGCTCTCGCTTTTCATTGGGCTGCAGTAGGTCTCATTGGCTTAGCAATTATTATCTTGTTAACCGCTTTTAATGGCATTGTTGAGGAACATCAGATTGGTAAGGCCTTTGAAGAAGCACTGCCATTCACCGCATTATTAGTGGTCTTTTTTGTGATCGTTTCAGTGATACACGAGCAACACTTATTTACCCCTATCATTACCTATGTGTTAACAATGCCGCAAGAGACACAAGCGGGTATGTTCTTTATTGCTAACGGTGCGCTTTCAGCTATTAGTGACAATGTTTTCGTTGCCACTGTTTATATCAATGAAGTCAGCGCAGCCTTCTTAAATAACACTATTGATAGAGCCCAATTTGAGATGTTAGCAATTGCCATCAACACCGGTACTAACTTACCAAGTGTGGCAACGCCTAACGGCCAAGCAGCCTTCTTGTTCTTACTCACTTCAGCATTGGCACCTCTGATTCGATTGTCATATGGCAAAATGGTCTTTATGGCCCTGCCATATACCATTGTATTGAGTATTGTCGGCTTTATAGGAGTAACTTACTTTATTTAAGTAAACACCCTCTATCAGTGAATCATGCTCAATTACCATCATCAGTATGATTCACTGATAGCCTGCTGCGATCTGCTGTTATTTTAATTTCACTCTCCCTCCTTTTTAAGTAAAAAAAACATTGCAAATATAGCTATTTCAATAGTGGAAATTTTCAATTTGGTCAGTGCAAATTTAGTAACTAATATTCTATGTTGTATACAAAACATAGCTTAGCCCGCTACCTTACTGGGCTAGAGAAAAGTGCCCACAACAACTGTGGATAACTCTGTTAGTAGTGTCACCGGAGTGTCTTGTAGCCCCATATTTTCAGCTGCTTAGCAAGATTGTACAATTTTTAATCATATATTTTTATATCTATATTTCAATAACTTATATGGGTATTTTGCTTTTATTCAGCTTGCCAAGCTGAAATCAACAAAAACAACAGCTTCAACATTGTCAACACTTTTTTATAAGAATTTATCTCTCTTTTTCACTAACAGTAATTTTTGACAAGTCAATATTAACATTTTTTATTTTAGCCTTTTCAAAATCAATACTGATAGAGCTAACCTTAATGTATACTGACATTATGTTGAGCTATCTAACTAAAATATACCGCCCGTTTATTACACGCCGCTATTATCAAAAAACCAATGTAATTGTGCTGGCATAAATAACTAAAAATTATTTGTCATGGTACGCTCTATAACGCCTTGTGAGACTTCTTTATCTATGAGTTACAATCGCCCTAGCACTGACTTAAACGTCACTACAACGATTAAAAAAAGCCAATTTCTAGGTTATTTAAAAGTAGTGTCATCACCACAGCAAGCTCTCGAGTTCGTTAAAGAAATAAAAGCACTGCATCCACAGGCCAATCACAGTTGCCACTGCTTTATTGCGGGCAGCCCTGATCAGTCGTCCCTATTTGGCTATAGCGATGACGGAGAGCCTAAAGGTACCGCTGGGCTACCGATGTTCCAAGTGCTCAAGCACTCTGATTTAGGTAACACTTGTATTGTTGTCAGCCGTTATTTTGGTGGTGTGAAACTTGGCACTGGCGGTATTGCTAGAGCCTACAGCTCACTGGTGAGCCTACTTCTTGAGCAGGTAACAATTGAAGAGATACACCAACGCCAAAACTGCCAGCTAACGATTCCTTTCTCACAGATTGGTGCTATTGAAAACATTTTTAGAGTATTTAACACCATTATCATTGACGATCGTCAGTGGTTGGCTAACGGCCAAATGATAACTCTATCTATTGAAGATTATTTAATGGGCAACTTTAAAGATAATTTATCGCCTTACCTGCATATTATCGATCTCAAAATAATAAATAGCTGATGCCCTAAGCTGCGTTTTAACTCACTTGTCTCTAATGCTTTATTCTATAAATAAGTGTAGTGCTTAAGTTAATACAATCGACTCGCACAACAATGATAATCGATCTCATTTAAAGCAAGATAGCCCTGCGCTAATCTTCACTTTATTAGCAATTAAAACCCAAACTAATAAAAGTGTAACTAAAAGGAGACATTTTCAAGAAATCACTTCAAACCATTGAATTAACCAGTTATATTCTCATGTCAAAAAAATAAGATTTATTCTAAATGTATTTGACTATTGGTCGATACGCTAGTGGCTAGGCATATTTCTAATTGCTGCGGTTTAGCTGCTGATGTAAATCGTCATAACTTATTAGACAATTTTTTAGTAAAAGGGTGAAAATGAAATTTGCAGAGAAACCAACACAATCTGCTGAATATTTACGTCAGGCTATACCTCTGATGGTGAAGTATAAAATACCACCTAATCCTTTAAATTATGCATTGTGGTATACCTATGTCTCTATGCAGTCGCCAAAACTCAATCAAGAAATCGATAAAGCTCTTGATACCTATGGAACATGCCCAACTTTAATTTGCGAGGAGATGTTCAGGGAATATTTAATTAAAGATGAGACCAACGATGCTGATGGTTTTCAGACCCAAGTGGTCAGTTTAGTTAATAACCTGCACAAAAAAGCGGGTATCGCCAGCCAGTGCGCTTCAGAGTTTCAAGAAGTACTGGAAAACAGCTTGGCCGAACTTAAAGATGAGCAAAGCATATACACTCATGAGCAAATAATTGAGAATTTATCGCTTAATACCGATAGCATAAGCCAATCAACTCATGCTTTTCAAAGGCAAATCAGCAAGGCACAAGCTGAAATAGAGAGATTAAAAAAAGAGTTAAAAAACAGTAAATCAGATCCTAGAATAGATCAGCCAACGAAACTATTTAACCGTCAATATTACGATATTGAAATAGAGCAATTAGTGCAAATGAGCACCGATGTTAATGCCTGTATTGCTATTTTTGAATTAGATGAGTTTCAGCAGTTTAATGAATCTTTTGGCGAGGCGATGGGTGATAAAATCATTGTATTTATTGCTAATTTAGTTAAAAACCACTGCCCATCACCGTCAATAGCGATTCGCTTTTCTGGGCCGCGCTTTGCAATGATTCTGTTTGATAAAGACCTTATCCGAGCCACTGAAGTAGCACAGGCGCTGAGTAAGAAAATTGCAGCAATAAGATTGAGACCAAAAGATGCTAATATGATCAACCATAAACTGAGTGTCTCATTTGGTATCAGCCAAAAAAGGGCAAACGATACCGCTGAAATAATCACTCAAAGAGTACTAGAAGCCTTAAAACAGGCAAAATCTTCAGCTAGTAATATCATCGCGATTGACTAGTAACACGCATAAAAAAAGGCTGATTATTCAGCCTTTTTTAAAAAATTAATCACGACTCATTTAATAATAAATATTTAATGAGCCAAAGCAAAGCCTGTTCAGTTTCTAGTAGCTGTTCTCATTGTCACAAACTCTTCAGCAGCTGTTGGATGAATACCAATAGTTGAGTCAAATACTGACTTGGTAGCACCTGCTTTAAGGGCAATCGCAATACCTTGGATAATCTCGCCAGCATCTGGGCCTACCATATGCACACCCAGTACTTTATCTGTCGCTTTATCAACAATCATTTTCATTAATGTGCGCTCATCACTGCCAGACATCGTATGTTTCATTGCCCTAAAGTCACTAACGAAAACTTCAATATCAGCATATTCAGCTCTCGCCTGCTCCTCTGATAAACCGACAGTGCCAACATTGGGCTGACAAAAAACAGCAGTGGCAATTAAGTTGTAATCTACCGCAGCACTGCCCTCATTATATAAATGATTAACAAGTGCCATACCCTCTGCAAGTGCGACAGGAGTTAGCTGTACTCTATCAATCACATCGCCAATAGCATAAACAGATGGAACTGAGGTTTGAAAGTTATCATTGACCACTATCGCACCATTTTTAGCCTGCTCAACTCCCAACTCTTCAAGCCCTATGCCTGCAACTTTAGGCACACGCCCTGTCGCGTACATCACACAATCTGCCTCAATAGTACGGCCATCATTAGTCGTTATTAATAACGATTCATCTGCTTGTTTAACGATAGATTGAATATCACAGTTAAAGTTGAGGTTAACGTGTTTTTTGCTCACTTCTTGGGCAACAAATTCTCTCACTTCTTGATCAAAACCACGTAAGAACAAATCACCGCGATAAATTAAATCTGTTTTAGCGCCTAAGCCCGCAAAAATACCGGCGAACTCAACGGCAATATAACCGCCACCAACAACAACCGCTCTTTTAGGGAAGGTTTCTAGATAAAACACTTCATTTGAGCTGATAACATGCTCTTTACCTTCAAAATCAGGCACGAACGGCCAGCCGCCTGTCGCTACTAAAATACGTTCAGCACTGTATTGTTTACCGTCAACTTCAACAGTATGCGCATCAATCATCACACCGCGCCCCTGGATCAGGGTACAGCCAGAATTAACCAACATATTTTGATAAATTCCGTTTAAACGCTCAATTTCCTTCGTTTTATTGTCACGCAGTGTTGGCCAATCAAAAGTACTTTTACCTACATCCCAACCAAAGCCTTTCGCCTCTTGAAAATCATCTTGATAATGCGAAGAGTAAACAAATAATTTTTTAGGAACACAGCCAACATTGACACAGGTGCCACCTAAATAGAGATCTTCAGTTATTGCAACCTTCACCCCTTTTGCCGCTGCCATACGAGCTGTACGAACACCGCCAGAGCCTGCGCCAATTACAAATAAATCAAAATCAAATTCTGCCACAATATTTCTCCGGGTTATTAATATCAGGTTTGTATGACAATTAGAGATCACATAAATTACAACTTAGTTCCCAATGCGCTCTAAAAATTGCCCTACTATTTTTTATAGCTGCTAGAATACCCGAAAATCTTAATGTAATGGTAGTTATAGCAATGAAAATTATCTCATTTAATGTAAACGGCTTGCGTGCACGGCCTCATCAAATCGCAGAATTAATTAAAACACACTCTCCAGATGTTATTGGCATCCAAGAAATAAAAGTACACGATGAAGAGTTTCCAATCGCTATGATTGAAGATTTAGGGTACTACGTCGATTTTCATGGCCAAAAAGGTCATTACGGAGTGTGCTTGATCTCAAAAAAACCAGCACTGAGCATACAAAAGGGATTTCTAACTGATGAAGATGATGCGCAACGTCGGATGATTATCGGCCAGTATGAAAGCGATAAAGGCACTCCAGTTACCGTATTAAATGGCTATTTCCCACAGGGCGAAAACATCAGCCATGAAACTAAATTCCCAGCCAAGCAAAAGTTTTATGAAGATTTACAAACGCACCTAACACAACACTGTGACAACACAGATAACGTCATTGTACTCGGTGATCTCAATATATCTGCGCAAGATATGGATATTGGTATCGGCGAGCCCAATAGAAAGCGCTGGCTTAAAACAGGCAAATCTAGTTTTCAACCCATTGAGCGTGAATGGTTAGCGACATTACTTAGCTGGGGATTACAAGACACTTATCGCCTGCATCACCCTGAGCAAGATAAGCGCTACACTTGGTTTGATTATCGCAGTAAAGGCTTTGCAGATGAGCCTAAACGAGGTCTGCGTATTGATGCCGTACTCGCTACTGCCAGCTTGTATGAAAAATGCGTCGCCGCTGAAATTGATTACGATATAAGAGCGATGGAAAAACCTTCAGATCATGCACCTATTTGGGCGCAATTTGATATTTAAAGTATCAGCCAGTGCCTTTTAGCATATAAAAGGCACCTATTTTGCTGCGACATTGAGCTAAGCTTTAAATCAGTTAACCTATCAACCCTCTCTTAATAAATGTATCAATAAGAAAACAGTATTAAGCAGCTAGCAGCGAGTCTACTTTGTCACTAAATGCGCTTAAACCACCTTCGATATAGGCGTTAATCAAGGCACTGCCAACGACAGCGACATCGACTTGGCCAATGATTTCTTGTATTTGCTCAGCACTTGCAATACCAAAACCTAACGCAATAGGTACATCTGTTAATGGCTTTAGCTCGTTCAGCGTGTCGCTCAATACCTGTTTTGCCGTGGTACTGTCACTACTTTTACCCGTAACCCCCTTGCGGCTGACGCAATAAATAAGACCTTGTGCATGCTCACTAACCATCTTAATACGCGCTGTATCCATAGCTGGTATCATCAACCATACCGGGTCAATTTTAGCGGCGACTAGCGGCTTGAGCATGGCGTGTTGATCAATCGGCAAATCAGGGATGATGACACCACTGACACCTGGCGCCATTGCCTTGGCTAGTTTATCAAAACCAAACTGCAATAATGGGTTTAAATAACTCATCAATAACACTTTAGATGATGGAAATTCCTCAGCTAGCGCATTAATATCCAATAAGCATTGAGCGAGCGAAGGCTTGTTTTCTAACGCTTGATGACATGCATGGGTTATCACCGGGCCATCGGCAACCGGATCAGAAAACGGGAACTGCACTTCCAAAATAGCCACTTCTTTTGTCAGCAGTGTTCGCATCATCTGTAAACTATCTTCAATACTTGGATAGCCATAAATCACATGCGTCATTAATAGTATCGGTTTGACTTGGCGCTGCTCACGGATGAACGCTGCTAAATGACTCATTAGTTCGCTCCTTGATTATTAGATTGACGATTTAAATAACCTTGTAAAAAGTCATTGAATGGCTGATCTTGTAAGGCACTGGCAATAGTAAAGATATCTTTATCGCCACGCCCTGAGACATTGATCACAATATTTTGATCAACAGATAAGCTCGCCGCTTCTTTTAAACCACCGGCAATAGCATGAGATGACTCTAGTGCCGCAATAATACCCTCTGATAACATTAATTGCTTAAACGCTGCGATCACTTCATCATCTTTAGCACTACTCATACGCACTAAACCACGATCGCTAAGGTCCGCCAGTATGGGTGATACGCCGACATAATCTAAACCTGCAGATATGGAATGCGTCGGCGCTAATTGCCCCTGTTCATCTTGTAAAAATTTTGTCGCAAAACCCTGTGATATACCAAACCTCGCTTGATCTGTATTAAAGCGCTTAGCATGCTCACCGACACCGTCACCACTACCACCGGCTTCGATGCCAACTAATTCAGTATCGGTGCCAACAAAAGGTAAGAATATTCCGCAAGCGTTACTACCGCCACCGACACAGGCATAAATTTTATCCGGCATGGCGCCTATTTGTGCCATCGCTTGATCTTTTACCTCTTCGCCTATCACTGACTGAAAACCTGCCACCATCTCTGGAAACGGCTCGCAACCACAACTTGTACCTATCAAATAATGCGTATCTTCAAAGCTATCTGTCCAATCGCGTAGCGCTTCATCTAGTGCATCTTTTAAAGTTTGCGAGCCACTAGTGACGGGTACCACTGTGGCACCTAACTGCTTCATCCAAAATACATTAGGGTATTGTCTTTCGATATCGTGCGCACCCATATAAATAGTACACTCAAGGCCAAGCCTGGCGCTAATGAGTGCGGTGGCGACCCCATGTTGGCCAGCACCTGTCTCTGCAATCACCCGCTTTTTACCCATACGTTTAGCCAACAAGCCCTGGCCAATAACGTTATTCATTTTATGGGCACCACTGTGATTCAAATCTTCTCTTTTTAGGTAAATTTGAGCACCACCAATTTGCGCTGACAAATTGGCACAATAGGTTAATGGTGTTGGCCTACCAGAGTATTGCTGCATTTCTTGCTTAACTTTCTGGATAAAACTCGCATCAGCCATCGCCTCTTGGTAATGTTGCAGCAGCTGCTGTTGAGATGAATAAAGAATTTCGGGAATAAAGCTCCCGCCGTATTGACCAAAATACCCTTGATCGCTCATGCTTACCTCACAGAATTTATTTATTAACTAAACGGTATAGTTAAATTAATGGTTTTTTATCTATACGTCAAGGAGAATTTATGGCCCGCGGCCGTCCATCTAAAAAAAGTATCATCTTAGATATCGCCCAACAGCTGTTTGCTGAACAAGGCTATCAAGCAACATCAATAGACTTAGTCGTGCGCGAAGCGCGGGTATCAAAACCAACCGTATACAACAATTTCCCTAGTAAACAAATACTTATACAATCTCTTATCGAGCGAAAAATTGACAGTAAACAACAATATTACACAGAGCTGTTGCAATTATCTGATGATTTTTCAGACACGGCCTTCAACTTGTTTAACAGCATTGTTAGTGATCCTTTTGAGCTGGCAATATTTAAAATGTTTTACGGTGAGTCTCATAAATTAAATGAACAGACAATTTTGCTTTGCAAAACATTTGAATCGCAACTCTTAGATTGTATGAACTTGTTATGTGAGCAACACAATTATCCACCAGCGCAGCAATTCATTATCAGCTCAGTGTATAAAAACGCGGTTATCCTTAATACGCTAAGCAATAAAACTATTTTAAGCTGCGCTGAACTAAAACTATATTTAAAAGTCTTAGCCACTACGCCTTAGAGATCACTATATAAAGTTTGACGTTAATTTTTTTGCTAAAATGCGCTATCTAAGTAAGCGGCTATGCACTAAAAGTATTAGCACTGACACTAGAAATATATATAATTGTGGTATTTTCTCAGGCTACACTGTTGTGCTCTACAAAATACGGGCTTTAAATTAAGGGCGGTAAATACCCTCTGCCATCTGGAAAATATAGGAATTGGAATCACCGTGAATATCTACATATCTCTACTCTTTACATTATTGCTATCTGTAACTAACACCGCATTTGCAGCGAACTACGTCAGCGATAAACTCTTTACTTACATGCACTCAGGCCCAAGCTCCCAATTTCGTATTATGGGAAGTGTCAATGCTGGCGATGTTATTAAATTAATCCAAAACAATGCGGACTCTGGCTACAGTAAAATTGTTGACCCTAAAGGTAGAAGCGGTTGGATAGAAACGAAGTTTATCACCCAAACAACCCCCGCCATTTTGCGTTTACCGCAAGTGGAAAAAGAGCTGAGTGAAGTTCAAAACACACTTAAATCAATCGATGAAACCAACAGAGCATCACTTGAAAACAAAGAACAGAGCCTAAGCAAACAGATAGCAACCAACAATCAATTATTAGCCCAGCGCCAGCAATTGATTATTAAAATGCAAGATCTAGAGAGCAGCAATGCAAAACTGCTCAACAGAATAGCCAATCAAAGTGAAGAGGTCGAAATGCAATGGCTCATCAAAGGTGCCGCTATTATTAGTTTAGGTATATTTATCGGACTAGTGGTGCCTCATTTACCAAGACGTAAAAAGAAAAGTAATTCTTGGTAAGTAGCAAAACAGACCAAATTAAACACGTACCCTAAGGTATGTGTTTAATTTAATCAGTGTTGTTATTTATTGACCACAAAAATCCGATGCGCTTCTTCAACCACTATTGCATGGCGCTGTGCTAGCGCTTGTTGATCTTTATCGTAGCCTCCACCAATGACGGTCGCTATCGCAATGTTCAACATTTTGGCGCGCTGCAATACATAGCTATCGCGCTGCCTTATTCCTTCAATACTGACATTGATTAAGCCTAACGGGTCATGCTCGTAGACATCAACACCCGCATCATAAATAATAAAATCTGGTTGAGATAAACTAATAGCGCGCTCAAAACCTGCCTTCATAATCTGTAAATATTCATCATCCGCGGCGTTAATAGGCACATTCACATCTAAATCACTCGTTGCTTTGCGCGCCGGAAAGTTCTTTTCACAGTGCACAGAACAGGTAAATATGTTCGGCTCTTGCTGTAATATTCTTGCGCTGCCATCACCTTGGTGTACATCGACATCAAAGATCAATACCTTCTTAATCGGCCCGCGCACACTAGAGCCATGGCTCAACAAACTTTTGGCTGCTATCGCCAAATCATTTAAAATACAATAGCCTGAAGCAAAATCATAATGAGCATGATGAGTCCCTCCTGCTAAATGACAAGCCACTCCATGCTTTAATGCTAAATGACAGGTCAGCAAAGTGCCGACAGGGGAAATCAAACTACGCCTAACAAGCCCCTCACTCCAGGGTAAGCCCATTCTTCTAAGCTCGCTTTTATCAAGCGTATTACTGACAAAGCGCTGTAAGTAATGAGGACAGTGCGCCAATTCTAATAGCGCCATTTTTGCTCGTGCAGGGCGATACGTATTATCGGCACGGGCAATGCCCTGCTCTTGTAAATAGCGATGTAACAGCGCGAACTTCTGCATCGGAAAGCGATGTTTATCAGCAAACGGATAGCTGTAATCGGGGTGAGTAACTAAGGGTAAAAACATGTTTTAGTAAATCATCTCATCTAAATTTATGCTTTATAAACAATAAGCCTGCCTTTGATTAGGCACTGCATTTAATATCAATTAATATTGTGTAAGCATATCTTAAATATAAACCTAACGTTTACATTTAAGGCGTAAAATTATTGATTTTAATATTACCCTTATCTTTTTGGCAAAAAAAACTCTATATTGTTTATGCCATACTAAGCAGCCTTAAGGAAACAGTGATGACTTGGATAAATACTATTGCCTACGAGCAAGCAACGGGGAAGTTAAAAAAACTATACGAGCGTATTAAAGGCCCTGATAACAATGTAGACAATATTATGCTGGCGCACAGTTTACGCCCGCACAGTATGGAAGGCCATATGGCGATTTATAAAAATGTCATTCACCATAGCGCTAATAAAATTGATAAATGGTTATTAGAGGCTTGCGGTGTTTATGTGAGCCATCTCAATGGTTGTCATTACTGCTTCGAGCATCACTTTGCCGGCATGAAACGCTTGCTAAAAGATGATGCTAAAAGTGAAAATATTAAACTAGCACTCAGTAATGACCAGCCGCAACAAGCGTTTAGTGATAATCAACTAGCAATCATGCAATACGTACGCAAACTAACACTGACACCTGCGGCCATGGTACGTGAGGATGTTAGTGCACTACAAAAAGCTGGGATAGATGATGGCGAAATTTTAGAGATAAACCAAGTAACTAGTTATTTCGCTTACGCTAATCGCATGGTGCTAGGTTTAGGAATTAACACAGATCATGATATTATTGGCCTGTCGCCGAACAACTCAGATGATCCAGATAACTGGAATCATAGTTGATGACATTTAATAAATACAATGACAATAAGCAGCTAATAGCTTCTATCCCAGATACATATCGCGATTGTTGCAGTCAATCTAATCTTAGAGGTATATTATGACAGTACGACTTAAAAAAGCCGTTACACTAACGCTAGCCACTACCCTAATTGTTGCTCTTGCTGCCTGTGCCCCTGGAGCGGCCCAAAGAACGGGGAAAAAAGTAGATGACATTATTCTAAATACAGGTAATGCTATTGAAAATGTATGCGAGAACATTAAAGAATCACTCGATACTGAAAATACTGATTGCTAAGAAAAATAATACTAGCAGCTTTAAAAACCGGCTCCACCGCAATAGACTGCTTAGTGAATAGACAAATAGCTCATTAACTAATCATTGGACAATAAAGAGACTAAGCACTATGGGATATAAAGTATTTTCCATTAATCAAAATGGTGAGCGAAGCGAAATTGATGCACAATCAATTATTATCGAATTAGATGAAGGTAAATGTCTGGAATTAGATGTAAACCCACACCCAAATCACCACGGCGCTTTACCTATATCAATCACCTTAGATTTGAACAAACCGATTAACGCCAATGCTCATTCAATTTTTAATATAAAACCAGCGGCTAGTAACGTAATCCATTTGCACGTAGAAAAAATAGCTAGCTACAAATAAAGAACGCCCTATAGAAACATCTTTTTTGTACGCTAGCAGACCTTGCCATAGATTGAGTGTTTGAATGAAAGGCCACGCCATCTCCCTTGCCTCTGGTTTTATACGCTCTATTTGGAATTTTATTACCAAATTGGTTTCATCAACTGCTTTAGCTATACGCTGAATCACGGCTGTCAATAACAACGATTTTCGCGGCTATTATGCCCACAAACATACCCTCAAATAGGCACTCAAAGCTTTCGACATAAGCTGCCTTACCTTCATGGCAACTAAAGACGTGTGATAGATCCTTGAAATTATCAAGTGCATCATCCTAATTTAGCGATACAATGAGTGAATGATCTCTAGATACTGATACACTATTAGACACATCTCATACTCTGTCTTTATCGTGTGTATTATTTATGCCAATTACTATTATAGAAACTCAAAAACTAAAGCTAAGCCTGTTAATTCCCGATGACAATGCGTTAATGCAGCGCTATTTATTGCTCAATAAAGATTATTTAGCGCCCTGGGAGCCCTCTAGAGCTGAAGACTTTTTTTCTCGTGGGGAAATAGACTTGCGTATCAAAAGTGCGTTATTAAGGTTCAAACAGCGCTCTGCTTGTCAATTAGTCATATTAAACAAGGCGGAAGATGAAGTGCTTGGTGTCTGTAATTTTTCTAATATGACGCATATTGCCACGCAATCTTGTCACCTAGGTTATTCCGTAGGCCAGCAACATGTTGGCCAAGGTATCATGCACGAAGCCTTAACTCATGCTATCCACTATGTTTTTCAACACTACCCAATTCATCGAATCAATGCTAATTACCTGCCACACAACCTACGCAGTGCTAATGTTTTAGCAAAACTGGGCTTTGCAATAGAAGGTTTTGCAAAATCTTATTTGAAAATTAATGGCGTATGGCAAGATCATGTATTAACGGCGCTAATTAACCCTGCTGACTTTTCGCTCAAGCAAGATTAGCTTATTTTGACTAGCTTGTGTGCCCTTGTTCAATATATTACGAACATCTAGGCTCAATTCTAAGTATAAATTACGATTTATCACAGCAAAAAGCAGATGAGTCAGCTGATAGGCTAAGCGTAAAGAGCTATATAAGAGTAGTAGTGGTTTGTATTTTCTAAGCTATTGATTAAAAAGGAAGATGAATATTTGATATTGGCTAAAAAGCACAATAGAGAATAGAGAAGCCTAAATTATAGGCTTCCGTTATTTTATTCCATTTTATGAATGTTTAATCTATTTTAAGATTAGCGCGAACTAACGCCATCAAACCTTGTGTTGATGGGTCGTAATCTGTACTTTTTTTCTTAATGTTACTACTAATATCCGTCGCTAAGCGCTTACCTAACTGCACGCCCCATTGATCAAATGAATTGATATTCCATATTGCTCCTTGTACAAACACCTTGTGTTCATACAATGCAATTAAAGCACCAAGATTGTGTGGATTTAGCTCATCTAATAACAACACATTACTCGGTCTATTACCTGGGCAGCGAGTATAGTTTTGCGAATCCGAACTTTGATCGCCATCCATAAAAGCATTAGCCTGAGCAAGCATATTGGTTAACAGTGCAAAGTGATGCTCATCTGTTTTTTCTTCGTTTTTAAGCGATGCAATAAAATCAATCGGCACAAAACGTGTACCTTGATGCAGCAACTGGAAAAAAGCATGCTGACCGTTTGACCCTGTTTGCCCCCAGACGATTGGCCCTGTCGCATAATCAATCGGCTCACCTTCAAGATCGACAGACTTACCATTACTTTCCATATCTAGTTGCTGTAGGAAAGCAGGTAATTGATGCAATGCTTGATCATAGGGGATGACCGCTTGCGTTTCAGCACCTAAGAAGTTGATGTGCCAAATACCAATCAAAGCCATAATTACCGGCATATTCTGCTCTAATGGTGTATTTAAAAAGTGCTGATCCATTTCATAAGCACCTTCTAATAACTCAATAAAGCCTTCATAACCTATCGATAGAGCAATCGGCAAACCGATACTTGACCACAGCGAATAACGACCGCCAACCCACGCCCAAAATTCAAAAATATTGTCTTGTTGAATTCCAAATTCCATCGCTGCCGCTTGGTTAGTCGAGACCGCTACAAAGTGTTTGCCAACATCTTCATTGGTTGCGTTTTCTAAAAACCATTGCTTTGCAGTATTGGCATTTAATAGGGTTTCTTGTGTTGAAAATGTTTTGGTCGAGACTATAAATAGTGTTGTTTCAGGGTTTAACGAGCTCAAAACCTTGTTGATATGCATACCATCAACGTTGGAAACAAAATGCACTTTAATTTTAGGATGGCTGTTTTGCAACAGCGCACGACAAACCATGTTTGGCCCTAAATCAGAGCCGCCAATACCGATATTGACAATGTTTTTAATCCCTTTACCGGTATAGCCTAACCACTGCCCAGAGCGAATTTTATCGCTGAACACTTTAAGTTTTTCTAAGCTAGACTTTATTTCAGGCATCACATCTTCGCCGTTGACGATAACAGGCTCGTCACTGCGGTTACGCAATGCAGTATGTAGCACCGGTCGATTTTCTGTCACGTTAATAATATCGCCAGTGAACATTTGTGCACGACGCTGCAGCAGCGGTGAATGGTTCGCTAATTGAAATAGTGTCGACATAACCTCTGCTGACACTTTATTCTTTGAGTAATCAAGAAATAAGCCATTTAAGCGTAAGCTCATCTCATCAAAGCGAGCAGGATTATCTTTAAAGGCATCAGAAATACGATCATCCGCAGTAGATACTGCTAATTGTTGTAATTTTTTCCAAGTAACAGACTGACTTAGGTTATACATAATAAAGCTCGCTGTGATAAATAACTTTGTTACGTAATAATACGTAAAAAAACTCTAAATTATACTTTAATTATGCCATTTCTATTAAAAAATTAGGATTTTTACAAGATAATGACATTTCATTCATTAATATGTTAAGCACTGTTGTTGCAGATAGCCAAATACTTCTCTACCACTACATCCATCCCCTGCTCAATACACTCCACGGTTAAGACGTGTCCTATGGATACTTCTAAAATATTGGGGATTGTTAAAAACTTAGCTAAGTTCGTTAAATCCAAATCATGACCCGCGTTGACTTCAATAGACAACTCATTTGCTTTTTTAGCGGCGTTAAAGTAATCCGTAAAGATTTCGGCACTATTATCAGCATCGTAATTAGCGGCAAATGATTCTGTATACAGCTCTATCCTATCGCAACCTGATTGTGCAGCAAGTTTAACATGCTCAACATTAGGGTCTAAAAAGATAGCGGCGCGCACACCCGCTTTTTTCAAACGCTCACACGTGCTCCTTACTAACTCCATATCTTTGGTTAAATCCCAACCATGATCTGAAGTAAGCTGATCTGGCGCATCTGGCACTAGGGTACACTGTGTTGGTTTAATATCTTCAATCAGCTTTAAAAACTCTGCTGATGGGTAACCTTCAATATTGTATTCTACAGCATCATTGTTACGTAAATAATCACCTAAATCATAGGCATCTTTCATCGTAATATGACGCTCATCCTGCCTAGGGTGCACCGTAACACCCTGCACTCCACGTGCTATAAATTTGCTAGCAAAATTAACGACATTAGGAAAATCACGTCCTCTAGAGTTACGTAATAAAGCAATTTTATTTAAATTTACACTTAGCTTGGTCATTAATATCTCTCAGTGTTTATATAAAACATCAGTAAACCATAAAGTCATCATCAGCCTGCTCTTAAGGCAATAGCTAGCTGATGATGAGAATCTTTAATATATTAGGTGATTATTAGTTAAAAATGTTCTTTGTTAATATCTAGCTAAAGTCTAGCAAATCAGCTTTTAGATTACGCTTAGTTTTTCAATAACTGTATTGATTTTATGGCTGTTGCTAGCACTATCAACAATATAGGCTAAAGCTTTGCCACCCTTATTAGCTTTTAGGTATGCAAAACACTCAACGACAGGAAATCGTTTGAAAATGGGGGTTATCTTGCAATATAGATAATTGCACTATGCAATCAAGTTCGATCAATTCAGTACTCTGTTTTTTTTCACTATTAAGCCTATTAACGACAATGCATTCTTGCCTTGCATCGTTTAGCCTGGTGTCTTGGCCAATCGCCGTGACGATTTCCCCTGATTTCAAATGTATTTCAATCGGGTACTTAAATAGACAAACAATCTCTATAGAGTCATACATTTCACAACTAATCACCAAAACACCCCCTTTATATTATTATCTATTACTGGTGCTGTTTTATGGCAGTAACTGATCATAGGGAAGATAGACAATATTGAGCACGACTAAAGCAAGCATTATCAATAATGTTAATTGCATGCCCAGCTTTCTAATTTTTAATATATCTGTGAGCACCCCCTGCGCATGTAATATTCTTGCTATCACAAAAACGATAGCGCACAAGTGAATCAGTAAAACAGACGCGCCATTAAACTCTAGGCCCAACAAAAGAATAAGCGTTATCGGGATCGTTTCACAAGCATTGCTATGAGCGGATCTTGCGCTAATCAGCTCCTCTACACCACCATCACCTAGCTTTACTTGATTTGCCAAACGCGCTTTGACAACCTTGATGATAAGCCAAATAAGTAATAGCGCCAATATGGCTGCATATAAAAAAGTAATCATAAAACCTCTTTGTAAATTAGTATTATTATCAGCTGGCAATAAGAGCGTCATTATTGGCAGGCAAAACTATTGTACCGCGTATTTAGCAGCGCCGTTAATCTTTAGTTTATAACCACCTTTTTTCATGATACAAGATAGAACAAACAACTACTTACTGATACTTTTTATATAGTTAACTAGTGATTGTTATCGCTTTTTTAATCTTAGATATTTTAAGGCATATGTATGAATATATTTTTAAACGATGATTATGCGCTACATTGTGGCAGCGCAGAAATGCACCATGGCAAACTTGTCCCTTGCTTTGAAAAGCCAGACAGACTTACTAATATTATTCGTGCTTTTAAAGAGAATAATATATCGCATTTTTTTAAACCCACTGACTTTGGTTTAGCGCCAATATTAGCGATACATGACCCTAAATATGTTGAGTTTCTACAAACTATCTATGATCAATGGCTAGCCAGTGGCAACCAAGGCGATGTCATTCCTTATATTTGGCCGGTGCCTGGCCTTAAACGAATAGCGCATAACCAAGTGATTGCTAAAGTTGGTAATTATGCCTTTTCTAGTGACACGCCGATCATGGCGGGTACTTGGCAAGCAGCCTACAAAGGCGCGCAAACCGCGATAAGCGCTGTTAATTCAGTGATTAATGACCAGCAACGATTTGCTTTTAGTTTATCAAGGCCCCCAGGTCATCATGCACATAGTGCTAGTTATGGTGGTTATTGTTTTCTCAATAATGCAGCTATCGCCGCGCAGTTCGCACTGGATAACGGCGCTAAAAAGGTCGCTATTATCGATGTAGATTTTCATCACGGTAATGGCACTCAAGATATTTTTTATGAACGTGACGATGTTTTGCATATATCAATTCATGGAGACCCTAGCAGCAACTTCCCTTACTACTTAGGCTATAGCAATGAGTTAGGTGAAGGTGAGGGCCTTGGCTATAATTTAAACTTACCTTTGCCCAACGGCATCACTATGCTTGAATGGCAACAGGCTTTTGCGATCGCTAGCGATGAAATAAAAGAATACGACGCTGATATACTGATCATTCCTTTAGGGGTCGATACCTTTATAGATGATCCAATCTCTAGTTTTAAATTAACAACTGCTGATTATCTGATCATGGGCAAGCTCATTGCCAACTTAGAACTACCCAGCGTATTTTTAATGGAGGGTGGCTATGATGTTGGCCCGATCGGCCAAAATGTTTTTAATGTACTTTCAGGTTTTGAGCAAAACATAACCAATAATAGCCATTAAATACCGTATATTCATCGTTAATACCCTACTCGCTCTTCTTTAAGGTAATGTCACTGTTATTTTAAAGACGAGCGTCTCTAAGCGCACGTAAATAACTAGCTCTTATATTGTTTGTTATAAACATAGCCAATAGCTGCAATCACTACAGCGCCGATTAATACTGGTGTCATTAGAAAGCCCCACCCTGGGTTCAATAACATAACAAGAATGGGATTAGCTCCCGCAGGTGGATGCGTTGTGTTAGTTAGCAGCATCAAAGTGACTGATATTCCAGTGGCCAACGCTAGAGACCAAGGATAAACACCGACAAATTGTACAAAAAACAAACCGACAGCCGCCGTTAATAAATGGCCAAAAATAACATTTTTTGGTTGAGCTAAAGGGCTATTTGGCAAAGCGAAAACTAATACTGTACTGGCACCAAATGGCGCCATAAGCCAGATACTACCATTAACAAATTGATCTAAATAGGCGAGTACTGCAATTGCAATGCTTGCTCCAACACCAGCACGGATTGAGGGATATATTTGCGACATGGTATTTCCTATTCAACGTTACACAAAGTAGACAAATCGGTCTACAAAATAGACAGGTTTGTCTACCTTGTCAATATGCGTTATGATTTAAGTTATAAATAAGGCAATATTTAGGCTTAATTGTAATGTTGTGTCTTTGAGGTTTGCTAATAAAGGGATTTAATATCGTGGTTGATAAAAAACAGATAATAACACAAACAGCATTTAAGCTATTCGCACAAAAAGGAATTCATGCCGTCGGTATCAATGAGATTATTAAAGAATCAAAAGTCGCTAAAAAGACACTGTACCATCACTTCTCCTCAAAAGAGCTGCTAGTGATCAGCACTTTAGAATATCGTGATGACATTTTTCTCACATGGATGAAACAGGCAATGGCTAAGCAAACAAGCCCGACACTCGCTCTGTCTGCTTTATTTAAGGCGTTAGATCGCTGGTTTAATGACAAATCAGTGACATTAGGTGCTTTTTACGGCTGTTTTTTTATTAATGTCGCCGCCGAGTTCAAACAGCAAAACAGTGATATTAATCAAGCTTGCCAACAACACAAGAAACAAGTCAGGTCACTAATTAATAACTATGTAAATAAATTACAGATAGATAATGACAATATCGACTTTATCACCGATACCGTGTGCTTACTTAAAGAAGGGTGTATTACAACTGCGTTAGTACAACATGATAAATCGGCAGCAAGACAAGCAGAAGCAGCACTAAACAAGCTACTGTTAACAATATAGCATCTAATATCATCGCAATAATATTAGATGCTTATAACCTATATTAATCACATAGGTGACAATAGAGCAAGTACTAGTCTTGACGCTCTGTTGTTTCTAGTAGATGGTAGCCGAACTGAGTTTTAACAGGTCCGTGAACAACATTTAAAGCATCTTGGAAAACAACTTTATCAAATTCAGGAACCATTTGACCTTTGCTGAAAGAACCTAAATCACCACCGTTTCCGCCTGATGGGCATGAAGAGTGCTCTTTTGCCATATCAGCAAAACTTGCACCAGCTTCGATTTTTTCTTTTATTTCTAGGCATTGCTCTTCTGTAGAAACTAATAAATGACGCGCACTTGCTGTTGGCATAATTCTAGACCTTTTGATTTAATACAATATGCATTAGTAATAACATAAAACTAAATACTATTGTATTTTAATAATTTAAAAATGGAGGCGAATAATAACGAGCCATAACCCAAAAAGCTAGTATTTTAACTGGCCGGTTTAGGCTTAACACAGCGATAATAAAACAGTTTTGTGGTTAATATTAATCACAAGTAAGCTTACTTAGCTTAATCATCATCGCCTATGATTTTATGATTAAGCTTTATTATCAATAAATTAGTGGTTAATTAAAATAAAAATTAGCTCTTTAATTAAGCACTGTGTTGCCCGTTGCTCTATTATTTTACAAAAAAACTAAATTAATAAAAAAGATTGATCACAGCGATAAGTACGACTAAAAACAGAATCGACATTATCCCACCAGCACGTAAAAAATCGACCACTTTATAGCCACCTGGCCCCATAATTAACGCATTTACTTGATGAGTCGGTATGATAAAGGCATTGGATGTAGCCAGGGCGACAATCAGAGCAAAAACAGCTGGGTTACCACCTGCACCCAGTGCGATATTTATAGCTAAGGGTACCAACAACACTGTCGCGCCAACGTTTGACATTACCAAAGAGAAGAAAGTAGCTAGTATAGCAACCGCTAGTTGCAGCCCCCAAATAGGCACTCCATCTAACAATATCAAGGTATTACTGGCTATCCACGCCGCGGTACCGCTGGACTCCACAGCCATACCTAAAGGAATTAAACTGGCCAATAAGAAGACGGTTTTCCAACTAACAGCCTTATAGGCCTCATCAATACTAATGACATTTGTCATCACCATCCCCAATGCGCCAGTTAATAAAGCAATGGATAAACGAATGTCCGTAAACAGCACCATACTAATAGCAATAGTAAAAAAGGTCAGTGCCCAACCTACTTTGTGCGGGCGCAGCTCTTCTATTGGATAATCTTTATTGACGACAATATAATTACGATTACCCTCTAATCTTGATAGAGCTTGCCAAGTAGTGTGACAAATTAAAGTATCACCTGCCTGGAACTCAATTGCGCGTACATTATCACCGGCTTGAATAGTCTCCCCTGCTCTGTGCAAGCCCATGAGCGACATACCGGTAGAGTTACGCAGGCGTATTTCAATAGCTGATTTACCAATTAAGTTTGAACCAGGCGGAACCACAACCTCGGCAATACCGGCTTTTTGCGAGCTTAGTGCATCGGAAAATGAGTTCATTTCAGGTCTTAATTGTAATGCAAACTTGGTATAAAACTGGCTTAACTGTGAAGGTGTACCCATCACTCCTAGCACTGTATTTGATTCAATACCGACATTTCTATCTAGACCACCTGGGCCTATGCGCAAACTACCGTTAGGGAACTGAGCGGCTATCACCCGCACACCATTTGGCGACTCCATTGACTGCAGTGTCATTCCCACTAAATCACTATCAGAGGGCACTAACACTTCTATCAAACCATAATCTAGGCCATATGTTTCTTTAAAATAAGCCATCGGCGATGTTGATTCAGATTCTTGCTCTTCATGTTTAGGTAACACATAACGACCGAGTACCACAAAGTAAGCAATACCTACCGCAATCAAACAAATGCCCACTGGGGTAACTGAGAACAGCCCCCACATTTGCATTTGTTTATCAGCAGGTAAGGTCAGGTTTGATGCACTAATTAGATCATTTAGCAATATTAATGGGCTGGAGCCAATCATGGTCATGGTGCCACCTAATATAGCGCAAAACCCCATCGGCATTAATAATCGGCTCATTGGCAGATTTGCCCTCGCACTAATACGACTGACAACAGGGATGAATAAAGCGGCAGCACCCACATTTTGCATAAAACTGGAAATAACCCCAACCGCCCCCGAGATGATAGGAATTATGCGCTTTTCTGATTTACCGCCTAATTTTAAAATAGCTTGAGCGACAGAGCCCATTAATCCGGTTTTATCTAAGCCTGCACCAATGATCATGACAGCTATGATAGAAATAACTGCATTTGATGAGAAGCCGACAAACAAATGCTGAGGATCCACCAGCCCTTCTTCTAGCCCTAAAAGAGGTGCTAGCATTGAAGTTAAGCCTAAGAAGACCATAACGCAAATAGCTGCAATATCAATGCGTACTACCTCAAAGGCAAATAAATAGATTGTAATTAACAGAACTGAGACAACCCAAGCTATTTGCACACTAGGTACAATAAAACTAATGGCTAATGATAAGACGACAAAAAAGACACCGCTAATTATTTTTTTTATTACCTCCTTATTAAAAGTGGTTGGTGTGGTTTTTTCTAGATTTTTTTGCTCAGCTAGTAAAGAGTCATCATCCGCTGCTGGCAAATCAGAACTTTTAGTTTCAGACATTAAATAGAAGCCTTAAAGTAACAATATAATAAAAAATTAATATATAAATTTGTGCCATCGCTATTGTAGGAATGATTTAAGAATACCAATAAAATCAATTCTCTGACACTAGTGTTTAAACAATTTATAGGCGCTGTTATTATTCTAGTGAGTTTATAGCATTCTTTAAAACGAAATAAAATGCACATGAAATTTGATTATACCGAACATGAAATATATTCTATCATTAAATTATTTTAAATTTTTTAATTGCCAAGCACCCACACCATAGCCACAATATTAGCATTTTTTTAAAATCATCTTTATAAGACCAACCAAGACTGAGTCACTATTATGGATACTTTATTATTAAAAACGTTTTTAGAGGTCACTCGCACTCGCCACTTTGCCAAAGCTGCTGAAAACTTACATGTTGCCCCCTCTACTATCAGCACACGTATTCGCCAACTTGAAGACTCAATTGGCCTAAGCTTATTAATACGCAACCATCAAAAAGTCATAGTAACGCCTGCCGGGGAGCGCTTAATAACGCACGCTAAATTTATCCTCAACGCTTGGGAGAGGGCGTATGAAGAAGTTGCTTTGTCTAAGCTGCTTACTAAACGTTTAGTTATCGCAGGCCCATCAAGCTTGTGGGATATTTTTTTGCAGGATTGGTTGAATTTACTCTATAAGAACCAGCCTGAACTAGGTTTAAGAGCAGAGGAAAGTACACCATTACGAGTAGTTGAAAAACTTGATAGAGGGCAAATTGATATCGGTTTTTTATACGAAAAGCCAAAAATACAAGATATGAAAATCAAACAAATACAAGATATCACTTTGGTTTTAGTGTCAAACAAAGCAGACAACAACACTGTAAAAGCTATGTCTGAGGGCTATATCAGGGTTGAATGGGGTACGACATTTAACGAGCTACACGAATCCCACTTTATCGATAGACCGCTAGCAACTGTAAGGGTAAATAGCGCCAGGATAGCACTTGAGCTGATATTAAATGCCGGTGGCGCTGCCTACTTACCTAAGAGGATGGTTGAGCCAGCAATTGCTGCTGGCAAGTTATACAAAGTAATGGATGCACCGTCTATTCCTATGCATGCCTATGCCGCCTACTCTTTAGAGGGTGAAAACAAAGCCTTGATTGAAGAGTTATTACTACTCATTAAAGATTAGAGGATTCCTCGCACCCCTAGCTAAACAATTTTTGTGACCACAAGGTTAGGCCATTAGCGACACTGCCAAAGTGATCTCCATCGACTACTTCAATGTCGCCAAAATGATGCTGCACCGCTTCTCTAACGATAGGTGACTTTGCAGACCCGCCGGTTATATAAATAATATCCGGTTGCACATTCGCTTGATTAACAGCCTCACGCATTAAGTTAACTATTTTTTGTAAAGGCCTTCGTGCAGCAGCGCGCATATCGTCTAAATGGATACCTGCACTTAATTCTTGCTCGATAAAGCTAAGTGATGCATCAACGGTTATTTGTTCTGAGAGTGCTATTTTTGACTCTTCTGAGCGTCGTACTATCTGTTGATTCTGTTTTTTATTGCGGATATTAATCAAACGCTTTAACAGCTCAGGCTCACTGGTATCGATTAATAACTGTTTTAGCTGCAGTGATGTTTGCAGTGAATAAAACGTCGCTTGCGCGCCAACATCGTTAGTACTGACTGCATCCCAAAAGATCTGGGTCGGCATTGGCAACCCTGCTTTTAAGTTAGATTTCATACCTAAGTGTGGCATTAAGCTGTGAGCTGCCAAATGAATATCAAAGTCGTTACCGCCGATACGTTCACCACTGTGACCGATAAAATCCTGGTATCTATCTGCTTTATTGATATGATCAGGGCCCATACAAACCATCGCGCAATCGCTGGTACCGCCACCTATATCCACAACTAAAACTTTTTTATTGTCGCTAAGCTGCCTCTCAAAATCTAGCCCCGCTGCAATCGGCTCGTACAAAAACTCCACGTCTTTAAAGCCTGCTTTTTTAGCAGAGTTAGTTAAAATATTTAACGCTTGGGTGTTACTTTTTTCGGTATTAATACCTTGAAAGTTAACAGGCCTGCCAATCACAGTACTTGTTAAGTGTGCCTCACTTGATTGCTCAGCACGTTGTTTTATTTGCATCATCATTAAGGTGACGATATCTTCAAAGAAATTGATGAACTCAGCTCTAACACCACTGACCCCTAAAAAAGATTTTGCTGATTTAACAAAATAACCTTCATCAGGTAGCGAGAAATATTCAGAAAATGCCGCTCGTCCGTAATATATACTCTGCTCATCACTACCTATGCTTTCATCGCGACGAAATTTAGCGGCCTGTTGCAATACCGCCGCTCTATCTTGCAAATATGTTTGCTGGCTCGTTTTATTGCCAATATTTAGCGCCACTTGTTCACAAATAAGTTCACGTCCTAAGGCATACACACATGAAGGTAAAAAATAATGCTCCCCTTCTAAAGGTAATAATTTGGTGTTATTTCTCTGTTTATCAACAATGCCAACAGCACAGTTTGAAGTACCGTAATCAAATCCGCAAAACATCTTATTTCTCTAGTAAGTTATGATTAAATCTATATCGCTAGGATTAACGACAGCCGAGGTCAATTTATTGTCACCAGCGCCTGACAAACAGATAATGGCATAGACATAAGACACATTAACTGTTGATTGTTAACTACCAATAATTGATCAAAAAAACGCAGCAAAATAACATAATAACGGCATTAATTCATACACAATATACCTTTACTGACGACAATTAAGCGCTATCTATTAACATAGGCTAATTAGCTCTCGACCTCGGCTAAAATCCCATGTAATTTAGCTGCTCAAATTTATTTTTATATACTGCTAACAATAATACACAGTACCTAGTCGGAGATAAGATGCAAAGCCTCACGCTACAGCCAATCGCCAAGGTTGATGGAACAGTCCAAATACCTGGCTCTAAAAGTTTATCTAATCGTATTCTATTACTTGCCGCACTAGCTAACGGTGAGACTATTATTACTAATTTATTAGACAGTGATGATATTCGCAGGATGCTTGAGTCCCTTACTCTACTTGGTGTTCAATACCAGCTTAGTGATGATAAAACGACCTGTACTGTCCAGGGCTTAGGTGGTAGTTTTTCAAGCGCTAATACACAATTATTTTTAGGTAATGCAGGCACTGCAATGCGACCAATTACCGCTGCATTATGTGTCGGTGGTGGCGATTATGAATTGACAGGTGATCCTCGCATGTACGAGCGGCCTATTGGTGATTTAGTTGACGCCCTGCGCCAACTAGGTGCTCAAATAGAATATTTAAAAGATGAAAACTATCCGCCTTTAAAAATAACCGGTACAGGCTTGCGCGGCGGTGAGGTAACCATTAAAGGCAGTATTTCAAGCCAATTTCTAACAGCACTATTAATGTCAGCTCCGTTTGCGCAACAAGACTTACATATCATCGTTGACGGCGAGCTCGTCTCTAAGCCCTATATCGATATCACCTTAGATGTAATGTCAGCATTTGGTATCGAAGTCGTTAACGATAATTACCAGAAATTTACTGTTCGCAGCGGACAAAGTTATCAATCACCTGGCGCTATCATGGTAGAGGGCGATGCATCTTCTGCTTCGTATTTTCTCGCTGCTGCTGCAATTAAAGGCGGTACGGTACGAGTTAACGGTGTCGGTGAGCTCAGCGTACAAGGTGATAAGCTCTTTGCCAAGGTTTTAGAGCAGATGGGTGCTAAAGTAACTTATGGGCCAACGTATATTGAAGTGTCTCGCCAGCACCCTTTAAAAGCGGTTGATTTGGATTTAAACCACATACCTGATGCAGCCATGACTATTGCCACCACTGCTTTATTTGCACAAGGCACTACGGCAATACGTAATATTTACAACTGGCGAGTAAAGGAAACAGATCGCTTAACTGCTATGGCAACAGAGCTGAGAAAACTAGGTGCACACGTTGTAGAAGGACATGATTTTATTGAAGTCACGCCAACGAACGAGCTAAAGCATGCTGCAATTGATACCTACGATGATCATCGTATTGCGATGTGTTTCTCTCTAGTGGCACTTAGTGATACTGCTGTGACCATTAATGACCCTGGATGTACTGCAAAAACGCTACCTAAGTTCTTTGAATTGCTAGCGAGTATCAGCCATTAAAAAGCAATAAAACCGTTGGATTGGCTACAATCTAACGGTTTATTAAGTGCACAGTGTTAACAGGACACTGTGAGCACAAGCGCCTCTTTCATACCTAACGTTTCAATTTGCTCCAACTTGAGTGTTACTAGCTCAACGAACTGTGGGTTTTGGGCTATATGGCTACCAAATACATCCTCTATCGCCAGAAAATTCTCTACCGTTTTACTATCTTTACTGACAGCTTGTACAAGCACATCTTGCTTTGGATCAACAATATTAGGAATGGCTGTGTCACCATTAAGTGCACCTGTTACACATTTTATCCAAGCTGCAGTCATTAAAGCGATTCTATCAAGCGGTTTATTGTGGGCAATTAACCACTGTAGTGTCGGCAGAATAAACTTTGGATACTTTGCACATGAGTCAGAGGCTATACGTAATAATTGATCGCAAATTTCTACATTTGCAAAGCGAAAAATCAGTGTGTTTTTATATTCTTCAAAATCGACACCTACAATTTCATCCAGTCTTGGGGTAACATCGTTATCCATAAATTGACGCACATAGCGACGCAAAGATGAATCTTGCATTGTTTGATGAGCAAACTCATATCCCAATAAAATACCCGTGCATGCCAGCATTAAATGGCTGCCATTTAACAAACCAATTTTCATGGCTTCAAATGCGCCAACATTATCGGTAAATTGAACGCCGACTTTTTCAAAGTCCGGTCTACCATTACAGAAGTTATCTTCCACAACCCATTGAGTAAAAGGCTCACAAACAACCGGCCAGCTATCTTCAATACCTGTTTTCTCAAGTAAAAATCTTTTATGATCAGCACTGGTGGCAGGCGTAATACGATCAACCATCGAGTTGGGAAAGCTAACATTGTGAGCAATCCATTCACTTAATTGTGGATCAATTAAGCGACTAAAACTCAATAACACTTTTTTGGTAATATCGCCATTATGTGGCAGGTTATCGCATGACATAATAGTAAATGCTTTTTGCCCCGCCTCTTTTCTCTTTTTAAGCGCGAGTGTTAGGTAGCCAAAGATAGTATTGGGGTTTTGCGGATTGTTAAGATCTTGTTGAATTTGTGCAATAGAGGGATCAAATTCACCCGTACTATCATCGATGCAATAACCACCTTCTGTTATCGTCAGCGACACTATTTTTGTATCATCACTGAGTAGTTTATCTATAAGTCGGTTCTTTTCTTGGTCGGCTAAAATAAAATCACCAATTGAGCCGATGATTTGCGTCTCAGTATCATCAGTGTCTTGCAACTCGACTAAGGTATATAAAAAATCTTGTTCTACTAACATCTGCTGCATTGCACTATCTTGCGCTAATAAGCCAACACCGCATATGCCCCAATCCTGGTTCGCACCTAAATTTAATAGTTTTTCAATATATAAAGCTAAGTGTGCACGATGAAAGCCACCAACGCCGATATGAACTATACCTTGACGGACCTGATCTCGATCATAATTAGGTGTTATTATTTTTGCTAATGACGCTATTTTCGATAAATTACTAGTATTTAATTTCATGACGAAACCTTTTGGCTAAAATTTCAAACTAAAGCTTAAAAAACAATGCACTAGAACAATATTTTTATTCATATAACAATTTTAAAACTTACAAATAGCACTTTTAAAAGCCAAAAATCAGCCACACAAACCTATACTCATTAGAATGAATGAATGAATGAATGAATGAAGGTTTGTGGTTGTCTATGTTTTTTTAAAAATGAATTTGCTAGCTTTAAGGGCTATATCGCTAAACTCTGAGCGTTAAATAAATGACATTTTTCAGGGTTTATAACTAGGCCTAAGCGGCTTTGAAACGCTGGTAGTTTTTGTTCACCATCAACTCGTACCGTTAACGCTTCCCCGGCATCTGTTTTCAAATAAGCAAAAGACTCACTACCTAGTTGTTCAGATATATCCAAAGTGACATTAAAGTCGCTATCTTGAGTATCACATAAACTGATATGCTCAGGGCGTATTCCTAGCGTTAAACGCTCCCCTTTATTTAGCTTAAGATCAGTTCTTGCTAAAGTGATCTTCACACCGTTTACAAATTCAAGGGTTAACCCTTCATCACCTGAGCTAAATACGGTAACCTCAAGAAAGCTCATTTTCGGCATCCCCATAAAACCTGCTACAAACATATTTTTAGGTTTTTCATAAAGCTCAAGAGGTGAGCCTACCTGCTCGATAATGCCGTTATTTAAAATAACCACTTTATCGGCTAACGTCATCGCCTCTACTTGATCATGAGTAACGTATAACATAGTGGCTTTAAGATCTTGATGAAGTCTAGATAGTTCCAGTCGCATATTGACACGCAGCGCGGCATCTAAGTTAGACAGCGGCTCATCAAATAAGAATATTTTAGGCTTACGAACAATCGAGCGACCAATAGCAACCCTTTGACGCTGGCCACCAGATAACGCTTTAGGTTTACGATCAAGCAGTGAATCCAGCTTTAAGATTTTAGCAGCTTCGTTTACCTTGCTCTCAATTTCGGCCTTATCTACTTTCGCTAATTTCAAAGCAAAGGACATATTCTCACGAACGGTCATGTGCGGGTAAAGCGCATAACTTTGGAAAACCATCGCTAAATCGCGTTTAGCAGGTGCCGCCTTAGTAATATCTTTTTCATCAAGTAAAATATTACCGCTGCTCGCCTCTTCCAACCCAGCTATTGTTCTCAGTAATGTTGACTTGCCACACCCAGATGGCCCAACAAACACAACAAACTCTTTATCTAGAATCTCTAAATCGATACCTTTTAAAATTTCGACTGGGCCGTAAGATTTACGTAAATTTTTAATCGTTAAATTAGACATAGTATTTCCTTTATTATTTGACTGCGCCGAAAGATAAACCACGAACCAACTGCTTTTGACATGCCCAACCAAAGATCAAAATAGGGGCACAAGCTAATGTCGATACAGCAGATAATTTCGCCCAGAATAAACCTTCAGGGCTTGAGTAAGATGCAACTAAAGCAGACAGTGGTGCGGCCTCAGATGCTGTTAAGTTAAGCGACCAGAATGCCTCATTCCAACTAAATATTAGAGACAATAGTACTGTTGCTGCTAACCCGCCTTTACTCATTGGCAGTAAAATTTTAAATATTTCTTGTAAAAAACTGGCGCCATCCATACGCCCTGCTTCTAAAACTTCTTTTGGAATTTCTTTGAAGTAGGTATAAGTCATCCACACCATGATAGGTAAGTTGATCATAGTAAATATAATCACCAGCCCTATTTTAGTATCCAGTAAAGCAAAATCTTTAAACAGCAAATAAATGGGTACTAATACACCAACCGGTGGCAACATTTTTGTCGATAACATCCAAAGCAATGTTGATTTTGTTCTTTTTGTTTCAAAAAAGGCCATTGAATAAGCGGCTGGTACAGCGATCATCATACCGATAATGGTCGAACCTACAGATGTAACCACCGAGTTCCAAGCAAAGTGAAAGTAATCGCTTCGCTCGTTAATCAACGTATAGTTTTCTAATGTTGGTGTGAAAAATAGCGTTGGCGGTGTCGCAAAGGCATCAATTTCTGTTTTAAAGCTGGTCAGAATCATCCAAAAAATAGGGAAGAAAACCAGCAGGGCAACAAGCCAAGAAAAACTGCCGATAACAAAGCGATTAAAAGACTGACTACGTAGTATATTTAACATTATATGCTCCCTAAGAATCCGTCATGTTCTTGCCGACCATACGCACTAAGAAGAACGCGGCAATATTGGCAAGTAACACAGCAATTAAGCCACCAGCAGATGCAAGACCAACATCATATTGTAATAGTGCTTGGCTATATATTAAGTACGCTAAGTTCGTTGTCTCATAACCTGGGCCACCACCTGTCGTCGTAAATATCTCTGCAAATATTGATAGTAGGAAGATGGTTTCTATCATGATCACAACAGCAATAGGTCTGGATAAATGCGGCAGTGTTAGGTACCTAAAAATAGCAATGGGGCCGGCGCCATCTAATTTAGCTGCCTCTTGCTGCTCTTGATCTAGTGACTGTAATGCTGTCATTAATATCAATATTGCAAAGGGAAGCCACTGCCAAGAGACAATCATAATGATTGATAACATCGGATATTGTGTTAACCAATCTATCGGCTGTGCCCCAAAAAATGTCCATATTGCGGCAAACACCCCAGACACTGGGTGTAACAATAAGTTTTTCCAAACCAAAGCATTAACTGTTGGCATAATGAAGAAAGGTGAAATCAGCATGATTCTGACGATTCCCCTGCCCCAAAACGGCTTATTCACTAACACCGAAATCAGCACTCCCAACACGGTAGTAATCAGCAGTGTTGAGCCGACTAAAATACCGGTGTTAGCCATACCAGGGAGAAAACCGGGATCATCCATAAAAAACTCAAAGTTTTCAAGACCGACAAAACCATTATCATCTGGATATAACAGGCTATATCGTATTGTTGAAAAATAGATGGTCATTGATAAGGGTACAATCATCCATATCAATAGTAGTACGACAGAAGGCGATACTAGGAAAAAAGAAGCCTTTTGCTTTAATTTGGTTAAAGTCAAAATGGTCACCTCTATTGTTAAAAAATCTTTGTGAAGTAGTTATTATACTGGGGCTATTAAATTTACTTAGTCAGTATAATCTAGTATTGGAATAATAAATCGGATTATAAAAGTAGTTTAAAGAAGGCAACTGAATTGATATTCAGCTGCCTATAGGGAGATTGATATCCCATCTTTACTGCAATCTACATAATGTTGAATCTATTTATTTCAATTGCTGTGGTTATTTAAAATAACGCGCTCTTTTCATTTCTCTATTAGATACTTTTTCAGCATTTTTCATTGCTTCTTCTACAGTCATTGAACCTGCAAGCGCACCTGAAACAAACTTACCTACCTGTGAGGCAATTGACTGAAATTCAGGGATAGCCGCGAACTGTACACCAGTATAAGGCTTAGGTTTAACTGTTGAATCATTTGCATCAGCTGCTTGCATAGCCTCTAATGTTTTACTAGCAAAAGGTGCTGCTGCAATATACTCAGCATTGGCATAAGTAGATTTACGTGTCCCTGGTGGGATAGTGGCAATACCACTCGTTTTAGCCACTAAATCGCTATATTCCTGTGATGTTGCCCAAAGTACGAACTCTTTTGCTTCTTTAACAGCATCAGATGTACCTGGTACTGCCAACCCCCAAGCCCATAACCAACCTGCGCCTTTAGTAGACACTTGCTGAGGAGCTAGAGTAAAGCCTACCTTATCTGCTACTTTACTTTGCGACTCATCAGTAACGAATGCACCGGCGACAGTAGCATCTACCCACATCCCACATTTGCCACTGTTAAAAAGCGCTAAGTTCTCATTAAAACCGTTAGATGCAGCACCTGGAGGTCCATAATTACCTAATAAATCGACATAGAACGCTACGGCACTCGTCCATTCTTTACCTGTGAATTCTGATTTCCATTGTTCATCAAACCAGCGAGCACCAAATGTATTACCAATTGTTGATACTAGCGCCATGTTTTCGCCCCAACCAGCCTTGCCTCTTAAGCAAATACCGTATTGACCTTCATCCGGTTTATGGATTGCTTTAGCGAACTCTCTCACTTGATCCCATGTTGGTTGTGCAGGCATGGTTAATCCGTATTTTTCAAATAGATCTGTTCGATAATATGTCATCGAACTCTCACCATAGAACGGTAGCGCGTATAGCGTATTATCGTGCGATAGGCCATCTTTAATCGCTGGGAATATATCGTCTACTTGATAGTCTGCCGGCAAATTATCCATTGCAGATAACCAACCTTTAGCACCCCAAATTGGTGCTTCATACATACCGATAGTCATAACATCAAACTGGCCACCTTTGGTGGCAATATCAGTCGTTAAACGTTGACGCAGTACATTTTCTTCAAGTACAACCCAGTTTAACTTAATATCAGGATGAGTTTCTTCAAAGGCTTTAGACAAACCTTGCATTCTAATCATGTCACCGTTATTTACAGTGCCAATAGTGACGGTCGTTGCCGCGTAAGAAAGGGTAGTCATTGCGATGCTTGATGCTAAAGCAGCTTTAGCTAAAAGTTTGATATTCATAATAAAACCTCTAAATTTTTTATTTGTATTTTTATATAGTTGTCAGGCTTTTTTATAATGATAAAAGAGATATCACTATCGATCATAAATCAATGTTAATAACTGTGTAGGGAGTTGATCGTCAAACTTAACTTCAAAAAAGTACTTATCTTATTCAAAGTATCTAGTGTCTAACATATCCATTATTAAGTTATTATCAGATTGTTATTACATCTACATTACACAATGTTATCAGCAATGAAACAAATACAAAAAAACTTAAAACATATACTTTTTTGCCTAATTATTATGAAGCTATCACAAAGAACAAACCAGAATATATTTTATATCGTTAAAAATCAATAAGATAAAACAAAAAATAGAATTATAAAAACATATAATTTGATATTTTTTTAACAAAATACATGATGAATATAGTATTAATTATTATCTGGTGTCAATTTTATACTTAATAATATGAAAAAAACCACCAAACACTTCACTAAAAAAGCCAAATAATGCCAGGCAATCACTATAAAAAGTGAGCTACTATCTAGTGATTAAATATCTAGCGATTAAATAAATAGCAGCCCTAGAGCAATGATAGGCTTAACGCTCTTTGTTAGTAATAATCTAATGCTGAAGTCTTACGATACTCAGAGGGGCGCATTTGCTTAAAATCTATAAAGCGACGATTGAAATTAGCAATATTATTAAAACCGACACTAAAACATATTTCAGTTATTGGGGTATTTGTATGAGTTAGTAACTCACAGGCTTTATTAATGCGTAGCCCATTTACAAATTCTACGAAGCGAATCCCTGTCGCCTTCTTAAAAAATTTGGAGAAGTAGCTCGGGTTCATTTGCACGTATTGGCCAACTTCCTCCTGGCTAATTTGTGCATCATAGTTATCCATAATATAGGTGATAACTTTATTTAAACTTTCAAGATAGCGCTCATCCTTAATCGGCACATAATTAGTTGAGCTCAATACTCGGTAATGACTAAGTGATGATAGTATGGCTAATACATTTAAAAACAAACTCAGCCGATTAAAGCCATTAGTCTTCGATATTTGATTAATCAAATCGATAACGGTGTCACTTTGCTCACCTAAATCAAACTCAATACCATGCTTTGCTCTGTGCCAAAACGGAGCGAGATCTAACGCTTCAGGAAATACATTAGCTAATTTATTGACAGTCTCTTCAGAGAAGTTAATAACGCAGTCTCTGAGTGCTATTTGCTCGCCTTTTTTTATATCGCTAATCCAATTATGAGGTAAATTTGGGCCCACTAGAATCAAACTATTAGCACTAAAGTTGCCAATGTAATCGCCAATAAACACCTTACCCGAACTCTCTTTAATTAGATGCAGCTCATACTCTTCATGATAATGCCAACGCACCAATTCATGAGGGTAGCCGTGCTCTAAATAGCGGATAGAGGTATCTTGCTGCTGATTAATCCACTCAAATTCAGGACTGTGCTTTTCTTTCATTACAAGCTCTCGAGTAGCTAAAATTTAGCGATATACATTTGATGAGACAACTTATGACATTGATCACGATGACTACATCGCTAATAAAGGATTATAAACAATAAAAAAGATAACATGCGGGGGTAGTTTTACCAAGATAAATGATAATACTAATTTGAGAAAAGGCGCTTATAACTGAAAGTTAAAAGCGCCTTATTAGATTTTATGCAAACAAAAAACTTATAGTTTTTCTATTTCAGCTGATTCAAAAACTTGCTGCTGGAAAACTTGATAAGATTGCTGACCAAAACGATTCGATAACAGATTTTGATAAGCTTCAAATTCCTGTTCACTCGCCTCATCCGCTTTTACGTTATTCACCTTATCTAAGATAATAATAGCCAAGCTACCATCCGCTAGCGTCGCTGTATCAACTGTTACCTTACTCTCAACAGGCTGAGCTAAGGTAAACGCCTTACGCACTATCTGAGGAGGCGCTTGGGCACTAACGCGCGTTAAGCCCAACTGTGTTTGCAGCTCAAAGTCAGCAGCAGATTCAGTGGCATCACCTGTTTGCTTAATATCAACAATGGCCTGTTTGGCACGTTGCTCTAATTGCTCAGATGCCTTACGTGTTAACAACTGCTCTTTTAAGTCATCTTTAACTTCATCAAACGTTTTAGCGCGAACAGGAAGATGCTCTTTGACATTCAACACAACAGCATGTGAGCGGCTGATCTCAATAGGAGCACTGTTTAACTCTTGCTTGATTAACTCATCACTAAACGCTTCGCGAATAAGTTTTGAGTTTTGAGTTAAGGGATCATCATTACCAGAGCGATCAAATGCTGGCAAAGTCTTTATTGGCAAATCCAATTCTGCGGCAATATCCTCTAAATCCGAACTAATAAATGCAAGATCCGTCAATTTTTCAAAATGCTCTAGATAAAGATCTTCAGCTTTAGATTCTTTTAAATCACTGATAATTTTATCTTTTGATTCAGCGAGTGTCGCAGGGTTAGTTTTAATCACTTTTGATACTTTGATTAAGTGATAACCGCTCTCAGCCTCTACTGCTTGAGAAACCTCACCTTCAGCTAAAGCAAACAGCTCATCTTCTATCGACTGCTCAAAAACACCTTTAGAGACAAAGCCTAAATCACCGCCGATTTCAGCATTACCGAAATCATCAGAAGCCTCTTTAGCCAAACTGGCAAAGTCTTCGCCTTGATCGATACGCGCTCTCAAACCATTAATTTTTTCTAATGCTTGCTCATCGCTCACATCATCATTAACTTCTACTAAGATATGCGCAGCTTGGCGCTGTTCTTGTGATTCAAACGATGCGACAACTTGCTGATATTGTGTATTAATCTCTTCATCGCTAACATCGATTGATTTAGCGACATCTGCTATGTTCAACTCAACATAGTCGACAACAACCTGCTCAGTCGTTTTGAGTGTACTTTTTTGCTTTTCAAACTCAGCTTCGACTTCAGCATCAGAGACTTCTGTTAAAGCCCGCACTGTTGCAATTGGCATTGCAAAATAACGAACGTCTCTAGTTTGTTTTTCTAACTCAACAATTTTATTCACCGCTGAGGGTAAAACAAAGCTCGACAAAGACAGTGCTGCTCTTTGTTGCTCGAGTATTAAATTCTTTCTAACATACTCACGGTATGTAAAACGCGTATAGCCAATATTTCTGATAATATTATCAAACTGGGCAACATTGAAAGCACCTGATACTTGGAATTCAGCTGTCTTTAGAATAACGTCATCTATCATTGCCTCTGAGATTCGCAGATCATTCTCCTGGGCATTTAATAGCAAAGCCTTCTCTTGTATCAGAGAGTCTAACACCATACCGCTCAGTAGATTTTCATCGATACTACTTGGGTCTGCATTTTCACCCATTTGAGCAAGAATTGAGCGTCTTTGTAACTGAGTTGCTTGAAACAGATCAGCTTCAGAAATCTCTTCGCCATTAACCGTAGCTGGAGCGTTTGAGCCCTGACTTAAACTCACTAAAGATTCAACACCAAACAACGCAAACGTCAACACGATAAAGCCAACGATAACTTTAGCGATGACACCTTTAGAATTATCTCTTATGCCTTGCAGCATGAATACACCTCAAAAAAACAAAAACAGATTGACTAGATTACAGTCATTAGCGATTAAAGTGTGACCTTTAAATGTATCACTAAATCCTGCTTTTTACTTATTGCATAAAAAAGGCGTATTCAAAAGAATACGCCTATTAAATAAGAACCGTTAACCAAAAATAGTTGATTAAGCAGTTCGTATTTGGCGGAATGGACGGGACTCGAACCCGCGACCCCCTGCGTGACAGGCAGGTATTCTAACCAACTGAACTACCACTCCTTAAACTTATAAATTACTTATTTACAGCGTCTTTTAAAGCTTTACCTGGCTTGAACGTAGGTAATGTAGCAGCTTTAATTTCAATTGGCTCACCACTTTGTGGGTTACGACCAGTACGGGCAGCACGTTCTTTTACAGAAAATGTACCAAAACCTACCAATGCAACAGACTCACCTTTTGTTAAAGTTTCTGTTACGGCTGCCATTGTAGCATCTAAAGCACGACCTGCAGCAGCTTTTGGAATATCAGCAGATGCGGCGATAGCGTCAATTAATTCAGACTTATTCACATTTTTCCCCTTTGTATAATCGAGTCAATTATTATGTTGTTCTGTTATTGTTACTCAGTATAAATACCAGAACACTTTATACCAACATGCAGAAAGGGGTGTCAAGCTCTGAAACCCCTATTGTGCCTAGTTTTCAGATCAATGCGTGTTTATTTGCCCTGATTGAGTTTTTGCACCTTCTTGCTCTGTTGTTAGCGTTTCTTTTGTGCTAGGCGAAATCGGCGTGGGCGCATAGGCTAACGCGATGTCTAACACTTCATCAATCCACTTCACTGGAATGATTTTTAGATCCGCTTTAATATTATCGGGAATCTCTTTTAAATCTTTTTCGTTTTCTTGTGGAATGATGACAGTTTTAATGCCACCACGATGGGCCGCCAATAACTTTTCTTTCAAGCCACCGATCGGTAACACCTGACCACGTAACGTTATCTCACCTGTCATCGCAACATCAGCTACGACTGGAATCTGCGTTAGAGCCGACACTAGAGCGGTGCACATACCGATGCCGGCACTTGGACCATCTTTTGGTGTCGCACCTTCTGGCACATGGATATGCACATCGCTTTTTTCATGAAAATCAGATGCTATCCCCAACACGCTCGCTCTTGAGCGCACCACGGTCATCGCCGCTTGAATAGACTCTTTCATGACATCACCAAGAGAACCTGTGGTTACTTGACGACCTTTACCATCGACCACTATTGATTCAATGCTCAACAACTCACCGCCAACCGAAGTCCAAGCTAAGCCAGTCACCTGCCCTACAAGGTTTTCTTTTTCAGACAAACCGAAACTAAATTTGCGTACACCACTGTAATTGTCGACGTTGTCTGAATTTACAACATGACCTTTAGCAATTTTTTTCAGCGAGATATCTTTCACTGTTTTACGACAAATTTTTGCTATTTCACGCTCTAGCGAACGCACACCTGCCTCGCGAGTATAATAGTGAATCAAATCAACTATAGCCTCTGATTCAATTGTTACTTCGTCTTCTTTCAGACCATGCTGTTTCAACTGTTTTGGCAGTAGATACTTAATAGCAATATTGAGCTTTTCATCTTCGGTATAGCCAGGAATTCTAATAATTTCCATTCTATCAAGTAGCGGGCCTGGGATATTCATTGAGTTTGAAGTACAGACAAACATGACATCCGATAAATCGTAGTCCACTTCTAAGTAGTGATCATTAAAGCTAGTATTTTGCTCAGGATCCAACACCTCTAATAGAGCTGACGATGGGTCGCCACGTGAATCCATGCCCATTTTATCGATTTCATCAAGCAAGAACAGCGGGTTTCTAACACCGACCTTTGCCATTTTTTGAATGATTTTACCCGGTAGTGAACCAATATAGGTACGACGATGCCCTCTGACTTCAGCTTCATCACGCACTCCACCTAAAGCCATGCGAACATACTTGCGATTAGTTGCACGCGCAATAGATTTACCCAGTGATGTTTTACCAACACCTGGAGGCCCAACCAAGCAGAGAATAGGTCCTTTTAACTTCTTAACACGTTGCTGAACGGCCAAATATTCAAGGATTCGCTCTTTTACTTCCTCTAGACCGAAATGATCTTGATTAAGAATATCTTCAGCTCGAACCATGTCATTACGCAGTTTAGAGCGCTTTGCCCACGGCACCTGAATCATCCAATCAATATAGCTGCGCACCACGGTAGCCTCTGCAGACATAGGTGACATCATTTTTAATTTATTAAATTCAGCAAGTGTTTTGTCTTTAGCTTCTTTAGGCATTCCCGCTTGATCTATTTTTAACTGCAGATCATCGACATCATTATTGGTATTGCCATCCATATCGCCCAGTTCTTTTTGAATCGCTTTCATTTGCTCATTCAAATAGTACTCGCGCTGGCTTTTCTCCATTTGCTTTTTAACACGGCCTCGGATGCGCTTTTCGACCTCTACCAGGTCAATCTCAACTTCCATTAAAGCCATTAAGTGCTCTAAGCGAGCACCATCATCTAACATCTCTAATATATTTTGTTTTTCTACTAATTTTAACGACATATGCGCCGCAATAGTATCTGCAAGTCGACCGACTTCATCTATGTTTTGTAGTGACGTGGAGACTTCAGCAGGTATTTTTTTGTTTACTTGAACAAATTTTTCAAACTGTTGCAATGCAGTACGCTTATACACTTCGCTTTGCGCTTTTTCTGCCATTTCAATATTAAGCGGCTCTATTTGCGCCGTATAATAGTTTTCAGTTTCTAGTATGTCATTAACTTTAGCTCTACTATCACCCTCAACTAGCACTTTAACAGTGCCATCGGGCAATTTAAGCATCTGTAAAATACTGGCCACCGTGCCGATATTGAACAAGTCTTTTGCCAATGGCTCATCATCAGAAGCATTGCGCTGAGCGAGCAGCAAAATTTCTTTGCCACCAGCCATCGCTGCTTCAAGCGCCTCTATCGACTTTTCTCGACCGACAAATAATGGAATAACCATATGAGGATATACCACAACATCTCTAAGAGGCAGTATAGGTAAAGTGACAATTTCTTGAATATTGGAATCTACTATTTGATCCATAATAACGTCCTCTCTTCATACCTCATATAAATAACTAAAGAGGTACTAAACGGTGTGTATGCTGGGTGAAAATAAAAAGTGATTTCACAGCCCAAAGCAGCTGTTTTGTTTATTACTTACATTGATTTTTATAAAAATCAAACGGTTAGTAACATGTGAAATATAGCTCATTTTTTCTAATTTAAAATGATCTAAACCATTTCATTTAACAATGGGGATTATATTACTGATTACAACTCTAGGGTGTCGCTTTATCTATAGATTTGTAACAATAAGATACCAGTAGATTAAGCCTCTACTGGTATCGACAAAGCGACACTATAGCTTATTGGTAATAGGCATTATCAGTCACTGAATGGTCTGTTTCATCTCTGACGCCAACTAAACCTGCAACCTTAGCGATTAGACTTTTCTCAACACCTTCTTTAAGTGTCATATCTACAGCACTGCAGCCTTGACAACCGCCACCAAATTTAAGAACGGCAATATGACCGTTCTCTTCTTCAATTAAGTTGACTAAACTGACCTCACCGCCATGAGATGCCAAACCTGGGTTAATTTCAGTATAAAGTATGTAGTTAACTTGCTCTTCAAGCGGGCTATCTGCAGATACTTTAGGCACTTTAGCGTTCGGTGCCTTAATCGTTAGCTGACCACCCATTCTATCTTCAGCATAATCAACAACCGCTTCTTCAAGGTATTGCAGGCTGTTTTTTTCAAAGTAGAAGCGCAAGTGCTCCAACTCTAAAATAATATCATCTTCTATTATTTCTTCAGGCTTACAGTAAGCTAAACACGTTTCAGCATAAGGTGTTCCTGGTTGAGTAACAAACATGCGCACAGCAATACCTGGAACTTCTTGCTTTTCTAACAATCCTGCTAGATACATTTCAGCGCTTTTTGTAACATCTATATTCATTTAAACACCTTAAGTTGTACATCAATACGTACATAAGCTAATTAATTTTTATCTACAAAACATCAGTCATAAATCATCAAAACGCCTGATTAGGGAACAATGTTAAGGGATATTTAGCATAAGGATACACCGTTTTTATACTTGAGTAAATTAGTAGGGTATATAATTATTCAGCTATTATTTGCAGTCACCGCTCTTCTCTTTAAAGGCTGATAGCTATTGCTATATCTGGGGTATATATTGTTTTTTTCAAGCTATTATTAACATCTGACACTCTCATCAGTTATAGTTATAAATCAATAACATTGTATAAATTGCTAGTGGGAGAGTAAATTGGCAGATCAATCTTTTGTTTTTTCTTTATTTTTGATTTTTACAGGTGCTGCATTTTTTGCAACAATAGCCCTGTACACAAAACAACCCTTGTTAGTCGCTTACATTGCCCTAGGGGCACTACTTGGCCCCTACGGATACAGCTTTATTGCCGACACCAGTTTACTGGAAGACACCTCACATATCGGCATTATATTCTTACTTTTTTTACTTGGCTTAGACATGCAGCCCTCTCACCTAATCGCAATGCTTAAAAAAGCGAGTTCTGTGGCTATTGGCAGCTCTGTTGCCTTCTTTTTAATTGGTTGCACTGTTGGCTGGGCGTTTAATCTAACTAATATCGAATCTGCTATCCTGGGACTATCACTCATGTTCTCTAGTACGATTATAGGGATCAAATTACTACCCACTACTGTATTACATCATCGCCATGTTGGCGAGCTAGTCGTCGGCCTATTATTACTACAAGACATTATAGCCATTTTAGTATTAATCTTAATCAACCCTAGCCAGACAGGCTCAGAACAAAGCGTTCTAGTGATGATACAACCATTAGTGGTCATGCCTATTCTTACTTTTAGCGCATTTATGATGATAAAATTTATCATTTTACCGCTAATACAACGCTTTGATAAATTTCATGAATACATTTTCTTGTTAGCCATTGGCTGGTGCCTAGGTGTAGCAGAAAGTGCTAAACTGTTAGGGCTATCAGCAGAAATGGGGGCGTTTATTGCAGGTGTATCACTGGCTTCTAGCCCTATATCACAATACATAGCCACTCATTTAAAACCATTGCGTGATTTTTTTCTTATCCTATTTTTCTTTTCAATCGGCGCCAGCTTCAATCTGACACTGGTCGATGATATTGCATTACCTGCTATCGTACTCGCCTGCTTAGTCGTGGTACTTAAGCCGGTTATATTTAGGTTTTTATTACTGCGAATAAAAGAAGAGAATTCATTATCTTGGGAGGTCGGATTTAGACTAGGGCAAACCAGTGAGTTTTCATTATTAATAGCCTATGTAGCGGCTGGCTCAGCAATGATAGGCACTAACGCTTCACACATTATTCAGGCGACGGCTATTTTAACGTTCTTATTATCATCTTACATTGTGCTATTAAACTTCCCCTCTCCTATTGCCATAAAGGACGAGTTAAGAAGAGACTAGTCATTTAAGCAGCTGCTAGACAATAGCCTCAAAGCGATATCAGCAGCTGATTTTGAACACATACAAGCCGTCTTTTAATATCTATTAATAGCTTTAAACTTGCCGGCATTATCAAAACTAATCCGAAAGCTCCCCCTGATACCATCGTGCAATAAAAATGGCTGTAATATATTAGCGGGAAATTGAATGCTGCGCCCATCTCTAGCCTGGGCACTTACATTACAATGAGGGTTTTTATAGCGACTTAAATATTCTTCAACTGAAATATGAATATCAATAATTATTTCATTCATCTTGGATTCTATTTGATAATAAACATAACATTTATCTAAATTGACATGACTAAAGATTAAATTAGCTTGTCAGTTTCTTAATTATAGCTCTTACCATTTCAGCAGAATGCTTGGATGCCGTTTCAATAAAATCAGCAAAAGATAAATTTGATGATTTACCGGCAATGTCAGATAAGGCTCTAACGACTAAAAAAGGCGTATCAAACAAGAAACATGTTTGCGCTATCGCAGCGGCCTCCATTTCCACGGCCTTAACTGAAGGGAATGCCTGCTTTATCGCATTAACTTTATCTGCAGAGCTAACGAAAGTATCTCCTGTCGCGATTAAACCGCGCACAGTCTTAGCGCCAACAACAGATTCAATACACTGCTTTGCGATACTTGCTAGTAACTCATCTGGTTTGTAGCTAACAGGCATACGTGCCATTTGCCCTAACTCATAACCGAAAGCGCTAACATCGACATCGTGATGAATCAATTCAGATGAAACCACAATATCACCAACATCAAGATCTTTATCACAACCGCCAGCAGAACCGGTATTAATAATGCAATCAGGGGCAAATTGCTGAAGCATTAACGCCGTGCTAACCGATGCATTTACTTTACCTATGCCCGACTGCAGCAACACCACATCAACACCATCTAACAGACCTGTATAGATATCAAAACCAGCGAGCTTATGGCTTTGTTTATTGACTAAGCTATCGCGTAGAATTTGTATCTCCTGCTCCATCGCACCGATAATACCCACTTTAACTGCGCCGTTAATTAATTGCTTATCTTTAAGTATATCTGCTAAGGACTGCATCTTATCCATTGATTTTCTCTTAATTTGCTTTATTAAAAAGTGGCTAATAACCTATCAAAAACCACCGAACCTGCCTATCCAAAGGATACGCAATTATATATACGAATCCAACTACTTATAGTTTCAAACAACAATTACACAAACATTGCCAAAAAACACTAAAGCACAGTAAATTCCTGCCAGCCAAACTCATTAAACAATCCCTTAACTTGCTCTGATAACGGTGCCTTTATTGTCATTTCTTGCAAGCTAGACGGATGAACAAAACGAATACTTATTGCCATCAGCAACAAGCGATTGATATTAAAATGATCGCGATACAGCTTATTGTGCCGCCCTTCGCCATAATTCGTATCTCCAACAATAGGGCACAGAATATGTTTAAAATGCCTTCTCAATTGATGTTTGCGCCCAGTTTTAGGCATCGCTTTAATCAGCGAGTAACGGGCAGCAGGCCATTTGCCAACCGCTATTGGCAACTCTACATTAGCAAGTGTAGAATAGTTAGTTATTGCATCTTGCGCCTCTTTATTAGCTGTCGCAAATGGCTCTGCTTTTTTATCATCAATATATCGTAAAGGGTGATTTATTTCCCCCTCCTTAGGCGCAAAGCCACGCACAACACAATAATAAGTTTTTTGTACTTGATGCTCGGCAAACTGTAACGATAGACTTTTCGCTACCTCTTTGTTTTTAGCCACTAAAATAACCCCAGACGTCGCTCTATCCAACCGATGAACGGTATGTACAGGCACACCATCAAAATAACATTTTAACATTGTCGCTAAATTTTCAGTGCCTTTTTTTGTCAACCAACTAGGGTGAGTGAGCAACCCAGAAGGTTTATTGACCGCAATGATGTCATCATCTTCATATAAAATATCAATAGATATATTATCCATCTGTTTAACCCTTGAATTTTTTTAAAAAATCGCCATTATACTAGTTAATTAGTTTTTAATTACACCATAGAGGTAATCATATGAATAATGTAAATTCTGCTTCTGTCCGTTCAGAACGCTCCATTTTACAGACCAACAAAGTCATTCGTAACACGTATATGTTACTTTCTATGACTTTATTGTTCAGTGCAATCACTGCTAGTATTTCACTAGCGATGCAAATCACCAGCATCTGGGCCTATTTAGGCTGTATTTTAGCTGGTATGGGTGTGCTTTACGCAATTAGCAAAAACCAAAATAGCGCTTCTGCTCTGCCGTTAACGTTCTTATTTACAGGCCTATGGGGCTTCGCTTTAGGCCCTATTCTAAACCATTATTTAAGCATGAATAACGGTGGTGAAATTGTTGTTACTGCTCTAGGCATGACAGCGCTAACATTCGTTGGCCTCTCTGCTTATGTATTAACAAGCAAAAAAGACTTCAGCTTCATGGGTAGTTTTTTAGCCGCCGGCTCAATGATACTAATCATTGCTATGCTCGCTCTATTTATCCTACCTTTATTCGGGGTTGATATCTCGGGCATGAGCTTAGCATTTTCTGCTGCTGTGGTATTATTAATGGCTGGTTTCATTCTTTATGATACAGGCAACATTGTAAATGGCACATACCAAAACTATGTAATGGCGACAGTGAGCTTGTACATGAATATTTTCAACATGTTTATCCATATGCTATCGATCGTTGGCTTTTTAAACGATGACTAACGATTAGTAATATCACCTAGACGCCTCGCTATTTTTTAGTGGGGCGTTTTTGTTTATAATAGCCAAACATTTTATTTCTAAGCCATCAATGATAGAGCTGAACTCTATATGATTTTTTCATTACTAATATATACATCAAAAAGTAACAGCCAAGCAGAGCAGACCGCATTGCGCTTTACCCGCAGTTTACTAGCGAAAGGCCACAGTATTCATAGAATTTTTTTTTATGGCGATAGCGTACACACCGCCTCAAACCTAAAAGTAACAATGCGTGATGAACAAGATTTAACAGCACAATGGCTAGCGTTATCAACACAGCACCAATTAGACTTAGTTGTTTGTATCGCTGCAGCGGTTAAACGTGGCGTTATTGATGAAAGCGAGGCAAAGCGTCACCAAAAGCCTGGCGCTAATTTACAACACGGTTTTTCATTATCAGGCTTAGGGCAACTAGCTGATGCAGCCATTCACTGTGATAGGATGATTACTTTTGCCAACTAATAACGATCAAAGCGTATTACTAATTATCAGCAACCCACCTTTTTACAGTGCCAGCAATAGAGAGACACTCGACATAGGATTGGCGTTTTCAGCATTTGATATACCCGTCAGCATTCTGTTTATTGATGATGGTATATTACAAATAAAAAGTGATCTGAACAGCGAGCAATTGGCGCAGAAGAATCTTATAAATACATTCAAAGCACTAGAAATGTACGACATTCAAGACTGCTATGTCATAAACAAAGATCTTGAACGATTTAACTTGAGCACAAACGCATTAGCGATCAAGTGTAAAACATTAGATAAAGATGCGATCGCACAGTTTATTCAAGCATTTAAAACGGTGATAAATTTATAATGTCTTATGCAAACAACACGACCAGCTCGAACACCTTACATATTATTAACAAGAGCCCTACTGACCATCAGCTTTACCAGCGCTGCTTTAATGCGCTAATGGCAGGCGACGCTATTTTGTTTATAGAATCTGCGGTCTTAGTTTGTGTTGACCGTGAATTCACAGCGGCAACAACTGACAATATTTCCTACTTTTTATTAGAAGCAGATATCCAGGCACGCGGACTTAAACAACACAGCGACCATCAATTTCATGTTATTAATGACGATGGCTTTGTCGACTTATGCTGCCAATACAAAAAAACGATAAGCTGGTTTTAAAATGAACAAAGATATTAGTATTTTTGATGAAGAAGGCTATTTACTCGATTTATCGCACTGGTCTGTCGAGCTTGCTAACGAGCTTGCTAAGGAAGATGATTTAACACTCACTAAAGAGCACTGGGAAGTTATTATGCTTCTTAGGGAGTTCTACCATCAATATGAACTCTCCCCTGCGATGCGCCCCCTTGTTAAAGCAATGAAAAAAAAATACGGCGAAGACAAAGGCAGAAGTATTTATTTAATGAAGCTTTTTGCTCAAAGCCCGCCCAAACAGGCAGCAAAATACGCAGGCCTGCCCAAGCCACTAAACTGCTTATAAGCCGTATTTGCAGCACTAAGACTAACTATCTTAATGACAAAAACTGATTTTTAATTTTAGGCCGTCACTTGATAAAATATTTGCCGATATTACAAACCGCAACTAAACTGACTAGATAAATGTTATTTTTTAGTACATTCAAGATATTAGCTACAGCCAATATTAATATTTCAAATCGGCAAACGATCTAAGACGAGCGTGCCCGCATGCATCGCTGCTCTATACAAAAGGTGATAATGAATATGATCAATAATGAAACACCTCAAGAATCTGCTAAAGCTCGCGCTGTACAAGAAGAGATAATCTTTAACCAGTGGGCAACATTTAAAGTAAATGATGAGCTATTTGCTATTGATGTGATACAGGTTAAAGAAGTGCTTCGATACTCAGAAATAACACCTGTTCCCGGCTCAAGCTCATACGTTAGAGGTATTATTAACTTACGCGGCAATGTTGTTAGTGTCCTTGATACGCGTGTTCTATTTTCACTTCAAGCAACAAAACCTGATGAAAACACTCGTATTATTATTGTTGAATACAATGAGACAGAAGTGGTTGGCATAGTCGTTGATAGTGCGGATGAAGTGATTAACATCCCACAAAAAAGTATGGAGCGAGCCCCAAGTATTACAAGCGATGACAAGGATCGAAAATTTGTTCAAGGCGTTAGTTATTATGAAAATAAATTAGTGATTTTGCTAGATTTAGCAAAAATGCTCGCAAGTACGGTTGCTGAACTAGAAGACAAAAGCTGTGTCGCTTAAGCTTATAAAAACAGCTTGAATGCTAGCGCTTCTTATCGTGCTAAAACTCTATGCTTACTATCAATACTTATTGATAAAACACCTACTTCACTGCTTTAACCGTAGCAAATGAAGTAGGCACACAGCTATTTACTTAGCCTTGGAATCACGTAGCGCTAAGGTTTGATTGAAGACTAAAGACTCTGCAGTTGAATCGGGATCTACCGTAAAATACCCTGTTCTTTCAAACTGATAACCACTTTCAACTTCTGCTGACTTTAAAGAAGGCTCTGCATACGCCTTTTTTATTACCACTAGAGAGCTAGGGTTGATCAGCTGTGTAAAAGGCACTTCTTTGTCTTTATCTGGATTCTCATCAGTGAATAAACGATCATAAATGCGCAGCTCACACTCTACTGCATGATCAACACTCACCCAGTGTATAACCCCTCTTGGTTTAAACTCAGGATCAGGATTAGCCCCCACTGTACCTGGTACAATACTGGCTTTAACCTCAACTATATCGCCTTTATCATCCTTGACAACCTCCTCAGCTTTAATGACATAAGCGCCTCTCAATCGGACAAAATCACCAATAACTAAACGTTTAAATTTCTTGCGACCAAGCGTCGTATCTTCAGAGAAATCTTCTTTTTCGATATACAGCGTTTTACTAAACGCTAAGCTGCGCTCACCCATATCTAGCTTAGGATGCACAGGCTGCGTTAAGTACTCAACTTGATCATAGTTAATCAATGTTACTTTAAGAGGATCAATAACGCACATGGCACGCTTTGCATTTTGCTCTAGATCATCACGTACAGCAGATTCTAGCATACCAACATCAACAGTGCCGTTTGAGCGTGTCACACCAACCATCTCGCAAAATTTTCTAATCGCAGCAGCGGTAAAACCACGTCGTCTCATTCCTGAGATCGTTGGCATTCTAGGATCATCCCAACCTGTCACTATGTTCTGATCAACCAATTGCTTTAATTTACGCTTACTTGTCACTGTGTAATTGAGCTCTAAACGAGAAAACTCATACTGTTTAGGTAGCGCAGGCACCGGTAAGTTAGCAATAAACCATTCATATAATGGTCTGTGCCCTTCAAACTCAAGCGTACAAATTGAATGAGTGACGCCTTCGATAGCATCGGACTGACCATGGGCAAAATCGTATATAGGATAGATGCACCACTTGTCACCTGTTTGATGATGAGCCACATTTAAAATACGATAAAGCATAGGGTCACGCATATTCATATTAGCTGATTGCATGTCAATTTTTGCTCTTAAAGAACAATGCCCTTCAGCAAATTCACCCGCTTTCATTCTGGCAAATAGATCTAAGTTCTCAGCAACTGTGCGCTCTCTATACGGGCTGTTTTTACCTGGAGTATTAAAGTCTCCTCGGTACTGGCGTGCCGCTTCAGGATCCAAATCACAGACATAGGCCTTACCCTGATTAATTAAATCCACAGCCCATAGATATAACTGATCAAAGTATGAAGAGGTATACTTAATTTCCTCATTCCACTCAAAGCCTAGCCAGGTAATATCTTTTTTAATGGCATCTATATATTCTTGGCTTTCTTTTTCAGGGTTTGTATCATCAAAACGAAGGTTGCAAACACCATTATATTTTTTGGCCGCGCCAAAGTTTAAGCAGATCGATTTAGCGTGCCCGATATGTAGAAAGCCATTTGGTTCAGGCGGAAACCTAGTCACTATTTGCTTAGGTGCGTTTTCGCCATTTAAATCATCTTCGATTATTTGGTGAATAAAATTATTATACTTAACAGCGGTGCCAGCTGAAGAATTATCAATGCTCATGAATACCTTCTAAAAAGAACGTCAAAATATTATTAAAGATGATGGGGACTAACATTTATATAGTACTTGGCAACAGCAATGAAACATCTTTTATTAAATATAAAAAACATACCTAACAGGCGTGAACACTTTGCTATCTAGTCCTAAATAATTATCGCTCATTATAAACAAACCCCTAGCAATTTTCAGCTATATCTAATTATTAATGCCGCTAAATTCAAGATCTAGGTACATTTCACCGACTAAGCAAGGCTAATTTAATATCCGATATAGCAGTATTCATTTTGCTGCGTATAATGGGTACAAATTTTACCTATCCTTCACTTAGCTTTACATGAAGGCTTATTATTTAAGGAACAACCATGATCACATTACATACCAACCTTGGCGATATCAGCTTAAAATTAGACTTTGAGAAAGCGCCTATCACAGCCAACAATTTCAAAGAACTCGCACAAGATGGTTTTTACGACAACATCATCTTCCACCGTGTGATTGAAGGCTTCATGGCTCAAACAGGTGGCTTTAGTGCCAGCATGAAACAAAAAGAAGGCGCTAAGACAATAGAAAACGAAGCGGACAATGGTTTGAAAAACAACCTAGGCACTATTGCTATGGCAAGAACCATGGATCCTCATTCAGCATCTTCACAGTTTTTTATTAACTTATCTGATAATGCTTTTTTAAACCATACCACAAAAACCATGGAAGGCTGGGGTTACTGTGTGTTTGGCGAAGTCGTTGAAGGCCTTAATGTCGTTAAAAATATTGGCGCCACATCTACTAACTCAAGAGCTGGACACCAAGATGTTCCCGTTGAAGATATATATATCAAGTCGGTCACAGTGCAAGAAGACGAAGCTGAGCTTACAGAATCCGCAGACGACTCTGAATAAAGAGAGCTAATGTATATGACTGTTTTATTCATCTCTGATATTCATTTATGCCAACAGCGCCCTGATTTAACCAACGCTTTTGTCAACTTTTTACAGACAACAGCCACAAGCTGCCAACAACTATACTTGTTGGGAGATATTTTTGACGCTTGGATTGGCGATGACTTCACAGACCCTAAGATGCAAACAGTCTTTGACAGCCTCCAGCAATTATCTGCAGGCGGCTGTCAGCTCTTTTTTCAACACGGTAATAGAGACTTTCTCATTGGCGATGAATTCGCTAAGTTAACAGGTATAAAAATCCTCAAGGAAAGCACTATCGTCAAACTGCCGACACAACAGGCATTAATTATGCATGGCGATCAATTGTGCACTGATGATGTTGAATATCAAAATTTCAGAATAATGGTGAGGTCACAGTCGTGGCAACAACAGTTTTTAGCAAAAACCATTACTGAACGTTTAAGCATTGCTGAACACTTAAGATCAACCAGCCAAAAAATGACCAAACAAAAAAGTAGCGAGATTACTGATGTTAACCAACATGCGGTGATCGATGCTCTAAATCAATCAGGGGTTGAGCTGTTAATTCATGGCCACACACATCGCCCGCAGATACACAGCATTGAACAAACCAATACGGCGAGCACTAGGGTTGTCCTTGGTGATTGGGATACATCTCTTTGGTATTTACGCTGTGACGAAAACGGCTACGAATTGATTGAACAAGCAATCTAACGCACATTAACTCACTAAAACTTGAGGTTACAGCATGAAAAAACTGCTTATATTCACTATGCCATTTATTTTATTTGGCTGTAGCCAAAACCCTCTTTACGAAGAGAGTGAAGAGAACACTTATACACAAAATATCTATCGCAAAATAAATGTCAGCTATCAAGATTGGACTGAGCTAAAAACTCGACATAACGGAAATTATAGCTACGAGAGAGACACTAAAATTAAAGAGGGCTTTAACACCTCAACTAAAATTGTCGTTGAAAACAATCGTGTTGAAAGTCGATCTCTTTTTGAATGGCAAACCGGCAGCACACCCAGCAAAAGCTGGCATGAAAATTATGCGCAATTAGGCCTTCATCAAGAAGGAGCAGCGCCTGTTACTATCGATGCGCTATACGATCAGTGCAAAACACAAGTATTAAATCAAGCAGGCAGCAGTGCGCTACTAAAAACTGATCAATTAAATATCTTAAAACAGTGTAGCTACACTATAAATCAGTGTGTTTCAAACTGTACTAAAGGCATTAGAATACAGGGACTTACACTATATTAATTGTTTTTAAAAGATGAGCTAGACAACGCTGCTATTTAAGTTTAAAAGCAGTGTGATTTACTATTGCGACTAGCTACATAGCATTGACATAAAGCGTATCAATCAATGATTAATACGCCTTATTAAAGCGTCTTAAATTGAGCTAATCCCACCCATAAATGGCTGTAGAGCGACAGGTATATTAATACTGCCATCAGCATTTTGATGATTTTCTAAAATAGCTACCAGTGTGCGACCAACGGCTAAACCAGAGCCATTTAACGTATGTAACAATTCAGGCTTAGCCGTTTCAGCATTTCTAAAACGTGCTTTCATTCGCCTTGCTTGAAAATCAAGAGTATTAGAGCAAGATGATATTTCACGGTACTTGTTTTGCGCAGGTACCCATACTTCAATATCATACGTTTTAGCAGCTGCGAAACCTAAATCACCACCACATAAGTTAATAACACGGTATGGCAATTCTAGCTTTTGTAAAATATTTTCCGCATGCCCTGTCATATCCTCTAGAGCTTGCCATGAATCTTGTGGTTTAACCATTTGAATCATTTCAACTTTTTCAAATTGATGCTGGCGAATAAGACCACGAGTATCTCGACCTGATGCACCGGCTTCTGAACGAAAACACGGTGTATGCGCGGTGAATTTTAACGGCAGTTTTGCTTCATCTATTATTTCATCACGTACCATATTGGTCACAGGTACTTCAGCTGTCGGTATTAGGTAATAATCTCTATCACCGAATGGCACTTTAAATAAGTCTTCTTCAAATTTAGGGAGCTGAGAAGTGCCCATTAGTGACTCTCTATTAACCATATACGGCACATAAATTTCTTCGTATCCGTGATCAACAATATGAGTATCTAACATGAACTGAATCAGTGCGCGATGCAATCTTGCAATGCGTCCTTTAAGGACCACAAAGCGAGACCCTGTCAGTTTAGCTGCACTTTCAAAATCCATACCAGCATCAACACTACCTAATTCAATATGATCTTGTGGATCAAAATCAAACTCAGGAATATTACCCCAGCGGCGAACTTCAACGTTGTCTTCTTCATCAACACCTTCAGGCACATCAGCATTAGGCAGGTTTGGCACGCCTAATAAAATATCATCAAGCTTTTCGTTAATATCAGCTAGTGCACTTTTTGCTGTCTCTAGTTGCTCACCTAAATCATTAACTTGAGCTAATAATGGCGCTATATCTTGCCCTGACGCTTTAGCTTTACCGATAGATTTAGAACGCGTGTTACGCTCATTTTGTAAATTTTCAGTTTTAACTTGTACTTCGCGGCGCTGCTCTTCTAATGCTTGAAATGCAGCAACAGGAAACACGTATTTCTTTTTAAGTAATTGCGCAGCAACCTCTTCTGGGTTGGCGCGAATAATTTTAGGATCTAACATGAGCTTTACACTATCCTTACTGATATATAATTAGCAGCAATTATAAAGTATCCCGAGCGGATTGAATGCTGCTTTTGTTGAATTTATCTGTTTTTTGGCTATTTCTTACCGATCGCTAGTGTCAATGATACGAGCTAGCTAAAACTCTGGCGAAATGAAAGGAGAGCAAACCCAAACCGATTTGCAAGTTAAAGCCGAGTATCAACTTAATCCATTCTTTTAACACTAAATGACTATGAACCTCTAAAATAAAGGTTGAAAATGTAGACAGAGATCCTAAAAAACCGGTGAGGAAAGCGAGTTTAACAGCCGAGTTAATAACTGCACCACCTTGCTCGTATCCCAAAAAATAGCCCATTAAAAAACAAGCCAAGACATTGGCGAGTAAAGTTCCGATAAAAAGATGATCGCTGACATGATTAAATTTCACGCTCAGCCACCATCGCAACAAAGCACCTAGCGATGCACCTAACATAACACCGAGAATGACGTTCATCTTAAACACGTATCACCTTTGCGAATATCTTTGATTGGGACTATTTTCATCTAAGTGCGCTAAATAGCGTAATTTCTCTGCTATTTTTATTTCTAAACCACGATCACTTGGTTGATAATATTGCCTATCTGCAATCTCTGCAGGCAAATACTGCTCCCCTGCGGCATAAGCGTTATCCTCATCGTGTGCATAGCGATACTGTGCACCATAACCTAAATCTTGCATCAGCTGAGTTGGAGCATTTCTTAAATGATGTGGTACTTCATACTCCGCATCTGCTTTTATATCGGCTCGACACTGCTTATAAGCCATATACAATTTATTACTTTTAGCTGCACATGCACAATATACCGCTGCTTGCGCAATAGCTCTCTCACCTTCAGCAGGGCCTACTCGCTCAAAGGCATCCCAAGCAGCTAGAACTACTTGCATGGCTCTTGGGTCAGCATTGCCAATATCTTCAGAGGCGATAGCGACTAGCCTTCTAGCTATATATAAAGGGTCTGCACCGCCTTCCAATATTCGACAACACCAATATAGTGCACCATCAGGGGATGAGCCTCTAACCGACTTATGGAACGCAGAAATCATGTCGTAAAAAATATCACCCTGCTTATCGAATCTTTTTACGCTGTGCTTTAATACTTCATCTAATTGCGACTTGCCGATAATTCTATGATCACCTTGTTCTATCGCTAAATCGGCGGCTATTTCTAATAAATTTAGCGCCCTTCGCGCATCGCCATTACTAGCAAGCACTAAGCTGTCAAACGAGCCCTCATCAAATTGTAATTTTAAATCAGCAATACCATTATCACTATCATTAAGCGCTTGCGTTAATACTTGTGATATTTCCGATTCGTTTAAGTTTTTTAATAAATAAACGCGCGCGCGTGACAATAGCGCATTATTTAACTCAAAGGATGGATTTTCTGTGGTCGCACCGATAAAGATAAAAGTACCGTCTTCTATATGTGGCAAAAAGGCATCTTGTTGCGACTTGTTAAAGCGATGAACTTCATCAACAAAAAGAATCACTTTGCGCTGCTGACTTAATTGAACATGCTTGGCCTCTTCAATAGCAGCGCGTATGTCTTTAACACCTGATAAAACCGCCGAAAGGCTCATAAAATGAGCGTCACAAGTATGTGATATCAACTTTGCCAAAGTCGTTTTACCAACACCTGGTGGCCCCCACAAAATCATTGAGTGCACAGCGCCTTGCTCTATTGCTTGGCGCAATGGTTTATTAGCACCAAGTAGGTGTTGCTGACCAATATATTGATCGAGACTTGTCGGTCTCATTTTCGCAGCAAGAGGCTGAAATCTTGGTTGCTCGCTAGAGAAAAGATCAGCCATATTGGCAATACCTCTTAGTCAGTCCACTGTTATTATCAGTGACACCGTTGATTATAAGTGACACTGTTGATTCTCTATTATTAATACACACGCTATTGCTATGTCTTATTGCTGATCGATCATAACATCAGTGTTTTTAGGTGGTTTAAAGTCAAACAAACTCGCTTTGAAGTTTTGGTTTAGTTTTGAGCTTGTTAATATAATGGTCGTTTGCTTACCCAGAATATCTACCAATAGTAATTCGCGAATAACACCCCCTGCAAAGAACAATTGAATTTTTTCAAAACTGCCTTCCTCTTTAGGAATTAATTCAAACAATTTCTCATCTTTTTTGTCAAAGATCTGACTAATTTCAAAGCGCTTATTTAATGCTTTTAGATCGCCATTTAAAATAAGCGCCGCGCCATTAGACTCACCAGGCTGAACTTTTTTTCTAGTCGCTTGTGCCAAATCTTCATCATAAATCCAAATATTTTCGCCATCACTCACAATTAACTGCGGAAAAGGTGTTTTCGTTTCCCAGCGAAATTTATTCGGTCTTTGCACCTGCATCAAACCTTGAGAAATCTCACCTTTTTTGCCTTTATCATCTTTTGTATATTGCTCAAACTGGGCGCTATAACTTGTAAAGCCAGCCATAAGTGACTCAAGTTGTTGTATCGCGCTGCTAGCAAAAAGGTTAGTGGATAACACAATAGCGCTGATTGCTAATACAGATTTAAATACGTTGTTACTGATCATAGTACTAATCTCTTGGTGGCGGAGGTGGAGCAAGAACATCGCGTTGCCCGTTAGTTGCGGCTGTGCTTATGACACCAGCGCCCTCCATTGATTCAACAATTCGCGCTGCACGATTATAGCCGATCTTAAATTTACGTTGCACACTCGATATGGAAACTTTGCGAGTGCTCGTGACAAAAGCGACAGCTTCGTCATAGATTACATCTTGCTCATCATCTTCAAATAAATTGCCCGATGCACCAGCGCTCCCCTCTTCTGATATTTGAATATCAATAAACTCAGGCTTACCTTGCGCCTTCCATGCCTCTACTGTTCTATGTACTTCATCATCGCTGACAAAAGCTCCGTGTACCCTGCTAGGCACACTGGTACCGGCTGGTAAATACAGCATGTCACCGTTACCTAATAGGTTTTCAGCACCACCTTGATCAAGAATTGTTCTTGAATCTATTTTTGATGAGACTTGAAAAGCGATCCTAGTCGGCACGTTTGCTTTAATCAAACCAGTAATAACGTCAACCGATGGTCGCTGTGTGGCCAATATCAGATGTATTCCAGCCGCCCTAGCTTTTTGCGCTATACGGGCAATAAGCTCTTCTACTTTTTTACCAACTATCATCATCATATCGGCAAATTCATCAATAACGACGACAATATAAGGGAGTACTTCTAATTGCGGTGCAGCAGAACCCGGGCTTAAACCATGCTCCTGCGGGTCCCAAATAGGATCAAGTAATGGCTCACCTGCACTCATTGCTTTACGCAATTTATCGTTGAAACCATCTAAATTACGAACACCCATTTTAGACATTAATTTATAGCGGCGCTCCATCTCAGCAACACACCACCTTAAACCACCAGCAGCTTCTTTCATATCTGTAATAACGGGTGTTAGTAGGTGCGGGATACCTTCATAAATAGATAGCTCTAGCATTTTAGGGTCAACTAACATTAAGCGGACATCTTTCGGGCTCGCCTTAAAAAGAAGGCTCAATATCATCGCATTTACACCGACCGACTTACCTGAACCGGTAGTGCCCGCCACTAATAAATGCGGCATTTTAGCGAGGTTGGCAACCACAGGGTTACCGGCAATATCATTACCTAATGTCAACGTTAAACGCGAACGTGCGTCTTGATAGACACTGGCACTCACCACCTCAGAGAGCCTTACCATTTTGCGATTGATGTTCGGTATTTCAATACCCATCACCGATTTACCGGGAATAACCTCAACGACACGCACACTTAATACAGCAAGGGAGCGCGCCAGATCTTTTGCTAAGTTAACAATTTTACTTGATTTAACACCTGGCGCAGGCTGAATTTCAAAGCGGGTAATAACCGGCCCTGGATTAACTTCTACTACCTCAACAACAACGCCAAAATCTTTGAGCTTCACTTCAAGTAAGCGCGACATTGTTTCTAATTGCTCTGGCGTATAGCCTTCTTCGGTTTGCTCTTGCGCTTTATCTAAAATATCGATGCTAGGGATCTGGTTTTCTTTAATAATCGGCGCACTCGTAGCTTGCTGATTAAAATCTTGCTCTTGATCCAGCGTCGACTTGTGTGTTTGTGACAGTGGCACTATCTTTAAATGACGCTTTTGCAGGCCATCTTCGATCGCTTCAGCTTGTGCAGCTGCATCTGTCATCTGTGTGGGTTTCTGATTATTGACTTGCACTGCTTTACTTGCGCTATCTAACGCTGCTGCAGGTCTCTCTTGCTTAGTATTAGGCACAGAAGTGGAATTGACTAGGCTATTTACTGTCTCAGTATTAGGTTGAGGCTGAGCTATATCATCAGTATTTTTATCAATAACATCATCGCCTGCAACAGATCTTGGGTTGTGTGTTTCAAGCTCTAGGGGCTCATCATTAACGCTCTGAATATTAAAAGAGGGTTCTGTTTGACGGTCATGAGTTGTCTCTTTTGATGTTATTTTACGCGCTATTTTTTGCAAGAAACTAGCTGAAGATTGCTCAACGTGATCAAGTGCTTCTGCTGATCCTAAATCACCAGAGCTGCGAGTAGCCTGTAACTCAATATCAGCATCTTGATTTGCGCTGTCCTGCTCAAATGATGTGCTAAGCTTGGTATATGCTTTGCCCGTCTCATCATCTGCTAGGTGCTGATCAGCTCTTTGCGAAAATGAGTCTTCATTTTCGTCAATGTACTCATCATCCATTTCATAATCATCTTTATTTCTATGCAATAGACCATAAAAAAATGAATAACATGAAAGAATCAATGCACCGAGCTTAATGACCAGCTCACGCCAGGATAACTCCATAAATAGTGTCAAGCCAATCAATACACTAAACCACAATAATACCGAGCTTCCGGCCAGGCTAAACCATGACACCATCCATTCAGAAAAAGCTTGCCCTATAATACCACCCGATGAAAAAGGGTAATCAAAATTTGTATTTGATATGTGCAAAGATAATAGTGCACACAAGGTAAAAATAAAGATCAACGCACCGACAGTACGCAACATTACGAAGGGTAAACTATCTAGTAAACTAACGTCTTTACGAAAATATAAGCGCACTGCTGGCAGGATTAATATAAAGGGTATGAACCATGCAGAAAACCCTAAAAAGGAAAACACAATATCAGCACATAAAGCGCCAAACTTACCGGTCCAATTACTAATATTTGGCTGATAGCCCAAGTGCGACCAAGCAGAATCTTTACTATCATAACCTGCTAATGACATGAACATATAAAGACTGCAAGCTACTAATATTAGCAAGGTAATGTCTTTGATTATCCGCGCCACTAAATCGGTAAACTCCATTGGTTTTTGCAATGCATCGGTGTGCAAACTTCTATCCTTTTGTTCGTCCATAACCACTTAAAATAATATAATAAAAAAGACGTAAAAATAGCACAAATGCCGCAAAACGTCTGTGGCTATTTACACAATTACGAACAATTCAAAGAAATTAAATAATCTAATGGCCAGTCTTTATGACTGGTATGGCATAAGAGGCGATAAAACAGACAAGCCACTTAGTTATTGTAACTAAGCGGCTTGAGGTGACTGATAGATATGATGAGTAGATTTTAGTAAAAAACCTGTTAATTATTGTTAAACAAGCGCTAATGATTTCACTGTGATGGTGTTATTTTCATCGACATCAACGTCAACTTCGCCACCCGATTGAGCTAACTCACCAAACAAAATCATTTCAGCTAATGGCTTTTTCAAAGTGTCTTGTATAAGACGCTTCATTGGTCTAGCTCCCATGTTTTCATCATAGCCTTTTTCTGCAAACCATTGACGCGCTTTATCACTGACATTGAGCACCACATGTTTATCATCAAGCTGAGCTTGCAGTTCAGTGAGGAATTTATCAACAACACCTGAAATAATATCAGTACTCAATGATTTAAATTGAATAATGGCATCCAAGCGATTTCTAAATTCTGGTGTAAATAGTTTCTTAATAGCTTCCATACCATCAGACGTGTGATCTTGTAATCTAAAGCCCATGGAGCGGCGACTAATGACTTCAGCACCAGCATTAGTTGTCATCACTAAAATAACATTTCTAAAATCAGCTTTGCGGCCATTGTTATCAGTTAATGTGCCATTATCCATCACTTGCAACAATATATTAAAGACCTCGGGATGCGCCTTCTCAATTTCATCTAACAACAACACACTATGGGGATGTTTATTCACAGCTTCTGTTAACAAACCGCCTTGATCGTAACCAACATAACCAGGGGGCGCGCCAATAAGGCGAGATACCGTGTGCCTTTCCATATATTCAGACATATCAAAACGAATTAACTCAATGCCCATAATACGTGCTAACTGAGTTGTTACTTCTGTTTTACCAACACCTGTAGGCCCGGCAAAGAGAAAATTAGCGACCGGCTTATTCGGCTCATTTAAACCCGCTCTAGATAGGCGAATAGCAGAGCTTAATGAATTGATTGCCTCATCTTGACCGAGCACTACCATTTTCAAGTTGTTATCAAGTTTTTGTAACTGATCTTTATCAGAAACTGAAATCGTTTTTTCTGGTATTCTAGCTATTTTAGCAACCACCGCTTCTATTTCAGTGACACCTATAACATCCACTCTCTCGCTCTCATCCAATAACCGCTGATAAGCACCGGCTTCATCAATCACATCAATCGCTTTATCCGGCATATGTTTATCATTGATATAACGATCAGCCATTTCTGCTGCAGCTCTAAGCGCTGCATCGGTATACTTAATCGCATGATGTTCTTCAAAGCGGGTGCGCAAGCCACACAAAATAGCAAAGGTATCTTCGACATTAGGTTCGCCAACATCTACTTTTTGAAAACGACGAGCCAGTGCTCGATCTTTTTCAAAGATACCGCGAAACTCTTGAAAGGTAGTAGAGCCGATACAGCTAAGCTCACCGGAGCTGAGCATAGGTTTTAATAAATTTGATGCATCCATAGAGCCACCAGATGCAGAACCGGCGCCTATAATCGTATGAATCTCATCGATAAACAAAATACTTTTTGGCTGTTTCTTTAACTCTGAGAGCAGAGCTTTTAAACGTTTTTCGAAATCGCCTCGATACTTAGTCCCTGCCAGCAACGCTCCTAAGTCTAGCGAGTAAAGCGTATGCTCTTTGATTATATCAGGCACATTACCTTCTATAATAAGCTTAGCTAGCCCCTCTGCTATCGCTGTTTTACCAACACCTGCCTCGCCTACTAGCAATGGGTTATTCTTACGACGTCTCGATAAAATTTGAACAACACGTTCTACTTCTTTAGTGCGCCCAATCAATGGATCAATGCGTCCATCTTGCGCTTCTATATTTAGATTAACCGCGTATTTAGTTAGTGCCGTTTTTTCTTCAGCGCCACTACCATCGTGTTCAATACCGCCTTCTACATGTTCAGATATATCTTCACTGACACCGTGCGATAGGTAGTTAACGACATCAATACGCTCAATACCATTTTGATGTAACAGATAAACTGCTTGGCTCTCTTGCTCAGAAAAAATAGCGACGACAACATTGGCCCCATTAACTTGTGCCTTACCTGATGATTGCACATGAAAAACAGCTCTTTGTAGCACTCTTTGAAAACCTAGTGTTGGGACTGTCTCTACCCCTTCTATTTTATCTGAGAGCAAGGGCGTGGTTTCACTAATAAAATGCTCTAAGCTGGCACGCAGACTAACAATATTGGCCCCACACGCACTAAGCACTTTGCTTGCATCTGTATTATCTAACAACCCTAATAATAGATGCTCAACAGTCATAAATTCATGGCGTAAATCTCGTGCATCTCGAAAAGATTTACTCAGCGTTTCTTCTAATTCACGATTTAGCATAATTTATTATCCTTCAACAACTTCAACTTCACACAATAATGGATGCTTATTATCTCTAGCAAACTGATTAACTTGAGCGGCTTTAGTCTCGGCAACATCTTTAGTAAACACTCCGCACACACCTTTTCCCTCTGTATGGACAGCCAGCATTACTTGCGTTGATTTTTCCTGGTTCATTGCAAAGAACATCATCAGAACTTCAATGACAAATTCCATCGGCGTGTAATCATCATTTAATAACACGACACGATACAATGAAGGTTGTTTTAATTCAGGTTTCATCTCTTGTACCACTAAATCGTGATCATGAGAATGCTCTTCATCTGAATTATGACTAGTAATAACTGATTTAGTGTTCAACATTGACTCTCTCAATCTTAATTTCTCTAATCTTTGAATTATTAGCCGCGTTGGCTATTACTACCATAACTTGGTGCACACACAACATAAAACAAGGCTAGCAAGATAAAATACTCTGCTTTAACTGCAATACTTAGCTATTGATGACGATATGAATAATGACAATATCAATAAAGCCTGTATTACAAAATAACTATTTTATGCATATCGATTATATTTTTAATTAAATTCGCAAAAAAGCGACACTTTTTCATAAAATTAAGCTAAAAATAAGAATTAGTCGCGTTGTTTAAGGTTATTTTAATTAGGTATATTAAAAAAGTTAAAAGTTTTGAAGTATTTCATTATTTTTGCAGTATGTATTTTAATCAATCACAAAGGATAATGTGGAGAAACTTATGCTATCAGGGAAAGTAAAATGGTTTAATAATGCAAAAGGCTACGGCTTTATTTTAGCGGATGATAATCAAGAGGAGGATTTATTTGCTCACTACTCGGCAATTAACACCGAGGGCTATAAAAGTTTAAAAGCAGGCCAAACAGTTAATTTCGAGACAGAGCCTGGCTCAAAAGGTACACACGCTATTAATATCACTCCCCATTGATATTATTGTTTGTATTGTAAAAAAGCCCTATTTAGGGCTTTTTTGTTGTCTAACAACCCGCTATTACAATTGTGCTTTAATAGAATCTATTCGCTCTTGGTTACTTGGGTGAGAGCTTAAGAAGCTACTGTCACTGCCAAATTTATTTTGAAACGTATAAATAACATCTAACATTGATGCAGGCTTTTTGCCTCTTGATTGTAGAAAACCAAGTGCATATTTATCTGCCTCTAGCTCATCTGTTTGTGAAAACTTAGCATTAACCGCTTTATACGCCAACCCACCTAACTGCGAAGAACTAAGATCCCCAAGTGTACCTGTCGTTGAGCTCGCCGCTTGAAAAGCGGCACTTGTAAGCATTTCTTTTCTCATTTGATTATATGAATGTTGTAATTTCACATGACCAATTTCATGACCAATCACAGCCAGCACTTGATCATCTGGCATCGCATCTAGTAGGCCTGAATAAACACGTACAGTACCATCGGGCATTGCAAATGCATTGATATTATCATCCAAGTAAACTTTATAGTTTAAAGTTAAGCCATCTACTTGCGTCAAACCTTTGGTAATTTTATTGAGTCTTTTTGAGTATTGGCTAGAGGAAGGCGCGACTTTGCTTTGTTGATCTAATTCTTGGGCACTTAATTGTGCAGTTTTCTTCACTTCACTCTCATCTAACGTAGAAGCTTGAAAGAGTGTACTGCCTGCTGCAAGCAAACCGGCATAACCACCTTCTTTAACACAACCTGTCAATGCAACACTGATTGCACCTATTAATAGACATTTTGAAATTTTCACACTTTTTCCTTTTTGGTTAAATTTTAACTAAAGCCAATTGTTGCAACCAACCTATATAGTTACTTATTCTTGTTCAAATTCAGTAACATCAAAAAACACTTGTTGAGTACCGGTTGAAACGATCCCTTGGCTATCCATCTTTCTTTTTTCAATCGTTAGCACATCTATATTTCGAGCGTTGTGACGATGAACCTCTTGATCGATCACTTCCCAACACATATTTTTATGTGTACCCAAGCTCCAAAGCACTGCCCGCTCAACCGACATATATGACTCAACGCCATTATTAGCGATGATTATTGCCTCATCATAACTGTGGCCGTGACCGCCTGAGAGCTCGGATTGTACACCAGCTATATCTTTTACTAAACTTTTTAAATCTGCCATATTCTCATCCTCAAACCACGCTAAACAATACTACTTAAGTTCTTGCGTACGGTACTAGCCCCATACTCTACCAAATGATTGCTCATTAAAAAGACACTCATTTAGCCTTGGCGCATTTCCTACTAATAGCAGGCAAATTGTTAAACAATATACTATAAAACTAATATTCTTTACTATTAAAAGCTTAATTATTAACCAGCCCTTTGTACAATCGCGCTCATGTTCTGCCATTTAAGTTAAACACACTAGCGCAAGCTCATCTACAAAACACTTAATAACTATAATTATCATTTATTAAGCCCCGTATGTCATTAGTAAAAAAAACCTAATGAGCAATGATATTAAAATAGCTAAATCTATTTATTATTTTTATACTGTTATTATAAATAATTACTATCATCTACACACAAAAGTTTGTTACGTTAGCATTCTTTTATTGTGTATATTTCAAAATCGAAGGCCCTTAACATGTTTATAAAAGTAAAGAAAAACACTGGTATATATATGGAGCACAATGCTCTAGAAAAACGCCACCTGGTACCTGTGACTTCCAATTTTTTAATCAATTTAAAGCAAGTAGCGGAAGTTTCTTTTTATCGCCTTAAAGAGAAAAAGTTAAAATTTGATTTAGAAGATCATGAATTTAATGTCCCAGCTCATACTCGTGTTATTCATCTACAAATGTCATACCCATATGCCCACAAAAAAGATTCTAATGACAGCAATACAACCCTAGTTGAACGCAGCTATTACAAGTTTTATTGCCTGCCTGAAGAAGATGGGCAATATGAAATTTTACGTAGCAAAATTGAAGACTTTGTACTAAACCTATAAGTAACATTGACTGCTGGTTTGATTCAACTCACACAAACCAGTATTTAAAGACACGACATTTGTTGATATATGACATGATCAATTTTTATTACACTTAATAGCTTCAAACATTTAGGCTGTATTATTAGGAGTATCTGATATGGAAATAAAAGATTTATTAGCACAGTCAAACAAACTACCAAACATTTCGGCAATCATCAAAGAAATCATAGAATCGATCAACGACCCTGATGCGAGCTACGGCGATATTGCTCACAAAATAGCGCAAGACCAAACACTTTCCTTAAAAGTGTTAAGACTGGTAAATTCAGCTTATTTTGGACTCAGCAGGAAAGTAGACTCTATTGACGAAGCTGTTGTTATGCTCGGTATGGGCAAACTAAAAACACTCGTCGTCGCTTCAGGTTTTGCCAACAGCGCTAAAGATGTTGAGGGAATGGATTTGGCAGAATTTTGGGCCGATGTATTTCAAGTAGCTGAGATTGCTAAATGGCTTGCTCAAATCAGTACAACTAACATTTCTGCTGATCTAGCCTTTACTGCAGGTATCATCCATAATATTGGTCAATTGTTACTACATATGGCGCAACCTAATAAAGCGTTAGCAATTAAAACGCTAGTAGACTCATCGCCAATCAGCAGAGTTGAAGCTGAACAAGAGCGTTTAGGCTTTACTTCAGCGGATGCAGGCGCGGCATTACTAGAGATGTGGCATTTCCCTAAGACATTAGCAGATGCGGTTAAATACCAACACTGCCCAAATGATGCAACAGCAAGCAAACAACTGAGTGCGATTATTAATTTAGCTTGCTTTATTAGCAAAGAGTCTAAAAATAATGACGAGATAGCAAGCATTTGCCAACGCCTTCCACAAGACATTGCCCAACTAGCTGGCATATCAAGTAACCCAGAAGAGTATATTGCCGATGCTCTTGCGATAAAATCAGACCTACCAGACCTCGCTGCCTAACATTGTTCAAGGAATGATCTACATCATTCCTTGTTTATATTAGGTCACACCCTTGCATAACTAGTAGCAAGTTATTAGCAACTCGCCACTTTAAAACAGATCAATAACAGCAATGTAGGCAGAAAATAAAGCAGATTGAAATAGACATCGTCTCAGATATTGTGTGTCCCTGGTGCATTGTTGGTTTTCTAAAATTGCAGCACGCAATTAGACGTGCTAAAACTGAGTATGATTAAGACATCAATATTACCTGGCACCCTTTTGAACTGGCTCCCGATTTATCAGCTAATGGCAAAATTTAAGAGAGTTTTTAGCGAACAAATATGGATCATCTGCAGCTGCCGGCGAAACAGCTCGCAACAACTTAAGCAATATTGGAAAAGAGCTTGGCTTTAACTTCAATTTTAGTGAAGACATGCAACGTTTTAATACTTTTAAAGCTCATCAGTTACTGGCTTAGGCTAAAGATAAAGACAGTCAAACAGCATTAAAATTGGCATTATTTAAAGCTTATTTTAGTGATCACGAAGATATTTCTAATGACTTGCAACTAGCACTTATTGCTGAAAAGGCAGGTTTTAACAAAGCACAAGCTTTAAGCGTACTACAAACTAAACAATACGAAAAAGCTGTAAGGGATGCACAAAAGCGTTGGCGCACGCAGGAAATAAACTCAGTACCTAGTAGTATATTACAAAGAAAATATCTCATTGCTGGTGCGCAAGACATCAAGGCATGGCATGGCAGGATACTATTAACCAAATCGTGGCAGATGATTTATAATAGAGCCGAAAAAATTAAGGCTACAATTTAGTAGCCTTAAATAGAAAGATTGTCATATAAACCTGCGCGCTTTACACAGGCTTATTGTCATTAGCTTTTAATGATCAAAGAGTATTCACGATCAAGAATGTCTATAATTTCAGCACGTGGATCGACAGGCACAACCACATCTTTTCCTGTTATTGTTTTAGCAATGGATGTATAGGTTTCACTTACTGTCAAAATATCACTTTCACTGAGTGTGAACTGTGCAGCCATCGCCAACCTTTGCGTCATTTTATCTTTAGCTAACAGCAAATCAGCATTTGGTACTGACTTGAGCAGCATCTGCCTAAAACCTTCTTTTGAGTTTTCAACAATGCTTCCAGCATTATAGGCTTGCTCATCCCAAATTCGTGAAGAGTCAGGTGTACCTACTTCATCGATGTAAATCAGCTCATCATTACCGTTTAAGTCTTTGACATAACCGAATTCAAATTTAGTATCGACAAATATTTGACCGACACTTGCCAATTTTTCAGTAATTAAATTAAAACCTTCTGAGAGTAGCTTTTCATACAAATCTACATCTTCAACGCTATTAAATTTAAAAGCGTCTAAGTTATTAACAATATTTTCACGGCTAATATTAACATCATCAACCTCTGGCACGTCTTCAACACCTTCGATAATACCTTTTGTTGATGGCGTTATTAATAATTCAGCTAATTTCTGATTTGCCTGTAAATGCTCTTGCAGTGCAATACCACAAAAATCACGCGTACCGTTTTTATAAGAACGCCACATACTACCAGTGATATATTGACGAGCAATTGCCTCAACCATCACAGGACGCGCTTGTCTTACAATCCAAATATAAGGATGGGGCACATCGACAATATGATTACCTGCTAAGCCTGCATCATTAAAAGATTGAAACCAATGGGCTGATATTGCATTTAATGCAGCCCCCTTACCAGGCACACCATTCAAGCCATTTTCGCCTTTCCACATACATTCAAAAGCAGAAATTCTATCACTGATAATCATGATAGCTAACGGTGTATCTAACGCGATATTATAGCCTTTGTCTTTAATTAGGCGCTCACTATCCTCTGCACTAAGTTTATAGACAGAACGCACTTTACCGCTGTGTATTTTACTGTCAGTTTTAATAGGCAGATCATCATTAACGTCCATCACTTTATAACTATTCATTAGGTCTCCACAATCATCATCAATATTTTTGCTAAACACATTTAGCACATAAATTAGTATAAACCTCAGCGGTTAATACTGAATAGGGGTCAATAAAAAACACCCGCTAGAAGGCAGGTGTTTTAATATGTTAATTTGGCTTAGAGCTTATTAAGTTCTTGGAATACCATCTTTAATACGCCACAACAACTCTTCAGCCGGGGTTGTCGCCGCCTCTTCTCCCTTCTTATCTAACACTGTTAAGAAAGTAGAGTTGCCACGATGCACCATGCGTAATTGATAACCTGCGGTCAACTCATACAGGTTCGTTTGCAGATTAAAGAAACCACTATTAAATCCGCGATTAAAGTTATACAGCACTTTTCCGCCTAACCAAACTTTAAAGCCTTCTTGGTTTGCCGGATGATTAGGATCTGTTAACAAGACATCTTTACCGTAGTCAACCTGCCCTTTTGAACTATAGGCAACTTCTTCATTCGCTCCATTTTTGTCATCATCACTGCCAAAACCGAAAGCCGAGAAAGTGATAGGACCTCGCTCGCCATGTAACCAATCAAAAAAACCACGCTTCTCTTCTTCAATAGGCGTTAGTGACGTAAATGTTAAATAGAATGTGCCATTTTCACGATCCCTTGTACCGACATCGATATCATTTGCCATAAGGGAGTTATCAACAAGCTGCCAAGCATTTTGCATAGAACCCGTAATCTTTAATGCCGGCTTACCATTGGCATTACGCCCAAAAAAAGCAGCACCTTCTCGTTGAGATCGCTCAAATGTACTGGCCAGCAACCCATTTCCTTGCTGCCCATTCGTAGACTTACTCATAAATCTTAATAGTTCATAGAGCATATCATTCTTGTATGATATGTTTTTTGAATCGCCATCCCAATCAAGGTTATCAACGACTTCATCCGCCGGATAACTGACATGCTTCATACTTATCGCTGTACGATTGTTATCTTCAGCTAGTGGTTTTAGCTCAATCCTGATCTTGTTTTTACTATCGCCATTAACCGTTTGTAATGTTAATTTTTTGAGCCAACTATTAACAACCCCTATTTCATCTCCTTTAATAATCACCCAATCACTTTCTATGGCGCCTTGTTGGGGATCAGTTTTAGAGATACCAAGGTTATTAAAATCCATAAACTGTTGAGCTTTAGGCCAAATTTGATTAATTGGCGAATCGACAATCAGAACTTTACCTGCTGCCTCTTGTTTAAAATTGACTGATTCAGTACCGGTATCAGCATAAAAGTAATCAGGGCGCTCAACTTTATCAACAGGACCCGATTTAGCTATATTGCGCTCCGGTAATTCCATTATTTCTTGAGTGCGTTTCGTATTTAAATGAGGCGGTATAATTAAACGCTCACTGGCACCAATATTTTGATACTCTTTGCTTCTATCTCTAATTATGCCATCTTCGCCATAAAGAGGATTGTTAGTTAGCGAGCTACAACCAGAAATAAAACCAGCACTTAACACTGTCAGCAAACCAAAACGACGTAACATGTTGTTACTCAGCAAGTAGCTGGCATTTTTCGTCATTGGATAATTAAACATTTTATTTCGATCACTTTTATTAACATTCTGATATTCCATACAACCTCGAGTGTCATTTTAACTTAGCTTACGTCTATTTAGATGTATTTAAAGTAATGCTATGTTTTTCATTTCCTGTAATAAAGCAGGCTTATACTGCTCAGACAACACAGTTAAAGGTAGTCTGATGCCCTCACCCATTAGACCCAATTGAGAAACAGCCCATTTGACAGGTATCGGATTTGATTCTGTGAATAACTGCTGATGTAACGGCATTAACTCGTTGTTTAATGCTCGTGCTTCTTCTGCTTTACCGCCAATAGCAAGCTCACAAAGTTTTGCCATTTTTAATGGTGCAACGTTAGCAGTAACCGATATATTACCGTGGCCACCAGCAATCATTAATTCAACAGCAGTGATATCATCACCAGAGTATACGGCAAAACCTTTTGGTGCGTTTTTCACTAATGATCTATTGCGCTCAACATCACCCGTTGCATCTTTAATACCGACAATATTTTCAACATCATGAGCTAAACGCAAGGTTGTTTCCTCTGTCATATCAGCAACGGTACGACCAGGCACATTATAAAGTATTTGTGGTATATCTACCGCTTCGGCAATCGCTTTAAAATGTAAATACATGCCCTCTTGGGTCGGTTTATTATAATATGGTACAACCGACAAACAAGCATCAACACCTAGCTCTTTCGCCTCCTTGGAAAGCTCTATCGCCTCATTAGTATTATTAGCACCTGTTCCAGCTATAACAGGTATACGACCTGCTACAACCTCGACAACTCGCTTAATGACAGCACAGTGTTCACTTGGGCTAAGTGTTGCAGACTCACCTGATGTACCTACAGCGACAATAGAACTGGTGCCATTGTCTATATGAAATTCAACTAACTTATCTAACGCTAGCCAATCAACATCTCCATTGTTTGTCATTGGTGTAACAAGTGCCACAATACTGCCGGTAATCATTCTTTTCTCCAAAATAAGTCACTAATCAGCTATTAATTTTTGCCATAACAACTAAAATTTTATTATTAATATAAACATTGTGATAAAGGTGTTTAAATAGTAAAAAAACACTAACAAAGCACTGTGTAGCAATATATATAAACCGCTAAGTAAATACCTTTAGGCACCGTATTCTATAAGGAAGATTTGCATAAGTCTCGTCTTTTCTGTACCGACTGCTAAAGAGTTTACAGTGTCTACCATTTCCCACGTTTGCGCCTGAGTATTGCTCGGCATCAACTGTTTTATAACCGCTATCTTTATTGACTATTCTCGAGCGCTTTTTTTATTGTGCTCTTTTTGACTTGAAAGTTAATGAAACAATACCATCTCTTGCTAGAATAGCTAAGATAACTGTTATGCACTCAATTTTTCAACATTAGCGAGCACCTTTACTGAGTGTTTATGACAACAAAATATTAATGAGTTCAATAATTCTATGGAGAATAAAATGGCGTTATCTATCGGTGATAAAGCACCTCTTTTCAACTGTAAAAATCAAGCATTGCAAGATGTTTCGTTAAGTGAGCTGGCAGGTAAAAAAGTCATTCTTTACTTTTACCCAAAAGATTCAACACCTGGCTGCACCGTACAAGCTTGCAACCTTCGGGATAACTTTGAAGAAATAACTGACAAAAACTATGTAGTATTTGGCATTAGCAGCTGCTCAGAAAAACGTCATAATAATTTTATCGCTAAAAACAATTTGCCATTTGATTTATTACTCGATGAAGACCAAGCTATCCAAAATAGTTACGGTGTTTGGCAACTTAAAAAAACATTCGGCAAAGAGTATATGGGCACTGTCAGGACGACATTTATTATCGATGAAAAAGGCTACATTGAAAACATCATTACTAAAGTAAAAACCAAGGAACACTGGCAACAAATTGATGCCTAATACACAGCCCAATTAGAGTACGCGTGATTAATAATACAAGGAAAGCTTATGAGTAATGCAGGAAGTACCGGTAATGTTATTGCAGCGCTATGTAATGTTTTTATTCCAGGATTAGGCCATTTAATTCAAGGTCGATTCATCATGGCTATATTTTTGTTTGTCTTTATCGGCATAGGATACTTTTTCTGGGTATTTATCATACCAGCCATTATCGCAGGGCTATTGCACTTGTATAGTATTCTCAGTGCAGCTACCTTTAAGCCTGATTAATAGCGGGCAAAGCAGCAACAAAAAAGCGAGCTATCAGCTCGCTTTTTTGCAGATAAATATACATCTATTCGCTTACATAGCAGCTAATAAATGTAACTCACTTCTGGCATAATAACATTATGCCACTACCTTTATCGCAGCAACTTTACTTCTACTCACTGCTGTTAGCAATGCTTGTAATGTCGCTCTTGAGCTATCTTCATTTTGCGCTACTGCTGTGAATATTTCATCATCAATCTTAACTTGAATACTCGCTAAAGCTTGTGCATTAGTACCGCTATTAAGTGCGTGCTGATCATATTGGGTAACCTCAACATTACAGCCATAGAATTTTTCTAATGCATCACATATCGCTTCTAATGCCCCAGCACCAGCACCTTGCAAGTCACGCTCCCCTACTCTAAATTTAGCGTTTAGCTGATTGTCCTGAGTATTCAAATCATAGTTTTGCAACTGCCAACTACTATCAACTGTAACAAAATATTGATCAAAAATCGTTTTAATATTGGCCGAAGAAATTTCAACCTTTTGCTCTTCTGCTGCTTTTTGCACATGCTTTGATAGTACTACATGCATCCACTTAGGCAACTCAATCCCATAGTCTCGCTCCAAGACCAATGCAACACCGCCTTTACCACTTTGACTATTGATACGCACAACCGCTTCATATTCACGACCAATATCACGCGGATCAATCGGCAAATAGGCCACTTCCCAATGTGTTAATTTATGCTCTTGATGATAGCTCATCGATTTTCTGATAGCATCTTGATGACTACCAGAGAAAGCCGTGTAAACTAACTCACCAGCCCAAGGGTGGCGCGCTGCAACAGGTAGCTCTGTGCAGTATTCAACCACTTCTATTATCTCAATGATGTTAGATAAATCTAATTTAGGATCAATGCCTTGAGAGTAAAGGTTCATCGCCATTGTGACAATATCCATATTGCCTGTACGCTCACCGTTACCAATTAACGTACCCTCTATTCTATCGGCACCGGCCATCACCCCTAATTCAGCCGCGGCAACACCACAACCTCTGTCATTGTGGGTGTGTAGAGAAATTCTAACTTGATCCCTATTGGCAAGCTTGCGACAAAAATACTCAATTTGATCAGCATAAACATTAGGGCTAGACATTTCGACTGTCGATGGCAAGTTTAGAATGAGTCGTTGTTTAGGGCTCTCGAAAACAGGCTTCCACTGCTCAATAACGGCATCACATACCTCAACCGCATAATCCATTTCAGTACCTGTAAAGCTTTCAGGCGAATACTGGAAATGCCATTGTGTCTGCGGATATTTAGCTGCGTAGTCGCGTACTAAAATAGCACCATTGACTGCAATTTGTTTAATTTGATCTTTATCTTTAGCGAACACCTGTTGGCGCTGAACAACCGATGTCGAATTATAGACATGGACAACCGCTTGCTTAACATTCTCTAAGCTTTCATAAGTACGGGAAATTAAATCTTCACGTGCTTGTGTTAACACTTGGATGGTTACATCATCAGGAATTTTATCTTCTTCTATTAGCTTTCTTACAAAATCGAAATCGGGCTGTGATGCCGATGGAAAACCTACTTCAATTTCTTTAAAACCTAATTTAACGAGCAATTCAAACATTCTCGTCTTTTGTTCAACGTTCATCGGGTTAACAAGCGCTTGGTTACCATCTCTTAGATCAACACTACACCAATCTGGCGCTTTATTAATGGTTTGATCTGGCCATGTGCGGTCAGTTAATTTAACTGTTTCAAATACTTTATATTTACGATGATCGAACATTTGATTGCCTATTATATTTAATGTCACAAACTTACTGGCTGTCTATCATCACAGCCAAACCTTTTTGTTTATTGCCTTACACCTTAGGTGTTATTGAACGGTATTCAATTAAAACAACACATCAATACTGACTTGTGATCAGCTTAGATTTAATGACTAAGAGCTGATGGAAGCCTATGAGCACCAACAGTCCTTTTATGTATCGTTTCTTCATCCTATTATAAAGAATTCATTGCGCAATAACCTAACTTATTTATGGTTATTAAAAATAATTTGCGCAATATAAAGTATATATATACACTTAATTGATAATATATATTGCTGATGGAACTAACAACTTGCAAAAAAAACACATTATAGACAGCTTCGATAAAAAAATATTGCGCGAACTACAGCGCAATGGCGCTATATCAAACCAAGACCTAGCTGAGAAAGTTGGGCTAACTCCAGCGCCATGCTCTAGAAGAGTTAAAAACTTAGAAGATAACGGCATCATCAAAGACAGAGTCGTTCGTATTGATGAGCACGCTTTATCACTCAGTTTGTTTGCAATTTTACACATCAGCATGGATAAGCACATACCTGAAAGATTTGCCGAATTTGAACGTGTTATTAGCACCTTTGATGAAGTGCTAGAATGCTATCTAATCACTGGGCATGAAGCTGATTACCAGCTTAAAATAGCAGTACCAGATATGGATAGATACCATGATTTATTACTCGGAAAAATAACTCGTATAACCGGCGTCAGTGGTGTTAAGTCTGCTTTTATCATGAGAAAAGTAATCGATTCAACTGCCCTACCCATCCACTACCTCTAAATAGCACTATCTCTCTATAGCAGTAACCCTTTAAGCGGCTAATTCTCTGCCTAATACTGCCTGCTAGCTAGCACAGTGAGTGTAAATGTACTATTTACACTATATTAATTAAGCTAACTGTGAGTTTGGCGGCCTATTTATACTATTTGCACTATGCTAGCCAAACATTAACAGACATATTTGACTTGATAAAACACTGTTTGCGAGCAAACAGAGCAGGGCAATAAAATAATTATTGACGTAAATTAATCGTTTTGAATCTAAGTCAGCAAATACAGAGTATTAATGAGTGTACAATTTAAAAAATGTACTACAATGTTAAGTATTCATTAAGTAATATGTAATATGACTCATTAGATAACCCCCTGACATATCATTAAATAGGACTGACAGATGAACACAATTTTTTCCAAGGTTATTAGTCTAGTAATCAGTTTATGGATTGCTAAAGTATTTTTATTTTCGCTGCCATATAAGTTTACTAACCACCCTGACACCCAACATATCTTCACGACTATTGGCCAATGGATGAGCGCAACAATCCAATTAGATTTAGGCTTGTTTTTTTCATCATATGGCGCCTATATCGTAGGCACTGTAGAGTTAGTAACATCCATATTATTACTTATCGCCAGTCTATTTTTAGCGTTAAACTTATTAAAAGTCAGCCAAAACGAAATGATATCTAAAAAATTATATTTTGTTGGCGGCCTATTATCAGCAGCGGTTATGAGTGGCGCCGTTTTTTTCCACTTATTTACGCCACTGGGTATCAAGGTTATTCACGAAGGAAAAAGTGATAATGGCTCACTATTCTTCGCCGCCGTTTCTATTATTGTTTTAGGCTTAATACTAGCTTTCATCAACAAATCCGTTATGAAATCGAATTAAATACGTTATCAAGCTTGAATATCCAGTGCTGTTCAAACTAACACCTGTGATCAATACCTTTACCTGATACGACGATTAATACTGTCGTGTTGGGCATCTTCACTTATTTAATTTTTCGGTAATTTTCTCAATGAAAAAAATTCTCATTATACTCGCAGCTATACTTGTGTTCTTTATGTTTTATAAGCTAGGTTTAGATCAATACCTTAGCTTAGAAGGCATTAAACAAAGCCAGCAGCAAATAGCACAGATCAATGAACAACAGCCATTATTATTAGCTCTATCATTCCTCGCGGTTTACATTGTTGTTGCTGCTCTATCCATTCCTGGTGCCGTTGTTTTAACACTGGGCGCGGGTGCTTTCTTCGGTTTGTTTTGGGGCACTATACTGGTCTCATTCGCCTCATCAATTGGTGCAACAGTTGCTTTTCTGGTCGCTCGTTATATATTACGAGACTCAGCTGAACAACGCTTTGGTAGTCGCTTAAAAAGCATTAATGCAGGCATTGAAAAAGAAGGCGCTTTTTATCTATTCACCTTGCGATTAGTCCCTATTTTTCCGTTTTTTATGATCAACCTCGTCATGGGGCTAACCTCAATACGCACCCTGACATTCTATTGGGTTAGCCAATTAGGCATGTTAGCAGGTACTGTTGTCTTCGTTAATGCCGGCACACAATTAGCACAAATTGACAGTCTATCCGGTATTCTTTCTGCCCCACTGCTAATATCATTTGTTCTTCTAGGAGTATTCCCTCTGATCGCTAAAAAAATCATTGCACTGATTCAACAGCGTAAAGTCTACGCTAATTGGACAAAACCAAAAACTTTCGATAGAAATGTGATCGTTATAGGTGGCGGTGCAGCAGGTTTAGTGAGTTCTTATATTGCTGCTGCGGTAAAAGCAGAAGTCACGTTAGTTGAAGCAAATAAAATGGGCGGAGATTGCTTAAACTATGGCTGCGTACCTTCAAAAGCATTAATAAAAAGCGCCAAAATTGCCGAGCAAATAAAACATGCCGATCATTATGGTTTGAACCTGAACGAGCAAACAGCAACTGATTTCTCACATAGTTTTAAGTCAATAATGCAACGTGTACATGACTCTATTAAACAAATTGAACCTCATGACAGTGTTGAAAGATACACACAGCTAGGTGTTGATGTTGTACAGGGATATGGTGAAATAATAGACCCGTGGACAGTTAAAATTAAACGCAATGATGGTGGCACTCAAACGCTTACTGCTAAATCGATCATTGTCGCTGCAGGAGCGCGCCCGTTTATACCAGCTATTGAAGGTATTGAGCAATCAGGTTACGTAACCAGTGATACACTTTGGGATGAGTTTGCTAAATACCAGCAAATCCCCAACCGAATTATTGTACTTGGTGGCGGGCCTATAGGCTGTGAATTATCTCAAAGTTTTGCACGTTTAGGCTCAAAAGTAACGCAAGTTGAGCGCAATGATAGCGTGATGAACAGAGAAGACCCTGAAGTCGTTAAACTAGCACAAGAAGCGCTGACTAGCAGTGGTGTTAATCTGTTAACAGGACACAATGCTCTTAGATTTGACAGCAAAGGCGAGCAAAAAATACTGATTGTTGAGCATAACGGTGAAGAAATTGAAATTGCATATGATGCTGTCATTTGCGCTGTCGGCAGACAGGCAAGATTATCCGGTTATGGTTTAGAAACGCTAGGTATCGATACTAAAGGCACTGTAATTACTAATGAATTTCTGCAAACTATCTACCCAAATATCTATGCTGCTGGCGATGTTGCAGGCCCTTTCCAATTTACTCATACCGCTGCTCATCAAGCTTGGTACGCCAGTGTTAACTCATTATTTTCAACTTTTAAGAAATTCAAAGTTGACTACCGAGTTATTCCACGAGCCACTTTTCTTGATCCAGAAATAGCGAGAGTCGGCTTAAACGAGCAAGAGGCGAAAGAGCAAAATATTGCTTATGAAGTAACTATGTTTGATTTAGATGAACTTGATAGAGCAATTGTAGATGGCGCGACTAAAGGTTTCGTTAAAGTATTGACGGTACCTAATAAAGATAAAATTCTAGGTGTCACTATTGTCGGCGAAGCTGCTGCTGAACTTTTAGCCGAATATGTATTAGCAATGAAATACAATATGGGCTTGAATAAAATTTTGGGTACTATCCACACTTACCCAACAATGTCTGAGGCTAACAAATATGCAGCGGGTGTCTGGAAAAAAGCCCATGCTCCACAAAAAATACTTAACTTACTCAGTAAGTATCACCGATTTATGCGCAGGGAATAATCCTATTTGATTTTCGTTTATAAAATTAATTTAAATGCACTAACAAAGATAATTTCGCTGTTAGTGCAGTAATTCTAGCAATATAATTACCTGACTTAAAAAGCCTTTGCCAGGCGCTAGCTTTAATATTCGCATTAATAAAAAATATATGATTTTTTATTAATGACTGAATCTAATTAAGATTTAATGCGTATATTTAAGTGAAACTAAAAACAAGTTAAAGCGATTGCGTTAAGTACCCTTTTAATCACATCGTTTTAATTTTTATACCAACAAACGACACTGCCTAGATACAAATTTTGATAGTTTCAAAATAAAACGTTAATGTTATTTTCACCCGCGACATTAACGGCTAGCGCAGTAAAGGACAATAATATGCTAATACGCATTTTACTTATTGCGACATTTATAACACATTGTGCATCTCGCCTTAGAGGCCCTTGGCGTTATTTCCAAATTAATGCTGCCTACTTTAATGATCAATTAGGGATTTATTCGAAAAACGATATCGATGCGAGCATACCAGACTCTTGGAGATTACCTCAGAGAATTGATGATGGTATTTTCTCACCTGAAAACTTCCCTGTGTTTGTTAAACCTGAGTGGGGCCAAAACGGTCAGGGGGTACGCAAAGCTGACAATGCTTATGAGCTTGATTATATACGTCAACATTGTATGAATGAGAAAACAATGTATGTCATTCAAGAGGCGGCTAAATCTAATAAAGAATTTGAAATTTTCTACATTAGAGACTACAAAAACCTGCAAAATTTTTCGACTTTAACCGTCACACAAACGTGCAATACCAGCGGCCAAGAGCTGCCAGTTAACAGTGTTAACAACATCCACACGTTTTATAATTCGATGACACAAAAGCTTAACGCTCAACAGCTAGCGGATATTTGGCGAAGTATTGGCAGTATCGGACAATACCAATTTGCAAGAGTTGGTGTGCGTGCAGATTCACTAGAAGCATTGCAAGTTGGTGATTTTAAAGTTATAGAAATTAATTTATACCTACCGATGCCTATTAATTTAATGGACACCGACATCCCCCTTAAAGAGAAATTATTGTTTATTAAAACTAGTATGAAACACCTCGCTCGGTTAGTTGAAATTATTCCACAAACTCAAGCTAGAAAATCTATTTTTTTCAAAAAAACATTATTTCAACCAAGAACCAAGTGAGATAGCGCTATGCTTAATTTAAAACGTAACATCTATGCCGCCATTAGCAAAAAATTCATGAATGATTGTAGCAGCTATAACTCCCTTGATGTCAGACGTGGTTGTCGCTCTAAAAAGCAAGCGAGAGCGACGTTTCAAAGCCATGACATACCCCATGCCCAAGGAAAGATAATTTTTGGACCTTTAGCTGCCTACAATTTTGTTAAAGAGCATGGTTTTCCTGTTGTTATTAAACCGAATGTAAGTGGCTTTTCTCGCGGAAGCTATTTTCCTATACGCAACAATAAAGAGCTTTTTACAGCTTTATTATTAGCTAAGATTTGGTGGCCTACAACGGTGATAGAGCAATACCTTGAAGGCAAAAATTATAGAGTTGTCGTCATTGAAGGGGAGATCATGTCCGTTATCGAAAGATTCCCTCCCACTGTTTTAGGTAATGGCATAGATTCAATCAGAACACTGGCTGAGCAAGAAAACAAAATACGTAAAGAAATGGGTTTATTTCCAACAATTCACCCTATTAAAGAATCCGAACAAACGATAAAGCACTTAGCAAAACAAGGTCTTAGTTTTGACTCTATCCCAGAAAAAGACCAGTCTATTACACTATTTTATCGTATTGCACTAGCACCAGGGGGCACCATTAATACTATTGATAAGGCAACTATACCTGAAGAAAACAAAGCACTATTTTTAAAAGTCTTAAAAGCGTTTAATGCCAACATTTTAGGTATCGATATTATTATGGAAAAAGGTATTGATGTCCCCTATGATCAGCAAAAAAGTATTATGCTTGAAGTTAACTCTCGTCCTTACTTAAAAATGCATGATGTACCCCGTAACGGTGTGCGCGAGGATCTGAGCCCGTATTATGAAAAACTTGATCAACTAGTCATCTCTCAGTCTGATACTTTTTAATCATAATTTGACAACTTAAAACAAATGACAACTCAACAAGCTCAAACTCAACAGCGACAATTTTACCTTTTTGTGTGCAGCCACTCTTTTGTGATTGGAATTTTCCCATTTTTTCTCCCTGTTTATCTTTATAAGCAGGGTTTGGACATGGCAGAAATAAGCTTGTTTATCGCTTTAAGCGCTATTACATTTAGCATCTCTATGTATTGCTGGGATGCTTTAAAATCAAAACTAACACCAAGACAATTATTGATTATTTGCTACGCTTTAGAGCTGCTAATGATTTTCAGCTTTGTCGCTATCGATGATCGTATTAGTCAATCCCATAATCTATCTTATTTTATCGGCGCCAGTTACGGTTTATATCAATGCTTTTTTTGGACAACACAACGAGCGCTATTTATTCAAAGAAGCGATAGCAATAATACCGGAAACAGGTATGGGAATTTCCAAATTTTCGTTGTTGTATTTCTTAAAGCGGGAGTATTTATTGGGGGCCTATTACTCGACAAAGAAAACGTTTATTTACTTTTCCTAGTCTCTTTTGTCACGGTTGTCATTGGTATAGTTGCCATGTTTAAAATACCAGGTGAGCTACATTGGCCTTTCTTACAATGGCCTCGTGTCTCCTTAAAAGAGATTTATTCTTTTAAAGATAAATATCGATCTAAAGAAATTTTTGCACTCGATGGCTTTTTTCTATTTTTAGAAAGCTTTTTTTGGCTGCTCTCACTATTCTTAATTCTCAAGCAAAGCTTTATGCAACTAGGCTTAATGATCATAGCGATTACCATTACTTTATCACTGGTATTCTTAGTATTAAAAAGCAAAATTGACAAACTACCAGAGCAATCAGTATATATAGCCTCTGTTATTGGCTACGGTGTATCGTGGATACTACGAGCTTACTTAGATGATGAATTAAGCTTATATTCTCAATTTATATTTCTTTGTTTAATCGCTTTTTTAACGGCATTATTTCGATTAGCATTTAATAAAAGATATTATGACCTTGCCGTACACTACCCTAATACACCTTATGTTTTAATGAAAAGCTATTACTCCCAAGCTGCTCTAGCACTGTTCTTTATCGCTTTATCATTCGTCTTTAACTATCAAGATACACTTACCTCATTAAACACTGGCTACTGGCTCGCATTATTATTAACACCGCTGTACTTTATCTATAAAACAAGATTAGCTAAAACTTAGCGGCTAGTTATTTTTACTTGATTAGCTGAGCTTATCGCTGGTACATATTAATAAAAACCTGTATTTTTGCATTCTATTTAACTAACAAGCTATTAATCACTATGAGTTCTAATACTATTGCCTATCAGGGTTACCCTGGCGCCTATTCTCATTTATCTTGCACCAAAGTTTTCCCTAATATGACGGCAAGTGCCTGCGCTAGCTTTGCCCAAGCGATGCAAATGGTGGAACAAGGTCATGCAAAACTAGCAATGATACCCATTGAGAACTCAACGGCTGGCCGCGTAGAAGAAATTTATCGTTTAATGCCTAAAATGAAGTTACATATAATTGCTGAGCACTTTGAGCCTGTAAATCATTGTTTGCTAGCATTAAAAGGCACTAAGATAGCTGATTTGAAAACAATTTCCTCCCACCCACAAGCGCTAGCACAATGTAATGATTCAATTAATGAGTTGGGATTAATACAAAAAGCGCATTTAGATACCGCAGGAGCAGCGGAAGAGTTATCACTAACAAGACAGCCAGGCCACAGCGCAATCGCCTCACAACTTGCTGCTACACTCTATGATTTGGATATATTGAAACAAAACTTCCAAGATATTAGTGGCAACACCACACGCTTTATTATTTTATCGAAGGAGCGAAACAAGCCTTATTTCAATGAAAATAAAAAGTTTATTAGCACTTATATCTTCTCTGTTAGAAACATCCCCTCTGTACTTTATAAAGCACTAGGAGGATTTGCGACTAACGGCATTAATATGGTGAAACTTGAAAGCTATATGTCATCTGATTCCATGTCTGCGACAAGCTTTCATCTTGATGTTGAAGGCCACCCCGATCAACAATCAATGATATTAGCATTACAAGAGCTGGATTTCTTTTCTACTGAAATGCGCTTAATAGGCACCTATCAAAGTCATTCATATCGTGGTTAGTCAGTATTAGCGATAACCTGCCTTAACGTTAATGGTTAATGGTTAATGGTTAATGGTTAATGGTTAATGGTTAAGGCAATGTGACGGCGAACTTATTGCTGTTAATACCATCAACAGTACAACCGGCTACTATAACCACCTCTTTAATATCGCCCTCAATGACCACTGCCGATAAAGACCTGGTGAAAGGCTGCTCATTAATATGTGGGTGCTGTAAAATTCGCTTCGCTAGCACTTCACCTGTTGTCGTCTCTACTTGCCAAACATTTGCATAATGATCCCAGCTTTTATCAGCGTGCTCTAAAGTAACAGAAAAATTATACTTCTCAGTCGATACTTTATTTACCACTACATTTTTTACCATGGTTTCGCTTGCTTGCGTCACACCGCTAACTAACAATAAGCTGATTTGTAATAATCGCAGGATAACTTTCATATACCACCTTTTTAGTTAATTTTTTAATCTGTATTTCCATTGTATTAAAAATAAACCGCGACAACAAATGCTTGAAAAATAGCAAACGAGCAACTCTTGATTACTATCTCATTCTTTTACTAGATCCACAGCCTCTGTCAATGCGATAATTATTGTCATTAATCCCAGACTATTTACAAATAGATAGGTAATACAATGGAATTTGGTATAAAAGATAGCTCATATATTATGGCTGGCAGTAAGCCTGGACTTGAATTCTTAGTGTCTCAATTTTATCAACAGATGGACACTTTAAAGCAGGCACAAAAAATACGCCACATGCACCCTATTGATTTGAGCGAATCTGAAGACAAATTAGTATGCTTTTTATCAGGCTGGCTCGGTGGTCCAAAATTATATAAAGAAAAATATGGCAGTATTAGCATACCTAGAGCTCACCAGCATTTACTTATCAGTGAAACTGAAAAAGACGCTTGGCTTTTATGTATGCAAAAGGCACTTGAAAAAACAGATTACTCACCTGCATTTAAACAGTACCTATTAACGCAATTAGCGCAACCTGCTAGCCGATGCGTTAACACATAAATTTATTCAACTTATTTAATTTTAGGTAAATTATGGCGCTCAAGGCAAAAGATCAAACAGCGAGCTATGCAAAATGGATGATGCATCTTACTTGGATAATCGCTTTAGCGCTGGCAAGTTTCTTTTTTCAAAAAGTCATTGATAATAAAAAAAATCCAAATCAATTTCTTAGCAACGATAAAAACACTCCCCTAGTACTTAAACAAAACTCAAAAGGGCACTATTTAGCTTATGGCGAAATTAATGGCTATCGAGTGACTTTTCTATTAGACACTGGGGCGACTAATGTAACTATTAGCGAAGGTATTGCTCAGCACCTAAATTTGACTAAACAAGGCAGTGCATTAGTAAGTACAGCTAATGGTAATATTCAGGTTCATAAAACATTATTAGACACACTAAAGCTGGGAAATATAACATCAACCAACGTCGTCGCTTATATCAATCCGTATAATGAAGGCGATATCGTATTACTAGGCATGAGCTTTCTCAAACACCTTAGCTTAGTTCAAAAAAACAACACATTGACACTCTCCACTGATAATTAAATAAATGGCGATCAATAACTGGTGCGTTTTTTGAGCGTAAAACAATATAACTTTACTGAGATTGTAACGATATAAATCTATTTAAGAAGTGTGCTTAACATATTTGTAATGATTTACGTCATGACACCTGGGCGAAAAGGCTTGTTAGCTTGTCCATGGCGATGGCCGTGGCCGTTTTTATCTTGGGGCATCAACTTAACATTTTTAGCAATTAAACCACGTTTATCAACATGACATTCAAACTCAACTGTCACACCTACTTTTAAAAACTGGCAATTAAGCAAATCTGCTTTAGAGACAATGATATCTTTACCATTACCATTTTCTAAAAAACCTGATTCCTTTTCACGGAACCACTTTTTAACGATTGTTTGCAATGTTTACTCCTAGGGAAAAACAAGTGATTAAAGAATTTTAATCAACTAGTGATCGTGCAATAACTATGACTTTACTACTAATATGAAATGATTTTCGACTATAGACGATAGCTTAAAAAGGTTAACACTATAGTGTTAGTAATAGGACTGAGGCTACTAAATGAATATAGCACATTTTATATAGATTAAAATACTAAGAATGTATTTAGCTTTATTTTATTTTTAAACAAGCTATCAAGATCAGTTTTATTTTTTTAAAAACAGTACATTATAACAAATCATATATGTACATTGTACGAGATAGCTAGCACTAACGCTTATTGTATTGATTTTATACATTCTTATTTTTCTATACTATAATGATAATAACCTTAAAGATATAAAGTTAAGTCACGTTATATAACAATAGATAATAAAAAAATAATGGGAGACTCATCAATGAAATCGATCAGAGCCAAAGTCTTTGCTCTAGTTATCATTCCTTTAATACTTGTCGTTATCACGCTGTCATCTATAGCGATTAATGGTTTAAATAACATGGGTGAATCTCAAGTTACCTTATATAAAGAGCAACTATTTAAACTTAAAAAAGACGAATTGTCTGCCTATACTGAAATAGCAAAAAAATCAGTAGCGGACCTCTCCCCTGACAAACAAGGCGACTTAGAGCTTTTACGCAACCGAATTAGAGACTTAAAGTTTGGCTCAAATAGCTACTTTTTCGTGTTTGATAAAAAGTCTAATACCATCGTCCATGCTGGCAACCCTAAACTTGAAGGCAAAAACTTAAGTGCAGTTAAAGATGCCAGAGGCGATTTAGTTATTCAAAAACTAGTCCAGATCGCTGTAGATGGCGGCGGTTTCCTTGAATACTACTGGGAAAACCCTGCGACCAAATCTGAAGATTTAAAAATCTCTTTCTCATCTATGCTCGAGCAATGGGATTATATGATTGGTATCGGGGTATATGTTGATGATATTGATAAAAAAGTTGCTTATATGAAAACCCAATCTGATCAGCAAATGACCAGCCTATTAACTAACAATATTGTTGTCTCTGCAGGAATTATGTTATTGAGTATTTGCTTAGTCCTATTTGCAGCGCCACGAATTACCAGGCCGCTACTATTCGTTGCTGAATCACTAGAGCAAATAGCAAAAGGTGACGGTGATTTAACACAGCGTATTGATATTAAAAGTAAAGATGAAGCAGGCCGTGTTGCCGTTGCTTTCAACCAATTTGTCGATATGATACAAGGACTGGTGTCAGAGATTAGAGAGTCAACTAAACAATTAAACAACACCATGATGGAACTTGAGAGCTTACGCCAAAAGAATACCGTAAGAGCACAAGAGCAAATCAAACACCGTGAAAACGTGGTACAAGGCATATCTGAGTTAATGACCTCAGCAACCGATATTTCAGATAACAGTACTAAGGCAACAGAACAGGCTAAAAATGCGACTCTTGAAGCAGAACAGGGTATTAATGGACTGCATGAAAATAATACTCAGATAAAACAGCTCGCTGCAGATATCCGCCAGGCTTCACAAGTTATCTCTGAGCTAGAGAACGAAGTATCAAGTATCGGCACCGTACTAAATGTTATTCAAGAAATAGCGGAGCAGACCAACTTGCTAGCTTTAAACGCGGCAATAGAGGCCGCTAGAGCAGGAGATCAAGGCAGAGGCTTTGCGGTTGTTGCCGATGAGGTCAGAGCACTTGCAGCAAGGACTAGAAATAGTACTGAAGAAATCCAGAATATGATCCAGCGTCTAGAAAGCAAATCACAAAGTGCTGTCAGTGTGATGAATGAAAGCCAAACAAGAAGTATCGCAACGGCTGATCACGCCTCAACGGTCATAGAAAGGTTGTCACATTTGAATTCACTGATAGCCCAAATTAATGTTCTTAATAACGATATTGATTCAACCTCTCATTTGCAAAGCACTATGACCGAGAAAATGAGTGGCGATATTCAATTAATTAGCACCTTAGGTAAAGAGTCATTTGAAGACGATAAAGTCTCTGCAGAGCACTCTAAGAGCGTGGCAGAACAATCAAATCGTGTCTATAACCTGGTTGGTCAATTTAAAGTATAACCTTCCCAACGCTTGGACACTGTCATATTAATGACAGTCTTCAAGCATCTCCTCACTCCCTATCTTCACAGTGACTATCAACACTGCTCTTACAAGCTCAACGCTAATAGTCCAGAGCATTATAAGAGCTGCTAATGACTGCTTGTTTTCAGTTTATTTAAGACATAAAAAAGGCCCCTTAAAGGAGCCTATATTATCAATCACTGTTTTATTAAAGAGTTATAAAACCAGCTTTCTGATATCGCTTAATACAGCACTGAGATAAGTAAGGAATCGGCCTGCATCACCACCATTAATTGCTCTGTGATCATAAGATAAACATAGAGGCAACATTTTACGTGGTTCAAACTCTGTACCGTTCCAGCGCGGTTTAATGTCTGCTTTAGAAACACCGAGAATACCGACTTCAGGCGTATTAACAATTGGTGTAAAGCCTGTGCCACCAATGCCGCCTAAGCTAGATATTGTAAAACAAGCACCTTGCATTTCATTTGGCTTGAGTTTACGATCTTTCGCTTTACCGGCAAGTTCAATTGTTTCATTCGCCAGTTCATATATCGTTTTCTTATCGGCATCTTTAATGACAGGAACCATCAAGCCATTAGGTGTATCAACAGCAATACCAATATTGATATATTTCTTGAGTACTAAATGCTGACCATCAGCGTGTAAAGAAGAGTTAAAACGAGGATTAACTGCTAATGCCTTAGCAACCGCCTTAATAATAAATGGCATTGGCGTCAATCTCACACCTGCTTTAGCCGCCTCATCTTTCATTTCCTTACGGAACTCTTCTAGATCAGTGATATCCGCATCATCAAATTGAGTAACATGAGGTACGTTCAACCAAGCTCTAGACATATTATCACGTGTCACTCGCGCGATTTTACTCAGTTTTTCTAATTCAATTTCACCGAATTGGCTAAAGTCAATTTCAGGCACTTGCGGTATACCGCTACCGGCTGTAACAGCACTAGCGCTTGCAGGCTTATTAGCAGATTGCTTAATAATACCTTTGACAAAACTCTGCACATCTTCTTTTAGAATACGACCGCGACGACCAGTACCTTTAACCAAGGTTAAATCGACACCAAACTCACGAGCAAGAATACGCACAGCAGGACCTGCATATAACGCAGTCTGGTTCTTGGCATTGATTTCAGCTGAGACAGGAGCAGCTTCTTTAATCTCTGTACTTGCTGCGACTGCTGGTGCGGGTGCAGCAGGTGTTGCTACAGGGGCAGCAGCGCTAGCGGCAACTGGCGCTTGCACAGCACCTGCTACTTCTAACACTAAAATTACATCACCTACGTTACAAGTACCGCCTTCTGACATAGCAACAGATTTAACAGTTCCGCCTTTAGGTGAAGGTACTTCCATCGATGCTTTATCCGTTTCAACAGCAATTAAACTGTCTCCTTCGCTAATAACATCCCCTGCTTTAACCATTATTTCAATGATATCAACATCGCTAGCACCCGATAAATCAGGCACTTTAATTTCTTCGCTACTAGCAGCTGCTGCAGTTACACTTGCTTGAACAGCTGGCTGTTCTGGCTCTGCATTTTCAACGACAGCAGTTTGTGCTACTGGTGCTGAAGCACTAGCGGGTGCAGTGCCTGCAACTTCAAGGGATAAGATAATATCACCAACGTTACAGGTATCACCTTCTTTCATCGTAATAGCTTTTACAACGCCTGATTTTGGCGCTGGTACTTCCATTGATGCTTTATCAGTTTCGACAGCGATTAAACTATCGCCTTCACTGATAGTATCACCAACACTGACCATCACTTCTATAACGTCAACATCACTGGCACCGGACAAATCAGGTACAACAATATCTTCAACACCACCGCTAACAACAGGCGCATCAGCTTTCACTGCTGCTACTTTAGACTCTGCTGCTACTGGCTCAGCCTGCGAAGCTTGAGGCTCAACAGCGGCTTGCTGTTCAGCACTGATGGTTAATATTGCATCGCCTTCATTACAAACACTACCTTCTTGCATGATGACTTCAACAACGGTGCCACTATGTGAGGCAGGAACTTCCATTGATGCTTTGTCGGTTTCCACAGCAATTAAACTATCGCCTTGTGCAATAACGTCACCGGCTTTTACCATTACTTCGATAACATCGACATCACTTGCGCCGCTTAAATCTGGAACTGAAATTGTGATTGTAGTCACTACTTATTTCCTCATATCTTTCATGAACCAGCAGCGATAACAATATCGCCACTGCTTATTACTTAATTTTCAGCCTTTATTCAACATCTGAAATAGCTTCGATGTTATACAGTCCAAGGCGCAACTTTATCTGGATCTATGTTATATTTTTTCATTGCTTTAACAACAACTGCTGGCTCTAATTTGCCTTCTTCTTGCAATGCTTTTAATGCAGCGACAACAACGTAATAACGGTTCACTTCAAAGAACTCACGTAATTTAGCGCGAGTATCTGAACGTCCAAAACCATCGGTACCCAACACTTTATAGCGCTGCGGGATATATTCACGTAATTGATCAGGATACATTCTCATGTAATCTGTGGCAGCAATAACAGGTTCACTACCGGCTAAGCACTGTGTCACATAAGAAACACGATTTTCTTCCATTGGGTGTAAGAAATTCCAACGCTCAACTGCTTGTGCTTCACGGCGCAATTCATTAATTGACGTGGTGCTCCAAATATCAGCATCGACATTAAAATCATCACGTAACAACTGTGCAGCCGCCATGACTTCATTAAGAATAGTACCACAGCCAATGAGTTTAACTTTAAGTTCACTCTCTCTACCTTCCTCCAGAAGATACATACCTTTAATGATGCCTTCTTCAGCGCCTTTTGGCATATCTGGATGATTGTAGTTTTCGTTCATTGTGGTGATGTAATAAAAACGGTTTTCACCTTCTTTATACATACGACGAGCGCCGTCTTGAATAATTACCGCAAGCTCGTAGCCAAATGTAGGATCGTAAGATACACAGTTAGGTACCATTTGTGCCATCAGATGTGAATGACCATCTTGATGCTGCAGACCTTCACCGTTAAGCGTTGTTCTACCCGCTGTTGCTCCAATTAAGAAACCTCTAGCTTGCATATCACCCGCAGCCCAGATTAAATCCATCACTCTTTGGAAACCAAACATAGAATAGAAGATATAAAACGGAATCATTGAGCAACTATTATTCGCATAAGAGGTAGCACACGCCATCCAAGCAGACATTGCTCCGGCTTCGTTAATACCTTCTTCTAGAATCTGACCTGTTTTAGATTCTTTGTAATACATGATTTGATCTGAATCATGTGGCGTATAACGCTGCCCTGCCGATGAGTAAATACCTAATTGGCGGAACATACCTTCCATACCGAAAGTACGCGCTTCATCTGGGATAATCGGTACAATATGCTTACCCACTGCTTTATCTTTAAGCAATGTGTTCAATACGCGATTGAAACCCATTTGGCTAGACATTGTACGCTTGCCACTGCCTTTGAGACTATTGGCAAAATCTTCTAATGGCGGCGTCTCTAGCTTACCAAATTCTGTGCGACGTATTGGGTAAGAACCCCCTAGTTTTTTACGTCTATCCATCATATAGCGCATTTCAGGTGAATCAATTGATGGACGATAATATGGCATATCTTTCAATTGATCATCTTCTAGCGGAATATTAAAACGATCACGGAAATCTTTTAAATCATCCATTGCCACTTTTTTCATGGAATGGGTATCATTTTTCGCCAAACCAGATTTACCCGTACCGTAACCTTTTACAGTTTGCGCTAAGATAACAGTAGGTTGACCTTTATGGTTCATCGCCTCTTCATACGCTGCATAAACTTTATAAGGATCGTGACCACCGCGATTTAACTGCATGATTTCATCATCGCTCATATCCTTAACCATTTCTAATAGCTCAGGGTATTTACCGAAGAAGTGCTCACGAGTGTAGGCACCGCCATTTGCTTTATAGTTTTGTAACTCACCGTCACACACTTCGTCCATACGCTTTTGTAGTAGACCATGTTTGTCTTTAGCGAATAGAGGATCCCAATGACGCCCCCATAAACACTTAATAACATTCCAGCCAGCACCGCGAAAAGCGCCTTCCAATTCTTGTACTATTTTACCATTACCACGAACAGGGCCATCTAGACGCTGTAAGTTACAGTTGATAACAAATACTAAGTTTTCTAGCTTTTCAGTACCCGCAAGAGAGATAGCACCTAAAGATTCCGGCTCATCACATTCGCCATCACCAAGGAATGCCCAAACTTTACGGTCACCGCGATTAATCATTTCACGTGCTGATAAATAACGCATAACATGCGCTTGGTAAATCGCCTGAATTGGACCTAGGCCCATAGAAACTGTTGGGAACTGCCAAAAATCAGGCATTAACCAAGGATGCGGATAAGAAGGTAAACCTTTGCCATCTACTTCACGACGGAAATTGTCTAATTGATCTTCTGTTAAACGGCCTTCTAAATATGCACGCGCATAAATACCGGGTGAAATATGCCCCTGGAAGAAGACCATATCTGCATCTTGGCCATTTTCATTTTCATTGCCACGGAAAAAATAGTTAAATCCAACATCATACAAGGTAGCCGATGAGGAGAAACTAGAGATATGACCGCCTAGGCCATCATCATTATCGTTTGCGCGCATGACCATCGCCATTGCATTCCAGCGAATAAAAGAGCGTATACGACGCTCTACAAACAAATCGCCAGGCATACGAGCTTCATCAACAGGAGCAATAGTATTTCTATACGGCGTAGTTAACGCAAAATTAGTACCGACTCCTAACTCTTGCGCTTTATTGCCTAATTGGCTAAGAATAAATTCAGCGCGTTTGTCGCCTTCATTCTTCGCAACAGATTCAAGTGCGTCAAGCCACTCTCTTGTTTCTGTTGGATCGATATCGTTAATTAAATCGGTTTGCATATCGCTATCTAATCTCATCGAGCACTCATCCCACTTTTGACATAAAAAAAGCCTTTCAATAAAAATATAATCAGTTTCAGCCACCTTATCTAATGCCTAGATACTCAGGATAAAATCTAATCTTACTAATATTCGAACGGCTTGATTTATACTATGCGTTTAATGTTTGAATTACCGCCAAAGGCTTTAATTCTCTGTAATATAAGATGTAGTAATACTACATTTTTAAGTTTTAAAAGTCTATAAATACACTAATAACACGGCCAATAGAGCATAATTGTAGTATTAATACATAAAACAAACACTACCCTATTGATCTATAACTAAGCACGCTATTATAAAATATTGATTATTATAACAGAATCCTATTATCTAAAACAGTTAGCTCAACTAAGGTTTGAGCTAAGTATAGCGTAAAATCATAAAGATGATATATCCGCTAACTGATTCTCACAAAACCATTGTAATTGATCCTGCAAAGAAACCACTTCGCCAACAATGATCAAAGAAGGTGCTGGTAATGCCGCGTGTTTTTGCTGATCAACCAAAGTAGACAGCGTGCCTATTAGTACCTGTTGATCCGCACAAGTTCCCCTGGAAACGATGGCAGCTGGTGTGTCACTCGATTTACCCGCCGCGACAAGTTTTTGACATATATCAGCAAGGTTGTGCAGCCCCATATAGAACACTATCGTTTGATCATTACCCACTAGCTGCGAGTAGTCCAACTCTGTGCTACGATTCTTTTGCTGGCCGGTGACAAATATCACACTTTGTGCAAAATCACGATGTGTCAACGGAATCCCGGCATAGGTAGAGCACGCACTGGCTGCCGTTATGCCTGGCACCACCTGAAAAGCAATACCATGCTCCCTTAAGCTTTGCAGCTCTTCGCCACCACGGCCAAAGATAAATGGATCACCACCTTTAAGCCTGACTACACGGCGACCTTTTTTCGCGTGATCGATCAACATTTGATTAATATCTTGCTGCTCTACCGCATGATTATCGCGATGTTTACCCACAAATATTAAATCAGCATCCCTTCGACACAACTCCATCACTTCTTTTGACACCAATGCATCATACATCACCACGTCTGCCTGCTGCATTAAACGAAGGGCTTTGAACGTCAACAACTCAGGGTCACCAGGGCCTGCTCCTACTAGATACACTTCACCTGCAGGTAGCTGTGTGTCGGCCTCATGCAACTTTTTAACCATCATCTCATGCGCATCTTTATCGCGACCTGCTAGCATTGTTTCAGCTATTTGACCTTGCAATACGCTCTCCCAAAAACGGCGTCTTTGGTTAATCGTGGTGAATTTCTCTTTAACTTTAGATCTAAACTCACCTGCTAAACTTGCCAAGCGACTATAACCATTAGGTATTAATGTCTCTAACTTCGCTCTTAAAACACGCACCAGCACTGGCGCTTCACCACCGGATGAGATAGCAATAACAATAGGAGAGCGATCGACAATGGCCGGGAATACAAATGTACAAAATTCAGGGCAATCAACGACATTGACAGGGATACTACGAGCCATAGCATCCTGGTATACCTTTATATTTAACTGCGAATCATCTGTTGCAGCTATTACCAACAACTTATCTTGTAATAAATCAGCACTGTAGTCACCGATGATCGCATGACCATTATTTTTCTCTAATAAATCCGCCAACTGCGGATCTATTTGATGACTTACCACGGTTAAAATCGTTTTATTTCTAATTAACAAGCGCGCTTTTCTTAATGCAACTTGGCCGCCGCCTACTAACAAGGCAGCTCTGTTCTCAAGCTTAAAAAAGAGAGGTAAATAATTCATAGTTCGTTACTTTTCAAAGGTTAAATTAACTTCCAGCTTATCGCGACACTTAGTGCACACTACTCATTAGAAATAATTATATAAAATTTTACGCATCAACCCATTATTGATTGATTACTACAAGCAGATAAAAGCCCAGGCATCCATATCATAACCTATTGATTAGAAATACAGATAGAAAAAAGCATTAATAGCGATTGATACTAGCCCTTTTCAATCAGCCGTTAAAGAAAAACCCACAAGCTCGCACATTGAAAAGGACTGTTACTGATATGTAATTATAAAATATGAGACTTAACTAAAGCCATTAAACCCTATATGCACAACATACACGATTTACAAAAGCGCTTAGACTGAGCAATGATTAACATGTGTTTTAGATGCTCGTATGTAAACCGCACTCTCTATTATCAATAGCCTTAGTGGGATCAAAATAATCAAGCTCGTTTAGCAACCCATGTTTAACCATATAAGCATCTAATTCTAATTCTGAGCTGTGATACAAGGGTGCAACTTTGACAATACCATCTTGGCTAGCGGATACGACATCTAAGGTATTTCTAAACTCAGTCTGCTCTTTGCGAATAGCATTCAACCAATAATCGGGTTTAATATCAGCAAGTGCACGCCTAAAAGGCTCAAGTTTAACTTGCTCGGTAAACTGCGCATGTAAGGCACTATCAACATCTGGAATACCTTTCATTTGCACATTGCGAAAAGCCGATGTTTGTTTAGGCACGTAAGTCAGCATATTTAAAGATAGCTGCTCGATCAAGTTTTGCGCATAGCGATATGTCGCTGACGTATTATAGCCTGAGTCCACCCAGAGGATTTTTAGATCCGGTTTTAATGACACAGCCATATGCAATATCGCCACTTCATAAGGACGAAAATTTGTGGTCAGTATTGGGTTTTCTGCCTGCTCCAACACCCACTGCACTATTTGCAACGGTGTTTTACCCACCAGCTGGCTATTCAACGATTGAGTATCGATGATCATAACAATCTCTCCATTAAAAACGATCTATGTAAAAACAAGGAAGAGCTGCTAGTACTGGCACTAGCAGCTATCAACATCAAGCAGAACGCTGATGAGTTGGCTGGTAATTAAAATCTATTTCAGTAAAGGCTTTAACCGTATTTTCAGTAAATAAGTCATCACTAATTAAGAAGCTATTAAAGCCTGAACGATGCATATAATCTAAACGATCAAAACCTACATCACCCGTAGCGCGCACCTCGCCTTTAAAGCCAGTACGCGCAACACTGCGAGCGATACTAAAACCTCTACCATCGCGTAATACTGGAAAATCAATAGCGACTAAAGCGACGCTATCAAGCACGGCTAGCAATGATGATAAATCATCATCACCCACTACTTTAACACCCACTTTAGTGACATCAAGCTTAAGCTGATCCTGACATTGCACATAGATCGCCAGCGGCAAAATAACAGGCACATTTGCTTGATTGATAGCATCTAACTGCTCTTGTTGATCAGCGACGAGCTTTTCGCTATCAACTGCCAGCCAAGAATCAACAACTACTTTACCATTAATGAGAAGTGGCATATACATACTCCTTAAAAGGCTCTAACCCTATTCTTTTACATACATCACTAAAGCTTTCAGACTCTATACGATGTTCAACAAAAACATTAATTATTTTTTCAACAGTGTTGGCAACTTCAGCTGAAGCAATAGCTTTACCTATTGTTTTACCTATTGCCGCATCCGACTTAGAGCTACCACCTAGAGTAAACTGGTAGTAATTCTCGCCTTTTCTATCAACACCTAAAATACCGATATCGCCGACATGATGATGACCGCAGGCATTGATACAACCAGACATATTCAGCTGAATCTCACCCAAATCATACAGGTAATCTAAATCATCGAACTTGCGATTTATTTGCTCGGCGATAGGTAGCGTCTCAGCATTTGCTAAAGCACAGAACTCATAACCTGGGCAGCAAATCATATCAGTCAAAGTACCAATATTAGCACGCGCTAAATTGGCATCACTCAATGCCAGCCAAAGCGCATATAGATCGGCAATTTTAACGTCAGTCAGCACAAGATTTTGATCATGTGTAGAGCGTATTTCACTGTAACTATACTGCTCAGCTAAATCAGCAATGATATCCATCTGCACATCAGTAGCATCACCTGGTGGCAACAAATGCGGCTTGAGGGAAATAACAACAATACGATAACCCGCAACCTTATGCTCTAAAGTATTTTTTTCATACCATACTTTAAAATCACTAGATTTGGCAAAATCAGCTGTTAAGTCAATATTATTCGCAGCGCTCTTATCGTAATCTAGTGGCTGAAAGTAGCTCTTAAACTTCTCAATATCCGCTGTTGATAAAGCCAGCTCGGTATCTTTAGTATAGTTCAACCACTCTTCTTCAACTAGAGCAGCCATCTTTTCAATACCCAGCGCTTTAACTAAAATTTTAATACGCGCTTTGTACTTGTTATCACGACGACCACTTAAGTTATAAACACGTAAAATAGCATCTAAATATGAACGCAAGTGCACTGCTGGCAAGAAGTCCTTGATGACTTGCCCAATAATAGGAGTACGACCTAAGCCGCCGCCAACCAATACTTCAAAACCAACTTCACCGGCTTCATTTTTGATTAAATGCAAACCAATATCATGTACTTGTGAAGCGGCTCTATCTTCAGGGCCGCCTGTTACTGCAATTTTAAACTTACGAGGTAAGTAGGCAAATTCAGGGTGTAAGGTAGACCACTGGCGAATAATTTCACAATAAGGTCTTGGGTCTTCTATTTCGTTAGGGTGAACACCTGAGTATGGGTCAGTCGTAGTATTGCGAATACAGTTACCCGAGGTCTGTATGGCGTGCATCTGTACGCTAGCTAACTCGGCCAGTATATCTGGCACTTCCTCTAGCTTAGGCCAGTTATACTGTATATTTGTTCTCGTAGTAAAATGCGCATAATTTCTATCGTACTTGCGTGATATATCAGCAAGCTTATGTAGCTGCACAGAAGACATTACACCGTAGGGTATAGCAACACGTAACATTGGTGCTTGCCTTTGCACATACAGGCCGTTCATCAAACGCAGTGCTAGGAACTCATCTTCTGGTAGTGTTCCCGCCAGAAAGCGATTAGTTTGATCACGGTATTGCTCTACTCGTTGATCGACCAATTGCTGATCATCATTATTATATAAATACATAACTTTACTTGCCCATTATTAGTAGCTTTAAACTACTTATTTGCCTAATTCTTGTCCGACGCTTAAGTGCGCGATTTATCTACTGGCAACTAAAAAACCAGCCAATAAATTCAACGCCTAACCTAAACACCACCTTAAACGCTTATCTTTGTAAGCTTTTAAAAATTATAAATTTAACGCAACCTCTATTAAAACTAACCTTTGTTAATGGTGCGTAATATGACCATAAATTAAGACGCTAACAACCAGCTAGCCTCTTAATAATTAGAGTTATTTATGGCCTTAGTTTAAAGCAACCGCGATATAACCCGAAATACTTTTTAATGCTGTTATTATTTCTTTTTGGTCTAAAAGACAAAACCAACCCCTTATAACAAAATAGAATATAAAAATCTCTTTTTATTCTTTTTGTTTTCTCTCTACCTTTGACATAATCAAAACATACCAACAAAACTCAAGCACCAAAACAAACCTGCGAATGGTGCCAGTTAATATTAAAGGACAACCGATGGCCGTCTCTATGAAAAAACTTACTCACTTAAAGCAATTAGAAGCAGAAAGTATTCAAATTTTCCGCGAAGTCGCTGCAGAGTTCAACAACCCTGTGATGCTTTATTCTGTCGGTAAAGATTCTGCTGTTATGCTCCATCTAGCACGCAAGGCGTTTTTTCCTGGGACCCCTCCGTTCCCATTGCTACATGTAGATACTACTTGGAAATTCAAAGAAATGATTGAGTTTCGCGATAAAATGGCAAAAGAAGCAGGTATGGAGCTATTAGTGCACATCAACCAAGACGGCGTTGATATGGACATAAACCCATTTGTTCACGGCTCAAGCAAACACACCGACATCATGAAAACACAGGGCCTAAAACAAGCATTGAACAAGTACAAATTCGATGCAGCTTTTGGTGGTGCCAGACGAGATGAAGAAAAATCGCGCGCCAAGGAACGTATTTTTTCTTTTCGCGACCAAAACCATCGCTGGGATCCAAAAAACCAGCGACCTGAGCTCTGGAGCATATTCAACACCAAAGTAGAAAAAAATGAAAGCATCCGTGTCTTTCCTCTTTCAAATTGGACGGAACTTGACATCTGGCAGTATATCTACTTAGAGAGCATTCCTATTGTACCATTATACTTAGCAGCTCCTAGACCCGTTGTTAAGCGCGATGGCATGTCAATCATGGTTGATGATGATCGCCTACCATTAATGGAAGGGGAAGTGCCAGAGATTAAAAACATTCGCTTCAGAACACTAGGATGCTACCCATTGACCGGCGCTGTTGAATCTGATGCTGACAATTTACAGCAAATCATTCAAGAGATGCTCTTAACGAAGACATCAGAGCGCCAGGGAAGAGCGATCGATCACGATGGCGCAGGCTCAATGGAATCGAAAAAAATGGAAGGTTATTTCTAACCTACTAGCCTTTTTAACGAGGCAACGCTAAATGCTAATACATCCTTTATATAAATTTAGCATTTGGCACTGACCTTTAAACATATTTCATTTTGTAGCACCTAAACACTATAGCGCCTTAAACTTTAATACTGGAAAAACCATGAGTCATCAATCAGACCTTATTAGCCAAGACATTGAAAGCTACTTACATTCACATGAAAACAAAGAGCTGTTACGTTTTTTAACTTGTGGCAGCGTAGATGATGGAAAATCGACCCTCATTGGGCGCTTATTGCACGATTCAAAAATGGTATACGAAGACCAACTCTCTGCCATCAAGAAACTAAACAAATCTGCGGATGATGATCAAGAGTTTGACCTCGCACTACTAGTTGATGGCTTACAGGCAGAACGTGAGCAAGGCATCACTATCGATGTGGCTTATCGCTACTTTTCAACAGACAAAAGAAAATTTATCATTGCCGACACCCCAGGTCACGAGCAATATACGCGAAACATGGCAACTGGCGCATCAAATTGTGATTTGGCGATTATTTTAATCGACGCACGACACGGCGTACAGACACAGACGAGAAGACACAGTTTTATCACTTCAAAACTGGGGATAAAACATACCATTGTTGCCATTAACAAGATGGACTTAGTCGATTTCAGCGAACAGCGCTTTGAAGAAATTAAAGCGGACTACCTAAGCTTTGCCGCACAGCTTGAGCAACAGGATATCCATTTTGTGCCTATTTCAGCACTTAATGGTGATAACGTAGTAAACCCATCGCAAAACATGGCGTGGTACTCAGGGCGTACACTTATAAACTCTCTTGAAGATACTCCACTTGAGAGCGATTATAACTTTGAAAAACTTCGCTTCCCTGTACAGTATGTCAATCGCCCCAACCTCAATTTTAGAGGCTATTGTGGCACCATTACATCAGGTGTTATTAAAGTTGGCGATCAAATTACCGTATTACCATCAAACAAAACATCAAAAGTTGCCTCTATTGTCACCTTTGATGGCGAGCTGCAAGAAGCTCACCCGCCGATGGCTATTACATTAACACTAGAGGATGAGATCGATATTTCCAGGAGCGATGTCATTACTCACAGCAAAGACAATATCACTGCTAGCGATGAAATAACTGCAACCTTAGTATGGATGTCAGAGCAAGATTTAAGCATCGGTAGAACTTACGACATTAAATTACTGGCAGGCAAAGTAGCAGGCTCTATCAGTAATATTATTTATAAAACTGATATCAACACGCTGCAAAAACGCGAGAGCCACAAACTGGCATTAAACGAAACCGCACTGTGTAACATTAAATTAGAGCGCCCTATTATAGCGGATAGCTATCGTGAATTACCTGCGACAGGATCCTTCATCATTATAGACCGCCTATCTAATGCAACTGTTGGCGCTGGCATGATTGAAAGTGCAGTTAAGCCTGATAATAAAGAACAGCTTTTTAACTCACCACAACTCACTAGTGAGCAAAAAGCCCAACGCTTTGGCCAAAAACCTGCCATCATCAGTTTTAGCTCTGATAACCCAAACACGCTAAAAACAGCACTTTATACGCTAGAGAAAAGATTGACTGATAAAGGCCGAGCAGTTGTCGTATTATTAAAGGATAAAACGGACAAAAATCAAACAGATCAACTACTAGCATTCTCTGCTCAGCAGCTAGTGCAGTGTGGTTTAATCGTACTTTGCGAACAGAGCACAGCAATAAATAGTCACTTTTGCATAAAGCTAGAAGAAAAAGTTCTAAATTCTGAAAAAATTGATACGTTTATTACTGATTTAGCCAGTCAAGATTTGATATAATAATGCAAATCGCTACATTCTTCAGCACTGTGCAAGAATGTAGCACTATATATTTAAATGCTATGTGACAGGTAGCTAACTGGATAAAGCCTTAGATGAGCGATTTTTTACTAATACTAGTTAGTACTGTTTTGGTTAATAATTTTGTTCTAGTACAGTTTTTGGGACTCTGCCCTTTCATGGGAGTGTCAAATAAACTAGAAACAGCAATGGGTATGTCACTAGCGACTACTTTTGTACTGACGATTTCTTCAGTATGTAGCTATTTAGTGCATGAATATTTATTAACTCCCTTTTCATTAGGATATATGAAAACTATTTCATTCATCCTAGTCATTGCCGTCGTTGTTCAGTTTACTGAAATGGTGGTTCGCAAAACCAGCCCTATGCTGCACAAAGTTTTGGGCATATTCCTACCACTTATCACGACTAACTGTGCGGTATTAGGCGTTGCATTATTAAACATAAAGAAAATGAACGGGTTCATGGAGTCAATAGTTTTTGGCTTTGGTGCTGCCGTTGGTTTCTCGATGGCCTTAATACTGTTTTCTGCTATTCGCGAACGCGTTGCTGTCGCTGATGTACCCGCTCCTTTTAAAGGTGCTGCTATTGGCATGGTCACAGCAGGCTTGATGTCACTTGCTTTCTTAGGCTTTACTGGCTTAGTACAGATTTAACGGAGAATAATATGAACACAATTATTATTGCCGTGGTGGTATTGCTATGCCTTGCGGTTGTTTTTGGTCTTATACTCGGTTTTTCATCTATTAAATTTCACGTTGCGGGCAACCCAATCGTCGACCAAATTGATGAGTTATTACCGCAAACGCAATGCGGCCAATGCGGCCACCCAGGATGCAGACCTTACGCTGAAAGCATTGCTAACGGCGAAGCCATTAATAAGTGCCCACCTGGTGGACAAACCACTATTGAAGCACTCGCTAATCTTCTAGATGTAGAAGTCTTAGAGCTCGATGGCGAACATGATGACAACCCTATTAAAACCGTGGCATACATACGCGAAGACGAATGCATTGGTTGCACAAAATGCATCCAAGCCTGCCCTGTCGATGCAATATTAGGCGCCGCTAAACAAATGCATACCGTAATCAAAGACGAGTGCACAGGTTGCGATTTATGCCTAGAGCCCTGCCCAGTTGATTGTATTGATATGATACCCGTATCACAGACCATCAACACATGGAAATGGCAATCACCTCAATCTCACGAACAATACGCGACTCAACTAATCGTCACAGACAAGCGCGCGCAAGCAGAGGTGAATTCATAATGGCTAGAGTTTTTGCATTTCACGGCGGCATACACCCACCAGAAAATAAAACACAGTCAAGCAAACGAGCGATTAGTTTAGCGCCTATTCCAAGTGTTTTGCATATTCCATTACAACAGCACATTGGCGCTAGCGCTAAACCATGTGTCAATGTTGGCGACAAAGTATTAAAAGGTCAGCGCATTGCTGATGCTCAAGGCAAAATGAGCGTACCAGTACATGCCAGCTCCTCAGGGGTGGTATCGGCTATTGCCAATCACGTGGTGCCTCACCCATCTGGGATGCAAAACCTATGTATTAGCATCACTACCGATGGTAAAGATCAATGGATAGAACACCAAGGCCTAGCTGATTACAAAGCCTTAAGCGCCAATAAATTAGTAGACTATATACGTGATCGTGGCATAGCAGGCATGGGCGGCGCAGGGTTCCCCACTGCATTAAAACTTTGCTTAGGTGATGATCACATTGTTAACACCCTGATTATTAACGCCGCTGAATGTGAGCCTTACATCACCTCTGATGATTTATTGATCAGAGAGCGCGCCACTCAAATCATTGCCGGTATCGACGTTCTTCAACATTTAATTAAACCCAGCCACATTATCATCGGCATCGAAGACAACAAACCGCAAGCATGCAAAGCCTTAGAGGATGCTATTAAAGGGTGTAAATACGCTATCGATGTTGTCAGTGTCCCGACAAAGTACCCCTCTGGCGGTGAAAAGCAACTCATTAAACTGCTAACCAATGTCGAAGTACCACACGGTGGTATTCCTGCAGATGTTGGTATTGTCTGTCAGAATATTGGAACGGTTTACGCCATCAACCGCGCGGTTTATTTCGGTGAATCATTGATTAGCCGTATCGTCACTGTGACAGGACGAGCGATTGCAAAACCACAAAATTTTGAAGCACTTATCGGCACACCGTTTGATACGCTACTAGAGGCCGCTGGACAAAAAGAGCATGTCACTAAACGCCTTATCGTTGGCGGTCCAATGATGGGTTACTCGATTGACACCAGCGCTGTTCCGGTGATTAAAACAACCAATTGTATTATTGCTGCTAGCGCAGAAGAATTCCCAGAAGCAGAGCCTGCGCAAGCTTGTATTCGCTGCGGCCTCTGTGAACAAGTATGCCCAGCACAATTACTACCTCAACAACTACACTGGTTCGCTAAAAGCCAAGAGTACGATAAAGCACAACAACATAATCTATTTGATTGCATTGAATGCGGGGCTTGCTCCTATGTTTGCCCAAGTAACATCCCCCTTGTACAATATTATCGACACGCTAAAACATCTATCAGAGAAGAAGCTGAAGACAAGCGCAAGTCAGACATTGCCCGTGAGCGTTTTGAAGCCAAACAAATGCGCGAACAACGCGCAATAGATGAAAAAGCCGCTAAACGTAAAGAGCGAGCAGAGCAAGCAGCTAAAGCGCAAGCTGAGAAAAAGGCCGCCGCTGAAAAACAGGCAAAAGAACCTGCTACAACAGAGTCAGATTCAGGCAGTGGCGATTTAAAACAGTTAAAAATAGCAGCGGCAAGAGCCAATACTAAGTTAAAAAAAGCGCAGCAAGCACTTAAATCAGCGCTAGAAAAAAGCTTACCTGGTACGGATATTTTAGAAAACACTATCATTGAATTGCAAGTGCAGGCAGAGCAAGCACAAGCGGCATTAGATCTTGCAACTAACGGATCTAGTGAGTCTAAAACTAAAACAGCAACCCCATTAAAGACAAAGACAGCTGTTACCAATGCAGATACAAGCAAGCTGGCGACTGTAGATTTAAAGTCGCTTAAAACAACAGCCGCTATCGCCAGAACCAAGCTAAAGAAGACGCAGGCGCAACTTGATGTATTAATCAGTGAAGGCGAGCAACAAAGCGATGAAGCACAGCAGTTAGCCCAGCTTATTATTTCATTAAATGAAAGAGTGCAAGCGACGCAAGCCTCGTATTTACAAGCAAAGGAGTGTGCACCTGTCATTGATGAGAGCGAGCAATTGCAAGCAAACTACGACAAAGCTTTAGCGCTATATACTAAAGCCAATACAGCACTGCAAAAAGCAGAAGAGCAAAACAGCCCAGCTGTTGAAAAAATGCGCTTAAGTATCGATAAACTTAACACTAGACTCTCTAATGCTGAGGCTGCTTTAAAGAGCGCAGCCAATCCAGCTAGCGATAATAGTGCTAACAACACGACCCCTAACACTCAGGAATAACGCATGTCATTAATTAGAATTAGCTCACCGCACGTTCAGCGTCCGACCAAAACAGCTGACATTATGCGTTTAGTGATCATCGCGACAATTCCTGGCTTGTTAGCCATGACTTTTTTCTTTGGCTGGGGCACATTTATCAATGTTGTATTGGCCAGCATTTTTGCTCTCACCTTAGAAGCTATGTGCATTAAAATTCGCAAACGTAATGTCGCTTTTTTTCTAAAAGATAATAGCGCACTACTGACCGCGATTTTACTAGGTTTATCACTCCCCCCCTTCGCACCTTGGTGGGTAACACTCACTGCTGTTTTCGTCGCTATCGTCATAGCCAAACAGCTTTATGGTGGCCTTGGCCAGAACCCATTTAATCCGGCGATGGTCGGCTACGCTCTCGTGCTAATTTCTTTCCCTGTAGAAATGACTCGCTGGACAGCACCAATGGACTACGGCGCCAATCAATGGGACATTCCAAGCTTTAGCGACTCCCTTAACATTATATTTTCATCGTGGAGCGACCTCATTCAAGCCAAGCCTGAGATTGATGCCTATGCAGGGGCAACGCCACTGGACACTTTAAAGCACAGAAATGGCTTAACCGTTGAAGAAACTTGGCAAAGCAGCTCTGTTTTAAGCAACGTAGGCGCCTGGTACGCTGTCAGCTTATGCTACTTCGTCGGTGGTATTTTCCTCATCTATCGTAAAATATTTACATGGCATGCCCCTATGTCATTATTAGCGACACTTGCTATTATCTCTACCATATTCTTTGCTATTGATCCCGATAGTTATGCGGACCCGCTCATTCATTTGACTACAGGCGCCACCATGCTTGGAGCCTTTTTTATTGTCACTGACCCAGTGTCTAGTGCTACCAGTAATCGCGGCAAAATCATTTTCGCCGCCGGCATTGCGATCTTAATCTACATCATACGCACCTGGGGAAACTACCCTGATGCGATGGCTTTTTCCGTTATGCTGATGAACCTTTGCGCACCTTTTATTGATCAATACACACAACCGCGCAGCTATGGTCATAAACATGCCAAAAAAGGCCAGCCTGGCAAGGACACACACTAATGAACATGTCACAGTCTTTAAAAGTTAACGCGTTAGGCATAGGTGCTTTCTCAGCGATCACAGCTGCACTGATCGCTCTTACCTTTGTTTACACGAAAGCGCCGATTGAAGAGAATATTCGCCAGCAAAAAAGTGCAAAGTTATTTGAAATTATTGATCAGCAAACTATAGATAACGATGTCTTTAGTGACTCAATGGTAATTGATGGCTCACCTCTAGGTTACAACCAGGATATAACGATTCACTTTGGTACTCACAATGGCAAGGTCAAAACGGTTATTTTCCCAGTGCTGACTTCTCAGGGGTATTCAGGAGACATCAGCTTATTAGTTGGTATTAACTATGATCAAAGTGTCGCTGGCGTGCGTGTTATTTCACATACAGAAACACCTGGTTTAGGCGATAAGTTAGAGCTCAAAAAATCATCTTGGCTACTAGCATTTAACGGCAAGTCAGCAACCGATAAGACCCGCTGGGCAGTAAAAAAAGACGGCGGCGATTTTGATCAATTCACCGGTGCGACAATTACCCCAAGAGCAGTAGTACAAGCGGTGAGTAACTCTTTAGCGTTTTTTAAAGAGAATCAGCAACAATTAATTAACGATTTTAAATCAGGAAGCTATAAAAATGACAACTGATTATAAGCAACTCACATTAGACGGCCTTTGGAAAAACAACCCGGCGCTTGTTCAACTCTTAGGGCTGTGCCCTCTTCTTGCGGTATCGGCCTCAGTAGTTAATGCCCTTAGTCTAGGCATTGCTAGCATGATAGTGTTAATCGGCTCTAACTTAGCGGTCTCTGTTTTTCGAAATTTAATACCTAATGCCGTCCGACTACCGATATATGTGATGATCATTGCCGCACTCGTTACCTCTATTGAGCTATTAATGCAGGCGTTAACTTATGAGCTTTATTTGATTTTGGGAATCTTTATTCCCCTGATCGTTACCAACTGTATCATTATGGGTAGAGCTGAAGCGTTTGCTGCTAAAAACTCTGTTTTAGCCTCGCTGTATGACGGCTTTATTATGGGCTTAGGCTTTACGATTGTCTTAGTACTATTAGGGGCCATAAGAGAGGTATTAGGCTCTGGTACATTATTTGCTGATATGCATTTGTTACTAGGACCTATTGCTCAACACTGGAAAATTGTGCTTTTTGATGATTACGTTGGCTTTCTTTTTGCAATATTACCACCGGGTGCATTTGTTGGTTTAGGTTTATTAATAGCGCTGAAGAATTATTTTGATCTGCGTTTAACTAAACAAAAAAACAAAAACAAAGAAATTCAAACTATTGATATTACTCCACTAACAATTAACGATTAAAACATAGCAGAACTAATACGAAACAAATCTGCTATCGTTTTAGCCGCTATCAGCTAATCAGGTTAAGTTATTTTATGGCTTATTTTACGAAGATAGCCCTTTGCATTACTTATAACGTTAAATTGTAAGGATGTGATAGATTTGTGAGCTATTTTTATCTAAAATCGATTGGAACCCACAGAGTATAAAGTATATATTTTGAATCAAGTCATTAGCGGCCCTCTAAAAATCACTATTTGTGATGACTCCTCACTAGCTAGAAAACAGCTATCTCATACTATTAGCCATTGGGATGCACAGATTTCTTTCGCCACTAATGGGCTAGAGGCAATAGATGCAATTAAACAAGGGCGAGCACAGTTATTATTTCTTGATTTAAACATGCCTGTATCTGATGGTTACGATGTTTTAGAGATTATAAAAACAGAGCAGTTAGTGACTAAAGTTATTATAGTCTCAGGTGATGTACAAGAAGGAGCTCGCAAACGGATATTTGATTTAGGCGCCCTTGCCTTTATAAAAAAACCGATGAAAACTGATGATTTTGAAAGAACCATTAAATCTTCAGGGCTGCTTGATATCTTTCCACTGCTATTAAAACCCGCAAAAACGCCAATTTCTGATCAACTTACCCTCAGCGTCCCACCCGAGGAAAGGCTGCAAGAAATTGCCAATATAGCGACGGGCAAAACAGCCGCCAAACTCGCTGAGCTGTTTGATAATTTTATTAATATTTCCATACCAAAAGTTAATATCATCACTAACTCTGATTTATATATGATGATAAAAGGCTCTAATCATGACGATTTAACGGCCAATATCAGCCAGGGCTTTGTCGGCAGCGGAATTCGTGGCGAGTCAGTACTCATTATTGATAAAGCCAGCTTACCTTCTATTGCAAAAATTCTTGGCTTTAATGTTAAATACAACCCGAAACTTGAATTGGACATTTTATTTGATTTAGCCAGCCTGTTAGGCGGCTCTTTTATGAAAGCATTTTTTGATCAATTAAATATCAAACATATCAATCAAAGCATTCCAGCTACTTTAGAGTTTGATGATCAATTCGAATATTTAACCGTATCACCGACAATGAAAAACTCACTCGCTATTGAAATTAGCTATCTTTTGCCTGAGCATAATATTCAGTGCGATTTACTACTTTTGTTTACATTAAACTCGATAGAATCAATGAATAAACGTACGGAGCACTATTCGTGATTAATTTAGACAACCAGCTCGACTCTTTCAGTCAACTAGAAATACTGCAATCACTAGATGTTGGTATCATTATTGTCGATAGTAGTATGATCGTAAAGGTCTGGAATCGCTTTATGTCTAACCATAGCGCAATAGCTGCAGAAGATGCAGTGGATCATCATTTATTGACTGTATGTCCTACGTTACCTGAGGCATATATAAGACGAAAATTAAAATCTGTTGTCGTCTTACAAAACCCCGTTATTATCACTTGGCAGCAACGTCCTCACTTATTTCAAATTAACAACTATCGCTCTATTACTAGCACCAATAAACTGATGTACCAAAATGTACGCTTTATGCCTATTATCAATGCTCACGATGTTGTAGAACATATCGGCATCGTTATTTATGATGTCACCGAAGCTGCCAATGCTCACCTTAGCTTACAAGAGAAAAACCTAGAGCTAACACGTAGTAACAGGTTAGACGCACTGACCAACCTATACAACAGAGGTTATTGGGAGGAGCGCCTAGAACTGGAATTCAAACGCTTTTCAAGATCAAACGCCCCCTCTGTTTTAGTCATGTTAGATATTGACCACTTCAAACGGGTAAATGACACTTATGGCCACCAAGGTGGCGATGCCGTGCTAAGAGCACTGAGCCAATTACTACAGAGCCAATACCGAGAAACAGATATTATCGGACGCTACGGTGGTGAGGAATTCGCTATACTGCTACTCGATACTCAAACGAGCCAAGCACTTGAGTTAATAAAGAATTTAACACAAAAGTTAGCGAATACTAAAATAACTCACAATAACGAGACGATAGAGATAACGCTAAGCTTTGGCTTAACTGAAATAAACAGTGATATCAAACGACACGATCAATGGATAGATACCGCTGATAAAGCACTTTATAAATCTAAACAAAATGGCAGAAATCAGGCAACGGTATTAGATTACACTCCCTAGCGACTGTGGACAGTTATGGGCATAACTTTTAATTAATTACAATATATATTCTTAGTATTTATTTTTTATTTTGATGCTATTCACGCATTTCAAATAACAGTTTAATATCATGAAGTTACAGCTTTTAAAAAAACACATTAACATTTACAGAAAATGAAAAATGTGTACTGTTAGTTTTACTTAATGTGGATTAAATTTAGACACTTCTAAAAAAAACAGAAAACTGGCCATTAATCTTCAGGTAGCTCAATTTCAATATGCGTTTTTGGCACACATATACAGGTTAAAATTTCCTCGTCTTTCAAATCGACCATGGCCTCATCGGTATAACGAACTTCGCCCTGCAACAACCTAACTTTACAACAACCACAATAACCGGCACGACAATTATATGGCGCCTGTATATTTTGTGCCTCTAGCGAATCTAGTAAGCTCGGTTCGTATTGATAGTAAAAAGTTTGATTTTCAACCTTAATCCTAGCAATACCAACCGTTGATTTGTTGTTACTCAAAAATCAAAGTCATCAAAATCACCATCTTCTAGTGAATTATCAATCTGACCCACTAAGTAAGAGCTTATTTCAGACTCTTGCGGTGCAACTTGAACATTATCACTACTAAGCCAAGCATTCATCCACGGCAGTGGATTCTGTCTAGGTGCGAACACCTCCTCAAAACCTACTGATTTAAGACGAACATTGGTTATATACTCAACATATTCACTTAAAATCTGCGCATTTAAACCTATCATCGAGCCATCTTTAAATAGATGAGCTGCCCATTCTTTTTCCTGCTCAGCCGCTTCGACAAATAACGCGATAGCCTCTTCACGACAAGCCACTGCAACCGCTTTAAACTCCTCATCATCACTACCGGAGGCTAAAGTATTGAGAATATTTTGCGTGCCGGTTAAATGTAATGCTTCATCACGGGCAATCAGCTTGATGATCTTAGCATTACCTTCCATGATAGCGCGTTCAGCAAAGGCAAATGAGCAGGCAAAGCTGACATAAAAGCGTATTGCCTCTAACACATTGACCGAAACCATGGTTAAGTAGACTTTACATTTTAAATTCCATAAGGTGCAATCATATTCAACATTGTTAATGGTATGCACACCATAGCCGTGTACATTTTGCACCGAAATTAAATTGATTAACTCATCATAGAGTTTAGTGACTGTTTGCGCTCGTTTAACAATCTCAGGGTCGGTAACTATCTCATCAAAAATAGCAGAGGGATCATTGACAATATTACGAATAATATGAGTATATGAGCGCGAATGGATAGTTTCACTAAACGCCCATGTTTCCAGCCAGGTTTCTAATTCGGGTATCGATACTATCGGTAAAAAAGCAACATTTGGAGAGCGCCCTTGCACTGAATCCAATAGTGTTTGGTACTTTAAATTACTTAGAAAAATATGCTTTTCATGATCTGGCATATCAATAAAATCTTTACGATCGTTTGATAAATCAACTTCTTCAGGTCGCCAAAAGAACGAAAGCTGCTTTTCTATCAACTTTTCAAATATAGGGTACTTTTGCTTATCATAGCGAGCGACATTGACATTTTGACCAAAAAACATTGGCTCTTTGGTAGAATCGAAGTTAGCGACGTTAAATGTGGTATAAGACATGAGTTATTGCCAGTAGTGTTACAGATATTTCATTTTAAATGCCTAGGCAAGGTATGCCTAGGCCGATGGATCATAGGTGAGAGCATGCTATAACTTACATGCACCGCTTTCACAATCATCTTCAGAGTGATCCTCTGAGGCACCATCACGAGTGTTATGGTAATACAATGTTTTAACACCGTATTTATAAGCCGTTAGTAAATCTTTTAATAACTGCTTCATCGGTACTTTATTACCAGGGAAGCGGCTAGGGTCATAATTAGTGTTCGCAGAAATAGCTTGATCGACAAACTTTTGCATAATACCAACTAACTGCAAGTACCCCTCATTGCTTGAAATGTCCCAAAGCAATTCGTATTTATCTTTAAGCTCAAGATAATCAGGTACTACTTGCTTCAAAATACCGTCTTTACTTGCTTTGACAGATACATAACCGCGAGGCGGCTCAATACCATTAGTTGAGTTAGTGATCTGAGAGGACGTCTCACACGGCATCAATGCAGATAGAGTACTGTTTCGCAACCCTGATTTCACAATATCAGCACGTAACGCCTCCCAATCATAATGCAATTGTGGCGAACAATATTCATCCACTTCAGACTTATAAGTATCAATCGGTAAAACGCCTTGTGAATAAGTTGTTTCATTAAACTTAAGGCAGGGACCAAACTCTTTTGATAACTGATTTGATGCTTTCAATAAATTATATTGAATAGCCTCAAATGTGTTATGAACTAAAGTATTTGCAGAACCATCTGAATACTTAACGCCATTCTTCGCTAGATAATAAGCCAAGTTGGTCACACCAACACCAAGCGTTCGCCTGTTCTCTGTCGCTAACTGGGCTGCAATAATAGGATAATTTTGATAATCCAATAAGTTATCCAAAGCACGAACAATCAAATCAGATAATTCTTCAAGCTCATCTAAATTATTTAATGCACCTAAATTAAAGGCAGATAAAGTACAAAGTGCAATTTCGCCCTCTTCATCATTAATATGCTGTAAAGGCTTGGTCGGCAATGCGATTTCTAAACATAAATTCGACTGTTTAATCGGTGCGACAGCTGGATCGAAAGGGCTGTGAGTGTTGCAATGATCGACATTTTGAATGTAAATACGCCCGGTCGATGCCCGCTCTGAAGCCAACATACCAAATAACTCAGCCGCTTTAATACTGGTTTTTCTGATAGCGGGGTCTTGCTCATATTTAACATACAAGCGCTCAAACTCATCTTGATCAGCAAAGAAGGCGTCATATAGACCAGGTACTTCATGTGGGCTAAACAAGGTAATATTGCCACCTTTGACTAAACGCTGATACATTAGCTTATTAAGCTGCACACCGTAGTCTAAATGACGTACTCTGTTTTCATCGACACCGCGGTTATTTTTCAATACCAATAGTGATTCGACTTCTAAATGCCAAATAGGATAAAACAAAGTTGCTGCGCCGCCTCGCACGCCACCTTGTGAGCACGATTTTACAGCTGTTTGAAAATGCTTATAAAAAGGAATACAACCCGTATGGAAAGCTTCACCGCCTCTAATTGGGCTACCTAATGCTCTAATTCGTCCAGCATTAATACCGATGCCCGCTCTTTGCGATACATACTTAACAATCGCTGAGGATGTCGAATTGATTGAATCTAAGCTGTCACCTGTCTCAATTAATACACACGAGCTAAATTGACGTGTCGGTGTACGCACACCGGCCATAATAGGGGTAGGTAATGATAGTTTAAAAGTAGAACAGGCATTATAAAAACGCTTCACATACTCTAAACGCGTCTCTTTAGGATAAGATGCAAATAAACAAGTCGCCACCAGCATGTATAATACTTGCGGGCTTTCGTATATATCGCCTGTCACTCTATCTTGTACTAAATACTTACCTTCAAGCTGTTTAACAGCTGAATAAGAAAAACTTAAATCACGAGCATGCTCGATATAACTATCTAACTGGTCTAGTTCAGTCTCTGTATAGTCTTCTAATATATGCTTATCATAACGACCAGATGACACCATCTTCTGTACATGGGTGAACAACCTTGGTGGCTCGAATCGGCCATATGCTTTCTTTCGAAGATGAAATATAGCTAAGCGCGCGGCTAAAAACTGATAATCAGGAGCGTCTTCAGAAATCAAATCAGCGGCGGATTTAATCAGTGTTTCGTGGATATCACCGGTTTTCATACCATCAAAGAATTGAATATGAGATTTTAATTCAACTTCTGATGGTGAAACTTGATCAAGCCCCTCTGCAGCCCATATTACCACTCGGTGTATTTTTTCAAGATCTAACTTTTCTTGCCGACCATCCCTTTTGGTAACCATCAAGTCTTGCTGCATGTAACTATAAACTCCATTATCAAATTTTAAACGATAGGTATACATAATATATGCTGTGCGCGCGTACTTAAACTATTTAATTAACTGACAATCAAAGCTGTTTAAAAGATATACTACATATAGTCAAGCAGACTGCGAACAGACACCAAATATAGAGGTTTTACGGTAAATTTCAACTATTAACATCAAGATTTATTACCGTAAAAATCAAAAATAAGCGCACAAACCAGAGTTGATGCGGGCAGCGCTAAATATTTTTTTTTAAAATTATATTTTCGTTTTTTTACACAAAAAGCTTTACTTATATAGCATCTAGTTTTGCCAAAAAAAACTTAAAATAAATTAAAAAAGTATTTACAAACCACCTAACTCTATCTATTATACGCGCCCTCAACACATATTAACGAAAATTAAAATGTGTAGGAAATAAATGTTATTTTATAGCATGGTGGGGTTCCCGAGTGGCCAAAGGGATCAGACTGTAAATCTGACGCGAAAGCTTCGGTGGTTCGAATCCACCTCCCACCACCATTTCCTAAGGCCCTCTCAATAAGCTGATTAAAAAACTCAGCTTATAATGACTATCAATAGTTACTACTCAACTCTCATCTAGATCAAACAACAGTTCTTTCTTTTCTATCTTGCAAGCATCTAAATTATTATTTAAATAACATTAGTTATATACAGCACGATTAAATACTTTTAAAACACATCCTTCAAATTATTTAATAAAATAACAGCCAACATCTGTGAGTGTTGATATAATGCGCTGATTTTTCAGTCGATTAGAAGTTTTCTATTCACGTTATAAATTGATAAGAGTTATATTATGCGCTTGGTCGAAATTGAAAGCATTATGCTTAACCTAGGCATTGCAGTGTTAGGTATTTTTGTTTTTTTTATCATTTATGATTTAGCAAAAAAATCCAATGCCGGAAAATTTGGCACTATGATCCTATTTTTAGCATTAGGCCTAGGGCTAGGTGCATTTTTGATTAAAACAATTATCGTCGCTTTAATGGAACAATAGCCCACAGCTTTATTAACTCAACAGGTTTCCTGTTATTTTTTCAATGTATCTGCACTAATATGGGTCATTTTTTTCAGTTTCACATCCCACTCAAACGCTTTACCGAAACCTTGTACAAAGCGCCCTTTTTGCGGCGTTAGTTGCAATAGCTTAAAATCACTTAAGGTACGAAGCATATTCACCGTTTTACCGTGCCTTTGCTCCATTAGTTCAAACACGGCGTTAGCTAATACAGGCTGATCGCTCACCTGCTCGATACTGACCTGCACAACGGCACGCTCCCTGATATAAATATTCTTACTCTCTTGCTCATTTGCAATCCACATGATACTGGCAATACGCTGATCGAGCATATTCATTGTATGCTCAGCTAACAAGCTAACGAAAATATAAAATATTCCATCTCGCTCAACAAAAGGCGCAAAACTAGCTAGCGGCTCACCTTTGTTATTAACAGTACTGAGCATGAAACTATCAAAACGGTTTAACAATGCCTCACAGTCATTTAAATACTTTTCGTTATCTATATATTTTTCACTCATTGTAACGACCTCTTTAAGCGATCAAAACGCTATCTTTCTTTTCTATTAATGAAAATTATACTCAGCTGTAATACTATTAACTCTTATCTAGCGCTACAACAGCGACTAACAGATATTCAACCATCCATCTTCACTTGATAACAAGGCTGAACAATGCAACAAAAAACCATTAAAATTCAATCGATTGACGTTGCAAACGACAAACCCATGATTCTCTTTGGCGGCATGAATGTACTGGAATCGAGAGACCTTGCTATGAAAATAGCTGAATCTTACTGCCAAGTTACCGAAAAACTAAATATCCCATATATCTTCAAAGCATCATTTGATAAAGCAAACCGATCATCGCTGACCTCTTTTAGAGGTCCTGGTTTAGATGAAGGTCTTAAAATTTTTGAAGAGATAAAAGCTACCTTTAACGTGCCAATTATTACCGATGTACATGAACCTGAGCAAGCACAATTGGCAGCACAAGTGTGCGATGTGATTCAGCTACCTGCATTTTTATCTAGACAGACAGATTTAGTGGCTGCGATGGCGAAAACCAATGCCGTAATTAATATCAAAAAAGCACAATTTTTAGCACCCCATGAAATGAAGCACATTCTTGATAAATTCGAACAAGCTGGCAACAGCAAACTAATCCTGTGCGAGCGCGGCACTAGCTTTGGCTACAACAACTTAATTGTTGATATGTTAGGCTTTAGCACAATGAAAGAATTCGGCTACCCTATCGTCTTTGACGCGACTCACGCTCTACAAATACCAGGTGGGCGTAGCGATAGCGCTGACGGCAGAAGAGCACTGGTAGCTCAACTTACCCGTGCAGGCCTAGCACAAGGCATTGCCGGTTTGTTTTTAGAAGCTCACCCAGAGCCTAACAAAGCCAAATGCGATGGCCCGTGCGCACTACCTCTAGCCAAACTTGAACCTTACTTACGACAAATGAAAGCAGTTGATGAGCTAATCAAAAACTTTGAACCTTTAGATACCAGCGCTTAACAACACCAACACTCACTAAAGTTTGTTTAATACTGACTTTAGTGGTGTTTTTAACAACCAAACTCCTACTTGGGTCAGTGACATCTACTACTTATTTATCAGCCTTTTTAAATAAAACTTAGCGCAATTGCAACCGTAACTAGCAACTAAAAAGCTTTGCTAAGTAAATGATAATAGTAGATCTTTGCATTTATTTCGTTTTTTCGGCAAGATACAACAATAAGTACAGATCACAGTGCTAGCATCTTTGATGTGATAATAAGGTTTATCACTTAAATCCTATTATTTAACCAATAATGTTTTACTTAAAAGATATGGGTTCATGGCGCAATCTAGAGAAGATATTTACACCAATTTAGCAGCGGGTATGCTTATTGGTCCTGAGCATCACCAATTTGAATTACGCGGTGAACCAGTCGAGTGCCCGTTAGGACAGCTATGGCAAGCTGACGACATCAGCACGCATACACCTCTAGACGCCAGTCTCATTATGCTAGACCCTTTTTTATTAAAGCATAAGAACTTCCTCGCTAATTTCAAAAAACAAATTGTTCGATCAAAAGCCATACAACACCCTCATATCGCCGAAATCTATGGCTATTTTATTCATAAAGGTGGACTACTATTTTTCGCTTTTGAACCTGTTGAAGGCCTGACCTTAGAACAGCTAACGATTACTAGCGCTAAAAACCGCTTACAACTAAAACAAATCCAAGGCTTACTTACCCAACTCACAGCCGCTATGAACATTTGCTCTCGCCATTGGCGCGCCCCTTTTGGCGCGATAGAGAGCCAGTTCGTTTTTGTCAATAAAAAAGGCGGTGTAAAGTTACTGCCACTTTCTATGCGTGAGTTTTTTCACTACAGCAAAGAAATGCCATCCAAGGTATTTAGTTATAAAAAATCATGTTCACCACAAGCTTTAGATAACCCTGAACTCGACAGCAGCTCCGATAGCTACGCGGTTGCAGCTATTGCTACTCATTTACTTGGCGGTGCCCGATTATCACTTGATGACACAGCAGAATCACGCCAAGCTATCGAGCTTGAAAGGCCGACTGACATTAGTGACGATCAATGGCAGTGCTTAGAAAAAGCGCTAGCGCCAGCCCCTAGTGAGCGCTATAAAAACCCTGCCGACTTCGTTAAGCAGTTTTTTAGCCAAAGCGCTGACCCAGCCCCCGCAGAAGCTGATGCTGAGCCTGCAACACTTGATGAGCTACCCACCAAAAAAGCAGGATTATTTAACAGCTTTGCCAGCAGGCAAGTCAGCTTAAAACTTGGTAAGAAACACCTAAATTTTGCTGTACCTGCTATCGCCACCCCGATACTAATATTTTTGTTAGGCCTAGCCAGCGGCTTTATTTTAGGTGTTATTTCCAGTGCAGACAAAATTGACAGCACTAATAAAAAACTGGAGCAGTGGCGCAATGAGGCAATACAACAGCGATCCATAATAGATAATCAACAACAAGAAATAGAGAAAACATTACTTGAAGTTAAAGACTTAGAAATAAAAAACACTGCATTAAAACAACAGACAAATAGCGCAAACAAATCTCAAGCAGTTCCTTTAAGTGTCTTTCGCGACCCCTTACCTGACAACCAATATGGCCCTGATATGGTTGTTCTAGCTGCAGGCTCTTTTTTTATGGGCGATAGCACTGGCGATGGCAACGACAATGAATTACCAGTACATCAAGTCACCTTTAAACACAGCTTTGCTTTAGCTCGATATGAAGTAAGCTTTGCTCAGTATGACTTTTTTGCGACACAAACAGGACGCGCACTGCCCGATGATGAAGGCTGGGGCAGAGGCAACCAACCTGTAATCAACGTCTCTTGGCGAGATGCGAGAGCCTATACGCTATGGCTTGCCAAACAAACTGAGCTACCCTATCGATTACCTAGTGAAGCTGAGTGGGAATATATCGCCAGAGCGGGTACTGAAACAAATTATTGGTGGGGAAATAAAAACGTTCCAGGCTATGCCCACTGCACTGATTGTGGCGACCCGCTAGGGGGTAAACAACCATTACCGATTGGCTCAATGAAAGCCAACCCATGGGGGTTTCACGATTTAAATGGCAATGTTGATGAATGGGTTAGTGATTGCTATAGCAATGACTATACTCGAGCGAAAAAAGACGGTAGCTCTTATCAACTTGCCGGCTGCCAAAATCGTAGTATGCGTGGTGGTTCATGGTTTGATATTGACCGAGTAACGCGCTCCTCAAGCCGTTATCGCCACCCACCAAATGCCAAAAGAAACACTTGGGGGTTTAGAGTTGCTTTAGATTTAAATAGTTAACTATTAATAACAGCCACTTACCTGCTTTAAAGCACCAAATTGGAGGCCGAAAAATGAAACTAAGCTGGTTCAGCCTGACATCCGCTCTATGCCTAACGCTATCTATGTACTCACTTGCGGTATTCTCGAAAACCCTCACTATCAGCAGCGCCCAACAAACCGATGTTTCACTAACCTTATTAGCAAATGGCAAAACACTTATCCAAGAGACAAGAACAATAGCTGGCGTTGATAAAAATGATTCCATTATCCTTAGCGATATTGCCACTGATCAGCAAAATAGCGCCATCGAGATAACCGGCGCCGGTGAAATAGGCCCTATCTCATATAATAATCACCCTTTAACACCACAGGCTGAATTTAAATATTTAAGTCACAACTCTAATCAAAACATTCAAATTAGCTATCTATCTAACAGTGTTAATTTCGATACTCAATATGTACTAACCTTAATTAATAACCAGCTTTCGTTACAGGCATTCACCACTATTTTCAATCAGAGTAACACTACCTTTAATAACGCGAGTGTTGCTATTATGCACGATCGATTATCACAAAGTCCCGCCAACAAAAACCGCCCTTTAAATACTAACAATGCCCTGCTAATGCTTAATAATGCAAAGCAAACAAACGCTAAATCGTTTATAGCCACTTACCCTGATAAGCTAACACTGCCACCAAAATACACTAGCAAAATAGCCTTTCTTGATCTTAAACAGCTCAACGCCACTATCAGCTATCATTACAATACCCGCATTAGAGCTGGCATTAATAACAACCAGCCAACAAGGGCTGCCACCGTTAATGTCTTGATAAACAATGGCGCTAAAGGGGATTTGAAATACTTAAACAAAGGCATAGCAAGCTTATACCAACAACGCTCAACAGGAGTGAGGCAACTACTTAGTGAGGGGCCATTATTGTTTTCACAAACAGCAAATGATTTAGCGCTAGCACTGGGCTCTAGTAAAGATATTGATATCGAACAGCGCCAAATATCGTCTCAAAAAACATTTAATGGTGAGATTGTTAGTTTACAATTTAAAATAACTAACAGATCCGACAATACCAAGAATGTGCGTTTAAAAAGCAGTTTTGACAGCAACTACAAGATCATCAGCAGCTCTTTGCCAGCACAGCAATATACTCAACAAGCTATTTGGCAAATCCCTGTAACGGCTAATAATATAAATGTCTTTACTATCAGTTCCAGGCTATTTAATGATCAATAGTGATCCATCTTCAAATAACCTAGCCCCGCTTATTGGCAGCTTTTATTTTATTGATTGGTAAATAGTTAAACCTTTTAACAAATTAACCGCTTCGTGTAGTTGAAAATCCGTTTCAAGCAAATGGTTGCTCGCTACTTTAGCGGTTTCTTGCTCAGCATTTTCAAGATGCCCCGCTAAATCCTTTTCTTTTACTCTAAAACCATGGGGGCTATTTTCTTCAACATGAGCTTGCTCGACCACGATATCTGGAACAATACCTTGTGCCTGAATAGAGCGACCACTAGGGGTATAGTATTTAGCCGTTGTTAATTTAATTGCACGATCTCCCGTTAAAGCAACGACAGTCTGCACCGAGCCTTTACCAAAGCTGGTTGTTCCCAAAATAATCGCTCTTTTGGTATCTTGCAGTGCCCCTGCGACAATTTCTGACGCGGAGGCAGAGCCACCATTAATAACAACTATAATGGGAATATCAGCGATAGCAAGTGCCTTTGTCGCTCCATAGATCACACTTGAATTTACCTCACGACCTTTAGTACTAACAATGGTACCACTATCAATAAAGGCATCACTGATATCAACCGCAGCGCTTAGCAAACCACCTGGGTTATTACGCAAATCAATCACCAGACCTTTAAGTGCGTCATCTTGCTGCAGCTGCGATAATGCGTCTTTTAAATCACGCGCACTGTGATGTTGAAATTGACTGACACGTATATAGCCCAACCCCTGTTCGAGATAACGATGGCTAATACTACTAACACTGATCAACTCACGTTTTAAACTCACATCAAAGGGCACATTTTTGCCATCGCGACCAATGGTTAATATAATTTCTGATCCAGGCTCGCCGCGCATCATAGAGACGGCTTTATCGACACCGATTGACTGAATGATCTCGCCGTCAATTTTAATAATAATATCGCCAGGCTTAATACCCGCTTTCATTGCTGGGGTGCCATCCATTGGTGTGATGACGCGTATAACCCCATCCTCCTGACTCACTTCAATCCCTACACCACCAAACTCACCAGCGGTTTGTATTTGCAGCTCAGAGTAATCATCTTGAGCCAAATAAGAAGAATGCGGGTCCAGCCCAATCAACATACCCCTGGCGGCATCTTCCAATAACTTCTTATCTGAAACCGGTTCAACATACGCACGTTTAATACTTTCAAATACTTCGCTAAAGCGCCTTAGCTCCTCTAAGGGCAAGCCTTCAGGAACCTCGATATCAGTAGGTATCGCGGCTTCTTGCTGTGCCAACACATCATTACCTGGCTGCTCTTTTTCTGCACCAAAGGTAATCGAACTCACTGTCGAACCTAGCAAAGCTAGACATAAACTAAAAGCAATGGGACTGAAACGTTTAGACATATCAACTCTCTTTTCAATATACAAATTAACGACGAGACAACCAAGACTTAGGATCGATTGATTGGCCATTTCGACGAACTGCAAAATATAAACCAGCACGCTGGTTACCACCGCTACTGCCAACAAGCGCTATCGTTTCACCGGGGGTGACGCTATCACCTACTTTCTTATTAAGCTGATCATTGTGCCCATATAGCGATAAATAACCTGCACCGTGATCAATAATAATCAGCATACCGTAACTTCTTAACCAATCTGAAAAAACCACCTTACCAGTATGCACGGCTTTTACAGCGGCGCGTTGTGAGCCTCTGATTAAAATACCATCATAGGCTAAATTATTTTCGATAGAACCGAAGCTTCTCGCTATTTTTCCTTGAGCAGGCCAAGGTAATTTTCCTTTAAGCTTGGCAAAGGGGCGCTTATCGATAACTTTCTTGGTGTTGGCAATCGCTTTTTCTATGGTAACTATGACGCGCTCTAGCCGTTTTTTATCCGCAGCTAACTTATTTATTTTACTTTGTTTTTGATTAATGGCGCTATTAATGGCTAATATCGTTTTTTTACGCTGCTCTCTAGTGAGCTCAAGCGTGTTTTGTTTCTCTTGTAGCGCTGCCTTATCTTTAACCAGCTCGCTTTGTGTTTGATCAATATCACTGTTATTTTGCGCTTGCTTAGCAAGCAATGCCTGATAGTTAACAATTTTTTCACTCTGGTAGCGCTGAATTCTATTAAGATAAACTAACATACGATTTATTTGTTCAGGCTGCTGCTGGCTTAGAAGTAGTTTTATTGATGACTGCTCACCCATTTGGTAGCGCTGAACTAACAATAATTTCAAATTAGTCAATTGTTGATCTAACTGCAGCTGTAATTGCTCGCGATTCTCTAAAAAACCATCGAGATTATTATTAAGTTGCTTTAGTTTTTTATCTATCGAGGATATTTCTAGCGCTAGCGCCGCTATACTTTGCTCATTTTGCTGTAACGACTGCTCTTCGCTCGAACGCTTTGAGCGCTCTTTTTTTAGCTGTGCTTGTAGACTGCTCAGCGTTCTTTGCAGTTTTTTTAATTCGGCTTTAGATTGTGCAGATGATTGCGCAGCATTAACCGATATTGATTGCATTAAACAAAATGCAATCAATACGATGGTTAAAACAGAGCAATAAAGAGAGAGTGAATTACCCTTTCTTAACAAGAGAAACCCCTGTCATTTCTGCTGGTTTATCAAGCCCCATTAAATCCAATAAAGTAGGTGCTAAATCACACAAAGCACCATCATTAAGTGCTAGTGATGCTTTACGAGGACCATCATAAACAAGACCTACAGGGAAGATAGTATGTGAGGTATGAGCTTGCCCTGTCGCTGGGTTACGCATCATTTCAACATTGCCATGATCCGCTGTAATTAACGTTTCACCCGATACTTGTGCCATAGCCGCTAAGACTTTACCAATTGCCTCATCTACTGCCTCCACCGCTTTAACTGCAGCGGAGAAGACACCTGTGTGGCCTACCATATCAGGGTTTGCATAGTTACAAATAATAAGATCAAACGTATTGGATCTAATTGCCTCACACAATTTTTCAGTCACGATAGGCGCATTCATTTCAGGCTGCAAATCATAGGTTGCAACATCCGGAGATGGAATCAGTATTCGCTGCTCCCCTTCATACTCTGCCTCTTGCCCGCCATTGAAGAAGAATGTGACGTGTGCATATTTCTCTGTTTCAGCTATACGTAACTGCGTTTTACCTAAGCTGGCGACATATTCCCCCAAATCATTGTGTATCGCCGTAGGCGGATAGGCACAACTGGCTTTTATATCAGCTGAATATTCGGTCAGCATTACGTAATCTGCCAGCTGGATATAAGTACTGCGCTTAAACTGAGTAAACTCAACATCAACAAAAGCACGTGTAATTTCTCGCGAGCGATCCGGGCGATAGTTAAAGCAAATAATACTATCACCAGAGTTTATTTGACCATCGACACCTTCGATACAAGTGGCACTAACAAACTCGTCATTTTCATCGCGATCATACGCTTCACTTAACGCATTAAGCGCACTTGAGCTGGTATATGTTGCTTGCGCATTAGCCATGGCATTATACGCTTGCTCAACCCTATCCCAGCGATTATCCCTATCCATTGCAAAATAACGACCAACGACACTGGCGACACCACCTTGATCTAACGTATCTGATAAGTGCACAAACAACTCTTGCGCCTTAGCTAAAGATGACTGTGCAGATCTAGGAGGCATATCACGCCCATCGAGAATAGCGTGAAGATAAATTCTTTTCACTCCTCTCGCCGCCGCCATCTTGATTGCAGCAAAGCAGTGATCTTCGTGGGAGTGAACACCCCCTGGTGATAATAAACCTGTGAAATGTAGAGCACCATTATTAGCGATGGCTTTATCCATAGCTTGGGTCAGTACAGGGTTTTGTTGAAAGCTACCATCAGCAATTGCCTTGGTTATCTTAGTTAAATTTTGATAGACAACACGACCAGCACCAATATTCATATGGCCGACTTCAGAATTACCCATTTGACCCTCTGGCAAACCAACAGCTAAGCCTGATGTACTAATCAAACAATTAGGATTATTTGCCATTAAACTATCCCACACTGGGGTGTTAGCAGCTGTTATTGCCGAAGACTCGGTATTTTCAATACCAAACCCATCTAAGATAATCAGTGCTTTGGTGCTTCTTGGCGCAGTCATTTTAAAACATTCCTCTATCGAGCAGTTATCGTTAGCGATATTTTAGTCATTATATTTATAAAGACCTTATCCTACCTAAAAAAGACTATATCGCAAAGCAAACTCATGATTTAAGGCGATTTACCTGCATGCTCAACACAGGCTAAACCGACAATAAACAGACCAACACCATCAACATTATCAATTCAAAGACGAGAATCTATAAAGAGATTCAGCAGCAGCCTCTGTAAGTTCATTGTGAGCACTTATATTTAATAGTACTAATTAATAGTAATAAGATATAAATAATCGTCATCGGCCAAATAATATGTCAATAATGGTCATCAAACGCTTATCAGCTTTGCTTAGCCCATGTATACTTAGCCGCTGTCAATTATTTTCAGTATAAGGTAAACAATGGAACAAATAATAGAATTCGTTACTAACAACTATTTACTAGTACTTGCTTTTTTCTTAGCCTTAGGGATGCTGCTGTTTTCTGAAAGCAAAAAAGCTGGCGCTTCAGTGTCAACAACAGAAGCAGTGCAACTGATGAATAAGCAAGATGCATTGATTCTAGACATTAGAGGCAAAAAAGAATGGGAGACTGGTTTTATCACCAATGCCACTCACCTACCGCTAGTTGATTTAGACAAACGTATTAGTGAACTTGAAAAGCATAAAGAAAAAGACATTATCGTAGTCTGCAACATGGGCCAAACCTCGGGCACTGCTTGCAAAAGACTAATGAAAGAAGGCTTCGCTAAAGTGGTACGCCTAAAAGGCGGCATTGCTGAGTGGAAAGCACAAAACTTACCGCTCGTTAAACAATAAAACCATCAACGAAAAGGTCTCTTTATGCCTAATATAGAAATATACACCACTCAATTTTGCCCTTTTTGTGTCAGAGCCAAACATTTATTATCTCAAAAAAATGTGACTTTTAAAGAGCTTGCAATAGACAAAACTGCAAACTTAAGAAAAGAAATGATGGCAAGAAGCGGCGGTCACACTGTCCCGCAAATATTCATCGACAACAAACACATTGGCGGTTGCGACGACCTTTTCGCTCTAGAGCGCAATGGTAAACTAGACCCTTTACTTACTAAAAAATAAATTTAAGGACCTTTAATCATGGCCGAAGAAAAAACTCCTCAGTTCAGTATTCAACGTATTTATCTTAAAGACATTTCTTTAGAGGCTCCAAACAGCCCACAATCTTTTACTCAAGAGTGGAAGCCTGAAATCAACTTAGAAATGAATACTCAGTCTAAGCAGCTAGGTGATGACGTATATGAAGTGGTACTGACACTGACAGTGACTGCTAAAAACGAAACTGAAACTGCGTTTTTAATTGAAGTTCAACAAGCAGGTATTTTTGTCGTATCAGGCATGGAAGACGCTGAAACTCATCATGCATTGGGTGCTTTTTGCCCTAACATTCTATTCCCTTACGCCAGAGAGACGATTGATTCACTCGTCGTTAAAGCTAGCTTCCCAGCACTCATGCTAGCACCTGTTAACTTTGATGCTCTATATGCTCAGCAAATGGAAAGACAAGCACAACAGGCTCAACAAGCCCCTGCTGATGATACTCAACACTAATCATTACCAGCATAAAAAAACAGAGTATATACTCTGTTTTTTTTGGTCTAAAATCAGCCTCTATCCACTTTCGCTACAATCTCTTTAGACTGCGTTTTAACCTTAATCCAACGCACTAAGTCAACCCACATTTTAGAGATCTGCTGGGCACTGGGCATAATCCCCGCATGCTCGAGCTCTATTGTCATTACCGGTATATCTTTAATGTAATATCCATAGTTGCCAAGGGAGCCAGGATAAGTACCTAATTGTCTTAAATGCAAAGGTCCTAAGCGCTTAGGCGGCTTTACTTTACCATCAAAGTCTAAAATACCATGTGGCGCATGAACAGAGACAATAACCGTCGGCTTTATTTGTTCAATTAATTGATGGATAGCAAAAGATTCGGGCTCACTAAGCGGCAGCTCTCCAGGATAATAGCGAGAGCGTTTGCTGGTTTTATTACGCCAGTGCTTAATGGCGCTAATCTCACCGTCAGCCGTTAAGAAGTTACGATTTAAATCTATTTTATTAGCATTAACTCTCGTTGATTTTTTTTGCAATAAACCATCGGGATTAACTAGCGGTAAAAAATGCCACTCAAAAGCACCACTATGATGCTTTTTTAATGTTTTTAACCACTTAAAAGTTACACTGATACTGGAATACTCATCACCGTGTATTCCGCCTAAAAATAATATTTTAGGGACATGTGTTTTATGCTTAGCTGCAGCAAAGTGTTTTTCCAATAGCGGCAAACCATTTTTTGAATAAAACCTTGGCTCATCAAAAGATAAACGTCGACACTCACTGAGCGAGACACTGGATAATTTAGCGCCTATTTTTTTACAGACATCATCAACACTATACGTTGAGGTACTAGCAACTACCGATGTAGCAGTCACCAACAATAACAGTGGTAATAAAGAGAGCCTTAAACCTATTGATTTTTTCATTATTTAGTCAAATTATGATAAGTAACAGACCAGTTATTACTTATTATTAAAACGAGAACACTCAGCTAATACCATCACGATTATTATTTCGATTATATAAACTTGGTGCATACGATTAGTCCTTCAAAGCGATATACCTTCCTGGTAAATATATTGCTATCGGCTAATAGAATAACAACTATAGTGAGTTTTGGTAACCAAGCTGTCGCCAAGCCTCATATACTGTAATAGCGCAGGCATTAGATAAATTCAAACTACGACTATCCGCCACCATCGGCAACTTAAGCCATTGCTCTTGTGGAATAGCTTCACGAACATCGACCGGCAACCCTCTGGTTTCAGGGCCAAACAGCAAAATATCGCCGGCATTAAATTTAGCAGCACTGTGCGAGCTCTGCGCTTTTGTGGTTAATGCCCACACTTTTGCATTTGGCAGTGCTTTTAAGCAAGCATCTAAGTTTGGATGAATCGTTATTTTTGAAAACTCAGCATAGTCCAAACCTGCTCTTCTCATTCTCTTATCATCTAACTCAAAACCTAGAGGCTCAATCAAATGTAAGTTAAAACCAGTATTGGCGCATAAACGAATGATATTGCCGGTATTAGGTGGAATTTCTGGCTCATAAAGCACTACATTTAACATGATTCGTCTCCTATAAAAATGCGGGGTATTATAACAGAAAGAGGCTTTATAATGGTTATATTAATATTAAAGATAGACATCCAACAAAAGCTAGCGATAAGTTGAGACCACCTATCGCTCACTTAAAATCATTCACAAAACTATTAGCCTAAAGCTCTAGCTCTTTGAGCTTACGCGTTAAGGTGTTACGCCCCCAGCCAAGCAGCTTTGCCGCCTCTTGTTTACGACCTTTAGTATGACTAAGCGCTGCATTAATCATCACAGTTTCAAAATGAGGTAATGCGGTATCCAGCACATTAGACTGCCCCTGAGCAAAGCGAGTACTCGCCCATTGCTCCAGTAATTGCTGCCAATTCCCACCGATAACGGCGGATTCAACTTCTGGTTCTGTGTGATCTAGCTTTAACTCAGGGGGCATATCTTGCACCAAGATTTCACGCCCAGCGCACATCACTGTCAACCATCGGCAGGTGTTTTCTAATTGTCTAACATTACCAGGCCACGGCAGCGCTTTAAAAAACTGCTCCGCTTCAGCAGAGAGTATTTTAGTCTCAACTTCTAACTCTTGAGCAGCTCTGTGTAATAAATGATTGGCCAGCTTGATAATATCTTCACGCCTTGCTGACAAGCTTGGCAAATGAACCCTAATAACATTCAAGCGATGAAATAGATCTTCTCTAAACTTACCTTTAGCTACCAGCTCTTCAAGATTTTGATGTGTTGCTGTAATAATACGCACATCTACTTTTACTGAAGTATGACCACCGACTCGATAGAATTCGCCATCAGCTAACACTCTTAATAACCTAGTTTGTGCCTCTGCTGGCATATCGCCAATTTCATCCAAAAACAAAGTACCGCCATCAGCTTGCTCAAAACGCCCTCTTCTTGCTGTGTTCGCACCGGTAAACGCGCCTTTTTCATGACCAAATAATTCTGATTCAATCAAGTCTTTAGGAATAGCAGCCATATTTAATGGTATAAATTCTTCTTTATTCCTAGGGCTATGATGATGTAGAGCATGGGCAACTAGCTCTTTTCCTGTACCGGAATCACCATTGATCAATACCGTAATATTAGATTTAGCCAAGCGCCCTATTGCTCGAAACACTTCCTGCATTGCCGGCGACTCACCAATAATCTCAGTACTTTGAATACTTTCTATTGATGGCTGCTGAGCAATAAGCTCACAGGAAAAAGCAATAGCTCTGTCGACAATTGAGATAGCATCATCAATGTCAAAAGGTTTAGGTAAATACTCAAACGCCCCACCTTGGTATGAAGCGACAGCACTATCTAAATCTGAATGCGCCGTCATTATCACTGTCGGTATATTAGGAAAGCGTTGCTGTAAATACTCGAGCAATTGCAAACCATCTGTGCCTGGCATTCTTATGTCGCTTATAATCACATCAGGCTGTTGCTTTTTGAGCTGTTCAATCATCAAATCAGCATTGTCAAAAGCACGGGTATTAATGCGCTCGCTCGTTAGAGATTTCTCCAATACCCAGCGAATGGAAGTATCATCATCAACTATCCAAACCGTTGACTCATTACTCATACTGCTCTCCCCTCAAAAAACATAATACAATGACTGTCTGTATTTAAATTGCGTGTTGTGCGAGTATTTGCCCAACAACGCCCAAAAACTACACGCTGATTACAAGTTATCAATTTAGCTAACCTTGTTCGTTAAAATAATTATATTCAAAACATACTCACTGACAGCCACGCACCATTATTGTGCATATCAATAGTACTAAAAACATGCCCTCACTACGAAAGTGGTAGCCATATCGAAAACACCGTATGACTAGGCTCACTCTTGCATTCGATCAATCCATTGTGTTGATTAACAATAGATTGCGATAAAGACAGCCCCAAACCACTACCATCAGCGCGACCGCTAATCATCGGAAAAAACATACTATTTTTTAATTCCTGCGCGACACCAATACCATTGTCTATCACTTCAATAAGGCACACGAGCTTATATTTAGTAGAACCTAGAGTGACCTGACGCTTGGCTCTAGTGCGAATAACAATTTGCGGATCACTGACAGTATTCTCAGTTAAAGACTGTACCGCATTACGCAATAGATTCAGCACAGCTTGTATAAGCTGGCCTCTATCGCCCTGTATATCCGGTATGCTGGGATCATAATCGCGAACAAGTTTAATTCTATTGGCAACTTCTGCCACGCCTAATGTATACACTCGCTCCAACACACTGTGCACATTCACTGGCAATAGCTCAGGCAGTGATCTTGGGCCTAATAGCCGATCAACTAAGTCACGCAAACGATCGGCCTCATCAATGATAACCTGCGTATATTCTGTTAACTCATCATTTGGCAACTGCCTTTCTAAAAGCTGCGCAGCACCTCTGATACCACCTAATGGATTTTTAATTTCGTGAGCCATCCCTCTCACTAAATTTCTAGTGGTTGAGTGACGCTCAATTAACTCTTCTTCTTTTTCTATTCTTAGCAATCGGTCTCGGCCTTGTATTTCAATTAACACCCCCATTTGATCCGTTAGCTCGATGGGTGACACGCTGTAATCAACTATTAGCTCCTGACCTTTAAATGTCGCTATTGTGGTCTCGCGAATAGTGTAAGCATGATTCTTCGTCAACACATCTTGCAGGCGTGCGTGCTCTTCTTTGTTAAATATTAACCACTCTAGAATGGACTTAGGCGCCAATCTTTTAACACTATTACCCATCAGCACTTCTGCAGAACTATTCATGTATAAAGTACGCAACTTATCATCTAAAACGATAACGCTTGTCGTCAAATTACTAATGATAGGCACAAAGCTTTCAATAATGGACATAGTAAAAAACACCTAATGGCAAAGAAATATCAATGTATTGGTTATATGATGGTATGTTTTGCAAGTTACGTACCAGTTATTTTTGAATGAGTTGTATCCGCTAGAAATAGCACAAAATAATTTCGCTAAAACATAAATTTAGCACCAAAGCGCTAAGGCAAGCCTGCTTGAGCACTATAAACTGGCACCAGAGCACGTGCGAACAAGTCTAATATCGTATTAAAAAAAATACCGCTCATTATTGTTAGCTATAAATCCAGCTCACAACCAGCCAGTACGAGTTATGCCATTATTGAGTGCATTGCTACTAAAACAAATTATATAGCAAACTGATCAGACGCACCATTATAGTGCAACTGTTATTTTAGACAAAAAAAAGCCCCCATTAGATGGAGGCCTTAAAACTTAGCTTACTATCAAGTTATCACTAAATAGTGATTAAACTGAATAGTACAGATCAAATTCAATCGGGTGAGTTGTCATGTTAACAAGATCAACTTCTTCTTGCTTAAGCCCAATGTATGCATCTAACATATCGTCAGAGAATACACCGCCTTTTGTCAAGAACTCACGATCAGTTCTTAGAGCTTCTAGCGCTTCTTCTAAAGAGCTAGCAACTACCGGGATATCAGCCGCTTCTTCAGCAGGAAGGTCATAAAGATCCTTATCTGCAGATTCGCCTGGATGAATCTTGTTTTGGATACCATCAAGGCCCGCCATTAATAGTGCGGTAAAGCACAAGTACGGGTTAGCAGCAGCATCTGGGAAACGTGCTTCAATACGACGAGCTTTAGGGCTTGTTACGTAAGGAATACGAATTGAAGCTGAACGGTTACGAGCAGAGTATGCCAACATAACAGGTGCTTCAAAACCAGCAACTAAACGCTTATAAGAGTTTGTTGAAGGATTACAAAGAGCATTAAGCGCTTTAGCATGCTTAATAATACCGCCAATATAATATAGCGCTGTTTCACTCATACCAGCATATGCATCACCAGCAAAGATGTTAGTACCATCTTTAGATAGAGACTGATGCACGTGCATACCAGAACCGTTATCACCAACAACCGGCTTAGGCATGAAAGTAGCTGTTTTACCATAAGCATGCGCTACGTTGTGTACGCAGTATTTAAGCACTTGTACTTCATCTGCTTTATTTACTAGCGTGTTAGCACCAACACCAATTTCACACTGTCCAGCAGTTGCAACTTCGTGATGATGCACTTCAATATAAAGCCCCATTGCTTCCATTGCATTACACATTTGACCACGGATATCGTGTAATGAATCAATTGGAGCCACTGGGAAGTAACCGCCTTTAACGCGTGGACGGTGACCTGTATTACCATTTTCTAGTTTACGGTTTGAAGACCAAGCAGCTTCTTCAGATGTAATAGAATAACCACAGCCACTCATATCAGCGTGGAAGTGAACTTCGTCAAATACGAAGAATTCAGGCTCAGGACCAAACATTGCAGAGTCTGCAATACCTGTTGATTTCAAGTATTCTTCAGCACGACGTGCTACAGAACGTGGATCTCTGTCATAACCTTGACCCGTTGAAGGCTCAACGATGTCACAGCGAACAATGATAGTAGATTCTTCTGTAAATGGATCCATAACAGAAGCACTGTCATCAGGCATAAGAATCATGTCTGACTCTTGAATTCCTTTCCAACCAGCAATTGAAGAACCATCGAACATTTTACCTTCTTCAAAAAACTCATCGCCCATATCAGATACAGGGATAGTAAGGTGCTGCTCTTTTCCTTTAAAGTCCGTAAAACGCAAATCAACCCACTTTACTTCGTTTTCTTCTATCAAATTTAATGTTTTAGACATTTATTGGTCTCCAATCAATTTAACTGTTTTAGCATATACACTAAAAAACAGCGGTAATTTAATTATCTATTTAACTTGGGATAATAATAGCAAGGTGCATGCCAACAAATAAAACGCACCCAAATGCGACTTATCTTTAATATTGACCTGAAAAAGCACCAAAAAAACACATTGTGAAATATGCCGCACCAAAACAGAGCATTATCGTATCAAAGCACTGGTACTTAAAACACCACCTTTGTATAGATGGTGGCACTGAGCTATAAAACAAGAAGTGCGCTTGTACAAATTAAATAACTAAAGCAGCGATATTTTCGACATACACCATGGAAAATATGTATAATAGGCCCCATTTTTCGCTTGGGGTGTATTAACACTTCAGCAAACATAAACAAGTGGTAATCATGCCACGAACTTCTCTGGCTCTATAGATTGGGTTTTGAGAATTACATTTAAAACTATAGGCTAAATAGAAACAATGGCTAAAGATCTTAATAAGTTACGCAATATAGCAATCATTGCGCACGTCGACCATGGTAAAACTACATTAGTAGACAAGTTACTAGAGCAATCTGGTACGCTTGATCGTCGCACCTCTGGTTCTGGCGAAGAAAGACTCATGGACTCTAATGACCAAGAGCGCGAGCGCGGTATTACTATCTTGGCAAAAAACACAGCGATTGAGTGGAATGATTACCACATCAACATCGTAGACACCCCTGGTCACGCCGACTTTGGTGGTGAAGTAGAACGTGTTTTGTCAATGGTTGATTGCGTACTGTTATTAGTAGATGCTGTTGATGGCCCTATGCCACAAACACGCTTTGTAACTAAAAAAGCATTCGAACAGGGTTTAAACCCAATCGTTGTCGTAAACAAGGTTGACCGTCCAGGTGCCAACCCTGATAACGCTGTCGATTTAGTTTTTGATCTTTTTGATAGCTTAGGCGCGACAGACAAGCAATTGGAATTCCCTATTGTTTTCGCATCTGCTTTAAACGGCGTTGCCGGTCTTGAGCACGATGATCTTGCCGATGACATGACGCCTCTTTTTGAAGCGATTGTTAAGCATGTTGACTCTCCTAAAGTTGACCTTGACGGCCCTTTCCAAATGCAGATATCAGCATTGGATTATAACAGCTACCTAGGTGTTATCGGTGTAGGCCGAGTACAGCGTGGTCATGTTAAAATCAACCAGAAAGTCACTATTGTTGGTGCTGACGGTAAAGAGCGTACGGGTAAAATACAAAAAATTCAGGGCCACTTAGGTCTTGAACGTATTGAACTTGAAACTGCTCATGCTGGTGATATTATTTGTATCTCTGGTATTGAATCACTATTTATCTCAGATACACTTTGTGATGCTGAGCTAGTAGAAGCGCTACCGCCACTAAACGTTGATGAGCCAACTGTATCGATGACCTTTATGGTTAACAACTCTCCATTTGCAGGCCAAGATGGTAAGTTCGTTACGAGCCGTAACATTAAAGAGCGTCTAGATCGTGAGCTGATTCACAACGTTGCACTTCGTGTAGAGCCAGGTGACTCACCTGAAAAATTCGTTGTATCTGGTCGTGGTGAATTACATCTATCTGTATTAATCGAAACCATGCGTCGTGAAGGTTTTGAGCTGGGTGTGTCTCGACCTGAAGTTATTCAACGTATCGTTGATGGCAAAATACAAGAGCCGTTCGAAGAAGTGCTTATCGATGTAGAAGCTGAGCATCAAGGATCTATCATCGAAGAGCTAAGCACACGTCGTGGTGATATGACTAACATGGAAGTTGATGCGGATCGTATCCGTTTAACTTTCATTATGCCTTCTCGTGGCATGATTGGCTTTAGATCTAAATTCCTTACCATGACTTCTGGTACCGGCATCATGACATCTGTCTTTGATCATTACGGTCCTGTTAAAGAAGGCGAAGTTATCTACCGTAAAAACGGTGTACTCGTCTCGATGGTAACGGGTAAAGCACTAGGCTTCTCTCTTTGGAACTTACAAGAACGTGGTCGTTTATTCGCGACTCCAAACATTGAAGTTTACGAAGGTATGTTACTCGGTATTCACAGCCGTACTAACGATCTAGCCGTTAACCCAATCAAAGGAAAGCAGCTAACTAACGTACGTGCATCAGGTACTGATGAAAACATTCAATTAACACCTGCTATCAAGTTCACACTTGAGCAAGCGTTAGATTTCATCGAAGATGATGAGTTAGTAGAAGTTACACCTAACCACATTCGTCTACGTAAGAAATTATTGACTGAAAACGAACGCAAGCGTTACTCTCGTTCAGGTAAATAACCACAGCGAAGAATAATAGAACGGTGTCAGTGCAAACTTTCACCGTTTTTTTTGCTTTTAAAAAAACAACACGAGCACAACACTACTGCTCATTAATAGCTGTTAAATAACCATAAGCTATATCATTTGGGTAATATTAAAAAGAGATAGAAAAATAACTAAGAGCAAAGCTTGCCCTTAGTGTCGTAAGCATCCGACAAATGTCATGAAAAAAACTAAAGGAGGTTACAATAACCTAAATACTTAGCATCGGGTTATGAACGCCAAGTGAACAAAGTATAGCAGGTTATCACAGATAAAACCTTACCTATAAGCTACGTAAAAAACCTATTTGCGACACTGCATTTAAATGCACTGCTCATGATAAATTTAATGTAAACTCATCTGCATCAAGCCACGCTGGAAACTTTTCTCTGAATCGCATCAAATTTTGCAAATCCAGCGTACTAGTTTGTACTGCCGTCAGCCGCTGGTGATCAAAAATTAGATCTCCTTGATAATCGACAACTAGAGAATCACCACTGTATTGGTTGCCATTATCATCTTGGCCCACCCTATTTACAGCAACGACATAGGCAAGATTTTCTACTGCCCGAGCCTGCGCCAATGTGCGCCAAGGATTACGTCGAGGCTCAGGCCAATTAGCCACATTAATCATCAGATCATATTCGTGTCGGCTGTTTTCTTTATCAAACTGGTTGCGAGCAAAAACAGGAAATCTTAAATCATAACAAATCTGCGCTAAAATTCGCCAGCCTTTATATTCAATAACGACCTTGCTATTACCTGCACTGTAAACTTCATGCTCACCCGACATACGAAAACAATGACGCTTATCATAACTATCGACAACACCATCAGGATGGACAAAAATGAAGCGATTGCGGTATTTATCATTATCATTAATAGCAATACTGCCGCAAATAGCAGACTCTAGCGCTTTAGCTTGAGCTATCATCCACTTAAGCGTCACTCCCTCAAAAGGCTGAGCGACTTTTTCAGGTGACATTGAAAAACCACTGTTAAACATTTCTGGCAATACAATTAAATCTGTCTGTTTAGCCAGAGGAGCGAGCTTCGCCTCTAACATCGATAAATTAGCTTGCTCATCTTGCCAAAACAGCTCTGTTTGCACAGTGCTTACTCTTAGTTCATTCATTACTTTTATCCGCTACTTTTAATTTCATCTCAATTTTTAATCACGCTTATTTATAGTGCGCTTTATAAGGCAACCAACTTGCTGCAAGCCTCACGTATTGTTTTATCATCCTTAGCAAAACAAAATCTAACCAGTGACATCTTCGGCGCTTGCTGACAAAATGCAGAGATAGGTATTGCTGCGACACCAATTTCTTTGGTTAAATACTCGCAAAACGCCATGTCATCTAAGTCGCTGATCTTACTATAATCTAATACTTGAAAATAACTGCCAGCGGCTGCTTTGCCAAAAAAACGACTGTCAGCCATTAGCTCGTTAAATAAATCACGCTTTTGCTGATAGAAACTAGGCAACTGTAAATAGTGCTCAGGCTGCTCTCGCATAATATCGACTAATGCGTATTGTAATGGTGCAGCGGTACAAAAATTAAGAAACTGATGCACTTTTCTCAGCTCAGCTGTTAGATGAGCAGGTGCAACGCAATAACCTATTTTCCAGCCAGTGACATGATATGTTTTACCAAACGATGACACGATGAAGCTACGTTTATACAACTCTTCATATTTAACGAAACTTAAATGTTCAGCGCCATCAAAAATAATATGCTCATAAACATCATCACCGATAAGCAATATATCAGTACCTTTCACTAGCGCTATCAATGCATTAATATCAGCTTCACGCAGCACCGCACCTGTTGGGTTGTGTGGCGAGTTCAAAATGATCATTTTCGTTTTTGTGGTAATCGCTGCACCAATTTTATCCCAATCAAAGGCAAACTCGGGCGCCGTTAATTGTACATGCACAGCCGTTGCACCATTTAATACAATCGCCGGGTCATAACAATCAAAAGCGGGATCAAGCACTAATACTTCATCGCCTTTACCAACAACTGCCGTAATAGCAGCATAGATAGCCTCTGTCGCACCTGATGTGATCGTTACCTCAGTATCCGCACACACTTTTTGACCATAAACACGACTAATTTTTTTAGCTATCTCAGTTCGCAGCTCGACAATACCCGTCATCGGCGCATATTGATTTAGACCGTTAGAGACATGTTTATTAACGGCATCAAGCAATAAACTAGGCCCATTAAAATCAGGAAAACCCTGCGCTAAATTGATAGCACCATGTGCTGCAGCCATCTGTGACATGACTGTAAAAATAGTTGTACCAACTAAAGGCAATTTTGATTGAGGATAATTCATTGTTTTTCCAAAATATTACTTATATAACAATAAGTATTCGCTAGTTTGATTGAGCTAATATGTACTCGATTGTTGCATCATAAAGGAATACGATCACGGACTAAAACGTTTTTTAAGCTAGTATTTAAAAGCACAGTCGCAAGTTTTACATCTTCGCTATACAATAGCCATTTTTATTATTAGGATTTTTATATGACTCGTTTTCGTCCTTGTATCGACCTTCACCAAGGTAAAGTTAAACAAATAGTTGGTGGCACTCTCAATGATCAAGGCGCGCAGACTAATTTTGTCAGTGAGCATCAAGCTGATTATTTCGCTAAATTATATCGACAACATAAGCTAAGCGGAGGTCACGTCATTGCACTGGGCCCAAACAATGAAGAGGCAGCCAAAAAAGCACTGGCAGCATGGCCTAAGGGCTTACAATTTGGCGGTGGCGTTAATTTAGATAATGCTCAGTACTGGCTCGATTGTGGTGCAAGTCATGTGATAGTGACATCTTACCTATTTGAAGATAACCAGTTTAGCTGGCAAAAGCTAGAGGCACTAGTCGATAAGATCGGCAAAGATGCACTGGTGCTGGATTTAAGTTGTCGCAGTGTTGATGATCAGTGGCATATCGCAACGAATCGCTGGCAGACAATCACCGACACTCAGATAAACAAAAAGACACTGGATCAACTGGCACACTACTGTGATCAATTTTTAATACACAGCGCCGATGTAGAAGGTTTGCAAGGTGGTATTGATCATAAACTAGTGTCCCTATTAAGCGAGCACTGCTCTATTGCCGTCACTTACGCCGGTGGCGCAAGATCACTTAAAGACCTTGAGTATGTTCAGCAATTATCTGCTGGTAAAGTGGATTTAACAATTGGTAGTGCATTAGACATTTTTGGCGGCAAAGGCATTACTTTAGATCAATGCATTAGCTGGAACAGCCAACAACAATAAATAGCAGGTATAACGTAATGCCTTATTAATATGAATGATACTAATAAGGCGTTATTACAGCGCGCTGCAACTGGGGAAAAAACTCTAAGAAAACTTGCTCTAACTCTCGCTCATTTTTGATGATATCTTCTAAACTACCTGCAAAATTATTTTTGAAACGAATTCTTTGAGCTATTCGATCTATAGCGTAGCCGGTGCTCTCTAGTTGCTCATAGCTTGCAAACCAGTCATTATCAACCACACTAGTCATAACCACTTGCATCCGCTGCGGCATTAAAAAATAGCCTTGAGCAATCAATTGATAAGTCGTTTTTTTAAATTCAGAGTAAGGATCATCGCTAAAGGTGGACCAGTGTTTAATCAAATAGTGATCAAACAGCACATCGACAGCGATACCAGCAAAGCGTCGACGATGTGGGCTAAACAATGCTTTAGCCTCTTTAACTAAATCATGATGATCAGTAAATTTATCCACTGCTCGGTGATTTGCCAATGCAGTTTTTAGCTCAGCAGATAACGTTTTTTCATCTAAGTTTTTGCAAAAATCTCCTAATAAATTACCGACTATCGATTCACAATTAGGCTCAGCTAAAAAACAATGCGCAAGATAATTCATTGAACCTCAAATTTAATTAGTCAATAGTGCAAATATTAACACTATAAGTCATCTACTGAAATAATATCCCCACAGCGCTCAGGCGTATAACCTGCTAAGTTATTGACGCGCTCTTGAAACTGCGCTGATTTTATATCGGTTAAAAAACGGTGCATCGCCTCTTGCTGCAATGTCTTATTATTGCAAACAAACACATAGTGCTCACTGGTTAATGGCACAAACTCTAAGCCAAATTTATCAGCGGCTGCCTGCACGCCAAAACCAACATCAGCCATACCCGCAGCAACGTAGGCTGCAATAGCAGAGTGAGTATATTCCACATCATCAAAACCAATAATAGATTCTACAGGAATATCCTCACGGGCCAGTAACTCATCAAACAAAAAGCGCGTTCCCGATGCCGGTTCACGATTGATAAAGCGCACATCAGTGTCACTTAAGTCCTGCAAAGCCCTGACTGATTTAGGGTTACCTTTAGCAACCATCAGCCCCATTTTGCGAGTAATAAAGCGAATAATATTATGCGCTCTAGGTCTTAAATGCCTGATATATTGCGTGAGGTACTTAGCGTCCCTAAGCTCTACCGGCAAATGAAAGCCCGCAACATCGCACTGTCCCCGATTTAAAGCAATTAAGGATTCTTCAACTTCTTTATACTGCAGGTTTAATTGATAGTTTTCTGATAGATCAGGAAGCAATTCAACAGCATAACCAAAACTTGCGTAAATGTTTAACAGCGGTTTTATATCCGCTAAACTGCGTTGGATTTCTAAGTTAATTTCAGAAGCAAAACTTTTTAACTGCGGTTCTAATCGCGCAATTAATCGCTGTTGCGCCCATAACAGTTTTTCGCCTAATGGCGATAACTTTGCACCTTTCCCCTTGTGTAAATGGACCAGCTCACAACCAAAAAAACCTGCCCAATGATGCAGGATATTCCAACTGTGGCGATAGGATATACCCACCTGCTTAGCTGCAAGAGTGAGTTTACCGTGCTCATGAATAGCGCTGATTAATAAAAAAAGCTGTGGGTCTAACTTACCACCTGTATCATCTTTAAATATCCAGGCGGGCTCTATCGTAATACGTTTCATTGAATATTTAATTTACACTCATTATTTGAGACCAGGGTTTAATCATGCATGTACTTGAGCGAACAAATTACATGGCTTAAACCCAAGGCACAAGCATTACTTAATGGTGTCATACAAACCAGCGTAATTTCTGGGCATCATCACATAATGGCACAGCTGTTCGACTCATTTGAGTATCACCTGCTAGCAATTGCTTTTCCCCTAACTCTAAGTACTGCTGTAACTGGGCACTACTCGCTATTTTATCATTATCGGTGATTGTTTCATCTAACAACAAATCACTCAGCGTTAAAGTCTGCATTTCACTGTGCTGCTCTACACTGTTATTGTCAGCGATATACTGCCACGTACCGTGCGCTTTATCGTATTGGTAATGAGCCAGTAAGCGCCAGCCATGCTCGGTAATTAAAGTTAGTGCATTAACAATATAATCAAAGGTCTGTTGATCAATAAAATAATTGAAATTCAATCGCACCCAACCTGGGCGCAACACCATATGACCTTGATGTAATTGCGCCTCGATTGCCAAGCTTCGCTCCATTGATAAATCGAGTAATTGATGTCCATAAGGCCCAGCACAAGAACAGCCACCACGAGCTTGAATGCCAAATAAATCATTTAACAAAGCAACCACAAAACCATAATGTAACACTTGATCATTATGGCTAATATTAAACGATAATATCGACAATCTAGCAGCTGTACTACTGCCTAATATTGTAAAATTATCTAACTCGCTTAACTTCTTAATGGCCGTTTTTATAAAACCACTTTCTAAGCGCTCAATAGTTTTAGTGCCTATTGCGCTCTGTATTTCAAACACCAAACCGGCCCTTATCGATTCAACTGCTGCAGGCGTCCCGCCCTCTTCTCTGCGCTCAATATCAGTGACGAAGGTATGGTGCTCTGGGGAGACATACATAACCGTGCCACCACCTGGTATTGCAGGCACTGAATTGGTTAAAATTTTGCTATCAACAACTAATAACCCAGGCGTACCTGGCCCGCCTATAAACTTATGTGTAGAAATAAAGACAGCATCTAACTCATCTTCGCTCATATCAATGCCAACATAAGGCGCCGCTGCTGCATAATCCCAACAAGATAAAGCACCGTATTTGTGCAACACTTTAGAGACTTCAGATACTTTCGTTTTAACACCTGTCACGTTTGAGGCGGCTGAAAAACTGCCTATTAACGTTTTGCGCTGCTGGTATTTTTTTAACATCTGCTCTAAATATTGCAGATCAATTAAACCGTTACCATCTAATGGAATCGTCACCACCTGGGCAATACTTTCACGCCAAGGTAATTCATTAGAATGGTGCTCATATGGGCCGATGAAAACAACCGGTCTATCATTTTCAGTGATTTGCTGATCAAACTGATAGGCTGCATCTAGCTCAGCTGGTAACCGTAAATTTAGCATATCAATCAATTTATTAATGGCTGAGGTCGCACCACTTCCAGTAAAAATAACTTTATGATCAACGCTGGTATTTAATGCTTTATGGATAATTGCTCGCGCCTGCTCACGAAAACGGCTAGTTTGTTTACCCGTGATAGAGCTTTCAGAATGAGTGTTGGCATATAAAGGCAACACCTTTTTTTCAATGATTTTCTCGACAAATGCCAGTGAGCGCCCCGATGCCGTATAATCCGCATACACTAATGGTTTTAAGCCGAATACTGTATTAATTAAATGACCTTCGCCTATGACGTTACTACGTATTTTTTCTATTGTTATTGTCATCTAAACTACCTTTTATACATTGCATAGAGCTGATTCGCAGGTCTAAGTTATTGTTTATTTCATTTGCTTTATGTCATTAGTATAAGCGCTTTTCTTAGAAACATTATTTTCATTTAACACGTTTTTTTCACAAAAAATGGTACAATGTTTCAATATAATCTACTTTAAAGAAACGAACCAGCAGCAAAAAGAGAAAAATACAAAATGGACAAAATTGATATAAACATTCTAAGCTCAATGCAACACGATGACACCTTATCGGTTAGCCAAGTGGCTGATAAAGTGGGCGTATCAAAAACGGCGTGCTGGCGTAGAATTCAAAAACTGATTGCTAATAATGTGATTGGCGATAGGGTCGCACTGCTCAACCCAAAAGCGGTCAATTTACCCTTAACAGTTTTTATATCAATTAGAACCAATAAGCATAATGATGAATGGGTCAGTGAGTTTAAAGATGTTACCTCTAACATGGCGCAGATATTGGAAGTCTATAGGATGAGCGGTGATTTAGATTATTTAATTAAAGCAGTAGTCAAAGACATGCCCGATTATGACCAATTGTATAAGCAATTAATTAAAGCGGACATTTTTGATGTCAGCTCTAGCTTTGTGATGGAAGAGCTTAAACATCAAACGCAATTACCGTTAGATAAAATTTTAGATAATAAAGATTAAATTTGACAATAAGCCCTTATATGCTGCGACAGTCGTTAGTCTAATTTTTTAAGTGCATAGATATCATAGCGACTAGATTTACCCTCTAATGCATAGCTCGGCTTTAAATCTAAGCCACTGACCTCAATAATAGGCGCTTTTCTCGGGCGCTTAACAACTACCCTCGCCTGTGCTGTTTCTAGCGCTGCTGCTAATAACTGACCAGCATCCATATCATCACCGACAATATCGCGAAATATAGTCATTTCTTTTTTAACACTGGCACTTTTTTTACTGTGCGGGAACATAGGATCCACATAAACAACTTGCGGCTTGTCGCTACAGCGTTGCAAATATTCAATACTATCACTGTGAATTAGCGTCATGCGCTGCACAATATCCATTATTTCTAAATTCAGCTGGGCACGCTCAAAACCATCTGCTAACAAGCTGTGAATAATGCGAGATCTCTCAACTAACCGAATGTCACAACCAAGTGTCGCCAACACAAAAGCATCTTTACCTAAGCCTGCTGTCACATCTAATACGCTAGGCCTGATACCACTTTTAATACCCACGGCCTTAGCAATCATTTGACCTGAACCACCACCAAACTTACGTCTGTGGGCAACGCTACCATTGACAAAATCGACCCACACAGGCCCCGGTGCTTTCTTGCCAGTTTGCTGCAATAACAAGCCTTGATCCGTAAAATATAACAGTAGCGGCAGTTTACAATGTTTTATGTCGCTAATGACTTTTACATAAGGTAGCTGCAACTGTTCTGCTAAGTCTTTTGCTTGTTGTTGCAAACCACCATGAGCAGCTGCCACACTGAGCATTAATGTATCTGAATAGGAGCTTGAGTCTAGCAATGTTATGCACCCGTATTAAAATATAAAAACAGCAGAAAGACACCAAGCACAAGACGATAAATAACAAACGGTAACATGCCAAGCTTTTCTAACAATATTAAGAAAAAGTGAATACAGGTAATAGCAACTAAAGCCGATAGCGCGACGCCTGTCAGAACCATCGACCAATTAATCACAATATCTGATGTTGCCAACTCTAAGCCTTTGTACGAGCCTGCAGCCACGATCACAGGAATCGACATAAAAAAGGAAAACTTAGCGGCAGCTTCTCGACTAAAACCTAGTAATAATGCGGCACTCATGGTGGAGCCTGAGCGCGAGGTTCCCGGTATCAATGCCATTGCTTGGAATACACCAATTATTAGGCAATCTTTTAAGGTAATGGTATCCAGCGCTTTCTTTGTACCTTTACGAGTATCAGCAAACCACAATAGCGCGCCAAAAATCAGCGTTGTCGCCGCAATGACTAATAGCGAGCGCCCATAATTATCTATAAACCCATGTAACAAGAAACCAAACAACAAACACGGTAAGGTCGCTAAAAGAATAAACCACGCTATTTTAGAATCGACTGTATGCTTACCCGTTAAGCTTGCAAAAAATGCATTCAACATGGTAAATACATCTTTACGAAAATAATAAACGACGGCAATTAAAGTACCCACATGAACCGCTACATCAAAGGCTAAACCTTGATCGGGCCATTCTAATAACAGCGAGGGCAATATTAAATGTGCTGAGCTTGATACCGGTAAAAATTCCGTTAATCCTTGTATTATTGCTAAAGCAAATACGTGTAACCATTCCATTTATTGTTGATCCTTTTTCTTCCAGGTCACTTGGTTGCGCAAATACACAGGTTGCGCAGCTGCTGCATCAACCATATTCCCTAATAAGAACTCTGTGTGTGCGATAGCCACAATATCCTGCGAATGAGGATGCCTTGACGATTCGATCAGCGTTAGTTGCTCTACTGTTCTTTTATTCATACTAGCTAAATAATTAAAGCCACTGCCAACACCAATGTATTTGTTATGGTTATCATTAAGCAGTAAATGATCAGGGCCCCCTACTCGCTCATCTAACACTAACTGCGCAGTACCTTCTTTAATACAATAGCTACCCCAGTACAGCTCATTCATACGTGCATCAAAAGCGGTTACTATTTCCAACTCAGCCCATTGCTCATTACTCAGCTCTGTATTTTTCTCTCTGTAATAGCCCTGTGCAAGAGCGGCTAAAGACGATATTGGAATAACGCCTAAATCAGCTGCGAACGCTAAGCCTTGCGCCACCCCTGTCGCTATTCTGATACCGGCAAAAGAGCCTGGGCCTCTACCAAATGCAATCGCATCTAATTGTGCGACACTTAATTGCGCTTGAGCTAACAACTCTTGCACCATTGGCAATAACTCATGCGTATGTTTACGCGCAACAACTTTAAATATTTCATGACTTTCGCCATCAATATGTAATGCAACTGAACATGCATCAGTTGATGTATCTAGGGCCAAAATTTTAGCCATTATCTATGCTCTCTTAACTATTTAATTTGTGTGATTACATTACTGATTATTATTTTAAATAATCACTGCCCCATTGCGCCATTAAGTCTTGCTCTAAACCTATTTGCGATAAAATTCTAGCCACAACAAAATCAATCAAATCCTCTATGGTTTCAGGCTTGTGATAAAAACCCGGGCTAGCGGGAATAATCACGGCCCCCATGCGTGTCAACTTTAACATATGCTCTAAGTGTATTTCTGAGTATGGCGCCTCACGAGGTACTAATATTAATTTCTTACGCTCTTTGAGCACAACATCAGCTGCTCGTTCAATTAAATTATTACTCGCACCATTAGCAATGGCAGACAAACTCCCCGTACTACACGGGCAAACCACCATAGTATTAGGGGAACCTGATCCTGATGCCACCGGTGCCATCCACTGCTCCTTACCAAAAACTATAATCTGTTGTGCTTTCGCGGCAAATTTTTGTGTTAAATACTCTTGCTGTAATTGGGCACTACCAGGTATTTTATAATCACTTTCGGTGGCGATGACGACTTGCGCCGCTTTTGAAATCATCAATAATACTTGTATGTCTTGCTGTACTAAAACATCTAGTAGCCGAAAAGCATACTGTACACCTGAAGCACCTGTGATCGCTAAAGTAACTCTACCTTTGAAGGCGTTATTATTTTTAAAGGTCATTAAATACACTCTCTAATCGGCTGATTAACTGCTGATGTATACCGCCAAACCCACCGTTACTCATAATAACAACATGCGCCTTAATGTTGTTATCGGCAGCCTTTAAAGAGGGCTCGACATCGTTTTTTAACTGAGTAATAACCGTATCAATGACTTCACTTATTTGTGTTTTTACACACACTTTCGAGGCGGGCAGAGTCGCTAGTAAGCTATCTTGCAACTGCCAATCTAAACCTTCAGGCTGGTACCAAACTGTATTGCTGGCATCACTGATAGAGCTTGCTAATTGCTGGGCATGGCTGCCTAAACGCATGGTATTAGAACGCGGTTCAATCACAGCGATAATAGTATCATTAGGTGCATTTTTACGTAGGCCTTCTAATGTGGTTTTAATGGCGGTTGGGTGGTGCGCAAAATCATCGTATACTTTTATTCCCTGAATTTCAGCGAGTAATTCCATGCGTCGCTTAACACCTTGAAAAGCCATTAATGCAGCAGCACTGTGTTGCGGCTCAACCCCAACATGCCTGGCACCAATCATCGCCATCATGGCATTGCATACATTGTGAGTGCCTGTTAATTGCCAATCAATTTGTGCTACTTTTATTGCATTTAAATACAGTTCAAATGATGCGCCATCAGCACTTAATAATTTATATGTCCAATGATCACCTTGAGTCTCTTGAGCACCTAATGCTGTGAAAGAGCCACCAGCACTGACCTTCTCACTCCAACAGCCCTGATCAAGTACTTGCTGTACTGATGCTTGATCGCCATTATAAATAACTTGGCCACTACTTGGCACAATGCGTAATAAGTGATGGAACTGGCGCTGAATGGCCGCTAAGTCAGCAAAAATATCAGCATGATCATACTCTAAATTATTAATGACGACAGTACGCGGTTGATAGTGAACGAATTTGGAGCGCTTATCAAAAAAAGCAGTGTCGTATTCATCTGCCTCTATCACAAAAAAGGGAGTGTTACCTAAGCGGGCTGAGACTTCAAAATCCGCTGGTATACCGCCTATTAAATACCCTGGCTCCATCTTTGCGTATTCTAAAATCCAAGTGAGCATCGAAGCGGTTGTCGTTTTACCATGGGTGCCCGATACCGCCAGCACCCACCTACCCTCTAGCACATTTTCTTTTAACCATTGAGCACCTGATGTGTAGCGCATCCCCTGTTCCAGCATATATTCAACCGCTTCATTACCGCGACTTAATGCGTTACCTACGATGACTAAATCTGGCGCGGGTTGTAAATGCTCGGCTTTATAGCCTTGCATTAAGCTAATGCCTTGCGTTTCTAGCTGCGTACTCATCGGGGGGTAGACATTGGCATCAGAGCCCGTCACTTTAAAACCTAACTCACGCGCGAGCAGAGCCATTGAGCCCATAAATGTTCCGCAAATACCAAGAATATGAATATGCACTATCGATTACCTATCAGTTAACTGTGTTCGGTTTTCTTATAATATTCTCATTGAGCTGTATCAGAGCTGCACAGCTAATGAAATCAGACGCTTACTGCTCGGTTCTAGTTACCACAAAGGTCTAGTTACCACAAAAAAATAAAGCCGCTATGATACAGTAAAAAATTGAGCAATTTACAATGAGCACAATTAATTTTAATTAAATCAATTTTTATACCATTTTTTAATGACTAAATTGTGATTTTTATCACTCTATGGCGTAAAATGCCGCACTAAATTAATCCACAAGGTAAATTTACCATGCAACTGCTCAGCCAGTTTTTACGCCAGCAAGCGATAGACGACGAACTAACAGACCTTATTGCTACTTTAATGGTCGCGTGCAAAGAGATAACGTTAAAGCTACGCCAAGGCGCTATTTCTGGTGTGCTAGGTACCACGGCTGACATTAATGTGCAGGGTGAAACTCAAAAGAAACTTGATATTATATCAAATGAAATCATCAAGAAGTATTTATCGAACCATTTAACAGTGGCAGGTTTAGCATCTGAAGAAGAAAGTGAAGCGGTTATTGTTCACCCTAATGGTAAATACTTAGTGGTATTTGATCCTTTAGATGGATCATCAAATATCGATATCAACGTTACTGTCGGCACTATTTTTTCTATCTTAGAAGCGAACCCTGCTGAAGGTTACCATGATGAAGTGCCATTTTTACAAAATGGTAGAAAACAACTCGCTGCAGGCTATGTACTTTATGGCCCATCTGCGCAACTGGTATTAACAACCGGTAATGGCGTGAGTATGTTTACACTTTCAGAAACCGGCGATTTTCTGTTAACGCATGAAAAAGTATCCATCCCTGAAGAGACACAAGAATTTGCTATCAACATGTCTAACTATCGTCACTGGGAGCCGGCAATGCGCTCTTATATTGATGATTTGCTAGAGGGCGTTGAAGGTCCGCGCGGTAAAAACTTTAACATGCGCTGGGTAGCCGCTATGGTTGCAGAAGTTCACCGCGTTCTTACCCGTGGTGGCGTCTTTATCTACCCTTGGGATAAACGCGTTCCGCAAAAGCCTGGAAAGCTGCGTCTAATGTATGAAGGCAATCCAATGAGCATGTTGATCGAACAAGCCGGTGGCTTAGCCAAAAATTGTTACACTGATATTCTCGATGTAGAACCTCAAGATATTCACGAGCGTGTCTCTGTTGCTATGGGTTCTAAAAAAGAAGTTGAAGTACTGCTAGATTATCATCAAAAGATCGACACTATTATCAAATAACAAAACAACTGAATAAGCAGCAATGCCAATATTGCTGCTTATCATAAATATTTAAAATCGTATTAATTTGACTAAATATTATAGTTTAGTCGCCAAGCTTAAGGATCATTAAAATGAGTTATGCAAAAGTATCAGCGGGTAAAGATTTACCAAATGACATCAATGTTATTATCGAAATCCCGGCAGAGAGCTCTCCCGTTAAGTATGAAATAGAAAAAGACGAAGATGCTATTTTTGTCGATCGTTTCATGGCTGCTCCAATGTTTTACCCTGCAAACTATGGTTACATAAACAATACCCTTGCCGATGATGGCGATGCATTAGACGTTCTAGTAATCACACCTTACCCAGTTATCCCAGGCTCTGTTATTCGTGCCCGCCCTGTTGGCATTCTTAATATGACAGATGAAGCTGGCGAAGATGCTAAACTTGTTGCAGTACCACATGACAAGCTAAGCAAAGCGTACAGCCATATCCAAGATCTTACTGATTTACCAGCACTTGAACTTGCTCGCATCAAGCATTTCTTTGAAAACTATAAAGGACTTGAAGAAGGTAAGTGGGTAAAAGTTGAAGAGTGGGGAGATGCAGCACAAGCGAAACAAGCGATTCAAACCGCTGCAAAAGCATACCAAGACAGCCAAGCATAAGTTTATACTTATAATAGCCTCAGCGATTCGCTAGGGGCTGTTATTGATTATTGCTAGTGTTTAACTAACTAGCAATTCCTACCTTACATTCCAATAGCACATCTTGCTATTCATTTGCTAATATCATATCGTCAACCAAGCTAGCTTTGTGCAAACACAGCGTATCACTAACAGTTTTTATAGCTGGCAGGGGATAATTGGTCGTACTGCTGCCAAATTCGGCGAAACTGTCGCACATCATTGAAACCGACTTTAATGGCCACCTGCTCCACACTTAAAGATTTTTCATTCAACAGCTGCTTAGCTAAACTGATACGCAGTATTTGCAAATAGCGTTTACAACTTATTTTAGTGTGTTCTTTAAACATTCTTGCAAGGTGGCGAGGGCTACAATGTGCAATATCAGCTAATTGACTAACACGCCAATCACGACTCGGATCTTGCTGCATTGCATCTTGAACATTGTGAATACCTTGATGCAAATGACTACGATGAATTAGCCAGGGCGAGAGGGCTGGGTCCTGCTCACCTCTTCTGTTAAATAACACCATATTTCGGGCAATACTGGCAGCGCAATCAATACCACACTCTTTTTCAACAAGGTATAAGGCTAAATCAATACCCGCTGTCACTCCGGCACTGGTATATAAACTACCATCTTGGATAAACAAGCGATTTTGGATAATCTGTGCACACGGTGCTAGCGCCTGTAAATATTTCAAATCTGCAAAATGTGTGGTGCATTGCCTACCATCGAGTAAACGACAATAAGCTAGCAACATGGTACCTGAGCAGACACTAATGACTTTATCAAACTGTTGATGGCGATTAATCCACTGTACAACGCCTTGATACTCTGGCATTGAAAAATCGATTTGCTCTCCTTCTAAGCCAGGTATTAGCAGCCAGCTATTCGCCTTAATTTGCTCAGGCAAAGGATCAACACGTAACATTAAGCCCATACCTGATTGAATGTCACTGTGCTCACCTATAAAGTGCAGCTCAAATTGCTTGTCACTATAACGGTTGGCAAAATTAAATACTTCAGCGGGTCCCACCATATCCAACATTAAAATATTGGGCAGTAAAACAATATAAATATTGATCAGCTCATTACCCTCTCTGTTTTGCTCTAACACCTGCCCTCCTTAATTAAACATTCGCCTAAGTGATTTCATCACCTGTTTATCTAAGCGCATATTAATCATCAAACCAAACATAACAATCACAGCACCTAGCCACTGCTGTGCATTTAAATCTTCATTGAGAATAATAGAGGCGGACAACAAACCAATAATAGGTACACCAAGCGTTAACGGAGCCACCACACCCGCGGGGTATTTAGCAAGCAAATAACTCCATAAACTATAGCCTATAATTGTCGCCACTAACGCCAAATAAAGCAGTGATAATACAGAGGCTGTATTAATGTTAATGAGTGAGTCGACTATCACATCCCAGCCATCGACAAATAAAGATACGACAAAAAATGGCCCGCTAGAAATCAGTGCAGCCCATACGACTAGCCCAGAGTCAACTTTATAGCCCTGCTGTGAAATAGCCCGTGTCACCAAATTACCAAGTGCCCAGCTAGACGCCGCTAAAATAGTTAAAACAAAACCTATCAGTGACATTTTACTATCGCCACTGCTGACACCAATAAGAGCTAGACCAATACCTGCTACGAGTATCGTCAGTATCTGTGATATTTTAATTTGTTCTTTCAACAATAAATAAGCAAAAATCAAAGTAAACAGCGCTTGGGATTGCAAAATCAAAGATGCCAAACCTGCCGGCATGCCCAGCGACATCGCCAAGAATAAAAAACCAAACTGAGCAAAGCTAATGGCTAATGCATAACCTAACAGCCATTTGAACGGAATATTCGGACGTTTTACAAACCAACACCCTATCGCAAAAACGAGTAAAAACCGTACGCCACCAAGTAAAAAAGGTGGCATACCATATAAACCATAGGCAATGACCACGAAGTTAACACCCCAGACCAAGACAATGATAAAAGCCAATACTGAATCTTTAATACTCATTAATTTATACTCAGGTTTATCATGTTCAAACTCGCATTGGCAACCAGCATCTTGCCAGCCATTAGCAAACTTAGTAATAGAACATATTTTTCTATTGATAATAGAGGGTTAACGAAAAACATGTACGACAATCTACCATCAAAGCGCTGTTAGGCGAAGCTTATTGATAGTAAAGCTGATGGCTTTTTATTAAAACATTATGATTGAGCTAATTTAATACCCCTCAGCTAGCCTTTGATAATACTTTTTTAATCAGTTTTTCATGTTCTGATAAATCAACAGGCTTATAGAGCGATTCAAACTGTGCGGGGTATTGCCCTAAAAAATTACTATTTTTAAAATTCACTGCTGGTCTCACTGGCCTATTTTGAAATTCCCCCCCGCAATTAGGGCAAATACATTTGAGCAAATTTTCAACACAATCTACGCAAAAGGTACATTCAAAAGAGCATATGCGTGCATCTTTCGAATTAGCCGGCAATTCTCTAGCGCAGTGCTCACAACAAGATTTTAATTCTAACATCGTCAATATCCCATAAATAAAAGACACTAGTTTAGAAAATTAATGCACTGCTGATAATGGTGAAATTAACCTAGTTTGAGGGTAAAAACAGACATTTAAGCACATTTATTATATCGATCTAAGTTTGTGAATATTGCTGTTGCAAAAAAATTGAAATATATGCAATCAAATCCTGCAGTTATTCGTCTTATATAACACTGTATATTTTTATAATGTTTTAGTTAAAACATACGGGCAGTTAGATTGATGCTTTGAGGGGACCAAATATGAATGTCATTGTTAAATGCATATTGATCTCAGCTATTACTTTTAGAGACTTATGTTTTTCATTTTGGACAAAGTAATCTCTAACTTGCCCGTATGTTCCTCTAACAGTTGGCGGTATTATTTTTCAACTTAAACCTCTGCGCTTGCAACGTTTTATTACCCTTATTTACAATAATTTAGTGTAAAAAATTAGTTGCTATATATGCTCGCTCTGTTACATTCACATGATGATTAATTTAATTTGGCCAACGCCAAAAGTTGTATTAAATGAAGTATTACTAAATGCGTTATATCGATACGCTCTAGCTCTCACTCACAATGAGCATAATGCATATGACCTTTTACAAAATAGTTGTGAAAAGGTGCTATCTTTAAAAGATAGAGATGTATTGCAGTGTCAGCAAAAACTAAAAAGCTATATGTGCCGGATGATTAAAAATGATTTCATTGATCAATACCGAAAGCACAAGTTAGAGCTTGTTGTTAATAGCAATTTTTTTGCCCATGACGCAACAGAGCACGAGACAACCCAAGCATTAGAGTCATTAGTAATAGACCAACAACACGTTGCCATCATCCTTAAAGAGCTAGCCCCTAAAGAGAGGGAGCTGTTGTTCCTATGGGCAGTTGAGGGTAATACGGTACAGGAACTAGCGGACAGTACAAATACCCCTAGAGGCACACTATTATCACGCTTAAGCCGTTTAAAAAAGCGACTTAAACAACAACACAGCTATTTAATTGGACAGGCAGCAGATAATGAGCGACTCAAAAAAGACCACAAACTTTAAGGAGCAGCTCAACTCCCATTATTTAGAGCAACACTTGAGTGTTGCACAACTACAAAAACTTCAGCAATTAAAATCCTCTCGTAAAAAAAGCAATTCTCATCGCTATATTGCCTCCACTTGCGCGCTAGTTTGTATCAGCATATTGTACCTATCTTTTTTTCACTCACATGATAATCATATATCCAAACAAATTGCCTACAACCACAGTATTAAATTACAAATGGAAGTACTTAGCCCAGATTATAATATTGTACAAAATCACTTAAGCAAACTCGGTTTCAAATTAGTATCATCAGCCAAGATAGACACTAAAGAATGGAAACTAATCGGCGGGCGCTATTGTAATATCAATGGTAAAGTAGCTGCGCAACTCAAAGTACACCATGCAAAAACTGATTCTGAATATACGTTCTATCAAGCAAAATTATCTGCTGATGATATTGATCAAATAACCGACAATGAAATTTATGTCGATGGTGTGAAAGTAAGATTATGGCGTGAAAAGGGTCTGTTAATGGGGCTTGCGTTTTAAACTCACCCATTAATTGTGCAAATTATACTGATAAAGATTATCCCAAGGCTGCTGCTCTATCACCACAAAACCTTGTTTTACATAAAACTCATTTGCTCTACTTTGCTTAAGCGCTGTGAGTCGCAATGGCTTTGATTGCTCTTTGACAACCTCTTTAATATGATCAAGTACAGATTCGCCTATACCTAACCCTTGATAGTCATTATCGATATAAAAATGATCTAGCCAAAAACAATCGTCGTTATTAAGCAATACATAAAAACCTAATAAATTGTTATTTTTCAATATTTTATAAGTACTAATCGGATCAAAATTATCGGCGAGACGCGCTTTCGCACGCTTTATATCAAAGCGACCAACTTTTTCTAAACTGGGTCTCATTGCCTTGATTCTCAATTGTACAAGCTCATCTAAATCGCTGTGCTGCGCACGTATATATTGCATACTCTTCGCCATAGTATATTTAAAAAAATTTTAATTAATCTACTTTCCCCTGCCTAATATAACCAAGCCAATACCGCCTAAAATTAATACGCCAGCAATAATTAAACGCTCTGTTAAAGGCTCTGCAACAAAGATGACCCCGCCAATAGCAGCAATGATTGGCACCAACAGTTGCAATACAGCAGCTTGCATCGTTTTTAAGCCACGCAGTGCAGCATACCAAATAGTATAACCAAAGCCAGACGTTATCGCGCCTGAAATAACAGCTAGAACAAGGCCTGTATCAGTCAGGTAATAATCATTATAGTTATAAATAATAAGGGCGATAACAAAGGGAGTGGTTCTTAAAAAATTAAACGCTGTATCTGCTAAAGGCGCTGTCGATGCTCTTCCTGATACCGTATAAAATCCCCAGGCAATACCCGCGACACTCATCAATAACAAGCCTTGCAAAGAGGGAGCAGAAACACCTGGCAATACCAAATAAATAAATCCTAAAAAAGCGATCGCAATACCAAGCCATTCTGTTTTAACGAGTTTGTGCCCTGAATACATTGATACTAATATCATTGTTATTTGTACCACCCCAAACAAAATTAGCGCTCCTGTTCCCGTCTCTAGTGAAACATAGGCATATGAGAAGCCAAAGGCATATAAAAATAAGGTGATAGCGCCTAGCCAACTACCTTTCATTTTTTTAATATCAGTTATCTGCAGCAAATCTTGGCTAGCGCGCGCTGACTTTTTTTCACTGTCGCTGGTGATATTACGTTTCATCTTATTTTTAAACGCTATCATCCAAAAAATCGCCATCAAAGTTACAATGCCTGAAACCAGCCTAACAATAGTAAAGCTACCAGCATCAATGGCTGCGCCATCATTTTGCAGCTCAAGAGCCATTCGGCACAATACTGAATTAGCAGCAAATGCCACTAATGCTAATAGGGTATAAAAAACTGTCGCAAGGTAATTAATAGTTGGTGTTTCAGGTTTCATCGATAATTCAGTCATTACGCTCTCTTGTGTCTAATTCAGCAAAATAAAACAGTATGACTTGCACTTAGTGAGATCTCAATAAAGATTCTATTTTAAACGCACACTAGAATAAAAAATGCTAATTTAAGTTGATATTTCATAGATAGCCGCTAACTTAACCAAAGTCACTCGTTAAATAAAAAGCATAAAACAGAAAAGCTTTAAAAATCGAATAAAAACAAATAAGCAGTTATAAAGCCTGCAAATAAAAACTATTGTAGAAAATAAAACCAAAAAAATACTAAAATAAAGTTCTTTTCATGTTTATTTTTTTGCTATTCTGAATTTAGTTAATAAGAACTTTAATACTAGGAGCTGAATATGTTAATTGGTGTACCAAAAGAAATAAAAAATCATGAATATCGTATCGGTATGACCCCTGCAGGTGTTAGAGAAGTTATTGCAGCTGGCCATCAAGTTATTATCCAAAAAGATGGAGGTAAAGAAGTCGGCTTTACAGATGATCAATACGTTAGTGCGGGTGCTTCAATTATTGATACCCCCGAGGAAATTTTTGCAAAGGCTGACATGATAGTTAAAGTAAAAGAGCCGCAACAAAATGAGTGCAAAATGCTGCGCTCAGGCCAATTACTATTTACTTATCTGCATTTAGCTCCAGATCCAAAACAAACGCAATTGTTAATTAAATCAGATGCTGTTGCTATTGCCTATGAGACAGTGACAGATGATCATCGCGGCTTGCCACTACTTGCACCTATGAGCGAAGTAGCCGGTCGTATGGCCATTCAAGCAGGTGCACACGCTCTTGAAAAAGCACAAGGTGGTGTGGGTGTATTGCTTGGTGGAGTTCCTGGTGTTGCACCTGCTAAAGTTGTCGTTATTGGCGGCGGTGTTGTCGGTGTCAATGCAGCGCGTATGGCAATTGGCTTAGGTGCTGATGTCACTATCCTCGATAGATCACTAGCGCGTTTAAAAGAGCTTGATGCTCTGTATGGTCCCGCCCTAAAAACACTCTATTCAAATACCGAATCTTTAGAGGCACAGATATTAGATGCAGATTTAGTTATTGGTGCAGTACTGATACCAGGTGCTGCTGCTCCAAAACTTGTCACTAAAGAAAACCTAAAACAGATGAAAGATGGCGCGGTATTAGTTGATGTTGCGATTGACCAAGGCGGCTGTTTTGAGACATCAAGAGCCACCACTCATCAAGACCCAATTTATATTGTCGATGGTGTTGTGCATTACTGTGTTGCCAACATGCCAGGCGGTGTTGCCCGCACCTCCACCTTCGCTTTAACTAATGCCACGCTACCTTTTATTCTAAACTTAGCGAACAAAGGTTATAAGCAAGCATTAAAAGATGATAAACATTTACGCAATGGCTTAAATGTTCATCGCGGCGATATTACTTTTGAAGCTGTCGCTAAAAACTTAGGCTACGAATACGTGACTGCCGAATCTGCAATCGCTTAAACTCTAAGAATATCTAGTCCTTATATCAGCTGCAAGCTAGCAGCTGGTATCTTTTTATTTCCTTTGATATTGCCTTTCTTAGCAGTATAAGCGCAACTTACGATATAATGATTACTCCTGATTCATTATCAACTATAATTGATAAACGATATTTAGTTATCCCAGATAGGTATATTTCGTACAATACCTATTAGTTATTGCCTGATAGAATAGGCTAATAATATGATTCATTCTCCCTGACTTAATAGGTATTTTTGTGTTCACAGGCATTATTCAAAGCGTTGCTACATTAGAAAAAATCACTGATAACAATGGTGTAAGAACCTTTCAAATTTTATTTGAAGCTGGTTTTTGCCAAGATTTAGCAATAGGTGCCAGCGTTTCTGTTGATGGTGTTTGTTTGACAGTTACTAAGCTTATTAGCGCCACCCAAGCATCATTTGATGTCATGTTACAAAGCTTGTCGGTAACCACATTAAGCCAATACCAACAAAGTGATAAAGTAAACGTTGAGCGCGCTGCGAAAGATGGCGCAGAGATCGGCGGGCACCCATTATCTGGACATATTGATTTTCATGCTCGTATTATCGATATTTCAAAACCGCAAGATAATTTCAGAGTACGTATTGCTGTTAGTAAGCAGTGGCTTGGTTATATCTTCCCTAAAGGTTATATCGCCATTAATGGCGCAAGCTTGACGATTGCCGATGTTAATAAAACAGAAGGTTGGTTTGATATATGGCTCATCCCTGAAACACTTCGAATGACGGTCTTTAATCACAAAAAAGTAGGGGATGACCTAAATGTTGAAATTGAGCGAAATACCCAAGTTATCGTCGATACAGTCAGAGCGACCCTTGAAGAAAACTTAGGCCCGCTACTGCCTGCTTTAACAGCGTTATTAGAACAGCAAGGTGTTGACTTGCATTCACTAGCAACACCGCCTACTAAACTATAATATTAAAGGGCATATATGAATACGTTGATCTCAAATGAAATACGAGAAAAGCTAGCGAGCTATCCAAAACATATACGCCCTTTATTACTTAACCTTAGAAGGCATATCCTTGAGAGCGCAAAAGCCGATAATATTGACTGTTTAACAGAAGCTTTAAAATGGGGGCAGCCAAGCTATTTAGTAAAAAACGGCAGCACAATCCGTTTAGATTGGAGTGAAAAAACACCTAATCAATACTATCTTTATTTTACTTGCAGTACTAAATTGATAGAAACGTTCCGGGAAATTTACCCTAATGTCTTCGACTATCAGGGTAATCGGGCTATCATTTTCCAGCTAGATGAAGAAATTAATACTAAGATTTTGAGCCATTGTATTTCTATGAGTCTCAATTATCACAAACTAAAAAAATTCCCTCTATTAGGAAATTAATTAAATTAGGCCATAAAATAGCTCTATATTTTTATGAAAAAATCAATTTATTGCGACCTGCTGATTTTGCTGCAAAAAGAGCAACATCTGCCCTCTTAATTAATTGATCTAAGGTCTCATCTTGATAGGATACCGCACCTAAACTAACGGTAACTGAGAGCTGTCCATCAATAGTATTAAACTTATGCTCTGCAATTTTTAGTCTAAATCGTTCTAAAATTTGCTGGCATTCACTCTCTTCAATATCATGCATAATAACGATAAACTCTTCACCGCCATACCTTGCCACAGTAAAATTTCTAAAGTACTTCATGAGTAATTCAGATATTTGAACCAGTACGGCATCCCCGCTATCGTGGCCATAGTTATCATTTATTGACTTAAAAAAGTCAATGTCTATTAATGACAAGACTAACGTTGAACCCTGCTTTATCGCTGCCCTATGCAAACGGCTAGCCACTTTAAAGAAATAGCGACGGTTAAATAGTTTAGTCAGATAATCTCTATTCGCTATATCGGTGATTTTCTTAATTAATTGCACTTGTTCAATCGTTTGTAATACTCGCCACTGAAACTCCTCATGAATAAAAGGAGTGGCTAAGAAATCATTGGCTCCATGCTTAATAAACTGAGCCGACAATGTAGGGTCTGCTGAAGAAGATAAACCAATAATAGGAAACGTATCACGGGTACGCGATTGCCTAATGCTACGAATTAGTTCGATACCATTCATGTGCGGCATATTGAAGTCGGTTATTAAAAGTTCAATATCTGGATTTTGCTCGAAAGCTTTTATCGCTTCCAGCCCATCTCCAACTTCCACCACTTTAAACAGCATTTTCTCTAAGTGCCAGCGTATATGAGCCCTTAATACTTTAGAGTCATCAGCTAACAAGACAACCAGGTCTTTATTGTGTAATAATTGGTTCGCTAATTTAACAGCATGGAAGTAAGAATCACGATTCTCTTTGATAATGTAATCAATGACCCCTTGTTTAAGAACTAACTCTCGCTTCTTTTCATCCATTGATGCTGTCAGTACAATGATTGCAATATTAGCATCAACTAAATGGCCGACAATTTCGCCATTAGGCGCATCTGGCAGATGTAGATCAGCTAGTGCTAAGAAATAGTTATTTTTCGCTATCAGCGCTTGAGCCTGCGCCAAGTCTGCGGCTATATCGAACTCGCAGTCTAATTCTGATGCGGCGATATGCCTAATGACCTTTTGCATCATGACGCTATCTTCAATAATTAATATTTTTTCCATTGACTCTTACTTTATCCAGTTAACTTAGAGTACTATTTCAATTACTCAGCAGAGTAGAAATCCTTGTGGTACTAGCATTAAGACACTAAAAAATTGCGCCATAATATAAATCAATTATCTAAAGGAAGTTATACTTTAAATTTGTTTAAAATACTACTCAGCTCGGATATAGAGCGTGCAGATTGCAAACTGATTTGTGCACTTTGTTCTGATAACTCAGTACTTTGGCGACTTAGAGCATGCACTGTTGCTACTTTATCACTCACTTGGCTAGTTACTTTCGATTGCTGTGTACATGCATCGGCCACAGAAGTTATCATCACATTTAGTTCTACTATGGACTGCTCTATTTCATTAAACCGCTCTTGCGTATCCAATACATGTGTCTTATTTACATCGGCGCTTTGTAAACTTTTATCAATTAAAGTAACGGCTTGATTAGCGGCTCCTTGTAGGTTTGTAATTATATTTTCAATTTCTAACACTGAACCATTAGTTCTATTCGCTAAAGACCTTACTTCATCCGCGACGACAGCAAAACCTCTGCCTGCCTCACCCGCTCTCGCCGCCTCTATTGCGGCATTTAGCGCAAGTAAATTGGTTTGCTCACTCATACCCTTGATGACTTCAACCACACTACCAATTGCTTTTGTTTGCGAGGCTAGCTCGGCAATGACTTGGTGCGTTTGAGAAATATCACTATGTAAACTTGCCACTGAATCGACACTTGAATGAGATGACTTCTGACCGTGCGCCACTGATTCACTAGTCGATTTAACAATGTTTGAAGAGGTATCAGAGTCCTTAGAGATATCATCGGCACTGGCCGACAACCGTTCAATAGAGTGTGATATATCACTGGTTTCTTGCAACTGGTTTGCCAACGCTGTTTTTGATTGTGCTGCCATTTCAACATTCTCGCTCGCGTAGTTATCTACATCTAAGGAAGAGCGTTGGGAGTGTGCTACCAAACTTTGTATTTGATCAATAAAATGGTTGAATTTATCAGCAAGCTGACCAATCTCATCACGTGAATTTAACTCTACCCTTTTGGTTAAGTCACCGTCACCTTCAGATATGTCTGACAGCCTTAATAGCAGCTTATTTAAACCGGTGGTTATATTGCGAGCAATAAACCACATAATAAAGATATTGGCCAATATAATAGCACCGATTAAAATTAGACCATTGCTACTCAGTGCTGATACCGTTGTTAAAGTGCGAGCGGCATCCTCATCTAATGTTTTCCATTGGCCTAATATTTGACCTAACATTTTGTCATTAATAGTATTGATTTGTAAGGTAATATCTTGGCCTGATTTTAAGATTTGCTCATTCGTTTTAACAATAGAGTTATATTGCTGTTCTAAATCTTGGGTCAGTGCTTTCAACTCTTTTAATGGTATATCTTTCTTCCTCGATGCGATCTTTTTCATTGCCTGTAATTGATAGTAAATACCCATTACCTCTAACTCAGAGCGCTCTAGCAAGGTGCTGGAATTCGTATTCATATATAAATTAAAATAGGCTCGTGACGCTAACAACTTTTGTACCAATCTTGAGGAATACGACACTAAAACCGAATCACTATCTTTAATAGCAAACTCAGTCAAATCAGCAGACATTTTCTCTAACCTTGGTCCTAGCTCATTATTAATTTTGCTCGCTGCAATATTCTTACGATCAACTAAAGGAAATAACTGCTTATTAATAGACTGATTTAATTCGTTATTAATTTTTACTAACTCTTGTAACAGCTCGCTTTGTTGGTGATCAGCTTGAGCAATAGCCGTAGTGATGAGATCATCGAACTGCTTTTCTAGCGTACTTAACTGGCTTTTAATAGTACTGTCGTTTCTAAGTAAATAATCCTTTCGCAGCTGATCACGTAAAGTAATATTATTAACCATTTTCAAAGATGAGCCATTCGTCGCTTGATCGTGAATATAGTTTTTTAATGCCAAGGTATTTATTGTTGTTGTCGATAAATTAATATAAAAATAACCACAAAACATTAATAAGAACAAAAATACTAAGACATTACCGACGGCTAGTTTAGCTCTGACTGTTAATTTATTTAACATCTACTTCCCCTATTAAAGTAAAGACTCGATACCTTGGTTTAAACGAACAACTTGAGCATAAACATCAGTTGGTGTCACATTTGCGGCGATTGCATCGATAGTTCTAACTGGAGCTATTTTCAATTTCACAGCTATACGTGTTAAATCGGCAATAACATTACCAGTAGCATCAAAGGCATCCTCCGGTAAAACATTGCCCTCAGGGAATGCGGGCACAAGAAGAGGCTTTATTTTTACTTTAATTTCAAGTTTGGCGATTTTATAAAGCAATTTATATAATTGAATAGTGACATCAACAGGCTTTTTATCGGTAAATGATTGCAGCTGCGGGAAAGTAATATCGACATTGCGTTTTTTGGCTATATCTTTAAGTCCCTCTTCAATCATCAGAGCATTGCGCAGTACATCAGCAGGTTTAATTGGCTCGATTAGAGCATCCATTAAATAAGAAGCCTGCCAAATCTTTTCGTATAAATCTGAGGATGTTTTACTAGATGTTAGTGGCGCTACTGCTTTAGTGACCAGTTTTGCCGAATCTGTTAATTTTTTGGTCTCATTAAATGCCAGTGTCACTATTGGCATTAAATGTTTTGATTTTACGCGCTTTTTTGGTAAATCCGGCATAACTAAGGCCGACAATCCATTTTGCAGTTGGTATTTTTGAATTTTTTCTAACAGCTCTAACCCTTTAATATAAGCGTGCATCGCTGTTTTTCCCACTTGTATACCCGGTACTCTAATATTCTTATCAGGAGCATAATGAGACTTTAATAAGGAGATGTTTTGTTCAGTCAAGCGCACTTGTTGATACACATCGGAAATCGATACGGCATAACTATTAACTGAAAAAAGAACGGAAAGGAAGAGCAGTAAAAACGTTGGATGTCTGACGCAATTCATGAAGGACCCTTAGCTAACTTTTTTATTATATTTATATACATCGACTATTACTATCGGCCGATTTTTGAAAAACTACAGATAAGTAGTTTAATTATCGATGTTTTTTTGTTTTTCTAGATAATTAAACGATCAGTAACATACACTATATATCAGTTATACTGGTGATATGCAGTTAAATATTCATGTATCAAAGCATTAAAGTAATCGTTGCTGTATATAGAAACTTAGTGCACTGCTTATTTAAAATAATAACTATTGAACAGTCATTTTTTCAATAAACAGCACATAACTAATCAGGGCTGAGCAGTAAATGGCGGGGTATTATTTAAAAGCGAATTAATGTAATAACCGTTTTATCCTGCTCATCGGTTAATAGTAATGTATTGCCTTGCACTAAAAAATGCTCTAATTGTAATACCGCATTATTAAACAGTTTCTCATCACTGGCAGCCTGTCCTGGACAAAGCTTACGCGTGCTGGAAAAAGGCTGTAGATTCAAGTGATCATGCACTGGCTTATAGTAACTATTAATGTTGTTACAACCGCTAGTGCCAAAAACCTTGCCATCTTCAGTAAAGGTCAGCAACGCTTGATTATTGTTAATACTCGTACCTGCTATATCAGCGATACGCCACTGACCAACAATTTCATCATGTTGCTTTTTAACAGGGTTAACACAGCCGACAACTAATAAGGCTATTGCGGATATTGCTAAAACGCGTTTTATGCTTTTCATGAAATAACATCCTAAATTAATATATTTGTGCGCGCAGTATAACAAAGATCAGCTAATCGTGAATACACTCTTATTTGATGGATATAAACACGCATTTTAATATATAAAAAAGCAATAAAAACAGCTGCCAGCAAGGGCAGTGTTCACAACACAAAGCGTGAACATTCATAATTAAAAAGGGAATAAAGAGCGAAGCACGCACACAAAAGCCCCATAGACAATCATCTATTTGGCCTTACACTGTGCTCATACTTATCTAATGGTCTATGCTAATAAAGACAAGCAATGCTCAATTGAGTCTTGTTGCATTTTTTCATACAACACAAACTCATCGGCGACAATGGTGCCTAAATCTTGCTCAAACTGTGCTTGGTTTGGGCTTTGACCAAAATCGCCATCACCTTGCTCACCTAAGTTTGATTGAAAAATACCAGCGGCGCTAACCGGCAGGAAATCCTCATAGGTGATCGGGTTAATCGATACCGCACCTTTTACTAACAACTCTTGGATACTAAGACCCTGCCCTTGATAAGACTTGCTTGCATCTTGCTCAAGAGTATATTTAAAGTAACCTAAACCCTGTTCGCACATCTGTGCATAATTATCTGGGAACTGTGCGAAAACTGACTTAATTTCTGCTAAGTATTGATCTAAGTTAGAGCCATCGTTTAGTGGCCTTGTCAATGTCCGAGTTTTCGTTAATAGCTCATCATACAACGCGCGTCCTTTTTTAGTTAAAGCACAACCGCGCTGCTCTATTTCACCAAACCTTGCAGCGTGAGTCAGAGTTTGTTTGCTATCATTCTCTGTAAATAAAACAGGCTCTTCGATTGCTAAAAACGCTGTTTGACGAAGTAAAATAGGACACTGTCTTGTCGGTGGCCCTTCTATAACCGCTTTTGCTTTTGCCCCAGTCTTATGGATTTGACTTTGCATGAAGTCGATATCCAAAGTTCTAGGCGTTAAATGATTAATGTGCGGCCCTTTAAATGAGACAACATCAGCAACCAAAGGATGCTCATTTAACAACTCAGTATATAGCTTTGCATCGATAGCTGCAGCGCTATGCCATTTAAAAACCTTGACAATATTATCAATAAAAACAATAACCTGATCCTGATCCAAACCACCTTGTGTTTCGGCTTTTGTTACTATGTCTCGAACTTGCTGACCAAAAATATCACGCTCATTAAGTATTTTTTCAGCTTTACTTTGCAATGCTTCATTTTTAATAAGGTCTAAACGCAATAGTGACGTAAATACTCGAAAAGGGTTATTACGAATTGAGTCCGTGTGTACTGGTCTAAAAGCAGTGGAATGAACAGGCACATTAGCCACACTTAAATCATAATATCCAACAGGGTACATCCCCATTATTGCAAAAATTCGGCGCATCATTGCAAGCTCACTAGCCTTGCCTACTCTAATCGCTCCGTGGCGCTGTTCAGATAACTTAGCAACATTTTCAACTTTATTTAAACGCTGGGAAAACTCCTCATGAGTATCAAGGTACTGCTGATTACTGTGCTCTACTAAATCAAGTAATGCACCATAAGCAGGTACTTCTTTACTATACATTTGAGACATAGCACTGGAGAAAAGGCTGCGAATTTCATCACTTGATACAAAAGATACGTTGTTTTGTTGCTTAGTTGGCATGTGAACACTCTATGTTTAGCGGTATAAAATAATTAGGTAATGCGTATTTGTAATAATATAGTAGTAAAATATGATTTAATATTGATAAAATCAAATGAATTAATCATTTTTTCGCATGAACTAGCGGGTACTACTAAATGAATCTTGCAAAAAATAAAATTCCAAACCTGCATAATTTACAAAGTTTTATTTGTGCAGCTAAACATAGCAGTTTTACCCAGGCAGCACTGGATTTACATCTCACGCAAAGCGCTATCAGTAGACAAATAAAAGAGCTTGAGAACCAATTGGGTACACCGTTGTTTCATCGTGTGCGCCAGCGAGTGTTATTGACGGATTCAGGGACTCGCTTTTTAATAGACGCTAAAAAAATCATACAAGCCACTGAAGAGGCAATGTTTAAGACCATTTCAGTGGGTAACAGATCAACACTCAATATAGCCTCACTACCAACCTTTACCAGCCGCTGGATTATCCCTAAACTCAGCCACTTTATCGATGCACATCCAGATATTGTACTGAGCTTTCATGCTATTGCTCAGCCATTTAATTTTAATAACAAAACCATTGACCTCGCTATTCACTTTGGCCGGCCAAATTGGCCCGATGCGACATGCTATTTAATATGCAAAGAGAAAATGGTAGCCGTTGCAAGTAATGATTATCTCGCACGTCATCCTTTAACTAACTTAGCAGATATTAATCAACTCGATTTACTACATTTAACCAGTAGAATTGGCAGCTGGAAGCTTTGGTTTGAACAGCACAAATTAGATATGAGCTATAATCATCATTTGAATTTTGATCAATTTTCAATGATCATCGACGCACTAAAAGCTAATTTAGGCATCGCTTTATTACCAAAGTACTTTATTAATGAAGAGCTTGAGGCAGGCACCATCACACAATTAGGTGAAGCCATTACCACGGATGATTGCTACTACCTAGTGATTCCAGAGGAGCAAAAGGATCGACAGCAAGTTGATTTTTTTAAGCAGTGGATTTTAGAGTTTTCCCACTAGCCAACATTTTTAAATGATTAATAACATCCTTGTTAATACTGAAACTTAGCTTAATTAAGCTCAATTATAATTGAGCTTTAAATGCAAGCGCCTCATCTATATATGCTTGCATCGCAACTTGGCAGTCCATTGCTGTCAGTTTTTGCCAGGCTAAAAATTTTGCCGATGCGATCATATCCAAGGGATTGGGTTGATCTATGCTCACATTTCCCAGTGTTGCCTGTTTGTATAAACCATACATTTTTAGCTTAAATTGATTGGATGGTTGAGGCTTTGTTTTATGATCTTTTAAAAAGCTGGCCATTTCATTAAACTTTTGCAGTTGCTCCATTTCTCACCCTAATCTATTAAATTTATAATATTTAAATGTTCAGCTTGATAAAAAAACTACCAATCCAGGTCAACAATAAAACAAACATGACGTAAAGGGAATATATATTACTTTTTAGTAATAATATTTTCGTACTAACTAATAGCCATTCAACACTGTGAGCAATTACCCATTTATCTATTTATGTTATGATTAGCTCGATTATCAATACAGAATTAACTACCTAGCAGAGCCTACAAATGCAAACACAATTGACCATTACTATGCCTGATGATTGGCATTTACACCTGCGCAACGGTGAAATGTTAGCAAAGGTACTACCTTACTCTAGCAATCATTTTAATCGCGCTATCGTGATGCCTAATTTACAACCCCCTGTTATTACCAGCCAAGATGCTTGTACATATAGAGATGAAGTTTTAAGCGCACTGCCTGTTAACCATCAATTTAAACCGTTAATGGTATTATATTTAACAGAACAAACGTGCCCTAAAGATGTAAAAAAAGGATTTTTAGCAGGTGATGTTGCCGCTGTAAAACTCTACCCAGCAGGTGCCACCACTAACTCTGACGCCGGTGTTAAAGATCTAGAGAAAATTTATCCTGTTTTAGAAGTGATGCAAGAAATAGGTATGCCATTTTTAGTTCACGGTGAAGTGGTAGATAGTGACGTTGATATTTTTGATAGAGAAGCAGTATTTATAGAAACCAAGCTGATTCCTATTCGCAAACAATTCCCTAATTTGAAAATTGTCTTCGAACATTTAACCACAAAAGACGGTGTTGATTACGTGCAATCGTGTGCGAATAATACAGCAGCGACCATCACTACTCATCACCTAGTGATTAACAGAAACGCAATGCTCGTTGGCGGTATACAGCCTCATTATTATTGCCTACCTGTCGCTAAAAGAGAATCTCATCGCCTGGCACTGGTAGCAGCGGCTACTAGTGGTGATAGTCGCTTCTTCCTAGGCACTGATTCTGCACCGCATTTAACGCACTTAAAAGAGGCAGCATGTGGTTGTGCCGGTGTATTTAATGTCGCAAATACTATGGCTATATTAGCGCAAGTATTTGAAAATGAAGGCAAGCTTGAGAATTTAGAAAAATTCAGCTCACTTAATGGCCCCGAATTCTATAACTTAGCAACCAATAGCAAGAACATGGTGTTAACTAAATATGACCAGGCGCAAGCATTACCGGATGATGTATTAACATCTGCAGGGGCTATCAAGGTATTTGATCCAAAAATGGCGGTACACTGGGCAGTGACAGCCGTTAACCAAGCTAAATAGTCATAGCTAATAAGAAAAGCTCAACGACACTTTTGTCTGTTGAGTTTTTCTTAATTACCTAGCTAAGAATTAGATAACACCTCTAGCAATTTGATCTCTCTCTATCGATTCAAACAATGCTTTAAAGTTACCCTCACCAAAACCGTCATCTTTTTTGCGTTGAATAAACTCAAAGAAAACGGGCCCAATCACAGTATTACCAAATATTTGTAACAGTAATCGAGGATCGTTATTCTCGGTTGAGCCATCGAGTAGAACACCCCGTTTTTTCAGTTCGTCTACTGGCTCACCGTGACCTGGTAAACGCTCTTCAAGCATATCATAATAGCTATCTGGTGGTGACTTCATGAAATCCATACCATTTTCTCTTAGCTTATCTAAACTGGCCAGTAAGTCATCTGATGCAAACGCAATGTGTTGAATCCCCTCGCCATTATATGCTCGTAAATACTCATCAATTTGACCTCTACCACCTTCGCCTTCTTCATTTAAAGGGATTTTGATTAAACCATCAGGGGCTGTTAGTGCTTTGGATGTCAAACCTGTGTATTCGCCTTTAATATCAAAATAACGAATTTCTTTGAAGTTAAAGAGACGACCATAAAAATCAGCCCAATAATCCATGCGCCCGCCATAGACATTATGGGTTAAATGATCAATAGCTTTAAAGCCATAGCCCACAGGGTTTCTATCAACGCCATCAATAAAATCAAAATCGATATCATAAATCGATTTGCCTTCTTCATAGCGATCAATCAAATATAAAGGAGCACCACCGATACCTTTAATGGCCGGCAATTTTAGCTCCATAGGACCCGTTGGTATATCAACAGGCTGTGCACCAAGCTCTATCGCTCTGTTATAGGCGAACTGAGAATTTTTTACTCTAAACGCCATGCCGCAAGCACTTGGACCATGTTCTTGTGCAAAATAGTAAGCATGGCTATTTTTTTCATAGTTGATAATAAAATTGATGCCGCCCTGGCGAAATAGCAATACCTGTTTAGAGCGATGATTGGCAACATGCGTGAAGCCCATTTGAATGAATGTTTTCTCTAGTAAGCCTTGTTCAGGCGCAGAAAACTCTACAAATTCAAAACCATCTAACCCCATTGGGTTTTCAAATAAATCTGCCATTTTTTTCTCCTCAGGTATACTTATCAATCAGTGGTACTACTTTAGACGTTTAATACAGAAAAAAGTAGTTGCTATAACAACCATTTTTAGTTGTTATAGCAACTAATGTCAAGCTATTTTCTTACGGGTATTTATATAACAATGACTAAAAACAAAGATAACATATTGACTTTAGAGAATTTTTTTCCATATCAGCTATCTGTTTCTTCAAACAAAATAAGTAGTTTCTTTACTGATATTTATCAAGATAAGTTTGCTCTATCAATAACTCAGTGGCGAATAATGGCGGTTTTAGGTGAATTTCCAGAGAGCAGTGCGGATGAGGTATCTAATAAAACTCAAATAGAAAAATCTATTTTAAGTCGAGCTATCAATAAATTATTACAAAGAAAGCTTATCCAAAGAACCTTTTCTGCAGAAGATAAACGCCGCTCAATTCTCTCTCTAACCAATACCGGCCACGAAGTCTACGATGAAATAGTGCCTTTATCTTATCAGTATGAGCAAACACTACTGACCTGCTTTAGCGAGCGAGAAAAGCAACAGTTTCACTCTTTACTTGAACGCTTATACCAACACACGGAAGCACTTGATGATAAAAGTGTCTAGTATTGGAACCTATCACTTAACAAATACTCTTAAACCACAAGAATTATGTTAAATAATAACTATTTATTGCTCCTGTGAACCTTCAAGGATTTTTATGTACTTAAAGAGTTGTGTTATTTTACTTGCCAGCATCACTATGTTTAGCTCAGCTGCCTTTGCTAAAAGCATCAATAAAAGCCCGAATGATAAGCGCTCATATCAAAGCTTTACACTGGCTAATAAAATGCAAGTATTAATCATTTCAGACCCTGAGGCAAAAAAAGCAGCCGCTTCTTTAAACCTTGACATCGGCTCGTCAAATAACCCAGAAAACAGAGCGGGACTTGCTCATTTTCTTGAGCATATGCTCTTTCTTGGTACTGAAAAATACCCTGACGCCAATGCCTATTCATCCTTCATTGACTCTCATGGCGGCTCTCAAAATGCATTTACTGCCGCTAACAACACCAATTACTTTTTCGATATAAAAGCCGATGCGCTTGAGCAAGGGTTAGACAGGTTTTCACAGTTTTTTATCGCTCCTCTTTTCTCAGAAAAATACACGCAAAGAGAAAAGCAGGCAGTGCATTCTGAATACCAATCCAAATTGCAAGATGATGGACAGCGAAACTATAGTGCCTTCAAACAAATCATGAACCCAGCTAATCCGCAACGACATTTTGCGGTCGGATCTTTAACGACATTAGCTGATAATGACACCAAGATTCGCGATGATTTACTGGCCTTTTATCATAGTTATTATTCCGCCAATCGCATGTCATTAGTGGTATTAGGAAAGGAGTCTTTAAGTGATCTTCGCTCATTAGTGACCGCTAAGTTTGCAGCGGTTAAAAATTTAGATGTTACTAAACCTGCTAATAATTACACCACTTTTGCCGATGATCAATTGCCATTAATGCTAAAGGTAAAAACATTAAAAGACTATCGTCATTTATCATTGAGTTTCCCGACTCCTTCCACTAAAGCTTACTTTAAAGAAAAACCGTTATACTACATCAGCTCACTAGTAGGTTATGAGGGGCAAGGCAGCCTAACCTCCTACTTAAAAGGATTAGGTCTGATTAATGGTTTAAGCGCTTCATCGAGTCATAGCAGCGATACTGAGTCTAATTTTCAAGTGAGCTTTAGTCTCACGAAAAAAGGATTAGAACAGCAAGATAAGGTGATTAACAGCTTCTTCAATTTTATTAATAAAATTGAGCAAGCCGGCATTGATGAATCGCTATACACTGAGATGGCTTCACTGTCCGCTCAAGCGTTTCAATTCTTATCGCAATCCAATGCCACAGGCTATGTCGTACAGCTTTCACAGCGCCTTAAAGAATTGCCTCAACAGCATTGGTTAGATGTTAATTACTTAATGCAGGGGTTCAATAAGCAACATATTTCCCAGTTTTTATCGTTTATTAAAGCAGATAATATGTATGTTAACTTACAGGCAAACACTCTTGTGGGGGATCATACTGAACCTTATTTTGGCGGCCAGTACGCTGTTAAAAAAGTCGCTGCCTCCACTATTGAAAAATGGAGTAAAAAACTAGATATTGCCGAGCTATTTATTAGGCCTATAAATCCATATATTGCCACTGACCTCAACATCATCCCCAAAGCTAAAGCCACTAGTCTTGAGGCTGATAACTCAACAGTACAACAATATGATTTAACAGAGGGTGTTACACTTTGGCACTTACAAGATACCCAGTTTCTAACACCTAAAGCCAATCTGTTTTTTACCTTTATCATCCCAGATAGAGTATTAACGACAAAAGAGCAACTCACCTTAAGCCTTTATGTCCGTCTAGTGAACGATAAGTTTAACGAGCTTTTCTATGATGCAGCATCCGCTGGAATATACCTTAACCTTTATCCACATAGCCGAGGTTTTAGTTTAAGGATTTCAGGCTATAACCAAAAGCAGCCATTAATTATTGAGCAGCTACCGGCTCTAGCTGATATTGACTTATCAGCAGATAGATTTAGTATATTAAAAAGCAATTACTTGCGCTCCCTATCCAATAAAACGCAAGAAAAGCCTTACCAACAACTTTTAGAACAACTGAGCGCTCACTTAACTGGCAGCGATAATATTGCACAACAAATGAGTATTTTGGCTGATTTGACATTAGACGATGTCACTTTGTTAGCTAAGAGCTTATTCAAGCAAGGTGAAATTCGAGTATTATCCCATGGTAATATCACTTTAGAGCAAGCGAAGAAACAAACATTAGAACTGGTAAATCAACTTGATATCACCTCACCTATCCAAAGTAACAATATCAACCAAGTGCTGACACTTGCTGCGCACAGTGACTTGAATATTATTGCTAACATAGATAGCAGCGACTCAGCTGTTGCCCTGTATTTACAGGGGTTAGATAAAAGTTATCAACAGCGAGCCAGCATTGATTTACTCACTGAGATAATTTCCACACAGTATTCAAACCAGCTGCGTACAGAGCAGCAATTAGGCTATTTAGTCTTCGCATCTGCTATGAGTTTGCAAAAACTGCCAGCGATAGTGTTCATGACTCAATCTCCTCATGCAACACCTGAGAAAATACAACAAAGTAATCAACAGTTCTTATTAGATCGTACCAGTGATTTAGCAAATATTAGCGAGCAACAACTATTAAAATTCAAACACAGTTTAATTAGTCGCTACGAGAAAAAAACCAATACTATCTATCAAAAAAGTAGCCAGCTTTGGCAGCAAATTAATGCCTCACCCATTGCATTTGATGAAAAACAACAGATGATTGCAACAGTTGAAAAACTAACATTAGCGGATTTAAAAGATAGCTGGCAACAGTTGCTATTAAAGCAGTTCGCACTGATAAGCTACTCTAATACGATAGCGATTCAACAGCAGAGCATAAAGAGCGATAATTCGTTAGATATATTAACTGAGCTTAAGAGAGAGCAGTTAGGCAGGTAGTAAGTTTAAAATTGATGGCCGTATAATTTTGGCGAGTTGCTAATTAGTGACTCGCCAAATAAATATTACAGCTTTTTCATGTAAGCACTCACAAGGACTACTCGCGTACCATTAACTCGCCCTTCGATATGCTCAGGGTTACTGGTTAAAGAGATACCGCGAACACTTGTGCCACGTTTAGCAGTGAAACCGGCACCTTTAACCACTAAATCTTTTATAATAGTGACATTATCACCAGCGGCTAAAATTGTACCATTGCTATCGCGAGTGGGCTCTACTGCTTGTGCATCAGCAATCATTAAACCCGATTGCGCCCATTTAAGGTTTTCATCATCTAGGTATAGCATTTCTATTAAATCTTGTGCCCAAAGCTCAGATGATAATTGCTTAAGCTGACGCCAAGCCATGACTTGTACCACTGGTATTTGGCTCCACATGCTATCGTTTAAACAGCGCCAATGATTTGCGTCCATTGATTGTGGATCATTAATTTGCGCAAGACAAACTTCACAACACAAAATACTACTGTCCGAGCTTGCTCCATTATTTGGCTCAACATTGTAAGTAGATAAATTTACATCCGATGAGCAAAGCTCACATTTATGCTCGCTGCGCTTTTGCAAAGTGTCTAGAATTGTCATGATAATCGCCATTAATAAGTTTAGAGCTGACATTATCCAGAATTTAGCGAGTATTTGAAGTGATAACACCCATCAACAGTGATTAGATGACAATCATTGTAGTCAAAAAATGATCTCGTTTACTCACTCAGCAACTGACGTTGTGATTTAGGGGCGCTAGGTTGTGCTTTTATCGGCCCTCTTTCAATGGATAATTGGCTAGAGTCAGAAGCGGTACGCGAACAGTTAATATTTAGTGGCGCGCAGCCATCTAATGCATTTTGCGCTATCGCTGACTCTATTTGTTGCTGAATTTTTTTGGACTCCAAATTATAACCTTCATCATTAAATGCATATCCGACAACATAAAATTCAAAATAATCTTCTTGTACTTGCGAGTTCATCACCACCACATTTTGAGGGATATAATTGCTAGGCGCTATTACAACTGACACAGGATAAACCGGTGCAGAAGAGGCGATATAAGAATAACTGATGGTTTCAGCTAATGGCTGTTTATCTACATAGTTTCTAGCGGCAATAACTTGCACATTAGGACGATTGGCATCATTAACGTCAAACGAGGGTAGTTGTGAGTTAGTTGAGGACTTTCTTATTGCTCGAACTGACACATCAGCCGGTGATTGATATATACGCTCACGTTTTGGGATAAATTCATATTTTAGCGCTAATCCTGCCGCCACTGTTTGCTGAGCTAGCGTAAAAGACAGCAAAATAGTGATAAGATAATATATCTTTTTAGGCATCTAATTTCTCTTAATATACGCATCCCCCTTTGCAGAAGTAATGAGCGTCATAATATTGCGGTGCCGAGCTAGATTTCGACTCTTTAGCGCTGTTTTATTATTATTCATTATAGTGATAATTCCAAAAATTGAAGCTATCACCGGCAAATATTTGCAATAATCGCCATGTTTATTACATAGGAAAAATAGACTCAGCATAAATAGCGAGTTCTTCTAACACATCTTTATCCGCACTTTTAAGCTCAGGGTTCTGGTACAGTTCGTTCAATATATTATAAAAAGGCTGTATTGTTAACAACTTGCGATTATCTTGTGTTAACAGCCTCTCCTTGCGATACATTTCCCAACGCTCCATTTCATCAGCTGATAAATAATCAGGATAATTACGTGCTTTATAGCGAAAAAACATCTCTTCAAGCCTAGGGTCCTGAAAAGCTAAATCAAGCTCTGCTAATTGTTGTGGTGCACTTTGTCGTATAATCTCCATCGCGCGTTTATCCGGCTCGTTGAAAAAGCCACCGCTATAGAGCATATGATCAGGATCACCATCTTGCTCAAAATCATCGACACTAAATATATCGGCCAATTTTGCAGATAATCCAGAATAATTACGCAATATTGCCAAGTTATGTCGACACTGCGCACCATCTATTTGTAATTTTGCCGCCTCTTCAGCCTTTAGCATCCCAGCCGGCGCTAAAATAGGGCACTTGTTAATATGCACTTGTTTTAAAGCTATCTTGGGATCTTTATCTTGGCGCTTATCATGTGCTAGATACATCAGCCTTCGAATTTCTTGTGCATCTAGATCAATTAACGGTGTAGGATCCACTCGTAAATCCCAACTAATCACCGCGTTTTTATTGCTAGGGTGATGAGCTAAAGGGGCAATGATAGCTAAATTACCGACTGCACCTGCAAAGCGAGATGATACATGTAGTGCCGGCTTCATAGTGGCAACATCTAGATAACTTTGCGCAGCTTGTTTGGTTTTATTAGTGAGCACAAAGTCATAAAGCTTGCGTTGTTTGTCACGAATAATTCGAGCCAGTTCAATCGTCGCATAAACATCAGCCATCGCATCGTGAGCATTAGCATGCTCAATACCATTGGCTTTTGATAACGCCTCTAACTTAAAGCAGGGACTGCCATCATCATAATCAGGCCACTCAATTCCATCGGGACGTAAAGCGCGAGTAAGTCGCACCATATCGATCAGGTCCCAGCGAGAGCATTGATTCTGCCATTCGCGCGCATAGGGATCGTAAAAGTTTCGATACAAAGTATGACGCGTAATTTCATCGTCAAACCTGATGCTATTATAACCGACGCTACAGGTACCTGGCACACTCATTTGCGCATTTATTTGTGCGATAAATTGCGCCTCGCACACCCCTTCCCTTATGGCATGTTGTGGAGTAATACCCGTAATCAAACACGCTTGCGGATGGGGTAAAAAATCATCGCTAGGTTTACAATATAACTCTATCGGATCACCAATGATATTGAGATTCTCATCGGTGCGAATAGCTGCAAACTGTAATGGCCTATCTCGTTTTGGATCAGCACCAGATGTTTCGTAATCATGCCATAGAAATGTGCGTTCTATACTCATTAATTTTCCATTATTTAGATGCTATAAAGTAAATACGTGATTTGATTTAGGTTAGCCTGCTAAGCGAGCGTTCGCTATATCTAACTCGATCCTTTGCAGTGCTGACATAGGGTCACTCGCTTGTGTTATTGGCCGCCCTATCACTAAATAGCTGCTACCTAACTCAATAGCCCTGCCTGGTGTCATAATACGCTGTTGATCATCAGCGCTATCATCAGCCATACGAATACCAGGTGTCACTAACGAAAACTTAGCATCAAAATGCTCACGTAACATAGCAACTTCTTGCGCCGAACAAACAATACCATCTAAACCACTATCATAAGTTAGCTGTGCCAAACGTTTTACATGCTCAATTGGATCGATATCAAGACCTATTTCTGCAAGGTCTGCTCTTTGCATACTGGTTAATACAGTAACTGCTATCAGCTGCGTTTGCAGGCGGTTTACTTGCAAGAGCTCTTCACGCGCTCTTTGCATCATCTGACGACCGCCGCTGGCATGAACATTCACCATCCACACACCCATCTCGGCAGCGGCCCTAACCGCTTTAGCGACCGTATTAGGAATGTCGTGGAATTTTAGATCAAGGAATATATCAAAACCTTTTGCTGTCAGTGCTTGCAATACAGCAGGGCCGCTACGGGTATATAACTCTTTACCGACCTTAACGCGACAGCGATTCGGGTCTAGCTGATCAGCCATAGCTAATGCTTGATCTATATCGGGGTAGTCAAGAGCAACAATAATGGGTTTTTCTGTACTAGGTGAGTTAGCTGAAGCGGGGGTATCTATTCGCATATTATCCTCTAATTAATATAGACCTAAATTTTGCGAAAACCATTCTACCGTAAGCAGAGGCTAAAGGGGATAAAAGCTTTGATATATAGCCAAAAATACCAATATAAAAAAGGAGCGATAACGCTCCTTTTTTGATTTTTCACTTAATACTTTTTTAATTACTAGACAATTTTAGCACGATACGCAGCTAGCTCTTTATTAATAGCGTCAACTTTTCTTCGCGATAAGCTTAACTTCGCTTTGAGACTGACAATCACAATCGTACTTAAAATAGTGCCAAGCACGCCACCTGCCACAAAGAAAGCGATTAACCACAACGACAAGCTCGCTTGGGGCAGCTGAACTAACACAAGATCAATAGACACCTTCTGTGTGTTATAGACAGTAAACATTATCCCAGCGAAGAGGATGATTAAACACAAAACAAGTAACAGCAATAATTTTAACCAGCGCACACACAATCTCCAGATAACATAAGTATTGTTAATGTAATAAAATATTTTATATTTTGAAAACTATTTTATTAAATCAAACGTCATTAATACTGTCATTTACTTGCTCACGCAATTCTTTGCCTGGCTTAAAATGAGGCACGTATTTTTCCGACAAAGCAACAGATTCACCTGTTTTCGGATTTCGCCCAATACGAGGTGCTCGATAATGCAATGAGAAACTACCAAAACCTCTTACTTCAATGCGACCACCATTAGACAGAGACTCTGTCATATGATCTAGCATAGTTTTTGCTGCAGCTTCCACATCTTTAATTGATAATTCAGGATGTTTATCTATCAGTAATTCTATTAATTCTGACTTCGTCATTCTTGTTCCTCCTAGAGGGCCTGTCGCTTTATTTTATATTCTATTGCAAACACTTAAAAAGTAAACATACATTCAACTACAGGCTCACTTTTTATACTTTTCGAGCAAATACATGCCATTAAAGTGAGCAGATCGAATAAAAAGAGCAAATTTAAGCCCCGTATTTCACTCATAAATGTTTAGTTAGAATAAATAGATTATTTTTTATTTTCATTTTTTTCTATTTGAGCTCTAATTAAATCACCAATTGTCGTCGTTGTGCTATCTTTTAATGCTTTGTTTTTAGCAGACTTTATAGCCTCTCGCTGCCGCTTGATTTCCAGCTGCTTTATAGACAAGTATATCTGTCTATTTTTAACATCTAGCTGAACAATAACACTATCTACATCTTGGCCTACAATTAGCTTTGCCTCTTGATCCTCATATTCAGAGAGTTCGCAGCGCCTAATTATAGCATCCACAGCTGGGGACAAAAGCAGTGTGATTTGCTCCGCTGCTAGTTGCGTTATCACCCCTGTGACTTCATCACCTTTTTTATGTGTTGCCAAATAATTGCCAAATTCATCATCACTGAGCTGTTTAATGCTCAGAGCGACTCGCTCCTTTTCGACATCAACAGATAACAACACAGCTTCTACCTCATCACCTTTTTGGTACGCCTTTACGGCTTCACTGCCTGGTTTATGCCATGAGATATCTGACAAATGCACAAGGCCATCAAGACTGTCTGTCACAGCTATAAACAGGCCAAAATCAGTGATAGATCGAATTTTACCTATTATTTTATCACCGGCTTTATATTGCTCAGCAAACAATTGCCAAGGACTAACAGTACATTGCTTCATACCTAGCGACACTCTACGATTCTTACTATCTATATCGAGTATCTTTACCTCAACTTCCAATCCTTTAGAAACAACTTTAGAGGGGTGAATATTACGATTACTCCAATCCATTTCAGAGACATGTATCAGCCCTTCTACACCTTCTGCGATCTGCGCAAAACAGCCATAATCCATGACATTCGTGACTATTGCCCTAGTTTGCATACCCACTGCTAGCTTATCGATCTGTGTTGTCCATGGATCTTGCGTTAACTGTTTCAAACCGAGCGAGACTCGCTCTTTATCAGCATCATATTTTAAAACTAATACCGATATTTGATCACCAATATTTAATAGCAAGCTTGGGTGCTTCACTCGTTTCCAAGAGATGTCGGTTATGTGCAATAATCCATCTAACCCGCCCAGATCAACAAAGGCACCGTAATCGGTAATATTTTTGACCACACCGGCTAGTGTTTGCCCCTCTTTTAGGTTCGCCAGTAACTTAGCTCTGATGAGAGTATTTTGTTGCTCTAAGATGGCTCGTCTTGAGACGACTATATTGCTTTTATCTGTATCTAATTTAACAATTTTGAAAGTCAGTGGGCAGTTTTCTAAATGGGAGCTATCACGAAGGGGGTGTAAATCAAGTAACGAGCCTGGAAGGAAGGCCTGTAAAGCACCTAAATCAACAGTAAAGCCACCTCTGACTTTGGCGACAATGATGCCATTGATTGTTTGTTGTGTGCTAAAAGCGGTCTCTAACACTCGCCACTTTTCAGCGCGTATCGCCTTTTCTCTAGATAATTTGGTGAGGCCAAAACCATCTTCGACATTTTCTAAAACGACATTGACTTGCTCGCCTACTTTTATCGTTAGCTTGCCATCACCATCATAAAACTCTTGTTTTGCGATAGCCCCTTCCGATTTTAGGTTGGCATCAACAATGACAAAATCAGTTTCAATCGCTAACACCGTCGCACTCAACAACGCGCCGGCTCTCATATCTAATTGTTTAATACTAAGCTCAAAGAGCTCTGCAAAATTCTCACTCATATTCAACCATCCTTAATTGACGTAGAGAAAACTTGCCCGATAAGTATCATTACTTTAATGCAGGGTAAAGGCTAAAACAGCAACTATTACCATGTACTAAACTAGATCACTAACCTTCACGTAGCCCTTTATGGCGCGCTTCTTCAAGTATCATTTCCAATACTTTCTCAATAGAAAGCTCTGTTGAATCTAGAACCAATGCTTGCTCAGCAGGCTTGAGAGGCGCAACTGTACGTTGCATATCCCTTTCGTCTCTGTTTATCAAATCAGCTAATATTAACTCAAGGCTAGCATCCACTCCTTTATTTATCAACTGCTTATATCTACGATTTGCTCGCTCTTCAACACTTGCATCTAAATAAACTTTTAACTGTGCCTGTGGAAAGACCACTGTTCCCATATCACGGCCATCAGCGATTAAACCAGGTGGTTGTGCAAACTCTCTTTGCCTGTCTAATAATGCATCTCTAACACTTGGGATAGCAGCGACAATAGAGGCAGTAACACCCGTCTCTTCTAGTCTTAGCTCTTGGGTAACTGACTCACCTTCCAAAATTATTTGTAGCTCATCTTCATCATCTTGCACTAAAAACTGTATATCTAAATGTGCGGCCAGTACTCGCAGTGCATCCTCATCGTCTAATTCGACACCATGGTGCTTAGCTGCAAGTGCTGTTAAACGATACAGCGCGCCGCTATCTAATAAATTCCAACCTAAAGCAGCTGCTAAAAGCTTACATATTGTCCCTTTACCTGAACCACTAGGACCATCAATTGTAATAACCTTGCTAATTGATCCGCTTTTATTTTGAGACATTCGCCTCCTCCTTTCTTATTCTAAGTCCAGCTTTCGCTGCTTTTTCGACAAACTCTGGAAATGAAGATGCTACATTCGCACAGTTTATTATTTTAATTTCTTCACGAGACTTTAATCCAGCCATTGCGAAGGCCATTGCCGCTGTGTGATCACCTTGACTATCCACACAGCCGCCATTAATAACGCCCCCTTCAATAGACACGTCATCATCATTTTCTATTACTGTTATCCCCAATGCAGTTAGGCCATTTATCATTAGTGCTAAGCGATCTGAATCTTTAAATCTTAATTCAGCCAAACCATTTATTACGGTGCGCCCTAGAGCACAACTAGCGGCAATAAGGAGAATAGGAAACTCATCTATCGCTGTCGATATCAACTCTTCAGGTATATTGATTGCAGTCAATGGCCTGTATTGTACAGCAATATCAGCAATATCTTCTCCATTAATTGTCTGCTGATTTAATAGCTCTATTTTTGCGCCCATTAAAGTAAGAATATGAATTAAACCTATTCTAGTTAGGTTGACTCCTATATTTTTTAACAATATATCAGAGCCCGGGCAGATAGTTGCTGCGACAATAAAAAATGCAGCAGATGAAAAATCAGCTGGGATATCAGCGTTAAAGCTTTTTATACTCTCACCTGGTCTCAACACAACCCTCTTGTTATTGAACTGTATATCAGCGCCTATTGCCTGCATTAACAATTCTGTATGGTTACGACAGATAACAGGTTGTATTATTGAGCTTGGCTGATCGGCATAAAGAGCGGCTAATAATACTGCGGATTTTACTTCCAAACTTGGCATCACTAGTGTGTAATCAATAGCTTTAAGCGTTTGACCGCCTTGAATATGTATCGTTGCGCCAGCGCTTGCAGACGTTGTTATTTTCGCTCCCATTTGGCCTAGCGCTATCCGCTCCATAGCTCCCACGTTTAGCGAGCTATCAGCGATGAGTGTACTATCAAAATTCTGCGCCGCCAGCAAACCCGTTAACAACCTCATCGATATAGCTGAACCCCCTAGATATAGAGCTCTGCTAGGCGGGCACAAACCATATTTACCAACACCGTAAACCTTGACATTACCATTATAAGGCCCTTCAATAACGACCCCTAAATCACGAAACGCCTGGATCGTCGCCATGCTATCTTCGCTATTTAGAAAGCCATTAATATAAGAGACTCCATCGGCAATAGCCGCAAAAAAGATAGCACAATGGGATATCGATTTATCTCCTGGGATAATAATTTCACCACTTAATACAGCGCCAGGCTTGATCACAAAACTGATATTTTGGTTTGCTGAAGCTGTTTTCGAATAAGCAGTACCCTCAAGCATACGGCCAAAGTGTTCACGTGCGGCGCGCGCTCTGGTAAAAATACCTTTTATACTTTGTTCATCATCTTGCTCTATTGCTGCTTTTAAATTGGCAAGGCCGTCGCTAAACAAGTTAATTTGTTGCAAAATCGCCTGTTTATTGGCGCCGCATACATCGCTCCACATTGTTGGGTCAGATGCCGCTATACGCGTAAAATCGCGAAAGCCACCCGCTGCATAACGAAAGATATCTAAACTTGCAGACTCTTTCGCGAGTGAGTCAACTAATGAAAATGCTAATAAATGTGGTAAGTGGCTAGTCGCAGCTAATACTTCATCGTGCTTATTAACATCCATTTGCAGGACTTCAGCACCTGTACTTTGCCACATGCGAGCTATCGTTAATATGCCTTTTTCACAGGCTTTATGGTGCGGCGTTATAATCACTTTATGCTTAACAAACAACTGACTATCTGCAGCTTGTACGCCACTTTTTTCAGAACCGGCGATAGGGTGAGCAGGAATAAAATAACTAGGTACTTGACCAAACACTGTACGTGCAGCCTCAATAACACTGCCTTTTGTACTGCCCACATCGCTGATGATAACATTTGGCCGCAATACGTCTTTGATTAATGATAATACTGTCGCCGTTGCTTTTACTGGAACGGCCAAAATGATAAGGTCTGCGCTAGCAGCACACCTTGCTATATTATTAAAACCATTATCAATCACCCCCAGCTCTATACCTAACTCGATAGCACTACAAGACTGATCATAGCCTATGACTTGTTTGGCAAAATCATTTTCTTTCAAAGCTTTCGCCAGTGAGCCACCTATCATCCCAAGACCTATAATTAATACAGTCTCAATTTTAGCTGGATGCTCAAAACCTTGGCGATGGTTGAACTGGCTATTTTTTTTTCTATTTGGCATATAATTCTTTAGTTAAAAATATTGTTTTTAAAAGCTGGAAGCTTACATACAAATGGGTTAAATAACAGCTCTTGGATAAGAGCCGAGAACTTTCATCTCAACACTTTTATCTTTAACTTGGGCTAATACTGATTTAATAATAGTATCGTTTTGATGTCCCTCAAAATCAATATAGAAAACTGAACACTCTAAACCTAGTGGACTTTCACCGGTATAGGTTTCAATTTTTAGTAGGCTTATATCACTCTCTCTAAAAGGCGTGAGCAAATCATAAAGAGCACCCGGCTGATCTTTCGCAGCGACTAACAGCGATGTTTTATCAAGACCTGATGCCAATATTTTTTGATTACCAACTATCAAAAATCGTGCTTTATGCTCATTGTTACTACTGATATTTTGAGCGACAACCCGCCACTGACTAGCTAATGCACCATCTGCGGCAACAACACCACTTTGATTATCAACTTGCGATAGTTTTTCTGCTTCTTGCAGTGAATTAGTTACTACCCGTTTGGCATTAGGGCAATGCTGATCGAGCCAATAACTGCATTGGATTAACGTTTCATTTAGAGCGTAGACGTTAACAATATCGGCAAGTGCAATAGAATCCAAACCATAGAGGTTAAGCTGAACATCTAGCTCAACTTCACCACAAATATTCAGAGGATATTTTTTGAATAAATCTAACGTCTGTGTGGCGATGCCCTGAGTGCTATTTTCAATCGGTACTACGCCATAATTGACAATCCCAGCATCGACATCATTAAACACTTGGGTTAGCGAATTAGCGGCAATGGTTATCGCACTATTACCAAAATGCTTGTTTGCAGCTAATTGCGAAAATGCACCAGCAGGCCCTAGATAAGCAATATTGAGCGGCTTTTCATGAGCTAAACAAACAGACATTACCTCGCGAAATAACCGTGCTATCGCCTTATCATCTAATGGCCCTTCATTGCGCTCCATTACCTTACGCAGTACCTGCGCCTCGCGTTCAGGGCGGTAAAAAACGGCATCTTCAACACCTTGAAATTTTTCTTTTACTTGCGCCACTCGTTGAGCACAATTTGCACGTTGATTAATTAATAGATGTATTTGTTTATCAATCGCATCAATTTCATCTCGTAGTTTTAACAGTTCAGCTTCTTGTTGTTTTTGCTGCAGTGACATAACTTCTACCTAATCATGAGTGTTGTTAGCTAGACACCACTTGCGCTGCAAGCCTAATCTAGTTATCGAAACTAATCATTTAAACTAACTATTAACTAAAACCTAGCCACAGCGTTTTTCAAAATCTGCCATAAATTCGACAAGCGCATCAACCGCTTCTTGTGACACCGCATTATAGATGCTGGCACGCATACCACCAACCGCTTTATGGCCTTTTAAATTTAACAGGCCCGCTGCAGTTGATTGCTCTAAAAACTGAGTGTCTAGAGATGAGTCAACGATATTAAACGGCACGTTCATTATCGATCTGTTACTTTTAGCAATATTGTTATAATAGAATTCACTATTATCAATCGCCGCGTATAGGTTTTTGGCTTTGTTGCGATTGATTTTCTCAATAGCCTCAACACCACCTTGATCTAGTAACCACTCAAACACTAGACCAGATAAGTACCAGGCAAACGTTGGCGGAGTATTTGACATAGAGCCCGCCGCTGCGTGCACTTCATAGTTATACATTTTAGGCGTTATCGCTTGAGCTTTACCCAACAAATCTTCACGAATAATGGCAACCGTAAGCCCAGCAGGACCTATATTTTTTTGCGCACCTGCGTATATCATGCCGTATGCACTGACATCTATCTCTTTAGATAATATATCAGAAGACATATCCACAACCAGAGGCACGCCTGCAGCTTGTGGAATATAATCAAAACACAAACCACCAACTGTTTCATTTGAGGCGAAATGTAAGTAAGCAGCGTCTTGCGGCATGATAATATCTGCCTGCGTCGGCACAGCTAAGAAACCATTATTTGCCGATGTAGCGACCACTTGCATATCAGAAAAACGCTTAGCTTCATCTATCGCTTTTTTCGACCACATGCCTGTTTCTATATAGGCAGTCTTTTGATCAGCTCTAGCAAAGTTTAAGGGGATCATACCAAACTGACTGGTAGCACCGCCTTGCAAAAAAAGTACTTTATAATTGTCAGGTATATTTAATAAGGCTCTAAAGTCGCGCTCGGTTTTTTCAGCAACGCTCATAAACTCTTTGCTACGATGACTCATTTCCATGATCGATAATCCATGCTGATGCCAGTCCAGCATTTCTTCTTTTGCTCTGAGTAATACTTCAGTAGGGATGGCAGCAGGTCCTGCACTAAAATTATGCTTACGTATCATCGAATGATCCTTAAAAAATAATATGACAGTGATCAAACCATTTATTCATCACTGCGCTGATCTATTTCTTTATCTAGTAAAATGTTTAGTTTAAAACTAAAAATGCGGCAAAAGCCGCACTGTGTATTTAGATTTTTTTCTGGTTATTCTGAAGTTGTTGGCTCTGTCGGCTCAGCGCTGTCAGCACTTTCAGTTTCTAGTGCAACAGGCTCCTCTAGCTCAGTAGAATCCAACTCAATTTCATCAGCTTCTTCTATTCTAGCAATACCCACTAAGCTCTCACCATCAACAACACGAATCAGACGAACACCTTGAGTATTACGCCCAAGCACACCAATCTCTGAAGTGCGTGTTCTAACCATTGTCCCTTGATCACTGATCAGCATGACATCATCACCGGCAAAAACTTGCACAGCGCCAGCTAGAGCACCATTTCTCTCAGTGCATTGCTGCCCAATAACACCTTGATTACCGCGACCCTTACAAGGGAAATCATCGACTTGTGTTTGCTTACCAAAACCTCTTTCTGAAGCCGTTAGTATATTACCGCCTTCTTTTGGAATGATGAGGGAAATAACACGCGCGTTATCTTTCATTTTAACACCGCGAACACCACGTGCTGTTCTGCCCATCGCACGCACATCAGTCTCATGGAATCTAGCAGCTTTACCAGCTGAGGTAACGAGCAAGATATCATCATCACCATGAGTAATTGCCGCTCCAATTAACGCATCATCATCTAACAAATCAACGGCAATTAAACCCGAAGTTCTTGGGCGAGCAAAGTTCACTAATGATGTTTTCTTAACAGTACCACTTGCTGTTGCCATGAACACGAAACGATCTTCAGAGTATTCATTGACAGGTAGGATAGTTGAAATTCTTTCACCTTCTGACAATGGCAAGATATTGACGATAGGGCGACCGCGAGCAATCCTTGACGCCACTGGAATCTCGAACACTTTCAACCAGTAAACTTTACCGAAGTTACTGAAACATAAAATGGTATCATGGGTACTAGCAATCAATAAGTGCTCAACAAAATCTTCATCTTTAACAGCGGTTACTGACTTACCTTTACCACCACGGCGCTGCGCTTGGTAATCTGTCAATGGCTGTGTTTTCGCATAACCGCCATGAGAGATGGTGACAACCATATCTTCTTCAGTGATTAAATCTGCAACCGTTAAATCTTGACGCGAAGCAATAATTTGCGTCTTACGCTCATCACCGTATTCATCAATGATAGCTCGCAACTCTTCACGAATCACATTCATAAGCACTTCAAAAGAGCCTAGTATTTCTAAAAAGCCAGCGATCTGAGTCAAAAGCTCTGCGTATTCAGCAATAAGCTTGTCATGCTCTAACCCTGTTAGGCGATGTAAGCGAAGATCAAGGATTGCTTGAGCTTGAATAGGAGTCAGGTAGTATTTACCGTCTCTCATACCAAAATGCTCTTCTAAATCATCAGGGCGACACGCATGCTCCCCAGCCGATGCTAGCATATCGGTAACAGAACCTGGATTCCACGCAGTCGCTAACAAACGCTCTTTTGCATCCGCTGGTGAATCAGACATTTTTATCATCTGAATAACCGGGTCAATATTTGCCAGGGCGATTGCCAAGCCCTCTAGTACATGCCCACGCTCACGAGCTTTGCGCAACAAATAAATAGTTCGGCGCGTAACAACTTCACGGCGATGGCGAATAAAGTTCACCAACATATCTTTTAAATTTAAAAGCTTAGGCTGGCCATCTACTAACGCAACCATGTTGATGCCGAAAACACCTTCCATTTGCGTTTGCGAAAATAGATTATTGGCAATAACATCGGCAACTTCACCGCGACGCAGCTCAATAACAATACGCATACCGTCTTTGTCAGATTCATCGCGAAGTTCAGTGATACCTTCTAGCTTTTTATCTTTAACAAGCTCAGCAATTTTTTCAATCAATTTCGCTTTGTTTAACTGATAGGGAATTTCAGTGACAACAATCGCTTGTTTGCCCGCACTATTAACCTCTTCGATATGGTACTGAGAGCGCAAATAAATGCGGCCTCTACCAGTACGATAGGCCAGTAATATACCAGCGCGACCGTTAATAATAGCACCTGTAGGAAAATCAGGGCCTGGGATATATTCCATCAACCCATCTATATCTAATTCTGGGTTATCAATTAATGCCAAACAACCATTAACCACTTCGGTTAAGTTATGCGGTGGAATATTGGTCGCCATACCCACAGCAATACCTGATGAGCCATTGAGCAACAAATTAGGTAAGCGTGTAGGAAGTACTTCAGGAATTTGAATCGTACCATCGTAGTTAGGTACGTAATCTACCGTTTCTTTATCTAAATCGGCTAACAAATCATGGGAGATTTTGCGCATCCGAATTTCGGTATAACGCATTGCTGCTGCAGAGTCGCCATCGACAGAACCAAAGTTACCTTGACCATCAACCAACATATAACGCATAGAAAAGCTTTGCGCCATTCTAACGATGGTATCATATACCGCACTGTCACCATGGGGATGGTATTTACCGATCACATCCCCAACAACACGTGCTGATTTCAAATAAGGTTTGTTCCAATCGTTTTTCAGTTCATTCATCGCAAACAAGACGCGACGATGAACTGGTTTCAAACCATCGCGAACATCGGGAAGTGCCCGTCCAACAATAACTGACATCGCATAATCTAGATAAGATTGTTTCATCTCATCTTCGATGTTAACTGGTACAATCTGTTTTACTGTATCACCCATAAACTGCAGCTTTCCTTGGTCGTGTGTTTAAGTACGTTTACTGAAATATAATTATTTTCGTATAGATAAGAAATATACACTAACAAAAACTCATCTACTTTTAATTATCAGCCAAACGAAACCTAAAGAATATTGTTCATTGATGCTCTATAAAAGCCATATAAATAGTTGCATAAAACTACTTTCCACTACTTTTTACTACTTTTTACTACTTTTAGCAGAGCTCATCACTATGCAAAGTTTTAGCCGCAAAATTATACCACATTAATAGCCGACAAACACGGTTGATCACTGATATTCAAAGAATAAACACGAAACAAACATTAGTGTTATTTAACCGCTGACACACTAAAGCAAAGAGCTTAATAAAACAGATATAGCAGTCATTTGCATACCAATACAGCAATGACAATTAAACAAACTCACATCTATTCAAACACACGCAACTAAAAACGAACACTCACCATGACTCTGGCGGTTTGCCAACCAAGAAACCAGTAAAGAATCTATTTTAGCTAATACTATAACGAGGTTAAATAACAACCGGATGTGGATATTTAGCTAAAAACATGTACTTGGTTTCTACCTAAACTTTTAGATTTATATAAAGCCTTATCCGCTTTTTCCACCAAATCACCTAACAAATCGTTGGTCTCTACTTGCGCCACCCCAAAAGAGGCAGTGACCGTCGAAATTTTTTCCCCTGTTCTTTTATTGCTTAATGAAATGGTTGATAATTTTTTGCGCACTCGCTCAGCCAATTCACAAGCTTGATCAATCGACATCCCCGGGCAATACATAACGAACTCCTCGCCACCAAATCTTACTGCTAACAGCGGATCTCGACACTCATCTAATAGCAATTTGCCAACAACTTTTAACACCTGATCCCCTACTAAGTGACCATGTGTGTCATTAAACACTTTAAAGTTATCGATATCCATCATAATCAAACTAGCTGTTGGAGCGTTTTCATCAGCCATTATTTCGTTGTAACACGCCTCAAAAACACGTCGATTACTCAACCCTGTCAGGGTATCTGTTAGCGCTAACTTCTGACTTTTTTCTAACTCTTCTTTTAATTGCTCTATTTCACATTTAGCGGCACTAATTTGAGACTCAAAACTCTGCGATACATCACACAAAGAAACCGCATTTGCGCTCAGTTGCCCTACTGTCGCTTTTAATTCTTTTGGCAAATCAATCGATTCTAATACGCTGATATTTTCTTTTAAACTATCAGCAAAATTTTTGGTTTTAGATGAGCTATTTTCTATATTCTCTGACAAGTTTTCGACTAAGGCGGCAATGGCTTGCTGATATTTTTGCTGTCTATTCAAACTCTCTTTATCTATTTTAATAATATGCTTTAGAAAAAGGGTTTCACTCATATTGGTCGGACAAGTACCAAAGCGATCAACCACATAATCGAGCTCTGAATTAAGTTGCGGGAAATTATTTGAGTAATAGCTATACCACAACGTATAATTAAATGGGTTTGGCACAATATTGTGCTCTATCATTTTTGGCACTGCTTTTCGTAAATAGAGCGCTGCCTGACTGGCATCTTCGGTAAAAATCATAAATTTGTTCTCGACAATTAAATATATAAAACATATTGAACAGTTATTTTACAAACACTTACATAATTTGTTATTGCTTTAACAGTTACCATTTCAATATTGGGCAGCAGATTATAATTTTATATTAACTTGGCTATTAAAACACCTCAGAAACTAACAATCAGCCACATCACCAGTATAGACCTTATAAATTAAAACGAATGTTTAAATGAATATTTTAAGCTCTATAACACAAAATTTATTTTATATTGATTAAAGCAGTAATAAATAACAGTAATTATTTCTATCTATAAAAAAGCAATGCTACCATAACCTTCATTATAATTTATTAAGTTGATAGCTAAATGACTGATACACCACAAAATGTAGATCCTAGTGAAATCGCTAAATTTGAAGAACTTGCCAGTCGCTGGTGGGATAAAAACAGTGAATTCAAACCCCTTCACGATATAAACCCATTGCGTGTTAACTATATTAACACTATGGTAAATCTTGAGGGAAAAACAGTTATTGATGTAGGCTGTGGCGGTGGCATATTATCTGAATCCATGGTCAAACATGGCGCTATTGTTACAGGTATTGATCTGGGCGCAGCACCTTTGAAAGTTGCCAAGTTACACGGTCTTGAAAGTGGTTTAAAAGTTGATTATCAAAAAATATCAGCTGAAGACATGGCTGAGCTGCACCGCGCTAGTTTTGATGTGGTCACGTGCATGGAAATGTTAGAACACGTTCCAGACCCAAGCTCTATTGTGCGAGCGTGTGCAAAGTTAGTAAAACCTGGCGGGCATGTATTCTTTTCGACAATTAATCGCAACCCTAAAAGCTATGTACAAGCTATTTTAGGTGCTGAACATGTATTGAAACTCGTTCCTAAGGGCACTCATGAATTTAAAAAATTCATTAAACCTTCTGAGTTAACAAAATGGACTCGCGACAATAACCTTTATGTTGATGACATGCTGGGGATGACATACAACTTAATCTCTAAAGAATACAGCTTGGTTAAGAACAATGTCGATGTTAACTACATCATTGCCACTCATAAACCAACAGCATAATTGAGTACTGCTAGTGACCAGCCGCTGCTTTTTCGACTTAAATAGGGAAATAAAAGAATGACCAAAATTGAAGCCGTTCTTTTTGATCTTGATGGCACCTTGTTAGACAGCGCACTCGATTTTCATTTCGTGTTAAATGCCATGCTTTCACAACAACAAAAACCAGCCATGTCTTTGCGAACACTCAAGCAACAAGTATCTAATGGCGCAAGAGCGATGGTATCCACTGCATTTAGTATTGACGAACAGTCGGCAGATTTCGCCCCCCTTAAAGAGCAGTTTCTGAACAGTTATTTAGATAATATCAATGTAAAATCTCAACTTTATCCAGGTATTGATGACGTTCTAGATTATTTAGATACTCACCATATTCCCTGGGCTGTCGTCACTAACAAGCCTGAAATATACACAGATATTATTTTAAAACATTTTAAATTAGATGAAAGATCTGCCAGCACAGTTTGCCCCGATCATGTAACACATAGTAAACCTGATCCTGAAGCGCTTTTTTTAGCATGTAAGCAGATGTCTGTCGCAGCTGAAAACTGTTGGTATGTTGGCGATCACCTTAGGGATATCCAGGCAGGCAAAGCTGCCGGTATGTATACTGTTGGCTGTGAATACGGCTACCTTAACCAGGATGAAAAGGCAATTGACTGGCAATCTGACATTATTATCAACCAGCCAATTGAGCTAATTGCACACATTGAACTGCATTTAAAACGACCGACAAGCCAATCTAATTTATAATATTTATATTTTTACCATTTTAGGACTACATTATGTTTAATTATTCAGCTCCCCAACTATTACTAAAAGATAAAACCATTCTAGTAACAGGCGCTAGTGATGGGATAGGTCGACAGGCAGCTCTCACTTTTGCTGAGCACGGGGCCACGGTTATATTACTGGGCCGAAACGTTGAAAAACTTGAAAGTGTATATGATCAAATTGAAGCAATGGGCGCACCTAAAGCTGCGATATTACCCTTAAATTTAGAGACAGCGTCAGAGCAAAGCTATATTGAATTAACCAACATTATCGATGAAGAATTTGGTGTACTTGATGGCTTATTACACAATGCCAGTTTATTAGGAATGCGCACACCACTTGAAAATTACGACCCTGTCACATGGGAACAGGTAATGCGAGTGAATACTAATGCGCCATTTTATTTAACACAAAATTTACTACCTTTATTACAGCGCAGTAAAAATGGCTCTATTGTTTTCACCACATCAAGCGTCGGTAAAAAAGGAAAGGCATATTGGGGGGCTTATAGTGTGTCAAAGTTCGCCACTCAAGGCATGATGGAAATTTTAGCTGACGAGCTTGAGAACACCAGTAACATTCGCTGCAACTGCTTAAATCCAGGTGCTACCCAAACATCAATGAGAGCAGCAGCGTACCCGGGAGAAAGGCCTGAAAACAACCCAACACCCAAGGCAATAATGCCCGCTTATTTATATTTGATGGGCGATGATAGCCTTGAGATAAACGGCCAAACCATTGATGCCCAACAAAACTAGATATAACCAAGGATCTACTTATTTATAGTAGATCTTGCTTTAAACACACCAAGTTAACCACTCTTAAGTCTGGTAGCTATCATCAATTCGCTTGTCTTCCACCAGCACGGGAGCGATTAGAGGTAGGTCCATAATAAACGTCGTTCCCGCACCGACGCTCGACTCCACTTTAATACGACCGCCTAAGATGCTGGTCATAATATTATGCACAATATTCAAACCTAAACCCGTGCCACCTGAGCCGCGCCTCGTTGTAAAGAACGGCTCAAATACTTTTTCTACGTTTTCAGCGTTAATACCCATACCATCATCAACAAATATAATTTGCACGCTCTGCGCTGATGTTTGCTTAACGGTAATTGAAATAATACCGTTGTCATCTTCATTATAACCATGCTTGACAGCGTTCGTTGTCAAGTTAGTTATTACTTGCGATAGCGAACCTGGATAGCTATCTAACTTAATATCAGCTGGGACATCCTGTAATAATTGATGATGTTTATACGTCGGTGCGAGTGTTGCCAGCAATTCGCTAATGACCGTACTTAAGTCAAATACACGGCGTTGCGAGCTAATTTGATCCGCTGATACCTGCTTAAAGTTTTGCACTAGATCTGAAGCTGTTTCTAATGTTCTGCCCATCAAAACGGTTGCCTCACCTACCCTAGATAAAAAGTGATCTAATGCCGATTTGCTTAACTTCCCCTCTTCTAGTAAATCTGCAATTTTTTTATACTCCCCCTCTAAAGCAGAATTGACAGTAACACTGATACCAATAGGTGTATTAATTTCGTGTGCAACCCCGGCCACCAAGCGTCCAAGTGATGCCAACTTCTCTGTTTCCACTAGTGATTGCTGTGCATGTTGTAAATCTTTAAACGCCACCGCTAGCTTAGTATTACTTTCTTTTAAACTTTCCGTACGAATAGCCACTTTTTCTTCTAACTGGTTATTTAATATAGTCAGCTGTTTTTCAGCCGTTTTTAACTCGGTAACGTCTTGACCAAAACCAATCATATAGCGAATAACACCCGCTTCGTAAAATGGTACAAAACTCCAAATCAAGGTATTGTGCTTGCCAGTAGATTCATTTAAAGATAACTCTATACTTTCTATCGACTGGTATTTCATTAACAGCTCTTTTAGCTGAGCACGCTCCTCTTGCTGGACGAAAACAGCCCCCCAGTCTTTACCAATAATATCTTCAACTAGAATTCCTGATATTTCAAAGCCTGCGGCGTTGGATGAATCGACAGTTAAATCACTATTTAAGCAACATATAATAGTATTCGAATAATTAATGACCGTCTCTGAAAAATCTCTTTCAAAAGACAACCGCTCATTGGCGAGCTTACGCGCATTAAATTCAGATGCTGTTTTAGCTCTTGCGAAATTAAACGCCTCAGCAAGCTCATCAAGCTCATTAGATTCACGACACTGATCTCTGCCATCAAGCACTAGAGGTGCTTCAACAACATCGGGACTCGCTTTGCGAATATAGTCCACCATTTTCACTAAATGCCTAATAACGATATGGTGTACAAGAGCAAGAATAAAAATGGATAGCAACAGTGATATAATAATTTGGCCGGTAACTGCAAATATCATTTTATCCATTAAGCGTTGATAGAGACCTTCTAAATCAGCAAAAATCTCTAGCTTTCCGACCTCCGTGCCTTGGTATCGCAAGACAAATGTGCGGCCAAATGACTCATCGACAGGTGCTGTCCCTACTTCTGATAAGACGACGTTTACCTCTTCAATCGTTTCTCTAATACGTACGTACTGGATATCTGGAAACTCATAAATACCTTCAATTTGCACAACAATTTGCGCTTCATTTAAATTCCAAACACTAACCGCTACCGACTGCCCAAAACTTTTATAAATGTTATCTATGTTCTTTAAAATTTGATCTTTGTCAGCGAGGTACTCTCTGTATAAACTCACTCCCGTTGTCAAAGTAGCAAATAAGAAATTACACAGGATAATAAAAAACAACAACCGGTATGATAAACCATGCTTTGGCACTAAATTTTTAACTTTCGAAATTAAACTTGTCATATTGCAATCTCTTTCTAATATCTACTGCACAGGACATTACAACAAACAACACATACATGTCCGCATAAAATAATACACTTAATACCCAATGCTATAATCACGCTTAAATCTATCAAGTCATTAGCATGGGAGTACACATCATAAATGATAGCAACGCATCAAACGCTGTATGCAGCCCCTGTAATAGCTAAAAAAATACTTATATATTTGTATTTAAGCTAAAGCGAACGTATGGTGTATCATTTTTATATCTAGGAATTGCTATTTTAACGTCATCCAATCTAAGGATGATTAATACACTATATAAAATAGAAAATCCCAATAATATAAACTTTACGGTACTTATTCATATTCAGTATAGTTTAAGATCCCATAATTAATAGAAAGATATGATACAAATAACGCCATATATATTTATAAAGAGTGAAGAAGTCACTTTATTGCCAATTAGAGCACAAGGTGCCGGTGGCCAAAATGTTAACAAAGTATCATCCGCGATACATTTACGTTTTGATATACAGCAATCTTCTCTACCTACTGTTTACAAAGAGAGACTGCTCGCCTTAGCTGATAAGCGTATCACTAAAGAAGGTATTATCATCATTAAAGCTCAAATGCATAGAACACAGGAAAAAAACAAATCGGAAGCACTGGAACGCTTAGCGCAAATTGTTAAGTCTATTACCGTAATAGCAAAACCTAGAAGAGCGACCAAACCGAGTAAAAATTCGCAGCGTAAAAGATTAGACAAAAAAACTAAGCATGGCCAAAATAAATCATTGAGGCAAAACAAGACATTTGATTAGTGTGTAAACAGCACCTCTTCATCCTCTTCTTGCCAAGGTTTATATTTGAACATAATAGCTTGGAATAATGAGGAGTCTAATTGTAAGTTTAACCAGCGTTGGACATTTATAAACTCAGATTGATAAAACCACTGCCTATCGACATGAGCAAACTGCCTGACAAAAGGAAAAATAGCAGCATCGGCCAATGACATCTGCTCGCTAAACAAATAATCACTGCCTGCTAATTGCTGCTCAAGTACCGCTAAAAACTCACAGCAGTGCTCTCTATAATAGTCCATAGAATGCTCTGGATGCCTATCTGCATATTTGTACTTATCTAGCCAACCTTTAAAAACATCATCGCAATGCGCAATGAGCGCCAATTGTTGCTCATCTTCGAGCGGCCACTGTGCTTGCTCATTTTGAGTAAGCGCCCATTTCATAATATCTAAACTTTCATCAATGATGCAACCATCAGCTAAGCATAATACAGGGACAGTACCTTTAGCAGAGGCTTTGAGCATAGCCGCAGGTTTATTCTTTAACACCACTTCCCTTAAAACCACATTGACCTGACTATAGGCTATCGCTAAGCGCGCACGCATCGCATAAGGGCAGCGACGAAAACTATAAAGAATTGGCATTTTCATTAATAATACTCTTTTTATGATGTTTCTTGGTATAGCTCTAGCGCTATGTTCTTTTGTTTATCTTGCTTGCTAAGTAACTGTTGGCGATAAGCACTCAATAGCTTTTTAAATTCAGCGCCATTCCATTGAGCTAGCGGCTGAGTGTTTGAATACAATGTTTGCTCTAACAACGTTAAACTGTGTTTAAGCTCCTTTGAAGGTTCATTTGCACGAGTGAACAATTGTTTCCATTGATGATACTGATGATAAACTGCTGCGTAATCTTTTGTCTCTAACTGCTGGCAAAGTTTATTAAACTGCTCTTTTTCATTAGCCTCTTTTCGCCCAACTTTTTGAGTACTAACTGCTTTAGGCTTTTTTTGGCTACGCAATAACAAAACGGCTAATAGGGCTATAACAAGAAGTAGAAAAACAATAATCACAATCAGCCATTTATTTACTGGCTTTTCAACAATTTGCGTTACTGATTCACTATTAATATTCTCTTTATCTACTGCAGCTAGCGGCTGAGTGTCTGTCTGTTGCAAAGCTTTAGATAGCGCATCACCATTGCCTGATAATTGCTCATTTAATTGAGAGCTACTCATTGTATCATCACTCACTGGCGCTGCTTTAACAATTATTTTTTTCTCAGGCAGTAATGCTGTTTCAAATTGTTTAGTTTGTGTGTTCCACCAAGGTATGGACATTTCTGGTAGTACTAACTCTCCAGCTTGCGTTGCAACAATGGCAAAGCTTCGCGAGCGAATGACTGAGATGCCCTTTGCCGTTTTAAGCTCTTCTTTACTTGCAGGCTCTGGATAAACTTTTAGGCCACTAATTTGAGCTTGAGTAATAGGAGGAATAGTTTGCGCCAATACACCTGTAACCTGCAAGGTTATCTCACGTGTAATAGAGTCCCCTAGATTTAGGCTATCGTTTAATCCGGACCAAGATTCAGTTAGTTTTAAATCATCAGCGATGAGTACGTTTTGTTGCTGCGCATCATCAATAGCACTGACATTAATTTTTATTGGGTTACTTTGCAGTGCGAGTGTTTGAGTATTTCTATTATTAAAAAAAGATCGCTGCCCCAGCCCTATGTTAACCTGTTGTACAGGAATTTCTATCTCACCTGGCTCATGTATAAAAACTGCATAGCTAATTTCATAAACGCCATAATTGCGACCATTTATAGTTGTTTCGTAATTTTTATCCACTAATTTTTCTATTCGCGCATTGTCTAAAACAAACTTACTTGCCTCTAAAGCGTTCACATTCTTGGCAAAAGTCAACCGCAGTGTCATGATAATTTGCTCATTTACTTTAGCACTGGCTTTATTTGCTAACAGTTGTAATTGAAAATCTTTATTATCTTGTTGGGCGATGTCTGTTTTTTTTACTAATACCGTTAAAGAGTTACTTTTTTCACCTGACAAGCTGAAACTTGGTATTAATAAACTACCTAATTTCTTAGGTCGTAATTGCAAACTCCAGGTAATACTCTGATTGTTAACACCGTTAATATTTTCGATGTTATGACTAACTCTTTGACTGAGGATATCAAACTCATTAGCCATAGCACTAAAATCAGGCTGAGCAAGCGTCACTATATCTTGTGCTACTAAGGTCAATGTAAATGTATCTGCTATCCCAACCTCGTTACGATCTATACTTGCGCTTAAGCTTTTTGCATTAACTGAAGATAGAGTTAGAACGTTTAACAAGATAATAATAAAAACAGATAACGACTTTAGTTTATAACTCATCATTTTCACCAACGTTGCTCCTCAACTGGTTGCCACTGACCATTGCGATAAGCTTCGCGTTTTTGTTGTAGCTCATAATTAAATTTATTTCTCATTAAACGACTCGCATCCTCTGGAAGCTGGCCTAACCAATTATCTAACTGTTCCTTATCTAGCGCATCCTGTAGTGCAGCGCTCTGTGATATTTCACTTTGCGCTGATTGCTCAGTGGCAGCCTCTTCGTTTTGCCGATTATTTTTCTCAGCTAACGCTTGCTGTTCCTGCTCACGCTGCTGTTGTTTTAAGTCATCAATGTTTTCTTTAGAGGACTGAGTTTGTTTAGTATTATCTGATGCTTGCTTATCTTTATGTTGGTTCTGGTCTTGATTTTTACTCTGATCTTGGCTCTGGCTCTGCTTTTGATCTTGGTTCTGATTTTTACTCTGATCTTGGTTCTGGCTCTGCTTTTGATCTTGGTTCTGATCTTGGTTCTGGCTCTGCTTTTGATCTTGGTTCTGATCTTGGTTCTGATCTTGATCCGAGCGCTGTTTTTGCTCTTGCTGTTGTTTTAATAATTCACTAACCAAGGCTTTATTGTCAATCGCATCTTGCATTGTTGCCTCAAGCTTTAATGCTTCATCATAACTTTTAATAGCCTCTTCTAACTTACCTTGTTTTGCCAACGTATTTGCCAGATTGTACCAACCATCTGCTGTTTTTTGTCCAGCAAAAGCAGCAGCTGCCCCACTCAGATCTTCTGCCTTATACTGGGCAACGCCCTGCCAAGCTTGATCAGTAAATGTCTGCGCAGCTTCCCTATACTGCTGTTGCTCAAATGCTTTCGCTGCACGTTGATTATCAGTTTGCCACAACTGCTGCCACTGCATTGCCATCGCTTGTTGTGGCATAAATACCGGTATCACAAGCAAAGCACACAGCATTATTTGCAATAACACACCTTTGCGAAAAGCGACTAAAGACAACGGCAGCAATAGCAACAATAGCCACTGGCCCATATCCTGCCATTGATCCATCGAACTGTTTACCTCCTGTTGCTGGTAGTAACTAGCCTCACTATTAACAACTGCTAAAACCGCTTCTATATCATCATTTGATAATGTCAGAGCTGAATAAATGCCATTATGCTTAGCAGCCATTGAGCGCAACTGAGATTCATTTAACTTTGCTAAGACAATATTACCCTGCTCATCTTTAGCAAAGGAATCACTGGATATTGGGATGGGAGCACCCTGCGCTGTACCAACACCTAGTATCGATAGACTAATGCTCTTATCTTTTAATAATGAATCTATATTGGATTGCGCTTGCTCGGTAATGCCATCGGTAAAGACAACGATACTAGCTGATTGGAAACCCTGATCTGTTAGCAGTTCAATTGATTGACTTATAGCTTCTTCAACATTGCTACCTGATATAGGCATCACTTGTGGGGACAATGTTGGCACTAGCGAAACCAAGGTTGCTGTATCATCACTTAGCGGCGCCAATATATGGGAATCACCGGCATAAACCACTAATGCGGTTAAACCTTCGTTGCGGGCTTTAAGTAAATCGATTAACTTAAAACGCATTTTGATCAACCTTGATGGCTTTATATCTTCCACCAACATTGAGGGGGATAAATCAACAACCACAACTAAGGGCTGTTGATTTATATACTGTTGCTGCTCTACTTTTTGCCAACTAGGGCCAGCGAGTGCAAAACTAAGAAGAGCCCAAGCTAGCAGCAAACCACATAATAACCATTTAGGCCTAGCTTTTGCCTCTCCCAAAATCAAATGGGATAACATTGACTCTTCAATGTAACCTAGCCATTGATGTGACTTGAGTTTTTTATGCCACAGTAAATAAACAATCAACACTGCCAATGGTAATAGCAATAACCACAGCGGGCGAATAAAGTGAAAATCATCAAACACGAGAATCTTCCTTACTTTTTGTTTGATCATTTCTAGGATTGATGGTTTTGTTAAATCGTCTTAGTTTGTCATAAAAAAGGGCAAACAATGCCCACAACACACTAAGTAGCCCCGCTAGTGATAACGGCCAATAAAACAAGCTAATTTGTGGTGTCACGATTTTACCTGTCTGCGGCTGGGGCTCTAACTGATCTAATAATTGATATATTTCAACCAACTCATCGATACTTCTCGCTCTAAAGTACTTCCCCCCCGTTAATGTAGCGATCTGCTGTAATGTCTCTTCATCTAAATCGGCGGAGGGGTTGACGCGGCGGTTACCAAAGAAACTATTAACTATCATCTCATCGGCACCAAAGCCTAAGGTATATATTTTCAAGCCCTGCTTAGCTGCTACTTGCGCTGCATCTAATGGTGTCACTGTGCCTGCGGTATTAGCGCCATCAGTTAATAAAATAAGCACCTTGCTTTCTTTAGCACTGTCTTTCATCCGCTTTAATGCTAAACCTATAGCATCTCCAATTGCTGTATTGCGACCGGCAAAGCCAATTTGTGCATCATTTAGAAACGTTGCCAACGTTTGATGATCCATGGTTAAAGGGGTTTGCACATAGGCATTGTCAGCGAATAAAATCAGTCCCATTCGGTCTTGGTTTCGCCTTTTAATAAAACCATCAAGTACCACTTTAATACCCACTAGGCGATCGACCATCTCATTACCTAGTTGCATATCAGCTGTCTCCATACTGCCTGAAATATCAACGGCCAACATCACATCCCTAGGGCTAGCCTCTAAAGGCTGAGGCTCACCTAACCATACCGGTTTTGCCGCACTTATCAGCAGCAATAACCAAATAACAGCTAACAAAAAAAGCTTTGGTTTATTAATACTGGGATTAACTGTATCGCTGTTTATATCAAGGTGCTGATAAAACGGCACCTTTAAAGCATTCGCATCTTGCTTTATCGGTGTTGCAAAGCGATAAACCAATAGCGGTAATACAATTGCAGCGAATAGCCACGGCCACTGAAAACTAAACATTGCCAGCCACCTTAACAAAGTTTTTTGAGCTATCAATATAATGCGCGTTCAGTAAAGCACTTATTTTCACGTATTCAAGATGCTTATTGATCCACAATCTAGAGTGTTTTTGTAACTCGCTCTTCTCTTGTGCTGATAACTGTACCTGCGCTTGATAGAGCTGTAACAACGGCAATAATGCCTGTTGATTAAATGCTGTACTTTTAGCAATACTTAACTGCAAAAAGGACAACCATTTATTACAACTTAAAGATGCGCATAAATAATGAGGGTATTGCTTTAACGCCACACTTTTCAATAAATTATTCAATGCGATGATTAACTGTTGATTATGCTGTGCCTCACTATACTCAGCAAAAATGCTATCTAGTTGCTGTAAAGCCTGACGTCGATAACGATTTTTGCCGATCGACCGCCAGATCAGACGAGCCACTGTAAAGATTAGCAAGACACTGATGATCAATAACAACCACCAACCTGGCGCTATCGGTAATTGGCTAATCGCTTCTGGGTAATGTAAATCTTTCAATTGATCAAGAGATGGTACGTTATTGCCCATGAGCACCTCTTTTTGAATGCTTTTTAGCATAGCCGTTAAATCTATTTTGCATAAGTGCCACTAAGTCATCAGCAGTACTAATGTTTAATATTTCAATATTAAGACGCTGGCAAATAGCAAATAGCTTTTGCATGCGCTGCTGCATAAAATGGTGTTGTGTATCCAATAACTCACTTTGGTTAATACCATCAGTGACTTGTAAGTGACGACTGTTAGGCAGCTGCCACTCTAAGGGGTCTGATATCATTATAAATGTTAATCGACAGTGCTGTGTTAGCTTTAATAACCTGCCAATATTGACTTGATCGATATCATGAAAATCACTCGCTATATAAACAGCGCTACCAGGTTTTGCTGTTCTCATGAGCGTGATAAACATTTGATCCAGAGTTTGTTTAGTATCACTTGCTATAGGTGAGGTTAATTGCTGACAATATGTTTGCAGGGTATGAATAAATGATAATACATTGCTTCTACTGGCCTTAGCTCGCAATTCAATATGTTTGTGATCACCAATAATAACGCCACCCACACGATCTTTACTTTTTAAGGCAATCCAAGCCAGCATACTAATAGCACCTGCACAAACAACAGACTTAAAACAATTGATAGAGCCAAAAAACATATCACTACGCATATCAGCAGCGAGTATGATTGGGCGCTCTTTTTCTTGAGTAAATAAGCGTGTGTGTGTCTTTTGTGTCTTTGCCGTCACCCGCCAATCGATACTGCGAATATCATCCCCTGGCTGATATAACCTAACTTCAGCAAAATCAAGGCCTCGTCCACGTATGCGTGTCTGCCAATTACCGGCTGCCGGCGTATGGCGTATGACCGTATCTAGGCTCAGCTGATGAGTTACTTTTTTAAGCGCCAACAAATCATCTAACGCAGGGTAAGCACCTTTGAGATTGAATTTATGTAACGGTGCAATCGTACTAGCATCTTTCATTTACGTGCCTAATACCTAGCCTAGCGGCACGTTTTCAATCAGTTTTTGAATGACGGTATCTGCTGTAATACCATTAGCTTCAGCTTCAAATGTAAGAATCAGGCGATGACGATAAACGTCATATATTATTTGTTGCACATCCTCTGGCGTCACATAATCACGACCATTAAGCCAGGCGAGTGCTCTAGAGCATCTATCTAGAGCAATGGTTGCTCGTGGACTAACCCCTACTTCTATCCATTGAGCTAGGGCATCATCATAACGGGCAAGGTCTCTGGTAGCGATTGTTAACTGCACTATATATTCTTCAATAGGGCTTGCCATATGCACCGCTAACACTTGCGAGCGGGCAGCAAATAACTGCTCATCAGTTATCAACTCTGGCTTGGCCTGTCTCTGTGCTCGCGCTTCATTACGGGCAAGGGCCAGTATTTCTCGCTCTGCTGCCGCATTGGGGTAATTAACAGTAACCTTCATCAAAAAACGATCTAATTGTGCCTCCGGTAACGGGTATGTGCCCTCTTGTTCTAACGGGTTTTGTGTTGCCATTACCATAAAAACAGCGGGTAGCGCATAAGTCTTACTACCGACACTGACCTGTCTTTCAGCCATTGCTTCTAACAACGCCGACTGCACTTTAGCTGGCGCGCGATTTATTTCATCAGCCAATACTAAATTATGAAAAATGGGACCTTTAGAAAAAGAGAAACTACCATCCTCTGGATGATAAATGTCACTGCCAGTGACATCTGAAGGCAGTAAGTCTGGGGTGAATTGAATACGATGAAAATCGCCACTCAAACCCTTAGACATTGCATTGATGGCCCGCGTTTTAGCAACACCAGGCGCCCCTTCTACAAGAAGATGGCCATCAGCTAGCAGTGTAATCAATAATCGTTGTACTAATTGGCTTTGGCCAATAATTTGCGATGATAACCATTGCTCAAATTGTTCGAAATGACTGTGTAGCTGTGAATTTTCCAAAAGAGCTCCCTGTAAATAACAAAATCTTCAATAAGAGTATAATTTGAGATGTTTAGTTCAAATATATGTTAGTTAAATATCTTATTAAATGGATATGGCTCTTAAAAAATTATTTTCAAGATTTATTACTTGTTTTTAATGACTTATTTCTTTTTTATAAGTTAAAACAACTTTGAAGATGCAAACAAAAACATAACAATACTTTGTAAACGAGTTCATCGATTAGAATCACTATTGATGATTTATTTAGCTATAGCGGACCAATACAAACAAGAGCAGGTAAATTCAATTGATAGGGAGGACTATGAAAGCTGCTATACCTTCATCTAGTTAATCAAATAGCAAATGCTTTGTAGTAAGTAGGACATAAAAAAAGCGGCTAATGCCGCTTTTTCTGTACTGTACTAACTTACTACCAACCAGTAACTTCTTTCAAAGCAGCACCGATATCAGCAAGTGAGCGAACAGTTTTAACGCCAGCGTCTTCTAGTGCTGCGAATTTCTCATCAGCAGTACCTTTACCGCCAGAGATAATTGCACCAGCATGACCCATACGCTTACCAGCAGGAGCCGTAACACCAGCAATGTATGAAACAACAGGCTTAGTGACATTAGCTTTAATATAAGCTGCTGCCTCTTCTTCTGCTGATCCACCGATTTCACCAATCATTACGATTGCTTCAGTTTTAGGATCTTTTTCGAATCTAGCAAGAATATCGATAAAGTTAGAACCCGGAATAGGATCCCCACCAATACCAACACAAGTAGATTGGCCGAAACCAGCATCCGTTGTTTGTTTAACAGCTTCATAGGTAAGAGTACCTGAGCGCGAAACAATACCAACTTTACCTGGTAAATGAATGTGACCTGGCATAATACCAATCTTACATTCACCTGGTGTAATAACACCTGGGCAGTTAGGTCCGATTAGAACAATGCCTAAATCATCACACTTAACTTTACATTCCAACATATCAAGAGTTGGAATACCCTCTGTAATACAGATGATTAATTCTAGGCCAGAATTAGCCGCTTCTAGAATTGAATCTTTACAAAATGGTGCAGGAACATAAATAACAGTAGCAGTTGCGCCTGTTTCTTTAACAGCTTCTGCCACTGTATTAAATACAGGTAAACCAAGATGTGTTGTTCCGCCTTTACCAGGTGTAACACCACCTACCATCTTTGTTCCATAATCGATCGCTTGCTCTGAGTGGAATGTACCTTGTCCACCAGTGAAGCCTTGACAGATTACTTTTGTATCTTTGTTTATTAGTATAGCCATTTTTAATTGCCCCCTGCAGCTTTTACAGCCTGCTGAGCAGCATCAGAAAGACTGGTTGCCGCAATAATATCTAAACCACTATCAGCTAGTACTTTTGAACCTAATTCAGCGTTATTGCCTTCAAGACGAACAACAACAGGAACCTTAACACCAACTTCTTTAACTGCGCCGATAATACCTTCAGCAATAAGATCACAACGAACGATCCCACCAAAAATATTAACTAATACAGCCTTAACGTTTGAATCAGATAAAATAATTTTAAATGCTTCAGTGACACGCTCTTTAGTAGCCCCGCCCCCAACATCAAGGAAGTTAGCTGGGAAGCCGCCATTGATAGCAACGATATCCATGGTGCCCATCGCTAGGCCTGCGCCATTAACCATGCAACCAATCGTACCATTTAATGCAACATAGTTTAGCTCCCAAGAAGCAGCATGAGCTTCACGCTCATCTTCTTGTGATGGATCTTGCATTTCTTGGATATCTTTATGACGGTAAAGTGCATTACTATCAATTGAGATTTTAGCATCTAAACAGTGAAGATTGCCTTCATCTGTAATAACTAATGGGTTAATCTCTAATAAATCTAAGTCTTTCTCAACAAACATTTTTGCTAAGCCAAGGAAGATTTTAGTAAATTGCTTAACCTGAGTCGGGTTTAAACCCAGTTGGAAAGCTAATTCACGAGCTTGGTAAGGTTGAGCACCTGTTAGTGGATCAATGGTCGCTTTAAGAATCTTTTCTGGTGTCTCTTCAGCAACTTTCTCAATCTCAACACCGCCCTCTGTAGACGCCATAAATACAACACGACGACTAGAACGGTCAATAACTGCACCTAAATATAGCTCTTGGGCGATATCAGTACATGTTTCAACAAGAATTTTGGCAACAGGCTGACCATTTTCATCAGTCTGATAGGTTACTAAGTTTTTACCTAACCATTTAGCAGCAAATTCTTTTGCTTCTTCGGCTGATTTAATTAGTTTAACGCCACCTGCTTTACCGCGTCCGCCTGCGTGAACTTGAGCTTTAACAACCCATTCCTCGCCTCCAATTTTCTGTACAGCTTCTGCAGCTGCTTCTGGAGTGTCTACAGCGTATCCTTTAGATACCGGCAGACCATACTGTGCAAACAATTGCTTGCCCTGATACTCGTGAAGATTCATGCGTATTATCCGTGTATTTTCACTAATTTTAAGACTTTGAAAGCAAATCATCACTTATCTATTAACGTCTTTCATTCTCGTTAATAGCAAAGCCTACTTGTAGGTTTTAACACCTTTATTGCCCGATAAAATTTAAAGACTTCATATTGAAATCCAACTTATTTTAAGGGAGCATTATAAAAGATTGAACAGCTTGGTATTTTTCGTTTAAATTGCGATAGAAAAGCGACTATTACAAGCAAATGAATACCAACAACTGTCCTGCTTATTAATCACTGTTATTAAGCAGGACATAGTATACCAAACCTTAGATAATATTTAACCTAGACAAAGGTCAAATATTAGCGTTTTTTTCGGTTTGCTATATGAATAGCATGACCATCAACCGCTAATGCCGCCTCATGGACTGCTTCACTAACTGTAGGATGCGCAAAACACATTAATTGTAGATCTTCTGCTGTAGAGCAGAATTCCATGGCAATGCCACCTTGTGCAATTAACTCAGAGGCAATGGCGCCAACCATGTGCACGCCTAATACGCGATCGGTTGCTTCATCTGCAATGATTTTAACGAAACCGTCAGTTTCATTAGAAGCCATAGCACGACCTGAAGCTGCAAACGGGAATTTACCCACTTTAATTTTTACGCCTTCAGCTGTTAGCTCTTGCTCTGTTTTACCAACCCAAGCAAGTTCTGGATGGGTATAAATGATGCTTGGAATAACATCATAATTCATTTGCGCATGATGGCCTGCGATAATATCAGCGACCATTACACCTTCTTCAGATGCTTTGTGCGCTAACATCGGGCCGCGTACCGAATCACCAATAGCATAAACACCTTGCGCCGCTGTTTTACATTGAATGTCAACTTCAATAAAACCGCGCTCATCTAGCTTAACGCCAGAATCATCGGCAACTAAGCCCTGAGTTTGTGGGCGACGCCCTACTGCTACAATGAGTTTATCAACAGTGATTTTTTGCTCGCCATCTTTATCTTTGTAAGTCACTTGGACTTTACCGTCGATAATATCAGTACCTGTGACCATTGAGCTTAACTTAATATCTAAGCCCTGCTTTTTAAACAGTTTAGCGCCTTCTTTAGCAACATCTTTATCGGCGGCAGCTAGGAATGAATCCATCGCTTCTAAAACAGTAACTTTTGTGCCTAAACGAGCCCAAACCGAACCCATTTCAAGCCCGATTACACCCGCGCCAATAACACCTAATGTTTCAGGTGTCTCATCTATATTTAAAGCACCTTCATTGTCTAGAATCAGACCTTCAGTCAAAGGAGCTGGCGGGATATTAACAGGTAGTGAGCCCGATGCCAGGATCACATTATCAGCATCATAAACAGATACAGTGCCATCAGCAGCGGTTACTTCAACTTTTTTACCTGACAACAATTTGCCTGTACCAACTAAAGAAGTAACACCATTTGCTTTAAATAAGCCAGCAACACCTGTCGTCAGATTGCTTACGATTTTATCCTTGCGTGCAACCATTTTCTTAACGTCCATAGTGACGTTATCTGCACTGATGCCATGCACTTGATTAGAGTGCTGCGTATCATGGAACTTGTGAGTAGATTCAAGTAATGCTTTTGATGGGATACAACCGACATTTAAACAAGTACCACCTAGTACTACAGTGCCTTTGTCATCTACCCATTTCTCAACACACGCTGTTTTCAAACCTAATTGTGCCGCTCTAATAGCCGCTACATAGCCGCCAGGGCCTGCTCCAATTACTATTACATCAAATTTATCAGACATTACCATTACCTTGTCATTTTTAAGTGAGTCAAATCTCACTCTTTAACAGAAAATAAGGGAGCTAATAAGCTCCCCGTTTGATAGAGATTAAATATCCAACAATATGCGAGTTGGGTCTTCTAACAAGTCTTTTATTGCCACCAAGAACTGCACCGCTTCTTTGCCATCACACATACGGTGATCGTAAGATAAAGCGAGATACATCATTGGCTGTATAACAACCTGACCATTAACAGCCATTGGCCGCTCTTGAATTTTATGCATGCCTAATATAGCAGTTTGTGGTGGGTTCAAAATAGGTGTCGACAATAGAGATCCAAATACACCACCATTAGTGATAGTGAATGTACCGCCTGCCATGTCATCTAAACCTAGCTTACCGTCGCGACCGCGCATACCAAAATCACGAATAGTTGATTCAATATCAGCTAAGCCCATTGTATCGGTATCGCGTAAAACAGGTACCATTAAACCACGATCTGTGGATACTGCTACGCCTATATCTTGATAGCCGTGAAATACCATGTCATTGCCATCGATAGAAGCATTGACTGCAGGGAAGCGCTTAAGTGCCTCAGTTGCCGCTTTCACGAAGAAAGACATGAAACCTAAACGTGTATCATGTGTTTTTTCAAAAAGGTCTTTATACTTTGAACGCAGCTCCATCACAGGGCCCATGTTAACTTCGTTATAAGTCGTTAACATCGCAGCAGTTTGTTGTGCTTCAACTAAGCGTCTTGCAATAGTTGCACGCAAACGTGTCATTGGTACACGTTTTTCAACACGCTCGCCCGGCGCCGCAATAGGTGCTGGTGCTGCTTTAGGAGCGGCAACAGCTGCTGGCTTAGCGCCACCTTGGCTAATAAATTTCTCTACGTCTTCTTTAGTGATGCCGCCATTTTTACCTGTTCCGCTAATAGCAGAGGCATTTAAATTGTTCGCTTCAATCAATTTGCGTGCAGCAGGGCCAACTTTATCATCACCTGAATTTTCAGCAGGTGCAGACTCTTGTGCATCAGCAACAGGAGCCGCTGCCACTTCACCTGCCTCAAACATTGCAATCACTTGATCAGAAAGTACAGTATCACCTTCAGCTGCAATAATTTCTTTAATAACACCATCAGCTGGCGCTACTACTTCTAGTACAACTTTGTCTGTTTCTATATCAACTATCAAGTCATCAGCTGAACAAGCTTCACCTGGCTGCTTATGCCAAGTTGCAACTGTGCCATCGGCAACAGATTCTGGAAAAGTAGGTGCTTTAATTTCGATGGACATATCTGTTCCTTATGTATTCTAAAAAGTTACTTGCCCTATACAAGTAACTGTTTCGATTAATCATTAGCCGTTGATGGCTTCTTCAACAAGATTCTTTTGCTGCTCTAAATGTACTGACATGTAACCCACTGCTGGTGCAGCGGCATGTGGTCGTCCAACGCCATGTAATTTAAGATCTGGATGACTTTCATCTAATACATTTCTAATGCGATGCTGAGTACTATACCAAGCACCTTGGTTCATTGGCTCTTCTTGACACCACACAACCGATTCTAAATTTGTATAATCTTTAATGGTATCTAATAGCGCTTCGTCTGGGAACGGATACAGCTGCTCAATTCTTACTAAAGCTACATCATCGCGCTCGCACTCTTGTCTGCGATTGTATAAGTCATAATATAACTTACCGCCGCACAACACTAAGCGTTTTACTTTTTTACTATCAAGATTATCCGTTTCTGCCAGTACTGGCTCAAACGTACCAGTAGATAATTTTTCAATGGGTGATGTCGCTTGACGATGCCCCAATAAACTTTTAGGTGACATAACCACCAATGGCTTACGTAAAGGTCTAACAATCTGGCGACGCAACAAATGAAAGATTTGCGCTGGTGTTGTCGGCGTACATACTTGAATATTGTGCTCAGCACACATTTGCAAGAAACGCTCTAATCTAGCTGATGAATGCTCAGGGCCCTGTCCTTCAAAACCATGTGGCAACAGTAAAGTCAGACCACAAAGCCTCTCCCATTTTTGCTCCCCAGAGGTAATAAACTGATCTATTACGACTTGAGCACCATTGGCAAAGTCACCAAATTGAGCTTCCCAAATTACTTGTACATTAGGCATGGTTGTCGCATAGCCATATTCAAACGCAAGTACAGCTTCTTCTGATAATAGCGAATCGTACAATTCGAACGTTGGCTGATCAGCGGCAATGTTCTTCAATGGTACATATTCACCTTCCTTTGACTGATCATGAAGAACAGCATGTCGATGAGAGAATGTGCCACGGCCAACATCTTGACCAGTAAATCGAATAGGAAAACCTTCAGCTAAGGTAGTAGCATAAGCCATTGTTTCAGCAAAGCCCCAGTTACATTCCATCTCGCCTGCCGCCATTTTTTTGCGGTTGTCGTAAATTTTTTGTACTTGACGCTGAACAACAAAACCTTCAGGCACTTTGCTTAGTTTATCGCTAAGTTCACGAATCAGATTGATATCGACAGCAGTATCACACTCAAAGGACCACTCGTGGCCTAGGTATGGTTTCCAATCGACAAACAATGCGGTATTAGGCTTCATCACTAATGCTTTAGCAACATGCTGACCGTTTTCTAGAGCAGAGCGATAGTCTTTTTCCATCGCTTTACTATCAATGGCTGTTACAACACCATCGTTAATCAGTGCTTCTGAATAAAGCGTGCGAGTAGTTTTTTGATTCTTAATAGCAGTGTACATAATTGGCTGCGTACCAAACGGCTCATCAGCTTCATTGTGGCCTCTGCGACGATAACAAACTAAATCAATAACCACATCGCGTTTAAACTCTGTTCTATAGTCTATCGCCACTTGAGTAATAAAACGAACCGCTTCAGGATCATCGCCATTAACATGAAAAATAGGCGCCTGAATCATTTTAGCAACATCGGTACAATACTCAGTCGAGCGAGCATCTTCTTTTCTAGATGTTGTAAAACCTACTTGGTTATTGATAACAATATGAATTGTGCCGCCCGTTTTATAAGCGCGTGTCTGTGACATTTGGAATGTTTCTGTCACTACACCTTGGCCTGCGAACGCTGCATCACCGTGAATACTAACGGGAATAACGGTAGTACCCACACTGTCATTACGACGATCTTGACGTGCACGAACTGAACCTTCAACCACTGGTGCCGCTATTTCTAAATGCGATGGGTTAAATGCCATAGCAAGATGCACTTCACCACCTAAAGTATTGACGTTAGATGAAAAACCTTGATGGTATTTAACATCGCCAGATTTATTTTGTACGAGTTTTTTACCTTCAAACTCACCAAACAGATCCGAAGGGTTTTTACCGAAGATATTAACCAGCGTATTTAAGCGCCCACGGTGAGCCATACCAATAATGATTTCTTTCGCACCATTAGCGCCACCGCGTTGGATTGTTTCATCCAAAGCAATCAGTAGAGATTCGCCACCCTCTAAACCAAAACGTTTAGCACCAGCAAAGCGAGAACCAAGATACTTTTCAAGTCCTTCTGCTGCTGTTAAACGCTCAAGTATATGAATGCGTTCATCATTACTTAATTTAGGCTTACTGCGCGTAGGCTCCAATCTATCTTGGATCCATCTTCTTTCTACCGTATCGACAATATGCATATACTCAGAACCTATTGATGAGCAATAGGTTTGTTCTAAGTTGTCGATAATTTCTTTTAATGGCGCACGATCAAAGCCAAACATCAACGAGCCAACTGAAAACTCAGTATTTAAGTCTGACGCTGTCAATGTATGAAAAGCAGGATCTAAATCAGGCACGTCTTCGCGCTGTAATAGATTCAAAGGATCTATTTTAGCCTGTTGATGGCCACGCACTCGATAGCCATTAATCAAACGAAATACCAGTTCTTGCTTAGCTTCTTGCTCAGATGATATGTTAGCACCCGCTCCAACCAGACCTTTTCTTGCCGTTTTTGCATATTCACGAAACTGCTCGCGAATAGGTGCTAGTTCAACATCGATAACATTTTCATTAGAAACATCCGGCAACTGCTCAAACTCTTTGCGCCAATCTTCACTAACTGCGCTTGGATCTCTTAAATATGTTTCATAAAGTTGTTCGACGTAAGATAGATTACCACCATATAGATGCGCATTTTTCCACAACAACTCCATCATACTTTCTTGCATTAGCTAACCACCCTAAATGAGCAGTCCTCTATCATTATTTCTCGAAGAATTAAGCATTAAAATGCCTTTCCCTCGTTCTGATAACATATACAGGACATACTGTCGTTTTTTTAATTACTAACTAAATGTTACAAAATGGATACAGATTCGATATTGTACTTTGTTTAAAGCACTCTTAACACAGCCAATTTACGCTAACATATCGATTTATAAATTTTTTTCATAGCCTTGATAAAATCTGCGCTATAAATACGGTTACCACCATTTTATCGCTCAAATAAGTATAAAATTTATACTACTATTTTAATATAGACCTTTTTTAAGATTATACTAAATTTGGGCAAAAAATTTATGCCGCCGACCAACATAAGCAACAATAAATACTGTAAAGCTAGTTAATAGCCGAAAAAAAAGGCGCTCAATGCGCCTTTTCTTTACTAGGTTGCTCTTTGTAACAACATGTTTCTAATTTTACCAATTGCTTTAGTAGGGTTTAATCCTTTAGGACAAACACTCACGCAATTCATAATCCCATGACAGCGAAAAACACTGAAAGGATCATCTAGATCTGCCAAACGCTCATTTTGCGCTGTATCTCTAGAATCGGCTAAGAAACGGTATGCTTGCAGCAAGCCTGATGGGCCAATAAACTTATCGGGGTTCCACCAAAAAGATGGACACGCTGTAGAACAACACGCACAAAGAATACACTCATACAAACCATCTAACTCCGCTCTCTCTTGTGGAGATTGCAGGCGCTCGATAGCGGGTGCCGGCGTATCATTGATCAAATACGGTTTGATTTTTTCGTATTGTGCATAGAACTGAGACATATCAATCACTAAATCACGAATAACAGGTAAACCTGGCAGCGGACGCAGTACTAATTTATCTTTTTTAACAACAGCTGATAATGGCGTAATACATGCCAAACCGTTTTTACCATTCATATTCATACCATCAGAGCCACAAACACCCTCACGACATGAACGACGATAACCTAAAGACGGATCTTTATCTTTAAGCAATTGCAACAAGTCCAACACCATGATGTCTTTGCCACCAGGGATATCTATATGGATATCCTGCATGTAAGGAGCATCATCTACATCTGGATTATAACGATATACACTAACCAACATTATAGTGATCTCCTAATATACGCGAATTTTTGGTGGAAAAGGCTTCATAGTTTTTGGTGCAAAGTTAACTGCACGCTTACCTATGGTCTTATCTTCTGGGAAGAAAACAGAGTGACACAACCAGTTTTCATCATCACGATCTTCAAAATCATTACGTGCATGAGCACCACGAGATTCCGTTCTGATTTCTGCTGCTATTGCAGTAGCTTCAGCAACTTCCATCAAGTTTTCAAGCTCAAGCGCTTCGATTCTAGCGGTATTGAATGATTGGCTCTTATCATCTAACGCCAAGTTTTCAACACGTGCACGTAAATCCTTTAACAAACCAAGGCCTTTTTTCATGCTATCGCCATCGCGGAAAACACCGAAATACAATTGCATTGTGCTTTGCAAGTCAGTTCTTACCTGCGCAACATTTTCACCGCCTTCACTATTATTCAAGCGATTTAAACGCGTCATTGCCAGCTCTATATCTTGCTCGCTCGCACCTTTCGCCTCATAACCTTCGCGCATTTGGCGCTCAATTTCAATACCAGCGGCACGTCCAAACACGACCAAATCAAGTAGTGAGTTGCCGCCTAAACGGTTGGCGCCATGAACAGATACACAGGCAATTTCACCACAGGCAAACAAACCGCGTATAACCGTATCTTCACCACCTAATTCACGACTAGGTGAGAGTGCTTGACCACCAATATTTGTTACCACACCGCCCATCATATAATGACAAGTAGGGACAACGGGAATCGGCTCTTTTACCGGGTCTACTGCTGCAAACGTTTTTGAAAGCTCCAATATACCAGGTAGACGCTCCTCTAGAACATCAGCACCTAAATGATCAAGCTTTAACATCACGTGATCACCGTTTTCACCGCAGCCACGACCTTCTAAAATTTCTAGAATCATTGAGCGTGCAACAACATCTCGCCCTGCTAAATCTTTAGCATTTGGAGCGTAGCGTTCCATGAATCTCTCACCATCTTTATTGATGAGATAACCACCTTCACCACGACAACCTTCAGTAACTAGCACACCTGCACCGGCAATACCGGTCGGGTGGAACTGCCACATTTCCATGTCTTGACAAGGAATTCCGGCACGAATCGCCATACCAACACCGTCACCAGTGTTAATTAGAGCATTAGTTGTCGATGAATAAATACGACCAGCACCGCCTGTCGCTAAAACAGTTGCTTTTGCTTTAACATAAACGGTTTCACCGTTTTCAATATTAATAGCGATACAACCGACAACATCACCGTCGCTATTTTTAACTAGATCAACAGCGTACCATTCGTTAAGAAAAGTTGTTCCAGCTTTTAAATTTGCCTGGTATAACGTGTGCAATAAAGCATGGCCAGTTCGGTCAGCTGCAGCACAGGTACGAGCAGCTTGCCCGCCTTCACCAAAATTCTTAGATTGACCACCAAAAGGTCTTTGATAAATACGCCCCTCTTCAGTTCTAGAAAAAGGCATACCCATATGATCTAATTCAAATACCGCCTGCGGCCCAATTTGACACATATATTCAATCGCATCCTGATCACCAATGTAATCAGAACCTTTAACTGTGTCATACATGTGCCAGCGCCAATCATCATTTGGATCAGAACTTGCGATCGCACAGGTAATACCACCTTGTGCCGATACGGTATGAGATCTAGTAGGAAACACTTTTGTGATACAAGCAGTTTTCAAACCACCTTGAGCAAGTTGCAGTGCTGCGCGCATACCAGCACCACCACCACCGATGACGATACCGTCAAACGTTAATGTACGAAGGTTACTCATTTATTTATATACCCCAAATTATTTGAACAGCCCAAGCAACATAGATAAAGGTCATTAAACCCGTACCGGCTTGAACAACAAAACGAAGACCTGTCATTGGTATATAATCAGTGGTGACACACCACAAACCAATCCAAGCGTGGGCAGCGAAAGATACTACAACTAACAGTGTAAATATTCGCATTGCTAGGTTTTCAAATAATGCTTGCCACTGACTAAAATCCAAATCTGGATGTGACAGCAAATACCCAACTATAAACAATGTGTAAGCGAGCATAATAACAGCGGTTACACGTTGCACCATCCAATCGTACAAGCCACTTCGTCCAAAGCTAGTTACATTAGTTACCATACCCAGACCCCCGCTATTATAATTAATACTCCAGCAACCGCTAGAGCTATTTTGGCAGCTAACATACCACTTTCGAGTTCTTCGAAGTGTCCAGCATCCATAAATAGATGCTTAATGCCAACTACACTGTGATAAATCAATGCAGACAAAAGTCCCCAGGCGATAAGCTTGGCGAAGAAACTTTCTTCCATTATAGTCACTGATTGTTGGAAACCCGCTTCAGACTCTAGAGATAACCCCAATATGTATATTAAGAATACCGCACCAAAAAACAATGCAATACCTGATATACGATGTAAGATCGAAGTTACCGCAGGAAGCGGCATATGAATGGTATTTAAATCTAAATTTACTGGTCTTTTTTTATTCACGGCTCATTTCACACTTGTTATCGTTTCTATGAACAAGGTTAAGGGACAGATCTGCTACTTGTCTTTACGTTTGCCCATCCTTCTTTTAAGCAGCTAAACTGCCCGCGCATTATAGCTATTTCATCTTAATTTAACAATCAAGTGTTAACAACTTAGTGGCACACTAATAAGTTTTTTATAACAATCAACATGATGCACAAAAAACAGACAATATTATTTACAGCCAAAAAATATAAACACTGAAGTTTATCTCGCCCTAAAAGACAACAGATATACCAATTACAGATATTTAGGATACACTTTATAAAGCACATACAATCATAAAGCGTGCTGTTAATCCTAAAAAGAAATGATGATAGACGCCCTATAATTTAGTCTATTTAGACTAAGGAATGATTGATTCGACGTAAACATAAAGGCACAATGCTGTCACTTACATTAAATACCGATACTGTTTTTATTGATAAATCAGTCTCATCCCTAATCTTTACGGCACAGTAAAACAAAAATGGTCGTCATTTTTATAATTTCTTGAACCATTACTAAGCCATTTATTTATATACTTTTAAGGAGCACATATATGACCGATAAAACTGCCAAACTAACCGTTGATGGCTTTGATGGGGTAATAGAATTACCGGTATATACAGGTTCCGAAGGGCCAGATGTAGTAGATGTTCGACCTTTAACTAGCCACGGTTTATTTACTTATGACCCAGGTTTTGTATCGACTGCTGCGTGCGAGTCAAAAATCACTTATATCGATGGCGAAAAGGGCATTCTACTTCATGCAGGTTACCCTATTGAGCAATTAGCCGAAAAATCTAACTACCTTGAGACTTGCTACCTGCTTCTTAATGGCGAGCTACCAAGCGAAGAAGAACTCAATAGCTTCATCACTACCGTTAAAGGCCACACTATGGTGCATGAGCAAATGCATCATTTCTTCCAAGGTTTTCGTCGTGACGCCCACCCAATGGCCATCATGGTTGCGGTCGTTGGCGCGCTCTCAGCTTTCTACCACGACTCTTTAGACATTAACGATGCACAACACCGTGAAGTTTGCGCTTTTCGCCTAATCGCGAAAATGCCTACAATTGCAGCAATGTGTTATAAATACAGCATTGGCATGCCATTTCAGTATCCAAGAAATGATCTTACTTACGCAGAAAACTTCTTGCATATGATGTTTGGCAACCCTTGTGAAGAATACGTTCCCAACCCAGTGCTTGCTAAAGCAATGGACAGAATCTTTTTATTACACGCAGATCATGAGCAAAACGCATCAACATCTACCGTTCGCTTAGCAGGCTCATCGGGTGCGAATCCATTTGCCTGTATCGCAGCCGGTGTTGCCACATTATGGGGACCTGCCCATGGCGGTGCCAATGAAGCCGTTTTGAACATGCTAGAAGAGATTGGCGATGTTAAAAACATCCCTGATTTTATCGCAAAAGCCAAAGATCCTAACGACAGCTTCAGACTGATGGGCTTTGGTCATCGCGTCTATCGCAACTTTGACCCTCGCGCTAACGTCATGAAAAAATCATGTGATGAAGTACTTGCTGAACTTGGAATTATTGATGATCCGCTATTAGAAATAGCAAAAGAACTTGAGCAAATTGCACTAAGAGATGAGTACTTTGTCAAACGCAAGCTCTACCCGAATGTAGACTTCTACTCTGGTATCATTTTGAAAGCAATCGGCATCCCAAGCAGCATGTTCACTGTTATCTTTGCATTATCTAGAACGATCGGCTGGATTTCTCATTGGAATGAATTCCACTCAGAACCTAATAAAATTGGCAGACCTCGCCAACTTTACACCGGACCTAAGGCTCGAGATTACGTTAAAAAGTAATTTTTGCTATAAAAAAACCAGCTTAAGCTGGTTTTTTTTCGCCTGTTTTTTAGTTAACTATTTTTTTGATTTTAACAAACGTATCGTAATAGGCGGCACCATCAGCAATATCTGTTTTACTTAAATTACTAATCAGTGCATTAACCGTCTGCCCTGTTAAGCTACTGGCACACCAAGCACCTTTAGTAACACAAAGCACACCCGCTGCAACATCACTTGTGACACTCACCGTTAATTCAACCTCACCCAAATCATTAAAAACAAATACTGTTTCGCCATCACCGACATTTTCAGCTTGGGCATCGACAGGGTTTATTTCTAGCAATTCTCTTTCGGTTTTAGTGCTCGCCCCAAAGGTTGCATTTATTCGATCATTAGAAGCAGGTGATATTAATATATAGCCGCCTGAGCACTCAATTTCCCTATACTCAGGTAAAGCGGCATTATAATCACTGTGTAATTGATCTGAATAAAACTCTATCAAACCAGATGGGGTATTTAACGTCTCAGCGCTTAACCAGCGATAATCCGTTGTTTGCATAGCCAGCACAGTGTCAGTTTTTAATTGCGCGGCACTAGCAACACCGTAACTTTTATCTATCTCAAAAGCTTGTGCCATCAACTCATCATCCGTTTGGCAAAACTCACTGTGATCAAATCCAAAGCGCTTAGCCAGCCTTCTAAATATTTCAGTATTAGGCAAAGATTCACCAACACGGCTAATCACCGGCTCAGCTCTTTGTAAATAGCCGTGCCCGTATGCGCTATACACATCATCATGCTCAAAGTGAGTAGATGCCGGCAGAATAACATCGGCATAGCTCATACTGTCATTCATCTGCACATCACAACCCACCACAAATAACTCTTGCTGAGCTAGCGCTCGCCGCATTTTGTTTTGATCAGGATGAGTCGCCACAGGATTGTGATTATAAATAAATACCGCATCTATAGACTGCTCACAATCTCGATCTAGCAAGTGATTTGCCACATCAACGATATTAAACACTCTTAACTGAGCATTATCTTTAGTATTTTCTAATTGACGATACTTATTATTACTAGTAAATAACGAGCCGTAACTACCTAAAACACCATGGCCTTTATTGCCTAGCTTGCCAATTAAAGCGGGGATCGCCAAAGCAGCTCTAATGGCAGCACCACCATTTCTTGTTCTTTCAAGACCCACCCCCGTAGTCAATGCTATACTATTAGCTGAACAGCACAGCGCCAACAATTCTTCAAAACCAGCCGCATTAACATTACATTTTTTTTGAACATCTAAATCAATATATTTTTTTGCATGATCCAAATAAATTTGCGCACCCCTACCTTGTGCTAGCCTGCTCTGATCTATAACGCCCTGTGTATCTAAACAAGCCATCAGCTTCATTGCTAACAGCACATCAGTACCTGGCTTTACCTGCAAGTAAACATCTGCTTTTTGTGCTATTTGCGTTTTTCTTGGGTCTATAACAACTAATTTAGCGCCTTTTTTACGAGCCTGATTAATCAACCTCATTAAGTGCAAGTTTGACACTGTGATATTACTGCCCCATACAATGATCAACTCACTATACACAACCTGCTCAGGTGGCATACCTGGCGCACTGCCAAACATAGAGCGATATGCTAGCGAGCGCACACCGCCACACAGCGGCGATCTATTTAAATCAGTAGCACCTAACGCTGCAAAAAAACGACAATCCATTGAACCGCCAGCCAACTTACCATGTGGGCCTGCATAATTTAACGGCAGGATGCTTTTAGCACCTTTTTTACTAATGATGTTACTAAATTGTTGATGAATTTTATCGATTGCCCGCTGCCAAGACACCTCTTGATATTGACCAGAGCCTTTAGGACCCACTCTTAACAAAGGCGTCTTTAACCTATCTTTACCGTGCACAAAATCAGGATAATATTTAGCAACTTTTTTACAAATACCGCCACCCGTTATGGGATTGACAGTGGAGCCTCTGACTTTAACAATTTGATCATCGATAACACTGACCTTTAAACTACAAGTATCAGGACAATCTAGAGGACAGACACTCAACAACTCCCTGGCTTTATTATTCATTAGCATTTCTCACCGCTTTTTATAAAAACAAATAATACCCTTTGCCACACAATGCGATAAGACCCATTTATTGCTAACTACATAGTCCCAATTTCAATAACCAATCACACCTTAAATAACAGTCAAAAAAAAGCCGCTAATCAATTAGCGGCTTGTCTATTATCACACATACTACTTTTGAGCCCAAAAACCGTCAGCCTCAACAATATAGCCGGCGGTATCTTGCTGCCAGCGAGTTCTGACTTTCTTGCTATAGTTTAAATACAATTTTCCATCAACAATAGTAAATGCCTCAGGGTCTATCGGTGCGATATTATCATTCGCCATAGCAAATGCACAGTAGCCTCCATATTGTGGAGCATAAGCTGCAGGGTCTGCAACAAATAAGGCCTTGTGCTCTTGCGAGGAAAAACGCCATGTCTCACCTAAATAAGTCGCCGTAATGGCTTTATTGCCCTTAACTGCTTTGCCTTGCGTGAAATAAGCGACGGTATCATACCCCTTGATAACAACACCGTTTTTAACGAATAGTGGTTTTGACGCTGCAAAAGATGTCATGGCGAAGACTGATAACATAGCCACAACAAAGGATCTAACTAATATATTTCTCATACAAACCTCATCATATACAAAGTAAAAGAGCTATCAATAACGATTGCTACCTTAGTATACGAAGAGCAGACATAACTAGATTCAGTTTATATTAAAAAAGCAGAAAAACACTCAAAGACAAGCACAACAGCACAAAAAGCCCATACCTTGGCAATATTTGGAAGATATATTTTTACTTGCACGACAAAACCTTTCTTCATATTTAGTGCGCAGGTATAATATTTTATTTAAATAATCATTTTAGCAGGACAAACATGACTGTTCGCACACGCATAGCACCTTCGCCAACGGGTGACCCGCACGTTGGCACCGCATATATCGCTCTTTTCAACCTAGCTTTTGCTAGACAACGACAAGGCAAATTCATTCTTCGAATAGAAGATACAGACCAAACCAGAAGCACGAGTGAATCAGAGCAAACCATACTAGATTCATTGAGATGGCTTGGTTTAGATTGGGATGAGGGCCCAGATGTCGGCGGCGAATACGGGCCATATAGACAAAGTGAGCGCAGAGATATTTACGCTAAATATGCGCAACAACTATTAGATGAAGGCCACGCGTTTAAATGCTACCTAAGCAGCGAAGAGCTAGATGCGATTAGAGCTGACAGGCGCGAAAAAGGCTTGCCAGCGGCTATGCAACAAGATGCGCTTGCCTTAAGCAGCGAAGAACAGACACGTCGTGAGCAAGCAGGTGCGCCTTTCGTCGTCCGTATGAAAATCCCTGAACAAGGCACCTGCACCTTTGATGACATGCTACGTGGTACGATAGAAATTGAATGGTCGATGATTGATGCTCAAATTCTATTAAAATCAGATGGCATGCCCACCTACCATCTAGCCAATGTCGTAGATGATCACTTGATGAAAATAAGCCACGTATTACGCGGCGAAGAATGGATCAACTCAGCACCTAAACACCAATTATTATATAAATACTTCAATTGGGATATGCCGACTTTATGCCATATGCCACTACTGCGTAACCCTGATAAATCAAAACTATCTAAACGTAAAAACCCAACCAGCATACTATACTATCAACGTATGGGCTTTTTACCAGAGGGCTTACTGAACTATCTTGCTCGCATGGGTTGGTCAATGCCCGATGAGAGAGAGAAATTTTCTCGCCAAGAAATGTTTGATAATTTTGATATCCAAAGAGTTTCTCTAGGCGGGCCTATCTTTGATCAAACTAAACTAGCTTGGTTAAACGGCCTGTGGATTAGGGAAAATTTAGATAGCGCTGAGTTTGCTGCACAATACCAAAAATGGGCCTTAAACTCAGATTACTTATCACAGATCATTCCGCTGATTCAAAGCAGAGTAGACACGTTTTCTGATGTTGCACCACTGGCAGGCTTCTTCTTAGCAGGCATGCTTGATATCAAACCAGCAGACTTTACTCATAAAAGCCTAGAGCAAGAAACCATCCGCAAAGTTTTGCAATTTAGTGCATGGCAATTAGACACTCACAACCAGTGGGACAAAGACTCGGTATTTACCTGCCTAAAAACTTTAGCAGATAATATGGAGCTAAAAATAAGGGACTTCTTGTTCCCATTATTTGTTGCCATATCCGGCAGCAGCCAAAGCGTGTCGGTTGTTGATTCTATGTCCATCTTAGGACCTGACATGAGCAGAGCCAGAGTAAGGCATGCTTTAAACACGCTAGGCGCCCCCTCGAAAAAAGAGAACAAGCGCTGGGAAAAAGAATATAAAGCGTTGCAACAATAACCAGGCACAGCTAAGTCTTATGCACACAATAGCTAAGCGAAAAGATTAATATTAATTTTAACGACTTAGCTATTGATTTAAATTAAGGATATGGCAGAATACGCGCCTCTAATGATATTTAATCGATGGGGCCATAGCTCAGCTGGTAGAGCGCGACGCTGGCAGCGTTGAGGTCAGGAGTTCGAATCTCCTTGGCTCCACCA